>DATGLG010000019.1:0-74757 GCA_035294245.1 Alphaproteobacteria bacterium | reverse complement strand
ATCCAACAACGCCTCGAACCGCAGCACCCGGATCTCCTGCAACGTCCTTGCCCGCCCCATCGCTCGCTCCCTTTTGGAGCGATTCAAAAACCGGACAAATCACGCGTCACGAAAACCGGTCAGATCACGAGCTAACTACACACAGCGCAAGGCCGCTTGCCCGGCCCGTCTTCCTGTCGCATGCTCGCCGCCTTGCGGGGAGGATGCATCATGACGGAGAACACGCTTATCCGGAACGCGGCCTGGGTCATCGCCTGGGACGAAGTGCTGCAGCGGCATTATTATCTCAAGGACGCCGACGTCGCCTTCGCGGGCAATACGCTGAGCTTCGTCGGGCGCAACTATGCTGGCCCCGCCGCGCGCGAGATCGACGGGCGGAGGCTCTGCGTCATGCCCGGCCTCATCGACATCCATTCCCATCCCATGTCGGAGCCCATGAGCAAGGGCTTCTCGGAGGATGCGGGCAATCCGCGCCTCGGGCTTTCCGGGCTCTACGACTATATGCCCGCCTTCCGCCCCGATGCGGCGGGGATGCTCACCTGTGCCGAGGTCGCCTATGCCGAGCTGCTGCGCTCGGGGGTCACCACCCTCGTCGATCTCTCGGTGCCCTATCCCGGCTGGCTCGATCTTTTGGCGCGAAGCGGGCTGCGCGGCATCGCCGCCCCCATGTTCCGCTCGGCGCGCTGGTACACCGAGGACGGCCGCGCCGTGAAATACGAGTGGAGCGCCGATGGCGGTGCTGCGGCCTTCGCGGCGGCGCTCGAGGTGGTGGACCAGGCGCTCAATCATCCGAGTGCCAGGCTCGGCGCCATGGTGACGCCGTCCCAGGTGGACACCTGCACGCCGGAGCTCCTGAGGAAGGCGCAGGCGGCCGCCCGCGCCCGCGGCATCCCGCTCCAGATCCACGCCTCCCAGAGCCTCGTCGAGTTCGGCGAGATGACGCGGCGCCACGGGATCACGCCGCTGCAATGGCTCGATCAGCTCGGCCTGCTTGCGCGCGACACCATCATCGCCCACGCCATCTTCGTCGACAGCCATTCCTGGATCCGCTGGGGCACGCGCCGCGACCTGGCGCTTCTCGCCGAGCGGGAGACGAGCGTCGCCCATTGCCCCACGGTCTTCGTGCGCCACGGCATGCTGCTCGAGCATTTCAACGCCTATCGCGAGCAGGGCATCAATCTCGGGCTCGGCACCGACACCTTCCCCCACAACATGCTCGAGGAGCTGCGCCTGGCGGCGCTTCTCGGCCGCGCCGCCTCGCGCCAGCTCGAGATCGTGCCGACAGGCGAGGTGCTGACGGCCGCGACCATCGGCGGCGCCAAGGCGCTCCAGCGCGACGATATCGGCCGCCTCGCACCGGGGGCCAAGGCCGATCTCGTCCTTATCGATCTCGATCACCCGATGATGAAGCCCCTGCGCGACCCCCTGCGCAGCCTCGTGCACACCGCGGCCGAGCGCGCCGTGCGCGACGTCTTCGTCGACGGCGTCCAGGTGGTGGCGGGGGGCCGCGTGACGACCCTCGACTATGAGGGGGCGGCGCGCCGGCTCGACGCGGCGCGGCTGCGCGCCGAGGCCGAGGTGCCCCGGCATGATTGGGGCCGCCGCCGCGGCGAGGAACTCTCGCCCCTCTCTCTACCGCTCGGGTGACGCGCTCTCCCTGACGTCATGGCGAGCGAAGCGAAGCCATCCAGACTTATGACTAAAGACTGGATCGCTTCCCCCTCGCGATGCTCGGAGTCGCGATGACGGGTTACGTCAAATCGAGTTCAATCATCGTCATCGCGAGGCCGCTCGGCGGCCGAAGCGATCCAGAATCTTTGCAAAGGCCTGGATTGCTTCGCGCGCGCATCGCGTGCGCTCGCAATGACGTCCACAACTTACATAGCAAGGCAGCTAATCGGCCGAATTCAGGACTCCCGGCGCAGAAGGCCGAAGGCGAAGCCGCGCCCGAGATTTCGGCCATGAGATGGATCCACAGTCCCTCGCGGGGCTCGGGGTCGCAATGACATGAAATATAGCAAACTACGAATTATGCGCCGACGCCTCGCGCCGCCCCGCGATGCCGTGCTTGCGCAGATAATGGCGGAGCTGGTGATAGCTGAGGCCGAGCCGCTCGGCCGCGCGCTTCTGGCTGAACCGGCTCGCGGCGAGCGCCTCGCGCAGCAGCGCCTGCTCGTAGCGCTCGACGCGGGCGAGGAAATCGCCGGCCGCGGGCGGCTCAGCACTCTTCTCCTGCCGCGGCGCTGGAAACTCAGGCGCCGGCGCTTCCGGCGCCGGCGGGATGGTATGGCCGTTCCCGAAGGGGTTGAGGACGATCTCGTCGAGGGGCTCCTCGGGCCGCTCGGCGCGGCAGAGGCTGCGCTCGACGACGTTCTTGAGCTCGCGCACATTGCCCGGCCAGGGATGGGCGAGAAGCCGTGCCATGGCGTCCGCGGTGAAGCCGCCGAAGAAGTCGCGCTTGAGCTCGCTCGTCATGCGCCGCGCGAAATGCTCGGCAAGGAGCGGGATGTCCTCCTTGCGCGCGCGGAGCGGCGGCACCGCGACGACATCGAAGGCGAGGCGGTCGAGGAGGTCGGCGCGGAACTTCCCCGCCGCCGCGAGGGCCGGGAGATCGGCATTGGTCGCGGCGATCACGCGCACATCGACCTGGTGCACCGCATTGCCGCCGACGCGCTCGAAGGTGCCGTATTCGATCACGCGCAGGATCTTCTCCTGCACGGCGACGGAGGCGGTGGCGATCTCGTCGAGGAAGAGGGTGCCGCCATCGGCCTGCTCGAAGCGGCTGATGCGCCGGCGCGCGGCGCCGGTGAAGGCGCCGGCCTCGTGGCCGAAGAGCTCGCTGTCGAGCAGGCTCTCGGCGAGGGCCGCGCAGTTGAGCTTGATGAAGGGCCGCTCCCAGCGGGCGGAGAGGTAGTTGAGCCGGGCGGCGATGAGCTCCTTGCCGGTGCCGCGCTCGCCCACCACCAGCACGGGGCGATCGAGGGGGGCGAGGCGCGAGACCTGGGCCAGCGCCTCGCGGAAGGCCGGGGATTCCCCGATCGGGGGCGGCAGGCTCGGCGCGCTTTGTGTAAGAATCACCATAATTTGGTGAAATCTACGACTTTACAGCGATTTTCGCCATAGACTTCTCGATCCTTTGGAGGAAGGCGTTGTGAAATCAGGAGGTTAGGGAGGCCGACCGCCCTGGCATGGGATGTGCTTTTTGCAAGGGGAGCCGTTTCCTCGCATCGGATAGGGTAGCCATGAGCATTTTCTCGCGACTGACCGACATCGTGAATTCCAACATCAACGCCATCCTCGACCGCGCCGAGGACCCGGAAAAGATCATCCGCCTGATCATCCAGGAGATGGAGGACACCCTCGTCGAGGTGCGCTCGAGCGCGGTGCGGACGATCGCCGAGAAGAAGGAGCTCGAGCGGCGGCTCGGGCAGCTGAGGCGCGAGCAGGAGGATTGGGCGCGGAAGGCGGAGCTCGCGGTGACCAAGGGGCGGGAGGATCTCGCCAAGGGGGCGCTCCTCGCCAAGGCGCGGCTCGGCGAGGCCGCCGCGGCGCTGGCGGCACAGCTCGCGCAGATCGACGCGGGTCTTGCCAAGCAGAATGAGGACATCGCCAAGCTGCAGGCGAAGCTCGCCGACGCCAAGGCGCGGGAGCAGGCGATCACGGCGCGGCACAAGACGGCGGCCTCGCGTCTCAAGCTTCGCGCCAAGCTCTATGACGAGCGCGTCACCGACGCCCTCGCCCGCTTCGACCAGGTGGAGCGCGCGCTCGACGAGATCGAGGGCAAGGTCGAGGCCTATGATCTCGGCCGCAAGCCGGGCCTCGCCGAGGAGCTCGGCGCGCTCCAGGCCGAGGCGGGTGTGGAGGAGGAGCTGGCGGCGCTCAAGGCGCGCCTCGGCAACCGCGCGCGCTCCGGCACGGCGGAATAGGCGGGCGGCGCCATGCATGGCGGCATCATCGTCCTCGGCATCATCTTCCTGACCGTCGTCGCCCCCGTCTGGATCATCGCCCATTACCTCACGCGCTGGCGCACTGCGCGCACGCTCTCGCGCGATGACGAGCAGGCCCTTGCCGAGCTATGGGAAACGGCCGAGCGGCTGGCGGCGCGGATGGAGAGCCTGGAGCGCGTCCTCGACGCCGAGGCCCCGGGCTGGCGGGCCAAGCCATGAGAGGAAGCGGCATGTTCTCGCGCTTTGATAATCTCCATCGCCTCTATCGCGACCCGGAGCACGGCATCCTCGCCGGCGTCTGCGCGGGGATCGCCGATTACTTCGGCATCCCGCCGGCCTATCTGCGCCTGGCGATGCTGCCGGCGCTCCTCTTCTTCTTCCTGCCCACGGTGATCGCCTATGCCGTGCTGGCGCTGGTACTCAAGCCCAAGCCCCCGGCGCTCTATCGCAGCGCCGCGGAGGCGGAATTCTGGCGCGGCGTGCGCACGAAGCCGAACGAGACCGTGAGCGCGCTCAGGCACCGCTTCCGCGGCCTCGAGCAGCGCCTGGCGCGGATGGAGAGCCTCGTCGCCTCCGAGGAATACGAGCTGCGGCGCAAGTTCCGCGACATCGAGCCGTGAGGCCCCATATATGCCCCACTCCGGCATTTGCTTTCACAGCAACATCAGTCGTGGGAGCGGTCATTGCGACGCTGAGCGCAGCGAAGCGGAAGCAATCCAGCTCTTCGGACGTTTACTGGATCGCCGCGGCCGCGTCGCGGCCTCGCGATGATGGGTACCCGCATATCAGCCACCTGTGAATCCAGGTACGAGGACCCACCCATGTCGATTTTCCGCCTTCTTCTCAACGTGCTCTGGATCGTCTTCGGCGGCCTGTGGATGGCGGCGGGATGGCTCATCGCCGCGCTCGTTATGGCCATCACCATCATCGGCCTGCCCTGGACGCGGGCGGCCTTCAACATCGCCGTCTACACCCTGCTGCCCTTCGGCCATCGGGCGGTCTCCCGCGCCGAGCTGAACGGGCGCGAGGATTTCGGCACGGGCCCGCTCGGTGTTCTCGGCAACCTGATCTGGCTCGTGCTCGCGGGCTGGTGGCTCGCCCTCGCCCATCTCGTGACGGCTCTCGCTCTCGCCATTACCCTGATCGGCATCCCCTTCGCCTGGGCCCATCTCAAGCTCGCCGGTATCGCCCTCTGGCCGATCGGCAAGGCGATCGTTCCGGCCGGGGAGGCGTGAGGGGCGCCCGGCGTTGCGTCTCAATCCCGCTCATAGGTGCCGATGAGGCAGCCCTTGGCGAGGACATGGCTGCGGAGCGCCCACACCACCTCGCCGCGTCCCGGAGTGCCCTCGAGCGTGGGCGCCATGTCGACGGCGTAGAGCTGGAAGGCATAGCGGTGGGGCCCGTGCCCCGGCGGCGGATCGGGCGGCAGGTATTTGGGGGCGAGAAGGGAGTTGCGCCCCATGGCGAAGCCCGCCGCAGCACCTTGCGGCCCCGGCAGGGCGCCCTCGGCGATGCCGCCGTCGCCGGGCGGCAGGTTCCAGACGATGGCATGCACCAAAGGCTGGGGCGTGGGGCTGTCGGCGTCCTCGATCACGAGCATCAGGGCGGCCGCCTCGGGCGGCACGCCGGACCAGGCGAGCGGCGGCGAGAGCCCTTCGCCATCCGCGGTGTAGCGGACGGGAATCGCCCCGCCATCGGCGAAGGCCGGGCTGCTCACGGTGATCGTCTCGGAGATGCCGGTGACGGCGCCGTCGCGGAAGAGAAGCTTGTCCTCGCCGGTGCGCAGCGCGCCCAAGGCGCGTCCCAAGCCCGAAGGCAGCTTTTCCAGCATGGCGGATACCCCTCATTGCTCCTCGTATCTAACCGCGCCGCCGCGCGAAGGTTGCAGCGGGCGATGCAGCCGCGCGGCGCTGGCGCCTTGCCGTCAGCGGCCCGCCGTGGGGGCGCCCGCCTTGTCCTCCTTCTCGGTGAAGGCCGCCTCGATCGAGGGCTCCTCGAGATAGAGCGGCATGGTCATGACGACGAGGCGCGAGCCGCCATAGCGCAGCAGCGCCATGCGCAGGCGCCAGGCGCGGTGGGAATGAAGGAGATGCTGCCACCAGCGCTGCATGACGAGCTCAGGGATGAGCACGGCGATGGTGCGGCTCGGGTAGTCCTGCTCGATCCCCGCGAGGAATTTGAGGAGCGGCTCGGTGAACTTGCGATAGGGTGAGTGGATGAAGGCGAGCTTGGGCGGGCGCAGCCCCGCCGCCTTGGCCGATTTCTGCACCTCGAAGGTCCAGCGCTGGCGAAGGAGCTGCTCGTGCTCGTCGACATCGGGCCCGGCGAGCTCCGTCAGATGCACGGCGATGACGTCGGGCGAGAGCAGGAGGGCGAAGCCGAGCGCCTTGTCGGTGAGGCGGTCGCGCCCATGGGTCGGGATCAGCACGACGGGCGGCTCGTCGCGGCGCAGGCGGATGCGGTCGGGCACCACGAGGCGCCGGTCCACCCATAGGTAATAGCGCCGAATCGATCTCAGCAGCAGGATGCTGCAGGGAATCACCAGGACGGTGATCCAGGCGCCCTCCATGAACTTGGCGACGAGGATGACGAGGAGCGACATCCCGGTGATGACGGCGCCGGCGGCGTTGATGAGGAGGCGGGCCCGCGTCGCCGCGGGACGGCCGGACTCGGCCTTGTCCTTGCGCCGCAGGGCCCGGCGCCAATGCATCGCCATGCCCGCCTGGGACAGGGTGAAAGCGAGGAAGGCGCCGATCGCGAAGAGGGGGATCAGGCGGTCGGTGACGCCGCGGAACACCGCGAGCAGCAGCCCCGCCGCGGCGGTGAGATAGAGCACGCCCACGGAATAGACGAGGCGGCGCCCCACGGTCGCGAAGCTGCGCGGCAGGAAGTCGTCGCGGGCGACCAGGCTGCAGAGGCGCGGGAAATCGACGAAGCTGGTGTTGGCCGAGAGGATCAGCACGGCGAGCAGGCTGCAGATGGCGACGTAGTAGAAGGCGTTGCGGCCGAGCACGGCGCCCACGAGCTGGGAGAGCACGCTCTGATAGCCGGGCTCGGTCTGGTCCATGGCGCCGATGTGATAGGCGGCGGCGAGATGGGCGATGCCGATCAGGAGCACGGCAAGGATCGCGACGATGGCGGTGAGCGTGCGGTGGGCGTGCTTGACGGTCGGCTCGCGGAAAGCGCGCACGCCGTTGCTGACCGCCTCGACCCCGGTCATCGCCGTGCAGCCGCTCGCGAAGGCGCGCAGGAGGAGCCACAGGCTCACCGCCTCGGTCGTGCCGGACAGCGCCGGGGGTGCCACCACCGGCTGGGGATGGCCGCCCGCGAGGATCGTGCGCGCCGCGCCGAGGCCGAGGACAACGGCGAAGCTCGCGAGGAAGAGATAGGTGGGAACGGCGAAGATGACGCCCGCCTCGCGCGTGCCGCGCAGATTGGCGACGGCGATGACGGCGAGCACGCCGAGGCAGAGCCAGAGGGTATAGGGCTGGAGCGGCGGGAAGGCGGAGACGAGGGCGGCCACCCCCGCCGAGATGCCGACGGCGACGTTGAGCACGTAATCGATCATCAGCGAGGTCGCGGCGAGCACGCCCGCATTGATGCCGAGATTCTCCTTCGAGACGGTATAGGAGCCGCCATTGATCGGGTAGGCGCGGATGGTCTGGCGATAGGAGACGTAGAGCACCGCGAGCACGGCGGTGATGGTGAGGAGAATCGGCTCGATATAGGCGAGGCCCGCCGCCCCGAGGGGCATCAGGATGGTGAGAGCCGCTTCCGGCCCGTAGGCGGAGGAGGCGAGGCCGTCCAGGCCCATGGCGGGCAGGCCGGCAAGCGCCCCGAGCTTCGCCTGCGCGGATTCGCGATTGGCGAGCGGGCGCCCGACCAGCAGGCGCAACAGCGACACTCCCATACCGGCCTTGCTCGATCTCGGCGTCTTGCGCCCCGTTTCCGCGGCGGAGCAGGCGAGAAACAAGCAAAGAACGCGGAGGCCGGGCCTTGGTTCCGGCCGCGGCGCGCGGGCCGGCGGCGCCTATCCGGCCCGGGCGCGGCGCTCCCGGCCGAGGACGGCAGCCGCGGCGGCGAGGGCCGCGTCGATATCTTCGCGCGACACGTCGAGATGGGTGACGGCGCGGATGAGGTCGGGGCCGAAGGCGCCGAGCTCGACTCCCTGCGCGCGCATTGCCTTGGCGAAGCTCGGGGCGTCCCAGCCCGACTCCGGCCGCAGGCGGAAGAACACGATGTTGGTCTCGATCGCCGCCGGGTCGATGGCGATGCCCGGCAGCTCGGCGAGCCCTTCGGCCAGCCGCCGCGCATTGTCGTGATCCTCGCCGAGGCGCGCGACGTGATGCTCGAGGGCATAGATGCCGGCGGCGGCGATGATGCCGGCCTGGCGCATGGCCCCGCCCCATTGCTGCTTGAGGCGCCAGGCCTGGGCGATGAAGTCGCGGCTTCCCGCCAGCATCGCACCCACGGGCGCGCCCAGCCCCTTGGTGAAGTCGATCCAGACGGAATCGAAGGGTGCCGCGTAATCGGCGGCGGCAACGCCGCTCGCCACGACGGCGTTGAAGAGGCGCGCCCCGTCCATGTGGAGCTTGAGGTTGTGCTCGCGCGCCGCCGCCGCCACCTCGCGGATCGTCTGAAGCGGCCACACCGTGCCGCCGCCGAGATTCGAGGTCTGCTCGACGGTTGCGAGGCGCGAGCGCGGGGCGTAGCGGCTCTCCGCGCGCACCGCCGCGCGCAGCTGGGCCGCCGTGTAGACCCCGCGCGCGCCGTCGATGGGATTGGTCATGACGCCGCTCAGGGCCGCGGGCCCGCCCGCCTCCGAGGTGATGACATGGGCGGTGCGGTCGCAGATCACCTCCTCGCCGGGGCGGCAATGGACGTGGATGGCGATCTCGTTGCACATGGTGCCCGAGGGCAGGAAGACGGCGTCCTCCTTGCCCAGGCGCTCGCATACCATCTCGCGGAGGCGGCGCACGGTCGGATCCTCGTCCTTTTGCTCGTCCCCCACTTCGGCCGCCATCATGAAGCGCCGCATCTCGGAGGTCGGCTTCGTCTTGGTGTCGCTGTAGAGATCGATGAGGCGCGGGGGAGCCATGGGGAACCTCGTGGGGATGGCGCTGCGTCAAGCCATCATCATGCCTATCGCAGCTCCGCGTCGAGGGCGTCATAGCCCTTGAGGCGATAGATGGCGAGCGAGACGAGCCAGCTCGCCGCGAAGAGCCCGATGATGAGATAGCCGAGGGTGGCGAAATTGTCGTCGAGGGCGCCGATCCCGTCCCAGAAGGCGCCTTCGAGCTTCAGCTGGTCGGCGACGAGGCCGAGCACTTCGATGCCGCCGATGAGGAAGGCCACCGTCACCGAGACGATGGTGATGGTGAGGTTGTAGTAGAGCTTGCGCAGCGGCTTGCGGAAGGCCCAGCCATAGGCCCCCAGCATAAGCACGCCGTCGGTCGTGTCGACGAGGGACATGCCGGCGGTAAAGAGGGCGGGGAAGACGAGGATGGTCGCGAGCGAGGCGCCCTTGGCGGCCTCGGCCCCCGAGATGCCGAAAAGGGCGATCTCCGTCGCGGTGTCGAAGCCGAGCCCGAAGAGGAGCCCGATGGGGAGGAGATGCCAGCTCCGCCCGACGAGGCGGAAGAGCGGGCGGAAGAGCCGCGCCAAAAATCCGCGGCCGTTGAGGAGCAGGTCGAGCTCCGCCTCGGCGAGGCGCCCGCCGCGCTTCGCCGCCTGGAAGCTGCGCCATACCGCGGCGAGGATGACGATGTTGACGGCGGCGACGGCGAAGAGGAAGAAGGCCGAGACGGCGGTGCTGACGACGCCACCCACGGCCTTGAGGTCGGCGAAGTGCTCTTCGAGCGCCGCCGCGGCGAAGGCCACGCCGACGGACATGGCGACAATCACCGCGGAATGGCCGAGGGCGAAGAAGAAGCCGGCGGCGACCGGGCGCTTCCCTTCCTGCATCAGCTTGCGGGTGACGTTGTCGATGGCGGCGATGTGGTCGGCGTCGACGGCGTGGCGCAGCCCGAAGCCATAGGCGAGAAGCGCCGTGCCGAGGAGGAGCGGGCGGTCGCGGAAGAGGGCGAAGGCCCAGAGCCAGGCAAGGATATTGGCGGCGATGAGCAAGGCATAGAGGCCGACGATCTTGGCGCGCAGATCCGCCCTGTCGTCGTTGAAGAGACGCGAAAGGAAGCCGGGCATGCGTGTTCCCCCGTTTGCGGTTGGCCTGGCGGCGCCGCAAGCGCCCATGGCGGGGAATGCCGGAAGATGCCGCATCGGCCGACTCCACCCGAGCGCCTGCGTCGTCGTCGCGCGGTGGCAGGTCTCCTGGCTCGCGGGTCTCCGCCGGCCGCCGACCTTCCCGGTTGCCCAGTGGTCGCGATTGGCAGCAGGCTATCCGCTTACAGTTGCGGGGGCAGCCACGGCTTTGGCCCCTTCTGGGTCGTCCGCACCGTGTTCCCTATTAATCCCCTGGAATCCATCCGTCGGGGAACCATCGCGCCTCTCTCTTAGCGCGCGGCTTGGGCGGCGGTCAATCGCCGGCACCATGGCCCCTTGATCCCGGCGGCCGCCGCGGCGATGTTAGGGCTGAATGTGCTCGGGTCGGATCGCTAACAATATGGTCATTCCCGCGAAAGCGGGAATCCAGCATGTCCTGGACTCCCGCCTTTGCGGGAGCGACGAACGCAATGAATCAACCCAAATCTATCACATTCTGAGGGAGGTCAGGCGGGCGGCGAGGAGAATGCGATGGAGACTCAGGCGCTGACGCCGTTCCAGAATATCGCGGCGCTCGCCACCAAATACGCCTTCGACCTGGTCGGCGCCGTCATCATCCTCGTCATCGGCTGGCTGCTCGCGAGCTGGGCCGAGCGCGGCACGCGGCGCGGCCTGGCGCGCCTCACCCATATCGACCCCACCCTCAAGCCGCTCCTCGCGAGCATCGTCCGCGCCGTCATCCTCGTCTTCGTCGCCATCGCCGTCCTTGCCCAGTTCGGCGTGCAGGTGGCGAGCGTCATCGCCGTGCTCGGCGCCGCCGGCGTCGCCATCGCCCTCGCCTTGCAGGGGACGCTCTCGAACGTCGCCGCCGGCGTCATGCTGCTGGCGCTGCGGCCCTTCCGCGTCGGCGAGTTCATCGACGCGGGCGCGATCTCCGGCGTCACGGTGACGGGCACGGTCGAGATCATCGGGCTCTTCACCACCGAGATCCGCACGGCGCAGGGCCTCTATCTCAGCACGCCGAATGCGCAGCTCTGGAACCGGCCGATCAAGAACTATTCGCGCCTGCCGACGCGCCGCCTCGATCTCACGGTGAGCTTCTCGGGCGGCGAGCTCGACACGGCGATCGGGGCCCTGCGCGAGCTCGTGGAGGGCGATCCCCGCGTGCGCAAGGAGCCGCCGCCCGACGTGCTCGTCACCGCCATCGCCGACGGCACCGTCACCCTCGCGCTGCGCTGCTGGGCCGCGCGGGCGGATCATCCGGCCCTGCTCCACGATCTCCACAACGCGGTGCGCGCGCGCCTGAGTGCCGCGGGGATCGCCATGCCCGGAGCCGAGCCCGCGATCCATGGCATCGCCTGGAGCGACGAGGACCGCGCGCCTTAAGGCGGTCCGACTGCCGTCTCCGGCGCGCGGCGGCTGCGCAGGCGCAGGAGCGGGGCGCGGGCAACGCGGAGGAGCCCCGCCGCGCTCGACAGGCTGTGCACCGAGCGCCGCGCCTCGAGAAGGAGATCGCGCAGCATCAGCCGGTCGCCGCCGGCGCCGATCTCGTGGATGCCGGCCAGGCGGTGGAGAGAGTAGAGCCCGACGATGGCGGCGAAGGCGAAGAAGAAGGTCCAGGCCTTGAAGCCGAGCACCTGGAGCGCCACCTCGCCGCCGCCCCCCTTCCACACGAATTGGAAGGCGAGCTCGTGGGCCGCGAAGAAATCCGAGAAGCTGCCGCCGATGATGGGGGCGATGCTGGCGCAGACCGCGGTGACGACGCCGGTCGCGGCGAGATAGGCCGTGGCCCCGCCCTCGGGCGAGAGCTTCATCGCGATGTTGCTCGAGGCGAGCGCCACCCCCGCCGTCGCGATCCCCATGGCGATGTGGAGGAGGGCGAGGAAGGGCAGCAGGAAGGGGTGCAGCCAGGGCTGCCCGGTCACCGTCCAGGCCAGCATGCAGGCGAGGAAGAGGGGCGCCGAGACGCCGAGCACCGCCTTGTTGCTGAAGCGGTCGATGAGCGCCCCCCACAGGCTGAGGGAGCCGAGATTGCTGAGCTGGCTCGCGATGGTGAGGGCCATCACCACCGTCATCGGATAGGCGAGGGTCTTGAGCATGTAGACGGTGAAGAAGGGCGCGGCGAGGTTGACGGCGAAGCTCCACGCCGCGAGGAAGACGATGAGGCGGCGGAAATTGCCGTCGCGGAAGGGCCGCGACAAAAGCTCGAGCACGGGCGGCCGCCGCTCGACAGGGGCCATGGCGGGCTCCGGCGTGATGGCGAGAAGATAGACGCCGTAGAGCCCGACGAGGGCGCTCACCGCGAAGAGGCAGCCATAGCCGAGGGCGCCGCGGCCGGGCTCGCCGCGCTTCCACGCCTCGACGAAGATGCTGCCGAGGAGGCCGAGGGCCGTCGCAAGCGCCGTGGTCGCCGCCGTGCGCCGGCCGAAGAAGCGGCCGTATTGCGCCGGCGGCACCAGGTCGCGCATCCACGAGTTCCAGGCGCAGCCGCTCACGGCCCCCAGGCCCTGATGGATCGCGAGGGCCGCGACGAGGGCGGGCACGGCAATCTCCGG
Organism: Alphaproteobacteria bacterium; assembly: GCA_035294245.1. GTDB lineage: Bacteria > Pseudomonadota > Alphaproteobacteria > JACZXZ01 > JACZXZ01 > DATGLG01. The sequence continues at coordinate 62,036 of DATGLG010000019.1, read as the reverse complement.
CGGCAGCAGAGGTGTCGCCGCGGCGCCGAGGAGGAAGCAGCGCCCGATCCCCGAGGCCCAGACGCAGACGGCGCGGCGCAGGCGCAGCCGCTCCACCAGGATCACCCCCGGCAGCTGCAGGAGCTGCACGAAGAAGGGCACGGCCGCCAGCACGCCGATGGCGAGGTTGCTGGCGCCGAGCTCGATGGCGAAGCCGACAAGGAAGACGCCGGCGGTGAGCGTGCCCATCGCCTCGCTGGCGAGGCCGTCATAGAGGACGAGGCGGAAGAGCGGGCCCCTGGGCTCGACGTAGCTCTCGTCGGTGCTCTCCCTCGTCACGCCGCTCTCGCTCGACTTGCCGCCGCTCCTCGCGCTCCCCTTGCCCATTCTCGATATAGGCCGTCGCGCGCCGCCGCCAAGCGGCGCGCCGCCCTATTCCTCGGCCGCGGCGAGGCGCTCGAACGCGCGCGCGAGGGCTGCGACGCGGGCGAGATAGGCGGCAGGATCGTGATCGCCGCAGCGCTCGCCGGGGGCGAGGCGGAAGCCGCGACGGGCGAAGGCGCGCGCCGGCCCGCTGCCGCAGAGATGGACGAGGGTGGCGAGAGATTCGAGCTGCGCGGGCGTGGGTGCCGGGGCGCCGCGGGGCCGGCTCGCGAGGATCGCCGCGACATGGCGGTCGAGATAGATCGCCGCCAGCTCGACGGCGTCGCTCGGGATGACGCGCGCATAGAGCGCCGTCAGCCAGCAGCCCTCCTCGGTGACGGCGTGGCGACGGATGCAATAATGCCGCGCCTCGGCGAAGGCGCCGTCGGTCATCTGGTACATGCCCACGGCGCTCGAGGCGGGGGCGAAGATGGCGAAGGGTCGCCAGGTGAGGCGCCAGCGCCAATAGGTGTGCGCCACCGGATTGCCGGCCCCCTCCGCCTGGGCGAGGGCCGCCAGCAGCGCGGGCGCGACGTTGGCCGTCGCGTATTCGCGGAAGAGGGGCGCATAGTCGCGCCAGGTCTCGGCCGGGCTCTTGTCGAGGACGCCGCTCACGGGCATGAAGATCTCGCTCGGCTTGCGCACGACGTGATAGGCGAGGTTCACCGCCGAGAAGAGCACGAGCGCGAGGAGGGCCGCGACGGTGAGGCGCACCGGCCGGGGTGCTGCGGCGAAGAGACGCCAGGTGCGGCGCGCGCGCTCCTGCCAGCGGCGCAGCCGGCGACGGAAATTCTCTGCGCGGCGGCGTTGCGGACGGCGGATCGGCGGCGCGCGGCGCGTGGGCGCGCGCCGCGTCCGGGGCGTCGGGGCGGGTGCTCGCGCGGCGCGCGGTGGGACGCTCGGCATGATGGGCGATTATGGGCGCGCCCGCGCGCCTTCGCCAGGGTTGCGGTATCTTCGCAGGTCTTGGCGACCTCTAATTTAATTCGTCGTTCCGGCCGACGCCCACGGGCCCGGCTGAAAGCCGGCCCGAGGACAGGCTCCGCGGAGAGCCGGAATCCAGGAGCGCTGAAATCACTGGGTTCCCGCTTGCGCGCTACGGCATGCACACAAGTCTGGATGGGCGCTGCTTCCAAAGGAATAGCCGTCATTCCGGCCGGAGCGCAGCGGAGAGCCGGAATCCAGGTTTTCCGCGGAAATACTGGATTCCCGCTTTCGCGGGAATGACGAGGGGGAGAGTGCAGACTGAGATGTGTGCATGCCGTAGTGAAATCACTGGGTTCCCGCCCCGCCTGCGCGAGGGCAAGCTTTGCGCGGGAACGACGGGAAATGAAGCCGAAAATGAGAAGAATCGTCTTGAACCGTCGTGGCTGCCTCGCAGCCTCACTGACGCGCCTCGAGTAAGGAAGGCCGCGAAGCTGAAGGCCGATGTGCTCAGAGCGCCTCGGGCGTGAGCTCCAACCGGCGCTCGATGCGCGACACGCGCTCGTCCAACCGATCGAGGCGCCGGGAGACGCTTGCATAATTCTCTTCGAGCGTGCCGAGCCGCTACTTCACCTCGCGCATGTCCGCGCTCAGCCGATCCATGCCGACACGAAGATGCGGAAGTTCCTCCAGTAGCAGCCTCCCCATTCGCTTCCCTCACGGCTTCAAGGTGGCGACGATGGTGCGAATCTCGTCCGGCGTGTGCTCGCCGGCGAGGGGGGTGCCCGGCACGAGATATCTGCCCATGGCGAGCCCGCCGATGGGCACGGGCTCGAAGCCGACATCCTTGATGAGGCGCTCGGCGAGCGCCAGGGCCTTGGGATCGTCGCCGGCGATGGGGATGCCGAGCGGCGCCCCGGCGCGATGGGCGTTTGGCGCCAGCCGGCCCGCGCCGATGGCGTTGAAGGCGCGCACGAGATGCGCCCCCGGGATGAGCTTCGCCGTGGCGAGGCCGGCGCCGCCTTGCGCGTTGACCCATGTCACGATCGCGTCGCCGTCGCGCCGCGCGATCGGGTTCGAGACATCGATGACGAGGGGCTTGGCGGCGAGGGCCTTGCCGTATTCCTGGCCGATTGATTCGACGGCGGTATAGGGGACGACGAGGAGCACGACCTCGCCGAAGGCGACCGCCTGGGCGACCGAGCCCGCCTTGGCGGTGGGGCCCGCCGCGGCGACAAGCGGCTTGAGCGTCTCGGGATGGAGCGAGGAGAACATCACCGGATAGCCCGCCTTGGCGAAGAGCGTGCCAAGCGCCCCGCCCTCGCGGCCGGCGCCGATGGTGGCGAGCTTGGGCTTGGCGGCGCTGGCACCCTGCGCCCTCGCGGCGAAGGGCGCAGACGCAACGGCGCCGAGCGCCGCGCCGCCTGCGGCAAGGGCCAGGAATCCGCGACGGTTGCAGGGGAAGATGCTTCGTAAGATCGGATCATCCGCCATGATCGGCTCCCTGGACTGAGACGAGGCTGGGCCCGGACGCCATGACGCCGACTATAATTCGCTCGTGGCCGCTCGGCACCTCACGATCGCGGGAGGGGATGTGCTGCTTTGAGGGAGCTGATGTTTCGACTATCGCGAGTATTCCGGAGAGGATCGGAAAGGTGTTTGCCAATCCAGCGCTCATGCTGTGCGTCCGCGCAGAAGACGAACCGCTCGGTTTGCCGCGCGCTTAATACATTTATCTTCTTAGCGAATCGGTAAGGGCTCGCATTTTTGATCCGTCGCAAGTTCTCCAGATGATTTACGGCCACAAAGGCCGTCTTGGGGTTCAGTGGAAGCATCCAAGTCGCTCCCGGGGCATCATAAGCATGCAGTCGAATAAGCGGTCGGTCTGCGAGCAGCAGAGAACCATCGTCTGGACCAAGACGGACGATGTGCCAGAGTGCATTGATCAACTTCGTGCCGATATGTGGATTGTCGACAAGCTGCTGAATTGTTCCAAGCGCATAATCTTCAAGGGAAACCCCCAAATTTCCTTCAACGAATTTTGAGGGCAAAATCGCGAGGTTCTTGAGCGCCATGGCTTCAAGGATTTCAGGGTCACTGTCGAGAGCCTCGGCGATGTGGCGGCGACCACTATCGCGAAGTGTCGCGACGATTGGGGGGCGACGGATCTCCAAAGACAGCAAAAGGCGTGCGAAATCACATCTTTGATCTTCGTTCAAGGCGGAAGGTCCGTACTTAATTAAGAGGCTGCAAGCGTAGGCGCCTTTCGTATCGACCTCTCCAAAGAAAATTCTTTCGAGCGCGTCCCGTCCCAATTTGTGGGCGCGTAACGTCAGCAAACCCAACTGCCAACCGAAAGCCCGCGGTCCTTTACGCTTGCAGACAAGCGCGCTTCGTCGGCTGTCCCACCAGTAACCCATGAGCACGCCGTTTACGGCCCATGAGCGAAGCAAGAACTGTGGTACAAAGTGATGCTCGCGCGACTCTTCGTAATTCATGAAATCTAGCGAAAAGCTTCTGTCATAGTGCCGAGGCAGGAACATGCTCGACCGCGTCGCGACGCTCGGTCTGGGACCGGCCGCGCCGGAACGGTCCGAATTCCACGACGCGGCGGCGGAGGATGCCGCGCGACGCGACGTTTTGCACGGAGGCGCTTTGCGCTTAGATTGATTCGCCGTGATTGAATCGTCATTCCTGCGAAAGCAGGACTCCAGAGGCCTGGACCCCCGCTTTGCGCGGGGGTGACGACCAAAGGAGTTCCGCCGAAGCGAATCACGCTCTATGGGACGCTCATGACCTCGGGACGTAGCACGGGAAAGAACAAGCCGGCCAAACCGGGCGAGGGCGCCGATCCGGCCGCGCGTGCCGCGCCCGAGGAGACGGCGCGGCTTGCCGCGGCGGTGGCGGCGGGCGACCGGCGGGCGCTGGCGCGCGCGATCACGCTTGTCGAATCGACGCGCGAGGATCACCGCGCCCGCGCCGAGGCGCTGCTCGAGCGGCTGATGCCGGCGGTGGGGAGGTCGATCCGCCTCGGCATCTCGGGCGTGCCCGGCGTCGGCAAGTCGACCTTCATCGAGGCCTTCGGGCTCTACGTCATCGGCGAGGGCCATCGCCTCGCCGTGCTCGCCGTCGATCCCTCGTCCAAGCGCGGCGGCGGCTCCATTCTCGGCGACAAGACGCGCATGGAGCGCCTCGCCGTCTCTCCCGCCGCCTTCATCCGCCCCTCGCCCGCGGGCGGCACCTTGGGCGGTGTGGCGCGGCGCACCCGCGAGGCCATGCTCGTCTGCGAGGCGGCGGGCTTCGACATCGTCCTCGTCGAGACCGTCGGCGTCGGCCAGTCGGAGACGGCGGTCGCCGACATGGTCGACATGTTCGTGCTGCTGCTGCTTCCCGCGAGCGGGGACGAGCTGCAAGGGATCAAGCGCGGCATCATGGAGCTCGCCGATCTCCTCGTCGTCAACAAGTCGGACGGCGAGCTTGCGGCCGCTGCCAACCGCGCCGCCGCCGATTACCGCCGCGCGCTCCAGCTCATCATGCCCGCCTCGCCCAACTGGCGCACGCCCGTCATCCAGTGCTCCGCCGTCACCGGCAGCGGCATCGCCGCGGTGTGGCAGGCGGTCGCGCGCTACCGCGAGGCTCTGGGCGCCAGCGGGGAGATCGCGGCGCGCCGCGCGTCCCAGGCGCGCGCCTGGCTGTGGAGCGAGCTTTCCGAGGGGCTCCTCGCGGCACTCAGGCGCCAGCCCGAGATCGCCGCCGAGCTCGACGGCATCGAGGCCGCGGTCGCCGCCGGCCGCTTGAGCCCCGCCGCCGCCGCGCGCCGCCTCCTCGCGAGATTCCGGGGCGAGGGGTAAGCGCGCGAACCATCCCCGCAATTCGCGGGCTTATGCACAGCCACCCGTCTGTGGGTTGCGGGGGTGGATGGGAAGTAGGTCCGCCATTTCCGATTCGTCGTCCCCGCGTAAGCGGGGACCCAGGTCAAAACTCGCTACCCGAAATCTGTATGGGCGCAGACCAAAGCGCATCGTAGGGCGTTCGATCATGAGAGTTTTCGATCGCGCCGTTATTTTCGGATGCGTCCTTGATGCTGGGTCCCCGCTTTCGCGGGGACGACAAAAGATCTGTGCGATTTGTCGTCGAAGGCGTGTGGCCGTTGTGAATAACCTTGCCGACAACATTCGCGCCAACAGCCTCCGCGGCGCATTGGTTTTGCCGCCGGAATCGCCTATGGTGACGGCATTCCCGCAGGCGAGCAGACGCGATGTCCCAGAGCAGCAGCGGCCTTTTCCCCGACGCCGCATCCCGCATGAGTAGCGCACCGAAGCACACGACGGGCATCCTGCCCTACCAGGCGCTCAAGGAGCTCATCCGCAACAAGGAGATCGTGGCCGCCGCCGAGCTCACCGAGGCGCAGATCCAGCCCGCCAGCATCGATCTCCGCCTCGGCAACGTCGCCTATCGCGTGCGCGCGAGCTTCCTCCCCGGCGAGGGCTTCACCGTGCGCGACAAGATCGATCTCTTCGGCATGCACAAGATCGATCTCGCCCAGGGTGCCGTGCTCGAGACCGGCTGCGTCTATATCGTCCCACTCCTCGAGCGGGCGGCCCTCTCGAGCCGCATCTCGGGCCTCGCCAATCCGAAGAGCTCGGTCGGCCGCCTCGACATCTTCACCCGCCTCATCACCGACAACGCCACCGAGTTCGACCGCGTGCCCGCGGGCTATGAGGGGCCGCTCTATGCCGAGATCTCGCCGCGCACCTTCTCGATCGTGGTGCGCACGGGCTCGCGGCTCAATCAGCTCCGCCTGCGCCGCGGCTCGCCCGCCTATAGCGACGCCGAGCTCTACCGCCTCCAGGCGCAGCAGCAGCTCGTCGACCGCGCGCTCGAGCCGCGGCACGTGCAGCGCGGGCTGCCCGTCACCGTCGATCTCGGCGGCGAGGCGGGGCAGGCGCTCATCGGCTTCCGCGCCAAGAAGCACGCGGACCTCATCGATCTCGACAAGGTCGGGCATTACGAGCCGCGCGATTATTGGGAGCCCATCTTCGCCGCGCGCGAGCGCGCCATCATCCTCAATCCCGACGATTTCTACATCCTCGCCTCCAAGGAGGCAGTGAACGTGCCGCCCGACCATGCCGCCGAGATGGTCGCCTACGACACCCTCGTCGGCGAGTTCCGCGTCCATTACGCCGGCTTCTTCGATCCCGGCTTCGGCCACGCGGCGCAAGGCGCGCAGGGGACGCGCGCGGTGCTCGAGGTGCGCTCCCACGACGTGCCCTTCATGATCGAGGACGGCCAGCTCGTCGGCCGCCTCGTCTACGAGCGCCTCACCGACGCGCCCGACAAGCTCTATGGCGCCGCCATCGGCTCCGCCTATCAGCGCCAGGGCCTCCAGCTCAGCAAGCAGTTCAAGCCCTACGCCTGAGCGCGGGCGCCGGGGGTGGCGGCCCCGCGGGGGGATGCCAATGTCGCCCCCTTGCGCATCTCCCCGCGGAGCGGTGGTGCGATGATGGAAACAAGCCATCGCCACATACCGCTCTTCGTCGTTCCCGCACAAGCGGGAACCCAGTTATTTCAATCAATTCTGGGTCCCGGCTCGGTGCTCCGCTCCGGCCGGGACGACGGTGATCCAGTGCATTGCAAGCAGCAGCAGGCGGGATCGAGGGGGATGCCAACGTCGCCCCCCTTTGCCGCCGAGCCGCGGCGGCGGGCTTGACGGCTGGCGGGGGAGGCGGGTACAACCACGCGCCTGGCCGGGCCCGCGGGCCCGGCTCGCTTTTCCGTCAAGAGGTTAGGTATCATGTCGCGACGCTGCTCGATGACGGGCGTTGGCATCCAGTACGGCAACAATGTCAGCCACGCCAATAACAAGACCCGCCGTCGGTTCCTCCCGAACCTGCAGCGCACCGCCCTCATGAGCGAGGCCCTCGGCACCACCGTGCGGGTGCGCCTCGCCGTCTCGGCCCTGCGCACCATCGAGCATCGCGGCGGCCTCGACGCCTTCCTTCTCGGCACCCCCGACAGCGAGCTCTCGAAAGCGGCGCTCAAGATCAAGCGCCGCATCGAGAAGGCCCGCGAGAAGCGCGACGCCGCCGCCTGAGCCCGGCGGACTCCTCCCCCGCCCTCCCCCGCGACCCCGGCGCCGCGACGACCCTCGTCGCCGAGGGAAATGCCCTGCTCGAGCAAGGCCTTGGCGAGGAGGCGGCGCAGCGCTTCCGGGCCGCCCTCGCCCGTGATGCGCGCGCGGCGGGCGCCCATCGCGGCCTCGCCGCCTATCTCGAGGCGGCGGGGAAACCGGCCCTTGCCATCCTCCATCACCAGACCGCAACCGCCTTGGCTTCCGCCGACGCCGAGGGCTTCGTCGGCCTCGGCGACGCCTATATGGCTCTCGGCAAGGACCGGGCGGCGCTTGCCGCCTATGACCGCGCCCTCCGCCTCGATCCGCGCCATGCCCGGGCCCATTACCACGAATCCCTGACCCTCCTCGCCCAAGGCAGCTTCCTGCGCGGCTGGCAGGGCTTCGGCTGGCGCTGGCGCGCGGAGCCACCGCGGCGCTCCTTGGGCGAGACGGGGCTGCCGCCCTGGCAGGGGCGCGCTGCGCGGAACGCCCGCCTCCTCCTCCAGGACGAGGGGGTCGCGGTCGAGGATATCGTGTTCTCCCAATGCCTTGGCGACCTCCTGGCCTTGGGCCCCGAGGTTACGTTCCGTGGTGATGCCGGGCTGGCTGCACTGCTCCGCCGCGCCTTTCCGGGTATAGCACTTCTGGAGGAGGGTGCCGCCCTGCCGCCCGTCGACGCCGCCATCACCCTTGGCAGCCTGCCCGGCTTCTTCCGCCGCAAGAAGCCCGAGTTCCGCCGGCCCGCCGGCCATCTTGTCGCCGATCTGCGCGCCACCACGGCCTGGCGCACCCGCTATCGCGGCCGCGGTCCCGGCCGCGCCATCCTCGGCATCGCCGCGACGGGCGAGATCTTGTGGCCGGCGCGGCGCGGCGCGGTACTGCCCCACGCCATGATCGCGGCCCTCGCCGCCCTCCCCGGGCTCTGCCTGGTTGGCCTTGAGCCGCAAGAGATTGAAGATGCTCCCGAAAGCGGTGCCGATCCGGCTATCGGCCACTGGCCCGATCCGGCCGACGATCTCGACGCCCTGGCGTCGCGAATCGCCGCGACGGATCTCGTGGTCGCCATGCCCGGCCGCAGCGCCGCTCTCGCCGCAGCTCTGGGCAAGCCCGTCTTTCTCGTCGCCCCTCAGCCGGCGGGCTGGCTCTGGGGCCTGCGCGGCGCGAGCGTGCCCTGGTTCCCCAACCTCTCCGCGTTGCGGCTGCGGCCGGAGGGCGATGCGGAGAAGGACGCGACTCGGCTTGCCGCCGCCGTCGCCGCCCATCTTGCCGGGTCGAGTGCCGGAACCTGAGCCTTTTCACGGAGTTGTGACAGGGGTCCCGGCTGCAATCCTGGCTAAGCTTGGACGCGCGCGCCAGCCACCGCTTCGCGATCCGGGCCGGCGTGCGCCAGTTGCCGCTGTGATTCCTATCGATGAGGGGAAGATATGCAAATCCCGCGCAGAACGCTTGTCAAAAGCCTCGCCGCCGGCGTGCCGCTCGCGACCATCCTTGCCGATCCCGTGCTCGCGCGCGCCGTCGCCGCCGGACTCGAGACGGTGACGATCACGACCGAGGGCGGTCGCAAGGTCAGCGGCGCCCTGGCGCTTCCCGCCAAGACGAAGGCCCCCGCCGTGCTGCTCATCCATGAGTGGTGGGGCCTCAACGATCAGATCAAATCGGTGGCGGCCGAGCTTGCAAAACACGGCTATGTGGCGCTCGCCGTCGATCTCTTCGGCGGCAAGGTGACGACCAATGCCGACGAAGGGAAAGCCTTGATCGCGGCCATGGATCCGAAGGCCGCGATCGACATCTTGGCGAGCTGGATCGATTGGCTGAAGAAATATCCCAAAGCCGACGGCAAGATCGCGACGATCGGCTGGTGCTTCGGCGGCGGCTGGTCGTTGAACGCCTCTCTCGCGCGGCCCGTGAACGCCACGGTCATCTATTACGGCAATGTCAAGAAGACGGCCGTGGAGCTCGCGCCGCTCCGGAGCCCCGTGCTCCTCCATTACGGCACGCAGGACAAGTTCATCACCACGGAGATGGTGAAGGGCTTCGAGGCCGAGGCGAAGAAGGCGCATAAGAACGTCACGGTCTACGCCTATAACGCGAACCATGCTTTCGCCAACCCGACGAACCTTTTGCACACCTACAACAAAGAGGCGGCGGACCTGGCGTGGAAGCGGACCCTCGCTTTCCTCAAGAAATACGACAGCTGAGGGCGGCGCCGAAGCGGGCTCAGCGCCGGGATGCGGCGGCGCCGGGGCGGCGAAGCTGCCGTGTGGCTCGGCTCTGGTGGGGCTGCTCGTCGAAGAGCTCGGCGAGCTTCTCCATCATGGTGCCGCCGAGCTGCTCGGCATCCACGATGGTGACCGCGCGGTTGTAATAGCGGGTGACATCGTGGCCGATGCCGATGGCGACGAGCTCGACGGGCGAGTGCGTCTCGATCCAGTCGATCACGTTGCGCAGGTGGCGCTCAAGATAATTGCCTGGATTGACCGAGAGCGTCGAATCGTCAACGGGGGCGCCGTCCGAGATCACCATCAGGATGCGTCGCTGCTCCGATCGCGCAAGCAGGCGGTTATGCGCCCAGAGGAGAGCCTCGCCGTCGATGTTCTCCTTGAGAATGCCCTCGCGAAGCATCAGGCCGAGGCTCTTGCGCGCCCGCCGCCACGGCGCGTCAGCCGCCTTGTAGACGATGTGGCGGAGGTCGTTGAGGCGGCCCGGATTGGCCGGCTTGCCCTCGGCGAGCCAGCGCTCGCGCGCCTGCCCGCCCTTCCAGGCGCGCGTGGTGAAGCCGAGAATCTCGACCTTGACGGCGCAGCGCTCGAGGGTGCGGGCGAGGATATCGGCGCTCATCGCCGCAACGGTGATCGGGCGGCCGCGCATCGAGCCCGAATTGTCGATGAGCAGCGACACGACGGTGTCACGGAACTCGGTCTCGCGCTCGACCTTGTAGGAGAGCGGGTAGACAGGGTTGACGACGACGCGTGACAGGCGCGCCGTATCCAGCATGCCCTCCTCCACGTCGAAGTCCCAGGCGCGCGTCTGCTTGGCCAGGAGCCGCCGCTGCAGGCGATTGGCGAGGCGGGTGATCACGCCCTGCAAATTGGAGAGCTGCTGGTCGAGATGCATCCGCAGCCGCGCAAGCTCCTGCGGATCGCAGAGCTTGTCCGCATCGATCGTCTCGTCGAATTGCGTTGTGAAGGCGCGATAGGGGGGCTCGCCGCGGTCATTGCGCAAATCGCCATGGGGCCGGAAGGAGCGGCCCGGCCGCGCCGAATCCTCGTCGCCCGAGCCGGGCATCATCTCGCCGTCGGCATCGCCGGTATCGCTCTCGCTGCCGTCCTGCCCGGTGCCTTCCTGGACCTCCTCGGTCATGCCGCTCGAGGCGCTGCTGCCCTCGCTGTCGCCCGGCTGGGATTCGGCATCGGCATTGGCGTCGTCATTCTCGCTGCTCTCGCTGTCCTCGAGCTCGGTCTCGGAGGCGTCCTCCTCCTTGAGCTCGAGGTCGCGGATCAATTGGCGCGCCGTCTCGGCGAAGGCCGCCTGATTCTCGACGAGATCGGCGAGCTGCGAGAGGTCCTTGCCGACCTTGCTTTCGAGCGTGCCTCGCCAGAAATCCACCATGCGGCGCGCCGAAGGCGGTACGATGCCACCCATCAGCGCCTCGCGCGCCAGGAGGCCCACGACGTCGGCGAGCGGCGCATCGTCCCTGCTCTGGACGCGGTTATAGCCGCGCTGGCGGCATTGTTCGAGGAGGGCGGCGGTCAGGTTCTCCTGGACGCCGACCATATGACGGCTGCCCAGCGCCTCGACGCGCACCTGCTCGACCGCATCAAAAATGGCGCGCGCGGTCGGGCCCGCGGGCTGGCGCCGGGTATGCAAGGCGGCGTCGTGATAGCGCAGCCGCAAGGCGAAGCTGTCCGCCTCACCGCGGACCACGGCAATCTCGTCGGCGGGCAGCTCGCGGGACGGCATCGACAGGCGCGCCTGATTGCCCGCCAGGTTGGGGCGGTCGGGGGAGAAGCTGACATTGAGCTCCCGTTCCCCCGAAATCGCGCGCATGGCAGCACCCGTGACCTGCCGAAACCCTTCGAGTGGGTTGTCCGGGTTGCGCTGGGCGGTCATTCTCGCTCCCGTCGCTCAGCCAAAGCAGCCGCTGCTCATGCGAGCGGCGGCTTGACCGCGGATTCGGCCAGCTCGCTTCCGAAGCAGCGCTGGTAATATTCGGCGACAACCGGGCGCTCGGCCTCGTCGCATTTGTTGAGGAAGGTGACCCGGAAGCCGACACCCACATCGCGGAAGATTCGCGCGTTCTCGGCCCAGGTGATCACCGTGCGCGGCGACATCACGGTCGAGATGTCGCCGGCGATGAAGCCGCTCCGCGTGAGCTCGGCGAGGGAGACCATCGCATCGATCGTCTTGCGGCCTTCCTCGTCGTCATAGCTCGCCGCCTTGGCGAGCACGATCGCCACCTCCTCGTCGTGAGGCAGATAATTCAAGGTGGCAACGATGTTCCAGCGATCCATCTGTCCCTGATTGATCTGCTGCGTCCCGTGATAGAGTCCGGTGGTGTCGCCGAGGCCGATGGTGTTCGTCGTCGAGAAGAGCCGGAAGGCCGGGTGCGGCCGAATGACGCGGTTCTGGTCGAGCAAGGTCAATTTGCCCTCGACCTCGAGAACACGCTGGATGACGAACATGACGTCGGGGCGGCCGGCGTCGTACTCGTCGAAGACGAGGGCCGTCGGATGCTGCAGGGCCCAGGGCAACAGCCCCTCGCGGAACTCGGTCACCTGCTTGCCTTCGCGGATGACGATCGCGTCCTTGCCGACGAGATCGATGCGGCTCACGTGACTGTCGAGATTGATGCGAATGCAGGGCCAATTGAGGCGGGCCGCCACCTGCTCGATATGCGTCGATTTGCCGGTGCCGTGATAGCCCTGGATCATCACGCGGCGGTTATAGGCGAAGCCGGCCAGGATCGCGAGGGTGGTATCGCGATCGAAGCGATAGACCTCGTCGAGATCGGGGACGAGCTCGCTCGACTGACTGAAGGCGGGCACCTCCATGTCGAAGTCGATGCCGAAGGTCTGCCGCACGGATACCTTGATATCGGGAGCACCGAGCGGCAGTGACCCAGGCGTCGCCATTTGGCTATTCGCACTCATCGAATTCTTCCAGCGGTTAAGGGAGTTGCAATCGCTATCACGCGGAGATGCTGCTCTTCAAGGTCGTATAGGCCTGATTGATGATCTTGAGACGCTCTTCCGCTGCCTTGTCACCCCCGTTCTTGTCCGGGTGATGACGCTTCACCAGCTCCTTGTAGCGCGACTTGACCCGCTCGAGCGTGACCGGGCCGCTGAGCTCGAAAACGGCCAGGGCCTGGTCCTCGGGCGAGCCGCGCTTGGGCGCGCGCTGCTCCGGGCCCGTCTCCTCGCTGCGGTCTTCCCCGAAGACGCCGAAGAAGTCGCGCCATTTCCCGGCATCGAGCCGCAGGCGCTGCGACATCCGCGCCCCGAGCGGCCAGCTCGGCCGCTCCCAAATGGTGTCGCGCCGGCGAAAGTCCTCGATCTCGCGCTCGCTCATGCCGGCGTAATAATCCCACCGGCTATTGTAATCGCGGACATGCGCCAAGCAGAACCAGTAATATTCCCTGAGCCGATCACGGCCCTTGGGAGCTCGATACAGGCCCTCGTCTTGGCAATCCGGGTGATCGCAGCGCCGCAGCTTGGGCCCGTCTTCGGCGGCCCAGGAATTCAGCCCGATATGCGGCGCTCTTTGCATGAACCCAGTATGGGGTGCCGGGGGCTTCCAAGCAAGCCTCGGCGCCGCCGCGGATTCACGCCGCTCGGACCGCTCGCCGGTCTGCCAACAACATGAGCACGACCCCGCCGACAATCAAGGCGAGGCCGAGCAAAAGACTGAGCGTCAAGGGCTCGCCGAGGGTGAGCGCCGAGACCAGGGCGCCGGTAATGGGCACGCCCAGCAACCCGAGCGACGTGGTGATTGCCGGCAGCGTCTTGCTGACGGCGACCGACGCCCAATAGGCGAACGCAGTCGCAATCGGGCCATTATAGACGAGGACGCCGACGACGGCCGGTGACCAGGCGATATGGGGTATCCCCTCGACGGCATAGGCGAGTATCGCAAGCGGAACGATGGCGACCAGCATTTGCCAGGGAGCGAGGTCGAGCGGGGTTGCGTGCCAGCGATGGCCGCGGACATGGACGATGCTGAGCGCCCAGCCGAAGGCGCCGAGCATGAGGAGCCCGTTGCCGAGCACGACCGCGCGGTTGCTCCAATCGAAGCCGAACGGGTTGGAGAGGGCCGCGATGCCGGCGAGGCCGAGGAGCACGCCGCAGAGCTTCGCAGGGCTCAGGCGCTCGCGCAGGAAAAAGGCGGCGGCCGGCGTCACCCAGATGGGCGTCGTATAGGCGAGCACGGCCGAGCGTCCGGCGGGAACATAGCGCAGGCCCATGTTGCAGAGCGCCAGGAACCAGGCCATCTGCACGAGGCCGACGGAAAGCAGAACGGGAAGGTCCTGGGCGCCGGGCAGGCGGATGCGCCGCCGGGTCAGGAGCAGAGCGAGGAGGAGACAGGGGGCGCCCATCGCCATGCGCAAGGCGGCGAACCAGAGCGGCGGGATCGCCTGAAGGCCGATCTTCATGACCGACCAGTTCATGCCCCAAATGATTATGAGGACCGCGAGGATAAGGAAGGCCTGGCGCCGCGACATGAGAGAGGACCGGAGGCGAGGTGCGCCCTTATTGACGGCGCGGCCGCAAAGTATCACTTCTCCACCGTTGCCGGAGCGCTCATTTTCAGGAGGCTGCCATGCGTGTCGCCGGACGTATCCGCGAAAAATTGACCCGGATGCTTCACCCCGAGCGGCTCGACATTGTGGACGAGTCCCATCTCCATATCGGCCATCCCGGCGCTCGGCCTCAAGGCGAAAGCCATTTCCGGGTGGAGATCGTCGCCGCGGCGTTCGAGGGCCAGTCGAAGGTCGCCCGCCAGCGCCAGGTCTATGGCATTCTCGCGGACGAGTTGCGGACCGACGTCCACGCGCTTTCACTTGTCACGCTGACGCCGACGGAGGATGCCCGCCGCTAGGGCGAGCACCCGGCAGGCGATGCCGGCTCCCGTCGCTTTGCTCGTAAAAGTTGCGCTTGTCTTTGGCAACAACTTTTAGTATGGAACCATTCCGGATATCGTCGATGACGGGCCGTGGCACCAGGCGACCCCGGCGCGTCGGAGGAGAGCTTCGGTCGTTTGGGCGCGGATGCTGACCACTCGTAACGTGATTGTTTCGGGGCGCCGCACGAGCATCCGCCTCGAGCCGCCGATGTGGGACGCGCTTCAGGAGATCGCGCAGCGGGAGCGCCGCACCGTGAGCGATCTTGCGACCTTCGTGGCGCAACAGCGGAACCACTCGACCCTGACTGCCGCGATTCGCGTCTTCATCATGACCTATTTTCGCGACGCGGCGACGAGCACGGGTCATCTCAAGGCCGGACACGGCCGGGCGCGCGGCGGACACCACCGGCGGACGACAAGCCGGCCCAAGCACCGGGTGAGCAGCGCGCGCAGCGGGTGCGATCAGGTCCCGGTATAGAAGCTTGGCCAATAACGCTTGACGACCTCGCCATCGCTGGCAAGGGCGTGGCAGGTGTCGATATGATCGGGCTTGCGTCCGGGCTCTTTTTGCGCGCGGCGCGCCCGCGCTGAATAGATTGTCTGGTACGCCGTGGTCGCAAGCGGCGTCAGCAGCTCGACAAGATGCGTGCAGCCTTTGGTTCCGCCGAGCAGCTCACGCACCTTCTTGCGCCAGCCGGGGCCGATCCGCAGCCCCTCGAGTGCAGCGAAATGCGGCACCACCGCCGGGCAGGCGCGAAACGGAGAATAATCGCTCGCCGCCTCGACGGCGCGGATAAGAAGGTCCTCGTCGATGGTGAGGCGCAGCCACATCTCGTGGAGCGGCTCTCCCGGCCGCACTTCGCCGCGATCGTCGCTCTGCCAAGTATAGCTCTTGAGATCGATGAGATGGCCCTCGATGTCCCAGAGCCCGTCGCTACGCTGATAGCCGCGGCATTCGACCCGTCGCGTATGGAGGAGCTCCCGTTCACTGGCTGCGGTCAAGGGCATGGCCGATCCATCTGCTGCGCCCCGGGCATACACGGCGGGAGTCGGGGCGGTCAAGCCCGGCCGCCGCAGGCCTGGCATGCGGCGGCCTAGGCGCCGAGCGCCGGCGGGGTCACGCGAATGGCGGTGATCTGGTTGCGCTGGCGGCGCAGGATCTCGAAACGAAAGCCATAGAAGGTGAAGACCTGGCCCGGCTCGGGGATCATGCGCGCCTCGTGCATGACGAGGCCGGCGATGGTCGAGGCCTCCTCGTCCGGCAACCGCCAGTCGAACTCGCGATTGAGATCGCGGATCGTGACGCTGCCGTCGACGACGTAGCTGCCGCCGGGCTCGGGTCGCACCCCGGCGACGGCGATATCCAACTCGTCCGTGATGTCGCCGACGATCTCCTCGAGGATGTCCTCGAGCGTGACGATGCCCAGCCAGCTGCCATACTCGTCCACGACAAGTGCGATATGCTCGCGCCGCTTGCGGAACGACTGGAGCTGATCGAGCAAGGTCGTCGATTCGGGGATGAACCACGGCTTGGTCATCACCTGCTCGATCCGCAGCTCGTCGAGTTGGTCCTTATGGGCCCGGACTGCGCGCAGAAGCGCCTTCGCATGGAGGACGCCGACGATGTTGTCGGGCTCGCCGCGCCACAGGGGAAAGCGCGAATAGGGGCTCTGCACGACCTGGTCGACGATGCGGCTCATCGGCAAGTCGGCCTCGACGGTCAGCACGTTCTTGCGGTGGATCATGATCTCGCCCACCGCGACCTCGTCGAGATCGAGCACGCTGCGCAGCATGCGCCGCTCATGCACCGTTTCCGGCTCGGGCCCGCGATGAAGCTCGATCGCGCCCAGCAGCTCCTCCTCGTGCTGGGCCCCCGTCATTTCCATCCCGAGCCGCACGCCGAGCAGCCGAAGGGTGCCACGCACCATGGTCTCGATTGCCGCGGTGATCGGCGCGAGGAGCCAGACGAGGGCCCGCAATACGGGAGCCGTCGCAAGCGCGACGCGATCGGCATCATAGAGAGCGTAGCTCTTGGGCAGAAGCTCGCCGAACAAAAGGACGAGAAAGGTCATTGCCACGGTCGCGTAGGCGACTCCCGCATTGCCGAACCAGCCGATCAGAAGGCTCGTCGCGAGAGAGGAGGAGAGGATGGTCGCGAGATTGTTGCCGAGGAGAATGGCGCCGATCAGCCGCCCCTTCTCCTGGCGCAGGCGATTGACCATCCGGGCCTGATCGTTCCCACGCTTTTCCAGCGCATGCATCCGCGGCCGCGAGGCGCCGGTGACGGCCGTCTCGGATGCCGAGAAGAAGGCGGAGACGATCAGCAGGGCCACGATCAGAATGAGGATGGCGACCAGCGACACGTCCACGTCCATGCGGCAGGCCTCTCTTGCTCGCGTGGTCAGGCGGCGATGACGGCGTCGAGCAGTTCCCGTACCGTCTCGAGCGCCACGTCGCGTGCGAGGAAGGCTTGGCCGATGCCGCGCGCGAGCACGAAGGCCACGCGGCCGTCGCGCACCTTCTTGTCGCGCGACATATGCGCCAGCAATGCCGTCGCCTCCCACGGCCGCCCGCTGCGGCGCAGCTCCGTGGGCAAGCCCACCTCGGCCAAATGACGTCGCACGCGCGCCGCATCTGCGGAAGAGCAATAACCCAGTTGGGCCGAGAGCGCGAACGCCATCACGAGCCCGATGGCGACGGCCTCGCCATGAAGAAGCTCCGGGCCGAAGCCGGTTTCCGCCTCGAGCGCGTGGCCGAAAGTGTGGCCGAGGTTGAGGAGCGCGCGCTCGCCGGTCTCGCGCTCGTCGGCGGCGACGATGGCGGCCTTGGCCGCGCAGCTCCGGGCAACCGCATAGCGGCGCGCCTCCTCGTCGCCCTCGCATAGGGCGCGGCCATGGGCCTCGAGCCAGGAGAAGAAGCCGGGATCGTTGATGAGCCCGTATTTCACCACCTCGGCATAGCCGGCGCGGAGCTCGCGGGCGGGCAGCGTATCGAGCGTGCCCGTGTCGGCGAGCACGAGGCGCGGCTGGTGAAAGCTGCCGACGAGGTTCTTGCCGTGCCGGGTATTGATGCCGGTCTTGCCGCCGACGGAGCTGTCGACTTGCGCGAGAAGCGTGGTCGGCACCTGCACGAAATCGATGCCGCGCAGGACGATGCTGGCGGCGAAGCCGACGAGGTCGCCGATCACGCCGCCGCCGAGGGCCAAGAGGCTCGTCGAGCGCTCGATCCGGCCTTCGAGCAGCCGGTCGAGCAGCTCCTCGAGATGGCGGAAATCCTTGGTGCCCTCGCCGGGGGGCAGCACGATCGCCTCATGGGCGAGGCCGCCACGGCCGAGTGCCGCTCTCAGCCGCGCGAGATGGTGCCTCGCCACATTCTCGTCGGTTACGACCACGACGCGCGGCCGCGACAGCACCGGCGCGATGAGCTCGCCCGCCGCGTCGAGCAGCCCATTGCCGACGAGGATGTCATAGCCGCGTGCGCCGAGGGTGACCGCGATGCGCTCGTGCGGGCTCATGGCGCAGCCTCGCGGCCGCCGACGGTCTCTCCTTGCGGGCTCTCGGCGAGGAAGCGGCCCAGCGCCCGCATCACCTGCTCGACCGTGGCGTCGGGTGCCGCGTCGAGGGTGTCGACGGTGATATCCGCCTCCGCATAGACGGGATGGCGCGCGGCCATGAGCCGCTCGAGGACGGCGCGCCGGTCGCCCTGCTTGAGGAGCGGACGGTTGTCGCGCCGTGCGACACGCCGCAGGAGAAGCTCGATGTCGGCGCGCAACCAGACCGAAATCCCGCGCTCGCGAATCTTCGCGCGGGTGCGCGAGTCCATGAAGGCGCCGCCGCCCGTTGCCAGGACATGGACGGGCTGATCCAAGAGGCGCTCGATCACGCGGCGCTCCCCGTCCCGGAAGAAGGCCTCGCCATGCCGCTCGAAGATCTCCTCAATTGTGCAGCCTGCCGCCGCCTCGATCTCGTGATCAGCATCGACGAAGCGCAAGCCGAAACGCTGCGCCACCCGCTTCCCGATGCAGGTCTTGCCGGCCCCCATGAGGCCGACGAGAACCACCGTGCGAGGGGGCTGGCGCAAGCCGCCGGGCTTGGGCGATGGAGCGGGATGGGAGTCGTTCATCGAGGGAATCGCGTTAACTTTCGCACAGCGAAGGATGAGAGGCTCGCCCTCCTCGCGTCGATCCGGTTGCCCTCTGCCGGGAGTGCCGTAAAATCGCCATGGTGGAACTCTAGCACAAGGCCGCGGGGCGTGTCGCCTGAGCCGCATCCGTGGCACCGTCGTCGAGGTCCGGTCATCGCGGCGTCGGCCGCCTCCAGGGAATACGTTTTCATGCTCAAATTCGCCAGCATCGTTGCACTCGTCATCGTCGTCGTCATCGTCGGAGGTGCGGTCTTTCTCGGCACTTGGCAAATCCCGGCGCCGACGGCGAAGGTCGAAAAGGTCATACCCAATGACCGTTTCCCGCACTAGCCGGGCCGCCATTCGACTTCTCGCCCTCATCGTCTTCGCGGGCGCCCTTCAAACGTCGCCGCAGCTCGTCCGGGCGCAGGGCGCGCCGATCCAGCTCCTGCCGCAGCGCGGTGGCGCCGGTGCCGCGGCTGGCGCCGCAGTGCCAGCCGCGCCCTCTGCTGCCGCGCCGCCGACGGCGGCTCCGAGCGCGCCGAAGGGAATCGAGGTTGACAAGCTGGGCGGCATCGACCTCGACGGGCTCGGCACCCTCGGGCCCGGCCAGGGAGGCTTCGGGCCGGAGATGTGGCGCGGCATCTCCCGGGCCGAGGCGGTGCGGCTCGTGGACGCGTTGCCGACCGCCATGCCCTCGCCCACCCTGCGCGCGCTTGCGCGCCGCCTTCTGCTGACGACCGCGGCCTCGCCGGAAGGTCCGCCAGGGGACGAACCCAGCCTCCTGACCCTGCGGGCCGCGAAGCTCGCGCAAATGGGCGACATCGAGAATTCCCGCGCCCTCCTCGATCTGCTACCGGCGAATCGCAGCGATGAGACGGCGGCGCGCATCCGCATGGACGGCCGGCTGATCCAGGGTGATACGACAAACGCCTGCGCCGAAGCCGGCGACCGGCTGCGCCAATATCACGGCATCTATTGGCAGAAGGTGCAGATCTTCTGCCAAGCGCTCGCGCACAAGACCGAGGAGGTCGACATCGGCGTCGGCCTGCTGCACGATGAGGGCGACGACAAGGATACGGCCTTTTTCACCCTCGTCTCCGCCCTCGAAGGCGTCAAGGCCGCCAAGGTCAAGAGCCTGCCCGAGGCGACGCCGCTGCTCCTCGCCATGATGCGAGCGGCTGAGCAGCCCCTGCCGAAGGATGTCGCCCACGCTGCCGCTCCCGCGATCCTCCGCGCCGTCGCCGATAGCCCGAATGCGGCGATGGAGGAGCGATTGGCCGCGGCGGAGCAGGCCGCGACGCTTGGCGCGCTCGCCCCCGACGCGCTTGCTGCGCTTTACGACAAGGCTGCGGCGAATGCGGCGACCGCGTCGGCGGTGACCGGCGCGCAGGCGAAATACGACGCCCAGTCCCGCGCCCTCCTTTATCGTGCCGCCAAGCTGGCGAAGAGCTCCAGCGAGCGTGCCGCGATCATCCAGGCCGCTCTCGCACTCGCGCGCCACGCCGGCCTCTATGCGCCGGCAGTCGGCGTCAACTTGCCGTTGATGGACCTGCTCTCTCCGAATCCCTCGCTGATTTCCTTCGCGGCCGAGGCGTCGCGCGCCTATGACTTCGCCGGCCGGCTCGGCGCGGGCCAGGCTTGGTATGCTTTGGCGCGTCAGGGCTCGGCAACGTCGTCAGAGGCTGCGAAGGCGACCGTCGAGCTCTGGCCCTTCACCGTGCTCACGGCCGACAAATCCGCCGATTGGGAGGCGGACCGTTTCGCCGCGTGGACGGCGGCGCAGTCGGGCGACAAGGCGGCAGACCCCAAGCTCGCAGGCGAGCGCGTCGCGCGCGTCCTCGGCTTGCTCAGTGCTCTCGGCCACCACGTTCCCGATGCCGCTTGGCAGCCCTTCTACGCGACGGCCGCCGGCGGGCCCGACACCATGCCCTCGCTCGCGCTGTGGAACGGGCTCGACGCGGCGGCAAAGGCGGGGCGGCAAGGGCAAACCGTGCTCTTCGCGCTCATCGCGATCGGCGCGAATGGGCCCGGCGCAAGCGATCCGATTGCCGTCAACCATGTCATCGCGGCGCTCGACAAGGTCGGGCTCGGATCCGAAGCAAGGCAGCTCGCGATCGAAGCCGCCATCGCGGACGGCGTCTAGGGTGGCTGTCGGCACCCGAGGCCGCCCGCCGCGCGGCGCCGCGATGCCGATGTCCCGTCATCTTGGGTCGTTTATCGAGATGCTCATCGCCGAGCGTGGCGCCGCGGCGAACACCATCGAGGCGTATCGCCGCGACCTCGCGGATTTCGCAGCCTTCCTCGCTCCGCGTGGCGTCGACATGGCGAGCGCCGACAGCGAGGACCTTCGCGCCTACTTTGAGCGTCTCGCCCGCGCCGGCATGTCATCGCGCACGGCAGCGCGGCGGCTCTCGGCCCTGCGGCAGTTCTACCGCTTCCTCTACGGCGAGGGCCTACGCCCCGACGATCCGTCAATTACGCTCGACGGCCCGCGGCGGGGGAGGTCGCTGCCCAAATATCTCAGCGAGGAGCAGGTGGAGGCGCTACTCGCGGCGGCGCGTGCTCGGCCGGGTGCCGAGGGCGCGCGCCTGACGGCACTTCTCGAACTCCTCTACGCGACGGGACTGCGCGTCTCCGAGCTCGTGAGCCTGACCCGGGGGGCCTTCGCCCGCGACGGCCGCGTGTTGTCAATACGGGGCAAGGGCGACAAGGAGCGCCTTGTCCCGCTCTCGGCACCGGCGCGGGCTGCCTTGCGTGCCTACCTGCCGCACCGGGCGGCCGCCCTCGGCGAGGGCCGGACATCGCCCTGGTTGTTCCCATCCCATGGCCGCCAAGGCCACCTCACGCGCCATCGCCTCGGCCAGCTGCTCAAGGAGCTGGCTGTTGCCGCCGGCATCCCGCCCGCCGGTGTCTCGCCCCATGTGCTGCGTCATGCCTTCGCCACGCATCTTCTCGCCCATGGCGCCGATTTGCGCAGCGTGCAGCGGCTGCTGGGCCACGCGGATATCAGCACGACCCAAATCTACACCCATGTCCTCGAGGAACGCTTGCAGCGCCTCGTCCAGAAGCATCACCCCCTTGCCAAGCGGCGCGCTGAGTGAGCAGCCGGGTTTGCGCGTCGTGAATTGATGTAGATCAAGTCGTAAACTGGATTGCGGAAAGCATTTCCAAATGAATCTTACATAGGGGCCTGATTTGTGTCATCTTGTCGCGCTTTCGAGCCTTGCCCGATTCCGGCAAGAGCGTCCGAAGGCGCCACTTGCGCCGCAAACCGCGATTGGGACCGCGAGCGCGAGACAACAATAAGACGTGAAAGAGCACCGAATCGGAAGCGAACCAAAGGTGGGGGGTTCCATGAGTCTGTTGTCCATACTCGACCGCGAGCATACCATCGCGAAGCCGGGCTTCAGCCGCTGGCTGGTGCCGCCTGCGGCGCTCTGCGTTCACCTGTGTATCGGCCAAGCCTACGCCTTCAGCGTGTTCAACCTGCCGATGACGAAGCTCATCGGCATCACCCAATCGGCGCCCGGCGATTGGAGGCTGACCGAGCTCGGCTGGATCTTCAGCCTCGCAATCTTCTTCCTCGGCGTCTCCGCCGCGCTTCTCGGTCGCTGGGTCGAGGAAGGCGGCCCGCGCCGGGCCATGTTCACCGCCGCGCTGTGCTGGGGCGGTGGCTTCATCCTTTCGGCGATCGGCGTCTATGCGCACACGATTTGGCTGATCTATATCGGCTACGGCATCATCGGCGGTTTCGGCTTGGGCATCGGCTACATCTCGCCGGTCTCCACCCTGATCAAGTGGTTTCCGGATCGCCCGGGTATGGCGACAGGCATGGCGATCATGGGCTTCGGCGGCGGCGCCTTCATCGCCTCGCCGCTCTCGGTCTGGCTGATGCGGCAATACTCGTCGCCGACCCACGTGGGCGTCGCCGAGACCTTCATCACCATGGGCATCATCTATTTTTGCTTCATGATGGTGGGGGCCGCGATCGTGCGCGTCCCGCCGCCGGGGTGGAAGCCCGAGGGCTATGTTCCTCCGGTGGAGCCGAGGAAGCTGATCACGACGCGCAACGTCTATGTCTACCAGGCGCTGAAGACGCCGCAATTCTGGCTGATCTGGTGGGTGCTCTGCCTCAACGTCACCGCCGGTATCGGCGTGCTGGGCCAGGCCTCCGCCATGATCCAGGAGATGTTCCAGGGCCGGGTCACGGTGATCGCGGCGGCGGGCTTCGTCGGCCTGATGAGCCTCTTCAATATGGGCGGGCGCTTCTTCTGGGCCTCGGTATCCGACTTTCTCGGCCGTAAGAACACCTATTACGTGTTCTTCGTCCTCGGTACGGTGCTCTACGCCTTGGTTCCCCATACCGGTGCGATCGGCAGCGTGACGCTTTTTGTGCTGTTCTATGCGGTCATTTTCAGCATGTATGGCGGCGGCTTCTCCACCGTTCCCGCCTATCTCCGCGACATGTTCGGCACGCGCTATGTCGGGGCCATTCACGGGCTTCTGCTGACGGCGTGGTCGATGGCGGGAATCTTCGGCCCGGTGCTCGTGAACTATATCCGGCAATACAACGTCGATCATGGCGTCGCCAAGGCGCAGGCCTATAACGTCACCATGTATGTGATGGCGGTGCTGCTGGTGATCGGATTCTTCTGCAATCTTCTCATCAAGGCGGTCCACGAGCGCCATCACATGCGTGACGAAGTCGCGGCAATGGCGGATTGAGGGAGGCGATCATGGCCACGATGCAGAACCAACCCGAGACCGGAAACGCCCTCAAGCTGATCCTCGCCTGGGGCTTCGTCGGCATTCCGCTGGTCTGGGGTGTGCTGGAAACCTTGAACAACGCGCTCAAGCTGTTCCAATAGCGGCGCGATCACGCGATCTCGCGGCGGTCGCCAATTAGGACAGGCGAGGCGGCGGGCGGCGTCATGCCGCCCGTCGTCTTAACCTATCGCGACTTGCTGGTTCGCGCAGGATTGCTCTTGGCGCTCCGTTGACTTTTCGCCGCCACTGCGGCCTATCCTTCTGCCGCATTGCGGGATATATTTCCGCACCTGCGAAATCCACATGTGCGAACGAGGGCGAGATGAGCTTCAAGGTCGTCGAACAAGCGAAGCCGCGGCTGAACCGCAGTGAGCTCGCGGTGCCGGGCAGCAACCCGAAGCTGTTCGAGAAGGCGGCGGCCTCGGCGGCCGACATCGTCTTCCTTGATCTCGAGGACGCCGTCGCTCCCGACGAGAAGGAGCAGGCGCGCAAGAACGTCATCCAGGCGATCAATGACATCGACTGGGGCGCCAAGACCCTCTCGCTGCGGATCAATGGCCTCGACACGCACTACATGTATCGGGACCTGGTCGACGTCCTCGAGCAGACCGAGCGGCTCGATCTGATCATGATCCCGAAGATCGGGACGCCGGCCGACGTCTATGCCGTCGACATGCTGGTGACGCAGATCGAGACGGCCAAGCGCCGCACGAAGCGGCTCGGTCTCGAGCTCATCGTCGAGACGGCGCTCGGGATGCAGAACGTCGAGGCGATCGCGGCAGCGAGCCCGCGGCTCGAGGCGCTGCATTTCGGCGTCGCCGACTATGCCGCATCGACGCGGGCGCGCACCACCAATATCGGCGGCCCCAACCCCGACTATGCTGTCTTGACCGACGCCGACGCCTCCGGCAAGCGCGAGGTCCACTGGGGCGACATGTGGCACTACGCGATCGCCCGCATGGTGGTTGCCGCGCGCGCCAACGGGTTGCGCCCGATCGACGGTCCCTTCGGCGATTTTCAGGATGCGGACGGCTTCCGCGCGCAGGCGCGTCGCGCTGCGGTGCTGGGCTGCGAAGGCAAATGGGCGATCCATCCGAGCCAGATCGCATTGGCCAACGAGGTGTTCAGCCCCAGCGAAGCCGAGATCAAGAAGGCTCAGCGCATCCTCGACGCCATGGCGCAGGCTCAGAAGGAAGGCAAGGGCGCCGTCTCGCTCGATGGCCGCCTCATCGATATCGCCTCCATCCGCCAGGCCCAGGTCTTGGTGGAAAAAGCCAGGCAAATCGGCGGCGGCAGGTAGCATCCGACCTCATCGTCGCGCGTGCACGCGTCTCCGGCGAGGGGGCTTCTTTTGCCTTCGCGCCGTCCGTGGAGCTGTGCTAGGTAGTCGCCGATGCACAACTATCTTGATTTCGAGAAGCCGATCGCCGAGCTGGAAAGCAAGATCGAAGAGCTCAGG
The DNA here is from genome assembly GCA_035294245.1 of Alphaproteobacteria bacterium. GTDB lineage: Bacteria > Pseudomonadota > Alphaproteobacteria > JACZXZ01 > JACZXZ01 > DATGLG01. The sequence continues at coordinate 37,128 of DATGLG010000019.1, read as the reverse complement.
CACATCTCCGACGGCGGCGACCTCAACATCGCCGAGGAAGTGTCGCGGCTTCAAACCAAGCTCGACCGGTTGCTTCGCCAGACCTATAGTAAGCTAACGGCTTGGCAGAAGGTGCAGGTCGCTCGCCATCCCGAGCGGCCGCATTTCAGCGATTATGTCGGGGAGCTGCTCGAGGAATTCATGCCGCTCGCCGGCGATCGCGGTTACGCAGAGGACCGCGCCATCCTGGGTGGCCTTGGGCGCTTTCGCGGCCGCTCGGTCGTCATGCTCGGCCACGAGAAGGGCGCCGATACGCAGAGCCGCATCCGGCACAATTTCGGCATGGCCCGTCCCGAGGGCTATCGCAAGGCGCAACGCCTCATGCGCCTCGCGGAGCGGTTCAAGCTCCCGGTGATCACGCTTGTCGACACCGCGGGCGCCTATCCCGGAGTGGGGGCCGAGGAGCGCGGCCAGGCGGAGGCGATCGCGCGCAGCATCGCGACCTGCCTCGAGATCCGAGTGCCCGTCGTGAGCGTCATCATCGGCGAGGGCGGATCGGGCGGCGCCATCGCGCTCGCCGCCGCCAATACGGTGCTCATGCTCGAGCATGCCATCTATTCGGTCATCTCGCCCGAGGGCTGCGGCTCCATCCTCTGGCGCGACGGCCAGCACGTGCAGGAGGCGGCCGAGGCGTTGCGATTGACGGCGCAGGACCTGCTCAAGCTCGGCGTCATCGACCGCGTCATTCCCGAGCCCCTCGGCGGGGCGCAGCGCAACAAATCGGCGGTCATCGCCGCCGTCGGCGACGCGGTGGCCGACGCCTTGCGCAACTTCGACAAGCTCGAAGGCGAAGCCCTGAAGGCGCGCCGGCGCGCGAAGTTCCTCGAGATGGGCGAGAAGGGGCTCGCCTGACGGGCGCGCCCGGCGAAGAGCTCGGAGGCCGCGCCGACTCGGAATTCCCGCTCAGACGCGGCCGTGACAGTGCTTGTGCTTCTTGCCCGAGCCGCAAGGGCAGAGCGCATTGCGCGGCACCTTGCCCCAAGTCCCGCTGTCATTGGGGTCGATCCAGCGTCCGGTCGGCTCGTACCACACCATCCCCGGTGCCGGCGGCGCGCCGGCGCTGTGCCGGACGGGCCGCGGGGCTGGCGGAGGTGGGGCGCCGTCGGTGCCGGTGGCTCGCGACTGCTCGAACTGGGTGACCTCGTCGTGCTGCTCCTGGAGCGCCTGCGGCTTGCGCTCGGGGACGATCTGCTCGGCAGCCTGGATGCGGAGCTCGAGATGGGAGAGCACACCCGTCACCGTCTCGCGCAAGCGAGCCAGCATCTCCTCGAACAGCGCGAAGGCTTCCGTCTTGTATTCGATGAGCGGGTCGCGCTGGCCATAGGCGCGCAAGCCGATCGCCTGACGCAAATGATCGAGCGAGAGGAGGTGATCCTTCCAAATCTGATCGAGGAGCTGGAGAAGAATGCTCTTCTCGGCCATGCGCATGATCTCCGGCGTGTATTTGGCCACCTTCTCGGCCATTTTGGCGGCGCTCGCCTTCTCGATGCGCTCGACGACCTCGCTTTCGGCGATTCCCTCCTCCTTCGCCCATTCCGTGATGGGAAGATCGAGGGCGAGGAGCCGTAGGGCCTCCTCGTGGAGCAGCTTGGTGTCCCATTGCTCGGGATAGGAATGCTCCGGGATGGCGCGTGAGACGGTGGCATGGATCACGTCGCGGCGCATGTCCTCGACCATCGCCGCGACCTCCTCGGCCTGCATCAACTCGCGCCGCTGCTCGTAGATGACCTTGCGCTGGTCGTTCATGACGTCGTCGTATTTGAGCAGATTCTTACGGATGTCGAAGTTGCGGGCCTCGACCTTCTGCTGCGCCTTCTCGAGGGCCTTGTTGATCCAGGGATGCATGATCGCCTCGCCCTCCTTGAGGCCGAGGCGCTGGAGCATCCCGTCCATCCGCTCGGAGCCGAAGATGCGCATGAGATCGTCTTCGAGGGAGAGGAAGAACTTGGAGGCGCCGGGATCGCCTTGGCGTCCCGAGCGGCCGCGGAGCTGGTTGTCGATGCGCCGGCTCTCGTGACGCTCGGTGCCGACGACGAGAAGGCCGCCGGCCTTGAGCACGACTTCCTTGGCGGCGGCGACGTCGGCACGAATCTCCGCCTCCTTGCGGGCGCGGATTTCCGCCTCTTCGACTTCCGCCAGCTCCTGCTTGAGCCGCATCTCCACATTGCCGCCGAGCTGAATGTCGGTGCCGCGTCCCGCCATATTGGTCGCGATCGTCACCGCGCCTGGCCGCCCCGCCTGGGCAATGATATAGGCCTCCTGCTCGTGGTAGCGCGCGTTCAAGACCTGGTGCGGGACCTTTCGCTTCTTCAGCATCTCCGAGAGCAGCTCCGATTTCTCGATGCTGACGGTGCCGACGAGGACCGGCTGCTGCTTCTTCCGCGCCTCATCGATGAAGCCGATGATGGCTTCGTACTTCTCGCGCGCCGTGCGATAGACCTCGTCGTCCATGTCGAGGCGAGCCACCGGCATGTTGGTCGGAATCTCGACCACTTCGAGCTTATAGATATCCGCGAACTCCTCGGCCTCGGTCATGGCCGTTCCGGTCATGCCGGCTAGCTTTGGATACATGCGGAAGTAGTTCTGGAAGGTAATGGAGGCGAGCGTCTGGTTCTCGGTCTGCACCTCGACGCCTTCCTTGGCTTCGAGCGCCTGGTGAAGCCCCTCGGAATAGCGCCGGCCTTCCATCATGCGGCCGGTGAACTCGTCGATGATCACCACCTTGCCGCCCTTCACGATGTAATCGGTGTCGCGCTGGAAAAGCTTATGGGCGCGAAGCGCCTGGTTGACGTGATGAAGAAGCGTGATGTTGGAGATGTCGTAAAGGCCGCCCGGCTTTAGCAGGCCGGCTTCGCCCGCGACCTCCTCGATGCGATTGACACCGGACTCCGTAAGCGTCACCGCGCGAATCTTCTCGTCCTTCTCGTAATCCTCGGCTTTGAGGCGCGGAATGAGGGCATTGACCTTCACATAGAGCTCGGAGCTATCCTCCGCCGGGCCCGATATGATGAGGGGCGTGCGCGCCTCGTCGATCAGGATGCTGTCGACTTCGTCGACGATGGCATAGTTGAACGGCCGATGGACCATGTCCTCGAGCCGGAACTTCATGTTGTCGCGCAGATAATCGAAGCCGAACTCGTTATTGGTGCCGTAGGTGATATCCGCGGCATAGGCGCTGCGGCGCTCCTCGTCGGAAAGGCCGTGCATGATGCAGCCGACCGTGAGCCCGAGAAAGCGGTAGATCTGTCCCATCCACTCGGAGTCGCGCTTGGCCAGATAGTCATTCACCGTCACGACATGGACGCCCTTTCCGCCGAGGGCATTGAGATAGGCGGCAAGAGTGGCGACGAGCGTCTTGCCTTCGCCCGTCTTCATCTCGGCGATCATCCCCTTGTGCAGCACGACGCCGCCCAGGAGCTGCACATCGAAATGCCGCTGGCCCAGCGTCCGCTTGGCGGCTTCCCGCACGGTCGCGAAGGCCTCGTGAAGAATGTCGTCGAGCTCCTCGCCATCGGCGAGGCGCTGCTTGAGAGCCGCGGTGCGCGCGCGCAGGGCGTCGTCGCTCAGCTTCTCGATTTCCGGCTCGAGCGCATTGATCCTCTCGACATGAGGGCGGAGGCCCTTCAAAAAACGGTCATTGGCGGAACCGAACATCCGCCGTGCGATGGCGCCGAGCATGAAGCGATCCTCGAAGACGCGACGGTGCGGGCGCAATACCGCGACAGTAGAGGCCCGCAGCACAGATAGGGGCCGGCAGCGAAGCTGTCAATGATCCCAGGCGGCAGTGGTCGAGCCTCTGGCCGGCTTTTTTCGCGGATTTCCGCGACTTTTCGACGGTGACCAGGCGCCGCGACAACCTCTCGTTAAGCTTCTCTTGTTCCGGCCACCGCTTTGTGCATTATCGGCCGACGCTTTTTGCGCTTCCGGCGCGCCCGATGGACGGCGAGTGCCGGCAAGCCTTCAGCAGCCCCGTCCGCCCAGAGGAATGGCCATGATCTCCCCGATCGCCCGTGCCGCCGCGACGGCCCTCGTGCTTGCCGCCCTTCCCCCCCTGGCTTTGGCGCAAACCGGCAATGGCGGGCAAGGTGCGCCGGCCAAAGGCGCCTCGGAGCAGGACCCCATTGTCGCGACCGTCGATGGCGCGCCGATCCACCGCTCGGAGGTCGAGGCCGCGCGCGAGGACTTGCCGCCCCAATATCAGTCGTTTCCCTTCGAGGTCGTCTTTCCCGCCCTCGTCGAGCGGCTGATCGACAGCAAGCTCGTCGCGGAGGAGGGTCGCAAGGAGGGGCTCGCCAAGGATCCCGAAGTGAAGCAGCGGATGGCCCAGCTCGAGGATCAGGTGATCCAAAGCGTTTATCTGACGCGCGCGGTCAAAGGGAAGATCTCCGACGAGATGCTGAAGAAGAAATATGACGAATATGTCAAGGCGAACCCGCCGGAGACCGAGGTCCACGCCCGCCATATCCTGGTGAAGACCGAGGACGAGGCGAAGGGGATCATCAAGGATCTCAAGGGCGGCGCTGATTTCGCAACCCTCGCGAAAAAGAAGTCGAGCGGCCCTTCGGCCGCGCAAGGCGGCGATCTCGGCTATATCAAGCGCGCCGACGTCGTGCCCGAGTTCGCCGAGGCCGCCTTCGCCTTGAAGCCCGGTCAGTACACGACGACGCCGGTGAAAACGCAGTTCGGATGGCACATCATCAAGGTCGAGGATGTCCGCACATCCCAGCCACCCAAATTCGACGAGGTGAAGGATCAGCTGGAGCGCGAGGCGAGCCGCGATGTCATTACGGGCGTCGTCAATGATCTCCGCGAGCACGCCAAGATCGTTCGCTTCAATCCCGACGGCTCGCCCAAGACGGAAGGCGGCGAACAGCCGGACTCCGGCCAGCCGTCGGGCGGGGGGCAAGGCGGTTCCGCCAAGCCGGCCAAGTGAGTGGCGGTGTGATCGACCCAGAAAACTAAAAGAGACGACAAAACTAAAAGAGAAGGCAAACAAGAAGAGGAGGCCATGCCCGAGCGCTCTCCCCTGGCACCAGCTGGGTTTCCTGACCTGCCCCCACTCGCCGGCGTGAAGCTCGGTGCCGCGGCGGCCGCGATCCGCTACAGCGGACGCAAGGACCTGTTCCTCGCCGCGCTCGAGCCCGGCGCCACGGTCGCCGGCGTCTTCACGCGCTCGCTCACCGCCTCGGCGCCGGTTCTCTGGTGTCGCCGCATCCTTCCGGCGGGGCGCTGTCGGGCGATCATCGCCAATTCGGGGAACGCGAACGCCTTCACCGGCGATGCCGGCGTCCGCGCCGTGGAGCGTAGCGTGGGCGCCCTTGCCTCTCGACTCGGCTGCACACCCGAGGAGGTGATGATGGCGTCGACGGGCGTCATCGGCGAGCCTCTGCCCGATCAAAAGGTTGTTGCCGCCCTCGACGGGTTGTGCGCATCGCTCGGTGCCGATGGCTGGGCGGAGGCGGCTCAGGCGATCATGACGACCGACACCTTCCCGAAGGGTGCCACGCGCAGCACCACCATCGGCGGCACGCCCGTCACCATCAACGGCATCGCCAAGGGATCGGGCATGATCGCGCCCGACATGGCAACGATGCTCGCCTTCGTCTTCACCGATGCCGCCGTTCCGGCGCCCATCCTCCAGCAACTGCTGACCGCGGCCAACGAGCGCTCGTTCAACTGCATCACCGTCGACAGCGATACCTCGACAAGCGACACGCTGATCCTGTGCGCGAGCGGAAAGGCCTCGAATGCGCCGCCTCGCGCGGCAAGCGATCCCGCCCTTCGGGGCTTCCGCCGTGCGCTCGAGGACCTGCTGGTCGATCTTGCCAAGCAGGTGGTGCGCGATGGCGAGGGTGCGCGCAAATTCATCACCATCAACGTGACCGGCGCCGCCTCGGTGCGCGCCGCGAAGCGCATCGCCCTGGCGATCGCCAATTCGCCCCTGGTCAAAACCGCCGTCGCGGGGGAGGACGCCAATTGGGGCCGCATCGTCATGGCCGTCGGCAAGGCCGGCGAAAAAGCGGATCGCGACAAGCTTGCGATCGCGATCGGCGGCACGCGCATCGCCGAGAACGGTATGCGCCGCCCAGATTACGATGAAGCACCCGTTGCCGCTCATATGAGGGGCCAGGACATCATCATCGACGTCGACGTAGGCGTCGGGCGCGGTCGCGCGACGGTCTGGACCTGCGATCTGACCGACGGCTATATCCGGATCAATGCCAGCTACCGCAGCTGACGGCGCCGCACGACGGGCGTTTGCCGACAGGGACCGCCGATGAGCGGCTGCGCCGACCAACCTTCGCCGCCATCGGCCGGCCTTCCCGTCGTGCTCGTGGTCGCCGTGGCCCTCGTCGATCGCGATGGACGCGTGCTGCTGGCGCAACGGCCGCTGGGCAAGCCGATGGCCGGACTTTGGGAGTTTCCAGGTGGCAAGCTTCATCCCGGCGAGTCGCCCGAAACGGGCCTGATCCGCGAGCTCCAGGAGGAGCTCGGCATCGACACCTCGGAAAGCTGTCTCGCGCCGGTCGCCTTCGCGTCGCACCGCTACGCGGATTTTCACCTTCTCATGCCGCTTTATGTTTGCCGCGTCTGGAAAGGCGCGCCGCGCGCCCGCGAGGGCCAGGCGCTGAAATGGGTGGCGCCAGCGCGCCTGCGCGACTATCCGATGCCGCCTGCGGACGCACCGCTCATCCCCCTTTTGCAGGATCTGCTATGAAGGGCCGCCCGGGGCTCCGCTAACGGGAGGGGGCGGCGGGGATCGGAATCGTGTCACCCGTCGCCTGCTCCTCGGCACCGAGCGCCGCAGCGAGGCGCGCCTTGGCCGAGCCCGGGCGCAGCGGCTTCTGCTGCGACGAATGGGGCGACCAGGCGGTGAGATAGATGACTTGGAAGGTCGCCGGGATGCGGCCGTCGGATTGCCCGAAGCGGGTCTGGTAGAGAGCGGTGGCGCGCAGCAGGGTCTCGCGCCGGCTGAAGCCGCGTCGACGCTCGCTGACGGCATTCGTCTCCCCCATGCCGCGCAGGTCGCGCATCAGGGCGAGCGCGTCGGGATAGGTCACGGTGATCTCGTCGCGATCGACCACGGGAAGGGCGAAGCCGGCGCGCTGAAGGAGGCCGCCCGCATCGCGGATCTCCGTAAAGGGCGAGACGCGCGGCGCAACGCCGCCTTCCACCTCAAGCTCCGCCTCGAGGAGGATCGTGCGCAGCTCGCGCAAGGTTTCCCCTCCGAAGAGACTGGCAAGAAAGAGGCCGTCGGGCTTGAGGGCCTGGCGGATCTGAAGAAGGGCACCCGGCAAGTCGTTGACCCAATGCAGGCTCAGATTGCTCATCACGAGATCGAAGCTGGCGCTGGCAAAGGGCAGCGCCTCCTCATCGGCGGCGAGGGCGCAGGTGCCGGCGCGCTGCGCCATGGCGGGGGCGACATCAGACTGCACCAGCCACTCGATCCCGCCGCGGCCGCCGAGCGTCCGCGCGAGCTCGCCGCCATGACAGCCGAGGTCAAGGGCGCGGGGGAAGCGGCGTGTCGTGTCGGCCAGTCGATCGGCCAGCCGCTCGGCCACGTCGGTGAAGAGGAAATCGTGATGTTCCAGCACCTTGGCCGCACGTGCCCGGTGCCGGCGCACGAGCCGGCGATCGAACACGGCCATGGCGTCGCTGCCCATGTTCCCTATATGGCATGGCGATCACGGACCTACCAGCCCTAGTGGATGCAAGGTCACGATTGACAGGGGCGACGTTGGCATCCCCTGATAGCCTCATGTCGAGCGGATTTGCCCTTGCGAATGGGCTGCGCCGCGCCGCCCATGGCCTTCTTGGCGCGGTATTGCCGGCGCGCTGCCTTGGCTGCGGCGCCGTCGTCGATCGGCCGGGCCTGCTCTGCGCCCCGTGCTGGAGCGAGATCGCCTTCCTGGGCCCGCCGCTCTGCGCCTGCTGCGGTCTGCCTTTCGAGGTAGCGCCCGGGGAGCCTGCCCTCTGCGGCGCCTGCTTGGCGCGGCACCCGCCCTTCGCCCGCGCCCGCGCAGTCTTCGCCTATGACGACCGCAGCCGTCGGCTGATCCTCGCCTTCAAGCATGGCGACCGGCTGCATGGGGTTCCGGCTTTCGGGCGCTGGATGGCGCGGGCGGGCGCTTCGCTCCTGAGCGATGCCAGCCTGATCGCGCCGGTGCCGCTGCATTGGACGCGCCTCTTCCGACGCCGTTACAACCAGGCGGCCCTGCTCGCCCTCGCGCTCGGTCGCGAAAGCGGCGTGCCGGTGCTGCCCGACCTCCTGCTGCGTCGCCGCCGCACCCCATCGCAAGGCAAGCTCTCGGCGACCGAGCGCCGGCGCAACATGCGCGGCGCCTTTGCGCTCAACGCGCGCTATGGCGAGCAGATGAAAGGTCGACGGGTGCTCCTCGTCGACGACGTTTTCACGACGGGTGCGACCGTCGGCGCCTGTAGCCGGGTGCTGCTGCGCGCAGGCGCCAGCGCCGTCGACGTGCTGACGCTTGCGCGGGTCGTGCGCCCGGCAGCACTCTCATGAGCCGAGGAGGCGGCGATGGCGCAGGGAAGCGGTAGCGAGGTGAAGCGGTCGGAGGATGCCGGAGCGATGCCGCTCGGCTGGGGGCTCGCGGCCGCCTTGGCGGCGATCCCGGCGGAGCGCTCGGTTCCCTATGCCCGGGTCTTCGCCCATGGGAGTCTGGCCCTCGAGGCCTATGCCCCGCGCGGCCGCGACTTGCAGGGGCCGCATCGTCAGGACGAGCTCTATATCGTGATGCGCGGCCGCGGCGATTTCGTCAATGGCGCGCGGCGGCATGGCTTCGTCCCCGGTGATGCGCTCTTCGTCCCGGCCGGGGTCGAGCATCGCTTCGAGAGCTTCACCGCGGATCTCGCCGTCTGGGTCATCTTCTGGGGCCCGGAAGGCGGCGAGGCCGCGGCCCCACATCCGGCGCCGACGGGAGAGCTGCGCTGGGGGCTTGCCCGGGGGCTCGCCCGCATTCCTGCTGCGGCAAGCCTGCGCTCGATCCCGCTCTTCGAGCACGGGAGCATGACCCTCAAGCTTTACAATCCCCGTGGGCACGATCCCCAGAGCCCGCATACACGGGACGAGGTCTATGTCATCCAGGAAGGTGCCGGCAACTTCGTCTGCGATGGGCGGCGCCGCAGCTTTGAGCCAGGGGACGCGCTCTTCGCCCCTGCGGGAGCGGCGCATCGCTTCGAGGATTTCGGCGAGGCCCTCACCACCTGGGTGGTCTTCTACGGTCCGGAAGGCGGCGAGCGTCCGGCTTGACGGGGCGAGGTCGCCGAGGGTTTGGCCAGAAGCAGGTCTTGGGCTATATAGGGGCAGAGCGTTGAGGGAGCCCGCGATGACCGAAGCCGCCGCCCAGCCCGAGGTCGAGATCTACACGACGATGTGGTGCCCCTATTGCCATCGCGCTAAGGCCCTGCTCGAGCGCAAGGGTGTCAAGTTCAACGAGATCGACGTCACCTATGACCCGGCGCGGCGCGCCGAGATGAGCCGGCGCGCCGAGGGCCGCGTGACCGTGCCGCAGATCTTCATCGGTGGGCGGCCGATCGGCGGCTCCGACGAGCTGCTCTCGCTCGACGCCGCCGGCACGCTCGATCGACTCCTGGGGAGAGCCGCATGAGCCAGCGCTTCAAGGTCGCCTGCATCCAGAACACGGCGGGGCCGGATATCCTGCCCAATATCCACGAGGTCGACCGGCTCATCCGCTCGGCCCATGGCGCGGGGGCGGCGTTCATCTGCACCGCGGAGAACTTCACCTGCATCGAGTTCGGCGCCGAGCGCTCCCTCGCCAAGGCGCTGCCCGAGGCGGAGCATCCGGCGATCCCCCATTTCACCGCGCTCGCGCGCGAGCTCGGCATCTGGCTCCTCATGGGCTCGCTTACCATCAAGCTCGGCCCGACCAAGGTCAACAATCGCTCCTATCTGGTCGACCCCGAGGGCAGGATCGTCGCGCGCTACAACAAGCTCCATCTCTTCGACGTCGAGCTCCGCGAGGGCGAGAGCTATCGCGAGTCGGCGACGGTCGAGCCGGGCGACCGCGGCGTGGTGGCGGCGACCCCGTGGGGCCGGCTCGGCATGACCATTTGCTACGATGTGCGCTTCGCCTATCTCTACCGCGCCCTCGCCCATGCCGGCGCCGAGTTTCTCACCATCCCCGCCGCCTTCACCAAGACGACGGGCAAGGCTCATTGGCACGTGCTGGTACGCGCCCGCGCCATCGAGACGGGGAGCTACGTCTTCGCTCCGGCCCAATGCGGCCAGCATGCCGGCGGGCGCAAGACCTTCGGCCATGCGCTGATCGTCGACCCGTGGGGCGAGGTCATTGCCGACGCCGGCGAGGCGCCCGGCTATGTCATGGCGGAGATCGATCCGGCCAAGGTGGCGGAGGCGCGGCGCATGATCCCCGCCCTGGAGCACGACTGCAGCTTCGCGGCGCCCCAGCCCGCGGCACGGGAGCGCCTGGCCCAGGCCGGCGACTGACCGCGCGGCATCTCGGGCAGCCCGTTCACGACAGGAATTTGTCCGGCGTTAGAGGCAGATCGCGCACGCGGATGCCGGTTGCGTGATAGGCCGCATTGGCGATGGCGGCGGCGGCGCCGACGATCCCGATCTCGCCGATGCCCCGCGCGCCCATGGGGTTGGCGTGGGGGTCGACCTCCTCGAGCCAGATCGCGTCGAGCTCGCCGATATCGGCATTGGCGGCGATGTGGTAGCCGGCGAAATCATGGTTGACGACATGGCCGAAGCGCGGATCGAGGATGCTTTCCTCGTGCAGCGCCATGGAGAGCCCCATCGTCATGCCGCCGATGAGCTGCGAGCGCGCGGTGCGCGGGTTGATGATGCGTCCGGCGGAGAAGACGCCGAGCATCCGGGGCACGCGGATCTCGCCCGTGTCCTCGTGGACATGCACCTCGGCGAATTGCGCGCCGAAAGAGTGCATGGCGAAGCGCTCGGCATCCGGATTCTCCGGCATATCCGCACCGATCTCGGCGCCAGCGGCCGGATCGCCGCCATGGGCCTCGCGGAAGGCGCGCACCGCGGCGATGATGGCCGAGCCCCAGCAATTGAGGCCGCTCGAGCCGCCCTCGACGCTCGCCGTTGGAAGCGCCGTATCGCCGATCTCGAGACGCACCGACTCGATGGGACAGCCGAGGGCATCGGCGGCGATCTGGGTCAGCACCGTCCAGCTCCCGGTGCCGATATCGGCGGCCCCGATGCCCACGACATAGCGCTGATCGGCGCCATAGCGGATCGTCGCCCGCGATCCCGGCAAGCGGTAGGCGGGGTAGGTCGAGCTGGCGACGCCGGTACCAACGAGCCAGCCGTCCTTTCGTCGGACTCTCGGTCGTGGGTCACGCCCCTCCCAGCCAAAGCGCCGCGCGCCTTCGCGGAGGCAGCCGATCAGGTTGCGTCCCGACCATGGCTTTCCCGACTCCGGATCGGCCGGCGGCTCGTTGCGGATGCGGAGCTCGATGGGGTCGAGATCGCAGGCGATCGCGAGCTCGTCCATTGCGGCTTCGAGGGCGAACATCCCGGGCGTCTCGCCGGGGGCCCGCATCCAGGACGGCACCGGAACGTCGAGGGCCGCCAGGCGGTGGGTGGTGCGGCGGTTCGGGGCTGCATACATGATGCGTGTCGGGACCGCGGTCTGCTCGGCGAACTCCTTGAATCGCGAGGTCTGCTCGATAACGTCGTGGACGATGGCGGTCAGACGGCCGTCACGATCGGCGCCGAGGCGGATGCGCTGGATGGTCGGCGTGCGGTAGCCGGCAAGCGCGAACATCTGCTGGCGCGTGAGGGCGAATTTGATCGGGCGGCCCGGCACCACCTGCGCCGCGAGCCCGGCCAGCACGTTATGGGCATGCGCCGTGCCCTTCGATCCGAAGCCGCCGCCGACATAGGGCGCGATGACCCGGATTCGCTCGGGCGCGAGCCCGAAGACGGGCGCCAGCGTCGAGCGCATGCTGTGCACGCCCTGGGTCGAATCGTAAAGGGTGAAGGCGTCGTCGGACCACAGGGCGATGGTCGTGTGCGGCTCCATCGGATTGTTGTGCTCCATCGGCGTGGTGTAGGTGGCGTCAATGGCGACCGCCGCCTTGGCCAGCGCTGCCCCGACATCGCCCTCCGCGGTATCGGTTGCATAGTCCGGGTTCACCGTCGCCGGCGCGTAGAGATCGTCGCGATCGGCGCTTAGCATCGCGTCGTGGGGCTCTTCCGCGTAGGTCACCCGGACAAGAGCTGCGGCGTGCTGTGCGATCTCGGGAGCCTCCGCGATCACCGCGCCAATGAACTGGCCGCGGAAATTCACGACATCCGATTGCAGCACCCACAGCTCCGCGTCCGCATCGGATGCCAGCCGCGGCGCGTTCATGTGGGTGATGACGGCGGCGACGCCGTCGAGGGCTTCCGCGGCCGCCGGGTCGATGGCTGTGATGCGGCCGCGGGCGATCGTCGCTTGCACCGGGCACACGTAGAGGGGATCGTTGACCGGATGCTCGAAGGCGTAGGGTGCGGTCCCGAGGAGCTTGGCGCGCCCGTCGAGGCGCTCGAGCGGCTGGCCGATCACGCGCGGCGCGAGGAGCGCGCTCACCGGCCGTCCCCATTCGCCAGGCTGCGCAGCGTGGCCACAACCGTGTTGCGCGTCAGCGCCACCTTGAAGGCGTTGCCGTCGAGCGGCTTCGCCAAGGCCAGCTCGGCGTCCGCGGCGGCGCGGAAGTTCTCGACCGTTGGTGCCGCGCCGCGCAGCGCCGTCTCCGCTCGCGCCGCCCGCCACGGCTTATGCGCGACACCGCCGAGGGCGATCCGCGCCTCGCGAACCACCCCGTCCGCGATGTCGAGAGCGGCGGCGACCGAGACCAGGGCAAAGGCGTAGGAGGCTCGCTCCCGCACCTTGCGATAGGCCGACCGGGCCGCGAAGGGGAGGGCGGGGAGCTCGACCGCCGTGATCAGCTCGCCATGCTCCAGCACCGTGTCGCGCTCCGGCGCATCACCGGGCAAGCGGTGGAACTCGACAAGTGGGATGCGCCGCTCGCCCAGGCTGTCGCGCACGACGACCACGGCATCGAGGGCCGCCATCGCCACCGCCATGTCCGAGGGGTGGGTGGCGACGCAATGCTCGGAAGCGCCGAGGATTGCGTGATAGCGCGTATAGCCTTCGCGCGCAGCGCAGCCGGAGCCGGGGGTACGCTTGTTGCAGGGCGTGGTGAGGTCCTGAAAGTAAACGCAGCGCGTGCGCTGCATCAGGTTGCCCGCCGTCGTCGCCAGGTTGCGGAGCTGGGCCGAGGCGCCTGCCAGGAGGGCCTGGGCCAAGGCCGGATAGCGAGCGCGGATCGTGAGGTCGGCGGCGAGATCGCTATTGCGCACCGCCGCCCCGATTCGCACGCCGCCGCCGGGCAAGGGCTCGATGCGATCGAATGGCAGCCGGCTCACGTCGACGAGGAGCTCGGGTGCCGCGATGCCCAGCTTCATGTGATCGACGAGATTGGTGCCCGCGCCGAGGAAGGCGGCGCGAGGATGGCCCGAGACCCTGGCGACGGCGCTCGCGGCATCGGCGGCGCGCTCGTAAGCGAAGGGCGTCATGACGATGCCGCCTGCCGGATCGCCGCGACGATGTTGACGTAGGCGCCGCAGCGGCACAGGTTGCCGCTCATGCGCTCGCGGATCTCGTTGTCGCTCAGCGTCGGCGCCGCTGTCAGGTTCTTGGTGACGTGGCTGGGATGGCCGGCTTTCAGCTCCGCGAGCATGCCGACGGCCGAGCAGATCTGGCCCGGCGTGCAATAGCCGCATTGGAAGCCGTCGTGGTCGAGGAAGGCCTGCTGCACCGGGTGCAGGATGCTGCCGTCGGCGAGGCCTTGGGCGGTCGTGATCGCCGCGCCGTCATAAGCGACGGCGAGGGCCAGGCAGGTTGTCGCGCGGCGCCCGTCCAGCAGGACCGTGCAGGCGCCGCATTGGCCGTGATCGCAGCCCTTCTTCGGCGACATCACGCCGAGGCGGTCGCGCAGCGCGTCGAGCAATGTCGTCCGCGTGTCGACGGTCAGCGAGCGCCGCGCCCCATCCACCAGCAGCGTGATTTGCGCATCCAAGACGAGCTCCCCGGGCGTCCGGTGGAACACCGGCGAGCAATAGAATGCTCGGGCGCGTCATCGGTTCCTGCGTGGCTGCGCCGTCGCCCAGCCCGGCGCGGGAGCGTCACCCCCAGCTCTGCTTGGCGCCGGGGCGGAGGATGGGACGCGCGACGTTGACGGCGACGCGGCGCTTGAGCTCGGCGGGCAGAGGGGCCGGCCGGCCGAACATGAAGCCCTGGCCGAGATCGACGCCGAGCTCACGGAGCATCTTCGCCTGCTCCTCGCTCTCCACCATCTCGGCGATGGTCCTCACCGAGAGATCCCGGCAGAGCGCCACGATCGATTTGAGGATGGCGGCGTCGCGCGGGCTCGACAGCATGCGGCGGACATAGGTGCCGTCAATCTTTACGAAATCGACGGTGAGGGCGTTGAGGTAGGGGAACGAGGAGGCTCCTGCGCCGAAATCGTCGAGGGCGAAGCGGTGCCCTTCGGCGCGCAGGGCCTGCACGACATTATCGACCTGCTCAAGCTTCGTGATGCGCATCGACTCGGTGATCTCGAAATAGAGGCGATTGCGGAGCGGCGCGTGCGGCTTCAGGAGCGCAAAGAGCGCCTGGGTGAAGAGCGTGCTCTCGAGCGAGCGCCCCGAGAGGTTGACGGCGATGGGAGTCGAATTGGGCGCCGTCTCGCGGAGCAAATCGAGAGCGCGCTGGCAGATCGCGAGATCGATCTCCTCGATGAGCCCGACGTCCTCCGCGAAGGTCACCATCTCGAAGGGCGAGCGATCGCCCTCGAAGCGCACCAGGAGCTCGTAGTGATGGGGCGTGCGCGTCGCGAGATTGACGATGGGCTGGAGGGCGACGTCGAAGCGCTGCTCCGCAAAGGCGCCCTTGAGCGTGCTGATATGGGCGACCGTGTCGCGCAGGAGAAAGCCGAAGGCCTCGGTGAGGGAGGCGATGGAGAAGCCGCCCTCCTCGGCCGTGGCGAACTTGCCGATCGCGTAATGGAGGGCGCGCGCCGCATCCCCCTCGCTCATGCCGTCGAGCGCGAGGTCGATCGTGCTGTAATCGACGTGAACACCCTGACCGGCCGGGTCCGCCTCGCGCGACAGCGCGTGGAGCTGGTCCCAGACGGTCGCGATATTGGCATTGCCGGCATGGACAAAGCCGTAGCGGCCCTCAGCCAGCTGGCCGGCGGTATCGTTGCCGAGCGAGAGCGTCCGGAGCAGGGCGCCCACATTGCCGAGAAAGGCGTTGGTGGCCGCCTCGCCGGCGCGGGCGCGCAGCTCCTGGAGGCGGGCAAGGCGAAGCAGGGTGAGCCTGACGTTGCCGCGGCCGTCGCTCTGCGTCATAGCCTGGGTGGCGGCCTGCTCGAAGGCGTCCTTCTCGAGGAGCCCGGTGGCGCCGTCCCGCAGATTGGCGATCCTGTCCGAGAGCGCCGGATGGCAGGGGAGGCTCAGCGTCAGGTGAAAGACGCTCTCCTGGTCGGGCAGGCGGCAGCCCCCCAGCACGGCGGGTGCGAGATCGGCGTCGGGAACGGCGAGGCGCACCATCACCGGCTCAAGGCGATGACCGCCCTTAAGCCGGTCGATCAGCAGCGAGACATAGCGGCGATCCCCCTTGGCGAAGATGGAGAGATAAGGCTCGCCGAGGAGCTCCGGGTTGTCGCGTCCCGTCATGGCGCGGGCGGCGCCCGAGGCGAAGCGGATCAGCCCGTCGGCGCCCACCTCGAGCAGAAGATCGGCGGCGGCGAAGGAGAACGCGACGAAGCGGTCGCGCTCGCCGCGCAAATCGAGACCTCTATCGGCCAAAGCGGCCATCGGCGCCAATCCCGGGTAGCAGAGCTGGACCTATGGCTCGAGACGCTAGCTGTCGCCGCTTAAATATTTCCTTAACGACGGCGGGACAGCCGCTCCCACCCCCTCATTTGCGCCATCCTTCTCCTCCCGCCGCCATCGCGCAAGCGGGAAAAGGGGTGCGGCGGGCGCGCCCGGAAGATGAGTCAATCGCCGGGAAGGGCCTGCGCGATTCTGCTGCGCGCTGCCAGAGACGCCGGCGGCGTTATTATTTGTTGGGCTGCGGCGTCAGGCGCAGATAGGGCTTGAGCGCGCGCCAGCCCTTGGGGAACTTCGCTTTGGCGTCCTCGTCCGTGACCGAGGGAACGATGATGACGTCCTCGCCCTGCTTCCAGTTGACCGGGGTCGCCACCTGGTACTTGTCGGTGAGCTGCAAGGAGTCGACGACGCGGAGGATCTCGTCGAAATTGCGCCCCGCCGTCTGGGGGTAGGTGATCATCAGGCGGATCTTCTTCTTGGGATCGATGACGAACACCGTGCGCACGGTATAGACCTCGTCATGAGCCGGATGCATCATCCCGTAGAGGTTGGCGACCTTGCGGTCCGGGTCGGCGACGATCGGATAGTTCACCTTCGTCTTCTGCGTCTCCTCGATGTCCTTCACCCAGCCTTTATGGGAGCTCACCGGATCGACGGAGAGCCCGATCACCTTGACGTTGCGCTTGGCGAATTCGGGCAGGAGCTTGCCGACATAGCCGAGCTCCGTAGTGCAGACCGGGGTGAAGTCCTTGGGGTGGGAAAACAGGATGCACCAGCTATCGCCGATCCAGTCGTGGAAGTTGATGCGCCCCTCGGTGGTGTCCGCCGTGAAATCGGGAGCGGTATCGCCTAGACGCAGCGTCATGGCTCGCCTCCTTGAGATTGTCGATTGAGCGCGGCCGCAGGCTTCGGCGAAGCCGGTGGGGCGGCCGCATCCTTGCGATTTATTAAAGCCCGCCCCCGGGCGGGACGCAAGTTGAAACTGTAGAATAGTCGCGTTCTACGTGAGAATCTCGTATTAAGCGTCGCGGGCGCGGTCTTCCTCGACTTGCGGCGGTAGAGGCGTGAGGCCATCCGGGTCGGTGAGGCCGTTGACGGCGCAGAGGCGCTGAACGGCCGCCTGGCGCGGCGTCGCCACGATGCCGTGCTCGAAGGCGACCACGTGGAGCCGGCCGCTCACCCGCTCGAGAAGCTCGCCGGGCCTCAGCAGATGATCCGGATTGGCCGGGCGACCGAAGCGCGCATTGCCCCGGGCGAAGGTCTCGTAGAGAAGGACGCCGCCCGGCGCCAGCGCGGCCAGGAGATCGGGGAAAAGCGGGCGCCACAGATAGTTCGTCACCACCACCGCGGCGAAGCGCCGACCGGTCAAGGGCCACGGGCCGGCTTCGAGATCGGCCGCGAGCAGCTCAATGCCGGGCTCGCCGGCGAGATCCGTGACACCGGCGAGGTCGATATCGACCGCGGTCACCGGATGGCCGCGAGCCCGAAAGAAGCGGATGTGTCGACCGTCGCCGCAGGCAAGGTCGAGAACGGCTCTGCCGGAGGCGATGAGAGGGGCGAAACGGCGGATCCAGGGCGAGGGCGGGGCGCCAGGCGCGCGGTGGTGGTTCATGTTTGAATCCCTCGACAAAGCCCTATATTAAAGAGGTTTTAGCGGCGGCAGTCTGGCATGGTGTCGATAGGGTCCATAGGCGCATCAGATGATCCTCTACCGTCTCAAATGTGTGCGGCACCACGAATTCGAGGCCTGGTTCCGCGACAGCGCCGCCTATGACACTCAGCGCAAGAAGCGTGCCATAGCCTGCCCCGACTGCGGGAGCACCAGGGTGAGCAAGTCGCCGATGGCGCCCCGCTTGGCGCGGCAGCGGGGGGAGGCGGAGCCGCAACCGTCCGCGGCCGCCGATCCTCGGGCCGTCGCGGCCCGCAAGGCGCTCGAAGCGCTGCGCGCGCAAGTTGAGGCGAATTGCGACTATGTCGGTGAGCGCTTCGCCGAGGAGGCGCGCAAGATCCATTACGGCGAGGTCGAGCGGCGCCACATCTATGGCGAGGCGAGCGAGGAGGATGCGCGCAGCCTCACCGCCGAAGGGATCGAGTTCCAGCGCATTCCCTGGATCCGTCGCGGCGACGCTTGAGCCGTCGCCTCACGCGTCGCGCTTCTCCGCCACCGCCATGTAATTGACCGAGAGGTCGTCGCTCAAGGCGAAGCGATCGGTCAGTAAGCTGTAAGTAACGCCCGTCAAGGCCGTGACCACCATCCCTTGCGCCCGCAGCGCGCGGGCAAGCTCCGAGGGGCGGAGGAATTTGCGCCAGTCATGGGTGCCCCGCGGCAGCCAGCGCAGCACATATTCGGCGCCGACCACGGCAAGGGCGAAGCTCTTCGGCGTCCGATTGAGAGTGGCAATCGTCATGATGCCACCGGGCTTGAGCAGCGTCGCGCAGGCAGCGAGAAAGGCGGGAAGATCGGCGACATGCTCGACGACCTCCATATTGACGATCACATCGAAGCGCTGGCCCGCGGCGGCGAGCGCCTCGGCGCTCTCGGCCCGGTAATCGATGGCGAGGCCGCTTTCCGCCGCGTGGAGGCGGGCGACGCCGATATTCTGCTCGGCGGCGTCGATCGCGGTAACGCGCGCGCCGAGCCGCGCCATCGGCTCCGCCAGAAGACCGCCGCCGCAGCCGATATCGAGGAGGGCGAGCCCGGCGAGCGGCTGCTCGGCCTTGGGGTCGCGGCCGAAATGGGCGCAGGCCTTGTCGCGGATATAGGCAATGCGCAGGGGATTGAGCTTGTGGAGCGGACGGAACTTGCCGTCCGCATCCCACCAGGCGTCGGCCATCGCGGCGAAGCGGGCGACCTCGTCGGCATCGATACTCGGCGCGGCGGGACCGGCTGTGGCGGCCGCAACTTGCTCCTGCTCCATCTCCACCATGCTCGCGCCTCCGTTCATCCCGTCTGCCGCGCGCTATCCTCGCCGCGCGCGGGCCTTGCGCCCGCCGCCGCAAATTCAGTATGAATACGCGCCCTTCCGGCGGCAACCCGACTACATAAGACAACCCCAACTGGTGCCCGTCGTCCGAGCGAGTACGAGAGCGGCGGGGTGGATGCTCATGGCGCGAATCGTCCAGAAATACGGCGGAACCTCTGTCGCCGATATCGAGCGCATCAAGCATGTGGCGCGCCGCGTGAAGGCCGAGGTCGATGACGGCCACCAGGTCGCGGTGGTGGTCTCCGCCATGGCCGGGGAGACCGACAAGCTCGTCGCTCTCACCGAGAAGACGGCCCCGCTTCACGACGCGCGCGAATACGACGTCGTCGTCTCCTCCGGCGAGCAGGTGACCGCGGGGCTCCTCGCCATCGCCCTTCAGGACATCGGCGTGCAGGCGCGCTCCTGGCTCGGCTGGCAGATCCCGCTGCGTACCGACAACGTTCACGGCAAGGCGCGCATTGACGGCATCGACGGCAGCGAGCTCATCCGCCGCCTCGAGCAGGGCCAGGTCGCCGTGGTTGCCGGCTTCCAGGGCCTGGGCTCCGACGGCCGCATCACCACGCTCGGTCGCGGCGGCTCCGACACCTCGGCGGTGGCCTTGGCCGCGGCCCTTGCCGCCGATCGCTGCGACATCCTCAAGGATGTCGAGGGCATCTACACCGCCGACCCGCGCATCGTTGCGAAGGCGCGCAAGCTCGATAGAATCACTTACGAGGAAATGCTGGAGATGGCCTCGCTCGGGGCCAAGGTGCTGCAGACCCGCGCCGTCGAGATGGCGATGAAGCATCGCGTGCGGCTCCAGGTCGTCTCCAGCTTCAACAACGAGCCAGGCACCCTGGTCGTGGACGAGGACGAGATCGTGGAACAAGCAGTCGTCAGCGGGCTCACCTACAACCGCAACGAGGCCAAGATCACTCTGGCCCGCGTCGCCGACCGCCCGGGTGTCGCCGCCGGCATCTTCGGCCCCCTCGCCGAGGCCAACATCAACGTGGACATGATCGTCCAGAGCTCTTCCGACGACGGCAAGACGACCGACCTCACCTTCACCGTCGCCAAGGGCGATCTCGGCCAGGCCGTGAAGGTGCTTGAGGCGCAGCGCGAGGCGCTCGGCTATGAGCGCCTCGTCCCCGATGCCAATGTCGTGAAGGTGTCGGTGATCGGCGTCGGCATGCGCAGCCACGCCGGCATTGCCCAGCGCATGTTCCAGGCGCTCTCGAAGGAGGGCATCAACATCCAGGTCATCTCCACCTCGGAAATCAAGGTGAGCGTGCTCATCGACGAGAAATACACCGAGCTGGCTCTGCGCGCGCTCCACACGGCCTACGGCCTGGACGCCGCCTGACCCCATGGACCTCGCGAGCGCCCGGCGGCGCCTCGATCAGCTGTGGCAGCGCGGCACCGAGTTCCTCGGCTGCCCGCAGGCGATCATGGGCGGGGCCATGACCTGGGTCTCCGAGCGGCATCTCGTCGCCGCCATCTCCAATGCCGGCGGCTTCGGCGTCATCGCCTGCGGCGCCATGTCGCCCGAGCAGCTCGCCGACGAGATCGCGGCGACGCGCGCGCTCACTGCGCGACCTTTCGGCGTCAACCTCATCGTCATGCACCCGGCCCTCGAGGCCCTCGCCGATGCCTGCATCGCCGGACAGGTCGGACACGTCGTCTTCGCGGGGG
This sequence comes from Alphaproteobacteria bacterium, assembly GCA_035294245.1. Lineage (GTDB taxonomy): Bacteria > Pseudomonadota > Alphaproteobacteria > JACZXZ01 > JACZXZ01 > DATGLG01. The sequence continues at coordinate 16,527 of DATGLG010000019.1, read as the reverse complement.
GGATGCCGAGCGGCACCCTTCTGCGCAAGGTGAAGGCGGCCGGCGCCAAGACGATGGCCTTCGCCCCGGCCCTCGCCATCGCCAAGAAGCTGGTGCGCATGGGTGTTGACGGCCTCGTCGTCGAGGGGGCCGAGGCGGGCGGCCATATCGGCGCCGTCTCCACCTCGGTGCTGGCGCAGGAGATCCTGCCGGTGATCCGCGAGGTGCCGGTCTTCGTCGCCGGCGGAATCGGGCGCGGCGAGGCGGTCCTCGCCTATCTCGAGATGGGGGCGGCGGGCTGCCAGCTCGGCACCCGCTTCGTCTGCGCCCGCGAGTCGATCGCCCATCCCAATTTCAAGAAGGCCTTTCTGCGCGCCGACGCCCGCGACGCCATGCCCTCGGTGCAGCTCGATCCCCGCTTTCCCGTCATCCCGGTGCGCGCCATCGTCAACAAGGCCACCGAGCGCTTTCTCGAGACCCAGCGCGACGTCATCGCGCGCTACAATCGCGGCGAGCTCGATAAGGAGGCGGCGCAGCTCGAGATCGAGCATTTCTGGGCGGGCGCGCTGCGCCGCGGCGTCATCGACGGCGATGTCGAGACCGGCTCGCTCATGGCCGGGCAGAGCGTGGGAATGGTGACGCGCGAGCAGGCGACGGCGGAGATCATCGAGGAGCTCGTCGGTCAGGCGCTCGCGGCGCTGATGGCAAGGGAGCGGCGCGGAGCCGCAGACTGATGCAAGAGCCGATCAGTTGGGTCGGGGCGCGCAGGTTATTGCGGCGCTTGCGCGACATCATGGCTGCGGGAGGGTCGGCTCAGGCCCGGCTCGACCAGATCGTGCGCGTCATCGCGGCCGACATCGTCGCCGAGGTCTGCTCGATCTATGTGATGCGCGCCGGCGAGGTGCTGGAGCTCTTCGCGACCGAGGGGCTCAAGCGCGAGGCGGTGCATCGCACCCGCCTCAGGGTGGGGGAGGGTCTCGTCGGCGACATCGCCGCCTATGCGCGGCCGCTCGCCTTGGCCGATGCGCAGCATCACCCCAAGTTCGCCTTTCGGCCCGAGACGGGCGAGGAGATCTATCACTCCCTCGTGGGTGTTCCGATCCTGCGGGACGGCCGGGTGCTCGGCGTCCTCGTCGTGCAGAACCGCACCCAACGCCATTACACCGAGGAGGAGGTCGAGATCCTCGAGACGGTGGCGATGGTCCTCGCCGAGACCCTGGCGACGGGCGAGCTCGTCGGCGCCTCCGAGCTGGCGCCGACCGACGGCATCGCGCTTCTCCCGGTGCGCCTCGACGGCATGCGCATCAATGCCGGAATCGGCATCGGCCAGGCGCTCCTGCATCACCGACGTATCGCCGTGCGCCGCGTTATCGCCGAGGACCCCCAGACCGAGCTCGCGCGGCTGGAAACGGCGCTCGGCGAGCTGAAAAGCGCCCTCGATACCATGCTCGCCTCCGCCGACATGGCCCATGGCGAGCATCGCGAGATCCTCGAGACCTACCGCATGGTGATCGGCGATCGAGGCTGGACGCGGCGGGTGCGCGAGGCGATCCAGACCGGGCTCTCCGCCGAGGCGGCCGTGCAGAAGGTGCAGAACGACACCCGCGCGCGCATGGCGCAAGTCGCCGATCCTTTCTTCCGCGAGCGGCTCGGCGAGCTCAACGAGTTGACCGATCGGCTCCTCCTCCATCTCGGTGCCGAGGACGAGCAGCCCAAGCCGGCCGAGCTGCCCGACGACATCGTGGTCGTGGCGCGCGACATGGGTCCGGCCGAGCTCCTCGACTACGATCGCGCCAAGCTGCGCGGCCTGGTGCTCGAGGAGGGAGCACCCACCTCCCACGTCGCCATCATCGCGCGAGCCCTCGCCATTCCCGTGGTCGGCCGGGTGCGCGACGCCTTCAGCAAGATCGACATGCTCGATCCGCTTATCGTCGATGGCGAGCGCGGCGTGGTCTTCGTGCGCCCCGGCGAAGACGTGCAGCAGAGCTTCAGCGAGAGCGTGCGGCTGAGCGCCGAGCGCGCGGCGAGCTATGCCGCGGCGCGCGACCTTCCCGCCGTAACGCGCGACGGCGAGCGCGTGGCGCTGCACCTCAATGCCGGGCTCCTCATCGATATGCCCCATCTGCACGAGACCGGGGCGGACGGCATCGGCCTCTACCGCACCGAGCTGCCTTTCATGATGCGCGCGAGCTTCCCCACCGTCGACGAGCAGGCGCAGATTTACGGCCGTGTCCTCGATCTCGCGCGCGGCAAGCCGGTCATCTTCCGCACCCTCGATATCGGCGGCGACAAGGGGCTCCCCTATCTCCCCGACGGTCACGAGGAGAATCCGGCCATGGGCTGGCGCGCCATCCGCATCGGGCTTGACCGGCCGGCGATGCTGCGCCAGCAGCTCCGCGCCCTCATCCGCGCCGCGGCCGGGCGCCCGCTCCATATCATGTTCCCGATGATCGCCGAGGTGGCGGAGTTCGACGCCGCCCGCGCCGTCCTTAAGCTCGAATACGAGCGCCAGGTCGCCGCGGGCACGCCTCCTCCGGCGGAACTCAAGCTCGGCGCGATGCTGGAGGTGCCTTCGCTCGTCTGGCAGCTCCCGACGCTCCTCGAGCGCGTCGATTTCGTCTCCATCGGCAGCAACGACCTCCTGCAATTCCTCTTCGCGACGGACCGCACCAACCCGCGCCTCGCCGATCGCTATGATCTCCTGTCGCCGCCAGTGCTCGCCATGCTCCGGCGGGTGATCGCCGATTGCGCGGCGCGTGGTGCTGCCGTCAGCCTGTGCGGCGAGGCCGGCTCCCATCCCCTCGAGGCGATGGCCTTGATCGGCCTCGGCCTGCGCAGCCTGTCGGTCTCGCCGCCTGCCATCGGGCCGATCAAGATGATGATCCGCAGCCTCGCCGTGCGTCCGCTTGCCACCTATCTCGAGACGCTGATCGGCCTTCCCGGGCACTCCGTCCGGGCCAAGCTCCACGACTATGCGGTCGATCATGGCATTGCGATCTAAGCCGTTGTTGATGACCGGCCTTTTTGCTAGAGCTTAGGGTTGCCGGGGAACGGCCGCGACGTATCGTCGCGATTGCGCCCGGGGGGAAGAGCAGGCATGGCCAAGCTGAAGCGGGACAGCCTCAGGATCATCGAGGACGGCCGCGCGCCGCGCGAGCCCCATATCGCCCCTGCGCCGAGCAGCGTAGCGGCGATGCTGCGCGAGGGGCGTCATAGCATGGGCCTCGATCTGCGCGAGGTCGCGGCCGCGCTGCGCATCCGCTATCCCTATCTCGAAGCCATCGAGGCGGGGCGCTTCGGCGATCTGCCGGGCACCACCTATGCCCTCGGGTTCGTGCGCGCCTATGCCGACTATCTGCGCCTCGACAGCAAGGAGATCGTGCGGCTGTTCAAGGAGGAAAGCCAAGGGCTGAGCCGTCATACCACGCTCGTCTTCCCCGAGCCGCTGCCAGAGGGCCGCTTCCCCGGAGGGACGGTGCTGGTCCTTGCCCTTGTGCTCGCGGGAGCCGCCTATGGCGGCTGGTATTACTGGCATCACCGCAGCGCGACGATGGCCGAAGGCGTGCCGCCGGTTCCGGCCGAGCTCGCGACCGAGGCGGCGAAGCCGCCCGCGGCGCCTGCCCCGGCTCCCGCGGGCGCCGAGTCCCAGACGGGCACCGCCGCAGCCCCGCCGACATCCGGCGCCGCCGCGGGTGAAGCGACCGCCGCACCGGCGACGGCCTCCGCCGCCTCGCAGCCGGCCGCCGCAGCGCCGGCGGAGGGCACGGAGACCAGCGCCGCGCCCGCCGCGACGGGATCGAGCGCCCCCGCTTCCGCCCCGAATGCCGCGACCGCGCCGGCTTCCGCCGGGGCTGGAGCCGCAGCGGCTGCGTCCACGCCGGCAGCACCGCCCCCGGTCGCGGCTGCGACGCCGGCTGCCGCGGAGAGCGGTCCGGCGGCGCCCCCGGCTCCGGCGACGCCGCCCCCGGCCGCCATGGCCACCGCAGAAGCGCCGGCGGCGCCGGCGAGCGCGGCCCCCGTGGCTTCGGCGAATGCGGCAACCTCCATCCCGCCGGCGCCCGAGCAGACCGCGGCCCTTAAGCCCGCGCAATCCCACGCCTACGGGGAAAGCAATACGGGCTCGCGCATCACCTTGACCGCCACCCATGACAGCTGGGTGCAGATTCGCGACCGCAACAACAACGTGGTGTGGACCCGCATTCTCCATCCCGGCGACAGCTACCGGGTGCCGAACCAGTTCGGTTTGACGCTCCTGACGGGCAATGCGGGGGCGCTCACGGTGTCCGTCGATGGCAAGACGGCGCCCTCGCTGGGCCCCATGGGGATGGTCCGTCGCAATATCGCCCTCGATCCGACGAGGCTCGCGGCGGGCACGGCCGTCGGGCAGTAACTGTCGGAAATCAAGTGGCGATCTGGCCGCGGAGGCGGCCGGCTTGTCGCGGCGGCGCGGCCGATCCTATATGAAGAGCGCGGATCGGGCGGTCCCCTGGCCTGCCGTCGGCGTTTGCGCTATAACCCCCCTCGTTCCGATGACCAAGAGAGAGCCATGAGCGTTCGGCCTTATCGCGACATCACGCGGCGCAAGAGCCGCCAGATCCATGTGGGCAAGGTAGCGGTCGGGGGCGGGGCTCCCATCAGCGTCCAGTCGATGACGAATACCTTGACCGCCGATGCCAAGGCGACCCTCACCCAGATCCGGCAGCTCGAGGCGGCGGGGGCCGATATCGTGCGCGTCTCCTGCCCCGACGAGGATTCGACGGCGGCCCTCGCCGCGATCGTACGCGAGGCCAAGGTTCCAATCGTCGCGGACATCCATTTCCACTACAAGCGGGCCATCGAGGCGGCCAAGGCGGGCGCCGCCTGCCTGCGCGTCAATCCCGGCAATATCGGCGGCCAGGCGCGCGTGCGCGAGGTCGTCAAGGCGGCGCGGGATCACGGGTGCTCGATGCGCATCGGGGTCAATGCCGGCAGCCTGGAGAAGGAGTTGCTCGAGCGCTATGGCGAGCCTTGCCCCGAAGCCTTGATCGAGAGCGCGCTCAATCACGCCAGGATGCTCGAGGACGAGGACTTCCGCGAGTTCAAGATCAGCGTCAAGGCATCGGATGTATTCCTCGCCGTCGCCGCCTATCAGGGCCTCGCCGAGGCCTGCGACTATCCGCTCCATCTCGGCATCACCGAGGCCGGGGGCCTGCGCAGCGGCACGATCAAGTCGTCGATCGGCATCGGCACGCTGCTCTGGGCCGGCATCGGCGACACCATTCGCGTCTCCCTCTCGGCGGATCCCGTCGAGGAGGTCAAGGTCGGCTTCGACATCCTGAAGTCGCTCGGCCTGCGTCATCGCGGCGTGAGCGTCGTCTCCTGCCCGTCCTGCGCGCGCCAGAATTTCAACGTGATCCCCACGGTCGAGAAGCTCGAGCAGCGCCTCGCCCATATCACCACGCCCATGACCCTCTCGGTGATTGGCTGCGTGGTGAACGGCCCCGGCGAGGCGCGCGAGACCATGGTCGGCTTGACCGGCGGCGGCAAGCGCTCGCACCAGGTCTACATCAATGGCGAGAAGCACCACGTGCTGCACGGCAGCGACGAGGAGATCGTCAGCCACCTCGTCGAGCTGGTCGAGAAGCGGGCCGCCGAGATCGAGGCCGAGAAGGCCAAGCAAGACGCGGCGCCGCGCAGCGCTGCCGAGTAGACACGGGAGATTTCCTTGGCCGAGCTGCAGCCGGTCCGCGGCACGCGGGACTTATTGCCCGAGGAGAGCCGGCGGCATCATCGCGTAACCGAGACGGCGCGCCGCATCGCCGCCCTCTACGGCTACGAGGAGATCGGCGTCCCGATCTTCGAGTTCACCGAGGTGTTCCAGCGCACCCTGGGCGACACCTCGGACATCGTCACCAAGGAGATGTACACCTTCACCGACCGCGGCGGCGAGCAGCTCACGCTCCGTCCGGAGGCGACGGCGGGCATCATGCGCGCTCTCATCTCGGGTGGCCTCAGTCAGAGCCTCCCGCTCAAATTCTTCTGCACGGGGCCGATGTTCCGCTATGAGCGTCCGCAAAAGGGGCGCTACCGGCAATTCCATCAGATCGACCTCGAGCTGCTTGGCGTTGCCGACCCGCTCGGCGACGTCGAGGTAATCGCCGTCGGCGCCCATATCCTCGAGGATCTCGGTATCCTCGACAAGACGGTGCTTGAGCTGAACACGCTGGGCGATTCCCCGAGCCGAGCCGCGTATCGCCGGGCGCTTCTCGACTATCTCGAGAAGCACCGCGACGGCCTCTCCGAGGACAGCCGCGCCCGGCTCACGCGCAATCCCCTGCGCATCCTCGATTCCAAGGATGAGGGCGACAAGCGCATCGTTGCCGGGGCGCCGGTCTTCTTCGATTATCTCAACGAGGCGTCGCGCGGTTTCTTCGAGAAGGTGAAGGGCGCCCTCGATGCCCTCGGCATCGCCTATCACCTCAATCCGCGCATCGTGCGCGGGCTCGACTATTACTGCCACACCGTCTTCGAGTTCACCACCACGGCCCTGGGCGCTCAGGGCGCTGTGCTCGCGGGCGGGCGCTATGACGGACTCGCGGAGACCATGGGCGGCCCGCCGACGCCCGCCGTCGGCTGGGCCGGCGGCATCGAGCGTCTCGCCATGCTGGCGAGCGACCCGCCTCCGGCGGCGCGGCCGGTGGCGATCGTGCCGATCGGCGCCGAGGCCGAGGCGGCGTCGCTGCGCCTTGCGAGGGATTTGCGCCATGCCGGCATCGCCGTCGAGCTCGGCTTTCATGGCAATGTCTCGCGGCGCATGAAGCGCGCCAACAAGCTCGGTGCACGCGCCGCCATTCTTCTCGGCGAGGACGAGCTCAAGCGCGGCCTCGCCACCTTGCGCGACCTTGACAGCGGCACCCAGTCGGAGGTGCCGTTCGCCGAGCTCGCCACCCGACTCGCGGAGGAGCGCTAGCGAAGCCATGGCCGGCGGCGCGAACGCGCCGGCCCAATATGTCGTGGTCGGCGCCAATCACCGTTCGAGCACCGTTTCCCTCCGCGACCGCATCTTCGTGGAGGACGGCGCCGCGCCCGCCATATTGCGGACTCTCGTCGGGCACGGCGGCCTCACCCAGGCCTTGCTGCTCTCGACCTGCGACCGGGTCGAGGTCCAAGGCGTGGCCGCCGACGGCGAGACGGCGCGCCTCGGCGTCGCCGCAGCGCTGGGCGAGCGCGCCGGGCTCGATGCGGCGGCACTCGCATCCCAGCTCTACCTCCTCACCGGCGAGGCGGCGGCGCGCCACATCTTTGCCGTCGCGGCCTCCCTCGACAGCGCCGTTCTGGGCGAGCCCCAGGTGCTCGGGCAGGTCAAGGCCGCCCATCGCCTCGCCCGCGATGCGGGCACCCTTGGCAGCGAGCTCGAAGCGGCATTGCAGGCCGCTTATGGCGCGGCCAAGCGCGTCCGCAGCGAGACGGCGATCGCGGCGGGGGCGGTTTCGCTGGTTGCGACCGCGGTGCAGCTTGCGCGCGAGGTGCATGGCTCGCTTGGGGCGCTCGCTGGAATGCTGATCGGCGCCGGCGATATGGGGCTGCTTCTGGCCGAGGAGCTCCGCCGCGCCGGGCTGGGGCGGCTCACCGTCTGCGATCTCAAGCCCGCGCGCGCCGAGATCCTGGCGCGGCAGCTCGACGCCCATTACGCCGAACTCGCCAACTTGGCGGCTGCGCTTACCGAGGCGGATGTGGTTATCGCCTGCGCCGGGACCGGGCGCTACCTCATCACCGGCGAGATGATGGAACAGGTGCTTCGCCGTCGGCGCCGCCGGCCCGTCTATCTCATCGATCTCGGCGTGCCCAGCGATATCGAGCCCGCCGTCAACCGTGTCGACGACGCCTATCTCTATGATCTCGGCGATCTCGAGCGGGTCGCGCTCGCCAGCCATCTCAATCGCGCCGCCGCCGCCGCGGACGCTTGGCGGATTCTCGACGAGGAGACCGCGGCATTCTTGCGCCAGCGTGCCGAGCGCGCCGCAGTTCCCACACTTGCCGCCCTGCGGCGTCGCTTCGAGGTGGTGCGCGAGGAAATCTTGGGCGAGGCTCGCCACGCCGACGCGGCGGAGGCGACGCGGCTGCTCGTCAACCGTCTGCTCCACGATCCCTCCGAGGCGATGCGCGCCTATGCCGCCGAGGAGAAGGACGGGAAGCGCCTCATTGCCGAGCACCTGCTGCGCCAGCTGTTTCGATTGGAGGGGGCGAGCGACGGCCGGCCCCGGAGCGGGGAGAAGGAAAAGTGAGTCTCGAACAAAGCAAGCTCGAGGGCATCGTCGCGCGCTACCGCGATATCGCGGCGACGCTGTCCTCGGGCGCCGTCAACCCTCAGGATTTCGCGCGGCTCTCGAAGGAATATGCGGAGCTGACGCCGGTTGTGGACAGCATCGAGCAATTCCGCAAGGCGGCCAAGGAAGCCGCCGAGCTCGAGTCGCTGATGGCGGATCCGGCCTCAGATGCCGAGATGAAAGCGCTCGCCGAGGAGGAGCATCGCGCGCTCAAGGCGCGGCTTCCGGCGCTCCAGCGCGACCTCCAGCGTCTCCTCTTGCCGAAGGACGCCGCCGACGAGAAGAACGCCATCCTCGAGCTGCGCGCCGGCACGGGCGGCGAGGAGGCGGCCCTCTTCGCCGCCGATCTCTTCCGCATGTATCAACGCTATGCCGATCTCCATGGCTGGAAGGTCGAGATTATGGCGCTCAGTGACACCGGGCTCGGCGGCTTCAAGGAGGTCATCGCCTCGATCACGGGTCGGGGCGTGTTCGCGCGGCTGAAATTCGAATCCGGCGTGCATCGCGTGCAGCGGGTGCCTGCGACGGAGACGAGCGGCCGCATCCATACCTCCGCGGCGACCGTCGCGGTTCTGCCCGAGGCCGAGGAGGTTGATATCCAGATCGACGAGAAGGACCTGCGCATCGACGTGTTCCGCTCGAGCGGCCCCGGCGGCCAGTCGGTCAACACCACGGACAGTGCCGTCCGCATCACGCATCTGCCCACCGGCGTCGTCGTGCAGCAACAGGACGAGAAATCGCAGCACAAGAACAAGGCGAAGGCGATGAAGATCCTGCGCGCGCGGCTCTACGAGGCGGAGCGCGCCAAGCGCGATGCCGAGCGCGCGGCCCAGCGCAAAAGCCAGGTCGGCTCGGGCGACCGCTCGGAGCGCATCCGCACCTACAACTTCCCGCAAGGCCGCGTGACCGATCACCGCATCAATCTCACGCTCTACAAGCTGGACCGGGTGCTTTCCGGTGAGGCCCTCGATGAGATCATCGATGCGCTGATCGCTGAAGACGAGGCGGCGCGCCTGGCGGAGCTGTCGTGACGGCGTCGCCGACTGTCGCCGCCGCCCTTGCCGAGGCAGTGCCGCAGCTCCAGGCTGCGGCCGTGCCGCAGCCGCGCCTCGAGGTGCGCTTGCTCTTGAGCCACGCCACGCGTCTCTCTGCCGAGGCGATCATCGGCCATCCCGAGCGTGCGCTCGACGCCGATGAAGCGGCGAGCTTCGCCGCCCTCCTCGCGCGGCGGCGGCGGCGCGAGCCCCTCGCTCAGATTCTGGGACGGCGAGAGTTCTGGAGCCTCTCCTTCAAGGTCACCCGCGATACGCTGTCGCCGCGCCCTGAGAGCGAGACCCTTGTCGAGGCGGCCCTGGCCGGCATTCCCGATCGCGGTGCGCCCCTCGCCGTGCTCGATCTTGGCGCGGGAACCGGATGCCTACTCCTTGCCTTGCTCTCGGAATTGCCGCGGGCGCGAGGGATTGCCGTCGAGCGCAGCCTCGCGGCCTGCCGCGTCGCGCACGAGAACGCCGAGGCGCTCGGGCTTGCGGAGCGGAGTCATTTCATCGTCGGGGACTGGGGGGAGGCCATCGCCGCCCGCTTCGATCTCGTGGTCGCCAATCCGCCCTATATTCCAGCGGCGCTGATCGAGGGCCTCGAGCCGGAAATCGCCCGTTTCGAGCCGCGCCTGGCGCTCTCGGGCGGTGCGGATGGCCTTGAGAGCTACCGCGCCCTGGCGGTGGCACTGCCGCGTCTGCTGGCTCCCGCGGGCCGCGCCGTCATTGAGCTCGGCCAAGGCCAAGGCGATGCGGTGACGGGCATTTTCGCCGAATCAGGGCTGCAGCCGCTCGGCCGGCGTTTGGACCTTGCAGGAATCGAGCGATGTCTTATTATGGCGCCTTCACCGCTCGCAAATCATTGACGGGGCAGAGGATTAACCACCTCTGGAAAAGCGGTAGCGTAGCCGGTGGCTTTCTGCTATGAGGGTCGGGGCGCTTCCCCAGGAACACGCCTCACCCAAATCAGACAAGGCGCCGCTCGAGGCGGTAGGACGGATATCGGGGGATTCCGTCGGTAAACTCCATAGGCAGAGTGCGAGACTCTCCAATAAGAAGATCGCAACGATACACAATCGTTTGATATTCAGTGATGGTGCGATGAGACAAGGTCCCAACGCGAAACGCTCGCGTGGCCGTGGCAATGGCCGCAAGCAAAACGTCCCGCTACGATTGCAGACCCTGGACAGCAGCGGCCCCAACGGCAAGCTGCGCGGCAACGCCTATCAGCTCCACGAGAAATATCTGGCGCTCGCGCGCGACGCTCATTCCTCGGGCGATCGCATCGCGGCCGAGAACTACTATCAACATGCGGAGCACTATTTCCGCATCATCAACAGCAACGGCTCCATGCCGCGGCACGAATTCGACGCCTTCGCCGGCGAGAATGTCGATGGCGAGCAGCCGGAGGTTCGCCCGGCGCCGGCGCAGCCGCAGGCTCCGCCACAGTCGACGCCGCCCAACGGGGCCAATGGCGGTGGCGACCCGCAGCCCTTCTGATCGACCGCCGGTAACGAGCCGGTTGGCGGATGCGTTCAGCTCATCGCCCCGGCGCACGCCACGGCCGACCCACCGTTATCCGCCGCTCGCCGAGTCGGGTAGGCCTACCGCATCGCCGGGCACGAGCTCACCGCCGGTAATGACCTCGGCATAGATCCCCATATCGGCGCGTCCGGTGCCCTGGCGCAGCGCCAGAGGAATGTTGAGATCGCGGCTTGCCGTCGCGGGGTCGACATTGGTCGCCGCACAGCGGCCGATGCGTTTGGCGGCGCGCAGTTGCACGTCGCCGATACTGAACGCGCGGCCGACCCAATCCAATTCGCGCCACGGCTCCACGCCATCGATATAGAGATTGGCGCGGAAGCGCAGCGGGTCGATGGGCTTGCGCAAAATGCGCTCCTCGAGGTCGCGAACGCTCGCGAGGTTGATCACGGACACCCACGGCTCGCGCGTATCGGTGAGGGCGCCCTCGCGCGCCTCCACGAGCTTTGGCGCGCCGCGCAGCTCCGCGCGCATGAAGGCGGCGAAGAATTGCTCGATCAGCGTGCGACCGAGCGCCTCGTGGAGGTTGCCGCGCGCCACCTGCTTGCCGTCGCGAGAAAGCGTCAGAACGCCCGTCGTCGGATCGTAGCAGGCCCGCAGCAACGCCAGGCGCTCGTCGCGCGCCAGCATGAGGAAGTCGCTCTTCGGGCGCCATTCGATGCTGGGCTCGAGATTGAGGCCGCTCGCATGGGCGATCGCGAATCGTCGGTCGCCGGGAAGCCGCCGTCCCGCCTCTACCCGCACGCGCTCGAGGGGCTCCGCGGTCATGCCTTTGACCGGATAGCGATAGATGCTGACGAGTGACGCCGACATCATGCTCTCCACGCGAGGCGACCTGGCGTTCTGCTGTCAAGTTGCCGGGAGCGCGGCACGCATGGCACGCCAGCGCGGCAGCCCGACACCTCATGCTGCGTCGCGATATCTTCTCGCCAAGGAGCTGGAATCCGCAAGGAATTTATTTTGCGTCGCAAAAAACCTCGCGCGGTCGCACGACGACGCTGCCGCCATATTGGACGGGGCACGCCCTTGAGTCCGGCTGAGGGCGCCGCCATATAGTCCCGAGGCGGATGCCTGTCCGGGGTCCGCCGAACCCGCCCGCCTCGCGAAGGGGGCAAGCAAAGGATGCCGATCATGGATCTCGAGAAATATACCGAACGCTCCCGCGGCTTCATTCAGGCCGCGCAAACCCTGGCGTTGCGGAGCAATCATCAGCGCCTGCTTCCCGAGCATCTGCTCAAGGTGCTGCTCGACGACAAGGAAGGGCTCGCCGCCAATCTGATCCGCGCCGCCGGCGGCGACCCGGCCGCGGCGCTGCGCGCGGTCGAGCACGAGCTCGGGCGCCAGCCCAAGATCGAGGGAAGCGGGGCCGGGCAGATTTATCTGACACCCGAGCTGGCACGCGTCTTCGAGCAGGCGGAGCAGCTTGCCGAGAAGGCCGGCGACAGCTTCGTTACCGCCGAGCGACTCCTTCTCGCCTTGGCGCTCGCGGCGGGAACGCCCGCGGCCAAGGCGCTTAAGGACGCCGGTGTGACGCCGCAGGCCCTCAACCAGGCCATCGAGGCGGTACGCAAGGGCCGCCGCGCCGACAATGCCAGTGCGGAGGACACCTATGACGCGCTCAAAAAATACGCGCGCGACCTCACCGAGAGCGCGCGGGAGGGCAAGCTCGACCCGGTGATCGGGCGCGACGAGGAGATTCGCCGCACCATCCAGGTGCTGGCGCGGCGCACCAAGAACAATCCCGTGCTGATCGGCGAGCCGGGTGTGGGCAAGACCGCCATCGTCGAGGGGCTGGCGCAGCGCATCGTCAAGGGCGACGTGCCCGAGGGGCTCGCCGGCAAGCGCCTCATGGCCCTCGATCTCGGCGCGCTCGTGGCCGGGGCCAAGTTCCGCGGCGAGTTCGAGGAGCGGCTCAAGGCGGTGCTCGCCGAGATCGGCGCCGCCGAGGGCGAGATCATCCTCTTCATCGACGAGCTGCACACCCTCGTGGGCGCCGGCAAGGCGGAAGGGGCGATGGATGCCTCCAACATGCTCAAGCCGGCGCTGGCGCGCGGCGAGCTGCATTGCGTCGGCGCCACCACGCTCGACGAATACCGCAAGCACATCGAGAAGGATGCCGCTCTTGCGCGGCGCTTCCAGCCCGTCTTCGTCTCCGAGCCCTCGGTCGAGGACACCATCTCGATCCTGCGCGGGCTCAAGGAGAAATACGAACTGCACCACGGCGTGCGCATCACCGACAGCGCGATCGTCGCCGCAGCGACGCTCTCGAACCGCTACATCACCGAGCGCTTCCTCCCGGACAAGGCCATCGACCTTGTCGACGAGGCGGCGAGCCGCCTTCGCATGGAGGTCGATTCCAAGCCCGAGGAGGTGGACGAGCTCGATCGCCGCATCATCCAGCTCAAGATCGAGCGCGAGGCTCTGAAGAAGGAGACCGATGCTGCCTCCAAGGAGCGTCTCAAGAAGCTCGAGGGCGAGCTCGCCGAGCTCGAGGCGCAGGCGGCCGAGCTGACGGCGCGCTGGCAGGCGGAGAAGGAGAAGCTCGCCGGCGCCCAGTCCCTCAAGGCGCAGCTCGAGCAGGCGCGCAACGAGCTCGAGATGGTGCAGCGCCAGGGCAATCTCCAGCGTGCGGGCGAGCTCCTCTACGGCGTCATCCCCGCGCTCGAGAAGCGGATCAAATCGGCCGAGGCCGGCTCGGAGACGCCGATGCTCAAGGAGGAGGTCACGGCCGAGGACATCGCGAGCGTCGTCTCGCGCTGGACCGGCGTCCCCATCGAGAAGATGCTCGAGGGCGAGCGCGAGAAGCTTCTCCATATGGAGGAGAATCTGCGCCGCCGCGTCGTGGGCCAGGAGGACGCCCTCGTCGCGGTCTCCAATGCGGTGCGCCGTGCCCGCGCCGGGCTCCAGGATCCGAACCGGCCGCTCGGCTCGTTCCTCTTCCTCGGCCCGACGGGCGTCGGCAAGACCGAGCTCACCAAGGCCCTCGCCGAGTTCCTCTTCGACGACGAGACGGCGATGGCGCGCATCGACATGTCGGAGTACATGGAGAAGCACTCGGTGGCCCGCCTGATCGGAGCGCCCCCGGGCTATGTCGGCTATGAGGAGGGCGGCTCGCTCACCGAGGCGGTTCGGCGCCGCCCCTATCAGGTCGTGCTCTTCGACGAGATCGAGAAGGCGCATCCGGACGTCTTCAACGTCCTGCTCCAGGTGCTCGACGACGGCCGCCTGACCGACGGTCAGGGCCGCACCGTGGATTTCCGCAACACCCTCATCATCATGACCTCGAATCTCGGCAGCGACATTCTCGCGAGCCAGCCCGACGGCCAGGATGTCGATGCCGTGCGCGACAAGGTGATGGAGATCGTGCGCCTGCATTTCCGGCCGGAGTTCCTCAACCGGCTCGACGAGATCCTGCTCTTCCATCGCCTCACGCGGGCGCAGATGACGGGCATCGTCGAGATCCAGCTTGGCCATCTGCGCAAGCTTCTCGCCGAGCGGAAGATCACGCTTACGCTCGACGAGCGGGCGCGGAACTGGCTCGCCGATGCCGGCTACGATGCGGTCTACGGCGCGCGGCCGCTCAAGCGCGTGATCCAAAGAAGTCTGCAGAATCCCCTCGCGGCGATGATCCTCAAAGGCGAGGTGCGCGACGGCGAGGAGGTGCGGGTCGGCGTCATCGGCGGCAAGCTCGCCATCAACGGCGTCGAGGTGAAGGAGAAGGCCGCGTAAGCCGCGCCGCCGGCACGCGGCACTCGCGAGAGTGCCATGCGAATCAGAAGGGGCCGCTTTGGGCGGTCCCTTCGCATTTCGTCATGCGGAAGAGGCGTCGCCTTAAAATGCCGTGCGCGCCAGCTTGTCCGCCGCCGGAAGGGACGCGAGCATCCGGTCGGTCCGCGTCCTGGCCCGCTCGAAGGCATCGAGCTCCCTGCCTGCGAGCTTGACGCCGGTCGGCAGCCGGACGCTCATCGGATTGATCTGGTGAGCATGGAGCAGCACCTCGTAATGAAGATGCGGCCCAGTGGCGCGCCCCGTCATGCCGACATAGCCGATGACCTCGCCCTGGCGGACATGGGCGCCGGGGCGGATGCCCCGCGCGATGCGGCTCATATGGCCATAGGCGGTGCTGTACTGATCGTTGTGGCGGATGCGCACGTAATTGCCATAGGCGCCGTTCGGCCCCGCCTTCTCGACGACGCCGTCGCCGGCCGCCATGATCGGCGTCCCTGTCGCGGCGCCGAAATCGACGCCCTTGTGCATCATGCTGTAGCCGAGGATCGGGTTGACGCGCATGCCGAAGCCCGAGGTTAGGCGTGCGCCGTCGATCGGCGTGCGGAGCAGGGCCTTGCGCACGCTCTCGCCCTTCTCGTTGAAGTAATCGGCCTGGCCGCCCCCGGGGGCGTATCGGTAGAGCTTCAAGCTGCGGCCCTGGAGCGACAGCGCCGCGTAGATGATGTCGCCGCTCTTGACGACATGCTCGGCCTCGTCGGTGAAGCGCTCATAGGCGACGTCGAAGCGGTCGCCTGGCTGGATTTCCCGCTGGAAATCGACGTCGTAGCTGAAGGCGCGAATGAGCTCGACGACGAGGGGCGCCGGCAGTCCCGCAGCCACGCCGTCCTCGTAGAGACTCGATCGGATCGTGCCTTCGGCGCGCACCACTTGGCGCGTCAGCGGATGGGCGATCTTCGAGGCGTTGAACACGTCGTCGCCGCCGCGCTCGACCTTTATGGTTTCCGCGGCGCTCGCCGGCAGGCTGACCTGCATCAGGCGGCCCGGCCCCGCGCTACCGGCGCCAAAGGTCAGCTTCAACGCCTGTCCCGCCTTGAGGTCGCGCGGATCGAAGACTTCCGCAAGCGCATCGACGGCGTCATGGGCCTCGAGGGCCGAGGCGCCGGCGCGCTGCAAGAGGTCGATGAGGGTGTCGCCTTTCTCGACCTGAAGCGTGCGCTCGATCGAGGCGGCGGATGGGGCACGGTCCGGCTGAAGCGTAAGGCGCGCCGGCGGCAAGGGCGTCGGCCGCGGGGTAATGTTGGCCTCCGCCCACCAATGCTGCGGCGGGCGTAGCGACTGCGCCCGGGCATCGGCTTCGTCCAGGCCGCCCGGTGGATCCAATTTCATGACATGGCGGGCGGCGATTTCGCCGACCCCCACGGCTGCCAGCATGCCGACCAGGCTCCCAATGGCCAGCGCGGCATAGACGCGCTTGCGCGGCTTCAACGGCTCGGCTGCGCCATCAGCATCAACGCCCCCTTCAAGCGAACTGCAACGTTTTCAACGAGGCAGCCCAGGTACGGCCCGGGCCATTCGACGTTTGCCGCGAGCATGCCTGCCGCCTGTCGTCGTGTCAACCAATGATCTCTTTGAAAATCAAATGGTTGTGGAAAATTAACGACGACGAAACAAGGCTCGCACGGGAACGGTAAAAATTCGGGAAAAGAGTTTGACAGGCTGGAATCGCGAGCGTATAACCCCGGCCCGCGCCGCGCTCGGGGAGAGCGATTTTCTCGTCCGAGGCGGCTCGGTGTTTCTGTTGATTGACATAGTGAGGCGAGGAAGGGATGCGCGGGCGGCGGCGGTGGCTGGTTTGTGGCTAGAGCTGTTTGCTGGCGCGTCCAAGTCGATAGCGCTTTTGAGCGACGGCTCTGTTGGCTGTCCCTGGTTTGGGCGTG
>DATGLG010000018.1:0-5734 GCA_035294245.1 Alphaproteobacteria bacterium | reverse complement strand
ATCCAACAACGCCTCGAACCGCAGCACCCGGATCTCCTGCAACGTCCTTGCCCGCCCCATCGCTCGCTCCCTTTTGGAGCGATTCAAAAACCGGACAAATCACGCGTCACGAAAACCGGTCAGATCACGAGCTAACTACAGCGGGCGAGAATTTTATTGCGCACCCTATGGCCCTGAGCTAGGTTCCGCACGCGCCGGGTGGCCCAACGTTTCCGCTGCGGCCGCAGCAGACACAAAAAGAAGAATAATGACGGCAGGGATTGTTGAGAGGACAGGCGGTCCGTGGGGATGGGGCTCCGGCTGCGCCATAGCAGCCATTCTGTGCCATTGCCCCTGACTCCTCGCCATGCCCGAAATCTCCTTCGCCTGTCGTGCACGAGGCCGGATGGTCGCGCATGTCGCATGCCGCGTCCGGGGGGCGGATCGCATGGGACGAATGAGGAGGTGAAGCGGGTGACGCGATGACAGGATCCTACGAGTACTTCGTTCTCCAGCTGATCAACGGCATCACGCTCGGGTCCGTCTACGGGCTGATCGCGATCGGCTACACGATGGTCTATGGCATCATTGGCATGATCAATTTCGCCCACGGTGATATTTTCATGGTGGGCGCCTTCATCGCCATCATCACCTTCGCTCTTCTCGGCGTCGCCGGAATCACCTGGGTGCCGCTCGCTGTGCTGATCGTTCTTCTGGTGACCATGCTGCTGACGCCCGTTTATGGCTGGACGCTGGAGCGGGTGGCCTATCGCCCCCTGCGCCGCGCGCCGAAGCTGGCGCCGCTGATTACCGCCATCGGCATGTCGATCTTCCTCGAGAACTACGTGCAGCTCCTGCAGGGAGCGCGCAACAAGACGATGCAGCCGGTGATTCAAGGCGGCTTCGAGATCCTTAAGCGCGGCACCTTCACGGTATCCATAAGCTACCTCCAAATCCTCATCGTCGTCCTGACCGTCGGCCTCATGGCCCTCTTCTCCACAATCATCGCGCGGACCTCGATGGGGCGCTCCCAGCGCGCCTGCGAGCAGGATCTCGGGATGGCGGCCCTCGTCGGAATCAACGTGGACCGCACCATCTCCATCACCTTCGTCGTGGGAAGCGCGCTCGCGGCCGTCGCAGGGCTGATGTTCCTCCTCAATTACGGCGTGATCGATTTCTTCGTCGGCTTCCTCGCGGGCATCAAGGCGTTCACCGCCGCGGTGCTCGGCGGCATCGGCTCGCTGCCGGGGGCGATGCTGGGCGGCTTCTTCATCGGCCTGATCGAAGCGATGTGGTCCGGCTATTTCTCCGTGGAATACAAGGACGTGGCCGCCTTCTCGATCCTCGTCCTCGTGCTGATCTTCCGCCCGACCGGACTGCTGGGCAGGCCCGATATCGAGAAGGTATGACGCCATGACAGCCGTCACAGCAAGCGACATGCCGGTGAGGCCGCTCCATGCTCCGGCGGTCCTCAAGGAAGCCGGGCTGACTGCCTTCGTCGTTCTCCTCCTCGCGATCGGTCTCGTCGGCTTCGAGACCGTGGACGTCTCCGCCGGTATCGCCCTGCGGACCCGCTTCGGCGACGTCGCCGCCGCCGTGGTGATCGCCTTCCTCGGTCGCATCGTTCTTATCCTTCAGCGCGAGGGGCGCAACCGCATCGTCCTCGTCGCGATGGCGATCGTCTCGGCGCTGTTGGCGATCGCGCTGTTCGGCTCGACCATCGGCAAATGGGCGGAGATCCCCGCACTCCGTGATTTCCAGCATTTGTTGCCGTTCAAGGATCCACTGCTGAGCTGGCTGATCCTGATCGTCGCTCTCTACTTCGCCATGAGGGCGGCGAGGGGACTCCATCACGCGACGCGCCCGCTAAGCGCCGAGGAGCGCGACGCGCGCTTGGATCGCGCCGGCGCGCGCGCGCAGCGGGTCGGTCGCTGGCTCGGGCCGCTCCTCCTCCTCCTCGCGATCGCGCTGCCCTTCGTCGCCAACCG
The DNA here is from genome assembly GCA_035294245.1 of Alphaproteobacteria bacterium. Classification (GTDB taxonomy): domain Bacteria; phylum Pseudomonadota; class Alphaproteobacteria; order JACZXZ01; family JACZXZ01; genus DATGLG01. Next base: position 3,767 of record DATGLG010000018.1, on the reverse strand, counting down.
CCAGATCATCGATATCGCAACCTTGGTCACCACCTATGTGATGCTGGGCTGGGGCCTCAATATCGTGGTTGGCCTCGCCGGGCTGCTCGATCTCGGCTACGTCGCCTTCTACGCCGTCGGCGCCTATAGCTATGCGCTCCTCGCCCTCAAGGCGGGCCTCAGCTTTTGGATCTGCCTGCCTTTCGCGGGCATGATGTCGGCGACGGCGGGTGTTCTTCTCGGCTTCCCGGTGCTGCGGCTGCGCGGCGATTACCTCGCCATCGTCACCCTCGGATTCGGCGAGATGATCCGTATCATCCTGCTCAACTGGTACACCTTCACCGGCGGGCCGAACGGGCTCTCGGGCATTCCCCGGCCGAGCTTCTTCGGGTTGCCTTTCTCGCCTGACGCGCCGGAGGGGCACCAGACCTTCTTCACCTTCTTTGGCCTCGACTACTCGCCCCAGGCGCGGATCATATTCCTCTACTACCTGATCCTGGCGCTGGCGCTCATCACCAACCTCTTCACGCTGCGCATCCGCCGGCTGCCGATCGGCCGCGCCTGGGAGGCCTTGCGTGAGGACGAGATCGCATGCCGCTCCCTCGGCATGAATCCCCGCAACACGAAATTGACGGCTTTCGGCATCGGCGCCATGTTCGCCGGCTTCGCGGGATCGTTCTTCGCGACCCGTCAAGGCTTCATCAGCCCCGAGAGCTTCACCTTCATCGAATCGGCGGTCATTCTCGCCATCGTGGTGCTGGGGGGCATGGGCAGCCAGGTCGGCGTCGTGTTCGCCGCGATCGTGCTGATCGGCTTTCCCGAATTCTTCCGCGAGCTCCAGCAATACCGGATGCTTGCCTTCGGCGGCGCCATGGTTCTCATCATGCTCTGGCGGCCGGCGGGCCTGCTCGCCCATCGCGAGCCCACCATCAAGCTGGGCTCCGGAAGATATGCGGAACGGAGCCGGACATGAGCGCCGCCATGGCCACAGCGGAGGAAACGCGGATCCTCCTCGGCGTCGAGCACCTGACGATGCGCTTCGGCGGCTTGCTCGCCGTCGACGATGTCTCCTTCGTTGCGCATGATCGCGAGATCACGGCGATCATCGGACCGAACGGAGCCGGCAAGACGACGGTCTTCAATTGCTTGACCGGCTTCTACAAGCCGTCGGTCGGGCGCCTCATGCTCCACCACCCGAAGGGACCGTTGCTGCTCGAGCAGATGGACGGCTTCCGCATCAACAAGGATGCCGGCATCGCGCGGACATTTCAGAACATTCGGCTGTTCCCGAATATGAGCGTGCTCGAGAACCTCATCGTGGCGCAGCACAACCGGCTCATGCGGGCGTCCGGCTTCACCTTCCTCGGCCTGATCGGCTACCAAGGCTACGCCAGAGCCGAGCGCCAGGCGGTCGAGCTCGCCAAGTACTGGCTCGACAAGGTGAACCTGATGGAGAGGGCGGATTGGAACGCGGGCAGCCTTCCCTATGGCGCCCAGCGGCGCTTGGAAATCGCGCGCGCTATGTGCACTCAGCCGGTCCTGCTGTGTCTGGACGAGCCGGCGGCCGGCCTCAACCCGCACGAATCGGCGGAGCTCAACGAGCTCCTGATCCATATTCGCGACAACGAGAGGATCGGCCTGCTGCTCATCGAGCACGACATGGGCGTCGTCATGGAGATCTCGGATCACATTGTGGTTCTCGATCATGGCCGCAAGATCTCCGACGGCTCGCCGGAGTTCGTGCGCAACGACGACGCCGTGATCCGGGCCTATCTCGGCGAGGAAGAGGAGGAGGAATTGCCGCCCGAGGTGAAGCAGGATCTCGAGGGCGAGGTGCGGTGATGCTGACGGTTTCCCGGGTCCATACGTTCTACGGCCACATCCAGGCCCTCAAAGGCGTCGACCTCGAGGTCAAGCGCGGCGAGATCGTCACCCTGATCGGGGCCAACGGCGCCGGCAAGTCAACGCTTCTCATGACGATCTGCGGCAGCGTGCCCGCGAAGAGCGGCCGCATCGTCTTCGACGGCGTCGACATCACCCGCCGCCCGACTTACGAGATCGTCCGCATGGGGGTGGCGCAATCGCCGGAAGGCCGGCGCATCTTTCCGCGCATGACGGTGCTCGAGAACCTGCAGCTCGGCGCCACCGTGGCCGACGAGGCGCATTTCGCGGAGGATCTGGACCGCGCCTTCTCGCTGTTCCCCATTCTCAAGGAGCGCGCCGTCCAGCGCGCCGGCACGCTCTCCGGCGGCGAGCAGCAGATGCTCGCGATCGCCCGGGCGCTGATGAGCCGGCCGCGGCTCCTGCTCCTCGACGAACCGTCACTCGGCTTGGCACCTATGATCGTGAAGCGGATCTTCGAGGTCATTCGCGCCATCAATCGCGAGGGGATGACCGTTTTCCTCGTCGAGCAGAACGCGTATCACGCGCTTCGCCTCGCCCACCGGGGCTACGTCATGGCGAACGGCGAGATCCTGATGTCCGGGGCCGGGAGGGAGCTGCTGGCGAACGAAAAAATCCGCGCCGCCTATCTCGAAGGCGGCAAGAAGCATTAGCGGAGCGGGAGTCCGGAGGACGAGATGGAAGCGGTGCTGGGCAGCAATCTCGCGATCTTCGTCGCGATCACCATCGTCATCATGGGCTTCGCCACCTTCATGGCCGGCCAGGCCTTGGCGACCCTGTGGCGGCCGCTCTGGCATGTGATCCCTTATACGATCCTGCTCGGCATGGCCGATCGCTTTCTGTCTTGGGCGCTTTTCGGGGGCGAGCTCTTCGCGCTCGTTCCTTATCTCGTCAACACTGCGGTTCTGTTCGTCGTGATCCTCGTCGCCTACCGGTTGACGCAGGTGCGCAAGATGGTGACGCAATATCCATGGCTTTACGACCGCGTCGGCCCGTTCGGGTGGCGCCAGAAGGCTGGTTGAGCGAGGCTGCAGCTTGAATCTGTTGTGGGAAGCTCAACAAATGCTAGAGTACGCCGCAAATGCGCCCTGAGAGCGCGAAAGGCTTTCGTAACCGAAGTGGTGGGCTCGCCATTAATCAGAAAAGAGCCATTCTCGCGTCCTTTCTAAGTCAGGGAGACAACCTCATATGACACTCAAAGCGACACTCTTGGCGGCTGCCGCAATCACGGTGGCCGGCTATGCAACGGCGCAGGCCGACGTCCTGGTTGCGACCGTGGGGCCGATGACGGGCGAATATGCGGCCTTCGGCGAGCAGATGCGCCGCGGCGCCGAGCTCGCGGTGAAGGACATCAACGCGAAAGGCGGCGTGCTCGGCCAGAAGATCAAGCTCGAGGTCGGCGACGACGCCTGCGATCCCAAGCAGGCGGTCGCCGTTGCCAACAAGCTGGTCAGCGAAGGGGTCAAGTTCGTCGACGGCCATTACTGCTCCGGCTCCTCGATCCCCGCCTCGGCGGTCTATCACGAGGAGAATGTCCTCCAGATCACGCCGGCCTCGACCAATCCGGCGCTGACCGACGACGCGGCCAAGAAGGGCTGGAAGAATGTGTTCCGCACGGTCGGCCGCGACGACGCCCAGGGCGCCTTCGCCGGCGCCTGGATCGCCCAGCACTACAAGGGAAAGAAGGTGGCGATCCTCGACGACAAGTCGGCCTATGGGGCCGGCCTTGCCGCCGAGACCCTGAAGAACATGGAGAAGAACGGCCTGAAGCCGGCCATGGTCGAGCACTACACCGCGGGCGAGAAGGACTATTCGGCGCTCGTCAGCCGCATGAAGGCGGCGGGGATCGATGTCTTCTACATCGGCGGCTATCACACCGAGGCGGG
>DATGLG010000017.1:0-129997 GCA_035294245.1 Alphaproteobacteria bacterium | reverse complement strand
ATCCAACAACGCCTCGAACCGCAGCACCCGGATCTCCTGCAACGTCCTTGCCCGCCCCATCGCTCGCTCCCTTTTGGAGCGATTCAAAAACCGGACAAATCACGCGTCACGAAAACCGGTCAGATCACGAGCTAACTACAGGATGGAAAAATTTGTATTCAACAAACCGAGGTTGGAATAGTCTCGCCGGAAACCTCGGTAGCACTGGAGCGAATGGGACCATGACAGGCGAAGGGAACGGGATTCTCGGCCTCGGGCGGCCTGACACGAATCGGCACGTACTTCTCGGCAATCGGCACATGATCGCAGCAGGACATTTCGCGGCCGCCCATGCCGGTTTCCTCGTCCTCGAGGCCGGTGGCAACGCCGTCGATGCCGGCGTCGCTGCCGGAATCGCTCTTGGCGTGCTGCAAAGCGATATCGTGAACGTGGCCGGCGTGGCGCCGATCATGATCTATCTTGCCGAACGGCGCGAGGTTCTCACCATCGATGGACTGGGGGTATGGCCGAAGGCGGCATCGCTCGAATATTTCCGGACCCAGCATGGCGGCGAGATACCAGAAGGGCTGATGCGCACGGTCGTGCCGGCGGCACCGGCAAGCTGGCTCACCGCGCTGGAGTGGTTTGGCACCATGAGCTTCGGCGAGGTGGCGGCGGCCGCCATTCGTTTCGCCCGCGACGGCTTTCCCATGCACCCGCCGATGGCGGATTACATTGCCCGCAACGTCGATCGCTATGTCCAATGGCCGCAAAACGCCGCCATCTATCTGCCGCAGGGTCGAGCGCCCCTTGCCGGTGAGCGGTTCGTGCAGAGCGACCTCGGTGCCACGCTCCAATACATGGCGGACGAAGAGAAGGCGGCGCAAAAGAAGAGCCGAACCGCAGGCATCCAAGCCGCCCGCGACGCGTTCTACAAGGGTGAAATCGCCCGGCGTATCGCGGCATTCCACCGGGAACATGGCGGCTGGATGACCGAGAGCGACCTGGCCGATTACCGCGTGCGCTTCGAGCCGCCAGTGCGCGTTCGCCTCCGTGGGATCGAGCTTTATACCTGCGGGCCATGGTGCCAGGGCCCGCTCCTTGCGCAGGCAATAAAGATTCTCGATGGCGTCGAGCTTGCAAAGCTCGGCCATAACTCGCCCGCCTATATCCACACCGTCGCCGAGGCGATCAAGCTCGCCTGCGCGGATCGCGAGGCCTATTTCGGCGATCCACGCTTCGTCGAAGTGCCGCTCGACACCCTTCTTTCCGAGCCTTACTTGGCCGAACGCCGGAAACGGATCGATCTGCGGCGCGCCTCCCCCGGCATGCCCGCAGCGGGGCAGGCGTGGACCGACAAGGCAGCGCCCAAGCTCGTCCTGGCCGCCGCCGCGGCGCGGGGCGGTGCTCAGCCGCGCACGGCCCACGATACGTCCTATGTTGCCGTCGTCGACCGCCACGGCAACGCCTTTTCCGCGACTCCGAGTGACAGCTCAAGCGACATGGAGGTGGTGCCCGGCACCGGACTGGCGCCGTCTTCTCGCGGCTCGCAATCCTTCACCATTCCCGGCCACCCCAGCGCCGTGGCGCCTGGAAAACGGCCGCGCCTCACCCCAAATCCCGCCATCGCCTTCTTCGGCGAGCATGCGGTCATGCCATTCGGCACGCCGGGCGGCGACGTGCAGAGCCAGGCGATGCTCCAAGTGCTGCTCAACGTCACCGTGTTCGGAATGGATTTGCAGACAGCCGTCGAGGCGCCTCGCTTCGCCAGCTATAGCTTCCCCAACTCCTTCGAGCCCCATGACTATCTTCCCGGCCGGCTGACCGTCGAGCGAAACGTTGGCGACAAGACCCTCGACGCCTTGGCAGCGCTGGGTCACGACGTGAAGCCCTGGCCGGAGCGGTCGTGGCATGCGGGAAGCGTCTGCGCCGTGCTGCACGACAGGAAGGAAGGCGTATGGATGGGAGCGGCCGATCCGCGCCGCTCCTCCTATGCCGTCGGCTGGTAGGGCCGAGAAGATCGCGCGGCTTCGTTGACCTGCCGGCACCGGGGCGATAGCGTTCGGCCATTCATAAGAATGAAGTATCGAACGCGAACGGGAGGAGCCATGCGTCGTCGCGATTTTCTAAAGAGCTCGGCCGCGGCCGTCGCCGGAACGGCCGCCTTGCCGCTGGCACGGTCAGCCTGGGCTGCCGACAAGCCCGAACAGATTGTCGTGATGACCTGGGGCGGGTTATGGGGCGATTCGATCAAGGCCGGGGTCGACGCCGCCTTCGAGAAGGCGACGGGGATCAAGGTGCTGCAGGATCGCAGCTCGAGCCCCGTCCAGCGCATCACCAAGCTGCGGGTGAGCCTGAACGACCAGAAATACGACGTCGTCCAGATTCATGACGGCCTCGTTCCCCTCGCGGTTCGGGAAGGCGTGTTCGAGAAGCTCGATAAGAACTCGCCGCGGCTCACCAATCTGAAGGACGTCTATCCCCGCTTCATACAGGACTATTGGGTGGCGCAAATCTTCTCGCCGCTCGGCGTCGTTTACAATACGAAGCTGGTGAAGAGCCCGCCGACCGGCTTCGCGGACCTATGGCGGCCGGAATTCAAGAACCGTATCGTCCTGCCCGATATCAGCCACTCGATCGGGCCTTACATCATTCCGATCGGCGCCCTGGCCCTCGGCAAGGACCCCAAGGACGAGGCGGCCGGCTTCGAGATGCTCAAGAAGATGGTCGCCCTGCAGCCGATTTGGGCCAAGGATACCGATTCCATCATGAACGCCTTGCGTGACGAGGAGGCGCTCATCGGTATCCTCTACAAGTCCCAGACCTACACGGTGCAGGGCTGGGGCACGCCTGTCGCATGGGTCTATCCGAAGGAAGGCGCCATCCTCTATTCCGCCGGCACGGCGATCGCCAAGAACACGAAAAACCGCGTTTGGGCCGAGACGTATCTCAACCTCACCCTCGACCCCAAGATTCAGACCATCTACACGGAAAAGTTCAACTATCCCGGAACCAACCGGAAGATGGTGAGCCTCCTGCCGGCCAATCTGCAGGAGCGGGTCAAGATGAGCGATGCCGAGTTCAACCGGCTGATCGAGCTCGATCAGGCCTTCATGGCCGATCATCGCGCCGAGATGACCGACCGCTGGAACCGCATCGTCGCCGGCGGCTGAGTTACGCTGGCCGCCCCCGCTTAGGAAACGGCGTCGGTGGAGGCCGCCTTGCTGCATCTTTCGTGGCGCAGGAACGGCGATCGCTTCGATGTCGCGGTCGCAGCCAACCGCCTCCTCGCCCGCGGTGTCAAGTTATGGCTCGCTCTGCACGATTCGGCGGGCATCGAGGCGGGCGATTACATCATCGACGCACCGGCGGGCTGCGCCGAGCGCCTCGCCCGCCTCGGGCTCTCGACATCGGCACTGCCCGGCCCGCTGCCCCTGGGCGCAGCACCCCTCGCACCCGTGCGCATTGCCGTATTGGCCGGCACCGCCTCCGCCTATCCTTACTACGCCTATTATGCCCTTGCCTTGACGCGCCTCGGCTTTTCTTTCCAGGTCCTCGATGGCGCGGCGATCGCGGCGGGCGGGCTTGACGACGCCAATCTCTTCATCCTCCCGGGCGGCTTCGCCAATTGGGGGCTCGATGCGGAAGAGGAGAGTCCCGGCGCCGATGCCGCCGTCCGTGATTTCTTGGCACGGGGCGGCGCCTGCATCGGCTCCTGCGGCGGCGCCTTCTATCTCTCGGCGGGCCGGCCCTGCTGGACCGGCACCGCCCGGGCGCGTCCGCGCTTCACCCACGAATATCTCCGCACGGGCGTCGGGATTGTCACCTGTGCGCTGACCGACTCCCATATCGGCCTCGGCCTGCCGCGCACCCTCGAGATTCCCTATTACCACGGCCCGGTCTATGACGAGCTCGGCCGCGGTGTTTCCGCGCTTGGCAGCTTCCAGGAGCTCTATGCTTCCGGGAGGCTCTTCATCGACAACCCTCTCGATGAGGAACGCTTCGCCCGCAACATGGCCGGCCGCACGGCGATCCTCCAGGCGGAGGGGCCGCGTGGCCGCGCCATATTGTTCTCGCCCCATCCCGAGATGGGCGATCTCGTGCGGAAATATATGGCGCTCGAAGATTACGTCCGCCATTACCTGCCTATACGCGGTCGCCATATCATGGAGCAGACGTTGGCCTTCTATCGGCCGCTCGAATCGCCGAGCTTCCGTCTCGTTCTTAACGCGATGCACGGCCTGATGAGCGACGGCAAGGCTGCCCGCGCGATAGCGGTCCGGAATGCCTGCGCCGATTCCGAAGCGGCGCGAGAGGCTCTGCGCCGGCTTGCCGCCGAGGCGGCGCGCAAGCTGAAGGAGATCACGTTTGCGACGGACGATTACGGCGAGCTGCAAGCCTGGCTGAGTGATCGGCTCGCAACGCGAATCGAGCCTGCCGCACAACGGCTCATGGGCATCTTCGAGCGCCCAACCAAGGGTGGCGAGGAGGCGCATCGCATTCTCGCCGCCTGGATCGCCCTCGCCGAGCATGCGCTTGCGGGGTGGCGCCAGCCAAACGATACCCGGCGCCCGGCCGAGCGCATGCTCGAGGTCGAGCTCGCCCTTTGCCTCATCGAGGCCTGGGCAGGGCTTGCCGAGTTCGATCTTGCGCTTGCCTGAGATGGTGGAGATGAGCGAGTCCGCAGCGACCATCGACGTCTCTCTCGACCGGGTGCGCAAGAGCTATGGGAATGTCGCAGCGGTCAAGGGTGTCAGCCTCGCGATCCCGCGCGGAAGCTTTTTCTCGCTGCTTGGCCCCTCTGGCTGCGGCAAGACGACAACACTGCGCATCATCGCCGGATTCGAGTTGCCCAGCGAAGGCGAGGTCCATATTCGCGGCGTGCGCGTGACCGCGGTGCCGCCTTATAAGCGCGACTTCGCGATGGTCTTCCAAAATTTCGCGCTCTTCCCGCATTTGACCGTTGCCGAGAACGTCGCCTTCGGACTTAGGATGCGCAGGATTCCCCGCGCCGAGCGCGCCGAGCGGGTGCGGCAGGCGCTCGCCCTCGTCAAGCTCGACGGCTTTGCCGTGCGCTACCCGAAGCAGCTTTCCGGGGGCCAGCAGCAGCGCGTGGCGCTTGCGCGCGCCATCGTGGTGAGGCCGGCCGTGCTTCTTCTTGACGAGCCCCTTGGCGCTCTCGACAAGAACCTGCGTGAGGCCATGCAAGTCGAGCTTCGCGCCTTGCAGCGCCAGCTCGGCATCACGACCGTGTTCGTCACCCATGACCAGGAAGAGGCGCTGACCATGTCGGATCGCATCGCGGTCATGAATGGCGGCGCAATCGAGCAGCTTGGGCCGCCGCGCGAGGTTTATGAGCGCCCGGCCACCGAATTCGTCGCGACCTTTCTCGGCGCAAGCAATCTCCTCGAAGGCCGCATTGCAGCGATCGAGGCGGGCAAAGCCGTCGTCGACACCGCAGTGGGCCGCCTGGTCGTCGCGGGCGAGAGACGCACCGCCGGCGAGCGCCTCCGTCTTGCCGTCCGACCGGAACGGCTGCGTCTCCATCCGCCCTCGAGCTCCCAAGGGTTCGTCGCGCGTATCCGCGAGATCGTCTATCGCGGCGCCACGGTGCAGGTCTTCCTCGATTGCGGCAAGCAGCCGATCCTTGCTTTCCTGCAGAACGCGGCACCGGATTCGTTTCCGTGGGGGCCGGGCGATGAGGTGCGCGTCGGCTGGGAGCCCGAAAGCCTCGTCGTGCTGGATGAGCGGCCTCGGTGATGGCGCGCCCCTCGCTCATATCCGGCGCCGCCATCCCTCGCCGCCTGCTCGCGGGCGCGCTTCTCCTGCCGCCTTTGGCCCTGTTCCTCGCCTTCTTCGTCGGCCCGCTCGTCTACCTGTTCTGGGTCAGCCTGCATTCCGCGTCGCAGACGGCGCTCTATGGCCACCAGCTCACGCTCGAGCATTACGCGCAGGCATTCACGGATCCCTTCTATCTCCTCATCATCCGGCGAACGCTCCTCGCCGCGGGGGCGATCCTCGGCCTCTGCCTCGTGCTGGGCTACGCCACCGCCTATCTTATCGCGCCTCTGCCGCCCCGGCGGCGACTCTGGTTCCTGCTTCTGCTTCTCTTCCCGCTCATGGTCAGCAATGTCGTCCGCGCCTATGGCTGGATCACGATCCTGGGGCGGCAGGGCGTCATCAATACGCTCTTTCGCGGCCTTGGTATCTCCGATGCGCCTCTACCGCTGCTCTACAGCTTCGGGGCTGTTGCCTTCGGGCTCATGACGATCCTCCTGCCCTATATGATCATCTCGATCACAAACAACCTCGCGGCCATGGAGCGGCAGTATCACGAGGCGGCGCAATCCCTCGGCGCCAATCCGTTCCGCGCCTTCATTCACGTGATCCTCCCGCTTTCGAGCCCCGGCATCGCCTCCGGGATGCTGCTCGTCTTTCTCTTGACCATGAGCGCTTATGTCACGGCGACCCTGCTCGGCGGGCCTCGCGCCAAGATCCTGGTCAGCCTCGTTTACGACTCCGTGACGGTATTCGAATGGCCGCGCGCGGCGGCTCTCGCCTTCGTGCTGCTCCTACTGGCACTGGCGATCGCCGGGCTCATCCTTCTCGTTCTGCGGCCGGGCCGCGTGCAGGGCCGTGGATGAGCCGAAGTGCAAACATCCTGATCGTGCTCCTTGCGGCGATCTCCTATCTCCTGATCCTCGGGCCGATCCTTCTCGTCGTCGTCACGGCCTTCTCGCCGACGGATTTCTTCGCCTTCCCCCCGCGAGGCATCTCGCTCCGCTGGTTCGAGACCTTCTTCGCGACGGAGGAGCTGCGCAGCGCCTTCTGGCTCAGCCTCGAGCTCGCGCTCGCTGCGGCGACGCTCGCCACCGTTGCCGGAACTCTGGCGGCATTGGCCGTCGCGCGGCGCCGCGGGGTCATCGCCGGCATTCTCCAGGGTCTCTTCCTCGCACCACTGGTCTTCCCGACCATCATTCTTGGGCTGGCGCTGCTGCTCTTCTACAAGGTGATCGGCGGCGTGCCGATCTTCCTCGGCCTGCTCATCGCCCATACCGTCGTTGGCGCGCCTTTTGCGATCAGGTCCATATTGGCGAGCCTGCAGACCTTCGACCCGGCGCTCGAGGAGGCCGGGCAAAGCCTTGGCGCGGGACCGCTGAGAACCTTTTTCCTCGTGACTCTGCCGATCATTTGGCCGGGGATCGTCTCGGGGTGGATGTTCGCCTTTATCGTCTCCTTCGGCGAGCTCAATACCGCCTTGTTCCTCACGGGTCCGGGTGTCACGACGCTACCGATCGAGATCTTCAGCTATCTGCAGTTCCAAGGCGGCCAGCTCGTCATCGCCGCCGCCTCGGCAGTTCAGGTCGCCTTAATCGTCGCGATCGTCTTCGCTGTTGAGCGCGTGGTCGGGCTGGCCCGCCTCGTCCGCTCGGAGTAGGCGACTCCGCCTCGAAGCCGTCGCTCACAGGTGAAAGGCCACGACTTTCTGGCGCTGTTCGCCGAGGCCTTGGATGCCGAGATGCATGACGTCGCCGGGCTTCAGGAACTGGGGCGGCTTCATGCCGAGCCCCACTCCCGGCGGGGTTCCGGTCGGGATGACATCTCCCGGCAACAGGGTCATGAATTGGCTGATGTAGCTCACCAGGTGCTTGACCCCAAAGATCATCGTGCGCGTGTTTCCCGTCTGCCGGCGCACGCCGCTCACATCGAGGAACATGTCGAGATTCTGCGGGTCCGGCACCTCGTCCTTGGTGACGAGCCAGGGACCCATGGGGCCGAATGTATCGGCGCTCTTGCCCTTGGTCCATTGTCCGAGGCGCTCGATTTGAAATTCCCGCTCGGAGACGTCGTTGAAGACGCAATAGCCGGCGACATAGTCCAGGCTCTTCTCGATTGGCACATAGCGCGCCGTGCTCCCAATCACGATCCCGAGCTCGACCTCCCAGTCGCCCTTCTTCGAATCGCGCGGCAGCATCACGTCATCGTTCGGACCGATGATGCAGGTGGTGGCCTTCTGGAAGAGGATCGGCTCGGAGGGGACCTTGGCGCCGGTCTCTGCAGCGTGATCTGAATAATTCAAGCCGACGCAGACGAGCTTTGACACTTTGCCGACGCAAGGGCCGAGCCGAGGCGTGCCTTTGACAAGGGGCAGCGTCGTGGGATCGAGTCGTGCCAGCTTGGCGAGGCCCTTCGGCGACAGCGCATCGCCAGCGATGTCCTCCACCTGGCCGGCGAGATCGCGAATCTTGCCGTCGCGGTCCAGCATCCCCGGCTTCTCCTGCCCCGGCGGTCCATAGCGCAGCAACTTCATGGATTCCTCCCGTCGAATGAGTACCGCCGCCGCTTATGGCGCGGTCATCTCAGCTGATAAAATCAACGATCGCCTCGCCCAGCCCGGAAAAGCGCGCGACCACGCGCTCGCCCGGGCGCGCCGGATTCATCCCCGTATAGCTTCCCGTGGTTACAATTTGCCCCGCCTTGAGGCCGTCGCCATGGGTCGCGAGGTGATTGGCCAGCCAGACGAGAGGTGGGACAGGATCGCCCGCGGGGTTGCCGCCCTGGCGCTCGACGATGGTTTTGCCGGCGACCTCGAGAGCGACAGGAAGCTGCGGAAGCGCGAGCCCGCGCCAACCGGCCATAACCTGGCCGAAGACGAAGCCGCCATTGGCCTGATTGTCCGCGAGCATATCGAGCTTCGGCACGTCGGCGAGCGAGCGATAACGGCTGATAACGATCTCGATGGCGGCGAAGGCGCCGCCGACCGCGTCGAGGACCTCGGCAGCTGTATAGGCGGAGCGATCACGACGTGGCGGCAAGTCGCGCGCGAGACGAAAGGCGACTTCCGCTTCGACGATAACGCCGGCTTCCCGCCCGACCGAGACGCGCACCGGACTGGCGTGAATATCGGGGGCGAAGATAGGGGCTGCGACCGGCGCGTTCCCCGGCGACATGCCGACCTTCCATCCGCCGATCTCGACCCCAAGCCGGCGGGCGACCTCCGCCTGAATGGCCCAGGCTTCGACCTCGCTCCGCGGCGCGCAATCCGCGGGGATACGATCGATCTTGTGGCCGGAGAGGCGCGCCGTGACCAAGGTTTCGGCGGCCTGCCGCGTCCGATCCACTGAGGGAGAGGTCATGCGCTGATGTTCCAGACAGGCTGCACGCACGTCCAAGGCTGTCGCGGTCCTTCGCTAGGCAACGAGGATTCGAGACAGATGCAGAACGCTGGCTCAAGCTAGGCAGCCTGGTCGCAAGCTGTCAACCCCGTGCGCGGATGTGCGCCCGACTTCATCCGCGTGGGCGCCCGGACATCGAACGTGCTAGGCTCGATCCTGGACGCGAGGCATTGAAGGATTCCATATGCCCCCAGGTGAGTTGAGGACCGTCGCCGTGATCGGCAATGGCATCATCGGCCACGGCATCGCGCAAGTCTTCGCGGCGGCCGGGCGCCGCGTTCGCTTGATCGGGCGCAGCGATGCGAGCCTCTCGCGTGCGCGGCAGCGAATCGTGGAAAGCCTGGCGCTCTTTCAAGAGAACGGCTTGACCACGGAGGGCGAGGCCAAGGCGGCTCTCGGCCGCATCGCCACGTCGACGCGGCTCGAGGATGCGGCAGAAGCCGAGCTCGTCATCGAGGCCGTTCCCGAAGACATGACGCTCAAGCACGCGATCTTCGCGCGCCTCGACACCTTATGTCCGCCGCCCGCCGTGCTGGCGACTTCGAGCGGCCATCCGGCAAGCGAGGTCGTCGCGCGTGTGCAGAACCGCGAGCGCGTCGTCGCGACCCATTTCTGGTATCCGCCCCAGCTGATTCCCCTCGTCGAGGTCTGCGCCGGACCGGATACGGCCGCCGATGTCGTGCCCTGGGTCTGCGCGGCTCTGCGCGAGGCCGACAAAGAGCCCGTGATGATCGATCGCGAAGTGCCGGGATTCATCGGCAATCGCATCCAATTCGCGGCTCTGCGCGAGGCCTGGTCGCTTTGGGCGTCAGGGGCTGCCTCGGCGGCGGCGATCGATGCGGTGGTGCGCTACAGCATCGGGCGCCGGCTGGGCGTTACCGGGCCGATCGAATCGGCGGATGTCGGTGGCCTCGATACGATGTATCATTTCGCCCGCTTCTTGCAGCCGAGCCTCGATGCAGCACCGCTTCCGCCCGAGGCCGTCGCGCGCCTTGTTGCCGAAGGCCATCGCGGCCTGCCGAGCGGAAAAGGCGTCTATGACTGGCAAAGCCGAGACGGCGAGGCTCTGCTCGCCGCGCGCAGGGCCGAGCTCATTCGCTGGCTGAAAGCCGATCGCGATGCTGCCCGTTCGAGGTCGAAATCCAAGATGCCGCGATGAGCGCTGAATCTCTCTTCGCACCCGATTTTCGGGAAGAGCCCTATTGGTGGGACGCGGCGCGGCCGCTCGATGAGGAGCCGGAGTCGCTTCCGGCGAAAATCGATGTCGCCGTCATCGGCGCCGGGCTCACGGGCCTTAATACCGCCCTCGTCCTTGCGCGCGCAGGACGGGGCGTTGCGGTTTTCGATAAGGGCGATCTCGGGCAGGGAGCGAGCTCCCGCAATGCCGGCTATGTCGGGCGCTCGCTGAAGCATAGCTTCGGCGAGATCGCGAAGCGCTTTGGCCTCGAGCGGGCGATCGCGGTCTATCGCGAGATGCAGCGCGCCTTTGAGGCCGTCGGCGAGGTGATCGAGAGCGAGCAGATCGCCTGTCAATTCAAGATCTGCGGCCGCGTGATCATGGCTCGCTCAGCGTCCCAATATGACGATCTTGCGCGAGAGCTGGAACTCAAACGCCAGCATCTCGGCGATGATTACGCGATGATCTCCCGCGAAGCCCTGGGCACCGAAATCGCGACGGATCGGTTCTTCGGCGGCGCGCTCGTTCCCAATATGGGCTCGCTCCATCCCGGGCTCTACCAGCGCGGGCTTCTCGACCGCGCTCGCGCCCAGGGCGCCATCCTTCTGGGGCAAACCCCTGTCGAGCGCATAACCCCCAACGGGAAAAGCGGCGGCTTCATGCTCGCAACGCCCCGCGGGGCCGTGCAGGCGCGCGAGGTATTCGTCGCCACGAACGGGTATAGCGGCGCCGCCTTTTCCTGGCTGCGCCGGCGCCTCATCCCCTTCGACGCCTACATGATCGCGACGGAGCCGCTGCCGGCGGAGCGGATGAGCCGCCTGTTGCCGCAAGACCGCACCTTCATCGATCACGCGCACAACATCATCTTCATGCGTCGCTCGCCTGACGGGGCGCGCATTCTCTTCGGCGGGCGTACTGGAAGCCGCATGACGAGCTTGAAGGCGAAGGCCGCGGAGATCCACACCCTCGCCGGGAGCGTGGTCCCCGGCTTCGCCGAGCTCAAACTGAGCCACGCCTGGACCGGGCGCTGCGCCGGAACCTTCGATCTTTATCCTCATATCGGCACCCATGACGGTATCCATTTCGCGGCGGGCTATTGCTTCGCCGGCGTGCCGATGGGCACCTATCTTGGTCGCCTGGCGGCGCAGCGGATTCTCGGTCGGCCGGCGCGGACGCTCTTCGCCGAGCGGCGTTTCCCGACTGTGCCGTTCTATTCGGGGAATCCATGGTTCGTACCGGCGGCCATGGCCATCTATGATTGGCGCGACCGCCGCGACCGCCGGGCCCGGCCTTAGAAAAGCCGCAAACCCGGCTTCTCATTTCCCCGAGTCGGCGGAGCGGCACATCCAAGACCAGGAGCTGCGGTTGGACGGCTCGCTTCCAATGCGTTGGCCATGAAACGACGCTTTCGCATCCAACCCGGGCTTTATCTAAATAGTTGCTTTGATCTCAATAGGTTATGATATTGCAATGTGGGGGCAAAAGATGCCGCCGCGGATCGCGATGAGGCAGACGCTGCGCTCAAATTTGTCTCTCGGGTCGGCGATGGCCTTCCGCTAGCTCTTCTCCTAAAAGGAACGCCATGCCGCGCGAACGACCGCAACGCCGAGACGAGCCCCGACTCCTCGGCAAGGGGAAGTCTCGGGCCCGCGACTCGGGTTTGCGCGGGGAGCGGCTCGATGTGGCATCCTCGGAAGAAGATGTCGGCGAGGTGCCGGAGCGCCGCGGGCGAGAGTGGAGGACCAGCCGTGGCGACGAGAATCGGCGCGGCGAGTCGTTTCAGCCGCGCTTGCGGGATAAGGAGGACGACGATGATCGCGGCCGACGTCGCCTTGGTAGGCACGAGCGCATCTTGAGATCAGACAGGGCGGAGACGGGGTCGCGCGCATCGGCGCCCCGCAAGCGCCGCTCGCGCCTTGGCTGGGTCCTGCGCTGGTCGGCGACCCTCGCCATTTGGGCCTTTGTGGCGCTTGCGGGTATCGTCGCCTATTACGGCTACGATCTGCCCGACACCAATCTCGCGGCACTCACGCGGCGGCCGAGCATCACGCTTCTCGGCGATGACGGGCAGAGTTTCGCCACCTATGGCGACCTTTACTACGATGTCGTCCCCCTCAAGGAGATGCCGCCCTATCTTCCCGAGGCGGTGATCGCAACCGAGGATCGGCGCTTCTACGAGCATTTCGGGGTCGATCCTTTCGGCATCCTGCGCGCGCTCTTCGAGGATTTGCGCTATGGACAGATCCGCCAAGGGGGCAGCACGATCACTCAGCAGCTCGCGAAGAACCTCTTCCTCACCCCCGATCGCACGATCAAGCGGAAGGTGCAGGAGGTCCTGCTGGCGCTGTGGCTCGAGCATAAATTCACCAAGGACCAGATCCTCACCATCTATCTCAATCGCGTCTATATGGGTGCCGGAACCTATGGGGTAGAGGCGGCCGCGCATAAATACTTCGGGAAATCCGCCCGCAATGTGAATCTCTTCGAGGCCGCGGTGCTGGCCGGGCTGCTCAAGGCGCCGTCGCGCTTCAATCCTGCCGCCAATCCCGATCTCACGGCTCAGCGCGCAGCGCAGGTGCTGCAGAACATGGTCGATGCGGGCTTTCTCACGCCCGAGAAAGCGGCTATGGCCGCGAAGTCGCGCGAGGAGCTCCGCCCAGTTGCGAGTGCTGCTTGGCGGGGGCGCTATTTCGCCGATTGGGCGATGGACCAGGTCCGCGAGCTCGTCGGCGACATCGACCGCGACCTCGTGGTCAAGACAACCTTCGATCCACGCCTGCAGCAGCTCGCCGAAGAGGCGGTGGCAAGCGCCCTCGACAAGAGTGGCGAAAAGCTCGACATCGGTCAGGGCGCTCTTGTCGCGCTCGGACCCAATGGTGAGGTCAAGGCGATGGTCGGCGGTCGCGATTACCGCACCAGTCCCTTCAACCGCGCGGTCCAGGCGCTGCGTCAGCCCGGCTCCTCGTTCAAGCCCTTCGTCTATCTCGCCGGGCTCGAAGCCGGCTATAGTCCGGATTCCCAGCTCAACGACGTGCCGATCTCGTACGGCAATTGGCACCCGCGCAACTACGACAACAAGTTCTTCGGCGAGGTCACCTTGCGCCAGGCGCTCGCCCATTCGCTGAATTCTGCGACGATCCAGCTTGCCCAGAAGGTCGGAATCAAGCGCGTGATCGATGTCGCGCATCGCCTCGGGATCACTTCGGAGCTGCGCGACGATGCGAGCATCGCGCTCGGCACGAGCGAAGTGAGCTTGTTGGAGCTCACGGGTGCTTATGGCAGCTTCGCCGATGGCGGCCGCGGCGTGTGGCCCTACGGCATCCTTGAGATCCGCGACCGCAACGGCCAGGTCCTTTATAAGCGCAACGGCTCCGGGCCCGGCGAGGTCATGACGCCGCGGGATGCCGCCGTCATGGTGGATATGATGTCGGGGGTCATCACCTCGGGCACCGGCCGGGCGGCGGCGATCGGCCGGCCGGCGGCGGGGAAGACCGGCACCACCGAGGACTATCGGGATGCCTGGTTTATCGGCTTCACGCCCGATCTCATCGCCGGGGTCTGGGTCGGGAACGACGATGGCGCGCCGATGAAACGGGTGACGGGCGGCACGGTGCCGGCGCAGATCTGGCACAATTTCATGCTGGCGGCGCTCAAGGACACCCCACCTCATGACTTCGCCAAGCCGCCCACGGTGCTGGAATCCGTGCTGCAGTCCTTGCTCGGCTCTTCAAGCGGGGCGCGCAGTGCGGCAACCTCGCCGTCCGCGCGCTCGCCATCTCCCAGCGGCCTGCCGAACGGCCTCTTCAAGGTGAATCAGTAAGCTCAGGCGAGTCGGGGCCGCGCCCGGCGGACCAGAAGACCAAACGCGATGGAGGCGAGACACGCCATCGCGGCGATGACCATCGTCATGGGGGTCGCCGTGCCGTCATGGAAGTGGCCGACGCCAACGCCGACCAAGGCGGCCATGCTCATCTGGATGAAGCCGAGCAGCGAAGAGGCGAGCCCGGCCATCTGGGGGAAGGGACCGATGGCCCCGGCGATGCTGTTGGGCAGGATCATGCCGAGGGCGACAAGGCAGAAAAACTGTGGCGCGATGATAGCGGCAACATGCGCGACACCACACCAGCTCAGAAGCGTCATGGCGAGGCCGGCGGCAAGGCCGAGCAGCGTTCCCAGATAAATCATCCGATCGATGCCATGCCGCATGACGAGCCGCGCGCCGATCTGCGTGCCGATCATGTAGCCCAGCACGACAACGGCGAAATAAAGCCCGAAATGCTCGGTCGGGATCCGCAGCACCTCGATCAGCACGAAGGAGGCGCCGGAGAGGAAGGCGAAGAGTCCACTATAAGCAAAAGCAGCCGTCAGCACATAGCCGAGATAGGCGCGATTTCGCAGCAGCGCCGCCATATTGCCGGCCATGCGCGCGGGGTGGAACGCGTCCGCATCCTTGTGGAGGTTGGTCTCGACCAACAATGTCCAGACAGCCAGGAAGGACAGTCCGGCAAAAGCGGCGAGGACCACGAAATTCGCGCGCCAGCCAAACCACACGGTGAGATAGCTGCCGAGCATGGGGCCAACCAAAGGTGCTAAGGCCATGGCGGTGCTGATATAGGACAGGATGCGCGCTGACTCCGTGGGCCCATGGACGTCGCGCACGATGGCGCGGGCGAGCACGGGGGCAGCGCATGCGCCGATCGCCTGCAGAAACCGTGCTGCGATCAGGAGCTCGATGCTGGGCGCCAGCGCACAGGCGACCGAGGTGACGAAGTAGAGGACCACGCCGCCCATCAGCAGCGGCCGCCGCCCGAACCGATCGGAGAGCGGGCCGTAGAAAAGCTGGGAGATCGCGAAGCCGACGAGAAAGACCGATAGGGTCAGCTGTGCCGTCGAGACATCGGCGGCGAAAACATGCGTCAGCTCGGGAAGGGATGCGAGGTAGAGATCCGTCGAAAGCGGCCCGAACGCTGTGAGGGCGGCGAGAAGCACGGTAACGACGGGAGAATCGGGACGGGGCATGACCATCCGAAGGGAAAGAAATAGGACAGCGCACCATAGAAAGCGGTGCTGCGGATGGCAAATGACGTTCGCCATCGGCGCGATGCTCGGGCCCCGATAAGTGCGCCGAGGCTGCGAGTGTAACGGGGGTCGGGGATGATCGTGCCTCCGGGAGCCTGGCCGAGAAGGACGCGGCTGCCGGGGCCGACCGTCAGTTCGCCGCTGATCGTGGCATTGGGTGAGACCCATGCCGTCGAGTCGATTCGGGGGCGCCTGCTCCGGTGCTCGAGGCGCGGAGCCGCCTCTCAGGCCGAGCGGCGTTGCTTCGCGCCCATGACCAGGGCTCGCTCCCGCTCTCCGGCGAGCAGCGCCTTTTTGCGCGCGACACCCCAGCGGTAACCGGTGAGATCGCCGCCACCGCCCACGGCCCGGTGGCAAGGTACGATGAGCGCCACGGGGTTCGTCGCACAGGCGCGGCCCACGGCGCGCGCCGCCTTCGGCTCGCCCAGCGCCTTGGCGATCTCGCCATAGCTGCGCTGCTCGCCATAGGGAATGGCACGGAGCGCCTGCCATACCCGCCACTGGAACGCCGTCGCCCGCACGTCCAGAGGCAGCGACAAGTGCGGCTCGCGGCCGGCGAGGTGACGCAGGATCGCGCTCAGCCAATTGCCGAGGCGGCGCTCATCCCGGGCGATTTCCGCCGCCGGAAACTCCTCGCGCAGCTCGCGCTCCAATTGACGGTCGCTATCACCCAGGCCGACCATGCAGACGCCCCGCTCGGTCGCCGCCACGAGTACCCGGCCGAGCGCGCTATCGCCGAGCGCATAGACGATCCTGGCGCCGGCGCCGCCGCGCTTATAGGTCGCCGGGGTCATGCCGAGCTGGCCGTTCGCCCGCTCATAGAGTCGGCTCGATGAGCCGTAGCCGGCCTCGTAAAGCGCTCCGGTCACGTCGTCGCCAGCCTTGAGCCGCGCCTTGATCCGCCCGAGCCTGCGCGCATCGGCATAAGCGCGGGGGCTGATGCCCATTACGCGGGTGAAGATGCGCTGGAGATGATGTGGACTCAGCCCCACCACTCGGCCCAGGCCGGCCAGGGTCGGCACGCCCTCATCGATCGCATCGATGGCCCGGCAGGCCTTCCGCACGGCTTCCAGATGGGGGTCGGGCGGCGCGACTTCCCGTGGCCGGCAACGCCGGCAAGGCCGATATCCGGCCTGCTCGGCTGCCTCCGGAATCGGATAGAAGGTGACGCGGTCGCGCTTGGGCCGTCGGCTTGGACAGGAGGGGCGGCAGTAAATGCCAGTGGAGCGTACCGCATAGACGAAGCTGCCATCCCGGCTCGCATCGGCGGCAAGCACGGCGCGCCACCGCTCATCGTCGCCCGATTTGATGTTCACGCTGTCCATAGCGAGATCTCCTCAATCGCATTCATGGAATTTTAGCTAAGCCCTGCTCGACGATTCCGCTATCCGAAGCTTGCGGGGGATGTCTCAGCCATAGCGCAGCAGGTGCTCGCCCTGACGGCGAAGCCAGTCGCGCGGGGCGTTGACCTCGGGGGTGAGCGTCGCAACCAGACGCCAGAAGCGCTGACCGTGATTGGGGTGAACGAGATGGGCGATCTCGTGCGCGACCACATAGTCCAGCACCCAGTCGGGGGCGAGGACAAGGCGCCAGGAGAAATGGATCACGCCATTCGTCGAGCAACTGCCCCAGCGGCTGGTTGTGTCGCGCAGCGAGACCCGCGCGACGCGCCGGTTGAGGCGCGCGGCCGTCGCCTGCGCGCGCTCCGAGAGGAGCGCAAGAGCTTCCCGCTTGAGCCAATCCTTGACCCGCCGCGAGAGGAACTCGGAAGCCCCGCTCACGCAGATGACACCGTCTTCACGCCAAACGCCGCCGCGCGCTTCGGGCCGATGATGGATCAGGTGATCGACCCCGCGATAGGGAACGACGGCGCCGGGTGCGAAGGGAACCCGCGGCGGACGAACCGCGAGCTGCGTCAGAAGCCATCCGGACTTTTCTTCCGCAAAGCGCAGCCCTTCGCCCAGGGAGGCGCCGCGGGGCAAAACGAGCTCGACCTTGTCCTCGGCGGGAGCGATGCGGAGGCTGATGCGTCGCGCACGCGGACTTTTACGCGTCACGATTGGAATGGCACGATCGCCAACGGTTACGCAAGCCACCGTGGCAGGGCCATTCTTGGTCTTATCTCCACGGCCTGATCGCCGCTCATCGACCTTTGCCATCGTTCTGCTGGCCCCGCAGCCATCCGAAGGCGTCCAGCTTACCACAATCCGCCTTATTGAGGCTGCCCAGGCGGCTTCTGATTGGCGGGAACCTGCGAATAGCCGCGCGACTGCATGCAGGCGCGGTAAAGGTCACCCTCCTGGCGCGCCGCCACGCTGGAACTCCCACCTGTCGGCCCGGTGCCATTGCTTCCCATGCCGCCGAGATTTAGGAACCCATAGTCGTGCGACTCCGCGAGGCAGGCCTTCTGATCGCGCCGGAGCTCATCTTGCGTCAGCCCCTCCTTTGTCCAGCTCATGCGCTGCGGTGAGCATGCCGCCACGGCCATGAGGGTCAGTACAATAGCCGTGAGGCGCGCGGTTCCAGCCATAAGGACTCCCGAGAAGCCACTCCCTGGCATATAAGCCGGAATGCGCCGCAGCACCAGGGGCGGTGGCGGAAAGCCAAAACCGCGTGGCGCCGCCGCGCGCATGGGGACTTGCCCTCATTTTCATACCTTGGCAATCTCGAATGCAGGCTCACCGTCGCCTCGCGTCGATTTGGGCGACAGGCGCCGGGGTTGAGCGGAGTAGGGTCGTGTTGCGGAACGTCATCGTGAACGATGCGCTGCGGCGGCGGATTTCAGGATTGCGGGTTGATGCCGTCGCGCTGGCCGTGCTGATCGCCGCAGCGCACCCGGCCGCCGCCCAGCAATTCAACCCTTTCAGCGGCAACCCGCTCCTGACGGCCGCCAAGGCCGGCGATTATGCCGGCGTGCAGCAGCAAATCGAGTCCGGGGCCACGCTCAACGACGTCGATGTGCACCGCCAAAACGCCGTCATATTGGCAAGCATCGGCGGACATTGCGACATCGTTTCCCTCCTCCTCAAGCATGGCGCGCGCGTCGATCAGAAGGACGAGGACGGAAATACGGCTTTGATGTGGGCGGCGGCGCGGGGACAAGTGCCTTGCGTGAAGGCGCTGGTGGCCGCCCGCGCCGACGTGAACGCTGGGAACCGACAGGGCATCACTGCCCTGATGAAGGCCGCCCAGGCCGGGCATGTCGAGGTCGTCAAGGAGCTGCTCGCGGCGAAGGCGGACGTCTCCGCCACCGATTTTTCCGGGCTGTCGGCGCTGGACTATGCCCGGAACGGGAGACAGCCGCAGGTGGTCAAGCTGCTTCAGGCCGCCGGTGCGCGGAACTGAGCCGCTCAAGCGCCGCGCCGCGAGTATGCCCCGATGACGGCGGTGGATGCCTATGGGGCGGCGCCGTTGCTTGTCCTTGTCGCGGCGCTTCTCCTCGATGCGTTGCTGCCTGCGATGGCGGAAGCCTCCGTCTCGCCAAATCCGCGCCGCCTGGCGGGCATTCTCGGCCGTTGGCTTACGGCGCGGCTCGACCGTGCGCGCCGCAGCGAAGGTACGCGGCTGGTGCGCGGCGCCCTTGTGACTCTCGTCATAGCGGTGCTTTCCGGTGGCCTCGGCTGGATGATCGAGCGGGTCAGCCGAACCCTATCCTACGGCATTCTCATCGAGCTCGCCCTCGTCACCATGCTGATCGGCCAGCGCAGCCTCTTCGTTGCAGTCCGCCGCATCTTGACGGCTTTGGCCCGTGGGCCAGGCGGGCTCTCGGCGTCGCGCAAAATCGTCGCGGGCTTTCTTGCGCCCGGCTGGGACGCCGAACGTCTCGATGCCCACGGCGTTGCGCGGCTGGCGATCGAGGCGCTCTCGATCGGGTTTTCCGAGCGTGTCGTCGCCCCGGCATTCTGGTTTGCGCTCACCGGGTTGCCGGGGCTCTTCATCGCCGCGGCCGTGGAGGCGATAGCGGCGCGCGGCCCGGTAGAGAGCGCCTTCGCCACCACGGCAACGCGGCTTGACGATCTGCTCCAATACGTGCCGGCACGCTTGGCGGCCTTGCTGCTGGCGCTCGGCGCGCTCTGCGTGCCGGGGGGACGTCCATTCGCTGCCTTCCGCGCTATCGGTCGCGATGCGCAAAAGCATCGCACGCTCAATCGGGGCTGGCCGGTAGCCGCGACGGCAGGAGCTCTTGACCTCGCCTTGGGAGGGCCGCGGCTCAAATCCGATGGCAGCGGCGTTCCCGGCCCGTGGATCGGTGCCGGGCGAGCGCGGGCCGATCTCGCCGATATCCGACGCGCCCTCTATCTCTTCACCGCGGCCTGCCTCGCGAACGCGGCGGCGACGGCGGCTCTCGCCTTCGCCCGCGCGGCCCTTTGAGGAGGCTATTGGGCGGCTTGCAGCGCCTGACGCAGCGGATCGGCCTTGGGGTTCGAGAATTTCTTGTCGAAGATGATCGCCGTCGGCGTCGCCCCCTGGCCATAGAAGGCCGTGTTCCAGTCATCGCGCTTGACGATGGCGGCGCCGTCGAGCGAGCCGCCGGCGAACAGGCCCGTCGTGCGCGAGAAGGCGACGATATCGGCGCCCGCCGCCGTCGTGGTCGAGCCTGACATGCCCTGTCCCACCGGCCCGATAGCGACGCTGAGGTCGACGCCCAGCTTCACCTGATTGTTGATGATGGCGTGGAGCCCCTTCTCCGTCATGATGACGAAGACGGCCTCGGAGTTCTGGAAACCGATCTGGAATCCGAGACTGCCGGAGCCCACGGTGTAGAAGGCGGGGTAGCCCCAGGCGCCGTTCTCGTCCTTCGCGACGAGCACGCCGCTCCCGCCCGCCGCGCCGACGATGAAGGCGCCCTTAAGCTCGCTCGGGATGATCAATACCGCCTTCGCGAGCTTCATGTTCTTCCGAAGCTGCGTGTAGTCCTTGTCGTTGTAGAGGCTCTCAAAGGTAAGCCGCGCCTTCTCGACGAGGGCCTCGGGGGTTGAATCGGCGCGCGCGGGTCGCCCTGCGAAGGCGACGGTGCAGACCAGCATGACGAGCAGGAAGCGAGAGGCTTTGAGCATCATTCGCGGCTCCATTCGTGTTCGCGCGTGCACGGCAGCGACCGGGGGCGCGGAGTGTACCATCGCAGGGCGGGAAGAACTACCCACGGCGCGCGTCCTGAAGCGGCGGCACGTTGACGGCGGCGATGCGCCAGGCTTCGCCTTCGGGTCGCGCGATGTGATCGATGCGCGTGAGGGAGAGATTGTCGCATGAGAATGCCAGCGCGACGTCGGGATCGAGCTTGAGCGCGATGGCGAGGGCCGCGCGGATCGTGCCGCCATGGGCGACCGCGACGATGTCGCCTCCCGCATGCTCCCTCGTGAATCGCCGGATCGCCGGATCGACCCGTGCGATCACATCGACGAAGCTCTCGCCCCTCGGTGGCGCCATGCGCGCCGGAGCCAGCCAGAAGCGGCGCCAATCGGGATTGCGGGCGTAGATCTCGGCGCGAACTTGCCCCTGCCAATCGCCGAAGTCCTGCTCCGCGAGGGCCGGCTCAATGATCGGGTCGGGCGCCTCGGCCCCGGCGTCTCTCAGGGCCCGCGCCGTCAAATACGTGCGCTGAAGATGGCTCGCTACCCAAGTGGCCTTGGTCGGCAGGCTTGCGGCGAGCGCGGCGAGGGCGGCGTGGTCGGAGACATCGCAGACAACGTCCGTCTGTCCGTAAATGCGCCCGCCATCCTCGGTCACCGGGGCGTGACGAATCCACCACCAGCGGGTTACTTGCGTCATCGGCGCCTTGTCATCCGCATGTCACGAGAAGATCGCGGCGGCAAGAAGGATCACGATTTCCGCGACCTGTTGGGCGGCACCCAATACATCGCCCGTATAGCCGCCGAGACGCTGCTGGGCAAGCGTGCCGATCGCCGCCACGCCGGCTAGCCCCAAGGCAAGCGCCACGAGGCCGGCACCGAGTCCGAGGATCAGCAGGACGGCGAGCGTCCCCACCGCAACAGCGGCGACGACCGTCTCCTGGCGCAAGGCGTCGAGCATGACGCCCAGTCCATCGGGCCGCGCCGGCATGAGCGTGAGCGCCAGGATGGGCGCCAGGCCGCGCGATGCGGCCGCGGCGGCGGCAAGGGCGGCGCAGACGGCGCCGGGGCTTGCGATTTGCGCAAGCGCGCCGGCGCGGAGCCCAAGGCTGAAAAGAAGCGCTATCGCGCCGAACGCCCCGATGCGGCCGTCCCTCATGATGGCGAGGCGATGCTCGAGATCGCGGCCGCCGAGCCCATCGGCGAAATCGGCGAGGCCGTCCTCGTGGAAGGCGCCAGTGGTACAGACCGTCATGAGAAGAGCGAGCAATGCGGAGGGGATGGGGGCCAGGCCGAGCCTGCTCGCGACGGCATAGGCGAACCCGCCGAAGAGTCCCACGACGAGGCCCACAAGCGGCCACGCCCGCAAGCCGCTTGCCACGGCATCGTGACCCGTTTCGCTCTCGCCGCCGAGGGGAAGGCATGTGAAAAAGCGCGCGGCCACTCGTAGATCCGCAGGCCAGCCGCGACCCAGGCTCCGCCAGTCGAAGCTGCTCCAATCGATGCGAAGCCGCCGAAAATTGCGCATGAACATCCTCGCGCTGCTCGGCCGTCAGTCTAGGACGGCGTGACCCGTTATGGAACGCTCGACGCGCCCCGACGCACGCACGGCGTCTATTCGCCCATCTGGAGCAAAAGTCCGCGCCGGCGAACGGCACGGAAGAAAGCGAGGAAGGTGGCACCGCCGAGAGTGAGATAAAGCGCATTGAGGGCGAGCGCGCGCAGGATGAGGTCGCTGCGAAAGATATGCTCGAACATTACCGCACGCATGCCTTCGAAGACGTAGACCGACGGCAGGAGCCAGGCGACCGGTTGCAGCCAGTGGGGAAGAATGGCGACGGGATAATAGACGCCGCTGATCGGCGCGAAGGCGAAGATGGCAAGCCAGGCGAGGTTCTCGGCACCCAGGCCGTAGCGCAGGATGCAGCCCGAGATCGCAAGCCCAATCGCCCAGCCGAAGATCATCAGGTTGACGAAGAAGGCCAGGAGCGGCAGGCCCAAGGTGAAGATCGAATAGGAATAGAGCGGAATGGCGAGAAGGGCCGCCGGGACGACGCCGATCAGCGTGCGCAGCAGGCTCATGGCAGCGAAGGACAGCATCAACTCGTAGGGGCGGAGCGGGGTGACGAAGAGCTGCCCCAGATTGCGCGACCAGACTTCCTCGAGGAAGGAAACGGCGATTCCGAATTGGCTGCGGACCAGGACGTCCCAGAGGAGCACCCCTGCGATGAGGACGCCACCCGCCTGGGCTATCCAGGAGCTGTTGGTGACGAAGAATTTGGTGATAAGGCCCCAGAGAATCATCTGCACCACGGGCCAGTAGACGAGCTCGGCGATGCGTGGCCATGAGCCGCGCAGCAGGTAGAGATAGCGCAGCACCATGGCGCCGACGCGGCGGAAGGAGAACGTGGTGGCGGCGAGCGCTTCGCTCATTGCGCGGCCAGCCTCTCCTCTCGCCGCGCGATGTCGAGGAAGACCTCCTCGAGATTGCGCCGGCCGTAGCGCGCGATCAGCGCCGCCGGCGCGCCACGGTCGACGATACGCCCGCCCTTCATCATAAGAACGTCCGAGCAGAGCCGCTCCACTTCCGCCATATTGTGCGAAGCGAGCAGGATGGTAGCCCCTGTCCGCGCGCGGTAGCGCTCGAGAAAGCCGCGCACCCAGTCGGCGGTATCCGGGTCGAGCGACGCCGTCAGCTCGTCGAGAAGCAGGAGCTCGGGCTCGTTCAGCAGGGCCTTGGCGAGTGCCACGCGACTACGCTGCCCCGCGGAAAGCGTCGACATCGGGCGCTTGAGAAAAGGCGTCAGCATCAGCTCCTCGGCAATGGCGAGGACGCGGTCGCGGACGCGGGATAGCCCATAGAGATGGCCGTAGACGGCCAGGTTCTCGAAGGGGGTCAGGCGCCGCGGCATCTCGACATAGGGCGAGGAGAAGTTGATGCGGTGCAGGACCCGATGGCGGTGCGCCAGCATGTCCTCGCCAAGCACCTCGACGGTCCCGGCGGAAGGGAGCAGGAGCCCGAGAAGCATCGAGAGCGTTGTCGTCTTGCCCGCGCCATTGCCGCCGAGCAACGCTACCGTATCGCCACGGCGCAAGGAGAAGCTCACCCCGTCGACGGCGGTGACCTCGCCAAAGCGCTTGGTCAGATCGCGAACGCGAGCGACGACGGATCCCTTGAGGGCGGAGCGGGGCATCGCAGCAATATGGGCAGCGGGACCAGCCCTGCCAAGGGTCAAGAGAGGGAGCCGGGAAAGCGGGTGCCCCGAGGGCGGTAAGGGCGCTAGAGTCCCAATATAGGTGCAGCGGGAGGAGGTGCTGCATGGCAATGGCGAGTAGAAGCAGCGATTCGGCGGCTTCATCGTCCCGGACCAGCGGCTGGGTCAAGCAGCGTACGCTCGTCCTGATCCGCTGGATCGCTGTGGCCGGCCAAGCCGTAACGCTCTGCGTGGTTCACTTCGGAATGGGCCTCACCCTTCCGATCGTGCCGGCGCTCTGCGTCGTCGCCGCTTCGGCCCTCCTCAATGTCGTTGTCGGACGGCATCGCTTCATGCGGGCGCGGCTCAGCGATGCCCAAGCGGCGCGCTATCTTGCCTATGACATGCTGCAGCTCACATTGCTGCTCTATCTGACGGGCGGTCTTTTCAACCCCTTTGCCGTGCTGATCCTCGCGCCCGTCGTCGTCTCGGCGACCGTGCTCTCACGCACCAGCACCATCGCGTTGGGGCTTCTGGCCGCCACTTCGATCTCGATCCTCGCCGTCCTCCATCAGCCACTGCCCTGGGCCGAAGCGCCCTTCGAGCCGCCCTCCTTCTATAGCCTCGGCATCTGGCTCGCCCTCGTTCTCAGCACCCTGTTCATCGCAGGCTATGTGGGCAGCGTCTCGGAAGAGGCCCGTCGCATGTCGGCGGCGCTCAGCGCGACCCAGCTCGCTCTCGCCCGCGAGCAGCGTCTCGCCTCCTTGGGCGCGCTCGCCGCCGCCGCCGCCCATGAGCTCGGCAGCCCCCTCGCGACCATCGCCCTTGCGAGTAAGGAGCTCGCCCGGGACTTGGACAAGAACAGCCCTTTGCGCGAAGACGTCGAGCTGCTGATCAGCCAGAGTGCGCGTTGCCGCGATATCCTGGCCGAGCTCGGCCGCACGCCGGAGGCGGAGGAGGGCGGACTTTTCGCGCGGCTTCCCCTCTCGGCGATCGTCGATTCCGCCGCCACGCCCTATCGCAGTGGCGCCATCCGCGTGGTCCTGGACGCGGCACCGGCCGAGGGGGCTCCCGAGGACTCGCCGGAACCGATGGTCAAGCGCAGTCCGGAGATTGTTCACGGGCTTGGCAATCTCATTCAGAACGCCGTCCAGTTCGCGCGTGAGGAAGTCGTCGTGCGCCAACGCTGGGGCTTTGACGAGGTCAGCATCGAGGTGATGGATGACGGCCCCGGCTTTGCGCCCTATCTTCTCGGACGCCTCGGCGAGCCCTATATCTCAAGCCGCGCCGCAAGCGGCCTCCATATGGGGCTCGGCATCTTCATCGCGCAGAATCTGCTTGAGCGAACGGGAGCCGAGCTGGCGTTCTCGAATCGTTCCGAAGGCGGCGCGAGAGTGGCGATGCGTTGGCGGCGGGCCGTCTTGGAGGCAAACTCCGAGGAAGGAGAGACATGACAACGGGTCAACCGGAACCGGCATTGCCGGCCGCAGTGCCGCCCGATGAGGATCGGCAGCTCCTGATCGTCGACGACGACGAGCCCCTGCGCAGCCGGCTGGCGCGCGCCATGGAGCGCCGCGGCTATCGCGTGGCCACCGCCGATGGTGTCGCCAGCGGCATCGCCGCGGCTCGTGCGATTCCGCCGGCCTTCGCTGTGGTCGATCTGCGACTGGGGGAGGGAAGCGGCCTCGACGTGGTGAAGGCCCTCCGCGAGGTTCGCGAGGATGTCCGCATCGTCATGCTCACCGGCTACGGCAACATCGCCACAGCGGTCGCGGCGGTGAAAGCAGGGGCCGTCGACTACCTGCCGAAGCCGGCAGATGCCGACCAGATTGAGGCGGCGCTCAAGGCCAATTGCCGGCCGCTGCCGCCGCCGCCGGAGCATCCCATGTCCGCGGATCGCGTGCGCTGGGAACATATTCAGCGCGTCTTCGAGCAATGCGGCCGCAATGTCTCGGAGACGGCGCGCCGGCTGAACATGCACCGGCGCACGCTTCAGCGCATTCTGGCAAAATACGCGCCACGCGAATAGCGCCAGCGCTCAGCCATGGGCTATGATGCGGGTCAGCACCAGGAACGCGAGGACGCCGAAGACGCCGATGCCGAAGAATTTCAGGAAGAGCCAAGTGAACGACTGAGAATCGGCCTTTCTTTGCGCCAGCCGCGCGCGATCCTGGACCCGACTCTGAGTCTCCTTCCGTGCCTCCTGGACCTCGCGCATCGTCTGCATCTTGCGTTCGCGGGCCTGGGCATTCTCGCCGTCGACGACTGATTTACGAAAGATGACGCGGGATTTCAGCTTGCCGTCGACGAAATCCTCCTCGACGACGCGCACCGCCGTGGCGCGCCGGGTGCTCAGGAGCTGCTTTCCCATGTCGAGGGCGAGATCCTTGTCGTCATAGATCGAGTCGATCTTCCAGTTGCCGCCCTGGTAGGTCTGGAGCTCGTAGGAGGTCAGTGATGGCGAGGTTTGGTTCTGCATGGTGGGAGTCCCGGCGGCGATCGCCGTTTATGACGTCTTCTCCTTGCAGTTGGCGGCGCCGAGAACCGCACTGATCGTCCGCTGGTCGTCGCTAAGCGGGAGCAGCACGCTCCGGTAAAGGATTTCCCGCCCCGCCGGGTTGCGGAAGGATCCTCCCATGGTGACGGGAACGCGCCGCATGAGCACCTGGGCGAGGAAGGAGGTGGCCTGGGCGAGAAGCGTGTTCTCGCGCAGCGCGGCCGGATCACGGATATCCGTCGTGACGAGGGATCGCTCTGCGATCGCCGGACCGACATAGGCATAGCGGGCTGCAGCAGGGTTGCCGATCGCCGGTACCTCGAGGATAAAGCACCAAGGCCACATCTCGGCGATCACCTCAGTCTCGATCCTTGCGCGTGAGGCGAAGGTCGCATCGCCGCGCAGATGCTGCCAATAGCTGAGGAGCCTCAATGACAGGCGCTGCTCATGTTGCCCGGGATAGGCTTCGGGCACGGGGTCGGTGGCGGTTTCAGGCTCTGTCGGCGCGAGGCGCCGGCGCAGCGCCTGGAAGGAGTTCCTCAACGTCATCGCTTCGACCTCGAAATCTCGCGCCGCCAGCCACGCGGACGCCCGTGGACGGCTCGCTCGCTTCTGAAAAGTCCGCGCTACCATAGGCGGAAAAGGGTTAATGAATGATTGGCGAAAACGTGAAAAACTCAGTTATAAGCGAGCCTTGGCAGTCGTAGCCATTGCATCGAGCGGCGGCGTAGCCTAGGTCATAGGACAGGCGGGGGCCTCGTCACGGAGAGCAGCGGTTGACGACTTCGTTCGGAACGCGGCCATGATCACCCGGCTCTTTGGCTCGCGGTCGCGGCCCCAGGTCGGTTCGCGGGAGGCCCAGATGCCTGCCGGTCGGCGCGTCTACGCCATCGGCGACATCCATGGGCGGGTCGACCTTCTGCGCCTGCTCCACGACCGTATCGCCGAGGATGCGCGCGGGGCGCCGTCGCTGCGCCACTGCATCGTCTATCTCGGCGATTATATCGATCGTGGGCCGTATTCCCGAGAAGTGATCGAGTTGCTGCTGGAAGGGCCGCCTACGGGGTTCGAGGCGGTTTGCCTCAAGGGCAATCACGAAGAGCTCATGCTGCGTTTCCTCGAGGATGCGAAGATGGGGCTGGGCTGGCTCCTCAACGGCGGCGATGCGACCCTGCAGAGCTACGGGATCGGCGTGCTCCGCGCCTTGGGAGGAGATGGCTCGCGCCTCGATGGCCTGCGCGAGCATCTCGCAGCCGAAGCGCCGTCGCGGCACGTGGGTTTCCTGCGCAGGCTTGAGCGCTGGCACATTGAGGGCGACTATCTTTTCGTCCATGCCGGCATCCTTCCCGGCGTCGCGCTCGACGACCAGAAGGACGAGGATATCCTTTGGATCCGCGAGGCCTTCCTCCACGACAAGCGCGACCACGGCAAGGTCGTAGTCCACGGGCACAGCATCACAGAGGCGCCCGAGGTACGGCAGAACCGGATCGGAATCGACACCGGCGCCTATGCCACAGGCGTCCTCACCTGCCTTGTGCTCGAAGGCAGCGGGCATCGGTTCCTGAGCACGGCGGACGGGCGAAAGCTGGGTGCCGCGCCACCGCGAAACGGCCTGGACTAGGGACAAAAGACCTTCGATAGTGGCCGCCATTCACAGGCGGCAGGATGCTGCGGTCGCACGGCCTTAGATGAGGGGGCGGTTCTCGTCCGGCTAAGCGTGGCATGATCGATCGGTCGGAATTGGCGAGTCGCGCCCAGGCGCTGTCCGGCGTGAGAGTCCTTTGCCTTGGCGATGCCATGCTCGACCGCTATGTCTACGGCACGGTCGAGCGGGTCTCCCCCGAGGCGCCGATTCCCGTTCTTCGCATCGAGCGCGAGCGGGCGATGCTGGGCGGCGCCGGCAATGTCGTGCGCAACCTGGCGGCGCTTGGCGCCGTCGCCCGTTTCCAGGCGGTGATCGGCGACGATGCGGCCGGCCGCGAGATCGCAGCGCTCCTCGCGGCCGAGAAGGGGATGAAGCCGGCGCTGATCGTGGAACGGGGGCGCGCCAGCGGTATCAAGACCCGCTTTGTCGCCGCCACTCAACAGCTCCTGCGCACCGACCAGGAGAGCGTGAAGCCGATCGACGCCGCCAGCGAGGCCACGCTCATCGCGGGCGCCAAGGCCGCCCTTTCCGATGCAGACGTCGTGGTCCTGTCGGATTACGGCAAGGGCGTGCTCACCGATCGGGTGCTGCGCGAGGTTATCGAGGCGGCTCGCGCCGGCAAGAGGCCCGTTGTTGTCGATCCCAAGGGGTTCGATTATGGCCGCTATCGCGGCGCCGACCTGGTGACGCCCAATCGTGCCGAGCTTGCCGCGGCGACGCGCCTTCCCGTCGGCACCGAGGCGGAGATCGTGACTGCGGCGCAGCGGCTCATCGAGAGCTGCGGCTTCGGCGCCGTTCTGGTGACGCGCGGCGCCGACGGAATGACTCTGGTGACAACTGCCGGCGCCGTCGATCACCTCGCCGCCGAGGCACGCGAGGTCTTCGACGTCTCTGGCGCCGGCGACACCGTCGTGGCCGGAGTCGCTGCCGGCCTGGCAGCCGGGTTGTCGCTCGTCGATGCGGCGCGCCTCGCCAATGTCGCGGCCGGTATCGTCGTTGCCAAGGCGGGGACCGCTGTCGCCCATGCAAGCGAGATCTTCACCGCCTTGCATGCCCAGGAATTGCTGAGCCACGAGACCAAGATCGTCACCTTGCGCGAAGCGCTCGACCGCGTGGAGACCTGGCGGCGGCATGGCCTTAAGATCGGCTTCACCAATGGCTGCTTCGATCTTCTCCATCCCGGGCATGTATCTCTACTTGCCCAGGCGCGTGGTGCCTGCGACCGCCTCGTGGTCGGACTCAACAGCGACGCCTCGGTCACGCGCCTTAAAGGCGCCAATCGTCCCGTGCAGCACGACAGCGAGCGCGCAGTGGTGCTGGCTTCCCTCGCCACCGTCGATCTCGTGGTCATCTTCGCCGAGGATACCCCTTTGGCGCTAATCGAGACGCTTCGGCCAGACGTGCTGGTCAAAGGAGCCGACTACACCGTCGATCGTGTCGTCGGCGCCGATTTCGTTCAGAGCTATGGCGGGAGGGTGCTTCTTGCCCAGCTCAAGCCGGGGCAAAGCACCACGGCAACCCTCGCGCGCCTAGGTCGCTAGCGCATATCGTCGATGCGAGCTTGCCGCGGGGCTTTGTCGCAATAGTGCCGGCTTGACAGCGAGTTTGCGACTGATTATTAACTGCACGGGAGGGTGATGCGAATGATTTGCAAATTTGTCATCGCCGGAGAACCAAGCCGATCCTACCCAGATCGGCGTCGAGAGGAGAGATAATGCCTTCTATTCGGTTGCGCCTCGGTCGGCCTCTTTTTGGCGCCGCTTTAGCCTTCTCGGCGGGCTTGCTGATAACGGGGCTGCCCCATCCGGTCGCGGCGGCGGGGGATAGCTACGATCTTGCGATCAAGGACCACAAATTCGTCCCGGACGTGCTGGAGGTGCCGGCCGGCCGGAAGGTGAAGCTGGTGGTCAAGAATCAGGATGCCACGCCCGAGGAATTCGACAGCGATCAGCTCCATCGGGAGAAGGTCATCACGGGCGGCAAGGAAGGGGTCATCTATATCGGCCCACTCGATCCAGGCACCTATGAGTTCATCGGCGAATATCACGCCGCGACGGCTAAGGGCCGGATCATCGCGAAATAGCCGGCGAGGACGCCCATGCTTGCGACTGCGATCATCGTCTTCCGCGAGGTGCTTGAAGCGGCCCTCGTCATCGGCATCGTGGTCGCCGCGACAAAAGGGATTGCCGGGCGCAGTCGCTGGGTGAGCCTGGGGCTCGTCGCCGGAGTGCTTGCTGCGAGCCTGGTGGCCGCCTTCGCCGGGACGATCTCGGATATGGTCGAAGGCATGGGCCAGGAGGTCTTCGACGCCGGCGTGCTCTTCGCGGCCGTCGTGATGCTGGGCTGGCACAATGTCTGGATGGGCCGGCATGGCCGCGAGATCGCCGCGCAGATGAGCAGTGTCGGCGCCGATGTCCAGGCGGGGCGACGTCCGCTCTATGCCCTTTCCATCGTTGTCGGCCTGGCCGTGTTGCGCGAAGGCTCGGAGGTTGTGCTTTTCGTCTATGGTATCGCCGCCGCCGGGCAGAGCGGCGCCGGCGAGATGGTGGCCGGAGGCGTGCTCGGGCTGGCCGCAGGCGTTCTCGCCGGCCTCGTCACCTATTTCGGCCTCGTGCGCATCCCCATCCGTCGGCTCTTCACGGTGACGAGCTGGCTCATCCTCCTCCTCGCGGCCGGCATGGCGGCGCAGGGCGCCGGCTTCCTGATGCAGGCTGGCTTCCTGCCCTCCGTTGGCGGCACGCTTTGGAACACGTCACAGATTCTGTCGGAGACGAGCATCGTTGGCCGCGTGCTACACACGCTCGTCGGCTATATTGCCGAGCCCGACGGATTGCAGGTGATCTTCTATGCCGTGACGGTGGCGGTGATCTTTGGGTTGATGCGCCTCACACGCCCGTCGCCGCGGCTGGCGTCGACGCGGGCGTCGCGCACTGTCGAAGCTTGATAAGGCTCAGCCTCGCCGCTTAGGTGAAGCTTGTATCGTCGCCCCCGCCGAAATCGCCGCCACTATCGAAGTCGCCCCCGTTATCGCTGAAATCGGCGTCCTGAATGCCGCCCTGATCATCGAGCTGGCCGCTGTCGTCGGGGCTATAGCCGGTGTCGACGACGCCCGCGTTCGGATCGGCCGAGGGATCGCTCTGGCCGGGGTCGCTGCTTCCGGCATCGCCGTAATAATTGTTCACGATCGTCTCGTTGACACCTGCGGGCTGCGCCCAGCCGCTGCCCCCGCCCCAGCTGGCGCCGAGCGCAGGGCCGAAAGGTCCGGGATTGTGCCAGAACAGGCTGCGAATGCCGTCGAAGAGCAAGGCGCCGCCGGCAACGCCTGCTGCCGTCGAGAGGGCTTGGTGGAGGAAGCCGCCGCCTGGTGAGGGCGCCGTGGGCGGCACCGAGCCGCTCCAGGGCGCCGTCGTTCCGGGCGCCGGCCCGGAGGCGCGCCCCTGTGTCGGCGCGGCTGCCGGCGGCGGCTGAGGCGAGGCCTCGCGGGCACCCCAAGGACCGCGCCCGATCAGTCCGCCGAGGAAGCTCGTGCCGCCGCCCCCTTGCTGCGGCTGGGCGCGCTTGGCCTCTGCGAGCTCGGCCTCGAGCCGGCTGATGCGCGTCTGGGCGTTGGTGAGGGCATGCTCCTGCACGAGGGCGAGCTGGGTGAGGAGATAGGGGGCCGAGGGGTGCTGGACGACGAGCCGGTTGATGAGGTCGTCCGCTTCGCGATCCTTTTGCCCGGTTTCGGCGCCCTTGAGCCGCTCAAAGAGGCCGCTGATGAGATCGCGTTCTTCGGGGGTCATCGCATCATCCTTTCAGAAAGGCCGCCGGGGGCGGATGAAGAAGATGTGGCGCGGCGCGCGCCCGGGTTCAACCCGGGCTAGAGTCGCATATACCCCGTCATCCAGAGCCACAGGCTGGCCGCCGTCATGGAGGCGATCGTGACGGGCACGCCGGCCCGGGCGTGATCGATGAAGGAGAGTCGGACACCTGCCGCTTGCGCGCGCTCGGCGACGATGAGATTGGCGAGGCTGCCGACAAGGAAGAGGTTGCCGGCGAGGGTTGAGAGAATGGCGAGCCCGATCAGCGTCCCCGACGGTATCCCCTGCCACACCTTGAGGATCATTACCACCGCCGGCACATTGCCGATCGTGTTGCTGAGCAGGAGCGCCACCGGCGCGAGGATCGCAAGATGGGAGGGCAGCAGGTCATGGGCTGCGAGCCAGCGCACGCCTGTTTCGGCGACGCCGGTGCGGACGACGGCCTCGTTGGCGATGAAGAGCCCGGCGAAGAGGATCAGTAGAGGGAGATCGATATCGGAGAAGAGCCTGCGGCTCGGCACGGTCCGGCTGACGATGAGGAGTGCCGCGACGATGAGGGCAGAGATCGCCCGCGGCACCGGCGTGGCGAAGAGGGCGAGCAAGACAAGAATGGCGACGAAGCAGATCGTCGTTTGCCGCTTGTCGAATGCGATCGGCGCCGGCCGCGGCGACGTTGCCTCGCTGGCAAGCGTGTCGCGCCAGGCAAAGGCGACGACGGCAAAGACAATGCCGAGCGAGACCATGGCGGGGACGGCTGCCGCGACAAGGAAACTCCAGAAGTCGAGGCCGCCGGCCTGGCCAATCAGGATGTTCTGCGGATTGCCGATGAGCGTTGCGGCCGAGCCCGCGTTGCTGGCCCCCGCAAGAGCGGCGAGAAAGGGCCGCGGGTCGAGCCCGCGCGCCTTGAGCCCGGCGCAGAGGAGCGGGGTCATCGCGAAGACGACGATGTCGTTGACGAGAAATGCCGAGAGCGCGCCGCCGACCGCCACAGTGACGGCGAGAAGAAGCACCGGCCGCCGCGCCTGGCGCGCTGTCCACGCCGCAGCCGCGTCGTAAAATCCTGCCGCCGCAAAGCGCGCGGAGAGGATCATCAGCGCCGCCAGCAGCAGCAGGGTCGGGAAATGGATCGCAGCCGCAAGCGTCTCGGCGGGAACGGCACCAGTGGCGGCCAGCACCACCGCGGCGATCATCGCGATCCCGGAGCGATCGATCCGCAGGCCGGGAAATCGCCCAAGGGCCATGCCGATATAGGTAAGGATGAAAACGGCGACGACGAAGCCGGTCATGCACTCGCGCGGCGGATGATGCTGCGGCCGTTCTTAACCGGGCCGCCTGCCGCGACGCTGGCGTCGCGCCACATCTTGCCGACCTCGGCCGGCGCAAGGAGCTCCCCAGCCGCAAGTCGCAGCGGTAGCGGCATGTATCCGACCAAGAGGAGATAAACCATGTATTCGACCAAGAGGGGATAAGCCTTGTAGGTCGAACCGTTCGAGAATGGCGCGCCCGAAGGGATTCGAACCCCTGACCTTTGCCTCCGGAGGGCAACGCTCTATCCAGCTGAGCTACGGGCGCGTCGGGAAGCCATGGGCCCCGGCCGCTTTCATACTGCAAAGCGGCCGGCAATGCAAAGGCGGTGGTGCTTGGGAACCGGGCGCATCCCGAAGCGCCGGATACGGCCGGGCGATGGCGACCGGGTCGCTCAATGCTTCGTATTGTCGTTAGTGTTGCCAAGGAGCTGAAGGACGCTCTCCTTGATCGCGTTGAGCCGGCCGATGATCGTCTCCGCGCGATTGAATTTCTCGAGCAGGGACTGCTTGGTCAGATGGAGTTCTCGCATATAGCGGTCAATCGTGTCCTGGCTCCGCTGGCCCTGCGTCTTGAGGCCTGCGACGGCATTCTGGATCAGTCCCGATATGGGATCGGTCATCGCCTTGAGCCGGAAATAGAGCTGGGTGCCGACGCCAATCGTGAAATTCACCTGCACGCCGCTCAGGCTGGTGTTGCCCGAATAGTAGAGCCGCAGCCCGCTCGCACCCGTCTTGCCGCTCATCGTGATGCTCTGCCCGTCGACGGTGGCGCTGCCGTCATCCGCGCCATCGGGGGTGCCACCCAGATTGGCGGAGCTCAGCCGCCCGGCCGATGCATCATAAGCGAGGTTCAAGACATATCCGGACGAGCTATAAGCCGGTGAGTCGTCGCTGAATCCGACAAGCGTCACCCGAGGATCGGCGCTCGAGAAATTGAAGGCAAACAGCCGCTGCACATCGCCGGAATTATTGATCAGGG
Organism: Alphaproteobacteria bacterium; assembly: GCA_035294245.1. Lineage (GTDB taxonomy): Bacteria > Pseudomonadota > Alphaproteobacteria > JACZXZ01 > JACZXZ01 > DATGLG01. The sequence continues at coordinate 96,095 of DATGLG010000017.1, read as the reverse complement.
CCTGGTTGAGCTTGGCTTCGTTAATCGACAGCGTATCGGCGAGGGTCGAGTCGACGAGGGCGGCGTTGTTGACGAAGCCGATGCCGATCTGGGCCAGGCTCGAAAATTCCGGGCTAAGCCCAAGCGCACCGCCGCCGATGATTGCCGAAAGCTGATCGCGAATCCCGTTCATCATGCTGTCGCCGAAGAGAGGACCGGCATCGGCCGCCGGCCCGCCGGTCTTGAGATCGCTCCTATTCTCGGTATTGATGAATTGCCGCACGGCGTTATAGGCCTGCACGAAGGCTTCGATACTGGTCTTGATGGCGACAAAGTCGCGTGTGACCTGAATATCGACCGTCGTACCCTTCTCGGCGCGAAAGAGATTGATCGTCATCCCCGAGAAAAGATCGTCGATCGTGTTGCTGGGCCGAGTGAGGACGAGGGGCTGATTGGTCATCCCGATTTGCTGGAGCAGATTGCCCGTGTCCTGCGCGAAGCCGATCCGCTCTCCGTTGCTCTTGCTAACCATGAGCTGCGGCCCCGTGCGGCTCTGAACCACGACGGCCGCGATGCCGGGAATGTCGTTGAGCTTCGCGGCCAAGCTGTCGAGGGAATCGCTGCCATCATAGGCGATGCTGCCCAGCACCTCCCCATTGCCGCCGAGCACCTCGAAAGTGCCGGCAGACACGGTCGTGTAACCGCCGAAGGCGGCGTTCGACGGGCTCGCTTGGACCGCCGATTGGAATTTGCCTGGATCGGTCAGCCCGTCGACCGTGAATTGCGCCGGTTGCGGTGCTTGCAGCTGATTGAGGAAGCTTTGCCCGCCGTCGCTCGAGAAGCCGAGCCGCGCCAGCACGCCGCTGCCACCCGGGTCGGCAAGAGTGATCGGAACCCCCGTCTGATCGGCGCTCAGGACCAGCAGATTTTCGCTCGGGCTGATCGAGATGATGCTGGCGGTGACGCCGGTTGGGTTGGCCCCCGTATTGGCGGCGTTGATGCGGTCGCGCAGATCGGCGAGGCGGTCGGTCGGAAGCACATCGATGGTCACGCCGTTCAGGGTAAAGCTGCCGGAAAGCGAGCCTCCGCCGCTTGCCGTGCCGAGATCGCTCGCCAGGCTGGCGAAGCCGGCGCTACCGAGCTTGTGCGCCGCGGCGAGCTGGAGCACCTGGAGTTGATGATTACCCGTCTGCGCCAGGCTCGTCGTGGTGACGGCGAGAATGCTGCTCGCCGGCGAGGGCGCTGCGCCATCGAGCCGGCTGCTCTGGGTCGCCACCGCCTTCGCCGAGAAGCTGTCTTGCGCATTATCGAAGGAGAGGGCGCCATAAAGTCGCGACACCGAGCTCTGCAGGCTGTCGAGCAAGGCCTGAAGCTTCTGCAACTCGGCAATCTTCTTCTGGCCGCTCGTGATATCGGCGCTCATGCGGTCCACGGGCGCCTGCTTCGCCTTGATCACCTCGTCGGCGATCTTGTGGAAATCGATCCCCGAGCCGATACCCGAAAAGGTGACGGTGCCCTTGCTGTCGACGGTGAAGTTGGCGAGGCTAAGGATCGTCATCGCATCGCTCGGCTGTGCTCATCGAAAAGGCCCGCCGCTCCGTGGCCGGCTTCGAATTGACCGACGCAAAGCGGATGCCAATTGAAAGGCAATCGTCATCTCAATAACATATGAAATGATCTTGTAAGAATTCGCTCGGGCCCGGCATATTTTGCCGATCCGCTTTCGGCAGCCCGTCGGCAAAGTTTCCCCCATGACCAGCGCCGCCGTTGGAACGGCCGAGCTGCACGGGATATTCTCTAGCGCGATGGATGATCCTTATAAGGTTTTGGGAGTTGCGCGGGACGCTGCACCGGAGACGATCCGCGCGGCTTATCGCAAGCTCGCCAAGCAGCATCACCCGGATCTCAATCCCGGCAGGAAGGACGCCGAGGACCGCTTCAAGGCGATCAGCGCGGCCTATGAGCTGCTCTCCGATCCCGAGAAGCGTAAGCGCTTCGATCGCGGTGAGATCGACGCAAGCGGCGCCGAGCGGGCGCATGAGCGCAACTTCTACCGGGATTTCGCCGATGCGCCCGGCCGGGCCAAATATCGCGCCGAGGCCTTCACCGACGAGGATCTCGCCGATCTCCTCGGCGGCGCCTTCCGCGCTGGCCGGGCGCGGGATTTCAAGCTGCCCGGCGGCGACGCCTTCTACACCCTCACGGTCGATTTCCTCGAAGCGGTCCGGGGCGCCGTGCGCCGCCTCACCCTGCCCGACGGGCAAACCCTCGACGTCACCATTCCCGCCGGGCTCCGCGACGGCCAGATCCTACGGCTGAAGGGCAAGGGCCAGCCTGGGCTGGGCGGCGGGCCGCCCGGCGATGCCCTGATCGAGGTCACCGTCGCGCCCCACCCGTTCTTTCGGCGGGACGGTAACGACATCATTCTCGAGCTGCCGGTTACGCTCAAGGAGGCCGTCCTCGGCGGCAAGGTCCAGGTGCCGACGATCAAGGGGCCGGTCAGCCTCACCATTCCCCCGAATTCGAGCAGCGGCACACGGCTCAGATTGAAAGGCCGCGGCATCGCCGGCGGGCATCAATATGCGGAGCTCAAGGTGGTGATTCCTGCCTCCCCCGAGCCCGAGCTCGCCGCCTTCCTCGAGACCTGGACCCCGCGTCACCCCTTCGATCCGCGCAAGGGGATGGCCGAATCATGATGCCTCTCGACGCCATTGCGGCGCTGTTTCCCGACCTCGAGCCGGCGGAGCTTTCCGTGTGGATCGAGCGCCGCTGGGTGCAGCCGGAGAGGGCCGCCGACGGCCAATGGCTGTTCCAGGAAATCGACGTGGCGCGCGTTCGCTTGGTCTACGACTTGCGCCATCAGCTCGGCGTGCACGACGAGGTGGTGCCGCTCGTGCTTTCCCTCCTCGATCAGGTCTATGAGCTGCGCTGCACGCTCAAGGCGATGAACGAGGCGCTCAGCGCCCAGCCGCCCGAGGTGCAGGCGGCCGTGCTCGCTGCCGTTGCCGGGAGAAGCCGGCAGGCCGAATGACGCGCCGATGATCGGCTCTCATTGCCGGGTCGCCTCCGCAAGATAGGCGAGATGAGGTCGATCCGTTCCTGATCGTTCTTGATGCCCGCGTATCCCATGCGCGGGCCCGGAATGAATGCCGTCGGCGATCTGAGGAATTTGTCGAGGGTCTTCGCATTCCAGACGAGCCCCGCAGCGCCGGCTTTCCGCATCGCGGCGGAATACGGAAAGCCGGGGATGCTGCCGGCGCGCCGCCCGAAGAGATCCGCATGGCGCGGCCCGGTGCGGTCGCGATCGATCGAATGGCAGGCTTGGCAGCGCGCATAGATCTTGGCGCCTCGCTCCGGGTTGCCGAGCGGCAACCCGAAGGCGGGGGCGAGGCCGCAACCGACCCCGGCGCCTATTCGCCGTGCTCATTGGATGGAGGAGGTGATCGAAGGGTCCGGGTGCAACGTCTGCCGGGCTCTCGGCGATCGTTGCAAATTCGACGACAGGCCGCCGGCGGCGAAGGCGTCCCCAGCGCCTCGTTTATGGCAATGCGCGACAGCCAGGCGGCGAGGCTCGCGTCCTCACGCCATCGGGCGAGGGCGGTATAGGCCCGCACATAGGTTTCCTGGACGATCTCCTCGGCCTCCGCATCGTCGCCGACGACAGCGCGGACGAGCCGAAACAGGCGCCGGTTGTTGCGACGCATGATCTCCGCGAACATTGCGCCCTGGCCTCCCTTGACCAGGGCCACGAGCTCGGTATCGGCCAAAGCCTCGGCGAATGGCGTCACGGTCGTACTCATCCTGCCGATTGGATGCACGAGAATCGGAAACGTTCCCTAAATTTCGCCCCGCTCGCCCCTGGCACCATGGCCGCCGGCGATCGCCAGCCGAATCAGCGCATAGGCAGGGAGGGCCGGTAGGAGCAATCCGGCTGCATCGAGATAGCGGGCGGCCGGAAAGGTCACCAGAACCTGAAGGGCGCCGGCACCCAGCGTGTAGAGGGCAACGATCCAGATGAGGGCATGAAGATCAAGGAACCGCGGCTCCGCATGGTTCCCTGCCTCCGTCCGCCCCTCCTCGCGAGCGATAAGACGGCGGCGTAGCCAAAGCGGATAGGCGACAAGCAATCCCAGTATGGCAGCCATGAAGGGTGCATTCGTCACCGTCATCCGTCCCACCGCCCGCGTGATGGCGCCGACCAGCCAAGCCCCATAGCGCGCCGGGCTGGCCAGCACCGTCGCGACGGCGAAGCGCTGGAGCCGCCGGTTGAAATCGACCCAGCTCTCATTCGCGCCACGCTGCCGCCCAATCACGTTATAGAGAATGTAATCATAGTTGCGCGCCAGCAGGTCGTAATAACCGAGGGCAACGGACATGTAAGAGCGCTGGCCCGACGAGTTGCGTGGCGTCGGCAAGGCCCCGCCCGCGGCAATGAGGGAATTCCGCCCGGCGAGAATGCCTCGGCCGAGGGGCTGGAGATCGGCGGGGAGACGGTCGACGATCTCGGCATCGAGCATCTCTCCGGCCATGCCGGACATCTGATAGCCACCATAGGACACGATATTGAAGTCGCCGAGCGCCGCGAAGCGCAATGTTGACACGAGAAGGAAGGGTGCCGCGCCGGCGAGGAGGACGGCTCCGGCGGCGCCACAGCGCCAAGGCATGCCGCGCAGCCGCGCCAGCACCAGGAAAAGACCCGGGCAGATGAAAATGAAAGGCAGATAAGTGGGGCGAAGGATATAAGCGACGCCGAGCAGGAGCGAGAACCGCGCCACGGGCCATGCCTTCCATTCCTTTGCGACGCGGGCTGGGAGCTCGGCAATTGCAATCAACAAGCATCCGGCGGCGGCCAGCTCGGGATGGACGGCGTTGTTCCACAGGATAACGAGGTTCGAGAGCACCAGAGGCAAGGTGAGTGCCAGGGCCGCCGCCCGCGAGAGCCCGTAACGGCGACAGGCTCGAAAGAGATGGAATGCCGCGAAGAAGAAGAGGCCGGTTTGCAGCACCGGCACGGCCGCGTAGTTGCCGCTCCCCAGGGTGACGACATCGAGGATCCAGCTGAATAGCGGATTGCGCGGTTGCCCCAGCATCTGCGGCCAGGACCAGGCGACGAGATAGCTCGGTGTATCGGGCGTCAGATCCGGGCGCAATCGCCCCGCGGCCAGGAGAATAAGCGCGGCGGCAAGCATGACAGCGAAGAGCGGCCGACCGTCGCGCCAAGCTCGCGGCGCGGCGGCGCTCACGAACCCGCCCCGTCCCCGTGCACGGACGGAAAGGCGAGGTAGCGTAGCCGCTTCTGCTCGCGCCGGCCGCGCGTCACGGTGTCAAGAATGAGACCGCAGGCCAAGCCGAGGAACGAGAGGACCATGATCCCCATCGAGAGCACCGCCGTCGGTAGCCGAGGCACCAGCCCGGTGCGAAAGAACTCGACGACGACGGGGATTCCGAGCGCGAGCGAGATGAGCGCCAGCACAAGCGAGATCCAGCCGAAGAAGGGCAATGGCCGTTCCTCCTTCGCCAGGGTCACGATCATCCAGAGGATGCGCAGACCGTCCCGATAGGTGCTGAGCTTGCTCATGGAGCCGGCAATCCGCTCTCGGTAGGGCGTCGGTATTTCCGCGACCGGCATGCGCAGATCGAGAGCATGCACGGTAAGCTCGGTTTCAATCTCGAACCCGGAGGCGAGTGCCGGGAAAGTCTTGACGAAGCGGCGGGAGAAGGCCTTGTAGCCGGAGAGGATGTCGACAAAGCGCTGTCCGAACACGAAGCCGATGAGACCGGTAAGAAGCCGATTCCCAACACGGTGCCCCTGGCGATAGACGCCTGCGGATTCGGGCACGCGCGCACCGTTGACGAGATCGTAGGGGCCGCTCAGCAGCAGCTTTACCAGATCCGGGGCGCGCGCCGCGTCATAGGTCGCATCACCGTCGACGAGAAGATAAACATCGGCATCGATGTCGGCAAACATGCGCCGCACGACGTTGCCCTTGCCCGGCATCTCCTCGCGACGCACCACGGCGCCGGCTGCGCGCGCCCGATCTGCAGTACGATCGCTCGAGGCGTTGTCGTAGACATAGACGGTCGCATCCGGCAGGGCGGCGCGGAACTCCTCCACCACCTGCGCAACCGTCGCCTCCTCATTGAAGCAGGGAACGAGCACGGCGAGCGACAAACGGCGCGGCGCCGGTGCCTGGGGCGCTTCTGGCAAGGCCGCGTCGGCGGCAAGACTCGATGATGCTGAGCCCATGGCGCGACTCTTCTCCCCTTTGGCTGTCGCCCACTCTGCGTCAAAGCAACACCCCTCATCAAGCCCCTGGACCGGGGAGGGGGCCGAAGCGTCACTCGCCGGGCTGCGGGAGACGCTCCCGAGCGCTGCTTTCCGGCGCGGCCGCCTCGGCATCGGGGGCTGTCGCGGTCTGCCGGTGGCCGCTGACCTCGGCCCCCGCATCTGCGGCCAAGCGCCGGAAGAAAAGGAGCGAGGTCAGGGAGAGGAGGCCGACGATCAGGAAAGCAAAACGCAGATCGGCGGCGGAGAGCGCCTCGCCTTCGGCCCCGCGCAGCACCAGGAGGACATGGAGAAGAATGGCGCCGAGGGCAACGCCCAAGCCGTTCGAGAGCTGCTGCATCATGCTGGACACGCTGGTGGCGCCGCTCATCTTCTGCGGGACGATATCAGCGAAGGCGAGGGTGTTGAGGCTCGTATATTGCAACGAGCGGAAGAAGCCTCCGAGCAACAGCAGCGCGAAGATCACCAAGCCGGGCGTCGATACGCTGAAGAGCGCGCAGACCAGGATCGAGCCGGCGCTGAGGACGCCGTTTCCGATGAGCACCCGGCGGAAGCCGTAGCGCTTGAGAATCGGCCGCGTCGCGATCTTCATGGTAAAGGAGCCGACCGCGCCCGCGAAAGTGAGGAGCCCCGAGGCGAAGGCGGTCATGCCGAAGCCGAGCTGCAGCAGGAGCGGCAGCAAATAAGGCACGGCCCCTGCGCAGATGCGGAAGATCGAGCCGCCCGAAACCGTCATGACGAAGGTCGGGATGCGGAGGAGCGAGAGATCGATGATGGGGTGCGCCTGGCGCCGCGCATGCATGACGGCGAGGGCGCCGATGCCGAGGCTCGTCGCGAGGACGAGCAAAATGACCGTACTACTCGATGCCGGATTGCCGACGAGATCCGAATCGTACATGAGGCAGGTCAGAGCGATGCTCGTAAGAATGAAGCCGAGCCAGTCGAGCGGCCAGGAATCCGGCTCACGGTAATTGTCGATGAGCCGGGTGACGAGAACGATGCCAAGGATTCCGAATGGCAGGTTGAGGAAGAAAATCCAGCGCCACGAGAAATAGGTGGTGATGAAGCCGCCGACCGGCGGCCCGAGCACGGGGCCGATCAGGGCCGGCACCGTGAGATAGGCCATGGCGCGGACGAGCTCAGATTTCGCCACGCTGCGCAGCATCACGAGCCGTCCGACCGGAACCATCATGGCGCCGCCGATGCCTTGCAGCACGCGCGCCGCGGCAAATTCGGGCACGTTGTTGCAAAGCCCGCAGAGAGCGGACCCCAGCGTGAAGACGGCAATGGCGGCGCGGAAGACTGTTCGCGAGCCATAGCGGTCGGCGACCCAGCCGCTAATCGGAATGAAGACCGCGAGGCTAAAGATATAGGCCGTGATGCCGAGGCTGAGATGGATGGGCGTGGTCTTGAACGACTCCGCCATCGCCGGCAGCGCCGTGGTGATGATCGTGCCGTCGAGGTTCTCCATGAAGAGAGCGCAGGCAACGATCAGCGCGACCGTCATCGGTCGGGTGAGCGAGAGGCGGCGTCGTAAGCCGGGTGGCAGAAGGGGCAAGGCAGTCGGCCGGGAAGACGATGCGGGGCCTTAATTTGGCCTGTCTACGTCGCGACCCTACCGTAGCATGTGCCAGGTGCCGCGAAAACCGCGGGCGGATGCAGGGCAGGGACCCGGAAGATGCAAGGCTGCCTTCGCCTCGTCACGGTGACCCTGCTAGATATAGACGCCTCGCATCCCGGCCTCCGGATAGCGAGTTCCGGCGGCAGCTCCGACCGGGATCGCCGCGGCGATGCGGAGCACGTCGTCGGGCGTCAATTGCACCGAAAGCGCGCCGAGATTCTCGTCGAAGCGGTCGCGGCGCCGCGTGCCGGGAATCGGCACGATCTCGGGGCCCTGGGCCAAGAGCCAGGCCAAGGCAAGCTGAGCGGGTGTGCAGCCCTTCTCCTCCGCGATGGCCTCCACGCGTTCGACCAGCGCGCGATTGTGGTCGAAGTTCTGGGGCTGGAAGCGCGGATGCTGGCCGCGCCGGTCGTCTTTGAGTTCCTCCGCGGTGCGGATGCGGCCGGTGAGGAAGCCGCGGCCGAGCGGCGAATAAGCGACGAAGGCGATGCCGAAAGGGCGGGTCGTCTTGATCGTCTCTTCGGCCTCGACGCGATAGAGCAGCGAATATTCGGTCTGCACGGCGGCGATCGGATGCACCTTGTGCGCGCGGCGAATCGTCTCCGGCCGCGCCTCGCAGAGTCCGAGATGCCGGACCTTCCCCGCCTCGACGAGCCGGGCCATTGCCCCCACAGTATCCTCGATCGGCACTTTCGGGTCGACGCGGTGCTGGTAATAGAGGTCGATGGTCTCGACGCCGAGGCGCTTCAGGCTGGCATCGCAGGCTTTGGCGACATATCCGGGGCTTCCGTCGACGCCATTCGGCCTGCCCGGCTGCTGGATCTGGCCGAACTTCGTGGCGAGGATGACCTGGTCGCGGCGCCCCCTGAGCGCGCGGCCAAGCAACTCTTCGTTGTGGCCCCAGCCATACATGTCAGAGCTGTCGAAGAAATCGACGCCCTTGTCGATCGCGTGGTGGATCAGCGCAATGGCCGCCGCGTCGTCGCTCGGTCCATAGGCGCCCGAGAACGACATGCAGCCGAGCCCGATCGCCGAGACCTCAAGTCCCGACGCGAGTTTGCGATGCTCGAGTCCTCGACGCGCGACCATGGTGCCTCCCCTCGGTGCTCCGATCACGCGATAGATTAAGCGGCACCATCGAAAAGGCAAAGCCCTGCGCCACTTTGGACGAGCGATGAGGGTCGGCGCGCGTGATCGCGTTGCGCCGCGCCTGCAGGAATTGACTGCACCGCCCGGCGGGTAGTCGCGGCCGGGCTGGCCGAATGACAATCCGGCGCCGCAGGGGGCGCGCAACTATTCCCGCCGCTCCGATTCCGGAAGCTGCGCCAGCACCCAGTCGTCGACGGCCTTGACGAGCGCGTCGCGCCAGGAGAGGCGGCCGGGGGTGAAGAGGATCGAGGCCAATCCCTTCTGCTGCGTCTCGAGTATGCCCACATCCTCCTCCGCGACACGGCGCCAGCGCTCGTAATAGGCGGCGGCGCCCTCTTCGAAATCGGCGCGGGCCGCCGTGCTGCGGGGAAAGCAGCCGCCGAGGGAAAGGACCGTGCGGTCGGGCGCGACCGGCCGCATGGCGAGCCACCACATCGAATCCTGTGCGCAGGCGAACTGCGTCGTGGGAAGGACCATGGTGAAATAGGTGCCTTGCTTCGCCTCCTCGCTCAGCCCGTCGATTGGCGGGAAGGGGGGAGCCCGACCGAGCACCGCGACGCTGGTGCCGCTCAGCACCTGAAGACAGACCCAAGCGCCACGGGTGGGAATGAACGCCTCCCGCTGCGCACCCACGGTCGCGGCATGCACCAGGCCGGTGTGATAGGCTTCGAGGGCATTTTCGACGAGCATCTTCCAATTGCACCGGCATTCGATCTCGGCGCGCCAAGTGCAGACCATCTCCTCGAAGCGATAGCCGCCAAGCTTGGCCGGAAGATCGCCGAGATGCTCGGCGAGAGGCGGCGCCATATTGTCGAAATTGAGGAAGACGAAGCCTTGCCATGTCTCCAATCGCACGGGGATGAGACCATGGGCATTCCTGTCGAAATCCGCCGTCCGCTCCATGGCCGGAGCGCCGAGAAGGGTCCCGTCGAGGCGATAACTCCAGGCATGATAGGGACAGGTGATGGCTCGGACATTGCCGCGGCCGGCGAGAAGGAGGGAGCCGCGGTGCCGGCAGCAATTGGCGAAAGCGCGCAACTGCCCCTCCCGGTCGCGCAGCAGGATCACGGGACCACCGACGGTCTCGATTGCACGGTAGTCGCCGGGGGATTTCAGCTCCTCGACGCGACCGACGAAGAACCAGTTGCGATGATGAATGTGGCGCATCTCCGCCGCAAAGAAGCGCTCCGAGCGATAGCACCAGCCGGGCAGCGCGCGTGCCCCCCCTTCGACAGCTGCCGGCGCTTCACGAGGCAGCTTGCTGTCGGCTTGACGCTTCGTCCCATCCATCATCGGGTCTCTTCCTCGTCGCGGCCGCTTGATCGCGGGGCGCATCGTAGGAAGCGCCGGACGATGGATCAAGTCGGAGGGTGCGAGGCTCCGGCGCCCTTCCTGTCCGCGACGCGCTCCGCCAGATGCTCGTAGCGCCGCGCAAGCTCGATCAGCATGCCGCGGATCCCGGCATCGCTCGCGGTCTCCGCCAGCCTGCGCAACGTCGCAGCGTCCTCTCGCCATTCTTCAGCGCGTCTCATTCTCGCTCCGGCAGCCCGGGAAAAACACGCCTGCCGGTGCGTCCGGCAGGCGTGAAGTCGAGGAGGGTGGGCAGCGTTGCCGAAGCGATAGACCCGGCGCGAAAGGCCCTATTCCGGGTTTCACCAGGAGATCACAAGAGTCGGCTTTCGCGATCTTATTGGGCCAATATTCGGGCGTGGTCGTGCTGGGGGCGACCTTGATGTTTCAATCCGGGCGGGCCGCCTTACGACTGGCCGCCTGCTGGCGTCGAATTTTCTCTTCCAGCTGCTTTGCCCGCATAAGCTCGCGCTTGGTCTCTTCAACCACCTTCGCCATGCGTGCGACAGATTCCTCGTCCCTGCGGAGCTTATCCTGGAGGCGCTGGCTAAGACTTCGGGAAGGCATAATGGAAGATAACGCAACCCGGCTACCCTTTCAAATTCCTTACGATGCCGGGCCAAATTTTTTGCGGGCCAGCTTTCAAAAATGACCCCGCCGCAACGGCGGCGGGGCCAGGCGCGTTATGAGGGGTCAGAACGGCCACCCGTTCTGATGCTTGCAAGGTAGCAGCCTGGGGTGGCAGGAAACATCCGCCGAAACCCTGACTCAGGGCGCGGAAAACACCCAGAGGCGCAAGACCTCCCGCCGGCGCAACGTCCGGTTGGCAAATCGCCCTCGTTTTGGCCTATAAACGCTGGGTTGCCGGGGGGAAAGAGGATGAGCTTGGCATATCGGGACGATCCCGTGCTGGCGGGGATGCTGAGATATTGGGAGAGTAAGCGCGCCGGCCGGGCCATGCCGCGGCGCGATGATATCGACCCAATGGAGATTCCCAAGCTCCTGCCCTATCTCAGCCTCGCCGAGGTCGGCGAGGAGGGCAGGCGCTTCCGCTATCGCCTCGTCGGGACAGCTGTGGTCGAGGCCTATGGGCTCGATTACACGGGTCTCTATGTCGATGAGCTCCTTTCCGGAGATCGACGGGCCTTCGTCGAGAGCCTTTGCCGTACGGTCGTTACCGAGAAGCGACCGCTCTTTGCGCGCAGCGAGTACAGCACGAAGGGAAAGCATCCCTTCGGCCGCGAGCCTTCGATCAGCGCTCACCGTGTCATGATGCCGCTCTCCGAGAATGGCACGGATGTCAGCATGATCCTCACGGCCTTCAGCTTCATCTCCGATTCCCCGTTGCGCCAAACCATCGACATCCGTAGCCCGACGGGTCTCGAGCCGCGCGTAGTCCAAGTCTTATCGCCGGAGGAGGTCGCTGCTGCCGCGGCTGGAGCGAAGCCGATTTAGCAGCATCCATTTCCTTGCCCGCGCGGGCGCGTTGCGCCCAGGCGGGCTCGTCGGCGGAGCGAAGCCGATTTAGCACCATCCATTTCCTTGCGGCTGTTTTGGCCGATTCTCCTGAGTCGGTCCAAGTACGACCGGGTCGATGCTGTCACAATTTCAGGAGGCTCGCCCATGACCAATGCCGGTTTGAGCGAATTCCGCCGTGTCACCCTGCATCACTTGAAAGGTCTTCGCGCGCAGCAGCCGGGAAAGCCGAAGCCGCCGGGCAATCCGCCGCCGCCTCCGGATCCCGACGCGCCGCCGCCGGTCAAGGAGCCGCCGCGGCCCACCCCCGTGCCCCCCGGCCCGCAGGAGCCACCGCCCTTGCAAGCCTCCGTGGATTCGTTTCGGGAGAAAGGGGGCCGTGCGCCCCGGGAAGCGATGCGCACGGCCCGAGATTCAAGCGATCAGGCGTCGATCAGGCGTGATGAGCGACCTCGCCGCCGCCAGCTTGGGGGATCAGCACCGAGATGATCCAGCCGCTGAGGGAGGTGCCATTCATTGCGAGGGCAGCGCCCACGACGATCGCCCCGGCGAGCGTCAGGTCGAGGGATGCAAAGCCGACCAGGGCAAGAATGCCGAGGATGAGGGCGCCGAGGCCGGCCAGGATCTGCACCATCGCCGCCGAGGTCGCGACCTCGCCGCTCACGCGCTGCACGATCTCCGACTTGGTTTCTTGCGCCACCCTCATCGCTTCGACGCGAACAGTGGTGGAGCTGTTCAGGACGAGACCGGCGCCGATCAGGATGAACTGCACCGAGATCATCACCATCGGCGTGATTTGCAGCAAAGCCAGCACGCCGAGAATGATCGCGGCACCGCCCACGAAAAGCTCGACGGTGACCCCGCCGACATTGAGGCTCGCCTCCTCGGTCGCGCTGGAACTCGCCACGAGCTTGGCGTACTCCTCGAGCACGGTCCAACCGACGAAGAGGAGGCCGAGGCCGACCACGATGCCAGCCACCGCATCGAGATATTGAGGCAGGGATTGTGACGACATCTTGGCGAGGCCAATGATCGCGAGCACGATTGCGGCAACGCCGACCACGATCTGGATGAGCGACTGGGTCGTGGCAGGATGATTGCCGGACAATATTCCATGTCTAGTCATGGCTACCTCCAACTGACTGCCTTCCCTCTTTCCCGGACGCTACCCATTCGCCACTAAATTTGAGACGCGCCGCGCCGAAGTTAAGGCGCCGTCGCAGGGGCCAACCCCGACGATTGCGGCGCCGCGGGCTGAGAATAGAGCGGATTCGCATGGATTCCCCGTCGCTTGCCCTTGGGCGGGCAAGCGCCGCCGTGCTGCAGATCGCACCCGCGAAGTGTCGGCGCTGGCTCGATTTAATTTCCCGGCAATGTTCCGTTAAGGTTTCAAGCCGGCACCCGCGTCATGTCTCCCTGTAAATCGTTGCCGCGGAACGATTGCTCCGCCCGTGCATTGGCTCTCGTGAGCGCTGGTGCGGCAGGCCTTCCCCAACGGCGCGAGAGCGGAGACGCGATCAATATGGCCGAGGTGCAGATCAAGAACATGACGATGAACTTCGGGCCGCAGCACCCCGCGGCGCATGGGGTGCTGCGCATGGTACTGGAAATGGACGGCGAGATCGTCGAGCGGGCCGATCCCCATATCGGCCTTCTTCATCGCGCCACCGAGAAGCTCATCGAATACAAGACGTACCTCCAATCGGTGCACTATTTCGACCGGCTGGACTACGTGTCGCCGATGTCGCAAGAGCACGCCTTTGCCCTCGCGGTCGAGAAGCTCCTCGGCATTCGGCCGCCACCGCGCGGCCAATATATCCGCGTGCTCTTCGCCGAGATCACACGGATCCTGAATCATCTGTTGAACGTACCGGCCTTCGCCTTCGACGTTGGTGCGATAACGCCGATGCTCTGGGGGTTCGAGCAGCGCGAGATCCTCATGGAATTCTATGAGCGCGTCTCGGGGGCGCGCATGCATGCGGGCTATTTCAGGCCTGGCGGCGTCCACCAGGATCTGCCCCCAGGGCTCCTCGATGACGTCATGAGGTGGGTGGACAGGTTCCCTGCCGATATCGACGACCTCGAAGAGCTCCTCAACGAGAACCGCATCTTCAAGCAGCGCACCGTCGATATCGGCATCGTCAGCAGAAAGGATGCCCTCGACTGGGGCTTCAGCGGGCCGATGCTGCGCGCTTCGGGCGTGCCCTGGGATCTGCGCAAGGCCCAACCCTACGACGTCTATGCCGAGATGGATTTCGATATTCCTATCGGCAAGCACGGCGACTGCTATGACCGCTATCTGGTGCGCGTCGAGGAGATGCGCGAGAGTCTCAAGATCATCAAGCAATGCTGCGAGAGGATGCCCGGCGGGCCATTCATGGTGCAGAACCAGAAGATCGCCCCGCCGCCGCGCGCCGAGATGAAGCGGTCGATGGAGGCCCTCATCAATCACTTCAAGCTCTACACCGAGGGCTATCATGTGCCGGCTGGCGAGACCTACACGGTCGTCGAGGCGCCCAAGGGCGAGTTCGGCGTCTACCTGGTGGCCGACGGCACCAATCGGCCCTATCGCTGCCATATCAGAGCGCCGGGCTTCCCCCATCTCTCGGCGATGGATTTCTGCAGCAAGGGGCACATGCTCGCCGACGTGGTGGCGATCCTTGGCTCCATGGACATCGTGTTCGGAGAAATCGACCGCTAAGCGCGGTTGCGCATGTGCGCTATTTCCGGTCGAGCCAGGCGCGCGCGCCCTGATCGGCTCCCGATGGAAGCGGTGCTTCGGGGTCGTCGATCCAGGCGAGAATGTCGCTCCATACCACCCCGCCATTGAGGTCGCGCAACAGCAGGTGATAGCCGCGCCGATAGACGGCGAGCTTGCGCGGCGCCGCCGGGTGCGCAGGCAGCTCGTCGATCATCGTGCGCGTCGCTTCCTTGGGGATGATCTCGTCCTTTTCGCCGTAAAGGATGAGAAGCGGCACGCCGCCGAGGTGCGGTGCGGCGGCAAGGGCGTCGTCCATCAGATTGACGAGGCCCCAGATCGCGTCGATGCGCGTCTCCTTGATCACCCGCGGATCGCGGCTGAGCTCCATCAGCATCCAAACATTATCCGAGGCGGTGATATGGAGATTGGCGCCTGTCACCGTCCACCAGGGGATCGTGTGGACCGCGAGGAAGAGGGCGAGGCGCTTGCCGAGATCCATGGTGTCGCGGCCCCAAACGGCGGGCGAGGACAAGATGGCGCCCGCGACCCGGGGCGGGCTCGGCCGGGCAAGCCCGACCATCACGACGGCCGCTCCCATGCTCTCGCCGAGAAGATAGACCGGCACGCCCGGATAGCGCGCATGGAGCAGCTTGACCATGGCGTCCATGTCGCCGACGAGGGCGTCGACACCCGGCCAATAGCCGCGCTCGGGCGCCGCGCCAAAGCCGCGCTGGTCGTAGGCGAAGGTGGCAATCCCATGGAGCGCCCACCACGGTCCGGGCATCGCGAAGGCGTGGGAATAATCGTTCATCCCGTGAAGGGCGAGGATGATCGCCTTGGGCTTGTCATCGGCGGGAAGCCAGGATCGCACCGGCAGCTTGAGTCCGTCGGCGGTGACGAAATCTTCGCTCTTGAGCGCCGGCGTGGCGATGTCCGGGCCCGGCGGCAGGATGCGCGGCACGCAGGCGCCGAGGAGCAGGGTGAGCGCCGTCAGGATTGCGCCAAAAGCCCCAAGGCGCACGGGTCTGCTGCCCATCAGCGATCGGTCGACTGCGCCGGCTCCTCCGGCGGGCGGGCTCGCGTGATCTCGAGGAAGAGGTCTTCGAGGTCGGCTTCGCTGGTGGAAAGGTCGGCGATGCCAAGATGGGCGTCTCTCAGCGCCGTGAGGATGTCACGGATGCGGGTCTGGCTCGGCCGGTAATGGAAGACGAGCCGGCGCGGGCTTGTCAGCTTCACGTCGAAGGCGGCGAGCTCCGACGGAATCTCCACGAGATCCTGCATGAGGATCACAGCGAGCTCCTTGCGGTCGAGGCGGCGGAGGAGGGCATCCTTCTCGTCGCAGGCGATAACGCGGCCATGATTGATAATGGCAATGCGATCGCAGAGCTGCTCTGCCTCTTCGAGATAGTGGGTGGTGAGGAGAATGGTAGTGCCGCGGCGATTGAGCTCGACCACATGAGCCCAGAGTTGCTGTCGCAGCTCTACATCGACGCCGGCCGTCGGCTCGTCGAGGACGAGGACCGGCGGGCTATGCACCATCGCCTTCGCCACCATGAGGCGCCGACGCATGCCGCCCGAAAGGGTGCGCGCATAGGCATCGGCCTGCGCGGAGAGACCGACGGTCTCGAGGATCGCGTCGGTGCGGCGCTCCCCCGGCGGAATGCCATAGAACCCCGCATGGAGATCGAGCAGCTCCCGGGGCGTGAAGAAGGCGTCCAGGTTGAGCTCCTGGGGCACCACGCCGATGGCGGCACGGGCGTGACGCGGATCGGTATCGATGTCGACCCCCCAGATGCGCGCGGTGCCGGCGCTCTTGACGACGAGGCCGGCGAGAATGTTGATGAAGGTCGACTTGCCGGCACCGTTCGGGCCGAGAAGGCCGAAGAGCGATCCGCGCGGAATCTTCAAATCAACATCCTTGAGGGCGTGCTTGGGCTCCCGCCGCCCGCCGCCGCTATAGATCTTATTAAGGCCGACCGCCTCCACCGCATAGTCGGGCAGGTCCTCGGGGGCGCCGGGTGAAGCGGGCTGGGCGGACATGGGCGGGGGAGCGCCCCTCGGTACAGTTCGTCGGCAGGATGTCTCGCGCCAGTTGATTGCTGGCGGGCAATGGGTATCATCCGCCCGCAGCAATGGCAACGCCCTCGGCTCTCACCGGCGGCGGATGCGAGAGCCTATCGCCCGCGGCTCTCCAAGGAGATGAGAAGCGAATGGCCACACGTCCTGTTCCGCCACCCCCCGAGACGATCGAGGTCGAGACGACGACGGTCGCCTGTGACGGCGGCGAGCTGGGCCATCCCCGCGTGTTTCTCAACATGGGGCGCGAGGGGCGGGTCGAATGCCCGTATTGCGATCGGCTCTTCGTCCTCAAGAATGGCGTAAGGCCTCGCGACGCCCATTGAGCCGATCCGACGCCGGCGTCCAAGGCCCTCGACTCGGGGGTGCCCATCCGGCATGTTCGGACGCGTGACGACCGCCTATCTTTCCTATCTAATTGGATATTGGGGCGCCGACCATGACTAGCGCCGCACAGGCCGCCGAAGGCTTCAAGCCGCGCCACGTTTATCTCGTGGACGGGTCGGGCTACATCTTTCGCGCCTTCCACGCGCTCCCGCCGATGACGCGGCCCGACGGCACGCCGGTGAATGCCGTTTACGGCTTCACCACGATGATGCTGAAGCTCCTCGCCGAAACCGATGCGGATTGCATCGCGGTGATCTTCGATGCCGGGCGCGCCACGTTCCGCAACGAGATCTATAGCGCTTACAAGTCTCATCGCCCCGAGCCGCCCGACGAGCTCGTGCCGCAATTCGCGCTGATCCGGGAGGCGACCCGCGCCTTCAACCTTCCCTGTATCGAGCAGGCCGGCTACGAGGCCGACGATCTCATCGCCACCTATGCGCGGCAGGCGCGCGCGGCGGGAGCAAAGGTGACGATCGTCTCCTCGGATAAGGACCTGATGCAGCTCGTGCGCGATGGCGTCGAGATGCTCGATCCCATCCGCGGCAGGCCGATCGGACCCAACGAGGTGATGGAGAAATTCGGGGTGCCGCCCGAGAAGGTGATCGATGTGCAGGCATTGGCCGGCGATTCCGTCGACAACGTGCCGGGGGTGCCCGGAATTGGCGTCAAGACCGCGGCCCAGCTCATCACCGAATATGGCGATCTCGAGACGCTGCTTGCCCGTGCCGCGGAGATCAAGCAGCCCAAGCGCCGCGAGGCCCTCCTCACCTTTGCCGATCAGGCGCGCATTTCCCGCGACCTCGTCCGGCTCAGGCACGACGTGCCTCTCGAGCAGCCCCTCGACGCGCTTCATCTGCGCGCACCCGACCATTCCAAGCTCGTCGCCTTTCTCCGGGCGCAGTCCTTCCGCTCGCTCCTTGCCCGCGTCGAGGCGGCGGCCCCCGCGATGGCTGTTAAGGCCGGGGCGGGAGCGCAGCCGGATACGCAAGAGGACGCCGCTGTCGCCCCGCCAGCGCGGGCGCGGCCGCGGCATCCCGTCCTGGTCAAGCCCCGCAGCGGCGCGGAGGCCGCTTACGAGCTGGTGCAGACCCTGCCGGCACTCGAGGCTTGTATCGCCCGGGCGCACACCACCGGCGTCGTCGCCGTCGATACCGAAACGACCTCCCTCGATGCGATGCAGGCCGAGCTTGTCGGCATCTCTCTTGCGGTCGAGCCTGGGCAGGCTTGCTACATCCCCGTGGGGCATCGCGCGCCGAGGCGCCAGGGCGCCCTCGACTTCGGCGGCGAGGGCGCAGGAGATGAGGCGCCTCTCCAGCTGCCGCGCGAGGCGGTACTGGCGGCGCTCAAGCCGCTCCTCGCCGATCCCACGGTTCTCAAAATTGGGCACAACATCAAATACGACATGCTGGTGCTGGGCCATTACGGCCTAACGGTCACGCCCTATGACGACACGATGTTGCTCTCCTACACGCTCGCAGCGGGGCTGCACGGCCACGGCATGGATGAGCTCGCCAAGCTTCATCTCGACCACGACACCATCAAGTACAAGGACGTGACCGGGACCGGCAAAGGCCAGATCGGCTTCGACGAGGTGCCGCTCGAGAAGGCCTGCGCCTACTCCGCCGAGGACGCCGATGTCACCTTCCACCTCTATCAACATCTCAAGCCTCAACTCGCCGCAGACCATCTCGTCACAGTCTACGAGACGATCGAGCGCGCGCTGGTCCCCGTGCTCGTCACCATGGAGCGGCAGGGCATCAAGGTTGATCGGGCGGAGCTCAAACGCCTCTCCGACGATTTCGCGGCCCGCCTGGCCGAGCTCGAGGCCGAGATTCATCGGCTTGCTGGCGAGCCCTTTAATGTCGGCTCGCCGCGACAGCTCGGCGAAATCCTCTTCGACAAGATGGGCCTGGCCGGGGGCAAGAAGGGCAAGACGGGCGCCTATGTCACGGACGCCGACGTCCTCGAGGAGCTCGCGGCGCTTGGGCACGAGCTGCCGGCGCGGGTGCTCGATTGGCGCCAGCTGCAGAAGCTCAAGAGCACCTATGCGGATGCCTTGGTGGGCCAGATCAATCCCAGGACCGGCCGCGTACATACTTCGTACGCGATGGCAATCGCCTCGACGGGCCGGCTCTCCTCAACCGATCCCAACCTCCAGAACATCCCCGTGCGCACCGAGGAGGGGCGCAAGATCCGTCGCGCCTTTGTGGCCGAGGCCGGGATGAAGCTTGTCTCCCTCGACTATTCCCAGATCGAGCTGCGCCTTCTCGCCCATGTCGCCGGGATCGAGGCCCTCGAGCGCGCCTTCCGCGACGGCGAGGACATTCACGCCCTCACCGCGAGCCAGGTCTTCGGGATTCCGGCGAAGGGGATGGATCCGATGGTCCGGCGCAAGGCCAAGGCGATCAATTTTGGGATCATCTACGGCATCAGCGCCTTTGGCCTCGCCCGCCAGCTCGGCATTCCTCAGGCCGAGGCGTCGGCTTACATCAAGGCCTATTTCGCGCGGTATCCCGGGATCCGCGACTACATGGAGGAGACGAAGGCGCTCTGCCGCAAGCAGGGCTTCGTCACCACCATCTTCGGCCGCAAGATCCACATCACCGGCATCGCCGACAAGAACCCGGCGCGCCGCGGCTTTGCCGAGCGGGCGGCGATCAATGCGCCGATCCAGGGTGGGGCCGCCGACATCATCAAGCGCGCCATGATCCGGGTGCCGCCGGCTCTCGCGCGAGCGGGGCTCGGCGCCCGCATGCTTCTCCAGGTGCATGACGAGCTGCTGTTCGAGGTGGCGGAAGCGGAGGTCGAGAAGACGATCGAGGTCGTGCGCGCGGTCATGGTCGACGCCGCCCGGCTCCACGTTCCTCTCGTCGTCGACGCCGGGATCGGCGACAACTGGGCGGCGGCTCATTGATGCGGTGAAGCGGGCTTATGGATGTCCTTCACAGGCCAGGCGCGCAAGCTCCGCGCGGGCGGCGGCGCGGCTGAGAATCGGGCGGGAAAACTCGAGCCGGGCGGTGTGGCCGCCGGAGCGGAGATCGATGCCTTCCGGATCGATGCCCGTCATCACCCAATTCTCCCCGTCGCGACCGAGAAGGCATCGGGCATAGTGGTTCACCGCGTCAGCGTGATCCGAGTTCATATGCGCGAGGATGTCGCCTTCGGCGACGAGGATGTCATCGGCTTCGTCCGTCGCGAACAGGAAATCATGCGCCGCCAGCCAGTGAATGCGCCCGAAGCCGGCAACGAGATGGCCACGCGTCGGCTCGACACGATAGAAACGGAAATCCTTGAAATCCGCATAGCGCGCCGCCGTCGGGTGGTGTGCCAGATAGCGGGCGCGGTCGCCGGGATGGTGCGTCTCGCGGGCACGACCGAGGAGCGTGAAACGCGGTCCGGTAAGCGGTTCCTCCAACCCCACGGTGCCGTCGAAGAGGAGGGCAACGCGCGCGTCCGCCGCGATGTTCCGGCTGTGGTCGGCGAGGTCGGAAAGAAGGAGAAGGGGCGTCCCATCCGGGGCACAGGCGGTCAGCACGAGCGAGGCGTAGGGCCAGGTCTCGCCATTCTGGCTGAGCCAGGTGGCGAGGGTTGCGCGATGCGCGCTGCGGATCAGGCGGCGCGCCAGGCGTCCCGGTCGCTCTTCCGGATTCTCCTGTTGCTCGAGCATGTGGCCGAGGATCGACTGCTACGGATACGGCGTCAATTGGGTTTACGCGGGAATATCGCAGGCAGCCTCGGGGGAGCCCGCGCGCCTGCATGCGAGGGTGGACATGCCTTAAAAAGGACACAATATTCCAGGAGAGCATGGACCGCGAGGAACGCCTAGCAATGCCGGCGCGCGCCGGTTCTTCCCCGATCGTTGCAAGGAAAACGATGCCGCCGAAACGCACCATCGCCCTGGTCGACGATGACCGCAACATCCTGGCTTCCGTCTCGATGGCGCTCGAGGCCGAGGGCTTCACCGTGCGTAGCTATAGCGACGGCGACGAGGCGCTGCGCGGCATCTCCGCACAGCCCGTTGATCTCGCCATTCTCGACATCAAGATGCCGCGCATGGATGGCATGGAGCTGCTGGCTCGCCTGCGCAAGACCTCGGCGATTCCCGTCATTTTCCTCACCTCCAAGGACGACGAGGTCGACGAGGTGCTGGGGCTTCGCATGGGGGCGGACGACTACATTACGAAGCCGTTCTCGCAGCGCCTTCTCATCGAGCGCATCCGCACGCTCCTGCGCCGCAGCGAGGCGGGGGCGCCCGCTGGAGAAAGCGGCCCCGATAACGACACCGCCGTCGTGGTGCGTGGGCATTTGGTCCTCGATCCGAGTCGCCACCTCTGCACCTGGAAGGAGAAGCCAGTCTCGCTCACGGTCACCGAATTCCTGATCCTTCAGGCGCTGGCGCAGCGCCCCGGACTCGTGAAGAGCCGCGATCAACTCATGGACGCCGCTTACGGGGAGCACATTTACGTGGATGACCGTACGATCGACAGCCACATCAAGCGTGTGCGCAAGAAACTGAGGGCGGTCGACGAGCACTTCAATCACATCGAAACGCTCTACGGCATCGGCTACCGCTACAAGGAGAGTTGAGCAAGCTTAGAGACGGGCATGACCGTCCACATCGAGCGAGAGCGCGAAGCTGGGCCGCGTTCTGCGGAACGCCGGGGACCGGATGGGAAGCCTCGCAGGCGCCGTGGCCTGCGCGCGGTGCTCCGGCGATTGCGGTCGCGGCGCATCTTGCGCCTTGTCGCATTGTCCCCGCTTACGCGGCGGATCCTCGTCCTCAACGTCGTCGCCCTCGCCATTCTCGTCATCGGGCTCAGCTATCTCGGCGAATATCAGCGCAGCCTCGTTGCCTCCGAGCTTGAGTCGCTCACGACCCAGGCACGCATCTTCGCCGCAGCGCTAGGGGAGAGCGTCGTGGTGGGCGCGGATGACGAGAGCTTCACCCTGATGCCCGAGCAAAGCCGCGCCTTGCTCCGGCGCCTGATCGAGCCGACCCGCGCCCGGGCGCGGCTGTTCTCGGTCTCGGGCACCCTCCTCGCCGATAGCCGCTATCTCATGGCTCCGGGCGGCATGGTGCAAGTCGAGACTCTGCCGCCGCCGCCGGCTGATAATCTCATCGAGCGCCTCGCCGACAGGACCTATGACTGGCTCGTCAATACAGTGCCGCGGCTTGGCAAGCTGCCGCGCTACCACGAGCGTCCCCAGGAGCAGGCGAGCGATTACGAGGAGGTTGCCAAGGCATTGACAGGAGCCACCGCGACCGTCGTTTACAGCAATGGGGTGAGCGGTCTCGTTCTGTCGGTGGCTGTGCCCGTGCAGCACTATAAGCGCGTCGTCGGCGCGCTCATGGTCTCGCAAGGCAGCACGGAGATCGACGCTGCGATGCGGGCTGTGCGTCTCGACATCCTCAAGGCCTTTGCCGTGGCGCTGCTGATCACGGTCTTCTTCTCGCTCTACCTCGGCAATACGATCGTGCGGCCGATCCGGCGCCTGGCCGCCGCGGCCGAGCGACTAGGGCCAGGACGGGTCCGCTCGGCCGAGATACCCGATCTCACCGGCCGCGGCGATGAGATCGGCTATCTCTCCGGTGCCTTGCGGCGGATGACGGAGCTCCTTTGGCAGCGCATGAACGCCGTCGAGCGCTTCGCCGCCGACGTGGCCCACGAGATCAAGAATCCGCTGTCGTCGCTGCGCAGCGCCGTGGAGACGGCGGCGCGCGTGAAGGACCCGGAACGGCAGCGCCATCTGATGGCGATTATCCTCGAGGACGTCCATCGCCTCGACCGTCTCATCTCCGACATCTCCGACGCATCGCGGCTGGACGCCGAGCTCAATCGCGCCGTCGGCGAGGAGACGGATCTCGGCGAGCTCCTCAGCGCGCTCGTCGAGATTTATGCAGCGAGCGACCGCCCAGGGAAGCCGCGTCTCGACTTGCGGCTCCCTGCGGACGATCGGCTGATGGTGCGCGGGCTGGAGGGGCGCCTTGCGCAGGTGTTCCGCAACCTGATCGAAAACGCGATATCGTTCAGTCCTGCGACAGGCACCGTCACGCTCTCAGCCCGTCGCGCCGGGAATTGGGTCGAGGCCGTCGTCGAGGACGAGGGGCCGGGGCTTCCCGAAGGCAAGCTCGAGGCGATCTTCGAGCGCTTCTACACGGAGCGGCCTCGTGGCGAGAAATTCGGCGTCCATTCGGGCCTGGGCCTCTCCATCTCCAAGCAGATCGTCGAAGCCCATGGCGGCACTATCCGGGCGGAGAACCGCCACGACGCGGCCGGCCAGGTCAAGGGCGCGCGCTTCATCGTCCGCCTGCCTTTCGAGACGGACGGCGCCTCGCAGGATTGACAGCCGGCCCGACGGGCGCCAACCTCGCCGCCCATGTCCGGGAAGATTGGGGGCATGATCCAGCTCCACGGCACCTGCGTCGAGCTCGAGGGTCACGGGGTGCTCCTGCGCGGTCCCCCGGGCAGCGGCAAGTCCGATCTCGCGCTTCGCCTGATCGATGGCGGTGCTCGCCTCGTGGCGGACGACCGCGTCGACCTCCGGGCTGTCGGCGATACGTTGATGGCGCGGGCGCCCCGCCCTATCGCCGGCAAGCTCGAGGTGCGCGGGCTCGGGATCGTCGAGCTTCCCAGCGCCGCTGAGGTGCCGCTTGGCCTCGTCGTCGACCTCGTCACGCCAGAGGCTGTGGAACGGCTGCCGGAGTCTGCGTTCTGCAGCCTGCTCGAACGCCGCATTCGCCTCATCCGGCTGGCGCCGTTCGAGGCCTCTGCGGCCGCCAAGCTGCGGCTTGCGGCGCGCACCTTCGTCCGAACTATAATGGCACCATGACCAAGGCGACCCCGACACCCGAAGCGGCCGTCCCGCCCGTCGCAGATGGCGCCGCATCAGCGGGGGAGCATATCGTGCTGGTAAGCGGGCTCTCCGGGGCCGGCAAATCGACGGCGCTCAAGACTCTTGAGGATCTCGGTTACGAAGCCGTCGACAATCTGCCGCTCTCCTTGCTCGGTAGCCTGGTGCGATCCGGCGACCGCCTCGCCCGGCCTCTGGCGATCGGCGTCGACATCCGCACCCGGGACTTCGCAGTCGATCCGCTGCTTCACGTGATCGACGGGCTCGCGGAGCGCAGCGGGGTCGAGCTTCGCTTCCTCTTCGTCGATTGCGAGGACGAGGTGCTGCAGCGCCGCTTCACGGCGACGCGTCGGCGCCACCCGCTCGCGGATGACCGCCCTGTCTCCGACGGCATCCGGCGGGAGAGGGCGCTGGTCGATCGATTGCGCGAGCGGGCCGACGTGGTGATCGACACCACCAATATGACGCTTGGCGAACTCAGGCGAGTCATGCAAGGCTATTTCGGGCTCAAGCGCGGGCCTGGTCTCGCAATCACGGTGATCTCCTTCTCCTACCGTCACGGGGTGCCGCGCGAGGCCGATCTTGTGATCGATACTCGTTTCCTGGAGAACCCCCATTACGTGCCTGAGCTTCGGCCACTCACGGGAAAGGACCCCCGGGTCATGGCTCATGTCGAGGCAGACCCTAGCTTCTCTCCCTTCATTGCCGGCTTCGAGCGGTGGTTGGCGCCGCTGCTTCCCCGCTTCGAGCGTGAAGGCAAGAGTTATCTGACGATCGCGATCGGCTGCACGGGAGGGCGGCATCGCTCGGTCGTCGTCGCGGAACGGCTCGCGGCATGGCTGGCATCGACCGGCCATCCCGCGTCCATCGCGCATCGGGATATCGAACGGCCTCCGCTCGACTGATCATCGGCGAGGGCGCAACGGAAGGAATTGGCATGATTGGGATGGTGCTTGTGACTCATGGCAATCTGGCGCAGGAGTTCATCGCCGCGCTCGAGCATGTCGTCGGCCCGCAGGCGCGGGTAAAGGCCGTCTGCATCGGCGCCGACGACGACATGGAGAAACGTCGCGAGGACATCCTGCACTCCGTCGCGGATGTGGACGACGGAAACGGCGTCGTGCTGCTGACGGACATGTTCGGCGGCACCCCGTCGAATCTGGCCATATCGATCATGGACAACGCCAAGGTCGAGGTGATCGCCGGCGTCAACCTGCCTATGTTGATCAAGCTTGCGAGCGTCCGCGACAATGAAAGCCTCCCGCAGGCCGTCGCGGCCGCCCAGGAAGCCGGGCGAAAATATATCAACGTTGCCTCGGCGCTGCTCGCCGAGGAGAAGGATAGGCGATGAGCGGCGACGGCGCCGAGGCGGGAGCGCCGCCGCTGCTTCGGCGCACACTGACTATCCTCAATCAGCGCGGACTGCACGCCCGCGCTGCGGCGCGCTTCGTGAAATGCGCGGAGCAATTTGATGCGGAGATCACCGTCGCCAAGAAGGAATCGACGGTGTCGGGACTGTCGATCATGGGACTGATGATGCTGGCAGCCGGTCCGGGAACGACAATCGAAGTGACGGCTTCGGGTTCGGATGCGGCACAGGCGCTCGCCGCGCTCGAGGCGCTGGTGGCAGAAAAGTTCGGCGAAGAGTGACGACGCGAAAGGACGAAATCAGGACGGGCAGGGGCGGAGGACGCCAGACGCTGCCTCCTGCTCCGCGCGAGCCTCTCGGTGAGCGCGTGTTCCAAGGCCTTGGCGTGTCGGCGGGCATTGCCATCGGGCCGGCCCATGTGCGCGAGGCGGGCGCTCTCGAGGTACCCGAATACGCGGTCTCGAAGGACCGCCTCGAAGCAGAGCGGGAGCGGCTTCGGGTGGCGATCGAGTATTCTCAGAAGCAGCTACGCAAGCTGAAGGCGAAGGCGTCCGCGTTGCAGGGTGCCGCGGCGGAGGAGCTCGGCTATCTGCTCGACGCTCATCTCCAGATGCTGAGCGGCTCGCGCCTCGTCCGCGGCGCGGAGCAGCGCATCCTCCGCGACCGCCTTAACGCCGAGGCCGCCGTGCAGGCGGAGATCACGGAGATCGGCAAGGGCTTTGCGCAGATGGATGACGCCTATCTGGCGAGCCGCGCCGACGATATCCGGGAGGTAGGTGCGCGGTTGGTGCGCAACCTCATGCAGCAGCCCTATCACGCCTTCTCGGCCCTGCCGCCGGGCAGCGTCATCATTGCCGAGGAGTTGACCCCCGCGGATACGGCGCTGCTCGATCCTATGCGTATCGCCGGCTTCGCGACGGTGCTTGGTGGCCCCGAGAGCCACACGGCCATCATGGCACGCTCGCTCGGCCTGCCCGCGGTCCTCGGGGTGGCCGGCCTTCTCGCCGGCATACCCGCTGGCGCTCATGTCGTGATCGACGGCACCGCCGGGCGCGTCATCGCCAACCCGTCAGCGGAGACCTTGGCTGCCTATGGCGAGCGGCAGAAGGCCCTGCAACGCGAGCAGCGCCAGCTGGCGCGCCTCGCCAAGGTCGTCGCCGAGACCCGCGACGGCGTTCGCATCACCCTTCAGGCCAATGTCGAATTGCCGCGCGAGCTCGACCATGCTCTTGAGGTCGGCGCCGAGGGCATCGGCCTTCTTCGCACGGAATTTCTCTTCATGAATCGCGACGACCTTCCCGGCGAGGAGGAGCAATATCAGGTGCTGCGCGGCATCGTCGAAGGCATGGGCGGCCGTCCGGTCACCATCCGCACGCTCGATGTCGGCGGCGACAAGCTTGCCTATTCGCTCGGAGATCACATCGGCCAAGCGGCCAACCCCGCCCTCGGTCTGCGCGCGATCCGGCTTTCCCTAAAGCGCCCGGACCTCCTGGAGGTCCAGCTCGCCGCCATCCTCCGCGCCCACGCCCATGGGCCCGTGCGCATTCTTCTTCCCATGATCTCGTCGGTCGGCGAGGTACGCCAGGTGAAGGGGCTCCTCAAGAAAGTGCAGGCGCGGCTCAAGCGGCAGGGCATGCGCATCGGTGAGGGGCTTCCGCCCGTTGGCATCATGATCGAGGTGCCCGGTGCCGCCCTGGCCGCCGACGCCCTTGCCATGGAAAGCGAGTTCTTCTCGATCGGCACCAACGACCTCACCATGTACACGCTGGCGATCGATCGCAGCGACGATCAGGTTGCTCATCTCTACAATCCACTCCATCCGGCGGTGCTGCGCCTGATGCAGTTCGCGGTCGGGGCGGCGCTGCGTGCGCGCCTCCCCCTTTGCCTGTGCGGCGAGATGGCCGGCGACGTCCGCTACACCGCCCTCCTTCTCGGGCTCGGCATCCGCGATCTCTCCATGCCGGTGAATGCCCTGCCGCGCATCAAGCAGCGCATCCGCGCCCTCGACCTGCGGGAGGCGGCGCGGCGAGCGGAACTCATCATGAATCAATGGGATGTCGGTCGTATCGCCACACTCCTCGACGACTTCGACGCTCTAGTCTGATGGGCGAGATATAACAACATAAACATTTCTTTATATTTCTCTTGCCCTACGGCAGTGGCACTGCTATAGGACCCTCCGCCGCGGCGGCGAAAGAGCCACGCGGTCGCTCGCCGCCGTATTTCGCTGTCTTGCCGGGAGAATTTCATGACCACCGCCCTGAAGGCCGTCGCCAAGGATTACCACGTTGCCGATATTGGGCTGGCCGATTGGGGCCGCCGCGAGATCGCCATCGCCGAAACCGAAATGCCCGGACTGATGGCGGTGCGCGCCGAATACGGCAAGCAGCAGCCCCTCAGGGGCGCGCGCATTGCGGGCTCCCTCCACATGACGATTCAGACGGCGGTGCTGATCGAGACACTCAAGGCTCTGGGCGCCGAGGTGCGCTGGGCCTCCTGTAATATCTATTCGACCCAGGACCACGCGGCCGCGGCGATCGCCGCGGCGGGGACGCCGGTCTTCGCCTATAAAGGCGAGAGCCTCGAGGAATATTGGAACTTCACCCACCGAATCTTCGAGTGGGATGACGGCGGCACGCCCAATATGATCCTCGACGATGGGGGTGATGCCACGCTCCTCGTGCATCTCGGCATCCGGGCCGAGCAGGACCTGGGCGTCCTCGACAACCCGACGAATGAGGAGGAGCAGGTTCTTTATGCCGCCATCCGACAGCGGCTCAAGGCCAAGCCGGGCTGGTATTCGGCGATTAGCAAGGCGATCCGCGGCGTTACCGAGGAGACGACGACGGGCGTCCACCGTCTCTACCAAATGGCCAAGGAGGGGCGGCTGCTATTCCCTGCGATCAACGTCAACGACTCAGTGACAAAGTCAAAATTTGACAACCTTTACGGGTGTCGCGAATCCCTCGTCGACGGCATTCGCCGCGCCACCGACGTCATGATGGCGGGCAAGGTCGCCATGGTCTGCGGCTTCGGGGATGTGGGCAAGGGCTCCGCCGCCAGCCTGCGCAACGCGGGGGCACGGGTGATCGTATCGGAGATCGATCCGATCTGTGCGCTGCAGGCCGCAATGGAGGGCTACGAGGTCGTCACGATGGAGGACGCGGCGCCGCGCGCCGACATCTTCGTCACGGCAACGGGCAATATCGACGTCATCACCATCGACCACATGCGCAAAATGAAGGATCGCGCCATCGTCTGCAATATCGGCCATTTCGATTCGGAGATCCAGGTTGCAGGCCTGCGCAACTTCAAGTGGCATAATGTCAAGCCCCAGGTCGACGAGGTCGAGTTCCCCGACGGCAAGCGGATCATTCTGCTCGCCGAGGGCCGCCTCGTGAATCTAGGCTGTGCCACCGGCCATCCCAGCTTCGTCATGAGCGCTTCCTTCACCAATCAGACCTTGGCGCAAATCGAGCTGTGGACCAATCCCGGCAAATACGAGAAGAAGGTCTACGTGCTGCCGAAGCACCTCGACGAGAAGGTGGCGGCCCTTCATCTCGACAAGGTGGGCGCCAAGCTCACCCGGCTCACGCCCGCTCAGGCCAAATATATCGGCGTCGCGGCGGCGGGTCCCTTTAAGGCAGAGCATTATCGTTATTAGTTTTGCCTCCGGTGCTGGCATAATGGGCTCTGGGGCGCGGCGCGCGGGCCGGTGGTGATCGCTGGCACCCTCGCGCCGGAGGCCTGAGGGGTCTGTGGAGCATGGGTGTGAAGGGCGAAGGCTGGCTTGAAATCGCCGGTCTTCTCGGGCTGATGGTCGCGGCCGGGGCGGCGCCGGCGCAAGCGGCGGCGGGCATGGGGGTGCCCCCGACGAATCTTGTCGCGATTGCCATCGCGGCGGTGGGGCTCGCCGCCCTCGCCATCCTCTGGCGCCGCCTCACCCGGCTCGCGCGCGAAAGAGACGCCGCCGCGATCGAGGCCGAGCGCTTGCGCACAAGCGACCAAGCGAAGGCGGCGGAACTCGTTGCCCTCTCATCGCGGCTGGACGCTCTCACCCGCGAAAGCGGAAGCTTGCGCGACATGCTGAACGGCCTCGCCCTGCCGGTCTGGCGGCGGGATGCGGGCTTGCGCCTCCTCGATTGCAATGCGGTCTATGCCGCCGCCGTCGAGGGCGGGACGATCGCCCAGGCGATCGCGGAAGATCGCGAGCTGGCCGCGGCGGCTATCGGCAAGCGCGGCAAGGCGCTGGCCGAGCAGGCCGTCGCTTCCGGCACGGCCCAGCGTGCCACCTGCCACGTCGTCATCGATGGCAACCGCCGCCTCCTCGACATCAGCGAAGTGCCGCTCCCTGGCGGCGGCACGCTCGGTTACGCCCTCGACCATACCGAGCTTGAAGAGGTGCGCGGCGAGCTCAACCGCCATCTCGCCGCACACGCGGACGTGCTCGAAAAGCTGGGCACGGCCATCGTGATTTTCGGCCCGGACCAGCGCATCCGCTTCGCCAATGCCGCCTATGCCCGGCTCTGGCGACTCGACGAGGACTGGCTCCATGCACTGCCGACCATGGGCGAGGTGCTGGAGGCCCAGCGCGAGCGTCGCCGTCTTCCGGAGCATCCGGATTTCCCCGCCTTCAAGCGGGCGCGGCTCCAGCTCTTCACCTCGCTGATCGAGCCTCTCGAGGAGCTCCAGCATCTTCCCGACGGCACCACCTTGCGCACCCTGACGACGCCGCATCCGCTGGGCGGTCTTCTCATCACTTCCGAGGATGTCACCGACAAGCTGGCACTCGAGCGCAACTACAACACGCTCATCGAGGTGCAGCGCGAGACCATCGACGCGCTGCACGAGGGCATCGCCGTGTTCGGCAGCGATCTGCGGCTCAAGCTCTACAATCCGAGCTTCGCGAAGCTGTGGGAGCTGCCGGGGGATGGGCAGATCGCCGAGCGGCATCTCAATGACCTGCTCGAGGACATGCGCGGCTTCTTCGACGGCGGCGACGATTGGCCGTCATTCAAGGCCAAGGCCCTCGCTGCAGTTAGCGAGCGCACGCCCCAGAGCGGCCGCTTCGAATGCACCGACGGCACCGTCGTCGATTGGTCGAAGGTGCCGCTGCCCGATGGAGCCGCCGTGCTCAGCTTCCTCGACGTGACGGACAGCATCCGCGTAGAGCGCGCGCTGCGCGAGAAGAACGAGGCGCTCGTCACGGCCGACCGTCTCAAATCGGAATTCATCGCCAACGTGTCTTATGAGCTGCGTACGCCGCTCAACGCGATCATCGGCTTCGCCGAAATCCTCAACAATCAGTATTTCGGCGAGCTCAACGCGAAACAGATCGAATATACCCGCGGTGTACTCGACGCCTCCAACCGGCTCCTCTCCCTCATCAACGATATCCTTGATCTCGCACTCATCGAGGCGGGGCGCATGACCCTTGAGCGCGAGCCCGTGCAGATCCATGCCCTCCTCGTCTCGGTCATGAGCCTCACACGCGAGTGGGGCCGCAAGCAGAACCTGACATTCGAGTTCGACTGCCCGCCGGATATCGGCGCGATCCTCGCCGACGAGCGGCGCTTGAAGCAGGCCTTGTTCAACCTGGTAAGCAACGCGATCAAGTTCTCGCCGTCCGGGAGCCGCATCACGCTCTCTGCCCGGCGCGAGGGCTCCGAGCTCGTGCTCGCTGTCACCGACACTGGCGTCGGCATTCCCCGCGAGGAGCAGAGCCGCGTCTTCGACAAGTTCGAGCGCGGCCGTGGCGGCGGCGCCGGGCTCGGCCTATCGCTCGTGCGCAGCTTCGTCGATCTCCACGGCGGCAGGGTCGAGATCGACTCCGAGCCGAGCCGCGGCACCACGGTGCGCTGCTATCTGCCAATTCTGCAAGCGGCCGGGGCATCGCTTCCCGAGTCTGGCATGCGCATCGCCTCCAGCAGCCAGCGCTGACCGAGATGCCGGCGGCAGCACTCTGATCAAGGCAGGCCGGGCACCCCTTGTGTGGTGGAATACTCGAAATGCAGCGCCTCGTTGGGGTAGACGAGTGGATGAATCGCATGGGCGGCGAGTGCCGCCTCGGCGAAGCCCGAGAGAATGAGCTTAAGCTTTCCGGGATAATGCGCGATGTCGCCGATGGCGAAAATGCCCGGCGCGCTGGTCTGACAGCTCGATGGATCGACGGCGATGTGATTGCGCGCGAGATTGAGCCCCCAGCGCGCGATCGGCCCCAAGCTCATGGCGAGGCCGTAGAAGGGGAGAAGAACATCCGCTTCGAGCCGCCGCGTGTTGCCGTCGAGGTCGCGCAGGATCACCGCTTCGAGTCGGCCGGTGCTGCTGCCCTCGAGATCGGCGGGCTGATAAGGAATGACAAGCTCGATCTTGCCGGTCGCCGCCAGGGCGTGGAGCTTGCGCAGGCTTTCCGGGGCAGCGCGGAACTTGTCGCGACGATGCACGACCGTGACCTTCGCCGCGACTTCGGCGAGCGACAGCGCCCAATCCACGGCCGAATCGCCGCCACCGGCGATGATCACACGCTTGCCGCGGAAATCCTCGCGTCGCTTTACCAGGTAGAAGACGCTCTTGCCTTCGTAGCGCTCGATGCCCGGGATGGGCGGCCGGTTGGGGCCGAAGGCGCCCACCCCCGCCGCGACGATCACCGCCGCAGCATCGATCGTCAGCCCGCCGCTCCCGCCGAGGATGAAGCGGCCATCTCCGTTGCGCGCCAGGCTTTCGATCCGGCAGCCGAGGTGATAGGCGGGTGCAAAGGGCGCCGCCTGCGCCTCCAGCTGGGCGACGAGAGCCGCTGCCTCGATGCGGGGATGGCCGGGAATGTCATAGATCGGCTTCTCGGGATAAAGCGCGATGCATTGGCCGCCGATCATGTCGAGCGCGTCCACGACGTGGCACTTGAAGCGCAGCATGCCGCATTCGAAGATGGCGAAGAGACCGACGGGCCCAGCGCCGATGATGGCGACGTCCGTGCGGTAGGGGCTTGCGGGCATGACGGCTCCTGGCATGAGGGGAGGGCGCGGGCGCCTAGGATACGGAGATGACGGCCGTGATCAATATCCGTCAGCCGGGCCCGGCGGCTCCGGTGGAGCGGCATCTGGTGCTGTCTGGGATCGCTGCGACAGCGGCGCTTGGCGCCGCTATCGCTGAACGCGCCCGCCCGGGTGACGTGATCGCGCTCGCTGGCGCGCTCGGTGCCGGCAAGACGACCTTCGCGCGGTATTTTATTCGTGCTACTGGCGCTGAAGAGGAGGATGTGCCGAGCCCGACCTTCACGCTCGTGCAAAGCTACGAGGGGCGTGCCTTTACGATATGGCATTTTGATCTCTACCGCCTGGAACGGCCCGAGGATGCGATCGAGCTTGGAATCGACGACGCTTTCGCCGACGGCGTCAGCTTGATCGAATGGCCCGAGCGACTCGGTGCGCTGCTCCCCGCGGAGCGGCTCGATTTGCGCCTCGATTTTGCCGAATCCGCCGATAACCGCCGGGCGCATCTCATTGGCTATGGCGGGTGGTCGTCGCGCCTCAAGGATATGAAGTTGTGAGCGAGAGAGAGAGACAGATCGCTGCCTTCCTGGCGGAAGCCGGCTGGGGCGGCATCCCCCTGCGGACCATGACGGGCGACGCCTCCTTCCGCCGCTATGCGCGGCTCGTGGGTGCCGATGGCCGTCGCGCCGTCCTCATGGACGCGCCGCCGCCCCAAGAGAACGTCGGGCCCTTCACCGCTCTCGCGCGCCATCTTCTTGCGCTGCAGCTCTCGGCGCCGAAGATCCTGGCGGCGGATATCGAGGCCGGCCTCCTCCTGCTCGAGGATTTCGGCGACGGTAACATGGCCCGGCTCGTCGACGGGAACGGCTGCGGCGCTGGCAACAGTGACAGAGAGGCACTTTACGCCCTTGCCGTGGATACGCTCATCGCCCTTCATGGCCATGCGCGAGCGCTCGAGGCTCCGGCGCCGCCTTTCACCGAAGAGCGCCTGTTGCGGGAGGTCGGGTTTGTGCTCGATTGGTATTGGCCGGCGCTCACTGGGAATCCCGCACCGCAGAGCTTGCGCGAGGATTATCTCGCCCTCTGGCGGCGCCTGATCCCGGAAGCGCGGCGCGCCCCGGATTCGCTGGTGCTGTTCGATTTCTTCCCCGACAACCTTATGCTGATCGAAGGGCGGGCGGGCGTGGCGGCCTGCGGGCTCCTCGATTTCCAGGACGCCGTGATCGGGCCGCTCACCTACGATCTCGTCTCTCTCCTCGAGGATGCGCGGCGCGACGTGCCCGCCGATTTGCAGGCGCGCATGCGTGCGCGCTATCTCGCTGCCTTCCCCGAGCTCGACCGGGACGGCTTCGACGCCTCCTACGTCACCATGGGGGCACAGCGGAACTTGCGAATCGTCGGAGTGTTCACGCGGCTTTGCGTGCGCGACCGCAAGCCCGGCTATCTGCGTCACCTGCCGCGTGTGTGGCGTCTCGTCGAACAGGACGTGAGCCATCCCGTGTTGGCGCCGCTCAAGGCGTGGCTCGACGAGCACATCGGGCCCGCGATGCGCCGTATTCCACCCTGCGAGGCGGCCGCATGACCGAGCCCAGGCGCGGCATGGTGCTGGCCGCCGGGCTCGGCTTGCGCATGCGGCCCTTCACCGATCGGATGCCCAAGCCGCTGCTGCCGGTCGCCGGCCGCACGCTCCTCGACCGCGCTCTCGACCACCTCGACGCCTCGGGGGTCGATACCGTCGTCGTCAACACCCATCATCTCGCCGATCAGATCGCGATGCATCTCGCCGCGCGCAGCCGGCCGCGCATCGTGCTCTCGCACGAAGCCGAGCTGCTCGAGACGGGCGGGGGTGTTGCCAAGGCGCTGCCCCATTTGGCACCCGGCCCGTTCTATGTCGTCAACGGTGATGCGTTGTGGCTCGATGCCGCGCAACTCACGCTGCGGCGGCTCGCCGCCGGTTGGGACGACCGGCGCATGGATGCACTGTTGCTGATCGAGCCCGTAGTGAAGGCCGTCGGATATGAGGGCATCGGTGATTTCCATCTCATGCCGGATGGACGCTTGCGGCGGCGCGCGGTCGATGAGACGGCACCCTATTTCTTCACTGGCATCCAATTGCTTGCCGCCCGCCTCTTCGCGGGTGTCGCCGTCGAGAGGTTTTCTCTCAATCGGCTTTATGATCGTGCCTTGAGCGCGGGGCGGCTCTTTGCCGTGGTGCATGACGGCGCGTTCTTTCACGTCGGCACGCCGGCCGGGCTTGCCCTTGCCGAGGCTGCGCTCACGCCCGGCGGGCATGCCGGTGGGATGGCCGGTGCCGGCGGATGACCCCAGCGCATCCCAGGGTCTTCACCATTCCGGCGGGAGTGCCCTTCGTCGATGCGCTCGCCGCCAAGCTGCTCGCCGAGTCCTCGGGCGACCCCCTAGCGCTCGGCCGGTCGACTGTGCTGCTGCCGACCCGCCGCGCCGTGCGCAGCTTGCGCGAGGCCTTTCTGCGGCTCAGCGCCGGCCGCGCCCTGGTGCTGCCGCGACTTATGCCGATCGGTGATCTCGATGAGGACGAGTTGGCCTTCGCCGCCGCGGACGCCCCGCTTTCCGGCGCCGCGCTGGAGATCCCGCCGGTCATCCCCGAGCTGCGCCGCCGCCTGCTCCTCGCCGAGCTCATCCTCAAGCTGGGCCGATACACGGAGGAGCAGGCGGTCCTTCTTGCCGCTGAGCTCGGCCGTCTCATCGATCAGGTTGAAACGCAGGGCCTCGGCTTCGATCGGCTTGCCACTCTCGTGCCGGCGCGCTATGCGGCGCATTGGCAGATAACTCTCGACTTCCTCCGCATCGTCACCGAGCACTGGCCCCGTGTCCTTGCTGCGGAGGGCGCGATCGACCCCGCCGCGCGCCGCAATCGCTTGCTCGAAGCCCAGGTCGAGCTCTGGCGCGCGAATCCGCCTTGCGATCCCATCATCGCCGCCGGCTCGACGGGCAGCATTCCGGCGACGGCGGCGCTCTTGGCGCTCATCGCTACGCTACCGCAAGGACGCGTCGTGCTGCCGGGCCTCGACCGCCATCTCGACGCGGAGGCCTGGGAGAGCCTGGAGCCCAGCCATCCGCAATACGGCCTGAAGCGCCTGCTCGAGCGCATCGGCATCGAGCGGCGCCGCGTCGTGGATTGGTCCTGCGACGGCGTTGCGGCGAGCTCTCCGGCTCGCGCTGCGCTCATCGCCGAGGCGATGCGCCCCGCCAGCAGCACCGAGGCGTGGCGCCGCCTGGGGTCGTTGCCGCCGGAAAGCCTCGACGGGCTGCGGCGAATCGACTGCCCGACGCCCCGGGAAGAAGCCGGCGTGATCGCGCTTCTCATGCGCGAGGCCCTGGATACGCCCGGCCGGCGGGCGGCGCTGGTGACACCGGACCGCGCTCTCGCGCGCCGCGTCGCCGTCGAGCTCGAACGCTGGGACATCGAGGTCGACGATTCGGCCGGCACACCGCTCTCGGCCACGCCGCCCGGCGCCTTTCTCCGCCTCGTCGCCCAGGTTGCAGCGGAAGCCTTTGCGCCGCTTTCTCTGGTCGCATTGCTCAAGCACCCTCTGGCGGCGGGCGGCGTCGCGGTCGGCGCCTTTCGCCGCCAGGCACGCCTGCTCGAGATTTTCCTGCTGCGTGGGCCGCGGCCCGCCCCCGGGATTGCGGGGCTGCGAGCTGCCCTCCGCACAGCCGCGGAGCGGGCGGACCGCCGTGGGCTCGTCGCGTGCATCGATAGGCTTGAGCGGCGACTCGGCGCCTTCGCCGATATTTTGGCCGCCAAGACAGCGACCGTGCCCGAGATTGTCGCCGCCCATATCGCCGCCGCAGAGGCCCTCGCGGCCAGCGATGCGCAAACGGGTGCGGCGCGATTGTGGGCCGGGGACGCCGGTGAGCAGATGGCCCTCTTTCTCGCCGAGCTGATACGCGCCGCTGCGCGGTTCCCACCGCTTGCAGGAGCAGCCTATCCGGCTTTCTTCGCAACCTTGCTCGCGGGCCAAGTGGTGCGGCCGCGCTATGGCCGCCATCCGCGGCTCGCGATCTGGGGCCCGCTGGAGGCGCGGCTGCAGCATGCCGATCTCCTGATCCTGGGGGGACTCAATGAGGGCACCTGGCCGCCTGAGCCGCCGATCGATCCCTGGATGTCGCGGCCGATGCGCGTCGAGTTTGGCCTGCCCGAGCCGGAGCGCCGCATCGGTCTTTCCGCGCATGATTTCGCCCAGGCCTGCTGCGCGCGTGAAGTCGTCCTCAC
The DNA here is from genome assembly GCA_035294245.1 of Alphaproteobacteria bacterium. Taxonomy (GTDB): domain Bacteria; phylum Pseudomonadota; class Alphaproteobacteria; order JACZXZ01; family JACZXZ01; genus DATGLG01. The sequence continues at coordinate 59,605 of DATGLG010000017.1, read as the reverse complement.
GCGCGCCCTCAAGGTCGAGGGCACGCCGACCGTGCCATCGCGCTGGCTCCTGCGCCTCGACAACCTCCTGGGGGCGGCGGGGCTTGCTTGGAATGAGCGCGATGCCAAGCGTTGGCTCGCCTGGCAACGCGCGCTCGACCGTCATGACGGACCCGTCACCCCCGCTCCGCCGCCGGCGCCGCGCCCACCTGTTCCGGCGCGTCCACGTCGCCTTTCGGTAACCGAGATCGGCGTCTGGATGCGCGACCCTTACGCCATTTATGCGCACCATGTCCTGAAGCTTCGGGCGCTCGAGCCCTTGGACGCCGATCCGGGTGCCGCCGATCGCGGTACCTTCATCCACGAGGCGCTCGATCTTTTCCTCAGGAGCTATCCGGAGGCCCTGCCGGGGGACGCGGTCGAGCAGCTGCTGTCGATCGGCGAGAAGGTCTTTGGCCCTCTCCTCGAGCGGCCGGGCATCCGCGCCTTTTGGTGGCCCCGTTTCGAGCGCATCGCCCGCTGGTTCGTTGCCGCGGAGCGCGCGAGGCGTCCGATCTTGGCGGAAAGCCGCAGTGAGACCCCTGGCACGCTCGTTTTCGAGGCGCCAGCGGGGCCTTTCACGCTCTCCGCCAAGGCGGATCGCATCGATCGGCTCAAGGCCGGCGGGCTTGCGATCATCGACTACAAGACGGGCGCGACGCCAAGCCCGGCGGAAATCGAGCTCGGCCTCTCGCCGCAGCTTCCGCTCGAGGCGGCGATGGCGCAAGAAGGCGCCTTTCACGGCGTCGCGCCCGCGGCGGTGAAGGAGCTGGCGTTCTGGCGGCTCTCGGGCGGCGAGCCGCCGGGCGAGGAGCGACGCTTCGTTGTCGACGCCGCCGAGCTGGCGCGGGAGGCCTTCATTGGACTCCTCGGCCTGGTCTCGGCCTTCGACGATCCCTCGACGCCCTATGCGGCGTGCCCGCGACCCGATCACGCGCCGGCTTTCAGTGACTACGAGCATCTCGCGCGGGTCAAGGAATGGTCCACCGTCAATGGTGGTAGCGAATGAGCGGTGTTCTGACGGCACGGTGCGACGCCGGACCCCTGCAGCGGAGTGCTGCGGATCCTGCCGCCTCCATTTGGGTCGCGGCGTCGGCGGGCACGGGCAAGACCTCGGTACTGACGGACCGCGTCCTCAGCCTGCTGCTCTACGGCACGCCACCGAGCCGTCTGCTCTGCCTGACCTTTACCAAAGCCGCCGCTGCGGAGATGGCAAATCGCATTGCCTATCGTCTCGGCCGCTGGGCGACCTTGCCGGACCCGGCGCTTGCGGCGGAATTGGCCGCGCTCACCGGCGATACGCCCCGCGGCGATCTCCTGGAGCGCGCGCGGCGGCTCTTCGCCCAGGTCGTCGATGCCCCGGGCGGGTTGCGGATCGAGACGATCCACGCCTTCTGTCAATCGCTCCTTCGCCGCTTTCCTCTCGAGGCCGGGGTGGCACCCCATTTCGAGGTGATGGACGAGCGGACGGCCGCGGAGCGCATGGAGGCGGCGCGCGACGAGGTCCTGCGTCGTGCGCGCATCGGCGTGGACGACGCCCTCGCCGCGGCTCTACGCGAGGTTACGGGGCATGTCCAGGAGGGGGCCTTCGGCGAGCTCCTCGGTGCGCTCGCGCGCCAGCGTGGCCGTTTTCTCCGCATCCTCGGGCAGGCCGGGGGGGCCGAGGCGGCAATCGCGGCGATCTATCGCCGTCTGGGTCTCGATCCGAAGGATGATGTCGCCGCCATCCGGGCCGCCGCTTGCGCCGATGACGCCCTTGATCTCGCCGGATTGCGCGCGGCGGCAGCGGCGCTGGCGCGGGGCTCCGACGCGGATCAGGCGCGGGGGAATGCGATCGCCGATTGGCTCGCCGCGCCTGCCGCTCGCGTCGACGGGCTCGATGATTATCTGCGCGCCTATCTCACGAATGACGGGGCGGTGCGCAAGACCCTCGCGACCAAAGCCGTGCGCGACGCGGCGGCGGGAATCGACGCGACGCTCGCCGCAGAGGCGGACCGCCTGATCCGACTATGCGAGCGGCTTCGTGCCGCCACCACTGCAGCGGCGAGCGCGGCGCTGCTCCGTCTCGGCGCTGCAGTGCTCGACGCCTATGACGGCCACAAGGAGCGCGCGGCCCTTCTCGATTACGACGATCTCATCCTCAAGACGCGCCGGCTGCTCGAGACGCGCGGCGCGGATTGGGTCCTCTACAAGCTCGATCGCGGACTCGATCACATCCTCATCGACGAGGCCCAGGACACCAATCCCGATCAATGGCGCATCGTCGCTCTCCTCGCCGAGGAATTCTTCGCCGGCGAAGGAGCGCGCGGGCTCCCACGCACCGTCTTCGCCGTGGGCGATGTTAAGCAGTCGATCTACAGCTTCCAGGGCGCCGATCCGGACGCCTTCGAAACCATGCGCGCGCATTTCGCCGCGCGCTCCCGGGCCGCCGATGGGCTCTGGCGCAGCGTCGCTCTCGAGGTCTCGTTCCGCTCCACGCCGGCCGTGCTGCAGGCCGTCGACGCCGTGTTTGGACTTCCTTCGGCAGCCGACGGGGTGGTGCGTCCGGGCGAGGCGATTCGTCATCATCCTCACCGCGTAGGCCAGGCCGGCCTCGTCGAGATCTGGCCGCCAGCCGTACAGCGTGAGCGCAGCGATTTCGCCCCCTGGACGCCCCCGATCGGCCGTGAGGCCGCGGATTCGCCCCCGGCGCGCCTCGCCGCCCTCATCGCCGCGCGCATCAAGGGCTGGATCGACAGCCGCGAGCCATTGCCGGCGCGGGGACGGCCCGTCGCCGCCGGCGACATCATGGTGCTGGTGCGCCGCCGCACCGTGCTTGTCGAGGAGCTGGTGCGCGCCTTGAAGGCGGCCGCGGTGCCCGTCGCGGGGATCGATCGCATGGTGCTGACCGATCAGCTCCCGGTGATGGACCTCATCGCGCTGGCCCGTTTCCTGCTCCTGCCGGAGGACGATCTCACCCTTGCGACGGTGCTGAAGAGCCCGCTCATCGGGATCGACGAGGAGCAGCTTTTCACCCTCGCCTATGGGCGCGCCGGCAGCCTGTGGCAGGCCCTTGAGCGCCGCGCCGACGAGGATCCCGCTTTCGCCGCCGCCCATGCCTATCTCGCGGATCTGCTTCGCCGCGTCGATTTCGTGCGCCCCTACGAGCTCTTTACCGAGGTCCTCGGCGCGCGCGGCCGGCCCGATGGGGCGAGTGGCCGGAAACGCATGCTGGCGCGGCTCGGCCCCGAGGCCGAGGAGCCCCTCGACGAGTTCCTCGCCCTCGCCCTCGCTTACGAGCGCATTCATGTTCCGTCCCTCGAGGGCTTTCTTCATTGGGTCGAGTCGGGCAAGGCCGAGATCAAGCGCGATCCCGAGGCGGGGCAGCGCGACGAGGTGCGCATTATGACGGTGCATGGCGCCAAGGGGCTGCAGGCGCCCATCGTGATTCTCCCCGACACCATGCAGGTGCCGACGCAGAGTCCGCGCCTGCTCTGGCTCGACGACGATGGCGAGGCCGCGACAGCCGGCTTTCTCTGGCCGCCGCGGCGCGCCCATGAGGGCGAGCTTGCGAAGCGGCTGCGCGCGGCCGCCAATCGCAAGCGCGACCAGGAATACCGGCGGCTCCTCTACGTCGCCATGACGCGCGCCGAGGACCGGCTCTATGTCTGCGGCTGGCGCGGCGAGCGGGAGCCGGCAGCCGATTGCTGGTACAACCTCGTGCGCGACGGCTTGGCGCCGATCGCGACGCCGTTCGCCTTCGACTGCCGCGGCGAGGTCGCCGATGGCTGGGCCGGTGCCGCGCTGCGCCTCGCCACGGCGCAGGAGGCGGTGCCCCCGCCGCCAGTCCCATCGGCTGCGCCGGCGACGGGCGAGGAGCCTTTGCCGGCCTGGGCGCGCGCCCTGCCGCCGGCCGAGCCGGTGCCGGCGCGCCCCCTGGCCCCCTCGCGTCCCGCGGAGGACGAGCCGGCGGTGCGCTCGCCCCTCGACGGTGAGGACGGGCTGCGCTTTCGCCGCGGCCGCCTCGTGCATCGGCTGCTTGAGGCGCTGCCCGAGCTTGCGCCCGAGCGGCGGGAAGAGGCCTGCCGCCGCTATCTCGCCCGCCCTGCCCACGAGCTCGCCGAGGAAGAGCGGGCGGCCCTCGCCGCCGAGGTCCTTGCCGTGCTGGGCGCCCCCGATTTTGCGCCGCTTTTCGCTCCCGGCTCCCGCGCCGAGGTGCCGCTGACAGGGGTAATCGGCGCGCACGCGATTGCGGGCCAGGTCGACCGTCTGGTCGTGAGCGAGCGGGAGGTGCTGATCGTTGATTACAAGACCAACCGGCCGCCCCCGGCGTCGGTCGTGGACGTGGCACCCCTTTATCTGCGCCAGATGGCGGCCTATCGCGCGCTCCTGCAAAAAATCTACCCGGGACGGCCGGTGCGCTGCGCGCTGTTGTGGACCGACGGGCCGCGACTCATGCCGCTGCCGGATACCCTCCTTGACGCCCACGCGCCTTGACGCGCGCGGAAGCCGAACCCTAGATTGGAGCCTGGGATTCGCCCCGCCGGCAGCCGCTGCGGCCTCAGCCAATCGATTGATCTGAAAGGGATTATAATGACGACAACCAAGGTCTCCGACGCCTCCTTCGACGCCGATGTGCTCAAGGCTTCGGCCCCGGTGCTGGTGGATTTCTGGGCGGAGTGGTGCGGCCCCTGCAAGCAGATCGCCCCCCATCTCGAGGAACTCGCCAAGGATCTCGACGGCAAGATCACGGTGGCCAAGCTCAACATCGACGAGAACCCCACCACGCCGCAGAAATACGGCGTGCGTGGCATCCCGACCCTGATGCTGTTCAAGGGCGGCCAGGTGGCGGCGATGAAGGTCGGCAGCCTGCCCAAGAGCAAGCTCTACGAATGGGTGCGCTCGGTCCTTTAAGCCGCCAAATCCAAGGGGGGCGACGTTGGCATCCCCTTTTTTGCGCAGACCCCGCCCGCCCCGGCGGGGTTTTGCCGTGGAGGAAGGGCGATTATCCGTTTTCCACCAAGACCTTGCCGGCGAGGTAGAGGGAGCCGCAGATGAGGATGCGGGCGGGGCGGCCGAGACGGGCGACGATGGCATCCCTCGCCGCCTCGATGCTCGCCGCCGCCGCTGCGTCGTGCCCCGCCGCCCGGGCGTGGCGGCAGGCCTCCTCGGCGGAGAGGCTGTTGGCCTCGCCGGGGATGGCGATGGTGCGCGTGACGGCGGCATGGGGTGCGAGGGGCTCCAGGAAGCCGATTGCGTCCTTCGTCTTCAGCATGCCGTAGATGAGGCCGAGGGGCTTGTCGCGCCAGCGCGCAGCCTGGGCGGCGAGGATCGCGCCGGCGGCGGCGTTATGGCCGCCATCGAGCCAGAGCTCCCAGCCCGTGGGCAGGCCGGCGAGAAGGGGGCCGCGAGTGAGGCGCTGAAGCCGCGCCGGCCAGCTCGCCGCGCGGAGCCCCGCCGCGAGATGCGCAGGAGTCAAGCCGAAGCCGTCGAGATGCTCCGCCGCGGCGATGGCGAGCCCCGCATTGCCGATCTGGTGGGGGCCGGGGAGAGCAGGCCGCGGCAGGTCGAGACGCCAGCGGCGGCCGGAAAAGCGCATGCCCTCGGCCGTCGCCTCGGCCGACCATTCGACGCCGAAGCGGGCGAGGGGGGCGCCGACCGCTTCCGCCCGCGCCTCGATAACGCCGAGGGCCTCGGGCTCCTGTGGCCCGATCGCGGCGGCGACCCCGGGCTTGAGGATGCCCGCCTTCTCGAAGGCGATCGCCGCGAGGGTATCGCCGAGGAAATCCGTATGATCGATCGAGACGGGGGCGATCACCGAGAGGGCCGGGCGCTCGATCACATTGGTGGCGTCGAGCCGCCCGCCGAGCCCGACCTCGAGGAGGAGGATGTCGGCAGGCTCGCGCGCGAAGGCGAGGAAGGCGGCGGCGGTGGTGATCTCGAAGAAGGTGATGGGCGCGCCCCCATTCGCCCGCTCGCATTCCTCGAGCAGCGCCGTCAGCGCCGCGTCCCCGATGATGCCGTCGGCGAGGCGGATGCGCTCGGCGAAGCGGACGAGATGGGGCGAGGTATAGACCTGCACCTTGCGGCCGGCGGCCTCGAGCATGGCGCGCAGGAAGGCGATGGTCGAGCCCTTGCCATTGGTGCCGGCGACGTGGACGACGGGGGCGAGACGGCGCTCGGGATGGCCGAGGATCGCCAAGAGGCGCTCGATCCGCCCGAGGGAGAGGTCGATGACCTTGGGGTGGAGCTTCAGCAGCCGTGCGAGGACGGCGTCACTCGCCTGGGGTTGCACCCTTCGCCGCCTGTGGCTTGGAGAGGGGAAGGACCGCGGCCGGGGGCTCGCGCTTCATGAGCAGGCTCAGCAAGCGCCCGAGGGTGGCGCTCAGCTCGCGGCGATGCACCACCATGTCGAGCATGCCGTGCTCGAGCAGATATTCGGCGCGCTGGAAGCCCTCGGGCAGCTTCTCCTTGATCGTCTCCTCGATCACCCGCGCGCCGGCGAAGCCGATGACGGCCCCCGGCTCGGCGATCTGGATGTCGCCGAGCATGGCGAAGGAGGCGGAGACGCCGCCCGTGGTGGGGTCGGTCAGCAGCACGATATAGGGCAGGCCCGCCTCGCGGAGCTGCTCGACGGCGATCACCGTGCGCGGGAGCTGCATGAGGGAGAGGATGCCCTCCTGCATGCGCGCGCCGCCCGAGGCGGGAATGGCGACGAGGGCCGCCTGCTGCAAGGTCGCGAGCTTGGCCGCGGCGACGATCGCCTCGCCCACGGCGACGCCCATCGAGCCGCCCTGGAACTCGAACTCGAAGGCGGCGCAGACGGCGGGGTTCCCGCCGATCTTGCCGTGGCCGACGATGATGGCGTCGGCGAGGCCGGTCTTGGCCTGGGCCTCCTTGAGGCGCTCGCTATAGCGCTTGCGGTCGCGGAACTTGAGGGGGTCCACCGGCGTCTTGGGTAGCTCGATGCGGTGGTACTGGCCCTCGTCGAAGAGCAGGGCGAGGCGCTTCTCCGCCGGGATGCGCATGTGATGGTCGCAATGGGGGCAGACGTTGAGATTGGCCTCGAGCTCCCGGTGGAAGATCATCTGCCCGCATTTCGGGCATTTCTGCCACAGCTTGTCGGGGACATCCGCCTTCTGCACCAGGGCGCGGATGCGCGGGCGGACGAAATTGGTGAGCCAGTTCATGACGCCGCCTGGGTCGTGGCCCGCGCGGCGGCGACGCCGCGGGCGAGCCGGCGCACGAAGTCGAGGGCGTCGGGCACGAGCGCCGGCGTCGCCTTCCCCTTGGCGTCGAGGCGATCGGCGATCACCTGCACCAGGGCCGAGCCGACGACGACGGCGTCCGCGTCGCGCGCGAAGGCGGCGGCGTCCTCCGGCGTCTTGATGCCGAAGCCCACGGCAAGCGGCAGGGCAGTGTGCTGGCGCAGCCTTGCCAAGGCCTGGGCCACCTGGTCGCGCGCGGCACTCCGCGTGCCGGTGACGCCGGTGACCGAGACGTAATAGACGAAGCCGCTCGCCTCCGAGAGAAGAGTCTGCGCGCGCGCCTCGCTCGTCGTCGGCGCCACGAGGCGGATCACGGCGATGCACGCGGCCTCGGCGAGGGGACGCAGCTCGGCATCCTCCTCGGGGGGCAGGTCGACGATAATGAGCCCGTCGACTCCCGCCTGGGCGGCGTCGCGGATGAAGGCCGAAGGACCGTAGCGAAAGATGGGGTTGTAATAGCCCATGAGGATGAGGGGTGTGGCGCCCTCGCTCGCGCGGAACTCGGCGACCATGGCGAGGGTCTGCTTAAGCCCGGCCCCGGCCTTGAGCGCGCGCTGTCCCGCCGCCTGGATCGCCGGGCCGTCCGCCATGGGGTCGGAGAAGGGCATGCCGAGCTCGATGAGATCGGCGCCCGCCGCGGGGAGCCCGGCGAGAAGCGCCTGGGAGGTGGCACGGTCGGGGTCCCCCGCCGTGATGAAGGTGACGAGCCCGGCGCGGCCCGCGGATTTGAGGGCGGCGAAGCGCTTGGCGATGCGGTTCTCGGCCGGCTTCGCCGCTGCCGCGGACGTCGATTTGCTTAGCCGGCTCATATCCTCACCCCCAGGATCTCGGCGACGGCGAAGATATCCTTGTCGCCGCGCCCGGAGAGGCAGAGCACGAGGAGATGGTCGCGCGGCAGCGCCGGCGCCAGCTTCGCGGCCTCGGCCAGCGCATGGGCGGATTCGAGGGCGGGGACGATGCCCTCGAGGCGGGCGCAGAGCTGGAAGGCGTCCAGGGCCTCGGCGTCGGTCACCGTGGTATAGGTCACGCGGCCGCTATCCTTGAGCCAGGCGTGCTCGGGCCCGACGCCGGGATAGTCGAGTCCCGCCGAGATGGAATGGGCCTCGCAGATCTGCCCGTCCACGTCCTGGAGGAGATAGGTGCGGTTGCCGTGGAGCACGCCGGGCTGCCCGCCGCTCATCGAGGCGGCGTGGCGGCCGCTCGCCAGGCCCTCGCCGCCGGCCTCGACGCCGACGATGCGGATCTCGGGCTCGTCGAGGAAGGGATGGAAGAGGCCCATGGCGTTGGAGCCGCCGCCGATGCAGGCGACCAGGGTGTCGGGGAGGCGCCCCTCGGCGGCGAGGATCTGCGCGCGCACCTCCTCGCCGATCACCGTCTGGAAGTCGCGCACCATGGCCGGATAGGGATGGGGGCCGGCGACGGTGCCGATGAGGTAATAGGTGTCCTCGACATGGGCGACCCAGTCGCGCAGCGCCTCGTTCATGGCGTCCTTGAGGGTGGCCGAGCCCGAGGTGACCGGCCTCACCTCGGCCCCCAGGAGGCGCATGCGGAAGACGTTGGGCTTCTGCCGCTCCATGTCGACGGCACCCATATAGACCGTGCAGGGCAGGCCGAAGAGGGCAGCGACCGTCGCCGTGGCGACCCCATGCTGCCCGGCGCCCGTCTCGGCGATGATGCGCGTCTTCCCCATGCGGCGGGCGAGCAGGATCTGGCCGATGCAGTTGTTGATCTTGTGGGCGCCGGTGTGGTTGAGGTCCTCGCGCTTCAGATAGATCTTGGCCCCGCCCCAGCGCGCGGTCAGGCGCTCGGCCAAGGTGAGGGGGCTCGGCCGCCCGACGTAATCGCCGAGGTAGCGCTTGAGCTCGGCCTGAAAGCCGGCATCGGCCTTGGCGGCGTCGTAGGCCGCCTCCAGCTCCAGGAGGAGCGGCATCAGGGTCTCGGCGACAAAGCGGCCCCCATAGGGGCCGAAATGGCCGCGCTCGTCGGGGCCCGCGCGATAGGTGTTGACCGCTGCCATCAGCTCAAGGCCTTGATCCGCCGCCGTTTCGAGGGGCTTTCATCCGAGGGCTTCATTGCGGCGGGAATGAAGCATAAGGGGCGGCAAAGGTCAAAGGCGGCGGGGTGGGCTAGCGGGAGCTCTCGTCATCCGTGTCAATCTCCTGCGCCTTATGGAATCGCGACGGCTCAGGGTCGCCCGGTTTCGCCCAGCTCGCCGTTTTGCTCACCCTCCGGTACGTCCCAGAAGGTCGCTTGTCGCTCCTGCTCGGGTAAAGGCAAGTCCCAGACCGCCACGGCGGTCAGCCCATTTGCCTCAGCAAACTTGGTCAAGTTTTCGTCGTTTGTGTAGATAGTCGAGGCGCCGAGCACTTTTGCAATCGCGACGATCTGCCGGTCAAATTTGATCTTCGCAATTGTTGCTGTGGAGCCGGCCTTCTTATCGCCTGCCTTAATTGCCCCGGCGGTAATGATGGACAATTCAACGGCTGCGCGAGAATCGAAGGGCTCAATCTTGAACGCGGCCGATTTGTCAATCTTGGCGAAATATTCCGCGCCAGCCCGTTCCGCGAGGATAAGAAGCTCTCCCAGAACTGGAGCAGGAATGATGATTTTCTCTCTGTTCTCGTGTAATCGTTCTACCAGGTATTTCACCCGTGCGTGTACCTGGCCAACGGGAGACTTCGTTTGCGGATTCAAAGGTGCGCCGAGGTTTGGATCCAACAAATGCAAGAGGCAGGTCGTATCAAAAACGACCATTTAGTCGTCCTCTCTCGCACCACGAAGCTCAGCCACCTCATCCCAAACATTCGCAAGTCTGCGCCAACCCGGATTTTCGACAGAGCGAAGATCAGCAACGATTTCAGGGAGCGGCCTGCTATCGAGCGGTTCGAATCCAGAGATTACGAACCGTATAAGTTCCCACTTGCCAAACACGTTTCGTATCCAACGACCGAGTCCGGCAAATCGTAGATCGAAGTCGAACAGATACTTGCCAATTTCCTTAGCTAGGTCTTTGCTCGCCTGACAATGTGTCTCATAACCATCACGAGTTTGGATCATCACTGGGACGAGACTGCCCCTGCCGCCCACGCGCAACGCCCTACCGTCAATCGTGCCGCTCTGGGTAAATGGCCCATACACCGGCTGCACGGCCTTCCGTGCGCCGGGAAACTCGATGATCTCGGCTCCCTCGCGTTCAGCAAGTACACCGCTGGCGTTATCGGCCTCCAATTTCTTGTTCAGATTCTTCACTGCATCCAATGCCTCGCGCGGAGCCTGACTGGATTTGGCAGACTCGAGACGCTGACGCACCTTCGGCGCAGCCTCGCGGTCAACAGCATGGACGATGCTGGTGCTCCCCCCCTCCAGTCGAACGAAATGAACGCTGCCAGTCTCCCCTAATAGCACTGCAAGCTCGCGCATATACTCAGCAAGTCGTTCCATTGGGAACGTCGCGGGAGTCCATGCGTCAATCTTGAAGATCAGTTCATTTGCCACGGTAGGTCACCCTCCTTGAGGATTGGATTCTACCTTACGGACGAGTCGCGGTACACAAGGTAAAAACCACCGATGAGTCGGCCGGCACAAGCGCCATAGCGGAATGCCTGAGTCAACGATGTCCCGCGCTATGCGCGGTCCTCACAATGACGATTCGATCCATCTTCAATCCTCCAATTCCGTCTTCGACAGCACTATGAGGCTGCTTCGCGCTATACGGCCTGCTTTGCAGCGCGGCGCTCGCGCTTCCAGAATGTGCGCTTCACCCAGCACAGGTGCCGCCACCATTCCGGCGGGGCGGTAAGCTGACCTTTCTTGATGTTCGCCATCGCTCTCTCCGGCTCGCGGCTTCATCCCAGCATGGCAAGGGGTGCGAAAGCGTCAATAGTGTCGGAGTCAAGCAAAGGACCATATCAAATGCATTGCGCCTCGCGGCTCTGGCGCTTCGGCTGTCATCGGGTAAAATCCGCCGTCATTCGCGAAGGGAGGGCGGCATGCTCGATTGGGGGACGCTCGCGACGTTCGGCCTCGTGGCCCTCGGGCTCATCGTGGTGCCGGGCCCGGTCGTCATCCTCATCGTGGCGCTAGCGGGTGAGCGATGACGAGCGTCGCCGAAGATCAATTCGCCTTCTGGAACGGCGCCGTGGGGCAGCTTTGGGCCGCCCGGCAGGCGCATCTCGATGCCGTCATGGCGCCTGTCGCCGAGGCGGCGCTCGCGCGCGCCGCGGTCCGCCCCGGCGAGTGCGTCGTCGATATCGGCTGCGGCTGCGGCGCCACCGCCATCGAGCTCGCCCGGCGCGCAGCACCCGCGGGCCGCGTCCTCGGCATCGATCTCTCGGCCCCCATGCTGGCGCGGGCCGCCGCGCGCCGCCCGCCCGGCCTCCCCCTCGATCTCGTGCAAGGCGACGCCGCCGCGCATCCCTTCCCCCAAGCCGGCTTCGACCTCCTCTTCTCCCGCTTCGGCGTGATGTTCTTCGCAGAGCCCGCGCGCGCCTTCGCCCATCTGCGTGGCGCCTTGCGCTCGGGCGGCCGCCTCGTCTTCGCCTGCTACCGCGCCGCCCGGGAGAATCCCTGGATGACGGTGCCGCTCCAGGCCGCCTATGAGCATGTGCCGCCGCTGCCCGAGACCGGCCCGGAGGAGCCCGGCCCCTTCGCCTTCGCGCAAGCGGAGCGCGTCCGCCGCATACTCGGCGAGGCGGGGTTCCGGGCGATCGCTCTCGAACCCGTCGATCTCGATTACGACATCGCCGCCGGGAAGGGGCTCGACGCCGCGGTCGAGGCAGCCCTCGAGATCGGCCCCACGCGCCGCGCCGTCGCGGACCAGCCGCCTGCCGTCCGCAGCGCCGTCGCCGCCTCGGTGCGCCGGGTCCTGGCCCCGTATCAGCGCGGCCAGGCGGTGCCGCTTCCCGCCGCCCTCTGGCTCGTCAGCGCCGAGAGTCCGTGATCGGACTCCTTGAGGGGATAATGAGCGCTTAGCGATCCGCAGCGGACAGCGCCGACCTCCTCGCGGATGTTCTCAACTCTGACGTGGAAGCGTGCCGTGTCAGCCTTCCCAATTCTCGACGCGCAAACCCGGCACGCGTCTGAATTCACGTGTATTGCGCGTGACCAGGGCCATGTCGCGCGCCAAGGCCTGCCCGGCGATCAGCACGTCATAGGGGCCGATCGGGGTGCCCTTGGCGGCCAGGTAGGCGCGAATCTCGCCGGCTCGCCGCGCGTCCTCCTTGTCAAATTCCAGTACCGTAAATTGCAGCGCGTCGACCAAGGCCGTGTTCTGCGCCGCGCGCCGACTCTTGAACGCGCCATAGAAAAGCTCATGAGCTACGATCGACGAGATCGCGACGTCGCTGGGCCTCTCCCGCCTCGCGCGCCGCGCCAGCGTCGAGGCGGTGTCGTTGAGCAGAGCGATGACGACATTCGCATCGAGAAGAAAGCGCATCATCGAAACAAGTCATCAAGCGCGGGCCGCTCCTGCTGTTCCGGCCGCTCGTTGACGGCCGCGACAAAATCCTTATCAAGCTTACCAGCGATGGCATCCAGCCAGCGCCAATCCTCGGCCACCGGCTCAAGGATCACGGTGCTGCCATGGCGGCGAATGAGAACCTCCTCTCCGCGGAAGCGAAACTCCTTCGGAAGCCGCACCGCCTGCGACCGCCCAGACCAGAAGAGCCTTGCTTTCGCCATATCGAGCTCCACGGAAAATGCTACCTACTAATGATATATAGCATTCTGACTTAACGTAACAAGCCTGCTCCCCATTTTCCACGGTTTCCACCAGCCGTCTTGCGAAAGCAGGACACCAGCGATCCTGGACCTCCACTTCTCCCGGAGCCGACAATCGGGAGTGTTTGCGCAACGTGTAGCGTGCTTCCGCGACACGCTGGCATGATCGGCGGTAAGGCGTTACAGCGCCTTCGCCGCGGCGAGGAAGGCGGCGATGCGCGCCGGGTCCTTGTGGCCGGGCCGGTCCTCCACCCCCGAGGAGACGTCGACGACGGCCGCACCGCTGATGCGCACCGCCTCGGCGAGATTCGCGGCGTCGAGCCCGCCCGAGAGCATCCAGGGGAGCGGCCAGCGCCGCCCGGCGATGAGCGTCCAGTCGAAGCGCAGCGCATTGCCGCCGGGAAGCGCGTTCGCCATCGCCGGCGGCGGCTTGGCGTCGAAAAGCAGCCAGTCGGCGACGCCGAGATAGGCCTCGGCGGCGGCGACGTCCGCGGCGCTTGCGATGGGGATCGCCTTCATCACCGGCAGCCCGAAGTGCTTCCTGAGCGCCGCCACCCGCGCCGGCGTCTCGCCGCCATGGAGCTGGAGCATGCCGAGACCCGCCGCCGTGACGGCCGCTTCGACCACCGCGTCCTCGGCGTCGACGAAGAGCCCGACCCGCGTCACGCTTGGCGGCACCGCGGCGGCGACGGCCTCGGCCTCCGCGGGCGTCACATTGCGCGGCGAGGGCGGATAGAAGACGAGGCCGACGAAGGCGGCGCCGCCCGCGACCGCGGCCTCGGCGGCAACGCGGCTGTTGACGCCGCAGATCTTCGCCTTGAGCGCCATCAGGCGGCCGTGGGCCCGCCGCTCTTGTCCAGGACGAGCCGCGCCGCGGCGAGGTCCTCGAGCGCGGCGCCCACCGATTTGAAGAAGGTGATCTCGCCTGGCCCCTGGCGGCCCGGCCGCGCGCCCCGGCACAGCTCGTAGAGATCGCCCTGGATCGCGGCCTCGCGCAGCACGCCCGATTGCAGCGGCTGCACGATGTCGCCGGCCTCCTTGGTAGCCCCGGCGCGGGTGTCGACGAAGACGCGGGCGCGGCGCACCGCCTCGTCGTCGGCCTCGCGCATCGCCGGCGTATAGCCGCCGACGAGATCGAGATGCTGCCCCGGGCGCAGCCAGGCGCCGTGGACGAGGGGCTCGTGGGTCATGGTGGCGCAGGAGACGATGTCCGCCTCGGCGACGGCGGCCTCGAGATCGGTCGCGGCCTCGACGGCGAGCCCGGATTGGGCGAGGCGTCGGGCCAGGGCCTCGCTCTTCGCCGGGTTGCGGCCCCAGATGCGCACGCTGCGAATCGGCCGCGCCGCGGCATGGGCGCGCACGAGATGGGGGGCGAGCGCCCCCGTGCCGAGGACGAGAAGTCGCGCCGCATCGGCGCGCGCGAGATAGGTGGCGGCGAGAGCGGAGGCGCAGGCCGTGCGCTTGACCGTAAGCGTGGGCGCATCCATGAGCGCCAGCACATTGCCCGTCGTGGCGTCGATCAGCACATAGATGCCCTGCACGCTCGGCTTGCCGCGGTCGGCGTTGCCGGGATGCACGGTGACGAGCTTGACGCCGATCTCCCGTCCCGACTGCCAGGCCGGCATGAAGAGAAGGGTGGCGTCCGGCGCGCCCGGCACCGCGACCGTGTGATGGGTGCGCACGGGGGTTGCGCAGTCCTCGCGGAACATCGCCCGCAGGGCCTCGATCAGGGTCGTCTCGTCGAGCGCCGCCTCGACCTCGGCGGCGGCTATCATGCGCATCGCTCGTCCTCCGCTCGGATCAGACGAAAGGGATCAATCGGCGCCGGGCATGAGCGGCAGCGCCGGCGTGTCGCGCGGCGGCGCCGCGGCGGTCGCGCGCAGCTCCGCGAGCTGGCGCCTAAGCGCCGCCGCCTCGCTCTCCGCGCGCCGCGCGCGGCGGCGCCACTTGAAGCCGCCGAGCCAGCCGCCGAGGCCGCCGGCGATGAAGCCGATGACGAGTGCGGCCAGCAAGGCCGCATAGAGGGGCAGCTCCAGGCTGAAGGGAAGCGGCCAGATCTGGAGCGCGACGGCGCCGCGATTGGAGACCGCGAAGAGGATGAGGACGATGGCGACGAGGGCGCCGAGGATCCAGCCGATCAGCTTCATGTCACTACCGATGGCGGCAAGGCGACGGCGAAAGCGGCGAAGGCGCGGCGGGGCCCGACGCCGCGCGCCGGGGACGCGCTATTTTTTGTCGTTGAGCCGCTCGCGCAGCTCCTTGCCGGTCTTGAAGAAGGGAATGTGCTTCTCGTGCACCGCGACGGCCTCGCCGGTGCGCGGATTGCGGCCGAGACGCGAGCCGCGCTTCTTCACCGAGAAGGCCCCGAAGCCGCGCAGCTCGACGCGGTCGCCGCGCGAGAGGGCCGCCGAGATCTCGTCGAAAATGGTGGAAACGATGCGCTCGACATCGCGCTGGTAGAGATGCGGATTGCGTTCGGCGATGCGCAGGATCAACTCCGACTTCGTCATCGACACCGACCCCCCTTCCCCGGTCCCCTCGCACTCCCGAAGCGTGCCGAGTTCCCGGAGCCTGCCAGACGCCGGCAAGGCCGTCAAGGATAAGCCCCTCGGAACACGAGGCTTTTCGCTTCGCACCTGCGGCGGGCGGCGCCATGGGGCGGATGCGGCACGGGCGCGCCGCCGTCGCGACGCGCCCGCTCTGTCGATCCCGCGGCGAGAGCGGGCTTAGCCGCCGCTCTCCTCGCCGGCCTCGTCCTCGCCCTTGCCCTTGGCCTTCTTCTCCTTCTCCTTGGTGGCGCGGCTGATCGCCGCCCCGAGGATGTCGCCGAGGGAGGCGCCGCTGTCCGAGGAGCCGTATTGGGCCATGGCCTGCTTGTCCTCCTCGATCTCGCGCGCCTTGATCGAGAGGCTGTAGCGGCGCGTGGCGCGGTCCACGGTCGTGACCTTGGCATCCACCTTCTCGCCGACGGCGAAGCGGTCCGGGCGCTGGTCGACGCGGTCGCGCGAGAGCTCCGCCTTGCGGATGAAGCCGGTGGCGCCGTCGGCCACCGCGACCTCGATGCCGCTGTCGAGCACCTTGGTCACCGTGCAGGTCACCACGTCGCCCTTCTTCACGCTGGTGGTGGCGCGCTCGAAGGGATCGTCGCTGAGCTGCTTGATGCCGAGGGAGATGCGCTCCTTCTCCACGTCGACGTCGAGCACCTTCACCTTCACATGGTCGCCCTTCTTGTAGTCCTTGATCGCCTCCTCGCCGGCGCGGTTCCAATCGAGGTCGGAGAGATGGACCATGCCGTCGATCTCGCCGGGCAGGCCCACGAACAGGCCGAACTCGGTGATGTTCTTGATCTCGCCCTCGATCTCGGCGCCCACGGGGAACTTCTCGACGAAGCTCTCCCAGGGATTGTCGAGGCATTGCTTGAGGCCGAGGGAGATGCGGCGCTTCTGCGGATCGACGTCGAGGACCATCACCTCGACCTCCTGGCTGGTCGAGACGATCTTGCCCGGATGCACGTTCTTCTTGGTCCAGCTCATCTCCGAGACGTGCACCAGGCCCTCGATTCCCGGCTCGAGCTCGACGAAGGCGCCGTAATCGGTGATGTTGGTGACGCGGCCCTTGAACTTGGCCCCCACCGGATATTTGAGGGCGACACCCTCCCAGGGATCGGCCTCGAGCTGCTTCATGCCGAGAGAGATGCGCTGGGTCTCCGGGTTGAAGCGGATGACCTGCACCTCGACGTTCTGGCCGATATGGAGCGCCTCGGAGGGGTGGTTGATGCGGCGCCAGGCGATGTCGGTGACGTGGAGCAGGCCGTCGACGCCGCCGAGATCGACGAAGGCGCCGTAATCGGTGATGTTCTTGACGACCCCCTTGAGCACCTGGCCTTCCTTGAGGTTGGCGACGAGCTCGGAGCGCGCCTCGGCGCGGGTCTCCTCGAGGACGGCGCGACGCGAGACGACGATATTGCCGCGCTGGCGGTCCATCTTGAGGATCTGGAAGGGCTGCGGCTGGCCCATCAGGGGGGTCACGTCGCGCACCGGGCGGATGTCCACCTGGCTGCCCGGAAGGAAGGCGACGGCGCCGCTCAGGTCCACCGTGAAGCCGCCCTTGACGCGGCCGAAGATCACGCCGTTGACGCGCTGGTTCTCCTTGAACGCCTTCTCGAGCTGGGTCCAGGCCTCCTCGCGGCGCGCCTTCTCGCGGGACAGCACGGCCTCGCCGTTCTTGTCCTCGATGCGCTCGACGAAGACGTCGACGGTGTCGCCGATCTGCACCTTGGCGCCCGAGCCGTGGCCGAACTCCTTGAGCGGCACGCGGCCCTCGGCCTTGAGGCCGACATCGACGAGGGCGAAGTCGCCTTCGATGCCGACGACGCGGCCCTTGACCACGGCGTGCTCGAAGGTCTCGGTGGTGCGGAGGCTCTCCTCGAGGAGGGCCGCGAAATTCTCCTCGCCCGCGGCGAGGCTGCTGGTCTCAGTCATCCAATGCTCCAATCCATGTTATTCCGGCCAGCCGGTTGGCTCCGGCGGTCTCTCTCAACCATCCAATGGTCGTCCGGCGCGGGGGCCGGACCGCATCGCGTCATTGTCCTGGAAGGCGGGGGGCGATCACCCTTCCCGGCCGCCCGTCTTGGCCAGGACTTGCCTGACCGCGGCCTCGAAGGCCTGATCCGCATCGAGCGCGCTGGTATCAAGCACGCAGGCATCGGGCGCAGGCTTGAGCGGGGCTACCGCTCGGGCGGCGTCCCGCGCATCGCGCTCCCTGAGGTCCTGCAGGACACGGGCATATATACTGTCAAGCCCGCGCGCGAGCAACTCCTTATGGCGGCGTCGCGCCCGGGCCTCCGGGCTGGCGGTGACGAAGAGCTTGACCTCGGCCTCGGGGCAGATGACCGTCCCGATATCCCGCCCATCCAGCACCGCCCCCTTCTTGCCCCCCGGCGGGGTGCGGGCGAAGCCGCGCTGGAGCTCGAGGAGGGCCGCGCGCACCGCGGGGATTGCCGCCACCTTGGAGGCGGCGTTGCCGGCCTCGTCGCCGCGCAAGGCCGGGTCGTCCAGGGCATCGAGATCGAGCCGCCGCGCCGCCGCCGCTGCCGCCGCCGGGTCGGCCGGGTCGCCGCCCTGGCGCAGCACCGCAAGCCCCACGGCGCGGTAGAGGAGGCCGGTATCGAGATAGGCGAAGGCGAAGCGCTCGGCGAGACGGCGGGCCAGGGTGCCCTTGCCCGAGGCCGCCGGGCCGTCGACGGCGATGATCATCGCGCCGCCGCCGGGGCGATGCCGGCGCCGAGGCGGTTCATGAGGGCGGCGAAGCCCGGGAAGCTGGTGTCGATCATGCGGCCGTCGTCGATGGTGACCGGCCGCCGCGCCCCGAGGCCGAGGACGAGGAAGGCCATGGCGATGCGGTGATCGAGATGGGTCGCGACGAGCCCGCCGCCCGGCGCCGGCCCGCCGCAGCCCTCGACGATGAGGTCGTCCGCCTCGACCGCGACCTTGACGCCGTTGGCGGCGAGCCCGGCGGCGATGGCGGCGAGGCGGTCGCTCTCCTTGACGCGCAGCTCGGCGAGGCCCTCGAAGCGGGAGATGCCCTTGGCCACCGCCGCCGCCGCGGCGAGAACCGGGTACTCGTCGATCATCGATGGCGCCCGCGCCGCCGGCACGCGCACCCCCGCGAGGCTGCCCGCCTCGACGACGAGATCGGCCACGGGCTCGCCCGCCTCCTCGCGCGCATTCTCGCGGCGGATCGTCGCCCCCATCTCGGCGAGCGTGGCGAGAAGCCCGGTGCGCAAGGGGTTGACCCCGACCCCGCGCAGGGTCACCCGCGAGCCGGGAACGAGGAGGGCGGCGACCAGGGGGAAGGCCGCCGAGGAGATGTCGGCGGGCACAGCGAGCGCCTGGGCCGTGAGCTCCGGCTGGCCGGTCAGGCGGATCGCCCGGGCGCCGTCGTCGCGGTCCTCGAGAGCGATCTCGGCGCCGAAGGCGCGCAGCATGCGCTCGCTGTGGTCGCGGGTGGGCGCGTCCTCGACGACGGTGGTGATCCCCGGGGCGTTGAGGCCGGCGAGGAGCACCGCCGACTTCACCTGGGCCGAGGGCACCGGCAGGCGATAGGTGATGGGGAGCGGCTCGGCGGTGCCGATGACGGCGAGCGGCAGCCGCGTCCCCGCCCGCGCCACGATGCGCGCGCCAATGCGCTCGAGCGGCTCGGCGACCCGCCCCATCGGCCGTCGGCGGAGCGAGGCGTCGCCGGTGAGGAAGCTCGCGAAGGGGTGGCTCGCGACGAGGCCCATCAGCAGCCGCGCCGCCGTCCCCGCATTGCCCAGGTCGAGCACCTCCGCCGGCTCGCCGAGGCCGCCGACCCCGACGCCGTGGACATGCCAGACGCCGGCCTCGTCGCGCGCGATCTCGGCGCCGAGGGCGCGCAGGGCGGCCGCTGTGCGCAGCACGTCTTCGCCTTCGAGGAGGCCGCGCACGCGCGTCTCGCCGACGGCGACGGCGCCCAGCATGAGGGCGCGATGGGAGATCGACTTGTCGCCGGGCGGGCGCACTTCGCCGCTCAAGGCGGCACCGCGGTCGGTAATGGCGGCGGAGACGAGAGGGGTCACGGCATCCTTTCGGCTGCGAGGGCGCCGCGGCAGCCGCGGCGCTCGCGGCTGTGCCTAGCACAAAGGGGCGGGAGGGGCAAAGCGGCTTGCGACGAAGCGGCGCGCAGCCGGCGCGGGCGGCCCCACGGCTATGCCGCCGTCGCCACTTTTCCTTTTGACAAGGGGCCGGCGGACGTGGCAAACGGCTGCCCTTCGTCGGTCCGAACTGTAGGAGTGCTGCTGGTGGCGAAACCCGAATGGGGAACCAAACGAGTTTGCCAGAGCTGCGGAGCGCGGTTCTACGATCTGCACCGCAGCCCGATCGAGTGCCCGAAATGCGGCACCGTCTTCGATCCGGAGATCGTGACCAAGTCGCGGCGTCCCCGCGCCGCCGTCGCGGCGCCTGTCGTTGCCGAAGCGCTCCCGGCGAGCGAGCCCGAGCTCGTCGAGGAAGAGGAGGCGGTGGGCGATCTCGGCGAGAGCGAGGAGGAGGAGGTCATCGAGGACGCCTCCGAGCTCGGCGAGGACGAGGACGATGTCGCCGAGGTCATCGAGAACGCCGAGGAGGAGGAGGGCGAGCGCTAGCGGGGGTGCGCTGCCCGGCTCTTGCCCGCAAGTTTTCCCTTGCCTCGCCCGTTGCGGCGCTCCTATTTTCCCCACGCCCGCGCCGTGGCCGGCGTTCCGTTTCTTATGTTGCCGTCAGCGAGGCCGTGGGCAGTCTTCCCATGGGGCCGTAGCTCAGTTGGGAGAGCGCTTGAATGGCATTCAAGAGGTCGGCGGTTCGACTCCGCTCGGCTCCACCAATTTCCAGAAGGGGCTAGGCCCGCCGGCTTGGCCCCTTCTTCTTTGGCGTCGGTGCCGTCCCGAGGATCGCAGGGATCATTCCTCGCCCCAGGAATTGGCGTTCCTCGGGAAGCCGGGGCGCTGCACCCGCACGACGCAGAAGCGCTGGCCGGTCGGCGCCTGCATCACCACCCAGCGGTCTAGGCGGTTCACGAGCTTGGCGCCCAGCCTCTCCAGGCGCGCCACCTCGGCGGGGATGTCGTCGGTCTCGATGTCGAGATGGACGCGGCTCTCGTGCTCCACCCGCTGGATCTGCACGATCGGCTCGTCGGGCGGCGTCTCCAGCATGCGGTAATTGCCGCGGGTGCCCGGGTGGTCCTCGTCCACGGGCCGCCCCAGCGCCTCGCTCCAGAAGCGGGCGGCCTCGTCCAGGTCGTCGGTCTGGCAGTCGATCAGCACGGCGCAGAGACGGGAACGGTGCATGTCAATGCCTCTCATGTGATCCGTTGAGGCGCTCGCAGTCGCCCCTGCGGAAGCAGGGGCCCAGAAATTTCTGGATTCCCGCCTACGCGGGAACGACGAATAAGAATAGGTCGATCCGACCGAAGCGCAATCCGCTTCGCCGTCACCGCCGCGCGCCGACACGCGCCTGGAGGGCGCGGATGACGACGTAGAAGACCGGCGTGAAGACGAGCCCGAAGCCGGTCACGCCGAGCATGCCGAAGAACACGGCGGTGCCGAGGGACTGGCGCATCTCGGCGCCGGCGCCGACGGCGAGCGCGAGCGGCAGCACGCCGAAGATGAAGGCGAAGGAGGTCATCAGGATGGGCCGCAGCCGCGTGCGCGCCGCCTCGACCGCGGCGTCGAGGCGGCTCGCCCCGCGCGCCTCCGCCTGGCGCGCGAACTCGACGATGAGGATGGCATTCTTCGCCGCGAGCCCCACCAGCACGACGAAGCCTACCTGGGCGAGGATGTTCACGTCCATGCCGCGGAGAAGCAGGCCGCTCACCGCGGCGAGCAGGCACATGGGCACGATCAGGATCACCGAGAGGGGCAGCGCCCAGCTCTCGTACTGTGCGGCGAGCACGAGGAAGACGAAGACGACCGAGGCGGCGAAGACGAGGATGCCCGTATTCCCCGCCGCCTTCTCCTGATAGGCGAGCTCAGTCCACTCATAGCCGAAGCCGTCGGGCAGGCGCTCGGCGGCGAGCCGCTCCATCGCCGCCAGGGCGTAGCCCGTCGAATAGCCGGGCAACACGTTGCCTTGCACCTCGGCGGCCGGGTAGAGGTCGTAGCGCGCCACCCGGTAGGCCGTGGTGATGTCGCGGAAGGTTGCCACCGAGCCGATCGGGACCATGGCGCCCGAGGTGTTGCGCGTCTTGAGGTTGGCGATGTCGCGGATGTTGCGGCGGAAGGGCGCGTCGGCCTGGGCGATGACCTCGTAGGTGCGGCCGAGATAGTTGAAGTCGTTGACGAAGGCCGAGCCGAGATAGACCTCGAGGGTCTGGAACACCTGGGCCGCCGGCACGCCGAGCATCTCGGCCTTCACGCGGTCGATATCGGCATAGACCGTCGGCGTGCGCGTGTTGAAGAGGGAGAACACGCCGGTCAGGCCCGGCACGCGGTTGGCCGCCGCCACGAGATCCTGGGTCGCCGCCTCGAGCGCCGCCAGGCCGCGGCCGCGCTTGTCCTGGACCATCATCTTGAAGCCGCCGGCATTGCCGATGCCGCGCACGGGCGGCGGCGGAATGGTGATGATGAACGCCTCCTGGATGACGCCGAGGCGCTGGCGCAGCTCGCCGAGCACGCGATCGGCGCTCAGGCCCTTCTTCGCGCGCTCGGCGAAGGGTGCCAAGGTCGCGAAGATGGCGCCCGAGTTCGAGGCGTTGGTGAAGGTGGCGCCGTCGAAGCCGGCGAAGGGGACGGCGTGCACCACGCCGGGCGTGCCGAGGATGATCTTCGTCGCGCGCCGCACCACCGCGTCGGTGCGCGCCAGGGACGATCCCGGTGGCAATTGGATGACGGTGATCAGATAGCCCTGGTCCTGCTGCGGGATGAAGCCCGTGGGCGCGCGGCTGAACTGCCAGCCGGTGAGGGCGATGAGCCCGGCATAGACGACGAGGACGAGGACGGCGATGCGGACGAGGCGCCCGGTCAAGCCGGCATAAGCATGGGAGAGCCAGTCGAAGCCGGCGTTGAAGCCGCCGAAGAAGGCCTTGAGCGGCCGCGCCAGGAGTGCTGTGGCGCCCTTCGGCGCCGCATGCCCCTCCGGCTTGAAGAGCACGGCGCAGAGCGCCGGGCTCAGGGTGAGAGAGACGAAGCAGGAGATCGCCGTCGCCGCCGCGATGGTCACGGCGAATTGCCGGAAGAACTGGCCCGAGATGCCGGGGATGAAGGCGGCGGGGATGAAGACGGCGGCCAGCACGAGGGCGATCGCGACGAGGGCGCCCCCGACCTCGTCCATGGTGGCGTGCGCCGCCTCGCGCGGGCTCATGCCGCGCCGCATGTTGCGCTCGACATTCTCGACGACGACGATGGCGTCGTCGACGACGATGCCGATGGCGAGCACCAGGCCGAAGAGGGAGAGGTTGTTGAGGGAATAGCCGAAGGCGGTGAGGACGGCGAAGCTGCCGATCAGGGAGACCGGGATCGCGACGATGGGAATGATCGAGGCGCGCCAGGTCTGGAGGAAGAGGATGACGACGATGACGACGAGGAGCACCGCCTCGTAGATCGTCTTGATCACCTCGTGCACGGATTCGGCGATGAACTCCGTCGGATCGTAGACGATGTCGTAGCGGATGCCCGGCGGGAAGGCGCGGGCGAGGTCCTTCATCGTGGCGCGGACGCGCTCGGCGGTCTCGAGCGCGTTGGAGCCGGGAAGCTGGAAGATGAGGAGCGGGACGGCCGGGCGCTCGTCGAGATAGCCGTTCGTCGTATAGTCCTGGGCGCCGAGCTCGACCCGGCCCACGTCGCGCACGCGGGTGACGCGGCCATCGGCATCCATGCGCACGAGGATGTTCCCGAACTGCCGCGGATCGGTGAGCCGCCCGAGCGTCTGCACATTGGGCTGGAAGGCGCCTTGCCGCGGGATCGGCGGCTGGTCGAGGGTGCCCGAGGCCACCTGCACGTTCTGCGCCTGCACCGCCGCGACGACGTCGCTCGCGGTGAGGTTGCGCGCCTGCACCTTCTCGGGGTCGAGCCAGATGCGCATGGAGTAGTCGCGCGCGCCGAACACGCGCACGTCGCCGACGCCGCTCAGGCGCGCGAGCACGTCCTTCACCTGGAGAGTCGCGTAGTTCGAGATGTAGAGCTGATCGCGCGAATTGTCCGGCGAGCTCAGATGGATGACCATCAGCATGTCCGGCGAGTTCTTCTTCACCGTAACGCCGAGGCGCTGCACCTCCTCGGGCAGGCGCGACTGGGCGATGGCCACGCGGTTCTGCACCAGCACCTGGGCCGTGTCGAGATTGGTGCCGAGGGCGAAGGTGATGGTGAGCTGCAGATTGCCGTCGCCCGTCGCCTGGGAGACCATGTAGAGCATGTTCTCGACGCCGTTGATCTCCTGCTCGAGCGGGGTCGCGACCGTGTCGCTCACCACCTCGGCGGAGGCGCCGGGATACGAGGCGCTCACCACGATCGTCGGCGGCGCGATCTCGGGGTATTGCGCGACGGGCAGCGTGAAGTACCCGACCCCGCCGACGAGCGTGATCAGAATCGACAGCACCGAGGCGAAAATGGGCCTGTCGATGAAGAAGTGGGAGAACCTCATCGCCGGCGGCCTCGCTCAATCGGCATGGATGTCGAGCACGATCTTGCCCGGCTGCGGCGTCACCTTCGCCCCCGGCCGGGCGCGCATGAGCCCGTCGATGATGATGGTGTCGTCGGCGGAGAGGCCGCGCCGCACGATGCGCAGATTGCCGTAGCTCGGCCCCGGGCGGATCACGCGCGGCTCGACCGTGCCGTCCGCCCTCACGGTCATCACGATCTTGTTCGACTGGTCCGAGACGATGGCGCTGTCGGGCACCAGGATCGCCTCGTGCGGCCCCGAGCCGGGCACGCGCGCGCGGCCGAACTGGCCCGGCGTCATGAGGAAGCCGGGATTGGGAAAGATGGCGCGCGCCCGGATCGTGCCCGAGCCGCGGTTGATCTGGTTGTCGAGGAAATCCATGTGCCCGTCATGGAGCCAGTCGCGCTCGTCGGCGAGCTTCAACTGCACCGGCACCGATTCGTCGCGGGTCGATTTGAGCTCGCCGGTGGCGACGGCGCGCTGATATTCGAGGTAGTCCGCCTCGCTCATGTCGAAGACGAAATAGATGGGGTCGAGGGAGACGATGGTGGTGAGCAGCGTCGTCGTCCCGGTCGGGCCGCCAATCACGAGATTGCCGATGCTGACCTGGTGGCTGCTGATGCGCCCGCTCATGGGGGCGGTGATATGGGTGAACTCGAGGTTGAGCCTGGCGAGATCGAGCGCCGCCTCGTCCGCCTTGACCGTCGCGGCCCCCGCCTGCGCCGTGGCGCGCGCCGCCTCGAGCTGCTGCTGGGAGGCGAAGCTCTTCTGCGCGAGATCGGCATAGCGCTTGAGGTCGAGATTGGCGCGCACGAGCTGGGCCTGGTCGCGCTGGAGATTGGCCTCGGCCTGCTGCACATCCGCCTCGAAGGGACGCGGATCGATCACGAAGAGAAGGTCGCCCTTATGGACGATCTGCCCATCCTCGAAATGGATCTCGGTGAGATAGCCGCTGACCCGGGAGCGGACCTCGACATATTCGACGGCGCTGAACTGGCCGGTGTACTCGTCCCACTCGACGATCCTCTGCTGGAGGGGATGGCTGACCGTGACCACCGGCGGCTTCGGCGGCGCGGCGGCGACCGCGCCCGTAGCGGCGCCGTTGCGGTGGTGCGTGACATACCAGTAAAACCCGCCGATCGCCGCGAGCAGGACGACGATGGCGACGCCGCGCCGGCGGAAGCGGGCGGCGGGCGCAGGCGGCTGGCTCTCTTCCATGACGAATCCCCGAATTTCGACGCAACGCCGTTCCCCGCGCCGCGGCGTGCGCTCCTCCCCCTCCCGTGACGGCAGCGCCTCAGTGTAGCACGTCCAGCTCTCTCTCCCCCACCTCTCCCCGACCCTCTCCGCCCCATTTGGGGCGGTGAGGGCAAGGAGCGATCGGCGCCCCGTTAAGGAGGCGTCGATGGCGCGACGAGGGTGAGGTGGAGCAAAGAGAGGGAGGCGGCGTCAGCAGGAGCCGCGCGCTATATCGCCCCTCCACGCCTCGCGGCAAGGTCCGGAACGAGAATTCGGCGGCTAATTCCTCAGAGATCGTTCGGCGCCCAGGCGCCGTCGCGATCGTAGGGCACCATCCGGCTGTGGCGCAGCACGTCGTCCATGGAGGGGCCGGGGCTGGTCCGCTTCGCGAAGGACACCCCGGCGAGACCGACGAGAAATACGAGCACGAGAATCCAGGCGGCCCAATGGCGGCGACACATCGCTTAT
Organism: Alphaproteobacteria bacterium; assembly: GCA_035294245.1. Classification (GTDB taxonomy): domain Bacteria; phylum Pseudomonadota; class Alphaproteobacteria; order JACZXZ01; family JACZXZ01; genus DATGLG01. The sequence continues at coordinate 33,765 of DATGLG010000017.1, read as the reverse complement.
CCCCTTGTCTCTGACATTCGTTCCGTTGTCTGGGGGCTGATTTAGGCGGTGAGAGCCGAGCGACAAGTGACGCTCGCGCAAGCCTGACCAGCCGGGCAAGCAGAGCACGGGAAAGCCCGGCACCGCCGCGAAACCACGGCGCGGCAAATCGTCGCTGCGGCATCTTATTGCGCAAGGCGAATGATTAGCGAGACAGGTGCCGCCAAGCGGCCCGGGAGGGCGCCCGGATTCACAAATGAGCAGCCCAGCCCGCCGGCAGGTAGTCGAGGGTGATGCGGCAGCCGGGGGGCGGCGTCGCCCCGGCGCCCGCGCCGGCGGCGGACGGGCCCTTGCCGCTCGCAGCCTCCGGCTTCGGCGTGGGATAGGAGACCTCGAGCTCGGCGCGGATGGCGGTCTTGTTGGCGAGGGCGAATTCATAGGGATAGCGGTCGAAGGAGGTGCCGCCGCTGTCCTCGTGCCGCGGTGCCGGGATGCTGGTGGGCTTGCCGTAGCGCTGGACGATCAGGTTGAGCACGTATTGGAAGCGCGCGGTGCAGTTGTCGGCACGCTCGAGGGAGCTGTAGCTGAGCCGGGCATTGGTGGCGCGGCCCTGCGCGTCGTAATTCTGCACGACCTGGAAATCGAGCCCGGCGACCAGGGCGGAATAGGCGAGGGTCGAGGTGCGGTCGCCGTTCTTGGTGAGCGTGCCGTTGCCGTTGTTGAGGCGGAGGGCGCTGTCGGCGGCGCTGCCGAAGGGGATGTTGCCGAAGCCGTTGAGGGGCTCGGGGGCGGCGGCCCGGCCGAAGCCCGGCGCCAATAGCAAGGCAACGATCAGGGCCGCGGCGCGCAGCGCCGTCGGAAGGTTCGCGTGTCGGAGGTAAAAAGGTGTCTCGCTCCGCATGGAGACTGCCGGGCCCGTGCAAGGGATCGCCAGAGCGACTGCGCTTGGGTTGAGGCATCACGGTCGTCGCCCCCGCGCAAGCGGGGCCCGGGAGTCGCGGATTCCCGCTGATGCGGGAATGACGAAATCAGGATGGCGATTCAATCCAAGCGTCAGGACGCTCTCGGCCTCAAACCCTAGCGCTGCGTGGTTAACAAACCCTCACCGGCCGCCGCGCCGGCTCGGATGCTCAGCTTCCCGGCTGGTCGGAGGCGAAGACCTCGATGCGCACCTGCGCCGTGCCGTCCACGGTCATGCCCAGAGCCTGGGCGGCCTCGGCGGAGAGGTCGATGACGCGGCCGCGGCCATAGGGGCCGCGATCATTGACGCGGACCTTGACCATCCGGCCATTGGCGAGATTGGTCACCCGCACCACGGTGCCGAAGGGCAGGCTGGGATGGGCCGCCGTCATCGCCCGCATGTCGAAGGCCTCGCCGCTTGCCGTCTTGCGGCCCTGATGGGAGCGGCCATACCAGGAGGCGGTCCCCGTCTCGGAGAAGGAGGGCCGCTCGCCCGCGGGTGAGGACGATGGGGGAGGCGCCGCCGTGCAGGCGGAAAGCCCGCAGATCAGCAGCAGCAGCCAGAGGGGCGCGCCGCGGCGGCGCGCGCTGCCCATACGCATCCCGCCGGGATGTGCGGGCGGGGGCGTCACCGCTCGGGGTACTCGATGGCGGTAATCGTCAGGGTCACTTCGCCGGCCGGGCGGCGCCAGGTGACCGTGTCGCCCACCCGCTGGCCGAGCAGGGCTTCGGCGAGCGGCGATTTCACATTGATGAGCCCCTTGGCCGGATCGGCCTCCACCTCGCCGACGAGCACATAGGTCCGGGAATTGCCCTCCTCGTCCTCGACGGTCACGTGGGCGCCGAAGGCGGCGGTGTCGGCATGCTCGCCATGCTGGGCGGGATCGACGACGACGGCGGCGCCGCGCTGCTGCTCGAGCAGGCGCAGCTCGCGCAGGGCGCGGAGATAGGCGAGCTTGCCGTCGGGGGATTCCTCGCCGCGATAGCGCGCGACCTCGCCCTGGGCGTGATGGAGCCGCTCCTCGAGCCGGGCCAGGCCCGCCGGCGTGAGCAGCACGGGCCCCTCGAGCGGCGGAAGGTTGAGCTCGTCTTCCGGCCGCGGGTTCTCGTCGGAATCCTTGACAAAGGCTCGGCTCACAACATCACCCTCCACCCGCGAAAGCGGGCGACACCCCGTTTAGCTTCCACCCTGAGCGGCGGCCGCGTCAACCGCTCCCGACACGGCCGGCAAAGCGGCTCCGCCGGCCCGCCCACGAACCTCGCGCGCATGTGACCGCGCCGGCGGGAGGCGGGCCTCCCCAGCGGGCGCAACTCATGTTAACCTCGCCCGGCTCGCGCGCGATCGGGAGGGAACGGGCGCGGCGAAACGGCATTATCCTTCACGTGCCTCCTGTCACCCTGTCACCGACAGCTTCAACGCTCCCAAGGAGGGGATTATGGGTTTCACGCATACGCTCGCTAAAGGGGCCGGATTGGCCATGGCCGGTGCGGCCTTCGCGCTCCTCGTCTCCGCCACGCCGGCATCCGCCCAGGCCGATGTCGCCAAGGAGGTATCGACGGCCGCCCAGCATGCGGGCTTCGCGGCGCAGGCCAAGGATCTCAAAGGCGCGCAGATGCACCTCCATCACGTGATCAATTGCCTCGTCGGCCCCAAGGGCAAGGGCTTCGACGCCGCCCAGCTCAATCCCTGCAAGGATCAGGGCAACGGCGCCATTCCCGACACCACGGACGCGGCCAAGAAGAAGAGCCTGCGCACCGCCCTCGCCAAGGCCCGGGCGGGGCTGCGCGCAAAGAAGCTCGAGACCGCCCAGCGGGATGCGACCGCGGCCGAGAACGCCCTCAAAGGCGCGATGTAGCCTCCTCACGCCGGCGGCGCCGCGCCGCCGGCATGTGCCGAGCCGGCGCCGCCCGCCTGGCTGCGGGCGGCGGCGACCGGAAGGGATTGCCCGCGCCCTTCTTCTGCGGCGCACAAGACGCGCCGCAGCGCCGTCCGGCCCGGCCGCGGCACCCTTGATACCTCCCTCGCTCTTGCCCACATAAATCCTGCGGTGGCGCCGCTTGGGCCGCCGCGCCCGGGTGCCGGGAACGGACCCAGACCGCGACTCGCTCGCATCGAGGAGGTTGCCGGATGACTCGCCTCTCCCTTTTCAACAGCCCGCTGCTCCTCGGCTTCGATCAGTTCGAGCAGGCCCTCGAGCGGGTGTCGAAGGCCGCCGCCGACGGCTATCCCCCCTACAATATCGAGCAGCGCGGGCCCGACGGCCTGCGCATCACCCTGGCCGTCGCCGGATTCGCCGAGAGCGATCTCTCGATCCAGCTCGAGGACAACCAGCTCGTCATCCGCGGCAAGCAATCCGAGGACGACAAGAGCCGCGTCTATCTCCACCGCGGGATCGCGGCGCGGCAATTCCATCGCAGCTTCATTCTCGCGGACGGCATCGAGGTCGTGCGCGCCCATCTCGACAATGGCCTGCTCCATGTCGACCTGCGCCGGCCGCCGGCCGCCAACCGAGTCCGCACCATCAAGATCGACGCGGCGCCGAAGCGGCAGGCCCGCAAGCCCGAGACCATCGAGGTCGCTTCCGAGTGAGCTCGGCAGCCCGCGGCTCGGCTCGGCGCCCCGGCACGAAAGGATCAGCCATGAACAATGCCATCAATGATCTGCGCCACTTGACGTCGCAGGAGCTCCACGCGCTCGGCATTCAGGACATCGCCTATGTGAAGAAGATCACCGAGGACGGCGTCACCGCCTTCGCCGTCCACGCCGCCGACGGCACGCGCCTCGGCGTGATGGCGACGCGCGAACTCGCCTTCGCCGCCCTCCGGCAGCACGACCTCGAGCCCGTCAGCGTGCATTGAGCGGCGTTGCGCGGCGCGCCGAGCGGCGGCGGCCGGTGCTGGTCCTTACGCGGCGCGGCTCGCCGCCGAATCGGTGAGAAGGGCGTAGACGGCTTCCGCCGTGTCGGCGCCGCGCAGCTTCTCGCAGATCGAGCGGTCGCGCAGGAGGCGCGAGATGCGCGCGAGCGCCTTGAGGTGATCGGCCCCCGCCTGCTCGGGAGCGAGGAGAAGAAAGATGAGGTCGACGGGCTGCTCGTCGATCGCCTCGAAATTGATCGGCGTGTCGAGCCGCGCAAAGAGCCCGTGGATGCGCGAGAGGCCCGCGAGCTTGCCGTGGGGAATGGCGATGCCGTTGCCGACCCCCGTGGTGCCGAGGCGCTCGCGCTCGAAGAGCACATCGTAGATCGTTCGCTCGGGGAGCGCCGTGAGCTCGGCGGCGCGCTTCGCGAGCTCCTGCAGCGCCTGCTTCTTGCTGGTGACCCGCAAATGCGGCAGCACGCCCTCGAGCGTGATGAGATCGCCGATATCCATTATTTCTCCTCTGACGCCGCGGCTCACTTGGCGCCGCCGCGGGGATCGATCCAACCGATGTTTCCGTCCGGCCGGCGATAGACCATGTTGAGGCCGCCATGGGCGCTGTTGCGGAACATCATGGCGGGAAGCTCGGCGAGATCGAGGCGCATGACCGCCTCACCTACCGTCATCGTATGAATCGGCGTCGTGAGCTCGGCGATGATCACAGGTTTGTCACCATCCTTGAGCTCCTCGTCCCGCTCGCCCTCCGCGGCCAGGATGTATTGCCGCGCATCCGTCTCGGCCATCGCCTGGCCGAGCTGCTTGTGGTGATCGCGAAGCCGCCGCTTGTAGCGGCGAAGCCGCTTGCCGATGCGCTCGGCGGCCGAATCGAACGCCGGATAGGGCTGGTCCGCTTCGGCGTGCGCCTGCACGAGAATGTTGCGACCGACATGCACGGCGATGTCGACGCGGTACAGGTGAGCCTCGCGCGAGACCACCACATGCGCATCGAGAGCATTGCCGAAATACTTGTCGACTACACCCGCAAGGCTCTCTTCGGCGTGAACGCGCAATGCGTCGCCCACGTCGATTTGCTTGCCTGACACGGAAACCTTCATGATCGATCTGTCTGCCGAACAGTCATTGTCAACGCGGTCCGGCCGGATGCCCCGTCTTGAAGGCGCCGGACCATAGATAGCCCGACGGGACTAGTCAAGCGCACCGAGCGGCCGGCCGCAAGTCTTTCATAGGACCAGGGATTTGAGCCGCCGGCGCTGCACCGACGAGGGAATCCGGAGCGCCTCGCGGTACTTGGCGACGGTCCGCCGCGCGATATCGATGCCCTCGCCGCGCAGGATCTCGACGAGCCGGTCGTCGGAGAGCACCGCCTCGGCCCGCTCGCCCTCGATAAGCGTCTTGATGCGGAAGCGCACGGCCTCCGCCGAATGCGCCGCCCCGCCTTCCGAGCTGGCGATCGAGGCGGTGAAGAAATATTTGAGCTCGAACACGCCGCGTGGTGTGGCCATGTATTTGTTCGCGGTGACGCGGCTCACCGTGCTCTCGTGCATGTCGATGGCGGCGGCGATGTCGCGCAGCACGAGCGGCTTCAGGTGCTGCACGCCGCGGGCGAAGAAGGCGTCCTGCTGGCGCACCAGCTCGGTCGCCACCTTGAGGATGGTGGTGGCGCGCTGGTGCAGCGACTTGATCAGCCAATTGGCCGATTGGTACTGCTCGGAGAGGTAGTCGCGCTCCGACTTGCTCTTGATCTCGCGGCTCACGCGCGCGTAGTACTGGGTATTGACGAGCACGCGCGGCAGGCTCTCGCTGTTGAGCTCGATCTGCCAGCCGCCGTCGGGATGCGGGCGCATGATGACGTCCGGCGTTACCGGCTGTGCGATCGTCGCATCGAAGGCGAGCCCCGGCTTGGGATCGAGTGCCTTGAGCTCCACCAGCATCTCGGCGAGATCCTCGCCCGACACGTTGCACAGCTTGCGCAGATTCGCGAAATCGCGCCTGGCGACGAGATCGAGATGCGCGAGCAGCGTCTCCATGCAGGGGTCGAAGCGCCCGCGGTCGCGGAGCTGAAGCGCCAGGCACTCCTTGAGGTCGCGTGCGAAGACGCCCGGCGGGTCGAGCTGCTGGAGCCGCGCGAGCGTCGCCTCGACGCGCTCGACTCCGCAGCCGAGCTGCCGCGCCACCTGCGCGAGATCGGCCGCGAGATATCCCGCCTCGTCGACGAGGTCGACGAGATGCGCGCCGATCACGCGGTCGACGGGGTCGGCGAGATCCATGTTGAGCTGCCTGATAAGGTGATCGCGCAGCCCGACGGTCGCCGAGAGCGTCTGCTCGAGGCTGTGACCGCCCTCGTCGAAGCTGCCGCCGCGCGCCGCCCCCCAGCTCGCAAAGGAGTCGGGCTCGGCCCCGCCGCTGCGATCGCTGTCCCACACGTTCTCGTAATCGGTGTCGAGGGGCGCCTCGCCGCCGCCGGCAAGGAGGGCGTCGCCGCCGAGCTCGGCAAGCTCCTGGCGCGGCCGCTCCCCCGCTTCGGCGGCGGCACCGCCCTCCGCGGCCTCGCCCGCCTCCGCGGCCCCGTCGCCGGCCGATGCGCCGCCCTCGCCCGCATCCTCGCGCTCGAGCAGGGGGTTGCGCTCGAGCTCCTGCTCGATGAAGTCGGCGAGCTCGAGATTCGACATCTGCAGCAGCTTGATCGCCTGCTGCAGCTGGGGCGTCATCACCAGCGCTTGGGACTGCCGCAGATCGAGGCGCGTGGTGATCGCCATGGCGATCGCTACAGGCTGAACTTCTCGCCGAGATAGACGCGCCGCACGTCCTCGTGCGCCACGATCTCGGAGGGCGCGCCCTCCATCAGGACCTGGCCGTTATGGATGATGTAGGCCCGGTCGACGATATCGAGCGTCTCGCGCACATTGTGGTCGGTGATGAGCACGCCGATGCCGCGATCCTTGAGATGGGAGACGAGGTCGCGGATGTCGCTGAGCGCGATCGGATCGATGCCGGCGAGCGGCTCGTCGAGGAGGATGAAATGCGGCTGCGAGGCGAGCGCGCGGGCGATCTCGCAGCGCCGCCGCTCGCCGCCCGAGAGGGCGAGGGCGGGGGCGCGGCGCAGATGGGTGATCGAGAATTCCGCAAGCAGGTCGTCGAGGAGGATCTCGCGCTTGTCGCGGTCGTCCTCCACCACTTCGAGGACGGCGCGGATGTTCTGCTCGACCGACATGCCGCGGAAGATCGACGGCTCCTGCGGCAGATAGCCGATGCCGAGCCGCGCGCGGCGATACATGGGCAGCTCAGTGATGTCGTGCCCGTCGAGATAGATGTTGCCGTAATCGGCCGAGATGAGACCGGTGATGATGTAGAAGCAGGTGGTCTTGCCGGCACCGTTCGGACCCAGGAGGCCGACCGCCTCGCCGCGCTGGACGGCGATACTCACGTCGCGGACGACGGGACGCTTCTTGAAGCGCTTGCCGAGATTCTTCGCCTGCAGGCCGGTATTGTCGGCGACGAGGCGCGGCCGCGGCACCTCGCCAGGCGAGTCGCCATCCGGTGGCGCGTGGTCGGGTCGTCGCTTCTTCACGCCGGGCCGCTCCTCATCTCAATTCCGCTTGCCGCCGCCGGGGGCCTGCTCCGGCGGCGTCCCGCTCGGCGTCAGGAAGCCCTGCGGCTCCTCGCCCTTCTTCGGCACCAAGAGGCCGCGCACCTGCTCCCGCTTGTCGCACGAGTAGATGCGGCTGATGTTGGTGTTGAGGTTGAATTCCGCGCATTCCCCATCGAGCTGATCTGTACCCCGGGTAATCTTAACCGATCCTTTAAGGCGAGCGATACCACTATCGAGGTTGTAGTCGCCATACATGGCGCGGGCGACGGCGCTCTGGGTGGTGATCTGCACGTTCTGGAAGGCCTCGATATCGGCGATCTGAAGCTGCCCCTTCGCGTCGGGCTTGAAATGCGCCTCCAGTACATTGGCGCGCACCGTCTTGTCCTCGCGCGTCGCCGTCGCATCGCCGCGCGCCACGGCGTATTGCTGCTTCTGCCAGTATTCCAGGCTGTCGCGCGCGGTGATCACCGCCTTCGGCGAATCGAGGCGCAGATGCTTGCCGGTGAGCACGAAGACGCCGTTGTCGACGTCATAGACCGCCCTGTCGCCGACCACGGTCTCGTTGGGCGAGGTGATCTTGACCGCGTCGTTGGCCTCGAGGCGCCAGATGTCCGAGCCGCCGGCGCTCGTCTTGCGGTAATAGGCCTTGAGCACCTGGCCGTAGACGGTGATGTCGCCGCGCGTGGCCTTGGCGTTGCCGCGGGCGATGTAGAGCTGCTTGTCCTGCTGCCATTCGATGCCCTGATCCGCCTCGACGGCGACGGGCGCGCCGCCCTTCTCCGTGCCGGAGCCGAGGATGCTCGGCACGCCATGCGCCCCGCCGGCCCCTTCCGATGCCGGCGCGGATCCCTGCGGCTTCTTCGCGGCAGTGGTTGCGGCAGGCGGCGCCGCCGGCGCGGGTGAGCTCGTCGCGGCAAGGGCAAAGGCGGGCAGGGCCGCGGCAATGGTCGCGGCCAGCGCCGCGCCGCGCCAGCGACGTGCGAAGGGGCGCGCCATCACCCACCCGCCACGCCATTCGCGCGCGGATAGAGGAGAAGGTGAGCCTTGCCGGTGAAGATGATGCGCGCACCCTTGTCCAGGATGCGGAAGCCCTGGGAGGTGATCTGACCCGCCGGGCCCTGGCCCTGCACCGGATCGTCGCCGTCGGCGGTGTTGTTCGCCATGTCGATATGGGCCGAGAGCGTGTGGAACTCGTAGCCCTCGTCCTGGAACAGGCTGACGGAGCCGACCAGGTTGAGCTGCTGGTCCTGCTCGCGATAGGCGCCGTAATCGCTCTTGAGGGTGACCCAGTTGCCACGCTGGAGCGTGATGTCGGCCTGGGGCGAATCGAGCTCGATGAGGTCCGATTTGGGATTGCGCTTCACCGCCGAGCGCGCCGTCACCGTATAGGGCTCGCCGCGATTGTCGAGGCCCTGGTAGCGCGGGTTGATCATGCGCAGGTTCTCGATGTCCTCCGCCGACATCTTGGCGATGCCGATATGGAAGCTGTCGACGCGGTTGCGAAACTCCGGCCAGGCGGCGACGAGGAGGATGAGCCCGAGCCCGATCGCCGGCAGCATCACCTTCATGGCGCCGACGAAGGCGCTGTAATGGCTGCCGGCGAGCTCGGCGAGCGGCCGGGGCGCCGTGAAGCGCAGGCGCTCGCGGGCGTCCTCTTCCGATTTCATCCTGGCGGCGTCAGTCATGCGTTCCCGAGCGGCCTCACGTCACGTCACGCCTGCGCGCAGGCAGTCATGGATGTGGAGGATGCCGATGGGCCGGCCCTCCTCCACGACGAAGAGACTCGTGATGCCGCGATTGTCGATGCCGCGGCTGTTCATCAGGCCGAGCGCCTCGGCGGCCAGCGCCCTGGGCCGGATCGTCTGCGGCCCGCGCGTCATCACCTCCGCCGCGCGCTTATCGAGGAGCTCGGCGCCCATGTGCCGGCGCAGGTCGCCGTCGGTGATGATGCCGATCAGCCGGCCTGCGCCGTCGAGGACGCCGACGCAGCCGAAATGCTTGCGCGTCATCACCAGGATGGCCTCGCTCATGCTCGCCTCGGGCGAGGTCAGGGGGATCTCGTCGCCCGTGTGCATGATGTCCGAGACGCGCAGGAGCCGCCGCCCGATATTGCCGCCGGGATGCAGCACCTGGAACTCCTCGGCGGAGAAGCCCTTGCGCTCGAGGAGCGCGATCGCAAGCGCGTCGCCGAGGGCGAGCATCAGCGTGGTCGAGGTCGTCGGCGCGAGCCCGAGAGGGCAGGCCTCGGGAGCGCTCGGCAGGATGAGGGCGATGTCCGCCGCCTCGGCGAGCGAGCTCTGCGCCCGTCCCGTCACGGCGATGAGGGGAATGGCGAAGCGGCGGGTATAGGCGACGAGGTCGGCGAGCTCGTTCGTCTCGCCGGAATTGGAGAGGGCGAGGACCGCATCCTCCCGCGTCACCATGCCGAGGTCGCCATGGCTCGCCTCGGCGGGATGCACGAAAAGAGCCGGGGTTCCGGTCGAGGCCAGGGTCGCCGCGATCTTGCGCGCGATATGGCCGCTCTTGCCCATGCCGGTCACGACGATGCGGCCGCGCACCGCGTGAAGGCGGGCGGTTGCCGCGGTGAAGGCGCCATCGAGGGTCGCGGCGAGCTGATCGAGGGCTGCCGCCTCCAGACGCAGCACCCGCTGGGCCGCCGCTAGATCGGCGTTGTCCTGCGGCGCCGCGGAGGTCTCGGCCGCCACTCCCTCCCTGCCAACCGCCCCTGGGTTGACGGAAGCGGGCGCCGCGGCTCTACCCGAACCCGACCGGTGACCCGCCATATCTTTGTAAATCCTCACGAATTCACGCCTGTGCCAGTATGCTACGCGAATGGTTAAACGTCAATGAAGCCGGCCGGCGGCCCTAATGGGCGAAGATGTCCGGATCGTCCCAGCCGCCGAGATCGAGCTCGGCGCGCGCCGGCAGGAAGGCGAAGCACGCCTCGGCGAGCTGGCGGCGGCCTTCGCGCTCGAGCAGCGCGTCGAGCTTTCCCTTGAGCTCGTGCAGATGAAGTACGTCCGACGCGGCATAAGCCAGTTGCTCATCGTTCAGCCGCTCGGCGCCCCAATCGGATAATTGCTGCTGCTTGCTGATCTCGATCCCCAGGAGCTCGCGGCAGAGATCCTTGAGCCCATGGCGGTCGGTGAAGGTGCGCGTCAGCTTGGACGCAATCTTCGTGCAATAGACCGGCCGGCAAACCACGCCGAGGTGCCGCCGCAGCATCGCCAGGTCGAAGCGGGCGAAGTGGAACAGCTTCATGACCATGGGGTCGCCGAGCAGCGCCTTCAACTGCGGCGCATCGTAGCGGCCGGCGGCAAACTGCACCAGGTGGCAGACGCCGTCGCCGGCCGAGAGCTGCACGAGGCAGAGGCGGTCGCGCCGCGGCTCGAGCCCCATCGTCTCCGTATCCACGGCGACCACGGCGCCGAGATCGAGCCCGGTCGGAAGATCGTCGTGATGGAGCTGAATGCGCGGGGATGCGGTCATCGCAGCCGTGCGCGCCCGGCGCTTGGCGGCGATGGTGCCCAGGAGAAGACTCGAACTTCCACGGCCTCGCGGCCACAGGTACCTGAAACCTGCGCGTCTACCAATTCCGCCACCTGGGCACGTCCAACCCTAAGGTTCGGCACGTTTTTTGCCCGCACTGCCTAGCCCGCCCTCACCCCCATGTCAACCGGCTTGTCGGCGCCGCCGGCAGCCCCTTTCCGCGCGGCAGTTCCCTTGCGAGCCGGGCGCGGCGCGGTATAAGAGGCGGGATTCGACGGGGGAGGGAAGATGGCAAACCGCCGCGTCACGGTCTTCGGCGGCTCGGGCTTCATCGGGCGCCATTTGGTGAGACGGCTCGCCGCCCATGGCGACGTGCTCCGCATCGCGGTGCGCGATCCGGAGGGTGCTGCCTTCCTCAAGCCGATGGGTGATGTCGCCCAGATCGTTCCCATGCGCGTCGATATCCGCGACGAGGCGACGGTTCGGGCGGCGGTGCAGGGGGCCGACGCCGTCGTCAACCTCGTCGGCATCCTCTTCGAGCGCGGCCGCCAGAGCTTCGCCGAGATCCAGGCGCGCGGCCCCGGCCGGATCGCCCGCGCCGCCCGCGCTGCGGGGGTGAAGCGGCTGGTGCATGTCTCGGCGCTCGGCGCCGACCTTCTCTCCCCTTCCGTCTACGGCCGCACCAAGGCCGAGGGCGAGGCCGCGATGCGCGACGCCTTTCCAGCGGCGACGATCATGCGCCCGAGCGTCGTCTTCGGCCCCGAGGACCGCTTTTTCAATCGCTTCGGCGCGCTGGCCCGGATGCTGCCGGTCCTGCCGGTCTTCCGCGCCCGTCCGCGCCTCGAGCGCTACCCGGAGGGCGGGGCGCGCCTCCTCCTCTGCGGCGACGGCGGCACGCGCTTCCAGCCCGTCTATGTCGGCGATGTCGCCGCGGCGATCTTCCGCGCTCTCGAGGAGCCGTCGTGCCAAGGGCAGACCTACGAGCTCGGCGGTCCGCGTGTCTATAGCTTCAGGGAGATCATGGGACTCGTGCTCCACGAGACGCAGCGGCGGCGCCTGCTCGTGCCGGTGCCCCTCTGGCTCGCCGAGATCGAGGCCGCCTTGCTCGGCCTCGTGCCCCTGCCGGAGCCGCTTCTGACCCGCGATCAGGTCAGGCTTATGCGGCGGGATAATGTCGTCGCACCGGGCGCGCCGGGGCTCGCAGAGCTCGGCATCGTCCCGGTGCCCGCCGAGGCCATCCTGCCCACTTACATGGACATCTACCGCCGCGGCGGCCGCTATCGGAGCCCCCGCCCCGCCTGAGCGGCGCGGCGCCGAAGACCCGCGACAGCCCCGTCAACTGGCCGGCGGCGGCGAGCGGCGGCACTTTCGCCGGCACCCTGGACCAGCGCTAGCGCCAACAGCAAAAAGGGGCGAGGGACAGGCTCGGATAAGGGCCTTCGGCTCATGGCGTGGCGAAAGCCTCTGTCCGAGAGAACGGGCGCGCGGGAATTTTTCGTCGATCGTACCATTTTGGTATCATCTTTTGTTGCGCCGCGGCGTCCTCAACGTTAATCGAATGAGGATAGTTTCGACGCCAAAGCATATAAGTCAGATATGATGACTTAAATTTGATAAGCTCATCCGGCAAAGCGCGTCGCGGTCAGGTCGAATCGCCGGTCATCCCGCACGAGGCGGGCCCAAGAGAGAGACGTCTCGCTCCCCAGCCTGGTGGGACAGTCTTGCGGACATAACGGCCCGACGAGAGCCTCGGTCTCGACGCGACACGCCGATCCGGGCGCCGCCCCCGTGGGGCGCCCTATCAGGGGAACGAGATGCCGCGCGGCCTGCCCAAATTCGTCCATCTCGAGAAGCAGATGCCCGAGAAGCGGGAGGCCGAGGCGCGCCGCCGCGACTTCCACGAGATCTATGCCGAATTCGCCGCCGAGCGCGCCCGGGAGCAGGCCAGCCGCTGCTCTCAATGCGGCGTGCCCTTCTGCCAGGTTCATTGCCCGCTTCATAACAACATTCCCGACTGGCTGATGCTCACGGCCGAGGGCCGCCTCGAGGAGGCCTACGAGGTTGCCGCCGCCACCAACAACATGCCCGAGGTGTGCGGGCGCATCTGTCCCCAGGACCGCCTCTGCGAGGGGAACTGCGTGATCGAGAAGGGCTTCCGCTCGGTCACCATCGGCGCGGTCGAGAAGTACATCACCGAGACCGCCTTCGCGAATGGCTGGGTCAAGCCGCCCAGGCCGCCGCGCGAGCTCGCCCAATCCGTCGGCATCATCGGCGCCGGCCCCGGCGGGCTTGCCGCCGCCGAGGAGCTGCGCCGCCGCGGCTACCAGGCGCATGTCTATGACCGCTACGACCGCGTGGGCGGACTCCTCGTCTACGGCATTCCCAATTTCAAGCTGGAGAAAACCGTGGTGGCACGGCGCGAGGCGCTGCTGCGCGAAGGCGGCGTCGTCTTCCACCTCGAATGCGAGGTTGGCCGCGATCTCACCTTGACCGAGCTGCGCCTGCGCCACGACGCCGTGCTGATCGCCTCGGGCGTTTACAAGGCGCGGGATTTCGCGGTGCCCGGGATCGGCCTCCGCAACATCTTCCCGGCGCTCGATTATCTCACCGCGAGCAATCGCGCCGGCCTCGGCGACACGGTTCCCCTCTTCGATGACGGCACCCTCAACGCCGCCGGCAAGCACGTCGTCGTGATCGGCGGCGGCGACACCGCGATGGATTGCGTGCGCACCGCGGTGCGCCAGGGCGCCAAATCGGTCAAATGCCTCTACCGGCGCAACCGCGCCAATATGCCGGGCTCCCAGCGCGAGGTGCAGCACGCCGAGGAGGAGGGCGTCGAGTTCGTCTGGCTCTCGGCGCCCGAGGCCTTTCTCGGCGACGAGGCGGTCACGGGGGTGCGCGCCGTGCGTATGCGCCTCGGCATCGCCGACAGCTCGGGCCGCCAGGCGCCCCAGGTCATCGACGGCTCCCATTTCACCCTCGAGGCGGATCTCGTGATCAAGGCCCTCGGTTTCGATCCCGAGGACCTCCCCACGCTGTTCACAGCCCCCGAGCTGGGCGTGACCCGCTGGGGCACCATCAAGGCGGATTTCCGCACGCTTATGACCAATCTCGACGGCGTCTTCGCGGCGGGCGACATCGTGCGCGGCGCCTCGCTCGTCGTCTGGGCGATCCGCGACGGCCGCGACGCCGCGGCGAGCATCCACCGCTATCTCAAGGCCAAGACCGCGGCACCCGCCGCCGCGGCGGCCGAGTAGCGCGCGTGAGGGAGCCGAGCATGGACCGCACCCGGCCGGAAGACGGCCAGCGCTTCATCGAGGACTATCGGCGCAACGCCGCGCATCTTGAGGGGCACGGCCTCTATGATCCGCGCGACGAGCATGACGCCTGCGGCGTCGGCCTCGTCGCCGCCATCGACGGCAAGCCGCGCCGCGAGGTGGTGGCGGCAGGCATCAACGCCCTGAAGGTGCTGTGGCATCGGGGCGCCGTCGACGCCGACGGGAAGACCGGCGACGGTGCTGGCATCCACGTCCAGATCCCCCAGGGCTTCTTCAAGGAGCATATCCGCGACACCGGGCACGAACCCGGCGAGGGGCGGCTTGCCGTCGGCATGGTGTTCCTGCCGCGCACGGATTTCGCCGCCCAGGAGCGCTGCCGCTGCATCGTCGAGGCGGAGATTCTCGCCTTCGGCTACGGCATCTATGGCTGGCGGCAGGTGCCGATCGATATCTCGGTGATCGGCGAGAAGGCGAACGCGACGCGCCCCGAGATCGAGCAGATCCTCATCAACAACACCAAGGGAACCAACGCGCGCCAATTCGAGATCGACCTCTTCATCATCCGCCGGCGCATCGAGAAGCAGATGCTGGCCGAGAGCATCCGCGACTTCTACATCTGCTCGCTCTCCTGCCGCTCGGTCATCTACAAGGGCATGTTCCTCGCCGAGCAGCTCACGGCCTTCTATCCCGACCTCCTCGACGATCGCTTCGTCTCGAGCTTCGCCATCTATCACCAGCGCTATTCCACCAACACCTTCCCCAATTGGTGGCTGGCGCAGCCCTTCCGCATGATCGCCCATAACGGCGAGATCAATACGCTGCTCGGCAACATGAACTGGATGAGGGCCCACGAGCCGCGCATGGCCCATGCGTGGTTCGGCGACCACATGCAGGACCTCCTTCCCATCGTGCAGCCGGGGAGCTCGGACTCGGCGGCGCTCGACGCCGTGTTCGAGGTCATGGTGCGCGCCGATCGCAGCGTGCCGATGGTCAAGACCATGCTGATGCCCGAGGCCTGGGCCAACCAGCCGAGCCTGCCCCAGGACATCAAGGACCTTTACTCCTATTGCAATGCGGTGATGGAGCCTTGGGACGGGCCCGCCGCCATCTGCGCCTATGGCGGGCAATGGGCGGTCGCCGGCATGGACCGCAACGGGCTGCGGCCGATGCGCTACACCATCACCAGCGACGGGCTCCTGATCGTCGGCTCGGAGACGGGCATGGTGCGCCTCGATGAGACCAGGATCGTCGAGAAGGGGCGCGTCGGCCCCGGGCAGATGATCGCCATCGACCTCCGCAACGGCAAGCTCTACCGCGATCGCGAGGTCAAGGCGATGCTCGCCAAGGAGCGGCCCTTCGGGAAATGGACCAAGAGCATCAAGAAGCTCGACGGCCTCATCAAGAAGGGGGCCGACGAGCGCGTCGAGCTCGACCGCGAGGCGCTGCGCCGCCGCCAGCTCGCCGTGGGCTGGACCCTCGAGGACCTCGAGATGATCCTCCATCCCATGGCCGAGGACGGCAAGGAGGCCCTCGGCTCGATGGGCGACGACACGCCGCTCGCCGTGCTCTCCGACCAGCACCGGCCGCTGCATCATTACTTCCGGCAGAACTTCAGCCAGGTCACCAACCCGCCGATCGATTCCTTGCGCGAGACGCGCGTCATGTCGCTGGTGACCCGCCTCGGCAATCTCGGCAACATCCTCGACGAGGACGAGTCCCAGTGCCGCCTCCTCCAGCTCGCCTCGCCGGTCTTGAGCAATGGCGAGTTCGAGGCGATGCGCGCCTATATGGGGGCGACCGCCGCCGACGTCGACTGCACCTTCGATGCGAGCAAGGGCGACGGTGCGCTTCGCGAGGCGATCAACCGCATCCGGCAGGAGGCGGAGGACGCGGTGCGCGGCGGCGCCCAGCACATCATCCTCTCCGACAAGGCCACGAGTGCTGCGCGCATCGCCATCCCGATGATCCTCGCCGCCGGCGCCGTCCACTCCCATCTCGTGCGCAAGAAGCTGCGCACCTTCATCTCCCTCAACGTGCGCAGCGGCGAGTGCCTGGACGTGCATTATTTCGCCGTGCTGATCGGCGTGGGGGCGACCAGTGTCAACGCCTATCTTGCCCAGGAGACCCTCGCGGACCGCCATCGCCGCGGCCTCTTCGGCGCGCTCTCCTTCGAGGAAGTGGTGCAGCGCTACAAGCGCGCGGTCGACCAGGGCCTGCTCAAGATCATCTCGAAGATGGGAATCTCGGTCATCAGCTCCTATCGCGGGGGCTGCAATTTCGAGGCGCTCGGCCTCTCCCGCTCCCTCGTCGCCGAATTCTTCCCCGGCATGCCCTCGCGCATCTCCGGCATCGGCCTCAACGGCATCGAGCGCAAGCTGCGCGAGCTCCACGAGCGCGCCTATGGCGAGGATATCGCGGCGCTCCCCGTGGGCGGCTTCTACCGCTATCGCCGCGGCGGCGAGACCCACGCCTATCAGGGCGCGCTCATTCACACCCTGCAGACGGCGGTCGCCACCGACTCCTACTCCACCTACAAGAAATACAGCGAGGGCACACGCAAGCTCCCGCCGGTCAGCCTGCGTGATCTCCTCGACTTCAAGCCCAAGCGGCCGCCGATCTCGGTCGACGAGGTCGAATCGATCACCGAGATCCGCAAGCGCTTCGTGACCCCCGGCATGTCCCTGGGGGCGCTCGGCCCCGAGGCGCACGAGACCCTCAACATCGCCATGAACCGCATCGGCGCCAAGGCCGATAGTGGGGAAGGCGGGGAGGACCCGGCGCGCTTCAAGCCCAATGCCAACGGCGACAACCCCAACTCGGCGATCAAGCAGGTCGCCTCGGGGCGCTTCGGCGTCACCGCGGAGTATCTCAACAACTGCCGCGAGCTCGAGATCAAGATCGCGCAAGGGGCGAAGCCCGGCGAGGGCGGCCAGCTGATGGGCTTCAAGGTGACGGAGATGATCGCCAAGCTGCGGCACTCGACGCCGGGCGTCACCCTCATCTCGCCGCCGCCGCACCACGACATCTACTCGATCGAGGACCTGGCGCAGCTCATCTACGACCTCAAGCAGATCAATCCCGACGCCAAGGTCTGCGTGAAGCTCGTCTCGCGCTCGGGCATCGGCACCGTCGCCGCCGGCGTCGCCAAGGCCAAGGCGGATGTGGTCTTGATCTCGGGCCATGTCGGCGGCACCGGCGCCAGCCCGCAGACCAGCATCAAATTTGCCGGCACGCCCTGGGAGATGGGCCTCTCCGAGGTGCATCAGATCCTGACGCTTAATCGCCTGCGCCACCGCGTCAAGCTGCGCACCGACGGCGGCATCAAGACGGGCCGCGACGTGGTGATCGCCGCCTTGCTCGGCGCCGAGGAATACGGCGTGGGCACGGCGGCTCTCGTCGCCATGGGCTGCATCATGGTGCGCCAGTGCCACTCGAACACCTGCCCGGTCGGCGTCTGCACCCAGGACCCCAAGCTGCGCGCGAAGTTCGAGGGCACGCCCGAGCGCGTCGTCAATCTCTTCACTTTCATCGCCGAGGAGGTGCGCGAGATCCTCGCCTCGCTCGGCGCCCGCTCGCTCAACGAGATCATCGGCCGCACCGACCTCCTCTTCCAGGTCAGCCGCGGCAGCCCCCATCTCGACGACCTCGATCTCAACCAGATCCTCGCCCAGGCGGATCCCGGCGACTATCCGCGCTACTGCACGCTCGAAGGACGCAACGAGGTTCCCGACACCCTCGACGCGCAGATCATCAAGGACGCCCAGCCGCTCCTCGTCGACGGCGAGAAGATGCAGCTCGCCTACAACATCCGGAACACCCATCGCGCCATCGGCGCGCGGCTCTCCTCGGAGATCACGCGGCGCTACGGCATGGCGGGGCTGCCGCCCGCGCACATCACCGTGCGGCTTCGCGGCTCGGCGGGGCAATCCCTCGGCGCCTTCGCCGTGCAGGGGCTCAAGCTCGAGGTCTTCGGCGACGCCAACGACTATGTGGGCAAGGGGCTCTCGGGCGGCCTCATTGTCCTGCGCACCATGACGGCGAGCCCGCTTGCGAGCCACGAGAACACCATCATGGGCAACACCGTCCTCTACGGCGCCACCGCCGGCAAGCTCTTCGCGGCGGGACAGGCCGGCGAGCGCTTCGCCGTGCGCAATTCGGGGGCCGAGGCCGTGGTCGAGGGCTGCGGCTCGAATGGCTGCGAATACATGACCAACGGCACCGTGGTGATCCTCGGGCCCGTCGGCGACAATTTCGCGGCGGGCATGACCGGCGGCATGGCCTTCGTCTACGACCCCGAGGAGCAGCTCCCGGCCCGCCTCAACGGCGAGACCGTGCTCCTGCAGCGCATCGAGACGCCCTATTGGGAAGGCGTTTGCCGCGCCCTCGTCCAGGAGCACGCGGATCACACCCAGTCGCGCTGGGCCGCCGGCCTCCTCAACGACTGGGATCGCGAGGTCGGCAAGTTCTGGCAGATCGTGCCCAAGGAGATGATCGGCCGCCTCGCCGAGCCGGTGAAGCGCGAGGCCTTGGCGGCGGCGTCGGCCTGACCCCCGGCTTCGGCGGCATGTCGCGCGCCGCCGCGCGCTGCGCACGGCCAGCGTTGCGCAGCACCCGCCTTTGTCGCTACACCCTCGCGGCACCTTCCGTTACACTCCGCCGCCATGCGAACGCTCTATCATCTCTGGCTCTCGCCCTATTCCCGCAAAGTGCGCGTCGTCCTCAAGGAGAAGAAGCTCGACTTCGAGATGAAGCTCGAGAAAGTGTGGGAGCGGCGGCCCGATTTCCTCGCCATGAATCCCGCGGGCGAGGTCCCCGTCCTCGTCGACGAGGACGGCGCCGTCATCGCCGATAGCGGCGCCATCTGCGAATATCTCGAGGAGACCCATGTCGATCCGCCGCTCCTCGGCCGCAATCCCAAGGAGCGCGCCGAGGTGCGCCGGCTGATCGCGTGGTTCGATCTCAAATTCGGCCGCGAGGTCATGCAGAACCTCGTCGGCGAGAAGATGATGAAGCGCGTCCTCGGCCTGGGCGAGCCCAGCTCCACCGCCATCCGCGCCGGGCTCCACAATATCCATTACCATCTCGACTACATCGGCTATCTCACCGATCGCCGCAACTGGCTCGCCGGCGAGGCGTTCTCGCTCGCCGATATCGCCGCCGGCGCGCAGCTCTCCGCGGTCGACTACATCGGCGACGTGCCGTGGGACCACCATCCCCGCGCGCGCGAATGGTATGCGCGGCTCAAGTCGCGCCCGAGCTTCCGCCCGCTCCTTGCCGACCATATTCCCGGCGTCCCGCCGCCCGCCCACTATGCCGATCTCGACTTCTGAGCCGCGGCGGCTCTTCTGCTTCGGCCTCGGCTACACCGCCCGCGTCTTTGCAAGGCACTGCCGCGCCGCGGGCTGGACGATCGCGGGAACCTGCCGCAGCCCGGCCGAGGCGGCGGCGCTCGCGGCGGACGGTGTCGCGGCCTTCCTCTTCGAGCGCGGCCGCCCCCTCGCCGATCCCGCGGCGGCACTGGCGGGGACGACCCATCTCCTCTCCTCGGTCCCGCCTGACGAGAGCGGCGATCCCGTGCTCGCCTGTCATGCCGAGGCGATCGCGGCTCTCGGCGGTCTGGAATGGGCCGGCTATCTCTCGACCACCGGCGTCTATGGCGACAGGCAAGGCGGGATCGTCGACGAGGACTCCCCGCTCCGGCCGACAAGCGCCCGCGCCCGCCGCCGCGTCGAGGCCGAGCGCGGCTGGCTCGAGCTCGGGCGCAGCCACGGCACGCCCATCCACGTCTTCCGCTTGGCCGGGATCTACGGCCCCGGGCGCAGCGCCCTCGACCAGGTGCGGGCCGGGACGGCGAAGCGCATCGCGAAGCCCGGCCACGCCTTCTCCCGCATCCATGTCGAGGACATTGCCGCGGTGCTGCGCGCCTCGGCCGCGCGGCGGCGGCCCGGCGCCGTCTACAACCTCTGCGACGACGACCCGGCGCCGAGCGAGACGGTGGTGGCCCATGCCTGCGCGCTCCTCGGCGTCGCTCCGCCGCCCCTCGTCCCCCTCGCGGAAGCCGGGCTGTCGCCCATGGCGCTCAGCTTCTATCGGGACAACAAGCGCGTCAGCAACGCCCGCATCAAGGATGAGCTCGGCGTGCGCTTGCGCTATCCCGATTACCGCAGCGGCCTCGCCGCCATCCTCGCGGCGGGCGGTTAGGGCGGCATGGGTTCGAGTTGAAGCAGCCTAATCGTCGCCCTCGCGCAGGCGGGGGCCCAGGACTCGCTGGATTCCCGCTGACGCGGGAATGACGATACAAGTGTCTTGATTCGATATAACCGGAGCTACGCTACGCCGTGCGGGCGAAGCGGCCTCGGCCGAAGACGCGGTCCATATCCTCGGCGCTGGCGGCGGCGCGATGGGCCTCGCCGACCTTGGCGATCTCCGCCGCCTTGGCTTCCAGGCGCATGGCCGCCGGTCGCTTCTCGATGGCGGCCATCCAGCGCGTCACGTTCGGCCGGTTGTCGAGGGAGAGAAAGTTGTTGCGCCTCGTCGCGCGCAGCCAGGGATAGGTGGCGATATCGGCGATCGTGTAGTCCGCGCCGCCGAGATAGGCGGTCTCGCCGAGGCGCGACTCGAGAAGGTCGATGAGGCGCAGAGCCTCGGTGCGGTAGCGGGACTGGGCATAGTCGATCGGCGTCGGCACGAAGCGCGTGAAATGCACGAACTGCCCGAACATCGGCCCGACGCCGGTGAGCTGGATCATCAGCCATTGCATCGCGTCGTAGCGCGCGGCTCCCTTCGGCGGCAGCAACCGGCCGGCCTTCTCCGCGAGATAGAGAAGGATCGCCCCGGATTCGAACACTGTGTAGGGCTTCCCCTCCGGCCCTTCGGCATCGACGATCACCGGGACCTTGGCATTAGGGTTGCGGCGGCGGAACTCCTCGCTGAATTGCTCGCCGCCCCAGACATTGACCTGGTGGAAGCGGTAGGGGAGCTCCAGCTCCTCCAGCATGAGGACGATCTTGAGAACGTTGGGGCTGCCCATTCCATAAAGCTCGATCATGGTGTCGTTCCTGGGTTGGGGGTTGAGCATGAGAAGCTTCGGCGCGGCATTATGCGCCAAATATCCGACGGTTCAAGACTATTGAACTATTGCGCCGCTGCGCGGATTGCCTCATGAAGGGCAGATGCGACCCTTCCTCCACCCCAAGCGCGAGGAGATCACCTTGCCGGGCGTGCTCTACGCGCTCTCCGATCCGGTGCGCCTCGAGATCTTCCGTCGCGTGCAGGCGCAGGGCGCCGAGCCGATCAGCTGCAAGGCCTGCACCCCGGCCGATATGCCGCGCTCGACGCGGACGCACCATCTGCGCATCCTCCGCGAGGCCGGGCTGATCCGCTCGGAGAAGCGCGGCACCGAGGTGCTGAGCACCGCCCGCAGCCACGACGTGGAGGCGCGCTTCCCCGGCCTGTTGCGCGCGATCATGCGCGCGGCGCGCGACTGACCGTCAGAGGGCGCGGTCGCAGATGGCGGCGACGGCGGCGCACATCCGCTCGAGATCCCGCGGCTCCGACAGGCGATGTCCGCCGCCCTTGACGAGGGTCACGTCCACGCTCCCGGAGCTGAGGCGCTCGGCGATGCGGAGCGAGGTCTGCCAGGGCACGTCGGGGTCCTCCATCCCGTGAATGAGCTGCACCGGGCCCTCGAAGGCGATGGGGCCGCGCAGCAGCAAGTGCCGACGGCCATCCTCGATCAGGGCAAGGGTCACCGGCGTGAGCTCGGCGCTGTAGAGCGAGGGGACGTAGATCACGCCGTCGCGCGTCAGGCGCTCCTGCACGGTGGGGGAGAATTTCGCCCACATGAGGTCCTCGGTGAAGTCCGGTGCCGGGGCGATGCCGACCAAGCCGCGGATCCGCTCCGCGCGCGCCCGCGCGAGGAGGAGCATGATCCAGCCGCCGAGGCTCGAGCCGACCAGCACGAGGGGCCCCTCCGTGAGGGCGCCGATGGCGGCCTTGGCGTCCTCCAGCCAGAGGCCCACCGTGCCCTCCTCGAAGCGGCCGCCCGATTGCCCGTGGCCGCGATAGTCGAAGCGAAGGAAGCCTTGTCCCCGCGCGCGGCAGAAGGCTTCGAGGGCCAGGGCCTTGCCGCCGCCCATGTCCGAGCGCAGGCCGGTCAGGAAGACGACCATGGGTGACCGGCCGGTCGTCTTGTGGTAGGCGATGGGTGGGCCGTCGGCGCGCCGGAGCTGGGACGCCGGCCGGCCGCTTGCGGAATCAGTCGTGGTCATGTCAATCGTCGACGCAAAGGACAGGCGAGTGGCGGCGCACTCTAGCATTCCGCAGCCGGGGCGCCCAACGGGACGGCCGGTGGTGCTGCAGGTGCTGCCGGCCCTCGGCCCCGGAGGTGCGGAGCGCGGCTGCGTCGACGTCGCGACGGCCCTGGCGAGAGCCGGCGGCACGGCCCTCGTCGCCTCCGCCGGCGGGCCCCTCGAGCGCGAGCTCGCGCGCGCCGGCGCCCGTCACATCGCCTTGCCCCTCGACAGCAAGAACCCGCTCACCCTGCGCACCAACATGCATCGCCTCGGCGAGCTCATCGCGCGCCACGACGTCGACATCGTGCATGCGCGCAGCCGGGCGCCGGCCTGGAGCGCATACGCCGCGGCCCGGCATGCGGGACGCCCGTTTCTCACCACCTTCCACGGCACCTATAACGAGCGTACCTATCTCAAGCACCTCTACAACTCGGTCATGGCCAAGGGCGACCTCGTGATCGCGATCTCCCGGCACATCGCCGAGCTGATCGAGCGTCGCTACGAGATCGACCCTGCCCGCATCCGCCTCATTCCGCGCGGCGTCGATTTCGACATCTTCGATCCCGCCAAGGTCGCGGCCGCCCGCCTCGTCCAGCTCGCCCGGGCCTGGCGACTGCAGGACGGCGTCCCCGTCGTCATGCTGCCCGGGCGCCTCACCCGATGGAAGGGCCAGATGGTGCTGATCGAGGCGCTTGCCCGCCTCGGCCGCACCGACATCCGCTGCCTCCTCGTGGGCTCGGACCAGGGCCGCGCCGCCTATCGCCGCGCCCTTGAGGAGCGGGTGCGGGCGCTCGGGCTCGCCCCCGTGGTGCAGATCGTCGATCACTGCAACGACATGGCCGCCGCCTATATGCTCTCGGATGTCGTGGTCTCCGCCTCGACCGATCCCGAGGCCTTCGGCCGAGTCATGGTCGAGGCCCAGGCCATGGGCCGCCCCGTCATCGCGACGGATCACGGCGGCGCGCGGGAAACGGTGCGCCCCGGCGAGACGGGCTGGCTGGTCGCGCCCGGCGATCCGGCGGCCCTCGCGGCAGCACTCGCGGAGGCCCTGGCCCTCGACGCGGCGGCGCGCGAGCGGATGGCGGCGAAAGCGATTGCCGAGATGCGCGCCCACTACTCGAAAGAGGGGATGTGCGCCCGCACGCTCGCGGTCTATGACGAGCTCTATGCGCGCCGCCATGGCGCCGCCGCGGCGTGACCGGACGGCGGCAGCGCATTCTCGTCATCAAGCTTGGCGCGCTTGGCGATTTCGTCCAGGCCCTCGGGCCCATGGCCGCCATCCGCCGCCATCACGCCGCCGCTCATATCGTTCTCCTCACCACCGCAGGCTTCGCCGGCCTTGCCCGCGCCTCGGGCTATGCGGACGAGGTGTGGCTGGACGACCGGCCGACCCTGCTCGCCTTCGCCCATTGGTTTTCGTTGCGGCGGCGCCTGCGCGCCGCGCGCTTCGATCGGGTCTACGACCTGCAAACCGCGGAGCGCACCAACTGGTATTATCGCCTGCTCGGGCCCGGGCCGCGCCCCGAATGGTCGGGCATCGCCCCCGGCTGCTCCCATCCCCACGCCAACCCGGCGCGCAACGCCATGCACACCCTTGATCGCCAGGCCGAGCAGCTGCGCATGGCCGGGATCGCGGACGTGCCGCCGCCCGATCTTTCCTGGGCGCGGGCGGAGATCTCGGGGCTGCGCCCGCCAGCCCCTTATGCGCTCCTGGTCCCGGGGGGTGCCGCCCATCGCCCCGAGAAGCGGTGGCCCGTCGAGCGCTACGCCGCCCTCGCACAAGTGCTCGCGACGCGTGGGGTGACATCGGCCGTGCTCGGGACGGGCGCCGAGCGGCCGCTGGCGCGGACGATCCGCGCGGCTTGCGCCACCGCCTGGGATCTCACGGCGCGAACCAGCCTCGAGCAGATCGCCACGCTCGCGCGCGGCGCCGCCATGGCGATCGGCAATGATACCGGGCCGATGCATTTGATCGCCGCCGCCGGCTGCCCGGCCCTGGTGCTCTTCTCCGCCGCCTCGGACCCTGCCCTTTGTGCGCCTCGGGGCGGCAATATCACAATCTTGCGGCGCGACCGCCTCGCCGCCTTGACGCTCGAAGCCGTGCTCGCGGCGCTGCCCACGCATGCAACGCCGGCTTAACCATCAAGAAAGCCTTGCGCGCGATCCTGCCATCACTAGACTTAGGGCGGCTGCGGTTCCGGCAGCCAGAAAGAACCATGCCCATTCACCGGAGCGGCCCTCGGAAGGAGTCGGGGGCCGTGCAATGCGCGATTTTGTGAAGGAGACGCTACATAGCCAGACTACCCTCCGACGTGACCCCGTCCCGTGACGGCCCGGCGGTCAACGAGCAGATTCGGGCGGCGCAAGTCCGCCTGATCGACGAGAAAGGCGAAAATCTGGGCGTCGTGCCCGTCGCCCAGGCGCTCGGCAGGGCCGAGCAGGCGGGCCTCGATCTGGTCGAGATTTCGCCCCAGGCCAATCCGCCCGTCTGCAAGATCCTCGATTTCGGCAAATACAAATACGAAGAGCAGAAGCGCAAGAACGAGGCGCGCAAGAAGCAGAAGATCATCGAGATCAAGGAGATCAAGATGCGCCCCTCGATCGACGATCACGACTACGACATCAAGATGCGCTCGGTCGTGAAGTTCCTGAACGAGGGCGACAAGGTCAAGGTGACGCTCCGCTTCCGCGGCCGCGAGCTCGTGCACCAGGAGATCGGCATGAAGGTGCTCGAGCGGGTGCGCGGCGACCTCTCCGAGGTCGGCAAGGTCGAGCAGTTCCCCAAGATGGAAGGGCGCCAGATGACGATGGTGATCGCGCCGCGCTGAGCGCTGCGCATCGCCTGCGCCGGGCGGGCTGGGCGGCTGCGGCGCCCGTTGCCGCCGCCCGCCCTTGCCTTCGGCCGATGACCTCTGTATAACCCACGCCTTCATGCGAGCGGCGCGGCTCACAAGGGCATGCCCAACCGCTCTCGAAGCGTCAACCGATCACGCAAGGACACGCAAAATGCCCAAGCTCAAGACCAAGTCTGGGGCCAAGAAGCGGTTTTCCCGCACCGGCACCGGCAAGATCAAGGCGGCCTTCGGCAAGAAGCGCCACAACCTGCGCAAACGCTCCCAGAAGATGAAGCGGACGAATCGCGGCACCTTCACCCTGACCAAGGGTGACGAGGGTCTCGTGAAGTCCTATATGCCGTATCTGAGGGGGTGAGCCATGTCCCGTTCCACTGTTTCCCCGACGCGGCACGCCAAGCGCAAGAAGCTGCTCAAGCTTGCCAAGGGCTATCGCGGCCGTGCCAAGAATAATTTCCGCATCGCCCTCGAGAAGGTCGAGAAGGGCCTGCGCTACGCCTATCGCGACCGCCGCGCGCGCAAGCGCGATTTCCGCGGCTTGTGGATTCAGCGCATCAATGCGGGGGCCCGCGAGAACGGGCTCACCTACGCCCAGTTCATGCACGGGCTCAAGACCGCTGGCATCGCGCTCGACCGCAAGGTCCTGGCGGATCTCGCCGCGCGCGACCCGGAATCGTTTAGGGCCCTGGTGTCGCAGGCCCAGGCCGCTCTCGCCAAGGCTGGTTGATCCGACCGACCGTCGAGACGGCGAAAAGGGGGCCTTGAGCGACAAGGCCCCTTTTGCTTTCTATGCCCGTCGCTTTTGCTGGAACGAGGAACGGCCGCGGGCCATATGGTTGAAGCCATGGAAGACCTGGAAGCGCTCAAGACCGATCTCATGGGGCAGGCCGCCGCGGCGCCGAGCCTCGCCGCCCTCGAGGAGCTGCGCGTCGCCGCCCTCGGCCGCAAGGGCCGCGTCACCGAGCTGATGAAGGGGCTCGGCCGCCTCGACGGCGAGCGGCGCAAGGAGGCGGGCCGCGCGCTCAACCTGCTCAAGGACGCCCTCGTCGCGGCCATCGAGGCGCGCAAGGTGGCCCTCGGCGATGCCGAGCTCGAGGCCCAGCTCGCGCGCGAGCGGATCGACGTCACGCTCCCCGCCCGCCCCGAGAGCCGCGGCTGCATCCATCCGATCAGCCAGACCATCGACGAGCTCAGCGCCATCTTCGGCGAGATGGGATTCGCCGTCGCCGAAGGACCCGACATCGAGGACGACTTCCACAACTTCACGGCCCTCAACATCCCGCCGGAGCACCCCGCGCGGCAGATGATGGACACCTTCTATCTCGAGGAGAAGCCCGACGGCACGCGCATGGTCCTGCGCACCCACACCTCGCCGGTGCAGGTGCGCACCATGCAGAGCACGAAGCCGCCCATCCGCATCATCGCCCCCGGCCGCACCTATCGCTGCGACAGCGACATGACCCATACGCCGATGTTCCATCAGGTCGAGGGCCTCGTCGTCGACGAGACCACCCATATGGGCCATCTCAAGGGCTGCCTTGTCGAATTCTGCCGCGCCTTCTTCGAGGTGCCGGACGTGCCCGTCCGCTTCCGCCCAAGCCACTTTCCCTTCACCGAGCCCTCGGCCGAGGTGGATATCGGCTGCAGCCGTGCGGGCGGCGAGCTCAAGATCGGCGCCGGCGACGACTGGCTCGAGATCCTCGGCTGCGGCATGGTGCATCCCAAGGTGCTCGACGCCTGCGGCATTGATTCCGCGCGCTATCAGGGCTTCGCCTTCGGGATGGGGATCGAGCGCATCGCCATGCTGAAATACGGCATCCCCGATCTGCGCACCTTCTTCGATGCCGACCTGCGCTGGCTGCGCCATTACGGCTTCGTTCCCCTCGACGTGCCGAGCCTGGTCGGAGGGCTCAGCCGATGAGGTTCACCTTCTCCTGGCTTAAGGCGCATCTCGACACGACCGCGACGGTCGAGGCCATCGCCGAGCGGCTCACCATGCTCGGCCTCGAGGTCGAGGCGGTGGTGGACCGCGCCAAGGCCTTGGCCCCCTTCACTATCGCTTATGTCGTCGAGGCCAAGCAGCATCCCAATGCCGATCGTCTTCGCGTCTGCATCGTCGATACGGGCAAGGAGCGGGTGCAGGTCGTGTGCGGCGCGCCCAATGCGCGCACGGGGATGAAGGGCGTCTTTGCACCGCCGGGCGTGCACATCCCCGGCACCGGACTGGATCTCCAGAAGGGCGTCATCCGTGGCGTCGAATCGAACGGCATGCTGTGCTCCGAGCGCGAGATGGGCCTCTCCGACGACCACGAGGGCATCATCGACCTCCCCGCCGACGCGCCTTTGGGCGCGTCCTTCGCCGCCTATATGGGGCTCGACGATCCCGTGTTCGACGTCGCGATCACCCCCAACCGCGCCGATTGCCTCGGCGTGCGCGGCATCGCGCGCGATCTTGCCGCCGCCGGCATCGGGCGGCTCAAGCCCGACGGCATCAGCGCCGTCCCCGGCACCTTCGCGAGCCCGCTCAAATGGCTGCGCGATTTTCCCGCAGGCGAGGAGCGCGCCTGCCCCTTCGTGGTCGGGCGCTATTTCCGCAACGTGACGAACGGGCCGAGCCCGCGCTGGCTGCAGGATCGCCTCCGCGCCATCGGCCTTCGCCCCATCTCGGCCCTCGTCGACATCACCAACTACGTGACCTTCGACCTCAACCGCCCGCTCCACGTCTTCGACGCCGACAAGCTGGACGGCGACCTCACCATGCGCTTCGCCCGCGACGGCGAGACACTCGCCGCCCTCAACGGCAAGACCTACACGCTCGAGGCCGACATGACGGTGATCGCCGACCGCCGCGGCGTCCAGGGGCTCGGCGGGATCATGGGCGGGGCGCCGAGCGGCTGCAGCGAGGCGACGCGCAACGTCTTCCTCGAAGTGGCGCTTTTCGATCCCGCGCGCACGGCGGCGACGGGGCGCAAGCTGCAGATCGAATCCGATGCGCGCTACCGCTTCGAGCGCGGCCTCGATCCGAGCTCGGCCTTCTGGGGGGCCGAGGTCGCGGCCAAGCTGATCGCCGAGCTTTGCGGCGGCGAGGCCAGCGAGGTGGTGAGCGCCGGGGAGCGCCCCGTCGGCCAGCGGACCATCATGCTGCGCCCCGATCGCGTGCGGAGCCTCGGCGGCGTCGACGTCCTGCCCGCGGCGCAGAAGCGCATCCTCGTGGATCTCGGCTATGAGGCGGGCGAGGTGAAGGGCGAGCTCGCCGTGGTGCCGCCCTCCTGGCGCGGCGATGTCGGCGGCGAGGCCGACCTGATCGAGGACATCCTGCGCATCCACGGCTACGACAAGATCCCCGCCGTACCCCTCAGCCTCGCCAGCGCTTTGCCGGGCCTGGCGCTCACGCCCGGACAGCGGCGCGCGCGCGCCGTCAAGCGCGGCCTCGCGAGCCGCGGCCTCATGGAGGCGGTGACCTGGTCCTTCGCGAATTCGCGAGATGCGGCACTCTTCGGCGGCGGCAATCCGGCGCTTGCGCTCGCCAATCCCATCTCGAGTGATCTCGACGTGATGCGCCCCTCGATCCTGCCGAACCTGATCGCGGCGGCGGGGCGCAACGCCGATCGCGGCTTCGCCGATCTCGCCCTCTTCGAGGTAGGGCCGCAATACGCCGACGACACCCCGGCCGGACAGGCTCTCGTCGCCGCGGGCGTGCGCGCCGGCCATATCGGCCCGCGCCACTGGGCGGCGTCCCATCGGCAGGTCGACGCCTTCGACGCCAAGGCGGATGCGCTCGCGGCGATCGTCGAGGCCGGCGGTCCCGCCGAGCCCCAGGTGACGCGGGACGCCCCCGGCTGGTATCACCCCGGCCGCTCGGGCACGCTCCGGCTCGGCGCCAATGTGCTGGCGTGGTTCGGCGTCGTGCATCCCAAGATCCTGCGGCAGATGGACGTGAAGGGGCCGATGGTGGCCTTCGAGGTCTTCCTCGACCGCATTCCGCTGCCGCGCGCGAAAGCGGGCAAGACGCGGCCACTCCTCAAGGTCTCGCCCTTCCAGCCCGTGGAGCGCGATTTCGCCTTCGTCGTGGATGAGGGGGTCGAGGCCCAGGCGCTGCTGCGCGCGGTACGCGGCGTCGATCGCGCGCTCGTCGCCGAGGTCGCGGTCTTCGATGTCTATGCCGGGGCCGGCGTGCCTGCGGGCAAAAAGTCGCTTGCCGTGAGCGTGCGGCTGCAGCCGACCGAGCGCACCTTGACCGACGAGGAGATCGAGCAGGTGGGACGGAAGATCGTCGCCGCGGTGGCGAAGGCGACCGGCGGCGCGCTGCGCGCCTAAGCTCGTGCCGAGATGACCGACCTCGCCCATATCCGCAACTTCGCGATCATCGCCCATATCGACCACGGCAAGTCGACCCTGGCCGACCGGCTGATCCAGCGCTGCGGCGGCATCTCCGAGCGGGAGTTCCGCGACCAGATGCTCGACAGCATGGATATCGAGCGCGAGCGCGGCATCACCATCAAGGCGCAGACGGTGCGCCTCGTCTACCAGGCGCGCAACGGCGAGACCTACGAGCTCAACCTCATGGACACGCCGGGCCATGTCGACTTCACCTATGAGGTGAGCCGCTCCCTTGCCGCCTGCGAGGGCTCTCTCCTCGTCGTCGATGCGAGCCAGGGGGTGGAGGCGCAGACCCTCGCCAACGCCTATCTCGCGATCGACGCCAGCCACGAGATCGTCCCCGTCCTCAACAAGATCGACCTCCCGGCCGCCGAGCCCGAGCGCATCAAGCAGCAGATCGAGGAGGTGATCGGCCTCGACGCCGCGAATGCCATCGCTGTCTCGGCCAAGACCGGCCAGGGGATCGACGACGTGCTCGAGGCCCTCGTGGCGCGCCTCCCGGCGCCGCAGGGTGATGCGGCGGCACCCCTCAAAGCCCTTCTCGTCGACAGCTGGTATGATTCCTATCTCGGCGTCGTGATCCTGGTGCGGATCAAGGACGGCGTGCTGCGCAAGGGCCAGAAGCTGCGCATGTGGGCCACGGGGGCCGTGCACGAGGTCGATCGCGTCGGCATCTTCACGCCCAAGACCGAGACGGTCAAGGAGCTCGGGCCCGGCGAGGTCGGCTTCATCACCGCGAGCATCAAGTCCGTCGCCGATTGCCGCATCGGCGACACGCTCACGGAGGAGCGCCGTCCCTGCGCCGAGCCGCTGCCCGGCTTCAAGCCGAGTGTTCCCGTCGTCTTCTGCGGGCTCTTCCCCATCGATGCGGCGGATTTCGAGCAGCTTCGCGATAGCCTGGCGAAGCTCCGCCTCAACGACGCGAGCTTCCATTACGAGCCCGAGACCTCGGCGGCTCTCGGCTTCGGCTTCCGCTGCGGCTTCCTCGGCCTCCTCCACATGGAGATCATCCAGGAGCGCCTGGAGCGCGAATTCAATCTCGACCTCATCGCCACGGCGCCCAGCGTCGTCTATCGCGTTCACCTCAACAACGGCGAGACCCTGGAGCTGCACAATCCCGCCGATATGCCTGATCCGGTGCGCATCGACCACATCGAGGAGCCGTGGATCAAGGCGACCATCCTGGTGCCCGACGCCTATCTCGGCGCCGTGCTCAGCCTCTGCACCGAGCGCCGCGGCGAGCAGGTGGACCTCACTTACGCGGGCAGCCGCGCCATGCTGGTCTACCGCCTGCCGCTCAACGAGGTGGTCTATGATTTCTACGATCGTCTCAAGTCGATCAGCCGCGGCTATGCCAGCTTCGACTACCAGATCGAGGGCTATCGCGAGGACGACCTCGTCAAGCTCGCGATTCTCGTCAACGGCGAGCCGGTGGATGCGCTCGCCATCATCGTGCATCGCAGCCGCGCCGAGCAGCGCGGGCGGCATCTTTGCGAGCGGCTCAAGGACCTGATCCCGCGCCAGCTCTTCAAGATCGCGATCCAGGCCGCCATCGGCGGCCGCATCATCGCGCGCGAGACGGTCTCGGCACTGCGCAAGGACGTCACCGCGAAATGCTATGGCGGCGACATCACCCGCAAGCGCAAGCTCCTCGAGAAGCAGAAGGAGGGCAAGAAGCGCATGCGGCAATTCGGCAAGGTCGAGATCCCGCAATCGGCGTTCCTCGCCGCGCTCAAGATGGGCGATAGCTGACGGCCGCCGGCCGCGCGGTTAGGAGAAGCGCCGCGGGGTGCGGCGTCGCGCCTGCCGCCAGCGGCCGAGAAGAACCAGGACGAGGCCCGGCACGCCGAGGATCAGCCAGGCCGGCAGGAGCAGGAGCGGCCGCATGACGTCGTCCCACAGCGCGGGAGCGATGTAGCGCTGAATCACCGCCTGCATCAGGTTGAGGCTGTCGCGGTCGAGATCGTACCAGAGCTCGCCGGCGGCGATGATGTGATAGCTGCCCTTGTCCAGCCAAGCATAGGCCTCGTTGGCGACGACGAGAACGGCGCCAAAGAGCAGAAGCCATCCGATGATGCGCCCCAGCCGCACGAATCCGCCCCACGAAATCCGGCATGTTGCCGGCCTCATCTGATCACCGTCACGGGGGACTGGCAATGGAAAATCCTGAGAAGAACGCTCGCGCGTCGCGCGCAGCGCGGTGAGCGCTTGGTTAACAAGGCCGGCTTGGCGGCTCCGCGCGCAGCTGCTATGTTGCGCCCCTCTCCGGAGGGGTGGCCGAGTGGCTTAAGGCGCACGCTTGGAAAGCGTGTATAGGGGAAACCCTATCGCGGGTTCGAATCCCGCCCCCTCCGCCAACCAGTCACACTTGTTCTGGACCCGGGAAGATCGTCGTGCCGTTTACGACCACGGCTCGCAATCAGCTAATCTGCGCGCCTGGTATGGGCGAGATCCCGCCGGTCATCAGCCGCAGCGTAGCTCCTCGACCATTTCCGTCCGACGGCTTAGCTTTGGGCTGCCGGAGCCATGGTTGTTGGTGCGGCTTAAGGGCTTGAACGGGGAATCCACAGAGCTGTCGGCCGCCCGGCAATTCGGCGCCACCGCCAAGCGGACGGTTCAACGATGGCGTGCCGAATGAATGAGCCGAGCGGATTGCGAGGATTGCAATGGCAAAGACATTCAGGATTGGCGATCACGTACGTTGGAATTCCGAAGCCGGCTGGGTCAGCGGCCGTATCGTGCAGGTGCATACGAGCGATGTGAACTATAAGGGTTATGTGCATCATGCGAGCGAGGATGATCCGCAATATGAGATCAAAAGCGACAAGACCGATCACATCGCGATGCACAAGGGCAGAGCCCTGCGGCGACTTCGTCGCTGACTACAACTCGAGGTCGCCGACATAGGTGAGCAGCGCCCTCGCCTCGATGGCTGGTGCCGCATTGCGCGGCCTGGATATGATCGCCGGCGTGTCGATCCGCCCGGGATGACTATCGGGCACACCCCACGACGCGCAGCGCCGCCAAGCGGCGTTGAGCGTGCAGGGCGTCTCCTCAATCTCGACCCGGCGTCTCGGAGATCGGAGCCCGTTCGCGAGCGGGATCATTCATGTCCCGGCTCTCCTTTGAGTGAACCGATGTCGAGCGAGCCATCAGGCCATCGCGACTCGGATGTAGCTTCGGTCCCTCGCTCGCCCGGGGGCGGGCCAGCGGGCGGTGGTGCTGCCTCGCTGGCTGCAACGTTTTCCAGGAATGTCGCAGGTGGCACGAAAAACAGCGTGCCGGTGACGGCGCGGCTGAAGTCCAGCAACCGATCGTAGTTGCCCGGCGGCCGACCGACGAACATATTCACGAGCATTTGCTCGATCCTGCGCGGGGATCGGGCATAGCCGATGAAATAGGTGCCGAACTCGCCCTTTCCCACGTCGCCGAACGGCATGTTGCCACGCAAGATATCCAACTGCTCTCCGTTTTCCACGATGGTGGTCAAGGCGTTGTGGGCCGAGCTCGGTTTCACGGCATCGTCCAGCTCGATATCGGAGAGCTTGGTTCGACCGATGATCTTCTCTTGTGCTTCGATGGGCAGGGCGTTCCAGCTCTGCACGTCATGCAGATATTTCTGCACGATCACATAGCTTCCGCCGGCAAACGCCGCATCCTCCTCGCCGATGATGGTGGCATCGATCGCGGCCTGTTCCACGGGATTCTCGGTGCCGTCGACGAAACCGAGCAGGTCGCGCTCATCGAAGTAGGCAAAACCGTGCACCTCATCCACCATGGAAACTACGCCACCGAGCCGGGACATGATCTGCGTCGCCAGTTCGAAGCACAAGTCCATGCGCGTAGCGCGGATATGGAAGAGGATATCCCCCGGCGTAGAGACGGCATGATGCCGGCCGCGGATCTCTCGAAACGGATGCAATTCCTTCGGCCGCGGCAGCCCAAACAGCCGGTCCCAAGCCTCCGACCCAAATGCCATGACACATGATAGGCGGCCCTGGAGGTCGCGGAAGCCTACTGCGCGCAGGAGGGCGGCCAGATCACCGCAAAGAGCCCGCACTGCAGCG
>DATGLG010000016.1:0-24903 GCA_035294245.1 Alphaproteobacteria bacterium | reverse complement strand
GCTGATCGAAGTCCGCGAGGATCGCCAGCGGGTGGTCGTTGTAGTACCACGCCTGCTGCGCAGACAGCTCGAACCGCCGCCGGCGTCCCGGCGGCAATCGAACCGGCTGAGCGCCGAGTTCGATTACTCGCAAAACGGGGGGTTTCGCGTCCGTCACTTTGGCTCAACCATGCGGATGGAGGCGGCGGGAATCGAACCCGCGTCCGCAGCTATACGGGCTAACTTCCTTGAAATACAGTTGGTTTGTGCGCTGCTGACTTGTGGGATGCGCCCTTCACAGAGCGACTATGCAGAGTGAGCCGCCGACACGTGGTGGTTTTCGCTTCGAACGATCGGAGGCTGGCGCGCAGCCTCATCCGCTACTTCGGCGATTGCCTTCGAGGTCAGTTCGCCGACGCGGCGATCGCTGAACACAGCGGCCGCTCCCCGCGCTCCCGGTTCAGATCAATTCTCCTGTTTGTGGCGGATGTTGGGAAAGGCCTCGAGCGGCCGGTCGCCTCTGGCCCTAGCGCTCCGCTACGATGGCGGCTCCCGCTTCCGAAGTGGCCACTAGCGGGCCGAGACCTGTCCATCTCGGCATCGTCCGTTTCCCCCGCCTTCCGCTACGAAACCGAGACGAACGCCTACGCCGAGAACGTGAGTCAGACGCGCAAGGAACACGTGCTCTGGATCGAGGTCCTTCGAACACGCTCGACGAGCTGCGGGCGGACGTCCGCGCGTTCGGCCGACATACAACCAGCCGTGGCTGGGCGGTGGCAAGTCCTGCAAGCGCGCCACGTCCTCGTCCTAACCTCCCGCGGTTTTCGGCTTTTTCTCCCCCAGCTGGACATCGACGTTCCGCGCCATCCGACTTCCTCGGATTGCCCTTTGAGGTCGGGGCGGCGCCCGAATGGCGTGGGACGGTTGGCGAAGCCTCCAGTTTTCATCCGACGACGACAATGAGCCTTCGATGCGTGTCATCGAGGACCACGGCGGGCCTGACCAGCTCTTCGAGGAACTGGCCGCGCCGGACGCGCTCGAGAGCGCGCATCGCCAACTCAACCCGACAGCCGCCGAGCTCGCCCCGACCTCAAGCGGGAGCGGCTCGAGAAGAGGCTCCGGCACCTGACTCCACAGGGCATCCTGCGCGCGATCAGCGAAGGCGACGAAGTCCGGTCGCGCGAGATCCTCATCGACTCGGGCAAGATCGAGACGACGACGCCGAGCCGTATCGCCAAGAACGTCAAGTACTGCCTCAGGGGTCACGCGCCAACACCCGAGGAGTCGAACCTCTGGGAGCCACGCAAGCAGGTCGAGCAGGAGCGCTGCCAGGCCGTCTTGAAGATCGTCACCGAGCGCGACGACGTCGCGTCAGAGGAGCCTTCCGAGAAGTTGGGCAGCCGCCGCGAGGTCGTGGCCAAGTGGCTGCGCCCGCTTAAGGAGCTCGGCCTGATCGAGCAGGTCGACCCCCTCCTTAGCATGGAGGCTGCGCGCGTCTCTGCGCGCGGCGTCGTCCTCGGCTCCAGATGGCGCTTTCCCTGCAAATCGAGTGATTCGACCAGGCACGTGAGGGCCGCCTCGAGGCGCTCCGAGTGGCCCCGGCAACCCCGCAACCTGTCCCCAAGGCCTGTCCGCAGGCGATCGCCTCTCGGCTGGCCGCGGACGAGCTTGGGGTGCGGCCGGCACGGCGCGCAGCTGATGGCCCGTGCGGGGCTTGTCAGCGCGGCCTTGCTCGTGTAGACCATCGACAACAACGGCACGCGGCAGCATCTCTCGAGGTCGTGAACGGGGCATACGAGGCATGGAACAACGCACTGGCGAAGCGCTACTTCTCGCCGTCTGAGGCAGGAAAGCCGGTCTACCTGAGCGTAGACGACGACGCGCTCGAAGAGCTGCTACCCGCGGTCGGAGGTGAGGGGCCGGCTCCCGAGTCACTCGCTGCTGCCGTTCGGCCAACCTTGCGAGACGGCGATGCGATCTTCGTAAACCACTTGGTTTGGCGGACGGCATGGCGACGGGGCGGCGCGACTGGGCCACCTCCCTACCTGGCCCTCCTTGCACTGTGCGTTCTCGCCGCTTCCCGAATGGCACGCGATCCCGTGAAAGGCATCGAGCGCACCGCGTACTACCCCCAGCTTAATCCACTCCTCGACCGGCCACGATCCAGCGGCATGCCGCCCGGCTTCGAACAGGTCGATGACCTCTGGAACGACCTTCGTACGTGGCTCGACGACGACCTGTCGGGCGAGCGGGGGACGAGCACCGCCACGACCCATCACTTCTTCAGGCACATCGGCTGGCCGATCTCGCAGTGTCTGCTCCGCGAGGCTGACCGCAGGCGCCTGACGGAGTTCTTCCGTGCCGTAGGTCTCGAGCCTCACATGGAGATCGAGCGAGCACAGCTGTGGACGCTTCTTCGCAACTGGGCGCGCGAGGGCTGCGGGTTGTCGGAGCAGGCACTCCGGATCATCAGGTCGGCCCAGTCTGGGGTCGCCGATCAGATCGCGGAGATCGTCAAGCGCGAGTTCGACGTGTGGGAGGGAGAACTTGTCGATGCGCAGGGTCGCCGCCGAGGTGACATAGCGCTCGTTCTCGAGATCGCGCAGGGTGGCCGCCAGATCGCTGCGAGACTCGTCCCGCGCAAACTCGATGGTTTCCCCGAGCGCGGGCGCTGGGCGCTGCCCGATGGCCGTGAGATCGAGATCACCGCCGCGAGCGAAGACTGGTACTGCCCGCTCGCACTCAAGCCAGCGAAGGCGATCCTGGAGGGCGGAATCAGCCTGACCAGCGAGAGGTTTGCGCTCGCCTACGAGCCGAGTCCAGCGGTGCCGCTCCGCGCCTCATTCGGCGTAGGGGCGTGGGCTTCTGTTCGGCAAGCGACCGTGATGGAGGAGCACTGCATCGTCACGACCGACTCGCTACTGCCTCAAGTACGGGACTTCCTCAATAAGTACGCGGACTCCGGCTGGCGAGTCCTAGACCGAAGAGGGGACCTACCCGCGGGCTGGCGGATCGTCGATCGCGTGAGGATCACGCGTGCCGTCCCGCAGGTCGCAGACGCGCTGCGGCGCCTGGCCCCACGCCTCCACACTGCGACACGCCTCGTGGGAGGCTTGGAGATTGCGCCTGATCAGTACCTCAGGCGCGGCGAGCCCGACCTCTGGATCACCGTAGAGCACGGTGATCGAGCCGAGATCGAACTCGACGGCAGAGTAACCGCAGTGCCGGAAGGAGTGCACGAGATCCACCTATCCGAGTTAGATCCACCGTTGCCGGCGGGGGAACATCGGCTCGCCGCAGGGGGAATCCGGCGGCGTTTCAGCACGTTCGATGGCTTTCCCCTCGTTGCGCCAGCCGGTGCTGGATCGCTCGGGCACGTCATCGAGCGCCACCGGACTTATCGTCCCTCGAGCACTGACGCAGAAGCACTTCTGCCAGGCGGACCACGACGAGGTCAGATTTACGTGTGCGGTGCCTCCGCGAAGGCGCGGCCGGAAGACCTGCCTGAGCCGGCGCAACCTCCTGTCCTCGTCCCGGCCGGATTCAGGGCCTACACAATTCTCGGTGCACGGCCAGGAGAAATACTGAGCCTTCTTCCACCGCCGCCGCCACGGTGGCTGCGCGACATCGAGCTCTCTGCGCGGTGCCAGTTCTTCGATCAGCCCGTCCCGTTCGAACCGGTCTGGCTCATTTTGGACGGCAAACTTGGCATCCAGGTTCGCCCGCTTCGGGATCCCCCTGCCGAACCCGATTTGATGAGCGGGCTGGCCAACGCCGAACGAACCAACGGAGCGGCTGCAGCGTGGTGCTCGGCGATCACCGCCGCGGCCGGCGCCGGAGCCCGGCCGCGCAGCTCCGGTGACGTATGGGACCGCTTCGTCGCGGTGGCATCGTAGGTAATGGCCGAGACCGAGTACGACCTGCTGCTCACCTTCCTGAGCGAAAAGGGTGCCGGTTCCTGGCAGGAGCTGAAAGACGCCTGGGAGTGGATCTTTCGCCGAACGGACGATCCGTCCGGCCGGGCCTGGATCGCCGCGCGCGATCTCCAAGCACTCGGCCACATCGAGGTTGCGTGGAATGGAGAGCTCAAGTGGTGTGCGGCACCGCCGCTGCTGACGATGATCCCGCGCAGCGGCGGCCGTGTCTTCGTCACCGGCGCGCGCACCCGGCATTTCGTTGCACGCCTCCGTGCGGAAGCTCCGGTGCATGACGTCTGGATCGACGAATGCGGTACCCAGAATGGTCCTACTTCACTTTACCTTGCGTGCCGGTCACACCTGGACGCGGAAGCCCTCGCGGCCGCTTTGGATGTGGATTACACGTATCAGGTTGCCGAGCAGATTGCTGGCCTCCTGCCGCCCCTCGACGCTTACACTCGGTTGACCGACGAGCGGGAGCTGCCGCGCGGTCTCGAGCTTGAGCGCTTCGACACGGGCCGGATCGAGTGGAGCCAGACCGACCAGAGGCAGCAGCCAGGCCTTTATCGCTGCCGGACATACCAGGGCCATCTCCACGCGCTGCTCGGGCCGACAGAACAGTGGAGCCGGGTCATCAAAGAGGTCGGCGTTTACGAGGTTCTCCGCTGGGAGCAGAAGACCGTCCTGACATACTCTGACGACGCAGAGACGCTGACGGTTCCCGCAGAGGCTCCGCTGCCGCCGCTGCACGCGCGCGCTGCCACGCTATGTAGCGGCCGGCTTCCCAGGTACAGGCACGACGCCAGCGTGACGCGGCACCAGATGCGATCACGATCTACACCGCTAACGAGGTTATCCCGTACGCGCGGACTACCTATCCCACGAGGCGGGCCGCGACCAGGAGGACACGGGCCAGGGCGCCGCGGGACGCTGGCGTACTGCAACCTCCCGCGGTCGATCGCAGAAAGGATCGCACAGTCACTTTCGCAAACGCTTTCCGAGGGGGCCATTTGAACGACGCGCTCTCGATTTTCGAGAATCTGCGTGACTACTATGTTCGCTACTACGAGACGCCCTTCTCGATCCGTGATGCTGGCGTCGAGCGGGAACGCCACGACCTGCTCATGGAGGAGAAGACGATCGCCCGCGAGCCCTGGCTCGAGCCAATCGCTCCATACGCCACAGTCGGCCATGATTTGCGTGCGTCTTGCCGTGCCGCCGGGGCGCCGGAGGAGCTAGCAGACTTCGCCAGCTGGGGGCTAATTCCACCCGGACGCTCTCTCTACCTTCATCAGGAACAGGCGCTAGCAGCTGCGCAGCGGGGGCAGCACGTCGTCATCACTGCCGGCACCGGTTCCGGCAAGACTGAGTCGTTTCTGCTTCCGCTGTTCTCGAGCCTTCTTGAGGAGTCGCACGCGTGGGATGAGAACCGCCAAGGGCCACCAGATCTTTGGTGGCGCGATCAAGGTGATTTCGTGCCGCAGCGCTCTCGGGAGACGGGAAGGGCCGCCGCTGTCCGCGCACTCATTCTCTACCCGATGAACGCGCTCGTCGAGGATCAGCTACAACGGCTCCGGCAAGCGCTGGATGGAGAAAGGGCGCGAAGCTGGCTCGACGAACACCGGTGCGGCCATCGCTTCTACTTCGGCCGCTACACATCACGAACTCCGGTCGCCGGGCCTATCGACAAGGGCCGCCAGGAGCGGCTTCGCCACGAGCTCAACTTGCTGGACGAGCGGGCAGAGCTCGTGAAGAGCGACGAGAGGAAGCGCTACTTCCTTCCCCAGCTGGACGGCGCAGAGATGCGCTCACGCTGGGACATGCAAGCCCACCCGCCGGACATCCTGATCACGAACTACTCGATGCTGAACGTGATGCTGCTTCGGAGTATCGAGAGCCGTATCTTCAGTGCAACCCGCGACTGGCTCGCGAAGGACGAACGGCACGTCTTCACGATCGTGGTCGACGAGCTGCACATGTATCGAGGTACGCCCGGCACCGAGATTGCGTTTCTTCTTCGGAACCTGCTTCTGAGGCTTGGTATCGCAGATCAGCCGGAGCGCGTCCGCTTTCTTGCCGCCAGCGCGTCGGCCGGCGGCGACGCCGGCAAGTTCGACCGCTTCCTCGAAGGCTTCTTCGCACAGCCGCGAGAGCGATTTGCAGTTCTCAGCGGTAACGTCGACCTACCGGAGGCTCGGCCCGGCAAGTTGCGCAGGCTCGTGAGCCACTTCAAGGAAATCGGCGAGGCGGCTCAGCGCAGGAACGACGAAGAGCTGCGCCGGTCGCTCGGCGACGCATGTCAGGCCGCCGGAGTAGCGATCGAGAGCGAAACCGACGTCGAGTCGGCCGCTCTCAGACTCGCCGAGGCAGTCGCCGCAGACGGAACACTGCTGAACGCCTGCTGGGATGACGAGGCGAAGGCGATCCGCGCGAAGGCCGCGAGCCAGCTGGCCGCAGACCTCTTCGGGCTACCCGACGGTGAGAGCTATCAGGCGCTCCGCGGTCTCCTTTGGGCGATGCGAGTGTCACACTCCCTCCGAACGAGCGCCCGAACGATCCGCGTGCACTACTTCTTCCGGAGCGTCCAGGGCGTGTGGGCCTGCAGTGACCCCAACTGTCCGGAGCTCGACGATCATCCTGAATACCGGACCGATCAGCGCCGCGTCGGGAAGCTCTATCTCCAGCCCAAGATCCGCTGCGGTTGCGGCGCGCGCGTGCTCGAGCTCCTCTACTGCCAGACCTGCGGCGAGCTCTTCCTCGGCGGCTACCGCAGCCCCGATCCTGACGGTGCAGGGGATACCTCCTCGCTGCTCGTTGCGGACATGCCGGAACTAGAACAGTTGCCAGACTCGGCGACCGAAGAACGCACTGCCAAGCGGTACGCGCTGTACTGGCCGCAGCGGGACCTAATGCCGAAGCGGAGGCGCTGGACGCGCGAGAACGGCGCCTTCACGTTCAGGTTCTGCCCCGCGCGCTACGACCACCGGCTGGGCCGGCTGAGAGCGACCGAGCTGAAGCCGACCGGATGGATGTTCCAGGTACAAGCGCCGCCTGAGCGCAACCCGCCCGCACTTCCGATCTACTGCCCGCACTGCGACGACAAGTGGGAGTGGGGCGTGCATCACCGGCGGGCGGATGATCCAGGGCGGGCGAGGTCGCCGATCCGCTTCATGAGGACCGGCTTCGAGAAGGTGACCCAGGTTCTCGGTGACGCGCTGCTGCGCCACATCGCGGACGATCCGGCGCACAGAAAGCTCGTCGTCTTTACGGACAGCCGGCAGGACGCCGCGAAGATGGCGGCCGGCCTGGAGAAACGCCACTACGAGGACACCGCTCGGCAACTGCTCGTCTCGGCTGCGGCAGCGGCGAGCGAGGCGAAGGAGGATCTCGCATGCTTCGAGTCCTGGGTGCGGGGTGACAGGCGGGCGGAGTGCCGCGAGAAGTACATCCGCTTTATCGATCAGCACGGTCCGGACGCAGAGGCGATCCGTGCCGATATCGAGGGTTATGCATCTGCTGAGGAGCGGGAGCGAGCCCAGGCTCTGCGCCAGCGCATCAGCACCGGCATCACGAGCCTCGCCGTGCTGCGCGACCGGACGGAACGGGCGCTCCTCGAACTCGGACTCAATCCGGCCGGACCAGATCTCAGCAACCAGTTCTCGGGGCGCGACGACCACCGCTTCCGCTGGACCTCGCTCTACGATCTCGGTGCGGTGCCACCGGCAGCGCGCCCGCGCGCGCAGCTCACCGATCCGCAGAAGGAGTGGCTCGACGCGATCCGCGACGAGCTCATGATCGAGTGCGAGGAGCTCATCTTCGCGCAGCGCCGCCGCGACTTCGAGTCAATTGGACTCGGATGGGTGACGACCGACCCCGCGCACAAGGTTCCCATCGAGCCCGGAGGGCTCCCCCTGATGCGCGAGGTCGCCGACGCTAGCATCCGCATCCTCGGCGATCTGAAACAGTTCGGCCGCGCCTCCGGTCTCGACGACATCCCAACGTCGCTTCGCGACTACCTGAGGCGAGTCGCCGAGGTCAACCACCTCGATGCGGCCGCACTGACGCAGGCGGTCACCACCTTCCTCAGCTCGAGTGGCGCTGCGCCGCAGTTCTTGCTCGAGCCTGGGAAGCTGTTCCTCCACCCGCCGGCAGGGGGAGCATGGCGCTGCCGCTTGTGCCGGCAGCCGCACCTGCACCGAGCCGGAAGAGTCTGTACGAACTGCCTCGAGGAGCTTCCCGAGCAGCGCGAGGAGACCGATCCGGCCACCAACTATTACGCGTTCTTGTCCCTTCGCGCAGGGCGCCCGTTTCGTCTCCACAGCGAAGAACTGACAGGCCAGACCGACTGGGAGGACGCGCAGGCGCGCCAAGCTCTCTTCCAGGGCGTCTTCCTCGAGGGCCAGGAGCTCCCGCAGGTTGACGAGATCGACTTGCTGAGTGTGACGACGACCATGGAGGTTGGTGTCGACATCGGGGACCTCCGCGCGGTGCTTATGGGGAACATGCCGCCGCTACGGTTCAACTACCAGCAGCGTGTCGGCCGTGCAGGCCGCCGCAACGACCCGCTGGCTGCCGCGCTCACCGTCTGCCGCGGCCGCAGCCACGACGACTACTACTTCCTCCATCCCGAGCGCATCACGGGCGATCCTCCGCCGACGCCCTATCTCGACATGCGTCGTCCGGAAATCGCCCGTCGCTCGATCCTCTCCGAAGTACTACGGCGCGCGTTCTCGGACATCGCGAGCGGTACCAGCGACGTAGAAGTGGGCGATAACGTGCACGGACAGTTCGGACTAGCGTCGACGTGGCCCGGCGTCCGCGACCGTGTCGCGAACTGGCTGCGTACTAATAGAGCGATCGTCGAGAGGGTCGCCGACGCCTTCCTCGCCGGGGCTGACGACGAGCTCCGGAAGCAGTGCGATGAAATCGTCGAATGGATCGCCGACGGTGCTCTCGCAGAGATCGACCGGATCGCAGATGACCCGAATCTGCCTGCCGAGGATCTGAGCCAGCGGCTTGCGGAGGCCGGATTGCTGCCGATGTTCGGCTTCCCCACCCGGACGCGGACACTGTTCCACTACACGCCAAGGCGGTGGCCGCCAAGGAACCTGATCGAGCGCGACGCTGGCATCGCGATCTCCCAGTGGGCACCTGGATCCGAGGTCGTCAAGGACAAGGGCATCCGCCGCTGTATCGGCGTCGCGTACTACCGGCCACGCGGCAGGTACGTCGAGAAGCACCGAGACCCGCTCGGGTGGCGCCGCGAGATCGGCCACTGCTCGGAATGCGGCGCACTCGACCTCGGTACGGCGTCGCGCACGGAGTGCCCCGTATGTCTCGCTCCACCGCGGCGGGCTGGTCCCGACGGCAACCCTGGGTACCGGCGGCTCACAATCGTTCAGCCCCTGGGGTACCGAACCGACCACAGGACGCAGGACTACCGAGAGTGGTTCGAGTGGAGCTCCCCCAGTTCTCGTCCGCGAATGGCGGCTGGAGGGGAACTGGAGACGGTGAAGGTCGCAGGCGCCGTACTCGAACGTGGTGTGACCGATGTCTTCGAGATCAACGACAACCACGGCGAGGATTTCCGGTTCGCACCCGCCGCCGACGGC
This sequence comes from Alphaproteobacteria bacterium, assembly GCA_035294245.1. Lineage (GTDB taxonomy): Bacteria > Pseudomonadota > Alphaproteobacteria > JACZXZ01 > JACZXZ01 > DATGLG01. Next base: position 15,395 of record DATGLG010000016.1, on the reverse strand, counting down.
GACGGCTGGATCTGCATCAATCTCGACCACACTGGCCGCAGCCTTCCGCAGACCGACTCAACTCGTGCGCTAGATGTCGCGCTCTCAGCGACGAAGTCCACAGACGTCCTCGTAATCGGGGCTGATCCGGACATGGTGCCGGCCGGTATCTCGCTTGCACCGACGACGCCTGCGCGACGCGGCGCCTGGTACTCGCTCGGATTCCTGCTGCGAGGCGCTGCGGCGCGTCTGCTCGACGTGCAGACCAACGAAATCGAGGTCGGCCTCCGCGCCGTGCGTCGTGACGGCATGCTCACGGCGCAGGTCTTCTTGTCGGACAACCTCGCCAACGGTGCCGGATACTGCACGCATCTCGGAGAGCCAGATGTCTTCGCCAGCCTGCTCGACGAAGCTGCCACGTGGGCGGGTGAGCTCGAAACACATACGAGCGCAGGCGAACCATGCGACAGCGCCTGCTACGACTGCCTGAAGGACTACCGGAACATGCACTTCCACGCGCTGCTCGATTGGCGGCTGGGCGCGGACATGCTCGACATTCTCCGCTCCGGACCATTCGATGCATCGCAGCGCTGGGCTGGGCACGGTCGTGCGATCGTGGAGGAATTCTCCGGCCAGTTCGAAGGATTCTCCTACGTCGAATTCGCTGGCGCTCCTGCAGCTCTCAATGAAGAGGTCTGTCTGATAGGCGTCCATCCGCTCGCCGAACGTGATGAAGCGAGATTTGCGGAATCGCTCGCCGAAGCCGTCTATGAGGCGCGTGAGACGTTGCGCCGCAGTGGCCACAACGGTCGAGGCGTCAGGACGGACGACTTCTTTAACCTTCTGAGGAGACCTGGCTGGTCATACGCGGCGCTATGGCAGCGGGACTAGGTCACTGCCGCCTGCCAGCACCGCAGCCGCTCGCTTACACGAGCCCATCTGGCGCGGCCGGTTTGGGCAAGTGCATGCTCCAGACTGCATACGACTCCGATCCTGCATTCCGCGCGACGGTGCCGAGCAGCCCCGCCGCTCGCCTCGGCACCGTTTGCCATCGCGTGCTCGAACTTGCCGGCGCGGGTGAGCTGCCTCTCGCCGACGACCCAGGCTGGCGCGAGGCATTTGACCAGGCGTGGGCGGACGCGACCGCGGAGCAGGAGCGGGAGCGGATGCGGAATCCGCTCGAGGCGCACTGGCCGCCTCCGGAGCGGTGGCCGTACTACGCTGCGAGGAAAGTCGCGACGCGACGTCTCTGCGAACGCATCCTCTCCGCACGCGCCTCCGGTGAGGCTGGTTATTTCGCCGGTGAGGCGCCCACACTTCAGGAGCAGCGGCTAGAAGCATTTGGCGGCAAGCTCAGAGGCCGAGCAGACGTCGTCCAGCGCTCCCCGGAGCCAGCGATTGAGGACTACAAGACTGGAGCGCTCTTCGACAGCGAGAACGGGGAGGTCAAGTCGCAGTACCGCACGCAGATTCTCCTTTACGCAGTGCTCGAACACGAGGCGACAGGTGTCTGGCCGAAGCGGGCGACGCTTGTGCCGCTGCAGGGAGACCCAGTCGTGATCGAGATCGATCCCGGCGAAGCGAACGCCGCTGCCGAGGCGGCGATCACTGCCCTGACAGACTACAACCGGAGGGTTAGCGAGGGCACGCCACCGATCGACCTTGCCTCACCGTCACCGCCGGTGTGCGGCATCTGCCCGTACGCGATCGAATGTCCCGCGTTCTGGAGCGACGCCGACACGAGTTGGCTTGCGCAGGGCGTCGTTGCCATCGCCGGCGAACTGCACGACCTGGAGGCGTCGCGCGTCAGCACATTCAACATCAGGCTGCAACGGTTGGCCGGCTCAGTCGGCGCCGGTGAGTACCTTCTGTTCCAGCTAGACGCGGAGCGCTTTGGCGGACTTGTCGGCCTTCCGCCTGGTGCGGAGATCGCTGCTGTCTGGCTTGCGGGTGATGTAGCCGCGCGCCAGCTCCGCGCGACCCAGCGTACGCGTGTCGCAGCGGACACGGCACACCCAACTGCACGCTAGAGGAGCTACGTCTTCGGAAACTCCTTGGCCAGCCAGCCGCGGACCGCCGCGGCATTGCGCAGGGCCGTGCTTCTGGAGGATCGAAACGATGTCCGCGGCCCGCGACGATCACGATCAGGTGCTGGTCGTCGCGGATCTCTCTGTACGCCTGTCTGCTCACATACGTGGTGGTGACGAGAACGCCAAACTCTCGGTGCCGTAGGCGGGAAATGAGGCGCGCCACATCGGCAGCGCCGACGCCTGATCTCTCGTATCGCTTCGCCTCAGGGGAGAATGTGAGCCGTATGGGGTCACTCGGCAGTCTGAGCCTGTACTCGCCGACGGCGTCCCGGCCCCCGTCGAGTCCCCTCGTAGCCGACAGATGCCGCCTCGAGAACCCAAATCGAGGGTGCGAACTTCTCGAACTCGTGCGGATCGCCGAAGTAGTCGTAGATCGCCTTGACGGCGATCGCCGAAATTCCCCAGTTTCGGTCGACGGAACTCCCCAGCCCCTGAGCGTCGGGCCGGCCGTATAGGCCGACAGCGGGACCCTCTCCCACGCTTGCGGTGACCACTACTGCTGCGAGGAGGAGGCCCCGCCCGATGCTGACAGAGGAGGAGTTCGTGGAAGCAACCGCGCTTCGCAGGCGGGGATGGTCGATCTCGGCGGTCGCCCGCCAGCTGGGCCGCGATCGCGAGACGATCCGCGCCTACCTGGCGGGCGAGAGGGCGCCGGGCGTGCGCCGGCGGGCTCTCCCCGACCACTTCGCGCCCTTCGAGCCCTACGTGCGCGAGCGGCTCGGAGAGGACCCGCACCTGTGGGGCTCGGCGCTGTACGACGAGGTGCTGGCGCTCGGTTACCCGCGCAGCTACGTGAGCTTCGTGCGCGAGATCCGCAGGCGGAGGTTGCGACCGCGGTGCGAGGCCTGCGCCGGGGTCAAGGGTCGCCCGACGATCGAGATCGCCCATCCCCCCGGCAAGGAGATCCAGTGGGACTGGCTCGAGCTCCCGGACGCGCCCTGGGGAGGCGAGGCGCACCTGCTCGTGGGGACACTCTCGCACTCGGGTCGCTTCCGGGTGGTCTTCTGCGAGGGCGAGGACCAGGCGCACCTGGTGGCCGGGATCGACGGGGTCCTGCGGCGTCTGGGCGGGACGGCGCGGCGCTGGCGGGTCGACCGGATGGCGACCGTCTGCGATCGCGTCACGGGCAGGCTGCTTGCGAGCTTCGCCGCCGTCGCCCGCTACTACGGCGTGGCGATCGACGTCTGCGCGGCGCGGCGGGCGAATCGCAAGCAGGAGGCGCAAGCGAAGCTCGACCGCTTCTCGGGCCAGGTCGGCGACCGCCGCCGGCGGGGCGGGCTGACGGTCGCGCAGGCCGCGGCCGGCGAGCGGCTGCTGCCTGTGCCGGCGCTCCCCTACCCGGCGACGCTCGAGGCGGAGCGGGTCGTCTCCGCCGCCTGCCTGGTCGCATACGAGGGCAACCGCTACTCGGTGCCGCCGGGCCTGCACGGACAGCGGGTGACCGTGCGCCGGAGGCTGGGAAGCGCCGAGATCGAGCTCCTGTCCGCGAGCGACGTCGTCGTCGCCCGCCACCGACTCGCCCCCGCCGGGCAAGGCGCGCTCCGCCGAAGCGAGGAGCACCGCCTCGCGCTCGAGCAGGTCGTGCTGCAAAGCCTGACCAGCGCCCGGCCCTGCCGGCGCAAAGCCAATCGGCCGCCCGGCGAGGCGGCGCTGCAAGCGGCGGCCGCGCTCGCCGGCGAGCCGGGCGACGTCTCGGTCTCCCTCGACGCGTACGCCCGCTACGCGGAGGCCGCGCGATGAGCGCCGCCGAGAGCCGCTACCAGAAGCTGCGGCAGCATCTGCACTACCTGCGCCTCGAGGCCGCGGCCGAGGCGCTCCCGCAAGAGCTCGAGCGGGCACGCAAGGGAAAGCTCTCGCACACCGCCTTCCTCGAGCGGCTGCTTGCGATCGAGGTCTCCGCGACCGAGGCGAGGAGACTGGCCGGGCGCCTTCGCTTCGCCAGCCTGCCCGCCCCCTGGACCCTGCAGGACTTCGACTTCGACGCCCAGCCCGCGCTCGACCGAAAGCTCGTCGACGAGCTCGCCACCCTGCGCTTCGTCGAGGAGGCCGCCAACGTCTTGCTCGTCGGACCGCCCGGCGTCGGCAAGACGATGCTCGCGATCTGCCTCGCCCGCCAAGCGGTCGAGGCCGGCTACCGCGTCTACTACACCTCGGCCGCCGAGCTCGCCGCCCGCTGCCACCGGGCCGCGCTCGAGGGCCGCTGGCAGACGGCGATGCGCTTCTACTGCGGCCCTGCGGTCTTGGTGGTCGACGAGCTGGGGTACCTCCCGATGCAGGCCAAAGCAGCGGCCGCGCTCTTCGAGGTCGTCCAGCGCCGCTACCTGAAAGGCTCGATCATCCTGACGACCAACCGGGGGATCGCGAGCTGGGGGCAGATCTTCGACGACCCGATGATCGCCGCCGCCATGCTCGACCGGCTCCTCCACCGAAGCGTCGTCCTCCAGATCGAGGGCGAGAGCTACCGGATGCGCGCCCACCGCGCCACAAGCGAGGCGCTACGGGCCGCCGCGCGGCGATGAGCGGCCTTCAGAGACTCGCTCGCGCCCGAGAAATCGGGCTCGCCGAGGCTTCCAAAGGCCGCGAACGGCCCAAGCGGGGCGATGTCGGGCGCTACCGGAGAGAAACCGAGGCGCTGAGAGCCGATCTGCGACCCTGCCAGCGCTCGCCGCGAGCGACCGGTCGGCCGATTTCGACCTCAAAGCGCAGGTCGCGGGCCCTTCCGGGCCCACGCCGGCGGGTCTCGCTCGCTTCATAAGGAGCAGCGAGCCCCGCCAGGCTCAGCTACGATCGCCCCCGGTCGACCCGCCGCTCACCTGGGGAATTTCGGTGGTCGGATCCGCGGAGATTCGCGTGACCGCCCTCAGCCTTGATGATGGCGCGGCCGTCGGCGAACGCCGGGAGCTCTCCCGAGACCGAATCTTCCCCAGTCTTGCCTTGAGTGGCGTATACAAGCCTGTTTGCCGCCACTTCAGCCACGGCGCGGGAGCTCCGGACTCGGGATTACCGGCAAGGATGGCGTCGATCCAGGAACGACTCGCGACTGGCGCGTCGAGGATCGTGAAGATGGCCCGGTAGTTCTCGAAGCGCTCGCCGCCGGCCGTCCGCCAGATCGCGACCGAATCGTCGGCTATGCTCACTTCGCGAGCGCCCGGAACGGCTAGTAGTCCGCGAGAGATCACACGCCGGCCCGGCCGCGCCTTGCTGACGACGAAGATGGGCGGGACCTCGTCGCGCCGAGGCGGAGTGGCATGGATCGCGTCGAAGATGGCCCCGAGAGTGCGGTTGCCTCCGCGTGACGTGCCGTGGAGCGCGTGGCCGGGTCGCTTGTTGTCACCGTACTAGGTGAAGCGCCCCGCGTCGTCGTCAAGATGGTCCGGCCAGTCCGGATCGGCGACTTCGGTGCAGAGGACGGGAAAGAGTATCCCTTTCGCGACTGGTGCGTCTTATAGCGAAAGCCGCCCTGATTTCCTGCCGGAAGCAGCCGTGCTAGAAGATCGTCGGCCGCGGTCCCTGTGGTGCGTCCTTCATAGGTCGTATCGACGCGGAGGTCCGCGGTGGCGAGCGCGTCGAAGGCGATTACCGACGTCGTCATCGGCTATCGGAGTTGCGCGCGTTGCGCTTCGAGCGCCTCGGCCACGGCTGCCGCGCACCGATTCGCGTTGTCCTTGACGTCGAAGTCCCAGAAGCGAAGAACCCGGTATCCCGCTGCGACGAGCGCAGCTTCCTGTTCCCTGTCGCGCTGCTGCGTCCGGCGAACCTTTTCATCCCAGTAGCTCCCGAGCTTGCCGAACGTGAAGTGATCGGGATGTCCGTGCCAGAAAGCTCCGTCGATGAAGATCGCGAGTCGCCAGCGGGTGAATGCGATGTCAGGTTTGCCCGGTAGCCGCGGATGGTGACACCTGTAGCCGGTCAGGCTGCGGCTCCGTAGGGCGCGCCGCAACGCATACTCAGGTTGTGTGTCCTTACTCCGGATCGCTGCCATGTTGCGGGAGCGTCCGGGTGCGGGCGGCGGCCTGCCCTCAGTCAGCCAAGGAGCGCGGTTAGCCACTTTTCCAGACTTACGAGCCGCCCGTTCGTTACGAGCTCATCAAGGCGGGTCGCGGCGCCACGGCGCTTGCGACCATAGGCAGCCAGCGGTCCTCGCGGATTCACATGCACTACGCTACTGAACAAGTATGCGCCCGGCCTACGGCGGTCACAAGCTGCGACGAGCCGCGCTGCATCGAACTCGTTCGTTACGAGGACGAACTCGAAGTCCCGTCCTTCGTCCTCGAGTCGCGCGTATGCCTCCCAATCGATGCCGAACTGCTCTTCGCGATCCGCTCTGATGCTCCACTTCACGCTGACCAGCGTTCGCCGAGCAGGGTTCGAGATCACAGCAAGATCCACTCGGCGCTCTTTCTCTCCCCGAGGTGGTGGCCGGAACCCAGGCAGGTCGCTCAGCAGCGGCCGTGCTCTCACCTTCAGAGCCGAAGCGGCTGGGATCTTCTCGATAATCGCAGCGAGAACGTCTTCGAAGCCCTCGCCGACTAGGTTGCGGCGCTTGTTCTCCTGCGTGAAGTGGTTGCGGATCGCGCGTGTGAGTTCCGCGACGGTTTCCCGATCTGGTTCACTGCTGAGCCACGGAGCGAGCCGCTCGAGAATGAGCGCCTCGAGCTCGGGGTCGTCTCCCGGGGCAGGGAAGTCTCGAAAAGCCTGTCGCTGACTCACTGCTATCTCAGCGCGCTCAGCCTCGAGGCGCACGGCAGCCTCGGCCAGCCGTTTCGTTCCCTCTCTAAACAGCCAGTCGATCTCGATGGCGAGCCCATTAGGCGTGGATCCGAGTGACTCAGCTACCCAGCCGTGGAAACGGAGAGATCGCTCGTACCACGGGCGCCCTGGTTGCGACTTGTCGCTTTCGTAGCAGTGGGCCAAGCCGGTCGTCCGGTCGATCCACAAAAGGAGCCTGTACACGTGCTGCCATGCATTCGCCGGTGTCGGAGAGGGTGCGGCGGCAAACCACGCGTCAAGCATCTGCCGACGGCTCTCGGCACCAAACGGCCGGTGCAGAATCTCCTGGTCCGAACTGGACACGGCTGCAGCGTACTGGTCGGTTACGATGCAAACAGCGTTGACCGGAGTGCTGTGGCGATCGCTGCAGCGAGCAACGGTGGAACAGCGTTGCCGACCTGCCGGTAACGCGAGTGTGCTGACCCGCCGGTGATCCGCCCTGGAAGGCTCCCTGGGCGAGGATCTGTCGTGAAGACGAATCGGTCGGGGAACGACTGAATCCGCGCGAACTCCCGGACGCTGAGGGCACGCGGTGAGGCGTAGTGATAGACCGAGTCAGCCTTTGTGTTCAGCGTCCAGCACCAGAACCGTGGGTGGAGGCGGCGGTACGCGTAATAGTGGCGGCGGCTGAGGCGGCCGTTGCCGGCATCTGGTCCCCAGCGTGCTCCGGTTAGGTACCGCTCGAGCAGTGTTTCAGGAAGGTCTCGGTGGTTACCTCCCTTTGGGATTTCCCGGAGCCGAATCACGGTATCCGGGTTGATACGGGGTACGCTCGTGTTGAAAACGAGCTCGCCCAGGCCGCTCCGCATCAGTCGCTGATATGCCGATGTTGGTTCAGGCAGCTCCTTCGAACGAGTTGCGTCGACGCGCGTACCTGGGCGGAGGCGAACGAAATCGCCGATTGCTTGCTCTGCGGTGACGACGGAGACGTCCTCGGGATCGACGAGCCGATCGAGCCACGCATGGGCAGATGCTTTCGTCCTGCACACTCTGTAACGAATCGGGTAGCTCCCGTTGAACCGTGCGAGTGCGAGAGCGTCGGTCGCGCCGGTGCCGACCAGCGTAGGGGGTTCCTTTCCGATCGATCGGTGAACACCGATAAAGATGATTCTCTTCCTGGTCTGCGGAACGCCGAAATCGGCGGCATCGACCACCTGTGCTCTGACCCTGTAGTCGCCGCCGAGCTCGAGGTCGCTCAAGACCTGCTCCTTGACGCCCATCTGCTCGAGGCCTGGAACGTTCTCCATCACGAATGCCTTAGGCCCGGACGTGCCAACGATCTCCACAAACTCGCGATAGAGTGAGTTGCGAGGGTCATCGATAAGCCGGCTGTGGTTGCGAACCTGCGAGAACGCCTGACAGGGGGGGCCGCCGACGATGACATCGGCGTCACACGCCGCACGAAGCACCCGCGTCTTTACGCCCGCCGTCCGAATGTCGCCCCACACTGTCTCTGCCTCAGGGAAGTTCAGCCGGAAAGTCGAACACGCGTCGGGATCGACGTCCGTGCCGGCCACGACCGCGAAGCCTGCCTGCCGGAAGCCTTCGGCAAGACCCCCTGCCCCGGAGAAGAGATCAACTACGCGAGCAACCGACATGAGAGGAGCGTACGGACTCGGCCAGACGGAGTGAGGTCGCCGAAGAGCTCATCCCTCCACCGTGCACCGTGATGACGCGTTTCGTCGGCGCCCCGCCGGCAGGATGCTGCGCTCGCCCTACGGGCTCGCTCCATCCCGCCGACGAGATCAGCCCCGTCACTGGCCTCGATCAACTCGCTCGACGATCATCAGGTTGTTCCCGTCATTGTCGCGGAGCCCGAACATCAGGGGCACGGGCCCGTCGCCGCCCATCAGGTTCTCGTCGACGTCGACGCCCTTCGCTTTCAGCTCTTCGTAGTCGGCGCGGGCGTCCTTGGTCGAGATCGCGATACCCGTGCTGTGTGGAGGCTGGAAGCTGCCCATTGGCGGTCCGAGCGCGATGTTGGCACCACCGCCGGGCGGGGTGAGCTCGACCCAGCGGTTCCCCTCTCCGTAGGCCACGTCCGCAGCGACCGTGAAGCCCAGCTTCTCGGTGTAGAAGGCGATCGATGCGTCCTGGTCCGGCGAGGGAATGATCACCCTGCCGATCTGCGTAATGGCTGCCACCTCGTTCTCCTTTCACCAATGTGTGATCGGACCCTATGACCGCGGCAGCCGCTGAGACTTATCGCGCGGTGAATCCGACACCTGTCCGACTCCTGGCCTCCTCGCCCCGCGCCCGGTAGGCGAGGCAGACCACGCCGTTATCGTACAAGGCGCTCGCCTCGAGCGAGAGCTTGCATGGCCCTGATCAACCTGTTCGTCGCGGCGCTCCGCAAGAGCGAGAGCTAGATGTATGACCTGCTCCCCGCCGGTGCTGACAGGCTAGGCCGCGAGTTTCTGTGGTCCTCTTGCTGATCCTCCCAGGTCCGGGCGACCTCGTGGGGCGTCCGGTAGTCGAGCGGCGCGTGCCTTCGGCGGTGGTAGCGGTCGACGTAGCCGCCGATCCCGGCTCTGGCGTCGTCGATTTCCTGATCACCTGCTCCGGCGTGTGCCGGCGACGTCGTGTCCCGTGGCTTCGATTGTCCTCCTGGCCCACGACTAGGCGGTAAGACTCTCGCAGCGACCGGGCCGATCGGGTGGGCGGGCGCGTCAGTGGCGGAGGGTTGGGGTGCGGGTGCGGTTGAATCCTTGGTGTGCGCGTTTGCGGCGGATGGCGTCGAGTGCGGCCGCCGGGTCGGGTGCTGGGATCCGGCGGAGTGCTTGGGCGTCGATCGCGGCGACGGGGAAGCGGAAGTCTTTGGCGTTGACTTGCCGCCAGGCCTGTTCGTCGAGTGGCGGGTTGGAGAGGCCGCGCCGCCAGCGTCGGGCGTGTTGGGGCGTGACGCCGAAGAGCTCGGCGATATCGGCGACGGTGAGTTCATCGGCGAGTGCGAGCGGCTGGGGTTCGTCTGCGGGCGGTGGCTCGTCGCCTTCGATCGCGGCGAGGAGCTCGGTCTTGCGTCGCTCGTAGGCCTCGTCGAAGGCTTCGGCGGCGAGGAGCACTTCGCGTTCGAGGTGTTCGGCTAGTTGGCGCTCGATCCGCGTCTGTTCGAGGCGAAGCTCCTCGCGTTCTTCCAGGAGGCATTCTCGCCGTTGCGAGCGTTGTTGGATGCGCAGGAGTTCCGCGAGTACGTCTTCGGGCTGGAGCCTGCCGGGGTCGAGTGTGGCGTCCTCGCCGCGTAGGCGTTCCACCTCGGCTGTGAGGTCGCCGATGCGGGCCTTGAGCAGGCGAAGCTGAGTGTGTGTCTTGTCGATCGCATCCAGGTCGAGGCCGCGTCGGAGGTTGGGGCCGTCTCCCCAGAGCTCGGCGCACCAGGCGGCGACGCCGGCGGCGACCAGTTGCTCGTAGCGGGCGGTGGGGTTGCCGTCGTTGTCGCGGAGATCGCGATAGCCGAGGTCGGCGTGCGTGTGGTCGAGGATGCATTCGGCGAACACGGAGGTGTCGACGCCGGCAAGCGGATCGTGCGGATGCTGACGGCACCACTGGGCCATCAGCCGGTCGACTTCCTGGGTGAGGGTGGATCGGAAGCGATGCGTCTGATATCCCCGCCTGGGGTTGGCGGGAAGCGGGACGAGCGGCTGGCGGCGGCGGTGGTTGCGGTGGGGCGCGACGAAGTCGCCGATCTCGCGCGTGTGAGGCTGTGGAGCGGCTGGGTGGGTGGCCTTGTGGGCGGGGAAGAGCGCGTCCTTGGAGACGCCCGGCTGTTTGCCGTTGCAGACGATCCAGGCGTGGAGGATGTCGGCCAGCGGCCTCGGGAGCCGGACGGCGTACCAGTAGCCGTTGCGACGACTCTTCATCCCCCGCTCGCCGCGCATGAGGAGTGCGGGCCCGCGGGTTCCGTCGCGAAAGACGTGGTCGAGGACGACGTCGTTGACCTGCATCCCCGCGAGGTGTGATCTGCGAGGAGCGACCATGGCGAGAACCGCGAGGACGGTGAGCCGCTTCAGCTTGAGCCAGTTGTGGTTGAAGGGCCACTCCTCGGGGGGCCAGCGTCCCCATTCGGCTGCGCGGGCGAGCTCGTGCAGCCTGGCCCGCACGAGATCCGGTGGCACGGCGGTCGTGTCCAGCTTGTTGCCGTTGGCAATCGCTCGCAGCTGCGCGTGCGGCGGTTTCGCTGGTACCTGCTCCCAGCTCGCAAGAGACGGACAGAGCTCGAGCTCGGCCCGGCCCTCGCGTCGTCGTTCCCCATTGCGGGCGAGAGTCTCGTTTCGGATCGCGACCAGCGCCCCGAGCAGCAGCCAGGTCTCGTCGATCTGCGCCTCGAGTGTTTTGAAGGCTAGCGTCTTGCCACGTTCGACGGCGGCGAGATGGAGCCGCAACGACGCCTCGTGGGGTCCGCAGCGAACGAGCGCCGCGACGAGCGCCCAGGACGGGGCGGGCAGAAGCTCGCAGACGAAGCGGGCGGGAAAGCATGAGCCTGGGTAGGTCGGCTGCGCTTCCCAGGCGAGATTGAGGGTCTCTGCCTCCACCCCGAGGCGGCGCAGCGCGTGACTCGTTTCCGGCACGGCCAGCGAGCGCAGTCGGGCAGGATCGAGGAGCGGCGGCCGCAGGCTGCCGTCCTCGTCTGGGAGCTCGGTCCCGTTTGCCGTCTTGACGAACCGCAGCGCGCGGTAGAGCTCCTTGCGGACGCGACCGCGCCGTGCGACGAGCACACGGGATACGCTTGCGAGCACGAGCCGGGCTTCCGCGAGGTCGAGGTCGATGCCGAGCTCGGCAAGCGCCTCCTCGTCGGGCAGCTCGTACTCCACGTGGCTCTTGCGAATCTCCGTCATCGGCGCGCCCTTCCTGGCCGAACGTAGGGCGCCGAGGCCGGTTCCACCGGATCCGCGCACGTGTTCCATGCTGTTCGTTTCGAGCCTCGCCCGTGTTCGTTTCCGCAACAGATGCGGCCGATTCGGCCGGGGGTGGATTCGAACCCGCGACAGAAACGGCTGGAATGTTCGATCAGCTGTTGCGCGGCCTTCGGGCCGGACGGTCTAGGCAGCACGGATCGCCTCCAGCGCACGCTCGAGCGGGTAGGGCGCGCCCCAGCGGCCAGCGGGGGCGGGTACGACGAACCGTCCGGCGAGGATGAGCGACAAGAGCAGCAGCCGCTGCCCTCGCAGCTGCGTCGGCAGCGCCTCGCGCAGGCTCGCCGCGCAGACGCGGCAGTGACGGCGGCCGTCTGCGGTCCGCCGCTCGCCGAGGAGGGAGAGCGTGCCGCGTTCGAGTCTGCGCCGGACGACCATCTCCGGCTCCTGGAGCAGAAACGACGCTTCGCGGACGGTGAGGAACTGGCGGACCACGCCGCGAGTGTGCGCCGGGCCGCGTCCGCGGATCCGGTTTTTCGCTTCGCTCACCACCCACCATGACCGCCGCCCCGGGGTAGGCGCCGCTCGAGACGCCTGGCAGGCAGGCGTTTCATGCTCGTCTGCCTGTTGCCGGGCGGGGGCCTACATGTCCAGCCACGATGGCAACGGCACGCAATGCCGAGCTCGTCGCCGGCCTGCGGGAACAGGCGCAGCCGGGGTTCGCGGAGGCAGCGGCGTCTGGTCGTCTCCTCGTTCTCGCTGCCGCCCCAGCCAGCGGCCCGAAAACGAGACGCACCCGCGGGCGCCCAGGTCGCGAGCCGGAGCCGGCCGTGGTGGAACGGTCGGAGCGCTCCCCGCTCAGCCACCTTCTCTCCAGGCAGGAGACGTAGGCGGATGCACGCTCGACGTCCTGTCTCTTCCGCCGCGCTGCGCCGCTTCGAGCAGTGCCCGCTTCAGTTCTGGTTCCGGGATGTCGCCGACTGCCAGGAAACGAGCGAGCAGACGTTGCCGGCGGCGATCGGCGGCGTCGTCCACGCAACACTCGCCCGCTTCTTCCGCCTGCCAGCCGCGCAGCGCGAGGTGGAGGCGATCGAGGCCCTGCTGCGGCAGTGCTGGCGGCACTTCTGTCCGCGCAGCCTGTTCGCCAGCCGCCAGGAGGAGGCGTCCTACGGGCGCAGCTGCATCGACTGGCTCCGCCGCTACCTGGAATCAACCGACCTCAGCGTCGAGCCGGTCGCGCTCGAGGCCGACCTGCAGACCACCCTGCCCGGCGGCGCCCGGATCCACGGCCGCCTCGACCGGGTAGACCGCCTAGCCGACGGCGGCTTCCGGGTCCTGGACTACAAGACGGGCGAACGCTGCCTCGACGAGGACGACCTGCGCCGCGAACCCGCCGCCCAGATCCAGCTGCTGCTCGCCAGCGCGCAGTTCGGGCCGGTGGAAAGCGTCCGCTTCCTCTACCTCACCAGCGGCGAAGAGCTCGTCTGGGCGCCCGAACCAGAAGACCTCCCCCACATCGCCGAGGCGCTCGCCGCCCACATCGACGACATCTGGACGAAACCCCACTACGAAGCCCGCCCCGGCAGCCACTGCGCCCACTGCCCCTTCGCCCGCGCCTGCCCCGCCATCAGCAGCGTCCCGCCCACCGTCAGCGATGCGATCGCCTGAACCGCAAGCCAGTCCGGCCAGATCAGGCCCTGTCAACGATCTGGCGCAAAACGCCCAGGACCGCCAGCTCACGCCCTATCGGTCAGTGGTCTCCAACCGAACGGCCGAAAGGAGCAGGTGATGGCCGCCCAAAAACCCCAGAACCCGACCGTCGCCGAGGCGGTAACCGCCTGCCTGGCCGTGCTCAGAATCAGCAAGCGAAGCAAGCGCGAGTACGAAAGCGCACTGCTCGGAACCGAAGGCCGCCTGGTCGGCAAGGGCGCCGCCGGGCCGGCGCTCGCCAAATCGCACCTCGGCGTGCTTCGCGTAGACCGGCTCACCGCGCCACTGCTCGGCCTCTGGTTCGAGCAGCGCTTCCCCGAGTCCCTAGCCAAGTCGACCCGCAAGAAAGGGATGATCGCCCTCCGCCACTTCGTCACCTTCTGCATCTCCCAGGACTGGGCCCACCCCTCGCTCTCGCAAGCGTGCCGCCCCATGCCCTCCTCCGAAGCCCGCCGCACATGGCTCCACCCGGAGGTCGTCCAAGCCTGGGGCCGAATCGCACGAGAACAGCTCGACGGATGGCGGTTCTTCGCCTGGTTCGTGCTCCTCAGCACCGGCGCACGCGTCTCCGAAGCAGCCCACCTCCGCCGCTCCAGCCTCGACCCCCGCACCAACGAACTCACGCTCGTCGGCAAGTACGGCAAGACCAGGAAAGTCCCGGTCGACGACGCCTTCGTCGCAGCCTGGAACGCCCACGTCAACCGGTTCGCGATCGCACCGGACGGCTGGATGTTCTTCTACCGCAGCCCCCGCTTCACCTCACAAAACACCTACGAATGGGTGATCGACAAAAACCGACCCTGCGGAGCCAAACCCTTCCAACGACTCTGCACCATGGTGCAAACAGAAGCCGAGCGACTCCTACCACTCGAGCTAACCCCCAACTTCAAGGTCACCCCCCACGTCCTACGCCGAACCTTCGCCTGCCTCAAACTCATCGAAAACGCCCTCGGCCTCGGCGGCATGGACATCGTAACCCTACAAGGCGTCATGGGCCACCAAGACCTAGCCACCACCCGCGACTACCTCGCCGACGTCGACTCCTACCTCCGCTCAATCAACCGCGGCGACACCAACGCCCTCGACGCCGCCGACGCCATCGTCCGCCGCCGCAACGAACTCCACAACCCAACCGACCCCGGCAACTGACCAGCTGGCCCGTCCCGCGTAGGGGTCCGGCCGCGGCTCTCGCCCACGCCTCCACACTCACCCACCGAGACGCGGCCGGCGCGTGCCGAAACGAGGCCAACAACGCCTGCTTTCGCCGACCCCGCCGCTCCCGCGCCGGCCGTCCGCCAACCTCTCCTCGTCCACCGTCGTGCGCACTCGCTCCCCGGCGGTGGAACAGTCGAGGATCACGACCACGCCCGTTTGTGCTGAACGAACTGCCGACCGGCGCCGACGTACTGCCGCCCGCGGTCTACGAGCTCGGCACGCGCGTCCTCACACCGCCCGCCGCCGGCAACGGCCTCCCCGCCTCCATCCGCACCCGCACCCGCAACGGCCGCTGGGCGACGCTCGAAGGCGCACCCCTCGAAGGCGCCGATCGTAGCCACGCTGCGATCAGCATCCGCGCCGCCACCGCCGGCGAAGCTGCGCAGCCGGCGCGCGCTCACCTCCCACCTCGCCGGACGCCTCACGCAGGCAGACCCACACGCGCTCGCCGACGCTTGACGAGGAAGAAACGGCATTCCGACGGTCGTCTCGTCGCCTGATCAGGCGACAAATCGTTCAAGCAGCAAAGGGGCTCAGCCGCCGCCGAGGTTGGGCAGCTCTATCCGGCGGCGCTCCTCCGCCGGCAAGGTCACATCCGCATACGCGGCGATCCGGAGAGGAACGGGGCCATCGTGACCAGGAGCAGACAGCCTTCATCGCGCATAGCGTCGAGCTCGGCCGTCCAGAGCTCGAGCACCTTCGAGGGCAACTCGATTTGCGAGCCGATGTCCGGCTCGGGCAGGAACGCGTACTGCTCCCAGTCATCGAGCGACCAGTGCAC
>DATGLG010000015.1:0-1586 GCA_035294245.1 Alphaproteobacteria bacterium | reverse complement strand
GCCATTGCCGATACCGTGTGTTCTACGCTGAATGCGGTCTCGGCATGGACGGAGGATTTCGAAGTGATTATCGTCGATGATGGCAGCCAGGACCGCACGGGCGTCATCCTGGACGAGATCGCCGCGCGCGATTCGCGTGTGCGCGTCATCCATCACGAGACGAATCAGGGCTATGGCGCGGCCCTGGTGAGCGGCTTCGAGGCTACCAGGAAAGAACTCGTCTTCTTCATGGATTCGGACGGCCAGTTCGATATCGCCGAACTGGAGCGCTTCTTTCCCCTCATTGAGCGCTATGATGCCGTGCTCGGCTACCGCGTTGCCCGCCAGGATACCTGGGTGCGCAAGCTCAACGCCTGGGGCTGGAAATGGCTGGTTTACTTCGTCTTCAAGCTCAAGGTACGCGACATCGATTGCGCCTTCAAGCTCTACCCCGGCAAATTCTTTCACGAGCACCGCCTGGAGACGCGCGGCGCGATGATAAACACCGAGATCCTCTACAAGTTCAAGCGCGCCGGCTATACCTATACCCAGATCGGCGTGCGCCACCTGCCACGGCGCGGCGGGCGCGCCACCGGAGCGAAGCCGGCGGTGATTGTGCGCGCCTTCCGCGAGATGTTCATTTTCGCCCGCAAATGGCGCCGCGAAGAACAGCAGGAGCGCCGCGCCCTCGCGAAATCCGCGCCTCGCCAGGGGCTGGATTGATCCGGCCCCTGGCGAGGTTCACGCATGAATACCATGTGGTAGTATAGATCCCAGAAATCACAAATCTGGAGGTCATCATGTTCCCACACGCCACACCCGAAGAGCACGGCGCGACTCACAACGAGGCCGTCCGCCAGGAGTTCACAAAGCAGGCCCCAACCTTCACCAGATCGACGTTCACCTATCGGCTCGACTGGATGATCGAGGAGCTTGCCCCGCAGCCCGGCGAGGCCGTGTTAGATGTTGCGGCGGGGACGGGCCACATTGCTCGCGCGCTGGCTCCGAAGGCGCGCTGCGTCGTGGCAATCGACCTGACGCCGGAGATGCTGCGTCATGGCAAGGCGGAGGCCGACGCGAACGGCCTGCGCAACATTCTCTTCGAGGTGGGCGATGCCGCGCACCTGCCCTACCTGGACGCTTCCTTCGATCTCGTCACCAGCCGCTTCGCCGTCCACCACTTCGAGAACCCCGCGATCCAGCTTGCCGAGATGGTCCGCGTCTGCCGGCCAGGAGGGCGCCTCGGCATTATCGATATGATCGCCCTCCCCGATCCGCGGGCAGCGCGTGAGCACAACCGCCTTGAGCGCCTGCGAGACCGCACCCACACCGAAGCCCTACCGCTCGAAGCGCTGATGGGCCTGCTCACTCAACTCGGCGTGCAGGTCGCCAGGCACAGCACGCAGGACGCCCCGCTCGCGCTCGAACCCTGGCTCGCCTCCGCCCAGACGCCCCCCACCGCCCAGGAAGAGATCCGCGCCGCCTTCCGCGCAGAACTCGATGGCGGCCCCGCCACCGGCATGCGCCCGTTTCTGCGCGATGGCAACCTTTACTTCACGCAAACCTGGGCCGTCGTCATCGCCACGAAATGAAGGCCCATACGTATC
>DATGLG010000014.1:0-34588 GCA_035294245.1 Alphaproteobacteria bacterium | reverse complement strand
AAGGCCGAGCCCGAGGCCATCCGCAAGGCGCTCTGGGAGGTGCATGTGAAGGGCATCAACGGCAATATCAGCTTCGTGAAGGAAGGCCCGAAGGGCAAGGAGAGCGGCCAAGTCGTGCCCCAGATCTACATCGTCGAGATCCAGGGCGGCAAGGTCACCCTGCCGACGCTGTAGCCCAAATGATCGCGGTGCGGGTGGCGCGAGGCTTTTTCGACGTCATCCGCCCGCGCCGTCGGTTGATCGTCGGGCAAAAAGCTCAGTATACTTACGAAAAATGTCAAGTCCAACGCTGACGGCGCGGAACAGGAGAGCGAGAAAATGAGGCTCGGCGGCAAGGTCGCGATCGTCACCGGCGGCGCCAAGGGCATCGGCTTCGCCGTGGCCACCGATCTCGCCGCCCGTGGCGCTGCCGTCCTGATCGCCGATCTCGCGGGCGCAGAAGCGGCGGCCGAGCGGCTGTGCCAATCCGGGCACCGCGCCATGGGCCTCGCCGCCGATGTCGCCTCCGAGGACGACACCGCCAATCTCGCCGCCGCCGCGGCGCGCGAATTCGGCGGCATCGATGTCCTGATCAACAATGCCGGGATTTACTCCTCGCTCACGCCGCGGCCCTTCGAGGAGATTGAGCCGGCGGAATGGCGGCGCGTCATGGAGGTGAACACTCTCGGCATTTTTCTCTGCTGTCGCGCCGTGCTCCCGGCGCTCAAGTCGCGGGGCGGCGGCCGTATCGTCAACATCTCGTCCGGGGTCGCCTTCAAGGGCAATCCCTGGATGGCCCATTACGTCGCCAGCAAGGGCGCCGTCATCTCCCTCACCCGCGCGCTGGCGACCGAGCTCGGCCGCTTCAACATCCTCGTCAATAGCGTGGCACCCGGCTTCACCTTGAGCGACGGCGTGCTGGAGAATGCGACCCTCGCCGCGGGCGTACGCGAGCCCTCGCTGCGCACCCGCGTCCTCGCCCGCGAGATGACCCCCGCCGACCTCGTCGGCGCCGTGGCCTTCCTTGCCGGTCCCGACGCCGCCTTCATCACCGGCCAGACCATCGTCGTCGATGGTGGCGCCTATTACCATTGAAGCGAATGAATGCGAGGCTTGCGATGCAGAGCGAAATCCCCGTCATCGATCTGAGCGCGGCGCTCTCGGGCGATCGCGAGGCGCGGCGGCGCACCGGCGCGGCGATCGATCGCACTTGCACCGAGATCGGCTTCTTTACCATCACCGGCCATGGCGTGCCTACCGAGGTAATCGATGCCCTCCGCACAAAGGCGCATGGCTTCTTCGCCTTGCCGCCGGCGGAGAAGCGCGAGGCCATGCCCGCCGACATCAAGACGCCGCGCGGCTACAAGCCCGTCGGCTACGAGGCCCTTGGCTACGGGAATGACAATCTGACGCCGCCCGACCTCAAGGAATACTATCACTTCGGTCGCGAGACCTGGCCCGACGAGCCCTATTACACCTGCGCCGAGGGGCGGCGCTACTTCGTCAAGAATATCTGGCCGCGCAATCCGGCGGGCTTCGCCGAGGCGGCCGCACGCTATTACGCGGCGATGGAGCGTTTGGTCGGCGAGCTCATGTGCCTGACCGCTCTCGGTCTCGGGCTCGACGAGCATTTCTTCGACGACAAGATCGATCGCCACATCACCGCCATGCGCCTCAATTTCTATCCCGAGCTCCGTGAGCCGCCGAAACCCGGGCAGCTTCGCGGCGGCGAACACACCGATTACGGGCTTCTCACCATCCTCAACGGCGAGAATGTTCCCGGCGGGCTTCAAGTCCTGACCCGGCAGGGACAATGGATTTCCGTCGAGACCGAGCCCGAGAGCTTCGTCGTCAATATCGGCGACCTCCTCATGCGCTGGACCAATGATCGCTGGGTCTCGAATGTCCATCGCGTGGTGACGCCGCCAGCCTCCGCCGCGAGCGCCAAGCGCCTGTCGATCGCCTTCTTCCACCACCCGAACTACGATGCGCTCATCGAATGCATCGCCCCGCCCGGCGCGGCGAAATACCCGCCGGTGCGCTCGGGTGAATATCGCGACCTCAAATACCGCCAGACGCGCCTCTGGGAGACGGCAAAGGACGGCACTGCCGCCTGACGACGCCGCGCCGAGGAGACTCCGGCCTCATCCGCCCGCCGTGGCGACGAGCTCGGTGACGATCAGGCTCATCGAGCTCAGGGTTCGGTGCACCGGGCATTTATCCGCGATTGCCAGGAGCTGCTGCCGCTGCGCGGCGTCGAGCGGACCGACAAGCTCAAGCTTGCGATCGATGCGGTCGAGCTTGCCCTCCTTCGTCTCGCATGTCGCGCAATCCTCCGCATGGATCTTCTGATGGAAGAGGTGGACGACGACGCGCTCGAGGGGCCAGCCCTTGCGCGCCGCATACATGCGCAGGGTGATCGAGGTGCAGGCGCCGAGCGCGGCAAGGAGGTACTCGTATGGCCCCGGGCCGCTGTCGTCGCCGCCCACCGATTGCGGCTCGTCGGCGGCGAGGCGATGCCGCCCCGTCAGCACGGCTTGCGCGTAGCGGCCTTCTCGAGTCTCGGCGACGATCACCTCGCCCGGTTGCGACGGTGTCGGCAAAGGGATTGGATGATCGCCTGAGGCAGGCGAAGCGTGCGGATTCAGCAACGGCGTCATGACATTCTCCTTCAATTTCCCGCCGAGCCACCATTCGACCCGGCAATGGGACCAAGCCATGCAGCACCGCGAATCGGCTTTGCTTCGCCGGCCCAAGCTTTATGATGCGGCGCACCTGAGCGAGAAACCATCAGAGAGAGTGCGCATGAATCGCGACGATGTCGAGCTCGTCTCCCGCGAGCTGCTGTTTCAAGCCCATTTCCGGCTCGAGCAATACAATCTTCGCCACAGGCTCCACGCCGGCGGCTGGAGCGATGTCATCAGCCGCGACATGTTCGAGCGCGGCTCCTCGGCCGGCGTTCTGCCCTACGACCCCGAGCGCGACGCCGTAGTCTTGATCCAGCAGTTCCGCGCCGGCGCTTATGCCGCGGGCTGCGGCCCGTGGCTCACCGAGATCGTCGCCGGCATGATCGGCGACGGCGAGACGGCCGAGGCGGTGTGTCATCGCGAAGCCAAGGAGGAGGCCGGGCTGGTCCTCGGCGAGCTGGTGCCCATCAGCACGCATCTCACCACCCCCGGCGCCTGCTCCGAGACCGTGTCGCTCTTCTGCGGCCGCGTCGACTCCTCTGGGGCCGGCGGCATCCACGGCCTCGACCACGAGCACGAGGACATTCGCGTCATCGTGGTCCCCGCGGCGGAGGCCTTCGCGATGCGCCGGCGCAACGAGGAGATCCACGACTCCAGCACGGTCGCCTGCCTGCTCTGGCTCGAGCTAAATCGCGAAGAGCTGCGCCGCCGCTGGCGCTGACGCCGCCCGCCGCCGGCAAGAATGGCGCAGCACGCGACGGCTTCTCCTTCCCCTTGATCCACCCCTGCCCCGCCGCTACTGTCGTCTGCGCTCCCCGCAGCACCCGAGATCCCGCTTCGAGATTGCCATGCACATTCAGGACGGCTTCGTCGCCACGATCGGGCACACCCCCCTCATCAAGCTGCGCAAGGCGTCCGAGCTCTCCGGCTGCACCATTTTGGGCAAGGCCGAGTTCCTCAATCCGGGGGGATCGGTCAAGGATCGCGCCGCCCTCGCCATCATCAAGGACGCGGAGGAGCGCGGCGCCTTGCGCCCCGGCGGCGTCATCGTCGAGGGGACCGCGGGGAACACGGGCATCGGGCTGGCGCTGGTCGGAAACGCGCGCGGCTACCGCACCGTGATCGTCATGCCCGAGACCCAGAGCCAGGAGAAGAAGGACATGCTCCGGCTTTGCGGCGCCGAGCTCCACCTTGTCCCTGCCGTGCCATATAAGAACCCGGGCAACTATGTGCACGTCTCGGAGCGCATGGCCAAGGACCTCGCGGCGCGCGAGCCGAACGGTGCCATCTGGGCCAATCAGTTCGACAATCTGGCCAATCGCCGCGGTCACTACGAGACAACGGGCCCCGAGATCTGGGAGCAGACCGAGGGCAAGGTCGACGGCTTCATCTGCTCGGCCGGCACCGGCGGCACGCTCTCGGGAGCGGCGATGTTCCTCAAGGAGCGCAATCCGGCGATCAAGATCGGCCTCGCCGATCCCCTCGGCTCGACCAACTACGATTGGTTCGCCCATGGCCGCATCAAGGTCGAGGGCAACTCGATCACCGAGGGAATCGGCCAAGGCCGCATCACCAAGAACATGGAGGGCGCGCCGATCGATCTGCCGTTCCAGATTCCCGATGAGGAGGCGCTGCCGCTCATCTTCGATCTGCTCAAGCATGAGGGGCTTTGCGTCGGCGGCTCCTCCGGGATTAACGTCGCCGGCGCCATCCGGCTCGCCCGCGAGCTCGGCCCCGGCCATGTGATCGTCACCATCCTCGCCGATTACGGCACGCGCTACCAGAGCAAGCTCTTCAATCCGGAATTCCTGCGCGCGAAGAACCTGCCGGTGCCGGATTGGCTCATTTGACGGCCCGCGGAGGTACGCTATGGATTACGTGAACAAGGAGGCTCTCGTCAGCACCGAATGGCTGGCCCGG
Source organism: Alphaproteobacteria bacterium (assembly GCA_035294245.1). Classification (GTDB taxonomy): domain Bacteria; phylum Pseudomonadota; class Alphaproteobacteria; order JACZXZ01; family JACZXZ01; genus DATGLG01. The sequence continues at coordinate 30,002 of DATGLG010000014.1, read as the reverse complement.
AATCTCCGTGAGCCGACGCTCCGCGTCGTCGACGCCTCCTTCTTTCTCCCCAGCGTCAAGCGCGACGCCAAGGCCGAATACGCCGAACGACATATCCCCGGCGCCGTCTTCTTCGACATCGACGAGATCGCCGACACCACGAATCCGCTCCCACATATGCTGCCGAGCCCGGAGAAGTTCGCAGCGCGCATGCGCAAGCTCGGCATCGACAACACCAGCCATATCGTCGTCTACGATAGCGCGGGACTGTTCAGCGCGGCGCGCGTCTGGTGGACCTTCCGCGTCTTCGGTCACGAGCGCGTTGCCGTGCTCGATGGCGGGCTGCCGAAATGGCTGCGCGAGGGGCGACCTGTCGACAGCGCGCGCCCCAGTCTCCCCGAGACCCATTTCAATGCTCATGCCGATCCAGGTCTCGTACGCGGCCTCGAGGAGATGCGCCGAAACCTCGCTTCGAAGGGCGAGCAAGTCCTCGACGCTCGCTCGGCCGGCCGCTTCGCCGGTATCGAGGCGGAGCCGCGGCCCGGCCTGCGCGCCGGCCATATTCCGGGGAGCCTCAACCTGCCCTACACACACCTCCTCGATTCCACAAGCGGCACCATGAAGCCGGCGGACGAGCTCGCTCGGCTCTTCGCCGCCGCCGGCGTGGACATGGCGAAGCCGGTCGTGACGACCTGCGGCTCGGGGGTTACTGCGGCGGTTCTCTATCTCGGGCTTCATCTCCTCGGCCATAAGGCCCTCGCCCTCTATGACGGCTCGTGGAGCGAATGGGGCGGCCGCCCCGATGTGCCGGTGGCGACGGGCGCACCCAGTGCCACGGCCGCGCAGGCGCAACATGGCTGAGGGCGAGACCACCGCATTGCGGATCCGCGCTTATCGCGACGAGGATTTCGCGCAGGTCCGCGACCTGTGGAAGGCCTGCAAGCTCACCATGCCCTATAACGATCCTGCAGCCGACATCGCCTTCTGCCGAAACTCCGGTCACGGCGAGGTGTTCGTCGGCGAGGACGAGGCGGGCGCCGTCGTCGCTACCGTCATGGCCGGCCATGACGGCCATCGCGGCTGGATTTACTACGTCGCGGTCGCGCCCGAGCGTCAGGGCACCGGGCTGGGGCGGCAGATGATGCGCCACGCCGAGGCTTGGCTGCATTCGTTAGGAGTGCCCAAGGTCCAGCTCCTGATCCGCGAGAGCAACCGCGCCGTGCGCGAATTCTACGCCCGTCTGGGCTACGAGCAATCGCCGACGCTGGTCATGCAGCGCTGGCTGAAGGCTTGACCATGGCACCGGTGCCGGAGATCACCCACATCCCGCCGCCCGCCGCAGACGGCAAGCTTCCCATCGTCGTCACCTATCTCGAGATGCTGGGCGCACCCAAGCGCCTGCCGGCGCCGGCACCCGCGCGCAAGCTCGCGCTGCTCCAGGCGGAGAAGATGCCTGTGCACTTCTATCGCTACCTTTACAACACGGTGGGTGAGCCTTGGCTCTGGTACGAGCGACGGGCCCTTGACGATGCCATGCTCGCCGAGGCCATCCATGACCCGCGCGTCGAGATCTACGTACTCTATGTCGCCGGCTCGCCCGCCGGCTATGCGGAACTCGATCGCCGCCGGGATGCCGAGATCGAGCTCGCCTATTTCGGGCTGATCCCCGATTTCATCGGCCAGGGCCTCGGCACCTATCTGCTGAATTGGACCGTCGATACGGCCTGGCGCCATGGACCCAAGCGCCTTTGGGTGCATACCTGCAATCTCGATCATCCTCGCGCCCTGCAGACCTATCAGCGCGCCGGCTTCGTTGCCTATAAGCAGGACAAACGGGTGATCGACGATCCGCGCCTGAGCGGCCTGATGGGGTCACCCGTCACCCCGCGGCCGTGACGAGATCACCCTTGGCGAGGGGGCCGGCCCAATGCCAAGATGACCTCCCTCCTCACTTATCCAGGCGCCCTCATGAAAACCAAGCACCCAACCAAGAAGGAAACCCTGCTCACCACGGCCGGACGCAATCCGGCGGGAAATTTCGGGATCGTCAATCCCCCCGTCTATCACGCATCGACAGTGGTCTACCCCTCGATCGCCGCCCATGACGCGGCACGCAAGGATAAATTCGAGGGGGTGCAATATGGTCGCCTCGGCACGCCGACGACCTTTGCTTTCGAGGAGGCCGTGGCGGCCCTCGAGGGCGGCTATCGCTCGGTCTCCCTCCCCTCCGGGCTGAGCGCGCTGACCACCGCCGTGCTCGCCGTGGTGAAGGCGGGCGATCACGTGCTGGTGAGCGACAGTGTCTACGGTCCCTTGCGGATCTTCTGCGAGGAGATGCTCAAGGGCCTCGGCGTGGAGATCAGCTATTTCGAGCCGCTGATCGGCGCCGGGATCGCCCAGCATCTGCGCAAGAACACCCGGCTCGTCTGCGTCGAGTCACCGGGCTCCCTCACCTTTGAGGTGCAGGATGTCCCCGCGATCGCCGAAGCCGCCCATGCCGCGGGGGCCCTGGTGATGATCGACAATACCTGGAGCGCCGGGCTCTACTTCCAGCCCTTCGCCCATGGAGTCGACATCTCGGTGCAGGCCGCAACGAAATATATCGCCGGCCATTCGGACGCCATGCTCGGCGTCGTCACCACCGCGACCGAGGCGCATTGGCGCAAGGTCAAGGCGACCGCCGCCAAGCTGGGCCTGTGCGCCGGCCCGGATGATTGCTATCTCGGGCTGCGCGGTATCCGCACCCTGGCAGTGCGCCTGGCGCGCCACCAGGAGAACGGGCTCCGCCTGGCGCGTTGGCTGCAGGCGCGCCCGGAGGTTGCCCGCGTCGTCCACCCGGGGCTGCCCCAGGATCCCGGCCATCAGCTCTGGAAGCGGGACTTCACCGGCGCCTGCGGGCTCTTCGGGGTGATGTTGAAGCCGGTACCCAAGCCGGCGGTGGACGCCTTTATCGATTCCCTTGAGCTCTTCGGCCTTGGCTATAGCTGGGGCGGCTATGAGAGCCTCGTCATTCCCGCCCATCCGGCCCCGTTGCGCACGGCAACCCGCTGGGAAGCAGAGGGCCCCTATCTCCGCCTCCATGCCGGGCTCGAGGATTCGGACGATCAGATCGCCGATCTCGAGCGCGGCTTCGCGGCCCTTCATCGGGCCGCTTAAGCCGGATCGCTGCCGCATGGCGAAAGAGAGCGAGCAGGCGATCGCCGCGGTGGTGGCGGCCTTGCATTTCGACAAGGACGGCTTAATTTCCGCCATCGCGCAGCAATTCGATACCGGCGAGGTGCTGATGCTCGCCTGGATGAGCCGCGAAGCCGTGGAAGCGACCCTCCGCACTGGCGAGGTGTGCTACTGGTCCCGGTCGCGCGCCGCCCTATGGCGCAAGGGCGAGCGTTCGGGACAGACGCAGCGCCTCGTTGAGCTTCGCTTCGATTGCGACCAGGATTGCCTGCTGCTTCAGGTGGACCAGACGGGCGTGGCCTGCCATACGGGGCGGCGGAGCTGCTTTTTTACCGCCTTGCGTGGCGGCGAGCTCAAGGAGATCGCCCCCGTCGAGGTCGACCCCGGGACGCTCTATCGCGACGGCGCTTGAGTCGGCCCGTGCCGACACGGAGCTCGGCTATGATAGAAGTCACCAAGCTTTTGACCGCCTGCCCAACGGCACCGCTGCTCGCGCTGGCTCTTGCTTCCGCTGCGCAAGCGGCGGGCAATCCCTTCGCCTTGCCGGGCAATGCCGGCGTTGCCGTGCCGCCGGGCAATGCCAGTGTGGCGGCCCAACCGGGAAATGTCGGCGTCGTGCCCGTGCCGGGCGGCATCGGCAGCGCCGGCAGCACCCCCAATCTCATAACGCCTTACGCCGCCGCGCCGCCGGCAGTGGTAACGCCCCTGGAGCAGGAGAAGGCGGTCGAATACCGCATGCGGCTCCGGACCGAGGAGCGGCGGCTCGAGCTGCTCGAGTCCCAGGGCGCCCTCGATGCTGAGGGCCGCCGTCGCCTCGCGCGAACCCGAGCCGAGTTCGCCCGGATCAATGACCTGCTGAAGCCTTGACATGCCAGTCAAGCGACGCCTCTCCGCCGGGTGGATTCTCACCGTAGCGATCGCTCTTCTCCTCCTCGGCATCCTGGGCCAATGGGCGGGACTCCTGCCGATCCCGCTTCATCCGGACTTCACCAGCCTGGGCGGCGCCAACCGCTGATCCGTATCGGCGCGACAGGCCGAGGCCCTATTTGCAACCGTAGTTCTCGGATAAAGCGCGTGATACGGCATAGGGCGCCGGGAGCGACATCGCCTTGGGATGCTGCTGGGACCACCTATTGAAGGTCAGGCGCACCTCCTCCGTATTCGCGGAATCCGGCAGGCAATAGCGCAAGAGGGGCGACGGGTCCTTCACGTCCCGCAATGTCTGGATCATGCCATAAAGATAGGCGTGGCAGGCGTAATAGCGCGGTGAATCCTGGGTGTTGTCCTGGCACAGCCTGTAGAGGAATCCCGCCGAGGACTTGTCCTCGCCTGGCATCGCCTGCTGGGCGCGCGCGGGAGAGCCCGCTCCAGCCATCAGAGCGACAACCGCGATCGCGGCCGCTGCGGCCGCACCCTGCAATCTCCACCTTGCATGCGTCATCTCATCGCCTCCTCTTCAGCACAGGATCCGGTGATTCGACGATAATGCATTGCTTTCCGTCAGCTCCGTAAAATTTTTGAGACATTGCTTGAGCACGAAAGGATCGGGAGCGCGGCGAGGTCATAGCAATTCTTAGGCGGCTTGCGATATCTCCATGTCTTGCCAACGGAATTGCCGCCGCGAATGGCCGCAGCTCCGGCTTCGCAGCGCACCTTCTGAAGTTTAAGGGGTTAACGTTAATTTTACCAAGCGTCTTCTAACCTTGGGCCAAAGGCCGTCCCGCTCAAGGGTATTGCCGTGCACGACATGGGGATAGGAAAGGCTCGGTCGGGCAGTCGAGCAGCCGAGGCGCCCGGCGCGGCAACGCATCGGCAATTGGCCGAGGAATGCGCGCGCCTGAAGGCCAGGCTGGCCGAAGCGGAGGCGCGCTTCCAGGATTTCGTGGAAATCGCGACAGATTGGATTTGGGAGACGGATCAGGATCTTCGTTTCACCTTTTTTACGGGCCGTATGGCGGAGGTGACGGGGACGGATACCAGCTACTTCGTCGGCAAGACTCGCAGCGACCTCATGCATGACAGCACCAGCCCCGAGGCGCGGCGTCACCTTGCCGACCTTGCCATGCGCCGCCCCTTCCGCGATTTCATCTTTCGCGCCGACACTCCGAGCGGCGAGCGTGTCTTCCGGACAAGCGGCAAGCCGCGCTTCGACGCGGAAGGCCGCTTCCTCGGCTATCGCGGCGCCGCGCGCGACATCACCGCCGAGGTCGTGGCCTCGGAGCAGGCTGAGCAGATTCGGCGCCGCTTCGTCGACGCGATCGAGGCCATTCCGGCGAGCCTCATGCTGACCGACGCCGAGGATCGCATCGTCATCTGCAACAGCATCACCGCCCAATTCTTCCCGCACGCGGCGCATCTCCTCATTCCCGGAACCCCTTATGAGGAGGTTCTCCGCGCGCACGCCGAAAGCGGTCTCGTGCCGGAAGCAGTCGGTCGCGTCGATAGCTGGGTCAAGGAGCGGATGGCGCGGCATCGCAACCCCCAGGCGGCGATCATGCGCCTCTGGTCCGACGGCCGCTATGTTCAGATCATCGAGCGCAAGACATCCGAAGGCGGCATCATCGGTATCCGCATGGATGTGACCGAGCTCAAGCAGCGCGAGTCCGAGCTCGAGGTCGCCCGCGCCCAGCTTCGGGACGCGATCGAGACGATGCCGGCCTCGCTTATTCTCTACGACCGCGAGGAGCGCGTGCTGCTGCGGAACAAGCGGGCCGAGGAGTTCTTCCCCGAGATTGCCGATCTCCTCGTGCCCGGTACCAGGATCGAGGAGATGACGCGCGCGCGCTGTCGCCGGCTTTATCCCGAGGCCGCGCCGGAAGAGATCGAGGCCCGCGTCGCGCAGCGCCTCCAGCAATTCCGCAATCCCGGTGCCGCCATGCGCGAGCGGCACCCCGACGGGCGCTGGACGCAAGCCTTCGAGCGGCGCACGAGCGACGGGGGAACCGTCTGCGTGCGCATCGATGTGACGGAGCTCAAGCGCCAGGAAGAGGCCCTGAGCAGCCATGCCGAGGAACTGAAAAGGTCGAACGCCGAGCTCGAGCAGTTCGCCTACATCGCCTCCCATGACCTCCAGGAGCCGCTGCGCATGGTGGGCAGCTATTGCCAGCTCCTCCAGCGCCGCTACAAGGGCAAGCTCGACTCCGATGCCGACGAGTTCATCGATTACGCCGTTGAAGGCGCCCTGCGCATGCAGCGCATGATCAACGACCTCCTCGCCTATTCGCGGGTCGGCCGCAAGGGGAGTCCTTTCGCACGGGTGTCCTGCAACGAGGTCGTCGCGACCGCCATCCAAAATCTGCGCGCCGCCATTGCCGAGAGCGGTGCCGAGGTCGAGGCCGCCGAGCTGCCGACCGTCTTCGGCGATCGCACCCAGCTCGCTCAGCTTTTCCAGAACCTGATCGGCAACGCCATCAAGTTTCGGGGCGAGACGCCGATCACGGTGCGCATCTCCGCGGAAGCCGCCGGCGACGTCTGGCGCTTTACCGTCGCCGATAACGGCATCGGCATCGAGCCCGCCTATCTCGAGAAGATATTCCTGATCTTCCAGCGATTGCATGATCGCACGAAATACCCCGGCACCGGCATCGGCCTCGCCATTTGCAAGAAGGTCGTCGAGCGTCATGGCGGCCGAATCTGGGTCGAATCGGAACCGGGCAAAGGCAGCCGCTTCATCTTCAACCTGCCCGCGGAAGACCGCAGCGGAGGAGAGCAGCCATGAGCGACACCAGGCCCGCGCGACCCGTCGAAATCCTCCTCGTCGAGGATAATCCCGCCGACGCCCGCCTGACGCGCGAGCTGCTTCGAGAAGGCAAGATCCACAACAGCTGCCATCACGTGATCGACGGCGTCGAGGCGTTGCGCTTTCTTCGCCGCGAAGGGGATTATGCGGCCGCGCCGCGGCCCGATCTCATCCTCCTCGACCTCAACCTGCCGCGCAAGGACGGACGGGAGGTTCTTGCCGATCTCAAGGCCGATCCCAAGCTGCGTAACATCCCCGTGGTTGTCCTCACCACCTCCGAGGCGGAGCAGGACATCGTCAAGACCTACGAGCTTCATGCGAATTGCTACATCACCAAGCCCGTCGGCCTCGACAAGTTCATCACCATCGTACGCGCGATCGAGAGCTTCTGGCTGACTGTCGTGAAGCTCCCCTCCGCGCACGGCGTGGAGGCCGGTTGAGAAGGGCTCGCCCTTCTCGCGCGGCTCCCCCATGCCCCCTTCCTCCGCCATCAGGGTCCTGCTCGTCGAAGACAACCAAGGCGACGCGCGGCTCACCTGCGAGCTTCTCTCCGAGGCCGGCGAGCCGCGCATCGAGGTCTGCCACGTCGATTGTCTCAACGACGCCCTCGACCGCATCGGCGCCGAGAGCTTCGACGCCGTCCTCCTCGATCTCACGCTCAGGGACGCGAGCGGGCTCGACACGGTGGCCCGTGTCCTCCAGCGCGCGCCGCATCTGCCCATCATCGTCCTGAGCGGCCTCAACGACGAGCAGACCGCGGTCGACGCGCTTGCCAACGGCGCCCAGGATTATCTGGTGAAGGGTCAGGGCGACGGCTTCCTCATCTCGCGCGCGGTGCGCTACGCGATCGAGCGCAAGCGCACCCTGCAGCAGCTCTACGACGCCAAGGAGCGCGCCGAGTTCGCCAACCGGGCGAAATCCCAGTTTCTCGCCAATATGAGCCACGAGCTGCGCACGCCTCTCAATGCGATTATCGGCTTTTCCGAGATCATCAAGGATGACGCCTTGGGCTCTGCCGGCAACCAAACCTATAAGGAATATGCCCAGCACATCCACGAGAGCGGCACCCACCTCCTCGCCATCATCAACGATATCCTCGATCTCTCCCGCATCGAGGCGGGCAAGCTCGATCTCAACGAGAGCATCATCGACGTGCCGGCAGCGATCGATTCCTGCCTCGGCATCGTCAGAGACCGGGCGGAGAAGGCGAAGGTCACGATCACTCGCGAAGCGCCGGAAACGCTGCCCCCGCTCTGGGCCGACGAGCGGATGCTCAAGCAGATTCTCCTCAATATTCTCTCGAACGCAGTCAAGTTTACGCCCGCCGGCGGGCAGATCACCGTGACTGCAGCGCTCGACGACGAGGGCGCGCTTCTTCTCACCGTCGTCGACACCGGCATCGGCATCGCGGAGCCCGACCTCGTCAGGGCCATGACGCCCTTCGTGCAGGTGGAGAACACCCTCAATCGCCGCTTCCCTGGGACTGGTCTCGGCCTGCCGCTGACCAAATCGCTCGTCGAGCTGCACGGCGGCGCCTTTTCGCTGAAAAGCGAACTCGGCGTCGGAACGACGGTCTGCGTGCGCTTCAGCGCGGAGCGGCTCCTCCCCCCGGACGTGGAGCGGAAAGCGCAGGCGGGCGGCTGAACGCGGATTCTCTACGCCCCGCGGCGCATGGATCACGTATTTATCACTGGCCTCGCATCGCGTTTGGGCACAGATTTTTTCCACATCCTAGCGGCAACCTTTGCCCCGGCCGATGGCGGCCTCGCCTCGCGCCGGGGCTTCTTTCTGCGATGGATGGCGGCCATGGTTAATCTTCCCAAATTTGTCGCATAAATATCACCTCGCCGGCCCTGCAGCGTGACCAAAGTCGCGGGATGGAGGAGTTTCGCGGCAGGCCGGCAAGGGCGCCCAACGAGTCGAACGAGGCCTTGAAGGCGCGCCTGCGGAAAGCGGCGCAGGAGCTGCGCGAGATCGCGGCAAAGGACCCCGCCAAGGCCGCCGACGTGCTGCCGATGGCACGGCGGCTCGAGGAGCTTGCCAATGATCCGATGGCGCACTCGCCTTAGCAGCACACTGGCGATTGCGCCTACTTCAGCGCCGAGAATCGCGTCGGCTCCAGGATCGTGTTGGTGATCGATGCCACGATGGCACCGTCACGCTCGGTTTCGGCCCGCTTGGTGATCCATTCCGGATCTTTCGTGAACGCGGTCCATTTCTTCTCCCGCTCCGCCAGCGAATCCCATTGCAGCAAATAGAACAGGTCCTGATTGGACTCGCCCACCGCCACCGTCCAGAATCCCGCCTGACGGATGCCGTGGTGCTCCCACAGGGTGAGCGTGATGGTCTCGAAGCGCTTCAGCAGCGCGGGCAACCGCCCGGGCACGCAGTGATAGACCCGCAACTCGTAGATCATGAGCCTCCCCCTTTCATATCGATCGAGCTCGCCGCGCGGCGACACGATCATTGACGAAGCGTACCGGTGACCCCCCAGGTATCGGCGACGACATAGCCCTGCGGATAAGGATCGGAGGCGTCGAGCACGTAGTGATGAAAGCCGGTGATCCAGGCGCGCCCTTCGATGGTCGGAAGAATAGCCGGCCGGCCGCCCACGGTCGCCACGCCGGCGATGCGCCCGGTGAAGCGGGAGCCGATGAGCGATTCATGGATCAGCGTATCGCCCACCTTCATCTGGCCGCGCGCATGGAGAACGGCCATCCTTGCACAGGTTCCGGTGCCTGTCGGGCTGCGATCGGAGCGCCCGGGCGCGACGATGCAGGTGTTCCGGTTGATTGCGCCCACGCCGGCAAAGGGACGATTGAATTGCACGATGGAGACGCCGCGGACACCGCTGTTCTCCGGATGGACGGCCTCAAGCTGCGCCCGCGCGGCGAGGCGAATCTTCTCGCCCATGATCGCGAGATCGCGGGCCTCGTCCGCCGTTACCGAGAAGCCGAGGCGCGTGCCGTCGACGATGGCGTAGAACATGCCGCCATAGGCCACGTCCAGGGTCACCGTGCCGATGCCCTCCACCTCGATGCTGGCGTCGAGGCGATCGACGAAGCACGGAACATTGCTGAGCTCGACCGCTTCGCATTTGCCGTCGCGGCAGCTCGCGCGAGCCCGCACGGGCCCCGCCGGCGTATCCATCGTCACGATGGTTTCCGGCTCGCGCATGGGGACGATCCCGGTCTCGACCAGGACCGTAACGGTGCAGATCATGTTGGAGCCGGACATCGGGACGTATTCCGTGGGCTCCATGATGATCACGCCGGCGTCGCAATCGGGTCGCGTCGACGGCACCAGCAGATTGAGATGTCGCGCCACGCTGCCTCGCGGCTCGCACATGAGGAGCCGTCGGATATGATCCTGCGTGCGCTCCATGGCCTGCATCTTCTCGAACATGGTGGCGCCGGGGGGCGACAGGACGCCGCCGGTTATGACATCCCCGACCTCGCCTTCCGCGTGACAGCCGACAACGGAAATAACGCGTTTGGCTTTCATTCGTCCCCCCGAGCGATGCGGCAAAGCGCGCCGCTGCGGCACTCTGGATCAGGCGAGCGTTCCGCGCAAGACTGGACGTCTTCGCGGGGGATCGAAGCGCCCCGCTCCGCGTTCTATGTCGGATTGCCCGCTAAATACCGCCCGGGATAGAGTTCATCCTCCGCCGTAAGGAGCGATCGCGAATGGCCTTTGCGGTGACCCGGTGCATAGGTGCGGCGCTATGGGCGGCGCACGGGCTGCGCATGGCTCTGACGGCGCCCCGATATCGCGCCTGCACGCTCAAAGAACGGCTGGCGATGATCCCCACGGCCGGGCTTCCGGTCACGGAGCGCGTATCGATCTACTGGGACGCGCATCAGGTGCCGTTCATCGAGGCGGCACGCGACGAGGACCTTGCGGTCGCTCTCGGCGTCGTCCATGCTCATCTCCGGCTGGGCCAGATCGAGCTGCTCCGCCGCGTGAGCCGAGGACGGCTCGCCGAGATGATCGGGCCGCTCGCCCTCGGCGCCGACCATGCGCTGCGCATTCTCGACTATGGCCGCGCCGCGACGGCCAGTCTCGCCATGCTCCCCGCAGCGACCCGTCGCTGGCTCGAGGGCTACGTCGCCGGAATCAACGCCTATATCGCGCGGGCGGAAACGCTGCCACCGGAATTCGAGCTCCTGGGCGTCGAGCCGGAACCGTGGCGCGTCGAGGATACGCTGACCTTGGGCCGCTTGATCGCCAGCGACGTGAGCTGGCTCGTCTGGCTGCGCCTGCTCGAGCAGCGGGCAGCCGGCGACTGGCCCGCGGCCTGGCGCCGCCTGGTCGAGAGCGCGATCACACCGGCTCTGGATACCCAAGCGATGCCCGCCCGCCGCGCGCTGCTCGAGACCGCCCTTCTCGCCGCCAGCCGCTCGGGGAGCAATGCCCTGGCCCTTGCCGCCGCTCGCAGCGCCAGCGGCGCTCCGATGATCGCCGCCGATCCCCATCTCAGCCTGGCGCAGCCCAATCTCTGGCTCATCGCCGGCTATCGCTCGCCCTCCCACCACGCCATCGGGCTGATGATTCCCGGCTTGCCCTTTATCGCGATCGGCCGGAACCCTTGGATCGCCTGGGCCGGTACCAATCTGCACGCCGCGAGCAGCGAGCTCGTGGATGTCTCGTCACTTCCTCGCGACGCGTTCCAGGTCCGCGCAGAACGGATTGCCGTGCGTTGGGGCCGGCCGCACAGCGTCGCCATTCGCGAAACTGCCTTCGGTCCGATCATCACCGATGCCGCGCCCTTGCGCTGGCATGGACCCGAAATCTTGGCGCTGCAGTGGATCGGGCATCGCGCGAGTGACGAGATCACGGCTATGCTGAGAGTTGGCCAGGCCCGCGACTATGACGAATTTCGCGCGGCTCTCGGGGGATTCGCCGTACCCGGCTTGACCATGCTCTGCGCTGAGCGGTCCGGCCGGATCGGCCAGGTCACCGCAGCCCATCTTCCGGCGCGTGCGCTCACACTGCCGCAACAGCCTTTTCCGCAGCCGAGCAAGTTGACGCCCTGGAAGCGTATCTTGACCGCCGGCGAGCTGCCCGGGCGCGTTGATCCTCCTGAAGGGTATCTGGTCTCCGCGAATGAGCGACCCCGCCGGGCCGATATCCTGATGGGTCTCTTCTTCTCACCGGATGACCGCTGGCGCCGTCTTGCCCAGCTTATCGAAGCGGATGAGAAGCTCGATGCGCGCGATCTCGTCGGGCTTTTGCTGGACGTCTATCATCAGCCGGCGGCCGAGCTGCTGGCTCGATTGAGGGACGCGCTGCGCGGACTCTCGTCGACGCCGCACGAGGGATCGGCCCAGCAGCAGCTCCTTGCGGCGCTCACGGCGTGGGACGGGCGATATCGCGCGGCTTCGGCCGGCGCGCTCGCCTTCGAGCTCCTTCTCTATTACCTTACGCGCGCGCTCGTTCCTCGCGCCAAGCGGCGCCTCTACGATACGGGCTGGCAAGCCCGCGCGCTGCTTTCGCATGATATGATGGCGGCGGCCCCCATGGATCTCATCGAGGCGTTGCGCAAGAGCCTTCCCCGGGCGGCGCGCCGCTTTCGCCGCTTCCAGAGCTGGGGCGCGCTGCACCGGCTGCGCCTCGCCCATCCGCTCGCCGCCACTCCCTGGGTCGGGCGGCGCTTTCTTTATGGCGATTTCCCCGCCGACGGCAGCAGCGAAACGGTGATGAAGACCGCCCATTCCTTGACCAATCGCCGTCATGCGGCAAGCTATGGCTCGACCGCGCGCGTGATTTGCGATCTTTCCGACGACGATCGAAATCATATCGTGCTACTGGGCGGGCAGGACGGCTGGGTGGGCAGCGCCACCGCTGGCGATCAGGTGACGCTATGGCGCAACAACGCCTTTATCGACGTGCCCCTACGGCTGGAGACCGTTCGCGCGCGGGCGCGCCATGTCACCGAGCTTGTCGCCTGACCGGCATCGCAAGGCTCCCGAGGCCTCGACATGCTCGATGCCACGCCACTCCTTCATCTCTACGCCGCGCGACGTCGCAGGCAGCTCGCCCGCGAGCACGCGGCTGAGGCCCAGCAAGCACAGCTCCTGAGCCTGCTGCGCCGCGCGCAAGCGACCTCCTTCGGCAAGCGCCATGGCTTCGCGCGACTGCGCTCCGTCCATGATTATCAGGCAGCGGTTCCCTTGCGCCGCTACGAGGACTTCTGGCGCGAGTTCTGGCAGCCGGTTTTCCCGAGGCTCGGCGGCCAAACCTGGCCCTCACATATTCCCTATCTCGCCGTCACCTCGGGAACCACGACGGGGAAGACGAAATACATCCCCGTGTCCCGCGAGATGGTCGCAGCGAATCGCCGTGCGGTGCTGGACATGTTCACGCATCATCTGACGAACCGTCCACGCAGCCGTGTCCTCGGCGGCCGCAATTTCATGCTTGGCGGCAGCCTGGCGCTCGAACGGCAAGCACCCGGCATCTGGAGTGGCGATTTGAGCGGCATTGCTGCGAAGGAGGTCCCCCTCTGGGCGCGGCCGCGCTACTTCCCGCCGCGCAAGGAGGCGCTGATCGCCGATTGGGACGCCAAGATCGCTCGCCTGGCGCGGCTCTCGCTGGCGGCCGATATCCGCACGATTAGCGGCACGCCGTCCTGGCTCCTGATCTTCTTCGACAAGCTCGCCGAGCTCCGCGGAGGTGCCTCGCGGCGGCTCGCCGGCTATTACCCCCATCTCGAGCTCCTAGCCCATGGCGGCGTGGATTTCTCGCCCTATCGCCGGACCTTCGAGACCCTTCTCGAGGGCAGCCACGCCGAGCTGCGGGAGGTCTATCCCGCGAGCGAGGGCTTCATCGCAGTCGCCGACCGCGGACCCGGGGAAGGCCTGCGGCTGATCCTGGACAACGGTCTCTTCTATGAATTCGTCCCGGCCGAGGAGCTGGTGAGCGCGAATCCGAAGCGGCATTGGATCGCCACAGCGGAGCCCGGCGTGAATTACGCCGTGATTCTCACGAGCTGCGCCGGTCTCTGGGCCTATGTGCTCGGCGATACGGTCATGCTCGTCGACCGCGCGCCGCCGCGCCTTCTCGTCACGGGGCGAACGAGCTACGCCCTCTCGGCCTTCGGCGAGCATCTGATCAATGCCGAAATCGAGGCCGCCGTCGCGACGGCGGCGGAAACGGTCGGGCTTTCCGTCATTGATTACACCGTGGCCCCGCTCTATCCATCGCAGGCAGGCGAGCGCGGCGGGCATCTCTTCGTGGTGGAGTTCGCCGAGGAGACACCCACCGCTCCCGTCCTTGCAGCCTTCGCCGAGGCCCTCGATCGCGATCTGGCGGTGCGCAACGCCGATTATGCCGTACATCGCGCCGGCGGCGTCGGGATGCGCGAGCCCCGGATCCGCGCTGTACCCCCGGGTGGCTTCGCCGCGTGGATGCGCTCGCGCGGCCGCGTCGGTGGGCAGAATAAGATCCCGCGGGTGATTACCGATGCCGCCCTGCTCGCCGCTCTCTTAGAGTTCCTCGATCGTCGATCGGGTGGATAGAGGCGCCGTGACAGCTGTCGAGCGGGATTGTGTTGTGGATCGACGCCTCAGGAACTGCGCTCCGACCGCGGCGTTATAGGCATGACCACCTCGGCGCAAGATTCGAAGGCAAAGGAGGCAATCGATGAAAGTCAGCGAATTGATGACCCGGGATGTCGAGATCGCCAATCCGAACGACACCATCGAGGCCGCCGCGCGGCTCATGGCGAAGATCGATGCCGGCGTTCTGCCCGTCGGCGAGGAAAATCACCTCGTCGGCATGATCACCGATCGCGACATCACGATCAAAGGGGTCGCCAGCGGGAAGGATCCGAAATCCACCAAGGTCCGCGACGTCATGACCGGCGAGATCAAGTACTGCTTCGAAGACGAGGACGTGGACCGTGTTGCCGACAACATGGCGGATCTCCAGCTCCGGCGACTTCCCGTCGTGAACCGCGACAAGCGTCTTGTCGGTATCGTCAGCCTTGGCGACATCGCTACGGGACACAAGCCGTCCAAAGCGGGCGAGGCGCTGAGCGGCATCTCGCAGCGGCACTGAGCCCGCTGCCTACTCGGCACAGCGGCGAGGATTATGGCCATGGTGAGGACGTGGCTTCCTCTGCCTCTCCCCGCCCTTGCCGCCGTGATTTCGGCGATACCGGCAACGGCCGCGCCGCTCATTCTCGTTAGCGAGGCGGCCTGTCCTCTCGAATGGGCTCCGCGTAGTAATGGCCGAGGATGATCTTGATGCAGGTCGCCACCGGCACGGCCAGCAACAGGCCGACCACGCCGAAGAGCATCCCGCCGCAAACAAAAGCGAACATCACCACGACGGCGGGAATCCTTGCCGCACGCCCCAGCACCAGCGGGCCGACGAGGTTGTCGATCGAGAGACGCAGGACAAGGGCAAAGACGACGAGAACAATGGCGGCTTCGAGACTGTGTTGCTGTAAGGCCGTCAACCCGACGATGCTCGCCGAGCAGATCGGGCCGATCACCGGAATCAACTCGAGTACGCCGACGGTGAGCGCCAGCAGGGAGGCGTTCGGCAAACGGAAGAGAAGCTGGAAGCCGGTCCAGGCGACAAGCGTGGTATAGGCAACGACAACGAAGATGCCGACGAGATAGCGCCGGAGCACCGGCACGATCCCGGGCAGCAGATCGCGCACGGCCGTGCGGCGCTCGGGCGGCAGTAGCCGCAAGGTTCCTTCGGCCAAACGGGGACCCGAGACCATGAAATAGGGAATGAGCACCATCGTCAGGACGAAGGCGAGGATGGCGGTGATGCCCAACTTCGCGGCGGGGACGATGTCCTGCAGGCCGAGGAGATCGCGCGCGCTGTCGAGAATGCCGCGCGTGAGGGCATCGGCACTGAAGCTTCGCCCGAAAATATCAACACCGTTCGCGCCTATGGCCTCCAGGATGATGTTATGAACGATATCGGGGCCGTGGGCGACGATATGCTCGAGATTGACGAGGGCGGTCGTGACGATCCAATAGCCGGGCACGATAATGGCGGTGTAGAGGAGGACGCAAAGCAGCGCCGCCACCGGCCATCGCGGACCGCCAAGCCGCCGATGACCCGCCGCGACCAGCGGCTCCACCATGAAGCCGATGGCCGCCGCGAAGACGAAGGGGAGCAGGGCGTAGCGCACGGCGTAGAGGACGAGCGCAACGACGGCGATGGCGGCGGCGATCGGCCACCCGCCGACTCGGCTGCGCCGAGGGATCATGATGTCCCGATCCTTTGGAAATTGGGCGCCGCCGGCCGGAACCCCGCAGAGCCGTCGTGCCGACTCACACGCAACCCGGCGAGATGCTCTTTGGGACCTCGTATTTTCGGCCCTTCCATGTGACGCGGCCGCTCCGTCGCAGGACGACGCTGCGCCATGCTAGCGCCGCCGCCATTGTATAGCCCAGGGGCAGCAACAAGGCGATGAAGGCCGGAAGCCGGAAATGCCGTATCGTCCCGATCTGCACGCCGAGAACGATGGCGGAACCGAGAAACGACAGGGCAAAGGCCAGGAGCGACAGCCGAGAAGTCGTCGCCAGCGCATCCACGCCAAGCGCGAGTGGCAACAGAAGCGCCGTCCATCCAACGATGGCGCCGAGGGCGGCGACCGCAAGCGTTCCCGCTCCGCTTCCCATAATCTCGACGGCGTTCTTCGAAAACCCTTCCCACAGGGATTCCAGATCGGTGTACATCCGCGTGCGCACAAGGCGTTCGCCGGAGAGCATGCGCAGGCGAAAGCCCGCCTGCTTCACGCGCGCGGCGAGGGCCTTGTCCTCGCACACCGCCGCTCGGACCGCAGCGTGCCCGCCGACGGCCAGATAGACGGAGCGACGGATCAGGATGAACTGGCCGTTGACGGTCGCCGCGGCGGAGGTCGGGTCGTTGATCGAGCGAAAATCCTTGGCGCAGGCGATCATCAGCAACCCCGCCGGAATGATCAGCCGCTCCCACAGGCTGCCGAGCTCCTGGAAGGTTTGGAGCGACAGCATGTCGATGCCTTGGGCTTCCGCGAGCTGGACCGCCGACGACAGCAACTCGGGCTCGGCGCGGACATCTGCGTCGAGAAAGCAGAGCCATTCGCTTTCAACCGACATGGCGCCACGCCAGCAGGCATGAGGCTTGCCCAACCAGCCCTCGGGCAGATCCGCCGAGATCAGCCTGATCCTGCGGTCCGCAGCCGCAAGGCGCTTGACCGCAGCCGCCGTGCCATCCTCGGACTCGTCATCGACGACGATCACGGCATAGCGATCGGCGAGGCCGGTTTGCGCCGAGAGGCTCCTGAGACAACCGCCGATATTCAGGATCTCATTGCGCACGGGAACGACGACTGCAAGCGATGGTAGCGGCGCGCGGCACCCACCGACCTCGAGCGCGTCCAAGCGATAGGCGCGAAATTGCCTGACGACCCGCTGCAGGAGCCAAGCGATGAAACCAAGCCAGAGCGCCCCCGCAATGATCGACGACATGGCAAGCTATGCGGATAATGCGCGAGCTTCGCCGGGATCCCGCTGCCGCCCATATAGCGCAAGAAGCGTGCGGCGGGAAATCCACAGCTCCTGCCGCTCACGCAGGAAATGACGCCGGTTGAGGGCCGCCGGATTGAAGGCCCGCGCGAATCCCCAGAGGAGGAAGTTTTCGCCAAAGGCGTGGAGCTGGTGGACCGCGGATAGCTCGGTCGTCAGCAGCTCGAAGCCATAGCGGCCGACCACGCGCTCGATCTGACGCGTCCGCAATTTGCTCGAGAACGCCGAGTCTGCCCGAAATGCATCAATCCCATGCCAAGCCATGTCATTTTCCACATGCTCGGCGAGCGCGCAGAGCGATCGTCGCACCTTGCCGCGCATAGCCTTGGCCCAGCGCAGATCGGGGCCGCGCGAGGAAAAGCGGGGCAAGTGCTCGTTCCAGAAGTGAAAGATGCCGATGCGCTCGCCCGCTTCGACCCGGGTGCCGTCCGCCAGCCGGACGGGGGCACGGTTCTCGCCGAAGCTTACCCGAAGGACGCATTCGGGATCGTCCGTGAATTCATAAACGCCATGGTAGCGCCGCAGAACGGTATCGAGGTGGCTGATGAAGGCCACCCAGGCCTGGTCCCGCCAGGTATCGGCGGAGGGCCGGAGCGTTGGTGAGGGGCCGAAGTTCGTCACAGAGGGAATGGCAGCCTCGGTCGGCATGGCGGATCACCCGATTAATTTCGATTAAATGAGTGATGAAATTGATGTGGGCAGCAACCACGGCTTCGGCAACTGTCCCGTTGCACCCCATCTTGGCATTCCACCAAGCGGATATTCCTGTCACGACGGCGGCCGATCCCCCTCTTGCTCCCGTCCCCCATCTTCGCGCAGGGATGGGGGAGGAACCGCTGCGGCCATGAGTACGCTTTGTTTTTCCCCTATAACGCCCTCCCTCGCACATCGGTTCGACCTCGGACGATCTCGCCACGGAGGGTACTGGCCGTAGCCGTTATATAACGCACGGCCGTCTCATCCGATCCCGCACGCCGTCACGACCCCCGACAGCTGCCGCGAGCTATCGCTATGTCTATGAGCCAATTGAATTTCCCCGCTCCAAGCCCGACGCGATCGCTGGCGCATCGACCGGCCAGAGGACTGGAACGGCTACAGACGCGCCATCCATCCACGCCACGTGAGAGGGGAGTGCCAAGTCCAGTGCATACCTGGCCCAGCTAAGCATCTGCTTCGGCTCGCGCGGTGAAACGCAACGCTTGCGGCGCATTCTCGATCACCACGACTCCAACCAAATGGCAGATCATAACTTCAGAGGCACCCGACAACCCACCCCAAGCCCAATGCTGTAGAGGAGCGGACTGCAGGCTTTACTTTGATCAAGATTGTCATCTTATTGTAAGGATAGATTTTTTCGCCATTCGCCATCGAATTTCCATCCCATGCCGTGCTATAGGCTTGCCGAAGCCGCGGATTCGACCGGGAATGGGTATCCTTGTTCACTTTCACCCGCGTCGGGAGCAGACGGCGTATCGTGGGACAGGGGTCGGTGAATGACAGCGGGTTCTTCCTCGGCGAATCGCCGAAGCTTCCGGGCGAGGCCGACATGGGATCTCGCGATCGCGATGGCGGCGACACAGCTCGTGTCGTGGGGCTCGCTGTATTACAGCTTCTCGCTGTTCGTGACCCCGATGGAGCGCGAGCTGGGCTGGTCGAAGACGGACCTGAACGGCGCAGTCTCCCTCGGCCTTCTCGTCAGTGGCCTTTGCTCCCTACCCATCGGGAGCTGGATCGACCGACACGGCGGGCGATTGGTCATGACGATGGGCTCCCTCGGCGGCGCGGCATTGCTCTTCGCCTGGGCGAAAGTGCAGCACCTTGCCACCTTCTATGTCATCTGGGTGCTGATGGGCGTCGTGCTCGCCGCCGTCCTATACGAGCCGGCCTGCGCCGTGCTCTCACGCGCCTATGGCGCCAATCTCCGCAAGGCCATCCTGATGATGGCGGTCATTGGCGGATTTGCCAGCACCGTCTTCATCCCCTTGACGGCGGCCCTCATCGAGAAGCTGGGATGGCGCGCAGCGCTGGAAGGGCTTGCCCTGTGCAACCTGATCTTCTGCGCCGGCATCCATCTCTATTTTCTCGCCGAGAATCGCGCGCGCCCGGCTCCGGCCCAGAATGTTGTGGAGTCGCCGCCGCTTGAGCTGCGCGGCTCGCCGCTGAGCAACGCCGCTCGCGAGCCCGCCTTTTGGGGGCTCTTGGTCTGTTTCGTCGCCTATAACTCGGTGTTCTCCGCCGTCACTTTCCACCTCATACCGCTTCTCGTCGAGCGCAACGTCGATCCGGCGACGATCGTCTTCTGCGTTGCGCTGATCGGCCCGATGCAGGTGCTAGGCCGCCTGCTGCTTTTCCTCTTCGGGGCCAAGACGACGGCAAATGTGCTTGGCAGCTTCAATCTCGTTGTGCTGCCGATTGCCGTCATGATCCTGATCGTCCGCCCCAGCGACATCTATTCCTTGGGAGCGTTCGCCGTTTTGTACGGCTCGAGCAACGGGCTGATGACGATCATTCGGGGAATGGCCGTCCCGGATCTTCTCGGAACCATCGGCTATGGCGCCATCAATGGCGCCCTCGCCTTTCCGACGAATATCGCGCGGGCCGCGGCCCCGATCGCCATGGCCGCGCTTTGGACCCTTTCTCACCATTACGGTCCGGTGCTCTGGAGCATATTCGCCATCGCCTGCGTCTCGACAATCGCGTTTTGGTTCGCCGTGGTGACGGCGCCGCGACGCCCCCGAAGGCTCCGGCGCAGTGGCCTGCCGCCAAATATCGGCGAGGGGTGACGGGATACGGCCGCGCACAACCGTTCAAGACGCGAACCTCGCATCTCCTCGATACTCGATAAGGGCATGTTCGTTTTCGCGACAGGGCTTATCGAGTGCGAGGGATCTCGATGGACGGATTGCTTGGCATCGTCTTGGCGGGCGTGGCACTGACCGGAAGCCCCGGGCCCGCGAATTTGAGCCTCGCCGCCGCCGGTGCCGCTTTCGGCGCACGCCGCTCCCTTGGCTATCTCGCGGGGATCGTCGCCGGCATGATCGCCGTAATGGGTGTCGCCGCAATCGGGGGCGTGGGCATGATCCTGGCTCTACCGGGCGCAAGCCCCGTCTTCGCCGCCTTGAGCGCCGCGTATTTCATCCACCTCGCCTTCCGCATCGCCACCGCCGCACCGCTCACGGAACCGGCCGGAGGGTGTCGCCCGCCATCATTTGCCGGCGGCGTGTTTCTTTCCCTGGTCAACCCAAAGGGCTATGCCGCCATGGCAGCGCTTTTCTCCGGCTTCGTGCTGATACGCGGACGTCTTGAGCTCGACGCCCTCGCGAAACTGGCGGTGCTGGCGGCGATCCTTACGATGGCAGCGGCGGCCTGGCTCCTTGCCGGGACGTCACTCACCCGCCTCCTTCGCGATCCGCGCGCGAGCCGAATCGTGAATGTGGCTTGCGCGATCTCGCTCGTGGCATCCGTCGCTTTCGCGCTCTGGCTCTGAGTTCCGCGCTCGGCCGTCTCCGCTCGCGCGCAACGGCAGTAATGAAAAATAATTCTCGCGTCATAGTTGATTTCTATTGTGAAAAGGTTCCGGGGCGCGGTAAAATATTTTAAAGAATAGTTAATTATGCCGACAAACAAACAGGTGAGTGTTTTGTCCCAACACTGGGGGAGGGGACAATGGCTGGGATGGGCGGCGTTCCGTTGACCGATGCCGAGTTCGGTCTCGTTCAACGCTTTATCGATCGTATCGTCGAAGAAAATCTCGAATTGGGCCTGAGCTCGGAAATCGAGCATGATTTCGACATGTTCGCCCGGATGCGGCGGACCTGCGGATTCCTCTACCCAACCTTCGATCCTTGCGTCTCGGACCTCGGCGATGATGCCCTTTGGGTGAGAGCCGTGACGCCGTTTGGCGACACCGTCGCGATGTCGGCGGCTCGCGTCTTCGAGACCGACGATTTCTACGAGCTGATCCGCAACGAGCGCGTCTGGTTCAGGACCCCGCCGCCGGATGCCGGCGAGCGGTGCAAGGTCCAACGCATCGGGCCCTTCGATGTGCGCGGCGTGGTTGCCCATGTCGGCGGATTATGGGTGAATCCCGCCTGGCGTAAGCGGGGGCTGTCGCGAACGCTCCCCTGGCTTGTGCGCGCGTTGCTCTTGCGCAATTTCGGCGTCGATCACGTAACCTCACTCGTTTTCGAGGGGATCGCCTTCAGCGGCCTGCCGAAGAACGCATACGGATTCACGACGGTGGGATTGGTGATCGACGGCTTCTTCCCGCCAACCGAAAAGGACGAGCGGGTCTATATGTGCCACATCACCCGGCAAGAGATCCTGCAACGGATGGAACCAGCGGCCACGCCTGCGGCGATCGCGCCGGCCGCCGATTAGAGGAACTTGATTTCGGTAATCGGCCGCTTGTGGACATGGACCAGGAGCTGCGTGACCTGCCTACCGTTCTCACTTAAGGGCAGAATGAGGCGCGAATACTCGTAGCGCTGATAGTTGTGCAGCGCGCTCACGAGATGGTAGGCCGGCACGCCGAATTTTACGACGTCCTGATAGTCTTGCGTGACGGCGCGCCGCCACGCCGCACTCGGGTAATCGCCGATGCGGAGGCGGGTGTAGTCTTGGCCGCCGTCCAAGTGACAGCCACTCCCCCAAAGCGTAAAGCAGTATTGCTCCGGCTCGGCGGCATGGGTGTCGATGAAATGGATGCGCCCCAGGAACTTCTTCAGGCTGAGCGGATCGATATCGCTCTTGGCCGGCAGGAGGCCACCGCGACGAAGCGATTCCCAATACCGGAGCAGCGGGATCATCTGCGGATCGAATCTCTCGAGGTCGCCAAGCGGCAGCCGGACGCGCTCGAAGACGTCCGCGTTTTCGCGCTCGATCACGTGGTTGTCGATCTTCAGCGCCGCATTCGGGCTGGACATCCTCCGCTCCTTGTCCGCGAAGCGCGGACTCCACTCGATTCGAGCTCGTCTTTGATCTTTGTTGCGTTAAGCCTAAGCTAACAGGCTTTAAGAATGAGTTAAGACTGGGGGCAAATACTTCTTAATTTTTCTTACCTTGCGTGGCGCTCTTCTCGCAAAAGTTCTCCTCCCCGCCTCAACATGACGGAAGATTCGGCGAATTTGGCGTCGGGCGCGAATGCCGCCAGGAGCATTCGACTCGCGCCGGCTCTCGCGATCCCGTTTACCGCTTCGCAAGACTCGCGCGCTACAACACCGCCATGGAGAAGATCGTCACGGATTTGCTGCGCCGGCAGGCCCGCCAACAGCATCGCGCGTTGACCGCGCTCGGTTGGGATCTCCCGCCAGCCTTCGCTGAGCCGAGCGCCGAGCTGATCGCGCTCTATGAGCGGAATCCGAATTGGCTCTACGCCGTCCAGGACGAGGTCACCCGTCTCGAGACCGATCCCGGCGCCTTCGAGCGCTTCAAGCAACGCTTCGCCAGTTTGCAGCACGGACGTTAGCCCAACCGTCCTCCCGCAGGGCCGGCACTCAAAAATACGTTGAGCGCATCGACCGGCGCCTGGCTTTCCCGTAGCGGAACGAAATCGGCGTGCATTTGTCCCGAATTGGCGCTGCAGCCCTTAATGATGGGACAGCAGCAGAATGATGAGATAGACGAGGAGCCAGCCGGCGATCGATCCCGCCCCCCAGACGATGAGGGAGTCGCGCAAGGGGAGACGCTTTCGCTCGCCCTCGGATGCGCTCTCATTCGGAGATCGATCCGCAAGCTTGGCCATCGCGGCTTTCTTTCAGAAGCGATGATTGTCTTGCGTCTCGTTGAACGGAGTCAAATACCCATTCGGCCAAGCAACAAGGTTCGTCGCAGCCGGCACGAGACTACCTGAAATCCCTGACGACGGTTATGCGGTAGGTCGCGAGGAACATCCATTGGTTCTGGTAAGCTGTCGCAGAACCTGTCGGCGCGTATCGCCGTCCGTCGGCAACTCTCACCGGGAGGCGCTTCGGATTCCATTCCACCCGAGCCGGCACAAAGACGCAATTGCTGCCCGTGGGCAGCTCGGCAACGCGCGTCGTCGCCAGCCGAACGGGCCGCGCTTCGCTGCCCGCTCTGCCGTCGCGAACGAAACCGATGTCGACAACGGTCGCGCCGGCGGGGATGACGATTCTTTCATTCTGGTGCAGCCCCTCGATCAGGGAGGCGCGACAGATCTGAATAACGCCCGCCGGCGGCTTGTCGGCAGCGAAGAGCGCACTATGGGATGCGACCATGCCAAGCGCCGCGATAACGCTCAGGTTCATGTCCCTCCCCCCCTTTGCCGTTCGGAGGGATAATATCATCGCCCGGGGCGTGGCGTGATAGCGACGCCACCCCAGAATCCGATCAGACGAATGCGGAAACCCCGACGGCGAGAGGAGTTGTAGGTTGCGGCGGTCGAGCCCAGCGGCGCCGGTACGGACCGTTCGAGAATGGCGCGCCCTAGAGGATTCGAACCTCTGACCCACAGCTTAGAAGGCTGTTGCTCTATCCAACTGAGCTAAGGGCGCGCTGGCGTCGAGCCCGTGGCCCGACACTCCCTTACGTGAGGACGCGATTATACTTGAAGTTGTCGGCGTAGCTCTTGGGATGAATCCGGCGTACCTGCGGCTCGATGATGGTGTAATCATAGCCCTGCCGCTTTGCGTACGCGACCGCTTCCGCCTCGCTTTCGAAGCGGAGCTTCACCTGGGGCTTGGTATCACTCGAGCTGATCCATCCCATCAGCGGGTCATGGGTGCGCGGCATTTCGGGCTCGAATTCCATCACCCACAGCCGCGTATTGCCGTAACCCGATTGCATGGCCGTCTTCGTCGGCCGAAAAATCCGTACCTTCGGCATCTCTCGCCCTGCTCCTAGCAAAAATCCCCGGCCGAGGCCGCCGCCCCCGCCGACGGCCGCACAATGCTATAGAGCCGAAGCCGCCGCCGGGCAAGAGCAGCGCCGCCGCATCGGGTGGGCGACCAAACTCTCAGCCGGCAAGCTCCGGCGCGCGGGTGGCGGGTGCTACCCCTTCCGGCCGCAGCGGCGTCTCGAGCACCCGGGCGAGCGCCGTTTCGCAATCCTCGATCTTCTCGCGCCATTGCTTGAGGCTGTCGCGATCCCGGAAGGTCACGGTGCCGTCCTCGAGCGTCTGGCCATCCACCGTGATGCAGATCGGCACCCCGATCTCGTCGACCCGTCGATAGCGGCGACCGATTGCGTCCTTCTCGTCGTAAAGCACGCGAAATTTCCTCACGAGGGCGCCGTAGATGTCGCGCGCGATCTCCGGCATCCCCTCCTTCTTGATCAGGGGCAGCACGGCCGCCTTGAAGGGCGCGATGCGGGGGTGCAGGCGCAGCACGATGCGCTCCTGGGGTGTGCCGTGCTCGTCCGGCACCTGATCCACCGTATAGGCGTCGCACAGGAAAGCCAGGAGCATGCGGTCGACCCCGGCCGCCGGCTCGATGACGTGAGGGACGAAGGTCTCGTTGGTGCGGTCGTCGCGATAGGAGAGATTCTTCCCGCTGCCCCGCCAGCGGGGCTTCCCGCTCTCGTCCACCTCGACGCGGAGCGGATTGGTGCGCGGATCGAGCTTCCCCTCCATATGGCTGCGCAAGTCGAAGTCGCCGCGGTGGGCAATGCCCTCGAGCTCCCCGAATTCGCCCTCCGGCAGGAAGGGATAGGCGTATTCGACATCGGCAGTGCCGCGCGAATAGTGGCTGAGCTCCGCGGCCCCGTGCTCACGCAGGCGCAGATTCTCCTTGCGCATGCCAAGCTCGGCATACCAGCGCATCCGGCGGTCCCGCCAGTAGCGGTACCAGGCCTCGGACTGACTGGGGTGGCAGAAGAACTCCATCTCCATCTGCTCGAACTCGCGCGAGCGGAAGATGAAGTGGCGCGGCGTGATCTCGTTGCGGAAGCTCTTGCCAATCTGGGCAATGCCGAGCGGCAGGCGGAAGCGCGTGCTGTCGAGGACGTTCTTGAAATTGACGAAGATGCCCTGCGCCGTCTCCGGCCGCAGGAACACGGCGGTGCTATCGTCGGCGACCGGACCCGCATGGGTCTTGAGCATGAGGTTGAACTCGCGCGGCTCGGTCAAGGTACCGAGAGACTTGGCCGCTGGTGCCAAGACCTGGGAGAACTCACCGCCGAGCCTGTCGAGCCCGACGAAGTCACCGTGCCAGACCAGGACATGCGCCAGCTTATTGCTGAGCTGGAAGAATTTCAGGGCGCGCTTGGTTGCCGCGTCCATCTCGTCGTCGACGTCGCCCGCGATCGTCACGAAGATGCAGGTGCCCTTCGCCTCCACCCAGCGCCCGCGCACCTGGTCGTAGCGATAGCGCATCTTGGTCTCGCGGCAATCGATCATCATGTCGTGGAAGAGGTCGTAATGCCCGGAGTTCTGCCACACCCGCGGATGCATGATGATCGCGGTGTCGAGGCCGGTCATGGCGAAGGGCTCGGGAGCGCCGGGCGGGGCGACCAGGTCGTTATGGGTGCCGACCATGTCCTGCCACCAGATCTCCTTGAGGTTCCGCTTGATCTCGACCCCCACGGGCCCGTAGTCCCAGAAGCCGTTGAGGCCGCCATAAATGTCGGACGACTGGAAGATCAGCCCGCGGCGCTTGCAGAACGAGATCAGATCACTGAGACGCATTCCTCGACCTATTCCTGTGCGAAACCACGTCTCGCCCGAGCCGGCCCGGCCCGGACAAGGCAGGCCTCCTCTACCATGCGTCCCCAGTGACCTGCCAGCCTTGTCTCGCGGCCGCCGCGGCCGTTCCGGCCTATGCGCGCGGTGGGAGCCTCCCGCCAGATAGGTCGCAAGCCTGATGAGCGAAAGGAATAAGGATTGTCGCGAGGCGCGCCCGAGCGCGATCAGCCGCCGAGATAGGCGGCCTTGACGTGCGGATTGCCGAGCAGCTCGGCACCCGTCCCGTCGAGCTTGACCTCGCCCGATTCCAGAAGATAGCAGCGATCGCACATCTCGAGCGCCGCATAGGCGTTCTGCTCGACGAGGAGCACCGTGGTGCCGTGAGCCCTGATCTCTGAGATGATCTTGAATGTCTGCTGCACGAGATTGGGGGCCAAGCCCAGAGACGGCTCGTCGAACAGCATGAGCTTGGGGCGCGACATGAGCGCGCGGCTGATCGCCAGCATCTGCTGCTCGCCCCCCGAGAGTGTTCCCGCCATCTGCTTGCGCCGCTCGAGAAGCTTGGGGAAGCGCTCGAAAATCCGCGCCATGTCCGCGGCGACGGCCGCCTTGTCGCCGCGGAGATAGCAGCCCATCTCGAGATTCTCCTGCACCGTCATATGGGGAAAGACGTGCCGGCCCTCAGGACAATGGGCGATCCCCCGGGCCAAGATTGCCTTGGCCGGCGCGCGGGTGATGTCCTCGCCCTCGAAAAGAATGCGACCTTCGCTGGGCCGGATCAGCCCCGAGATCGCCCGCAGAGTGGTCGTCTTGCCGGCACCGTTGGCGCCGATCAGGGTCACGAGCTCACCCGCCTTCACCTCGAGCGAGACGCCGCGGACAGCATTGACCTTGCCGTAGCGGCAGATGATGCCCTCAATCCGCAGCACGGGTTGCTCCTTGCCCGAGATAGGCCTCGATCACCTCCGGATTCCGCTGGATCTCCTCCGGCTGGCCTTCCGCGATGATGCGCCCGTGATTGAGTACGACGACGCGATCGGAGACCCCCATCACCATGCGCATGTCATGCTCGACGAGGAGGATCGTGATTCCCTGCTCGCGGATTTTGTCGAGCATCTTCATGAAATTCCGCGTTTCCGTCGGGTTCATTCCGGAGACCGGCTCGTCAAGCAAGAGGAACTCGGGCCGCGCCGCAAGGGCCACGGCGACCTCGAGAAGCCGCTGCTCGCCATAGGGCAAGGCGCCACCCAGCTCGTAGGCGCGCCGGGACAAGCCGACGAAGTCGAGGATTCTCTCCGCCTCCTCGGAAAGCATCTTCTCCTCCCGGGCGACCCGCGGCAGGGCGAGGAGGATCTCCCAGGCTTTGCGCTTGCCCCGGCGATGGAGGCCGATCAGGACATTGTCGAAGGCAGTGTTGCGGTCGAACAGACTGGTCTTCTGGAAGGTGCGCACCAGCCCGAGGTCGGCGACCTCGTGCGGCTTCATGCCGTTCAGGACCCGGCCGCGATAGACGATGCGGCCCTCTGTAGGGCGGACGAAGCCGGTGATCACGTTGAATGCCGTCGTCTTGCCCGCGCCATTGGGGCCGATCAGGCTGACCACCTCGTGCTCGCGAACCGAGAAGGTCATATCCGAGATCGCCAGCAATCCGCCGAAGCGCACCGCGATATGCTCGAGGGAGAGCACCGTCTCGGGCGGGGTCAGTTTTGTTTCCATGGGCAGCACGTCGCCCCGCCTAGGGCGCTTCCGACAGCGGTACGGCGACACCCGCCCGGCTCACGCGGCTTCGCCACCACTGATGAACCGCGGGCACGATGCCGTTGGGCAGGAAGAAGACGATGGCGATCATCAGGCCGCCATAGATGATCCACTGGACTTCCGGTCGGGTGGTGTCGCGCAGAAGCTCGGGAACGACCCCGAAGATCAAGCCGCCGACGATCGGTCCGGCCAGCGTCCCCTTGCCGCCGGTGATCACCATGATCACCATGGTCACCGTGTAGATGAAGAGGAAAACGTCGGGATCGATGATCCGGACGTAATGGGCGTAGAGACTGCCTGCAGCACCCGCCATCGCCGCCGAGACGACGGCCGCAAGCACGAGATAGCGCGTGACGTCGATGCCGACCGAGGTCGCGAGAGGCTCGTTCTCCTTGAGCGCGATCATGGCGCGCCCGAGACGCGAGCGCACCAGCCGGCGTATGACGATATAGGAGACGACCCCGACAGCGAGCACGATGTAGTAGTTCGGCACCTTCCCGTAGAGCTCCGCCTCCCAGACGCCCGGGATGTCGACGGTGAAGGGCGGAATATTGTTGAGCGCCATTGGCCCTTGGGTGAGCGACACCCAGTTGAGGGCGACGAGCCGCATGACCTCGGCGAAGCTGATCGTCACAATGACGAAATAAGCGCCCCGAATCTTGAACGAGATCCGTCCGACGACCCACCCGGCGAAACCGGAAAGAATGACGCCGAAAACGAAGCCCAGCCAGGCCGGATGGGGATCGACGGCGAGCGCGAAATTATCGGTGAGCTTGAGCTCGAAGCCGAGCGAGATCAGGGCACTCGTATAGGCACCGATGCCGAAGAAGCCCACCTGGCCGAGATTGAGCTGACCCGTATAGCCGAGGAGCAGATTGAGGCTCATCGACGCGATGATGAAGATCCCGGTGATGATGAGGACATGCAGATAATAGAGATCCGTCATCCAGAGCGGAACGGAGACGAGGAAGGCTACCCACAGCCAGCCGAGCCAGCGCCTCATCCGATGCGCTCCGCCCGCGCGAACAGCCCCGTCGGCCTGATCATCAGCACGACGATGATAAGAAGAAAGCCCATGGCGTCGCGATATCCCGACGAGATGTAGCTCGCACCCATCTCTTCGATGAAGGCGAGGATGAAGCCGCCGAGCGCCGCGCCGGCGAAATTACCCAGGCCGCCCAAGATGACGATGGCGAAGGCCTTGAGCGCCGCGAGGTCGCCCATGGTGGGGACCGCGACGAAGACGGGGCCGAGGAGCGCCCCCGCTGCTGCAGCGAGACCGGAACCGAGCGCGAACGTCGCCGTGTATATCCTGCCGATGCTCACCCCCATCAGCGCCGCCGTATCGCGGTCCTGGAAGGTCGCCCGCATCGCCTTGCCCAGCTTGGTGCGATGGATCAGCAATTGGGCCCCGACGATGAGAAGACCGGCCGCCACAAATACGAAGATGCGAAGCCAGGAGATGGAGACCGGCCCAAGAACGAGCGGCTCCTCGGGAAAAGGCGTGCTGATCGACTTGGCGACGCCCGTCCAGACAAGCTGCTCGGTATTCTGCATGATGATCCAGGCGCCGATCATGACGAGCATCGTGGTATCGATGTCGGCGCCGCGTAGTGGCCGCAAGAGCACCAGCTCGATCAAGGCGCCGAGGCCAACACCGAGAACCACCGCAAAGACGAGAGCAACGAAGAAGTTGAGCTTCAGCACCATCGCGAAGAGGAACATCATGTAGGCGCCGAAGGCGTAAAGCTCGCCATGGGTGAAGTTCACGACGCCCATGATACCGAAGATCATCGTCAGGCCGATGCCGAGGAGCGCATAGGTGCTCCCCAGCATGACGGCATTCACGACATGCTGAAGCAATTGATCCAAGAATCCCGACCCTCGGCTTTGTTCTTGTTTGCCGGCCACCATCGCCGCCGCCTCACGGCGGTGCAACGATGCCCGGATGGCGGAGCCCCGGGGGCCCGAGCCCCGGGGCTCCGATACGTCCTCATGTCAATTACAGCGTGGGAAGCGTGACCTTACCACCCTTGATCTCGACGATGTAGATCTGGGGCACGACTTGGCCGCTCTCCTTGCCCTTCGGGCCTTCCTTCACGAAGCTGATATTGCCGTTGATGCCCTTCACATGCACCTCCCAGAGCGCCTTGCGGATGGCCTCGGGCTCGGCCTT
>DATGLG010000013.1:0-40066 GCA_035294245.1 Alphaproteobacteria bacterium | reverse complement strand
CGTCACCGCATAGTCGTCCGGCTGCGTGCCGAAGCGCTTGGTGTAGCGCTTCACCCAGTCCTGAACCGCCGGGTCCTCCGTCACGTGCGGCGAGGCGATCGTCGCATACCACCCCTCTACCGCCGGGAAGCCGCCGCCCTTGAGCAGATCGGGACCGACGAGTCCGTCGCCGCCGGCCTTGATCACCTTCGGGATGACGTCATAGGACTGCTTCATCACCTTGACGCCGGCCTGGGCCACGCCGCCGTAATAGAGGGCGTCGGGATTGAGGCCCTTGATCTTGGTGAGGATCGTCGTGTAGTCGGCCTCCTTGGGGTTGAGCTGGTCGTGGCCCAGCACCTTGATGCCGATCTTCTTCGCCTGCGCCTCGAAGGCGTTGGCGATGCCGACGCCGTAGGCCCCCGAATCGTCGAGGATGTAGACCGACTTCACATGGAGCTTGTCCTTCATGAAGTTGGCCATGTTGGGGCCTTGGAAGGCATCCGTCGTCACCGTGCGGAAATAGACCGCCTTGCCCTGGGGCCGGTACTGGCCGGCGAATTTCGGGTCGGTGATGTCTGGGTTCGTCGAGGACGGCGTGATGGTGGCGAGATCGGCCGCCGAGAGGATCGGCGACATCGCCTTGCCCTCGCCGCTCATCTCGGGCCCGATGATGCCGACGACCTTGGGATCCGAGGCGAACTTCTTGGCGTTGGTGGCCGCCTGGGCCGGATCGTATTGGCCGGCGGTGGCGGTGCCGCTATCGAGCACCGTCATGCCGATCTTGTAGCCGGCCACCCCACCCTTGGCGTTCGCCTCCTCGATGGCCATCTGGGCGCCGTATTTGATGCGGGTCGCCGATTCCGCATCCGCCCCCGTCAGCGGCAGCTCGATGCCGATGATCACCATCTTCTCTTCCGCCTGCGCCGGCGCGAGCGTTCCGAGCGAGGCCGCGGTAACAAGGAGGCCCGCGCTGAACGCAGTCGTCAGCAGCCTCCGACGCTGAATGTTGGTCATAATTTACCTCCCAAGACGAGAATGACCCACGTAGTTTGGTTATCGATGGGTGCATTCGATGTAACCGATATTGAACGCCGAAGCGGTGAGAGTCCAGACGACTTTTTTGCGGGATCGGCTTGACGGGGGCGAAAAAATCGGCCTCGGAGGCTTCGCTTGGCCTCTATAGCCTGCCCGGCTGCTCGGGCGAATGAGGGCGCGCGAGCCGATTTCGCGCGACCCGCGGATGGGTTATATAGGGAGCGGCGGCGCGCTCCGCCGGTTTGCCCTGCGCCGTGCGTCCCCGTAGCTCAGCAGGATAGAGCGACAGATTCCTAATCTGTAGGCCGTGGGTTCGAATCCCGCCGGGGACGCCATTATCACAACCCGGCCGACGGATGGCGGCCGGCTTACGATCTCGCTACAGGCTATCCGGCTCGTCGTCACCCTCCCATCGGCGCCGCCAGCTTTCCACGGTCAGCGCCTCGACTGCATCGACATAGGCATCGGGTGAAGGCAGGCGGGTCTTGTCCGACATGACCGCGTGAATTTGGTCGGCGACCACCGCAGCCACGGCGTGGACGGCCTCATGCCGATCCAGCCCGCCAGCCATCAGTCGCTCCATCGCCTGCTGCACGGGCGGCGGATCGCCGGCCGCGATCTGGTTTTCCACGATGACGTGGAGCCCCGCATGCGCCACCTCGTTCGGCACCTCGATGCCGGCGCGCCGATGATAGGCCCGTACGGCGATTAGCCGCTCGTCCTCGTCGCGCGCCAGCCATTCCTCGGGATCCGGCGCTGTGTCGGGATTGTAGCCGAGCGCATCGTCCAGATCGAAATGGTCGTCAAACGCGTCGTCGTCCGCCTCCGCGACCATAACGTCGAACCCGTCATCTCCGAGCCGCCGCCGCAATTGCGCTATGCGCCGCCGAACCTGCGACGGGGACTCGCCCGGTCCCGGGATATAGAGCGGCTTCCCGTCGAGGCCGAAATCGAAGCTGGCATCGCAAGCATCGGGATCGATCGTGCCGAACAGAAGCTCGACCGCGGCATAATCCGCGTGCGGCTCGAGACCCAATATCCTCGCCCAGGCGACAAGATCGCGCAGCAGCTTCCGGGCATAGGCTGGGTCGACCTCGTCGAAGGGCGCCTCC
This sequence comes from Alphaproteobacteria bacterium, assembly GCA_035294245.1. GTDB lineage: Bacteria > Pseudomonadota > Alphaproteobacteria > JACZXZ01 > JACZXZ01 > DATGLG01. The sequence continues at coordinate 37,937 of DATGLG010000013.1, read as the reverse complement.
TCCCCCAAGACAGCGACAAGCGCGTCGATCTCCTCCGCATCGGCGCGTTGGAACACGACGTCCTTGACGCCGAGGCAATAGACGTCCGCGAGAAAGGCGGCCATAGCCAGCCTGCCGTCCTCCGTCTTGCGGATCAGAACGACCGTGCCATTGCCGCGCTCGAACAAGCCCTCCTGCACGAGGCAGGCGTGAAGAGGTGCGGTCGCCAATCTCCGCGTTTCCTCGGCGAAGGATGCTCGCGCTCCGGCGCGAGGAGGCTTGCCCCGCTCCGCCAGCAACTTCTTCCTGCGCGTAGCCTTGGCCTGTCGTCGGCGGGCAATTCTCGAGGACACGAGCCGTTCATCCCGGCAAGAGAAGCGAAGGCCTCTATGTTTTCTCCGAAACGCCGGAGAGGCAAGCCCCGGCTGGCGATCAATCGTCGACGAGCGGGTTCACTACCGTGAGCCCTGAGAACCGACTGAAATCCCGATCGGCCGACCATAACGCTTGCACGCCATGCTGCCGGCACAGCGTGGCGATCCGCGCGTCATGAACCTGCGCCCCGGAAACGCGGCTGCTTACGAGGAGCGCACGCAAGGCCGGCCAATGTGCCGCCGACTCGGCCAAGAGTACCAGTGTCGGCGATTCGAGCCAGGCCTCCACCTGATCGAGAGCGCGCGGCAAAGGCGTCGGCGGCGCATAGATGCGCGGATGGGTTACGATAGCCAAAAACTCGTGCAGGCATGGCCATGGAATAGCCCAGCTTGTCAGCCCCTCCGCGAGAGCCATCACTCGCGCGAAGGCGGCTGCGTGGAACGGCGAATCCTCGCGATGCGCATAGACGAGGATGTTGGTATCGACGGCGATCACGCGCCGCCGCGGCCGTCATAGACGAGATCTCGCAGCCTCTCCCAGGACGCTTCGTGGAGTTGCGGCTGCCTGCCTTTGCCCTTGAAGCTGGCGCGGCGCAGCTTGAACGGCGCTTGCTGCTTCGTCTCGGCGACGACACGGTGCAACCCGCGCTCCACCAGCGCCCGTAATGTGACCCCCTCGCGCGCCGCAAGCTTGCGAGCTTCGCGCAATAGCGAATCGGAAATTTCCACAGTCGTCTTCACGATGCCATCCATATGGGAATATCGATATGGGTGCCCATATTAGATCGAAACCTCTTGAAGGACAAGCCGAAACGAGCACCCTCCTTACCAAGGCGCGGCCTTTCCGCCGTTCCGGCGCACGTGCATCGTGCTTGTGTAGGGCCTCCTTCCATTGCTTGGAAAGCATCGCACCATCAAGCTCAAGGTACTGCACCATCAAACTCTGGGATCTCGTCGAGAGGCACTCGAAATCACGCGCGCTATCCTGCTCGTCGGGCGAAGAACTCGACGAGAAGCTGCCAGCTCGCACCTCCGTCCGGCGATCGCTCCGCCAGCCAATGGAACGAATGTGGCGTGATGTCGGTGAAGCGCCAGCGCACGGGCGCCCCCGTGTCGTCCTTGCCGTCCTGGAGGATGTCGTCGCCGTGGGCACGGCCAATCTGCCGGCGGTAGACTTGATTCACGGGATCGGCCCAGAGGATGTGCCAGGCGTCGAGCGCGGGATCATAGACCCGGAGCGTTGTGCCGTAGAAATCCCCCGGCTCCGGCGATGCGCTGCGCGGCATGTCACGCCCTGGAACGATCCACACATCCTGGATTGCGCGTCCCTCCAGCACCCACGCCGCATGGACCTCACCCCGGCTGCGGCGCGGTGCGCCTGATGTGAGGTGATAGACGGCATCCAGTTCCCAGCGCCCAACCAGCCACCCGTAAAGCCCCATCTTGCCGGAGCGATCGGCTGCGGCGCCGTCGGCGGCCAGCGCGGCGATGAACGACGTCGAGTCAGAATCCATCTCCCACTCCCTTCTGCGCGTCCTTAGGCCGACGACCGACCCGGCCGCGGCGATGCGAGCGTCCTTAGCCCGAAACCCGAGCCCGGGACTTGGCGAAAATTGCGCTGAGGGAGACGGGGCTCGGCCCCGCTCCGACGATCCTCCCGCCGCCCAGGCTCTCAGGCGCGGCGCAGGAAGGAGCGGTCCTCCACCAAGATGCAGCCGGTGCGTGCCGCATGGGCCAGGTTTTCCTTGGCGTCCGCATCGGCGGCAAGCTTCTCGCGATAACGCTCATAGGCGGCGAGGCTGTCGAATTCGATCAGGGCCAGGGCGAAATTGTTGGCGCCCTCCTTGGGCAGGAAATAGCCGATGAGCTCACCACCGCAGCGGGCGATGATCGGCGGCCAAGTGGTGGCATAGCGCTCGAAATCGGCAAGGCGGCGCGGATCCAGCGTGTAGCGTATGCAGCAGACGATCATGGCGCTTGCTCCTGTGTTTTTAACAGCGCCGGATAATCTAGGCGGCCTCTGCGGCGGCTTCACGCACGGATGCTTCGGCGTCGGCCGTAGCGATCCTGTACGACGCGAGCCCGGGCCAAGACGCGTCAATACGGCCCGCGGAGCCTGTCGCGCTTTCGTCGCGACGCCTCAACCCCGGGTCACGGTGGCGGCGAAGACATAGCCGGCGCCGTGCACGGTGCGGATGAGCGCGGGATGGGCCGGATCTTGCTCGATCTTGCGGCGCAGACGCACAACTTGGGCGTCGACCGCGCGGCTGAGCGCAACACTCGACCGCCCTTTGATCCGGGCGCTCAGCTGATCGCGGCTGAGGACGCGATTGGCATTGCCAGCGAGGGCACGGAGAAGCTCGAACTCACCCGTGGTCAGCGGCACGGAGGCACCGTCGGGACGGCGCAGCTCGCGGCGCAGGAGATCGAGCTGCCACCCCTCGAAGATCAGCACGTCGCCGGCCTCGCGCGCGCCATCCGGCGAGACGGAAGGGGCCATCCCCCGGGACCGGCGCAGCACGGTGCGGATGCGGGCGAGCACCTCCCGAAGATGGAAAGGCTTGGCGAGGTAGTCGTCAGCGCCCGTCTCGAGGCCGACGACCCGATCGATCACGTCGCCCTTGCCGGTCAGCATGATGATCGGGATCTCCGACCGCTGTCGGATATGGCGCGCGACGGCGATGCCGTCCTCGCCCGGCATCATCCAATCGAGGAGCACGATGTCCACGGCCTCCCGCTCGAGGACCGCATAGGCGGCGGCGGCTTCCGCAGCTTCGCTGACCCGGAAGCCCTCCTTGACGAGATAGCTGCGCAGCATGCGGCGGATGTCTTCCTCGTCATCGATGATCAGAACGTGCGGCGATCCTTTCATTCACAACCCATTTGGGCCGAATAACCGCCGCCGCGCGGTGCAGGCGGCGTTGCACAATCATGAGGCATCGCTCACAGGATGGTCACTGGCCCCGTCGCGCTTGACCGATCTTAAATCGATCCCGGCTCATCAATCGAAAGCAACACGTGACGGGACAGAACACGTGAAGGGGAGGGCAATGTCAAGGAAGCGCAACGCGCGCGAGGGTCGAGGCATCGGGTGCGGTGGCCGCCACGACACCGGGTGCGACTTGAACAAGGCGGCGTGAGCGTGGCCGCAGAACGGCGTGAACGCTTTGTCTGCAGGCGTTCCGAGCCGATATTTGCGGCCGTTGAGCGCTGCCTGGACAATGGCGTCGGAGCCTGCTTCATCCTCGATGAGGACGATCTCCTCCTTGGTAGCTTCTCGCTCGGAGACGCGCGCCGCGCCATCGTCGATGGGCTGCTGACGCGCGTGGCGACTCTTTCCGATTACTTGGAGGAGGCCGGACGCCCCGATGCTGCAAGCCACGGAGCTGCGCCAAACGACGTAATGTCCGCGGTAATACGGCCACGGCTCGACGAGCGGGGGCGCCTGGTCGACGTCGTCGTCGATCGTAGCCGTCAGCGCGTGCAGGTCGCCCAACCGGATTTGTCGCACCGGGAGCTCCGCGGCGCTCTCGACGCCTTTCTTTCCACCTGGATCTCGAGCCAAGGCGAACGAATACGCGATTTCGAGAACCGCTTCGCCGCCTATATCGGCAGTGGTTTCGGCGTCGCCGTCTCGAACGGGACGACCGCCTTGCATCTGGCGCTGCTGGCGCTCGGGATCGGTCCCGGCGACGAGGTCATCGTCCCGGATCTCACCTTTGCTGCGACGGTGAACGCGGTGCTCTATTGCGGCGCCACGCCCGTGATCGTGGATATCGACCCGCTGCGCTGGACCATCGCTGCTGCCGCGGTCGAGGAGGCCGTGACGCCGCGCACAAAAGCGGTCATCCCCGTGCATCTCTATGGCCGCCCCGCAGAGATGACATCCCTGCTTGCCGTGGCGCGACGGCATGGGCTTTTCGTCGTCGAGGATTGCGCCGAGGCGCATGGTGCGCGATATGCCGGCCGCAGCGTCGGCCGCTTCGGCGACATCGCCTGCTTCTCGTTTTTCGCGAACAAGATCGTCACCACGGGCGAGGGCGGCATGTGCCTCACCGATTCTCAGGCACTGGCCGCGCGCATGCGCATCCTGCGCGACCACGGTATGACCCCGGACCGCGCCTATTGGCACGAGCGCGTGGGCTACAACTATCGGATGACGAATCTTCAGGCGGCGATCGGGCTGGCGCAGCTCGAGCGCATCGACGAGACGCTCGACCGCAACCGGCGTCTACAGGTGCTCTATCATGAGCATCTCGGCAGTATTGCGGGGGTCGAATTTCCCGCCGCCTTGCCGTCCGATTCGAGGCCGGTGGTATGGCTGTGTTGCGCCCTGGTGCCGGCGGCGGCGCGGGATGCGCTCATCACCGCCGCGCGACACGAGGATATCGAGCTGCGGCCGTTCTTCCACTCGATTTCGACGATGCCGCCTTATCAAGCCTACGCGCGTGACTGCCCCCATAGCCTGGCGCTGTCGCGGACGGGAATTGCGCTTCCAACCTCGCGCGCCATCGACGTTCCCGTCATCGAGAAGTTGAACCGGCTCTTCCGGCAAGTCCTGGGCGACGCTTCGGCAGTCGGAGATTGCGCTCATGAGTCGGGATCGTCCGTGGCCTTCGCCCTGAGCTGAGGCGAAGGCAGCGCCGCGGCGCGACGAGAGAACCGACATGCGTTGCTTGTGGCTCACGCTGGCCGATCCGGACCCGCCCACCAACGGACAGTTCCTCTATTCCCGCGGCCTCATCCAAGCGACCGCTGCAGCCGGCGCACGCCTCGACGTGCTCGCGCTGACGCGACCCGGCGCCGCACGCACCGACGGTGCCCGGGAAGATCACATTCGCTGGTGGATCGGCGCCCATCGCCCGCGCTCCCGCTGGGCCTGCCTCGCCTCACTCTTCCCTCAGATGGCGGCACGGACGCGGACCGCGGAGATGCGGCGCAAGCTGCGCGCGCTACTCGCCAAGGCGAATTGGGACGCCGTCATCTTCGACAATCTTACGACAGGGTGGGCGCTGCGTCCGGTGCTGGCGCGCTGGCCGGAGGCGAGGCACCGCCCCAAGCTCGTCTATATTGCGCATAACCACGAGGAGAGCGTCGCAGCCAAGCTCGTCGCTACGGAGGCGAGCTGGCCGAAACGGCAGATCAAGCGCCTGGATGCCGCCAAGGTGGCGTGGCTGGAGCGGGCGCTTATCCGCCATGCCGATCTCTTGGCTTCAAATGCGCCGGAGGATTGCGCCCGTTTTGCCGCTTGCTGGCCCGGCAAGCGCGTAGAATTCCTCGCTCCAGGCTATAGCGGGCCCCGCGTCCCCGCGCGTTGTATCGATACGACCCTGCCGCGCCGCGCCATCATTGTCGGCAGCTTCGATTGGCAGCTCAAGCGGGCCAATCTCGAAGAGTTCCTCGGCGCTGCCGACCCCCTCTTCGCCGCTGCGGGGATCGAGCTCCTGGTCGTCGGCAATGCCGAAGAGTCCTTTCTTGCGCGGCTACGCCGGACCACGACGGCCACCAGGTTTACCGGGCGAGTCGATGACGTCGCCGGCTTTCTCGAAACGGCGCGCATCGCCGTCGTGCCCGAGCGCGTCGGCGGCGGCTTCAAGCTCAAGGTGCTCGATTATGTCTTCGCGCGCGTGCCGATCGTCGCCTTGGCCGGCTCCATTCCCGGCGTGCCTCTCCATGATGGCGACAGCGTCGTGCTCTGCGCGGACCAAGCGGCACTCGCCCGCGGCGTGGTGCGGCTCATCGACGATTTCGTTACCCTCAACCGGCTGCAGGAGCGAGCCTATCTCGCCTGTCGGGACACCTTCGACTGGGAAAGCCGCGGCCGCAACCTGCTGGCCGCTATCACCGGCCTCGCCGCCACGCCTCAGACCGAAGCCATCCCGGTCCCAGGCAACGGCGCCGCCATAGCGCCTTAAGGTGGCGCGGCTCAATAGACGCTGCCTGCGGCCGCCTTGCCCGGAGCCCCGCGCATCTCTGCCACCACCTGGCGGCCGAAATAGGTGAGGATGCGGTTGTCGTTCAGAACCGTGACGATGTCGAAGCCCTTGGCGACCATCTCCTTGGCATAGGCGACGCTGCCGGTATGGATGCCGGCCTTGATGCCGTGGCGCCGGCTCGCGGCGAGGATGCGATCGATGACCGCGACGACCTTTGGATTGGTCTGATCGAGGCCGCCCGGGCAGCCAAGGGACAGCGAAAGATCGTTGGGGCCGATATAGACGGCATCGAGGCCGGGCGTGCTGCAGATGGCATCGAGGTTTTCGATGCCCTCCAAGGTCTCGATCATGGCCAGGGTGACGATCGTCTCGTTGGCTTTGGTTTGGTAGTCGCTGCCGCCATAGAGCAGCCCGCGGATCGGGCCCGAGCTGCGATAGCCGGCCGCCGGATAGCGGCAAGCGCCGACGAAGCGCTCCGCTTCGGCGCGATTGTTGATCATGGGGCAGATCACGCCATAGGCCCCGGCATCCAGGCACTTCATGATGATGGCTGGATCGTTCCACGGCACGCGGACGAGCGGCGTGGTGGAGGTCGTCGAGATCGCCTGCATCATGAGGACGGCGTCGCGGTAATCGATCAACCCGTGCTGCAGGTCGATTACGAGAGAATCCCAGCCCAGGGTGGCCATCACCTCTGCCGAGAAGCTGCTAGGGATGCAGAGCCAGCCGTTGATCACGCAGCCCCCGCGTCCCCACACCGTCTTGACGTTGTTGGGCCTCATATTCTCCTCGTCTTCCGCGACGTTGAAAGGTCCCGCACCTGAAATAGGCCGGGTTCGCGCGCGATCATGCGCCCTGGAGGCACGATCCGCAAGGCGCACCGCTTCAGTCGGGATGAAGGACGCCTTAGGATGCCGCTTTTTGGCAGCGTCGGACGAGCATGGACGAGCAACCCGCCTTTATCGCCCTGGATTGGGGCACGAGCTTCCTGCGCGCCTTCCTCGTCGGGCCCGATGGGGCTATTCTTGCGCGCCACGCCTCCGGTCACGGCGTTCTCAATGTGGCGCCGGGCGGCTTCGAAGCGGTCATCGTGGCGACACTCGATGCTTGGCTCAGCAAGCATCCGGCGCTCCCCGTCCTCGCGGCAGGCATGATCGGCAGCCGCCAGGGCTGGCGCGAGGTCCCTTATCTCGCCTGCCCGGCCGGCCTGACGGAGCTTGCGGCAGGGCTCGCCGTCATTCCTGGTCCCACCGGAACTTCGCTCAGGATCGTGCCGGGCCTCATGCACGATCCCGGCGACGGTGCTCCCGATGTGATGCGCGGCGAGGAGACGCAGATCCTCGGTTGTCTCGCGGCGACGGAAACGCAAGCGCGGCTTTTTGTGCTCCCGGGCACCCATAGCAAATGGGCGCTCGCGGCAGAGGGGAAAGTCGTGTGGTTCGCCACCTTCATGACCGGTGAGGTCTACGCCCTGATGGCGCAGCACGGCATCCTCGGACGACTGATGGAGGGAAAAGCGGAGGACGACGCTGCGTTTCGGCGCGGTCTCGCCGCCGCCGGCTCGGCGGGAGGCGGGCTGCTCCACAAGCTGTTCAGCGCCCGCACGCTGGCGCTCCTCGGACGACTGCCGCCGACGGGCGTCGCCGCCTATCTTTCCGGCCTTCTCATCGGCACAGAGATCGCCGAGGCGGAGGCGGTGATGACGGCGCTCGACGCACCGCCGGCCTCTGTGACCGTCATCGGGGAGGCGCGGTTGGCCCGACTCTATTGCACGGCGCTCGACGCCGGAGGAATTGCGGCGCACCTTGCGCCGGCGGATGTGATTGTAGCCGGCCTCCATCGCATCGCCATTGAGGCGGGCCTGATCTAGGCGCGGGATGCGACCACGACACGACTTGTCCTTGCCCGCACCTTGGGGTAAGCAGTGCGCTGCCAAGCGTGGCGCGCCCGCGCCGCGCTGGATAGGGTAACATGCTAATAAACAAGGCAAATTTCCGGTTTCGCCGGCTCGGGCGGCGAGCGTGGATCAGGGCGTCCGCCGCATGGCTTGCCTCGTTCATGCTGGTGTTCCAGTTTTGGACACCGATGCTCTATGCGGTGGCGAGCCCGCGACCGGCGATGGCCGATCCGGCCTATGCGGAGCTCGTTCGGGCGCTGGGCACGGTACCCGTTTGTACCGCTTGGCAAACGGCGCGATCGGATGCAAAGAGGACGGCGCCGTCCCCCATCCATGACCCGTTCCAATGCCCGGTTTGCCAATCCATTCATCTCCTGGGTGGTCTTGTGCTGCCGGCAATACCAAAGCTGGCCGTGCCACCGCTCGAGGATGCGCTCCACCGCGTGGCTGCAGTCCGATTGAGCCCACCAGCCGCCCCCATCGCGAGCTTCGCCGCCCGGGCGCCGCCCCGCGCTGCCTGAGCCGCCGCGCGCGGCTTCGACTCTCCTTGCGCGACCGCGTCGCGGCGCCGCCAGTCCCGGAGTTCCGGACAGAGCGGCGGCGACCCGGCGGACGGAACGCGGCAAGGCCTGTCCGGCGCAGCATCGGAGGAATTCATGACATCCCGAACCCGGCGCATCACCCTGGTCTCTCTGGCTGTGCTCGTGCTTTGCGGCTTGGGCGCCATCGGCGTGTTGTGGGCCCATTTCTGGCCTCTTTCGGAAGGCAAATCGACCGCCTTTGCCATTGGCGGCCCCTTCACCTTGACCGGGAGTGACGGCAAGCCCGTCACCGACAAGTCCTTCCGCGGCAAGTGGCTGCTCATCTACTTCGGCTATACTTACTGCCCCGACGTCTGTCCGACGACGCTCAACGAGATCGCCCAGGCCCTCGACGAGATCGGGCCATTGGCCAACCAGGTCGCTCCGCTCTTCATCACCGTCGATCCCGAGCGCGACACGCCCGAGGTCGTCGGCAAATACGTCAAGGCCTTCGGCCCGCGGATCATCGGCCTCACGGGGACGCCGGAGGAGATCGCCGCGGCCGCCAAGGAGTACCGAGTCTATTTCAAAAAGGCGCCGACGGGGACGGGCGGGAACGACTACCTGATGGATCATAGCTCGATCATCTATTTGATGAATCCGGAGGGCCAATACGTCACCTTGTTCGCCGGCGATCAGAAGCCCGACAAGATCGCGAGCCGCCTCCGCCGCGTCATCGGCCATTCCTCATAATCTGAAGGTATCCCCATGCGAGCCCTGATCATCGCCTTCGCCGTCGTCCTCGGATTGGCCGCCGCAACGCCGGCTTTGGCCGCCGCCGGCGCGCCTTCGATCGAAGTCTCCGCGGCTTGGGCGCGCGCGACGCCCGGCGGTGCCAAGACGGCCGCCGCCTATATGACGATCACCAACAAGGGGACGGCCGACGATCGCCTGCTGGCCGTCTCGACCTCCGTCGCGAAGACGGCCAGCCTGCACAAAACCGAGTCGGACAACGGGATCATGAAGATGGCGCCCGTCAAAGCCCTCGCGGTGAAGGCGGGAAGCACGCTGGTCTTCAAGCCCGGGAGCTACCATGTCATGCTGATGGGGTTGTCGGCACCGCTCAAGGCCGGTGAGACCTTTCCGATGACTCTGGTCTTCGAGAAGGCGGGCAAGATCGAAGCGACCTTCAAGGTCGAGAAGGCGGGGGCGATGGGCCCGGATTCCATGGGCGGCATGAAGATGGATTGAGGGGCAGGATGGATCACGCGACAGTCGCAGCGGCCGACCACGCGGCCCGTTTCTGGCGGAGCGAGCCGGGCGAGCCCATTCCCATCGGCGGCGAGGCGCATAAGCGGCTTTTCTGCCGCATGCTGCTCGAGACTCATAACCCCTATAAGCCGGCGGTGATCGACTGGCCGAAGCTGAGCGAGGAGGAGCGCCGTCGCCTGGTCAACCTGCCCATCTGGGACATGGCGGTGCAGACGGAAGGCAAGGCCAAGATCCGGGTGCTGAGCTATGCCGAGCGCATCACCGACCCGCTGCTCAAGCAGGCCATCGAGCTCGACGGCTTCGAGGAGGGGCGCCACAAGGAGGTTCTGGCCAAGATGGTGGCCGCCTATGGCATCCAGCTTGCCGAGGAGCCGCCCTATCCCAAGCCGCGCGATGCCGAATGGGCGTGGATGGTGACCGGCTACAGCGAGTGCATCGACAGCTTCTTCGCCTTCGGGCTCTTCGAGCTCGCCAAGCGCTCCGGCTTTTTCCCGCCGGCTCTCGTCGATACCTTCGAGCCGGTGATGCAGGAGGAGGGTCGCCATATCCTCTTTTTCGCCAATTGGGTGGCATGGCACCGCAAGAATCTGCCATGGTGGAAGAAGGTGATCTTCGATGCGCGCCGCATCGCCGTCTTCATTCGCCTCGTCAAGGAGCGCATGGCGACGGCGCGCGACGTCGGCGGCGGCGACAACTTCACGATGACCGGCCATGAGTCGATGGGGATCGACGTGGACGTCGCCGGCTTGATGGATGTCTGCCTCGCCGAAAACGACCGCCGCATGAGCGGTTATGACGAGCGCCTGCTGCGGCCGGTTTTCGTGCCGCGCATGGTGCGCCTGGCGCGCCGCTTCATGCGGGGCGCGAAAAAAGCGGCATAAAGCCGGCAGGGGTCGGCGACCGTTTCGCCGCAGCAGAAGGCTTGCGATGCGCGAGCTCAAACAAGGGAACGCATGATCGATGAAGATCGGATCCGAGGCTCACAAGGCGCTGTTCTGCCGTGATTTCATCAAGACCCATCGGCGGTTCGAGCCCGAGGAGCTGCCCTGGCCCGCGCTTGACGACGAGGAGCTCAAGCGCATGCGCTCGGTGCCGTTCTGGCAGGAGGTGTTCCACACCGAGCGGCGCGCCGGCGCCATCGTCGAGGCGTTCTCGCGCACGGTCCACGATCCGCTTTTGCGCGAGGCGATCGACTTGCAGGGCTATGAGGAGGCGCGCCATGGCCGGCTGATCCGAGTCATGATCGACCGCTATGGCATCGAGGCTGCAGAGCTGCCGATCGACAGGCTGCCCGACGACATCGAGACGGCGTTCATCGACTTTGGCTTCGGCGAGTGCCTGGACGCCTTTCTCGGCTTCGGCGTATTCAAGATCGCGCGCCAATCGGGCTTCCTGCCGGATTCCATGTTCTCCCTCTTCGACGTGCTGATGTATGAGGAGACACGGCACATCGTGTTCTTCGTCAACTGGATGGCCTATCGCGAGGCGCAACGCGGACGGGGCAACGCCTTCCTGCGCGCCCTCACCTCCGCCTGGTATTACGGGCGCGCCGTCAACCGCATGGTCGGCACCATCCGGCGCGGCGCCGAGAGCGACGGCGAGAACTTCTCGGCGACCCAGGCCGACGTCTTCCTCGAAGGCTTCAGCCTGCGCAAGCTCGTCGGCACCTGCCTCGCCGAGAATGCGCGGCGCATGAGCGAGTTCGATCCGGACTTGCTGCGCCCGCGCCTGCTTCCAGCGCTCGGCCGCGTAGCCTTTTCCGTGATGCAATTGTGGCCGCGACCGCAACCCGCATGAGCCGCCGCCAAAAGCAATCGAGCGGCAGGACCAGCGAGCCGTGAAAATCGGCCGCATCGTCGCGACGCTGATCGGCCTTGCGATCGCCGCCTTCCTCGTCTTCGAGCAAGGCTTCGACGACGTTTTCCACGCCTTGCACTTGGCCGGCTGGGGTGGGCTCGGGACCATCACGCTCTTCCATGCTCTACCGACTCTCTTGTGCGGCATTGCCTGGTGGCTGCTGCTTCGGCATCACGAAAGCGGGAGCTGGTTTCTTTTCACATGGGTGCGCTGGATCCGCGATGGCATCGACGGGCTGCTTCCCATCCTGCCGGTAAGCGGCGAGCTGGTCGGCACGCGAATTTTAGCGCTCCGCGGCGTGGCGCTCGCGGGGGCGAGCATCGTCGTGGACCTCACGGCGGAGTTGATGGGCCAGTTGATCTTCGCGCTGATCGGCTTCGCTCTCCTCATCGCCATCAGCCCAGGGACGCCCTATGAGCCATGGATCGCCCTCGGCATCGCGGTGATGGCGGCGCAGGTGATCGGCTTTCTCGTCGCGCAGAAGAAGGGGCTGTTCCGTCTCATCGAGCGACCGCTCGACTGGCTGCGCAAGCGCCGGCGCGCGCCAGAATCCGACGCCGATCGCACGCTGCATGAGCGGATCCTCCTTCTCCACCGCGACAAGGCGGCCTTCGTCGGCTGCATCCTCCTCCATTTGGCCGCTTGGCTCCTCGGCGCCTGGGAATCCTGGATCGGCCTCCGCTTTATGGACCATCCTCTCGGTATCGTCGCCGTGCTCGCCATCGAGGGCCTCGTCTACGCCTTGCGTGCCGTCACCTTTTTCATCCCTCTCGGCGCCGGCGTGCAGGAGGGCGGCTATGTATTGATTGGTGGCCTGCTGGGCCTGCCGCCGGATCTCGCTTTGGCGCTCTCGCTCCTCAAGCGCGGCCGCGACCTCATCACCGGAACGCCGGCCCTACTGCTGTGGCAGGCCATCGAAGGGCGCGCGCTCCATCGCGCCCGTCGTGGCGGCGGCCTTCCCGGCCTGAGCGGCTAAGCGGCGGAGCCGTGGGAGAGCCGGAGAAGTCTGCCGAGGCCACGAAAGTGGCGCCGCCCCCGCAAGATCCTGAGGCGGCCGCCGAGGCTGCCGCGGCGCTACTGCGCGCGGGCGAGGCGGAAGCGGCCGCGATCCTGCTCGCCCGTGCCCTCGCCGCGGACGCCGGGAGTGCCTCCGATCGCCTTTACGTCATCCTCGTCGAGGCCCTCGAGAAATTAGGCCGCGCTGGCGAAGCGGCGGATGTGCGGAACGAGCTTGGCACGCTTTTGCTGCGCCAGCGCCGTTTCAGCGAGGCCCTGGCTCTGTTCGATGCCATCCTCGCCGCCTCTCCCACTCATCTCGCGGCGCGCGCCAATCGTGGAGCCGCCTTGAGCGGCCTCGGCCGCCATGACGAGGCGATCAAACTGCTTGCGGCCCTCGTTGAGCGCGAGCCGCGGCCCGCCATTGTCAATGAATATGGCAACGCGCTGCTTGCCGCCGGACGCATCGACGAGGCCGTCGCTGCCTTCGAGCACGCTCTGGCGCGCGAGCCTGACAATGCGATGGCGGTGAACAACCTCGCCGTCGCACTGGAGCGCCGGACGGCGAGCAACCCCGACCCAACGCCGCGCGACGAACGCGCGCAGGCAGCGTCGATCGAGTCCGTGATCGAGCATTATCGCCGTGCCCTTGCGCTCGCCCCCGACGCTGCCATCATCCACTGGAACCTCGCCTTGGTGCTGCTGATGCTTGGTCGATTTCCGGAGGGCTGGGCGGAATATGAGTGGCGCTGGCGCCTGCAAGGCTTCGGCGAGCCCGATCGGAATTTTGCGCCGCCTCTTTGGAGGGGCGCATCGCCGGAAGCCCTTGGCGGCCCGCTTCTCGTAACCATGGAGCAGGGCTTCGGCGATGCCATCCAGTTTGCGCGCTACGTGCCGCTCCTCGCCCGCCGCGGCTACCGGGTGATCCTCGAAGTGGCGCGCGAGCTGCACACGCTCTTTCAGCACAGCTTCGGCGATCTGGGCGTCGAGGTGATCGCGCGTATGGACGATCCCCGCATTATTGCCGGCGACCCGCGTTTCGCAGCCCATGTCTCACTGATGAGCCTCCCCCAACGCTTCGGCACCACGCTTTCGACGATCCCCACGGAGATCCCCTATCTTGGCGCCGACCCGGTGCGCGCCGCCCATTGGCGCGCAGCGCTGCCGCCGGGCTTCCGCGTCGGTCTCGCCTGGGCGGGGCGGCCGGAGCACCACAACGACCGCAACCGCTCCCTTCCCTTCGCGGCATTGCGGCCCCTCCTCTCGACTCCGGGCGTGCAGTTCGTCTCGCTTCAGAAGCCGCCCGCCGAAGACGCTGCAGCAGCCGCGACCGACGCGGCACCGCCTTTGCGCCTGGGCTCGAGACTCACGGACTTTGCCGAGACGGCGGCGGTGATCGCCGGTCTCGACCTCGTCATCGCCGTGGATACGGCCGTCGCGCATCTCGCCGGCGCGCTGGGGCGGCCGTGCTGGCTGCTGCTGCCGTCGCCGGCGGATTGGCGTTGGCTGTTGGGGCGGGCGGATTCGCCCTGGTACCCGACCCTGCGGCTCTATCGTCAAGCAATACCCGGTGATTGGGATGGCGTCGTCGCCCGCGTCGCGCGGGATCTCGCGCTGCGTGCGCGCGAGCGAGCACGCAACGACAGCGATGGTATCCCGCATCCCTAATGGGACATCAGAACGGGCAGCGTCATCTGGGCGAAGATCTGGCGCGAGACGCCGCCCAGCACCAGCTCGCGAACGCGCGAATGGCCATAGACTCCCATCACGAGCAAATCCACGGCTTCGTCGGCAGCCCGCGAGAGCAGAAGATCGCCGGGACCCACCTTGCCCCCCGGGATGCGGCTGACCTCCGCCTCGATGCCGTGGCGGGAAAGATAGGCCCTGATGTCGATATCGGGAACGGGGCCGAGGCCGCCGCCGCTTTCATCGGTTGCGATTGCAACGATGATGACTTGCTTGGCGCGCCCGAGCATCGGTAGGGCGTCATGGACGGCGCGCGCCGCCTGGGCGCTGGCATTCCAGGCGACCATCACGCGCTCGCCCACAGTCTCGAAACGGCCCGCATATGGCACGATCAAGACCGGGCCACCGGCACCGAGAGCCACCCGTTCCGGCAGGTCGGGGAGGCCGTGGCTGGGTGCGTCGGGATCGACTTGGCCGAGGATGGTGAGATCGGCATAGCGTGAGTGAAGAGTGATGACGGTCGGCGGGTCGTTCGAGGTCGTCGCGACCCATTCGCTGCGCGCGCCGAGCCCGGCAGCCTGGCTGTCGAACAGCGCCTTGGCCTTGTCGCGACCTTCCGCCACGCGCGCATGGGCCTCATCGAGCATGCCGGGGGGAAATTGATCGGCAAGGAAAGGGGAGACATCCACCGGCGACGAGATGTAGAGACCGGTAAGATGCGCCTCGAAGCGGCGTGCCAAGCTCGCCGCAACGGCGAGGCGCGCAGAGCAATGCTTCGAATCGTCGACATGGACGAGCAGGCTCTTGAATGACATGTGGGTGTCCTCCATTGCACGCCCGGCCTCGGCGCGGGCTGTCCTGACAGAGACGAATAAATGCCCTACACAGGATCGGTGTTCCTGATGCGGCAACACAAAATAATCTTATACGCTCACCGCGACGTCACAAAAGCGCAATGAAATGCCGATAGCTTGCCGCGAGATGATCATCGATGGCCGCGCGGGATAGGCCGGTCGGACCTTCCGCGCGCAGAGGAGGCGCAAGATGAGAAAGACAGTGGTGACGGCAATCGCGGCGGTGGCCCTGGGGCTCGCTTTCGCCCTGCCGGTTTCCATTCCGGCGGACGCTGCGACCCTGACGGGCGCCGGCGGCACCGCGATCTACCCGGTGCTCTCAAAATGGGCGAACGTCTATGCCAAGCTGGTGGGCGACTCGATCAATTACCAGCCGATCGGCTCGGGCGGCGGCATCAAGCAGATCGAATCCAAGACCGTCCTCTTCGCCAATACAGACATGCCCCTCAAGCCCGAGGATCTGGAGAAGAACCACCTCGTGCAGTTTCCCCAGGTGATCATCTCGATCGTGCCGGTGGTCAATGTTAAGGGGATCACGGCGGGTGAGCTGGTCTTCGACGGCAAGACTCTCGCCGAGATTTACCTCGGCAAGATTAAGACGTGGGATGATCCGGCGATCAGCAAGCTCAACCCAAGCGCCAAGCTGCCTCACACGGCGATCACGGTCGTGCACCGTTCCGACGGCTCGGGCACGACCTTCAATTTCACCAATTATCTCGCCAAGGCGAGTCCCGAGTGGGCGGCGAAGGTCGGTGACGACACCTCGGTCGCATGGCCGACCGGCGTCGGCGGCAAGGGCAATGCCGGAGTCGCCTCCTATGTGCAGCAGGTCGACGGCGCCATCGGCTATGTCGAATACGCCTACGCCACCCAGAACCACCTGACCTACACGGACATGGTCAACAAGGATGGCCAGCGCGTGAAGCCCACGATGGACGCCTTCCAGGCCGCGGCGGGCAATGCCGATTTCAGCAAGGCGCAGGATTTCTACCTGATCCTCACCGATCAGCCGGGTGCAAAGAGCTGGCCGATCACGGCAGCGACCTACATGTTGCTGCGCAAGGATGGCGCTCCCGCGCAGAACAAGCTGGTGCTCAAATTCCTCGACTGGTGCCTGCGGCATGGAGAGCAGGAAGCGGTGCAGCTCGATTACGTACCGCTGCCTGCCCCGGTGATCGCGCAGATCGAGGCGAGCTGGGCGAAAGACCTCGGCGGCGCCTGGTCTCCCGGCGCAACCAACTAGACGAGCCCGCCCCGGCGATCGCCCACCGAGGGCGGAAGCTCAGCTTCCGCCCTTTTCGCGGCGGTCGCCCCATGAGATGTAGCCTCACGGCTACCCTTCCCTATTCACGGCCGTCGGTCGCGATGTCGAAGGTAGCCACTCCCTCGAGGGTGTGGGGACGCTCGAGCACCTCGGGATGGCGCAGGGTGCGCACGGTATCGTTATAGCCGGCGCGCCAATGCTCCTCCATGCTGACGCGGGAGAACTCGTAATCTTTGGAATCCCCCTCATAGCGCTTCGCGCGGTAGATCAAGTGCACAATGTTGTAAACCTTGTGGTCGGCGAAGGAGCGCAGCACCTCGGTCTCCGGGTCGTCCCGCAATTCGTCGGGCAGACGATCGAGGAGCCTCGCGAGGGCGCAGCGCACGCGCTGGGTCTGCTTGAAGTTGTCGGTATTGAGGCGGGTCCGGCTCGAATATTGGATCTCCTTCTGCCGCACCATTACCTCGGGAAGGTTGCCGGGAAACTCGCCGCGCGCGCTCCAGAGATCGACCTGAAAGGCGAGCGTGTCCTGGCGCGGACCGTTGACGACCCAATTGAGCGGCGTATTGGAGACGAGGCCGCCATCCCAGTAATACTCGCCCTCGATCTCGATCGCCGGGAATCCCGGGGGCAAGGCTCCGCTTGCCATGACATGCTCCGGGCGGATCGTGTGGGTGAGGGTGTCAAAATAGACGAAGTTGCCGCTGCGCACATTGACGGCGCCGACGCTGAAGCGCATCCCGTCGGCATTGATGCGGTCGAAATCGACTAGGCGCTCGAGCGTGGCCTTGAGGTCCTTCGTATCGTAATAGCTCGTCGCCTCCTTGGCGCCGGTGGGATAGAGCCACGGCGGCGGGACGCGCGGCGTGAAGAAGCCGGGTGCTCCGCCCACGAGCGCGTAGGAAGCGCTCATCTGGTTGAAGAGGCTGCGCGCGTCATTGCCCTTGACCTGCAGCGCCTCGAACCCGTCGGCCCAGCGGCCGAGGGGGCCGCCGGTGACAAGCTCCCAAAAGGCGCGCAGCCTCTCGACGCGCGCCTCGCGCGGATTGCCGGCGATGATGGCGGCATTGATGGCGCCGATCGAGATGCCCGCCACCCAGTCGGGCTCGAGCTCGGCTTCCCACAAGGCCTGGTAGACGCCGCCCTGATAAGCGCCGAGGGCGCCCCCGCCTTGAAGCAGGAGGGCGATGCATTCGAAGTCGGGCCGATTCCTCAATGCAGGCGGCCTCTTCTCGCGTGGCTGCAGCATTCCTTTCACCCTGGCTTGCTTATTGTGAAGTCACGGCGACTTGTGCGCGATTTTCCTAGAATGTCGTGTGCCGCCGCGGGCAATCAAGATCGTCGCAGAGCGGCGATGCGCCTCAGCTCCCCGGCAACACGAGGACCTCAGGCCGGCCGCGCGGCAGCGAATCGCGGGAGACGAGGACGGTCGCCCTCGGGCTGACGACGACATCATGGGTCGACTTCATGCGCGTAAGAAAGCGGTCGAGCGTCTCCTGGCTGAAATAATGCATGGGGATGACGAGGGGCGCGGCGATCTCGGCGACGACCGCGGCCATCTCGGCCTGGCTCATCGTATAGGCGCCGTCGACGGGAGCGAGCAGCACGTCGATCTGCCCGAGCTCGCCGAGATGCACATCGGTGAGCGTATGGTGGAGATGGCCGAGATGGGCGATGCAGAGATTTGCCGCCTCGAAGACGAAGATGGAATTGCCGTTGAAGCGCGTGCCGCCCGCCTCGTCGCGAAGATTGGTGGGGACGTTGCGCACCCGGAGATCCTTGTAGACGATGTTGTGCCTGGGCAGGCCGCCATCCGGATCCCAGCCGCGCAGCACGTATTTGATACCGGGATCGGGATCATCCGTGTAATGCAGGGGGTGGGCGTTGTTCATCGTGACGATGTCGGGAAGGACGGGCGGGCGGATGACGCCGTTGTAATCGGTGACCGCCGTCACCCCCGCGGCGGTCTCGATGAGAAAGCTGGCGTGGCCGAGAAAGGTCAGCGCCACATTGCCCGGCGGCGGCCGCGGCGCCGCGTCATCGACCGCCAACTGAAATAGACTCGGCCCGCGCGCCACGGGCAGGCAGGCGCCGACGGCAAAGCGCGGCAACAGAAGCAGCAGCAAGCCCGCGATCAGAGCTGCGACCAGTGCCGCGATCGGATGAGGATGCGCGCTGTCATCGGGAACGCCTCGCCGCCACCCAGCCGTCCGACCGTGCGCCATGGCAACCTCCCTCTGCGGAGACGGGCCATCCTATCACGCCGCAATAGGGTGTTCACGCGTCGCGGCCGCTCTTGCGCGGCGGCGGCAAACGCGGCAACATCCGCATCGTGAAAACGGTTTTCAAAAATCTGGGAGGGTCGGGATGACGCGGTGGGTGCGCTTCGCGGAAAGCGGCAGAACGGGCTTCGGCAGCCTGGAGGGCGACACGATCGCGGTGCATGAGGGCGACCTCTTCGCCGGCGCGCGGCCCACCGGTCGCAGCCTTCCCCTGGAAACGGTCACCCTGCTCACGCCGTGCCAGCCGAGCAAGATGATCTGCCTGTGGAACAATTTCCACGCGCTGGCGGCGAAGTTCAATTTTGCCACGCCGTCCGAGCCGCTCTATTTCCTCAAAGCCGGCAGCGCCTTCCACCCGACGGGGGCGCCGATCCCGCGGCCGCCCGGCTATGATGGCCGCGTCATCTTCGAGGGCGAGCTCGGCATCGTCATCGGCCGGCGCTGCAAAGCAGTGTCCGAGGCCGCGGCGGCGGACCATATCTTCGGCTATACCTGCGTCAACGACGTGACCGCCTTCGATCTCCTCAACAAGGACCCGTCCTTCGCCCAGTGGACGCGAGCGAAGAGCTTCGACGGCTTCGGCGTCTTCGGCCCCGCCATCGCGACGGGCCTCAATGCTGAGGCGCTCACGATCCGCAGCCTGCTGAATGGCGAAGAGCGGCAGAACTATCCCGTCGCCGATATGTTTTTCAAGCCGGCGCGCCTCGTGAGCCTGATCTCACGGGACATGACTCTTCTGCCCGGCGACATCATCGCCTGCGGCACCTCCCTCGGCGCAGGCACGATGAAGCCTGGAAGCAGGATCGAGATCGCGATCGACGGCATCGGCACTCTCGCCAATACCATGGAATGAGCGATGGCGTGTGTCGCCACAGGAGCAAAATAGCCAGACAAGGAAGGAAACGGCCATGGCCATGAAAATCTGCGTCGTCGGGGCCGGCGCCATCGGCGGCCTGCTGGGCGGCAAGCTGGCGCTCGCCGGCGAGCGCGTCACCTTCATCGAAACAAATGCTGCCCATCGCGACGCCATCAACCGCGACGGCCTGAAGCTTCTGATGCATGGCGGCGAGACCCTTGTCGCCAAGGAGATCAAAGCGACCGCCGACATGGCCGAGCCGGGGCCGCAGGATGTCGTCATTCTTGCCGTGAAGGCGCATCAGATTTCCCGCGTCGCCCCTGCGCTGGGCAAGCTCTTCGGCAAGGACACCATCGTCCTGACCGTGCAGAACGGCATCCCCTGGTGGTATTTCCAAAAGCATGGCGGGCCGCTCGACGGCCGGCGTCTTGCCTCGGTCGATCCCGACGGCGCCATCGAGAGGGCAATCGCCGCCGAGCGCATCATCGGCTGCGTCGTCTATCCCGCGGGCGAGGTCACGGCTCCCGGCATCGTCAAGCATGTCGAAGGAGACCGCTTCCCCGTGGGCGAGCTCGACGGCAGCAAGAGCAACCGCGTCGAGATGATCTCCCAGATGCTGATCAGCGCGGGGTTCAAGTCCTTCATCCTCGACAACATCCGCGCCGAGATCTGGCTCAAGGCCTGGGGCAATCTCTCCTTCAACCCGATCTCCGCACTCACCCACGCGACCCTCGTCGACATCTGCCGGTTTGCGCTCACCCGCGCCCTCGCCGCCCGCATGATGGAGGAGGCGCAGGCGATCGCGGGCAAGCTCGGCATCACCTTCCGCCACACCATCGAGAAGCGCATCGCCGGCGCCGAGGGGGTGGGCAAGCACAAGACCTCGATGCTGCAGGACGTGGAGGCCGGGCGCGCCCTCGAGGTCGAGGCGCTGGTGGGAGCGATCGTCGAGCTCGGCGAGCTCACCGGGACGCCGACACCCGCGATCACCGCCGTCTATGCCTGCACCAAGCTCCTCGACAAGGTGATGGCCGAGGAGCATGCGGGCATCGCCGCTCGCCGCCTCGCCGCGGAATAGCGGCCGGTCACGGCACGGGGTCGGCCGTTAGCAGGGGCGGACGAAGATCGGCCGCGCGCGTCGTCTCCTTTCCTCATCCGTCCCGATCTCCCGGCTCGAAGGCGGAGAAGCGTACCGGGAGCATTTCGCGCATGGTGACCCGGCCTTGCCAATCCTTGACCACGAGCATGAGCTGCTGGGCCTCGGGCATGCCGGCGGGGATCACCATGCGGCCGCCGGGCTTGAGTTGCCCAAGAAGCGGCGGCGGCACAAGGTCGGGAGCCGCGGTCGCGATCACCTTGTCGTAGCCGGCATGCTCGGGCCAGCCGTAATAGCCGTCGCCGAGCTTGAGGTGCACGTTGCGGTAGCCGCCGCGCGAGAGACGGATGCGCGCGTCTCGGGCCAGCTCCTCGACGATCTCGACGGAATAGACCTCGCCCGCGAGCTCGGCAAGGACGGCCGCCTGATAACCGAGGCCCGTGCCGATCTCGAGCACCTTATCCTCGGGCTTGAGCTCGAGGAGGTCGGTCATCAGCGCCACGATGAAGGGCTGCGAGATCGTCTTGCCATAGCCGATCGGCAGGGGCGAGTCGGTATAGGCGTAGGACTTGAGCTCGACCGGCACGAAGTCGTGGCGCGGCACCTTGGCAAGCGCCTCCATCACCGCAGGATCGAGGACGCTTTTCCCGATATGGTCGCGGGCAAACCGCGCGTGGGCGGCGATCTCCTGGATCATGATGGCCCGGAGAGCCGAAAGCTGATCATCTTCCATTGGAATGCCTTCACCTCATGCGGGGTGCGGCGCAGCCCGCCTAATGTAGGGTCGTTCCCCTGCGACGGGGAAGCGCAAAACAAGCGGACGGGCTTTCCCGCCAGCGCGCGGCAGCCTAGGATCCGGGGTGACGCGACCGGCAAGAGGGGGCGATGATTACCGGCGAGCATATTCCACTGCCGATCCCGCGCAGCCTGGAGGCCGCGGTCCTCGACCTTAACAACGCCCATGCCGTCGAGCTGTCATGGCTCGAGCCCGAGCGCCTTTCCGCCTTGCTGTGCCAAGCTTTCCACGCGCGCCGCCTTGGCGCCCTCGACGCCTTCCTCCTCGCCTTCGACGAGAGGGCCGCCTATGACAGCCCAAACTACCTGTGGTTTCGCAGCCGTTATGCGCGGTTCGTCTATGTCGACCGCGTCGTGGTGGCGCCACTCGCGCGTGGGCGCGGCTACGCACGCCTCCTCTACGCTGATCTCTTCGCGCGTGCCCGCAGCGCCGGCCACGCGGTCATCGTCTGCGAGGTGAACGCCGAGCCGCCCAACCCGGCGTCCGATGCGTTCCACGCCGCACTCGGGTTCGTCGAGGTCGGCCGCGCGCAGATTCACCAGGGCCGCAAGACCGTTCGCTATCTTGCATATGCTCTTCCACCGAGCGACGCTGTCGAGGCCGCGGGGGGGTGAGCAAGCGCGACCATCGGTCGTTGCTGTTGCCGCGCGCAAGGCGGCCCGTCCCTTTGCGGGACGGGCCGTATGGGAGAAGTCCGATCAGGGCAAGCTTGCCGTTCGCGGCTGCGCGGCGAAGACTGACGGGTCGCCAGGGCCGTCGACGATGAAGAGCCCCTTCGCGCCCCGCTCGGTGCGTATGATGGCGTGATCCACGAGGGCATAGGTACCGGGGACAAGGGGCTTGAATTCGGCAACCACCGCGCCGCCGGGCGCAACCGTCGTCGTCTGCACGCCGTCGACGGGCCGTGACAGAAGCGCGCCCTCCATGTAGAGCCTGCTCATGATCTGTCCGATGACATGGAAGGATGCCGCCTTGTTCGGCCCGGCATCGCCGAAGAAGATGAGCACCGTCTCGCCCGTCTTGGCCCGCAGCGGATGGGTCACGAGCGCATCCGCCGTACCGTTGAAGACGAAGTAGTCCGGCGTCTCTGCGACGATCTTGTCGTAGTCGGGGCTCGCCTCGCCGGCCGCACCGAAGGGCTTATCCGTATACATGTCGCTCTGCACGACATAGTACTCGTGATCCACCTTGGGCAGCCCGCCGGCAGGCTCGACGAGGATCATGCCGAACATGCCGCTGGCAATGTGAAGGGCAACCGGCGCCGTCGCGCAGTGATAGACGTAGAGACCCGGCGTCGTCGCAGTGAAAGAGAAGCTCTTCTCCTCGCCGGGCGCCACGACCGTCGCCATGCCGCCGCCATGGGGGCCGGAGACGGCGTGCAGGTCGATGTTGTGGGTCATCGTGCTCTTCTCGTTGTTGCGCAAATGAAGCTCGACAACATCGCCGACGCGCACGCGAATCATCGGCCCCGGAACCTTCGGCGGCTGTCCCGCTATAGTGAACGTCCAGTAGGGGTAGCTCGTGCCGTCGGCGAGCCGGCCGACCGCTTCGACGGTCTCGAGGTCAACCCGCACGTGGCGCGGACCGCGCGCTCCGATCGCGGGCGGCAAATCGGCGGGATCGCGCGCGATATCGGGAAGGCTTGCTGTCGCAGCAGTAACCGCAATAGGTGCCGCCATATGGTCATGGATCTCGGCCGCGGAGAGAGAGGCGCCGCCCAGACCGCCGGCGCCTGCGAGCACGCCTGCTGCAATCGTGGCAGCCTTGAATGTCCCGCGACGGAGATTCGCGTTCATTGCCCATACTCCTCACATGAGGACCCCTGTCGGTCCGCGAGAGAGGATGGCATGCCCGGATGCGCTCGTGTTTGCGCTGCGTCAAAGGCGCCGCGTGTTTTTTTGCAGTTGCGGCATCGCGCCGCGCCCTTGCCCGCCGATGGGTTGAGCTGCCGTCAGGCGGCCGCCGCGCGCGACCGCGATAGGTACCATGGGCAGAGCAGCTTCTCGATCCAGACGACGGCGTAGAAGCAAAGGATGCCGAGGAGCGACAATAGAGCCAGGACGCCGAACATCAGGGCCGTCTTCATGTTCCCCGAGCTCGACAGGATGAGGTAGCCCAGACCCTTGTCGGCGCCGATGAACTCGGCGACGACGGCCCCGATGACGGCAAGGGTGATGGCAACTTTGAGGCTGCTGAAAAGATAAGGAAGCGACCAGGGCAGCCGCACCTTCCAGAAAATCTTAAGCTTGCTCGCGTCAAAGGACGAGGTCAGCTCGAGAAGCTCGGGCTCGACGGCTTCGAGGCCGGTCGCCGTGTTGATGACGATGGGGAAAAAGGCGACCGTCGCCGCCACGATCATGTTCGAGGTCATGCCATAGCCAACCCAGATCAGCAGCAGCGGGGCAATTGCGACTTTCGGCACCGATTGCAGCATGAGGAGGAAGGGATAGATGACGCGGCGCAGGAACGGTGAATAGACCACAGCGATCGCCAGCGGCACGCCCGTCGCAAGCGCCAGGAAAAAGCCGCCGAGCACCGCCCAGAGGGTAGCGAGGAAATGCACCGGCAGGATGGCGCGGATGGACCAGGTCTCGCGGGCGATGCGGCTCGGTGCCGGCAACAGCCAAACGGGCACGTGTCCCCAATCGCAAATCGCTTCCCAAGCAAGGATGAGACCGACAATGGTGACGCCCGCCTGGCCATATTCGACGACCAATCGCCGCAACCCGGCCCGCGCGCTCATGCGGCACCTCCATGGGCGCGCCCATTTCCGGCCGGCGCCGCGGGACGGGAATGGATCAGCCCGCGGATTCTCTCGACATAATCCTTGAACGCGTCACTGAACTCCATGCCGAGCATGCGCGGTCGGGGTAACGTGATGGGAATTTCCTCGACAATCTGGCCAGGGCGCGGCGTCATGACGACGACTCGGTCGGCCAGCAGCACGGCCTCGGTGATGCTATGGGTGACGAAGACGACCGTCTTACGCCGCCGGGTCCAGATGTTGAGGAGCTCCATGCCAAGCTCCTCCCGCGTCATGGCGTCGAGCGCCGCGAACGGCTCGTCCATCAACAAGAGTTGCGGGTCGTAGACGAGGGCACGGCAGATGGCGACCCGCTGCTGCATGCCGCCCGAGAGCTCGTCGGGTCGCGCGCGCTCGAACCCTCGCAAGCCGACCAGATCGATGAGCCGGTTCGCCTCCTCCATGTAGTCGCCTATCCGCCAGCCGAGCATCTCGATCGGAAAGAGGATATTGTCGAGCACTGTTCGCCAAGGCAGCAGCACGGGGCGCTGGAACACCATGCCGATGTCCCGCGACGGCTTCTCGAGTCGCCTGCCATTGACGTGCAGCTCGCCCTCGCTGGGCTTGAGATGGCCGCTGATCAGCTTGAGGAGAGTGCTCTTGCCGCAGCCGCTCGGGCCGACGAAAGTGACGAACTCGTCGCGAGCGATTTCGAGATTGACGCCGCGGAGCGCCACGACATTGTCGCCGGAGCGGGTCATATAGGACTTGCAGACCCCGCGGACGGCAACGAAATCCCGCGCCGGCGAACCTCGGTCCGCGGTCTCGATCGACGATTCGGCGACTTTCATCCCCGTTCAGTTCGATGGCTCGATGGGCCGTTTGGGCAGAAAGTCGGTCGTGTAAATCTCCTGGAGAGGTACGACGCGCTTCAACCCGAGCGCCTTGGTCACCACGTCACGCGTTGCCGTCATCTTCGCCTCGCTGATGGCGCCGAGCCCATGCTTGCGCACATCATCGGTCACCGATACCTGCTTCATGACAACGAGCTCGTCCATCGCACTCTTGGCGTCGAGCTCGGGGTTGGTCTTACGCTCGATCGACAGGGCCTCCTCGGGATGAGCGAAGGCGTAGGCGATGCCTTTGAGGGAAGCCTCGACGAAGCGTCGAACGCCCTCGGGTTTCTCGGCAATGGTCTTCGGGTTGACGATGATGGCGTTGCCATAGGTGTCGAGGCCGAAATCGGCATAGGGCATGGTGATGGCCTTGAGCCCCTCCTTCGCAGCCGCCTCCTTGAAGCGGCCGGCGTTCACACTCTGCTCCAGCACAGCGTCGACCCGCCCCGACATCAGCAACGGGAGGAAGGTCGCGGCATCGACGACGACTTCCTTGATCTTGCTGCGGTCGACATTATTGGCCTTGAGGAAGGCGGGAAACATGTTGACCGAAGCGCCCGAGGCCGAGCGCCCGACGGCGCGCCCCTCGAGGTCCTTGGGTGATTTGATCCCCGATTTGTCGAGATAAATGAGGCCAAGCGTCGCCTTTTGATAGACCATGGCGACGATGCGAACCGGGATATCCTCATTCGCCCGCGCTGCGATCACTGCGGCCGTATCAGCGATTCCGAAGGTCGAGGCGCCGGAGCCGACACGCTTGATCGTATCCCCCGAGCCGAAGCCGCGGGAGAGCGTGACGTTCAGCCCAGCATCCTTGTAGTAGCCCTTGTCCTCCGCGACATAATAGCCGGCATGAGTGCCGTTCACGACCCAGTCGAACGTGCAACTGACGTCTTCTGCCGATTGCGCTGGCGCGGGCCCGGCAAGCATCAGCGCTGCGGTCACGACCGCAGTACTCGCAAATCCCGTGTTCCGCATCTAAGCCTCCCCTGGCAATTCCCGGTTGCCACTCACGTGGCTATCTTTCCGAGATAATCCTCGAGTTTAATGTCATCGAGTCCCGGCACCCGCTTTCGCTCGAAATCGGCCGCATGCTCGAGCGGCTTCGTGGCGTCGATGCCGAGCCGCCCCCAATGGATCTTATGCGGGTCGCGCGCGAAGGATGGAACGTTGGGTATCCGGAACACGCCGGTATCCGGTCGGCAGCGCGTTGCGATCGCCCACAACACATCCTCGGGGTTATGGATGTCGACGTCCGGGTCGACGACCACGCAATACAGTACGCGGTTCATTTCGGCCCCGAACGCCGCGACGATGGCCCGGTTCTGTTGCCCTTCGAATTGCTTGTTGATCTTGATTGCGCAGAATTGCAGCAGGGGCAGACAGCTCACATCCTCGATCGACGGAACCCAGGTGCGCACGCTGTTGTAGATGCTGCCGGCAATCGGCACGGCCGTTATGGCGAGCTCCTCCACCGACCCCGCGCTAAGGCCATAGAATACCGCGTCCGGCCGCGCGAAGGCATGCTCGACCTGGAAAACGTGGTTGTCCGTGGTCCGGACGTAATAGTCCATCCACTCGCCGAAAGGGCCTTCGGGCCGCCGAACGCCCGACAGAATTTTCCCTTCGATGACGAGCTCCGTCGAGTCCGGCACGGGCAGCCCGAGGGTCGGGGACGGCACGAGAGGAAAGCGCTTGCCCGAAATCCGCGCCGCGAGGTCATATTCGCTTTGGTCGGGCCCGATCGTGCTGCCGCCTGCGAGCATGACGGCGGGCGGCAAGCCGATGGCGACCACGGCTGGCAACGCGTCGTTACGCTTCTCCGCCTTCTGCTGAATGCGATAGAGATCGCCCGACGTGCTCAATCGGCAGCGCAGCTCGTGGGGCCCGATGATCTGCATGCGATGATAGGAGAGGTTGACCACGGCTGTATCCGGGTCGCGTGCGATGATCACCCCGGCGGTGAGATAAGGGCCGGCGTCCTTTTCGGAATAGGTGATGTGCGGAATTTCCGAAAGCGAGATCTCCCTGAGCGGCGCCTTTTCCTCGGCGTGCTCTTTCAGGATGGCGCTCGAGCTCGGTCGTGCAAGCTCGGCCCAGCGCGCCGCAACGCTGCCGATCTCGACGCCCAGCAAGCGGGCGATAATGCTGTAATTGCCGAGCGTATTGCTGATAACCGGGAAACGGGAGCCGCGCACCCGCTCGAACAGAACCGGAAGGTTGGGCCCGGCCTGGATCTTACGGAGGACAGCGTTGAGCTCGAATTTTGGATCGACCTCTCGATTGACGACGAGCAACAAGCCCTCGCGCTTCAACGTTGCGATGAACTCGCGCAAGCTTGCGTACAAGCAGCCTCCCATACCGATTGTCGCGCTCTTGATACGGCGCTTGACCATCCCCTATAGCGCGCAGCGTTGCTTTTGAAAAATATGAATTCGTGAAGGCCGGAATCAAAAAATCCTATCGATCGTTGGCGGAGGCCAGATCACGTCCTGGAGAATTCCGGGATGGGGCTCTGATAGAGCGGTATCGTCTCGGTGCGGGGCTGCCAGAGCTTATCTCTCATAAGCGCCTTCACGTGATCACAGACATCCTCGAGCGGGGCGAACCAGACTCCGCCCTTCGATTTCATATAGTCGATCAGCTCCAAGACGGCGCCGAACCGCGCGAGTCGACCTGAGACGAAGGGGTGCCAAACGGAAATCCACAGGCCGCCATGCTGCCACGCCGCGTCGAATTCCGCGCGAAAGACCTCCATCGCTCGCTGCGGCGCCGAGATCGGCATCATGTAATGAAAGTCCCGGTTATGGACGTAATGCGGCCAGTCATCCAGCGTCCAGTCCGTGGGGAATTCGAGGAGTGAGCCGCGATCGTCGCGTAGCGCATAGGGGATGTCATCCCCCATCAGTGACGAATCGTACTCAAATCCCTCCTCGATCAAGTAGCGCAGCGAGTATTTGGAAAATGCGAAGCTGGGTGCCCTCCACCCGCGCGGGCGCTTGCCCATATGCTTCGCATACGCTTTTACCGCGCGGCCGAGCCAATAGCGCTCGTCCTCGGGCGTCATCTCGTTCGAGCGCTCGTGAAGATAGCCGTGTAAAGCGACCTCGTGGCCGTGCTCGAGCAGCAAGTCGACCTGCGCCGGATATTTTTCGATGCACCAGCCGGGCACGAAGAAGGTCTGGCGCATCTCGATGCGGGCGAGCTCCTCGGCGATCCGAGGTACGGCAATCAGCGGGCCGTATCGAACATAGGACTGCGAGGCAATGAGGTTGTCGGCGGTGTCGCGGTTGTACCAATTGAGGCCGCTGTCGGCGTCCATATCCCAGGTGATGCTAACGGCGCAGCGCGCCCCCTTGGGCCAAGGGATCCGGTTCTTGATCATCGTCCGCGCTCTCCCCCGTCGTCCTCGTCTTCGGCAAGAATTTGAGCTTCATCGCAGGCCCAGCCGAGTCTCACGGCGTCGCCGATGCGCAGATGCTGCGCAAGGTGTGGATCCGTGCTGCTGACCACGAGCTTCTGTCCGAGGGCGCGGACGACATAGCGGGCGTGATGCCCGAGGAACGTGCAGTCGATAACCACGCCGTCGATGACGTTCTCGGGGGTCTCGCCGGTGGTGAGGAACCGGATGCGCTCGGGGCGGATGGAGACGAGGGCATCATGCGGCGATCGCCGCCGGCGGCCTTCTCGCGGCGCCTGAGCGCGGCCCATGACACCATTCTGGAAGCGCACCCGCGCATAGCTTCCATCAGACCCGCAATCGGTGCAGCGCAGTAGGTTGGTCTCGCCGAGAAACCCTGCCACGAACGGGATTCTCGGATGCAGATAGACGTCGCGGGGAGACCCGATCTGCACGATCCGCCCCTCGTTCATGACCGCGATGTTGTCGGACATCATCATGGCCTCGTCTTGGTCATGGGTCACGTAGAGGATCGAGATCCCGATTCGGCGCTGGATCTCCTTGATCTCGAGCTGAAGCGCCTCTCTCAGCTTCCTATCCAGGGCGCCGAGCGGTTCATCGAGGAGCAGCGCATCCGGCTCGAACACCAGCGCGCGCGCAAGTGCCACGCGCTGCTGCTGGCCGCCGGAAAGCTCGCGCGGCCGGCGATCGCGAAATTCCGCCAGGCCTACTTTTTCAAGCATCTCGAGGGACTTGCGGCGACGAGCCGATGGCGGCAATCGCCGCATTCGGAGCGGGAACGCCACATTTTCGAGCACCGACATCTGCGGAAACAGGGCATAGCCCTGAAAGACGATGCCGAAATTGCGGCGCTCGGGCGGCTGCCAGGCGACGTCCTTGCCATCGACGCGGATCTCGCCCCGATCGGGCATTTCGAAGCCGGCGACCATCATGAGCGTCGTGGTCTTTCCGGAGCCGCTCGGTCCGAGCAGGGTGAGGAACTCCCCGGGCCTCAAGGTGAAAGTGACGTCCCGAACAACGTACTGATCGCCCGTATAGGCCTTCCACACCCCTCTGACCTCGAGAAGCCGGCCGGCCGGCCGGCTCTCCGCGCCGGCGCTCGCGCTTCCGTTCAAGCTCGGGCTCATAAGGTTCATGGCAATGATTGTACCGCCTTCGGCAGCCGCCGCTGGGACAATTTCCGATGCGTGAGGAATGCCTGCGCCAAGAGCGCCAGAGTGGCGAAGCAGAGCAGCAGCGACGCGGCGGCGGCGATCTTGGGCGTCAGCTCGTATTCGATGCTGGTGAACATTCGCACGGGCAATGTCGTCGCGTTCGGCGATTGCAGGAACAGCGCGATGACGACCTCGTCGAAGGAAACGGCGAAGGCGAAGATGGCCCCCGCGACGATGCCGGGCCGAATCGCCGGCCAATACACGTGGTAGAGGACCGACGCATTTCCGGCGCCCAGGCTGCGCGCGGAACGGACAAGCAGCGGGTTGAGGCCGCTCAGCGCCGCCTGCACGGTGATGAATACGTAAGGGGTCACAAGCACGCTGTGGGCGAGGCCGATCTCGACCCATCGCCCGATGAACGGCATGTGGACGAAGAAAAGATAGTCGCCCAGGCCCAGCACGACGAAGGGAATCACCATCGGCGTCAGGATGATCCCGATGACCACGGCCTTTCCGGGAAATTGCTTGCCGTGCAGCCCGATCGCCGCGGCGGAGCCGGCGACACAGGCAATGCAGACCGCCAGGGCGGCAACCTTGAGGGAGATGATCGTCGAATCGATCCATTGCCGATCGTCGAAGTAGTCGGCGAAGGAATGCACCGAGATCCAGATCGGTGGAAACTGGATAAGCTGCCCTTTCGTCAGCGCCATGGGGACGATGATCAAGGTCGGCAACAGCAGATAGATGAGGACAGGCAGACAGGCGAGCAGCAACAGGGGATTCCCCGGCAGCCGAAACGGTCGACGCGCGGAGGACACAGGAGCGGATGGGCGCGAATATCGGCGCCGCTTAAACCGCGCCATACTGACCCTCCTTTGGGGTCCGCTGATAAGCGAAAACCAGCACGGAGATGACCATGACGATCAAAACGGCCAATGCGGCGGCACGGTTGAAGTCGACGAGCTGATGTGCGTAGAAGTCGACGAGGTTGGCGACCATCATGTCCGACGGGCCGCCCAGGATAACGGGCGTAATGAAGAACCCGGTCGATATGATGAAGACGAGAAGCCCGGCCGCGTATACGCCCGGCAGCGTCAACGGCATGATTACAAGCCAGGCCACTGAAAATGCCGAGGCGCCCAGGCTCTTGGCCGCGCGCTCGAGCCGGTCGTCGATGGACAGCATCACGGTATAGATGGGAAACACGGCGTAGGGCAGGACGTAGTGGACCATCCCGATGATGACCGCCAACCGATTGTGCAGCAGCGGCAGCGCCTCATGGCTCGGGCCGATGATCCTCAAAAGCTCGTTGATGGCGCCGTTGTCCTGCAGAAGCGCAGCCCATGCGAAGTTCTTCACGAGCACCCCGGTCCAGAACGGGAGCAGCACGAGAATGAGGAGCAGCACGCGCATGCGCGGGCCCGACCGCCAGAGCGCTGCCGCAAGGAGATAGCCGAGCAGCACCGCGATCACGGTGGTCGTGATGCTGATGACGACCGTATTCTCCACGATATGCGCGAGGAGCGGACTCGAGAGAACCTCACGATACTGCGTCAAGCCGCCGACGAGGCTGAAGCGAACAATCAGCACCAGCGGCACCACCGCCAGGGCTCCGTAGACGATCCCGATCGGCAGCAATAGCCAAAGCCGGCTGCGAAGGACCCGCCTCCCGGCAAGCGGCGGACGGCTCGCATCCGGAGCCGTCCGCTTCGCCGCGGGCCCGGCGTCATCTCCGCTCCGATCGCACAGGAAGCCGAGCTTGGCCATGGCCGGTCATGGCGTCATCTGCCATTCCTTGAAGCGGACGGTCGTCTTCTCGAGATTGGCGGCCCACCAGGCATCATTCTTCAGGAAGACCTTGTCCTTGAGCGTTGGGCTCGTCGGGAGCGTGTCGACGAGGCTTTTCGGCAGGTATTGGAGGCATTGCGTGTTCGGCATCGCGTAGTTCGTCAACTTGATATATTCCACATCCGCCTTCGTGTTGGTCAGGACATAGTTGAGAAACTCGAAGGCCTCGTGCTTGTGCTCGGAGGTTCTGACGACCGTCAGGTAGTTGCCGCTCACCCCGGCATAGTCGGGCGTGTACCCGATCTGAGCGCCCCCGCGGTCGGCAACCACGATCCGGCCGTTGAATGCCGTGGCGAGCGCGACCTCTCCGGAGATGAGCTGCTGGATCGGCTCCTGGTTCGTCGTGTGCCAGATGATGTTGCGCTTGCCGAGCCGGTCGAGGCTCTTGAGCGCCCGCTCGACATCGAGCGGATAGAGCTTGTCGACGGGGACGCCATCCGCCAAGAGCGCGATCTCGAGGACGTCCCCGTCACTGACGTTCGCGTAGATGGAGCGCTTGCCGGGATATCGCTTGGTGTCCCAGAATTCGGCCCAGCTCCTCGGCGCCTTGTCGTCGGGGATCTTGCGGCGATCCCACGCCATCACGAAAAGAAAGAGGCTGTATTTCACGCCGTAGGGCTTGCGGTACTCGGGGGCGATGTGCGTCGGATCGACGATCTTGTAGTCGTAGGGCGCCAGCAGGTTCTCCTTGACCGCGACCTCGTATTCCGCGCCGGTGAGATTGACGATGTCCCATTGCGCGCTTCCGCCGGAGGCGACCTGGAGCTTCGCGAGCGCCAAAGAGGAATTGACGCCGAGGTTCACCTTGATGCCCGTCTCCTTCTCGAAGGGCTCGGCGAAGACCTTGCGGGTATTCTCGTTGATCATGCCGCCATAGGTCGCGAAATTGACTTCCTTGGCGGCGGCGAAGGCGCGCCTCGTCGTGAGCGCCGGGAGAGCGGAGACGGCGAGGGTTGCGGCCGCCGATCGGCGAATGAAGTCGCGGCGATTGATCCGCTCGGATGCGAGCCTGCTCGCAAGACCATTGTTGTTCTCCATTGAAGCCTCCCTGGGTTCCGGAACGAGATGCCGATCATCCTCCTTCAGGAAAAGCGGGCATTGCGCTCGCCCATATCCTCCAGCGTCGCGATGTGCCGCAGCGAGTCCGCACCTTTGGCTCCGATCGAAGCCGCCGCATATTAGCGCGCGTGCAATCCTATGCCCGAGCCTCGCCGCCCGCGCATCAAGCCGCCTCTTCTCCTCGCCACCAGCTCACGAAGGCGAGAGGATCGATCTCCCGCGGGCGTCCAGGAACCTCCACCGTACCCAGGTGCAGAAAGCCGATGACGCGCTCGACCTCCGCGAGACCCAGCCCGCGTTTCACCATCGCATCATAAGCGGCCGCGCCCGTCCGCCAGAAGCAGCCGTAACCCAGCGCATGAACGGCGAGGACAATGCTTTGCGCCGCAGCACCGGCGGAAACGATCTGTTCGATCTCGGGTATCTTCGAGCCGGTATCGGGCCGACCGACCACCACCACGAGCATCGGCGCTCGCAGCGGCTTCGCTCGCTCGGCCTCGAGCCGGGCGCCGGGCGCGTCGGGCTCGCGTCGCCGCAGGGCGTCGGCCAGCAGGACGCCAAAGCGCCGGCGCGCCTCACCCTCGATCACGATGAATCGCCAAGGATGGAGCTTGCCGTGATCGGGGGCGTTGACGGCGGCCGCCATGATCTGGTCGAGCTCGTGACGGGATGGCCCAGGTTCGCGCAGCTTGATGGCGGAGGCGCGCGACCTCAAGGCGGTCATCGCATCCATTCGCCGGATTTCGCGCTCCATGTCCATCGCTACAGGGACAATCCGTAGAACCGTGCGGCGTTTTCCGAGAGGATCTTGCGCTTCTGCCGCTCCGTCAGGTCCTTGCGTTCCGCGACTGCCGCCACCGCGCCGGGAAACTTCGCGTCCCAATGGGGATAGTCGGACGTAAAGACAATCGAATCCTCCCACATACCCGCCACGTAGGGGAGCATCTTCTCCTCGGGCTCGCAAAAGAAGAAGACCCGGCCGCTGTCGACGTAGTCGCTGGGCTTGCGCTTGATATTCGGCACGAGCTTGGCGCGGTGCTCGAAATGCTCGTCGAGCCGCTCGACCCAATAAGGCACCCAGCCGATGCCGGACTCGAGGAAGGCGACCCGAAGGTCGGGAAAGCGCTCGAGAATTCCACCGCAGACGATACACATGAGCGAGATCATCTGCTCGAACGGGTGAGCCACGGCATGGGTGAAGAAGTAGTTCTCGAACCTGTCCGATCCCGCGAAGGAGCCGGTCGACGGGGCCCCGTGCACGGTGAGCGGCACGCCGAGCCTCGCAGCCTCGGCGAAGACGGGAAGGTAGTCCGGATGGTCGAGATTCTTGCCTCTCACATTGGTCGGGAGCATCGCAGCGATCAGGCCAAGCTCCTTCGTCGCCCGACGGAGCTCGGCAACGCTCGCCGCGACGTCCTGCATGGGCAGGACGGCGACCGCCTTCAGGCGACGCGGATCAACGCTGCAATAATCGGCGACCCAATTGTTGTAGGCGCGCGCCATGGCGACGGCGAGACCGGGATCCATGACCGCCGCGAGGGTCAGCTCGGGCAGGTTGCCGAAGCAGACGGCGATATCGATGCCTTCCGAATCCATGTCCTTGAGGCGCGCCAGCGGATCGGAGACCCCCGGATGGAGCATGGAGCCGCGAATGCCTTCGGGCTGGCCCGACGCCGTCCCCTCCGGCTTCGGATAGAGGATGCCCTCGACCATCCAGCGCTCGCTGCCCCGGTTGTCCTTGACGATGCGCGGGCCGTGGGAGCGATAGGGCTCGTCCATGTACCGCTCCCATGTCTCGGGAGTCGACCCCACATGCCCATCACCATCGACGACCGTGAGGCCGCCAAGCCAGGCCCGCTTCGTCGTCTTCGCCTTCTCTTTCGCCGCCACAGCCATCTTCACACCCTTGTCTCGCAGGTTTGCGGGTGAGTCGCCGCCGTTTTCTCGTCGAGACACCGCGGCCATAGGCGACGTTATTCGCCCGCCCCGTCCTTCGCGCAGTATCACGGGTGAGTTATCAGCTTGTCTAATAGGAAATCGCAATTATTATCAAAGTCATGCTTATAAATGTCACGCTCCGCCAGCTTCAGGTTTTCGTGGCGGTCGCTCAGAACCAGAGCTACACCAGGGCATCGCGCTTGATCGGGATATCCCAACCGGCGCTGACCGGGAATGTCCGGCAGCTCGAGGCGATACTCGACGTGCGACTTCTCGACCGAACCACGCGGATGGTCAGGCTGACCAACGAGGGCCAGAGCTTCCTTCCCGTGGCGGAGCGACTTATTTCGGATCTGCAGGCGGCGATTGCAGATATCCGGGATTCCGCCGAGCATGTCCGCGGGCGCGTCGAGGTGGCCTGTCTGCCCTCAGTCGCCGTTCAGCTCATCGGTCCCTTGATGCTCCGGTTTCGAGAGCGCTATCCCGGCCTCGTCATCAAGGTCTATGACGGCGATGCACAGAGCGTGGCCCGGCAGGTCCTGATGAAGGAAGCCGATTTCGGCGTGAGCTCCTATTATGACGACGAGCCGGAACTCGACTTCATTCCGTTGATACGGGACAGGTTCTGCGTGATCTGTCACAGGGACCATCCCCTTGCCCGAAAGCGCATGGTGCGTCTTAAGGACCTGGAGGCGTATCCGTTCATCGCCATGGGGACCAACACCGGGACGCGCCGCATCGTCGATAACGCCGCCATCAGGGCCCACGTGAAGCTAAACATCACCTGCGAGGCCAAACAGCTGAGCACGCTCAGCGGCATGGTCGCCGTGGGGATCGGCGTCTCCATTCTGCCCGAAGCCTGCCTGTCCAATCTTACCCAGCAGGACCTAGCAACCTGTAAGCTCATAGCGCCGGCAGTGGAACGCGAGCTGGGCCTGATGTTGCGGCGGGGACGGACGCTTGGGCTGGGCGCCCAGAGCTTCCGCGACTTCATCATCGAGAACATCGGGGCGTACTGGAAGGATTTTGCGACGGCGCAGCTTCTCCCGAAACGCGAGCTTGCGCGGCTCAAGGCCTGAGGGCTTCCGCCACGGATTCTCCATCGCCTTGCCGCCGAGGGCCCTGCAACAGGCCAAAGGAACATTTCGTGGTACCTTGCGTCTATCGCATGGGGGCGAACTTTCGAGGAGACCCATCGTGAGCAACGCAAATCAGCTGCACGGCCCCGATCTAAGGAGGGGCATCCGGGAAAGCGATCTTGCCGATGGCGCCATGCTGGTCGGCCATGTGGACGAGGATGCTGTTCTTCTTGCTCGTCGCGGCGGGGAGGTGTTCGCCATCGGCGCCACCTGCACCCATTATGGCGGGCCGCTCGGACAGGGCCTGATGGTCGGAGACACCGTGCGTTGCCCGTGGCATCATGCCTGCTTCAGCCTGCGCACAGGAGAGGCCCTGGCGGCG
This sequence comes from Alphaproteobacteria bacterium, assembly GCA_035294245.1. Classification (GTDB taxonomy): domain Bacteria; phylum Pseudomonadota; class Alphaproteobacteria; order JACZXZ01; family JACZXZ01; genus DATGLG01. The sequence continues at coordinate 1,751 of DATGLG010000013.1, read as the reverse complement.
CCCGCCTTGGCGGCGACATCATGCTGGCGCGTTGTACGCGGTGACGGGCGCATCTTCGTTCGCGAGAAGATGGCTGCACTCCCGCGGGCCATGCCGCCGAAGCCGCAGTCAACGGCCGGCGCCCGCGAACGCATGGTCATTATCGGTGGCGGTGCAGCGGGCTACGCCGCGGCCGACATGTTGCGGCGTGAGGGCTATGGCGGCGGCGTCACCATCATCAGCGCCGACAATGCGCCTCCCTATGACCGTCCGAATCTCTCCAAGGATTACCTCGCCGGCACTGCCCCCGAAGAATGGATACCGCTGCGCCCGAACGAGTTCTATGTCGAGAATGACATCGAACTGCGGCTCGACACGACGGTAATCGCAATTGACCCTGCGGGACACCGCGTGGTACTCGGTAACGGTAACGCGATCACCTTCACGAAGCTGCTGATCGCGACCGGCGCCGAGCCGATCCGGCTTCAGGTGCCCGGCGCCGATCTGCCGCACGTCCGTACGCTACGGTCGCTCGCCGACAGCCGCGAGATCATTGCGCGCGCCACTCGCGGCCGTCGCGCCGTGATTGTCGGCGCGAGCTTCATCGGCCTCGAAGCCGCGGCCGCATTGCGCCATCGAAACGTCGAGGTTCACGTGGTGGCGCCCGAAGCGCGGCCCATGGAACGCGTCCTGGGCCCAGCGCTGGGCGATGTTGTGCGCGCGCTCCACGAGACCCACGGCGTTGCGTTCCATCTCGGGCGCCTCGTTTCCGAGATCGAAGCGGAGCGCGTGTGGCTCGACGATGATTCGCAGATCGATGCCGATCTCGTGCTGCTCGGGATCGGGGTGAGGCCTCGGCTCGATCTGGCCGAGAAGGCCGGCTTAGCGGTCGATAACGGCGTTCTCGTCAACGAATTCCTGGAAACCAGCGCCCCAGATGTCTTCGCCGCGGGCGATATCGCCCGCTGGCCTGATCCTTATAGCGGCGAGCGGCTGCGCATCGAGCATTGGGTCGTGGCCGAGCGGCAGGGTCAGACGGCCGCTCGCAACATGCTGGGCCGGCGCGAGCGTTATGGCGCCGTACCCTTCTTCTGGACCCGGCATTACGACGTCTCGATCGACTACGTCGGGCATGCCGCCGCATGGGACCACATCCAGCAGAGCGGCGATGCCAACGCTTATGATGTGGCGCTGCGGCTTCAAAAGGACGGCCGGACCCTCGCCTTGGCAACCATCTCCCGGAGCCGAGAGAGCCTGGAGGCGGAGCTTGCGATGGAGCGCGGCCAATCGCCTTAGCCGTGACCTCGACGCTTCTACCCGAAAGGCCCCGCGTTCGACGGTAGGATGCGAGGGTCAAAGGGCACGGAGGCTGAGAGGAATAAAGGACGGAACAGGCTTACCCGGCGTCGTGGTGGCCGATCCTCATTGCCAGCCCGGCGCGCGCACACTTCGTCCTGCCCATTGCTGCCGGTCCCATCGATTCCACATCCGCCCTCGACCCTGCCCGCCTCGGATGATCGGCAGGCCGGCCCTGGCACGCCAAATCTTTGCGCTCGGCTGCGCTCGTGTAGACTGTTCGCCACCGGAACCGACTCGCTAAGGAGTGGATTGTGCCCGTCTCACAACCTGTAGTCGCCCAACTTACGCGCGCTGCGATCTTTCTCGTCGTGACCATGAACCACGAGCCGGAACATCGCGCTGCAGTGCGGGCTCTTTGCGGTGATCTGGCCGCCCTCCTGCGCGCAGTAGGCTTCCGCGACCTCCAGGGCCGC
>DATGLG010000012.1:0-214694 GCA_035294245.1 Alphaproteobacteria bacterium | reverse complement strand
CCCCCCCCCCCCCGCGTGCTAGTCTCGCCGGGAACGGACTGCCGAATCCGTGTGCCAACGCCAGGGGCAAGGAAGGAAAGGAAGTTCTATCGTTGGGGGAGTCCCTCAGGGCCGAGACGCTGCGCGAGCAGGCCGCCATCATGCGCGGCCTGGCCAAGACCGTCGAGGTGCCGGCGATCGCGCAGCAGCTCCTGCTCCTCGCCGAGCGATGCGAGGCCCTCGCGGCGGATCTCGAAGCCGCGGCGGGCAAGCCGCCGGGCTGAGCGCGCCTCACGCCACGTCGGAGGAGGTCTTCCCGCCGGCCGGGCCGCGCGTCGCGAGCCGCCGCGACCGCGCCGAGGCGATGACGGCGCTGAGGGCCTGCCGCAGCAGGGCGGGCGGGTAGGGCTTCGCCAGCACGATGGCCTTGGGATATTCGAGGGCAATGCGCTTGCGCGGGTAGGCGCTCGCGAAGATGAAGGGGATGTCGCGGCGGGCGAGACGCTCGGCGACGGGGAAGACGAGCTCGCCGGCGATATTCACGTCGAGGATGGCGGCGTCGATCTCGAGCCGCTCGGCCAGCGTCACGGCCTCGTCGAGGCGGTCGACGGTGGCGGCGACGATGCAGCCGAAATCCGAGAGCATGTCCCCGAGGGCGGCGGAAACCAAGACGTCATCTTCCACGACGAGCACGCGCACGCCGCTTAAGTCATACCTCATGGGACGGGGACCCGGCGGAGCAAGACGGAGGCGCCGAGTATGGCTAATAAACCGTTAATATCCGGTTAACGGCGCGCGGCGGCAAGCGCGACGACGGGCATCGTGCCGCCCTGCTGAAACCCGGGAGCGGTCGCGATTGTTCGTTTTCCATCGGGCCTTGCGCGGCAAGGGATGAGATCCGGGGTATTCGTGATAGAGCGTCGCCCGGCTCGCGGCGACTGGAGGGGACGAACCATGCGGCTCGGCAGTCCAGCACTCGGCGCTATCCTCGGCGCGCTCTCATGGGCGGTGCTCTCGGCACCCGCCGCGGCGCAGACGCCGCTCCCCCTCGCCAATTGGCAATATTCCGCGGGCGAGGTGCTGGAGTCGCTCGCCGGCCCGCTGCCCGACTGGCGCGTCACCATCGGCGGCGGCGTGCTCGGTCAGCCCTCCTTCGAGGGCAGCAAGCGCTACATCCCCGAGCCGAGCGTCATCATCGACGTCCGCTATCGCGACCTTCTCTTCGCCTCGGACGGCGAGGGCGTCGGGGCGAACCTGCTCCACGGCCCCGGCTATCGCGCCGGCATCGCCATGTCCTACGACGCCGGCCGCGATCATCACGACGATCACCATCTGCGCGGGCTCGACAACATCGATCCGGCGCCGGAGCCCAAGCTCTTCGCGCAGTACTTCGTCAAGCCCGTCGTCCTCACCCTCGATCTGCGCAAGGCCATCGGCGGCCATGACGGCATCATCGGCGATGTGGGCGCCTATGTGCCGGTGCCGGTCGTGAAGGACAAGCTCATCCTCTTCGTGGGGCCGACGCTCACCATGGCCGACGGCCAGTACATGCAATCCTATTTTGGCGTCACCGCCGCGGAATCGGCGGCCTCGGGCCTGCGCCGCTTCGATGCCGGCGGCGGGCTCAAGAGCACCGGCTTCGGGGCCACGGGCGTCTATCTCCTCGACAAGCACTGGCTCATCGAAGGCGACGCCGCCTATGAGCGTCTCCTCGCCGACGCCGCCGCGAGCCCGATCATCGAGACCAAGAACCAGCTCGTCGCCGACATCAATCTCGGTTATCGATTTTAGCCGCCGGGCGGCCGCTTAATCGTCGGCCCCTTGGCGCGCCGGCGCGGCGTCCGCCGCCGCCGCGGCGCCGCGGCGGAGGAGGGCTGCGATCAGCGCGGCGAGGGCGGCGAAGAGCGCACCGGCGAGGAAGGCCGCGTGATAGCCGCCGGCAAGGGCGGCGTCCTGGGTCTCGCCTGCAACGAGGAGGTCGTCCGTGCGCGCGGCGGCGAGGCTCGCGAGGATGGCGAGGCCGAGGGCGCCGCCCATCATGAAGGCGGTATTGACGAGGCCCGAGGCGAGGCCGGACTGGTCGGGCGCCACGTCGCTCATGGCGGCGAGCAGCACCGGGTTGAAGGCGATCCCCGCGCCGAGGCCAAGCAGGACCATGCCCGGCAGCACGTCGAGGGCGAAGCTTCCCCCGAGGGGCGCGCGCGCGAAGAGCACCAGCCCGAGGGCGGCGAGGAGGAGCCCCGCCGCAAGGGGCGCCCGGGTGCCGAAGCGCAGGACGAGCTTGGCCGAGAGGCCGAGGGAGAAGACCGCCATGATCAGGTTGGCCGGCAGGAAGGCGAGGCCGACCTCGAGGGGGCTGTAGCCGAGCACGAGCTGGAGATAGAGCGCCGAGAGGAAGAACCAGGCGAACATCGCCGCGGCCCACAGCACGCCGACGAGATTGGCGATCGCGAGGTTGCGCAGGCGGAAGAGGCCGAGCGGCATCAGCGGAGCGGCGATGCGCGCCTCGATGGCGAGGAAGATCACAAGCAGGGTGACGGCGGCGCCGAGCAGGCCGAGGGTCCGGCCGGCGAGCCAGCCGGCCTCGTTGCCCCCGACGATGGCGTAGACGGCGAGCATGAGGGCGGCCGTCACCGTGACGGCGCCGGCGACGTCGAGGTGCTTGCGCGAGCCCTGGCCGCGGGCGGGCGGCAGCAGCGCCAGCGTGAGCGCGCAGACGGCGACGCCCACGGGGAGGTTGACGAGGAAGATCCAGTGCCAGTCGAGGGCGTTGGTGAGAAGCCCGCCGAGCAGCACGCCGATGCTGCCGCCGCCCGCCGCGACGAAGCCGAAGACGCCCATCGCCTTGGCGCGCTCGGCCGCCTCGGTGAAGAGGCTCATCATCAGCGAGAGTGCGACTGCCGAGACGACGGCGCCGCCGAGCCCCTGCACGCCCCGCGCCGCGACGAGGAACCATTGGCTCTCCGCGAGGCCGCAGGCGAGGGAGGCGAGGGTGAAGAGGGCGATGCCGGCGAGGAAGAGGCGCCGGTGGCCGAAGAGGTCGCCGAGCCGCCCGCCCAGGAGGAGGAAGCCGCCGAAGGTGAGGAGATAGGCGTTCACGACCCAGGCGAGCGACGCCTCGGAGAAGCCGAGGGCGGTGCGGATCGAGGGCAGCGCCACGTTCACGATCGTCGTGTCGAGGACGATCATCAGATCGCCCAGGCAGAGAACGTAGAGCGCCCACCAGCGCCGCTTGCCGTCGATGGTCATGGTGATGTCCTTGCTGCGTCGTCGTTGCGGGTGCGCCTACTTCGGGAGTCCCCCACCTCTCCCTACCCTCTCCGCCCCATTGGGGCGGAGAGGGTGCGACCCCGGACTGCGATCCGGGGGAGCGGGTGAGGTGGGGCTTAGAGGTTGAGCATAGAGAGGATGGGATCGATCTCGCCTCACGCCGTTCCCTGCGGCGCCACATAGACCATCCACGAGACGCCGAAGCGGTCCGCGAGCATGCCGAAGCTCGGCGAGAAGAAGGTCTTGCCGAGGGGCATCTGCACCTGGCCGCCCGCGGCCAGCGCGTTGAAGAGCCGCGCCGCCTCGCGCTCGTTGGGCACGGTGAGGGAGAGGGAGAAGCCCTGGAAGCTCGGCTTGCCCTCGCAGCGCCCGTCGGAGGCCATTACCCGCGCCTCGCCGATGCGGAAGCAGGCATGCATCACCTTGTTCTCCGATCCCGCAGGGGGCGTGCAGCCCTCCCGCGGCGGCTCGGGATTGTCCTTGAAGCGCAGCAGCATCTCGACCTCGGCGCCGACGGCCTTGCGGTAGAACTCGAGGGCCTCCTCGCAGCGGCCGTCGAAGAACAGATAGGGCTGGATCTGCATGTGAGCCTCCTTGGGCTGGGGTTGGTCAGGGAAAACCGACGATACGACGAACGCGGCGCCGCGCCGCCGACAGGTCCGATGAAATTTTTTTGACGGCGCCTCAGGCTGCGGCGAAGCGCACGGCGGCGACCGGCGGCAGCCGCGCCTCGACCATGGCCCAGGACTCGCCGCCATCCTCCGAGACCCAGAGCCCGCCGCTGGTCGAGCCGAAGGCGAGGCGCTCGCCGCTCTCATCGACCGCCAGCGCGTGGCGCCAGACGAGATCATAGGCGTGGCGCTGGGGCAGGCCCTCGGCCAGCACCTCGAAGCTCGCGCCGCCGTCGCGGGTGCGCGCCACCACGACCTTGCCGTCGACGGGGATGCGCCGCTCGTCCTTGACGGCGGGGACGAACCAGGCGGTGTTCGGGTCGCGGGGATGGGCCGCCACGGCGAAGCCGAATTTCGAGGGGCGGATCGCCGTGACCTCGCGCCAGCTCTCGCCCGCGTCCTCGGAGCGGAACACGCCGTTGTGGTGCTGGCACCACACGACCTCGGGCCGCGCCTTGCAGCGCGCGAGCTGGTGGATGTCCTGGGTGATCGGGTCCTCGCGCCGCTCGGGGGGCATGTACTCGTTGTACATGCCGCGGTTGATGAGGCGCCACGAGGCGCCGGCGTCGCGGCTCGCCCACACGCCCGCCGTCGAGACGCCGAGGCGGATGTCGGCGGGATCGCGCGGATCGACGAGGACCGCGCTGATGCCCGGCTGCTCGCCGCCGGCCACCCCCATCCATTGCCGCCGCTCGGGCATGCGCCAGAGGGCCTCGTTGAGCGACCAGGATTCGCCGCCATCGTCGGAGCGGAAGAGCCCCCCGGGCATGGTGCCGGCCCAGAGGCGCCCGGAGACGCCGCCCGGCTCGAGGGCCCAGATCTTGCCGAGGGACCAGGGGTGCGGATCGTCCGCGGCGTCCTCGGGCTTGGGGGGGAAGGCCGGGACCGGCAGCTCGCGCCAGGCGCCGCCGCGCTCGCGCCGCCACAGCTTGGCGCCGAAATGGCCGAGATCGAGGGCCGCGTAAAGCGTGTCCTCGCCATCCGCCAGCACGGCGGAGACGGGATCGCCGAGGAACTGCGCGTCGACAATCTCCCAGGCGCCGCGGCGGCGGGCGATCTCGAACAGCCCCTTGCGGGTGCCGACATGGAAGCGATCGGACATCCTGACCTCCCTTAACGCGCGTGGCGCTCAAATCGAATCGTGATCTTCACCTCGTCATTCCCGCGCAAGCGGGAATCCAGGACGCCTGGGCCCCCGCTTCCGCGGGGGCGACGATCGTGGTGCGACAATCTCGACGCATCACCTCAGATAACCGCAAGCGCCTCAGCCGCCGGAGAGCGCCTGGAACACATAGATCTCGTCGCGCGCGCCGACGGGGTCGCTCAGCTTGAGGCGGTCGCGCAGCGGCTCGCCATTGACGTAGACGGCGACGTGGCGGCGCAGCGCGCCCTGGTCGTCGAGCACATAGCCGCGCAGGGCCGGGCGCTGGGCGAAGACGGCCGCGAGCGCCGCACCCGCCGTGGCCCCCTCCACCTCCATGGTGGGGGCCGGCAGGAAGCGCCGCAGCGCCGGCGTGAACGAGACCGTTGGCATGCTCATCACTCGGTTGGCTTCGCTCGACGTCGCAGGCGCTCAGGCGGCCGCCTTGGCCGCGGGGAAGGGCTCGCGCCAGGCCGGCAGCGCCTCGAGCCGCGCGTGCCAGCGCCGGATCTCGGGGAACTCGGCCACGGGGATCCGGCCCTCCTCGGCATAGGGCAGGGTAACGGCGACGGCGAAATCCGCAAGGGTCAAGCCGCCGCCCACCAGCCAGTCGCGGCCGCGCAAATGATCGTCCAGCACGCGGGCATAGGTGCGGAAGAATCCCGTGGCCTCCTCGACCGCCGCGGCGTCGGGCGGCGCCTTGAAGAAGCGCGGCTTGATGATGTTCTGGAAATAGAGCGAGGCGCCGTGGCGGGAGAAGTGCTGCAGGTCCCAGGCGAGCCAGCGCATGACCTCGACCTGGCGCTCGTCTCGGGGCCAGAGATCGGAGCCCGCCTCGCGGGCGAGGAAGACCATGATCGCCGTCGATTCCCAGATCGTCCGTCCGCCGACTTCGAGCACCGGGACCTTCTGGTTCGGATTCATCGCCGTGAAGGCGGGGGTGCGCTGCTCGCCCTTGGCGAGATCGACGCGCACGAACTCAACGGGCGAGCCCAGATGGCGCGCGACCGCGCAGGCCTTCCGCGGATTGAGCGTCTCGGCGTAATAGAGCCTCATCGTCATCGCAACCTCCGTTTTCGCTTCCGGCGACGCCACGAGATGCCGCGCCCACGCGGCGTTTCCCGTTGACCAGATAGGTTGATATCAACATAATACTCCCATGTCAAACGCCAAATCGGTCCCCTTCGCCGTCACCATCGAGGTCCGCGACGCCTGCCTCTGCCTCCATCTGCGGCGCGCGGCGCGGGCGGTGGCGCGGTGGTTCGACGCGGCGCTGCGCCCGCTCGATCTCACCAACGGCCAGTTCTCCCTGATGATGTCCTTGAACCGGCCGGAGCCGCCGAGCATCGGCGCCGTCGCGGCCTTCCTCGCTATGGACCGCACGACCTTGACCGCCAATCTCAAGCCGCTTGAGCGGCGCGGCCTCGTCACGGTGACGGTCGATCCCGCCGACAAGCGCGGCCGTCGCCTGGCGCTCACCCCGGCGGGGCGCGCGCTCCTCGCCGAGGCTGTGCCGGTCTGGCGGCGCACCCACGGGGCCGTCGAGCGCCGCCTCTCCGCCGCCGCCAAGGGTGCGGATCGCCTCCGCGCCGATCTCGTGGCGCTGTCGTGAGAGGATTTCGGACGGAGCGCTGCTAACCCGCGAAGATCGTCGTCCCGGCCGGAGCCCCCGGGTCCCGCCGAAGGCGGGCCCGAGGACAGGCTCCGCGCAGAGCCGGGACCCAGAAAGCATTGGAGCGGCTGGGTTCCCGCTTCCGCGGGAACGACGGCGAATAAATGGCGCGGACGCCTCCTTATGCGCGTGTAAGCCGAGTGGTCGCTAGCAAGTCAAGTTGGCCGACCGCGACGTTTCCGCTATTCTCCGCGCGCCGCAACGAGGGGGATGCCGTATGCCGAAGCTCGTCGACCGCCTGGCCCGCGCCATTTACCAGCGATATTTCGAGTGGCGCTTGCCGGCGCTGGTGGCCCCCGCCTATCCAGTCATCCTCGAATATCCCATCACGCCGCAGCCGCGCTATGGCTATGGCAAGCCGCCCCATCCGGAGCTTCACGCTCTCATCGAGGCCGGCCGCGCGGATTACGCGGCGCGGCTGCGCGAATTCACCGCCGTCGAGCCGCTTGCCCGCGCCATCGCGCAGCGGCAGGCGGGTGGCAACGCGGCCGGAAGCGATGCCATCGAGCCCGATTTCTTCAACACTTATTTTCATGGGCTCGACGCGATCGCGCTCCTCGGCTTCCTGCGCAGCCTGCGCCCGCCCCTCATGCTCGAGATCGGCTCGGGCAACTCGACGCGCTTCGCCCGCCGCGCCATCCGCGAATACGGCCTGCCGACGCGCATCGTCTCCTGCGACCCGCAGCCGCGCGCCGAGATCGCCGCCGTCGCCGACGAGATCATCCGCGCCCCGGCGGAGACGCTGCCGCCCGAGACCTTCGAGCGCCTCGAGCCCGGCGATCTCCTCTTCATCGACAGCTCGCACCGCGTCTTCCAGAACTCCGACGTCGCGATGCTGTTCCTCGAGGTGCTGCCGCGGCTCAAGCGCGGCGTGGTCGTGCACGTCCACGACATCCTGCTGCCCTACGACTACCAGCCCGAATGGGCCGACCGCCATTACTCCGAGCAATATCTGCTGGCCGCTTGGTTGCTCGCCAATCCGCGCAAGTTCACGATCCTTCTTCCCAACGCCTTCATCGGCTTCGACGCGGCGCTGCGCGAGGCGACGGCCCCGCTCTGGGCCGATCCTGCGCTCGCCCGCGCCCGCGCCCATGCCGAGACGCGCGCCTATGGCCTGCTCGGCTATTCCTTCTGGCTGCGGGTGAATGAGGCGCAGCCGTGACCGCGGCCGTCGGCGGCATGCGCCGGCGGCGAGCGGGCTTTCGCCGCGGCGTGCGGCACGCTAAGCTCGGCAAGCAATCGCCATCCACGAGGACCCCATGCAGATCGAGCAGCGCCTCAAGGCCCTGGGCATCACTTTGCCCGTGGTCGGCAGCCCCCTCGGCACCTATGTCCATGCCAAGCGCGCGGGCCATCTTCTCTATCTCTCGGGCAAGGGGCCGAGCTATCCCGGCGGCGCCATGCCCAAGGGCAAGCTCGGGGCCGGGATGACGGTCGAGGAGGGCTACAAGCATGCGCGCCAGGTCGGGCTCGTGCTCATCGCCGCGACGAGGGACGCGCTCGATGGCGATCTCGACCGCGTCGAGGAGGTGGTGAAGGTCCTCGGCATGGTCAACGCCGCCCCCGATTTCACGGACCATCCCAAGGTGATCAACGGCTGCTCCGACCTCTTCGTCGAGGTCTTCGGCGAGCGCGGGCGGCACGCCCGCTCGGCGGTGGGGATGAGCTCGCTTCCCGGCGGCATTCCCGTCGAGATCGAGGCGATCCTCGCGGTGCGCTAGGGACCGCGGCGACTATCTCCGTCATTCCGGAAGCGCAGGCGAGCCCGGAAAAGCTTGCTTCCCGGTCTTGCGAGCCGCGCGATCCGAAACCCACATGAATACGCACCGCCTGGATCCCGGATCGCGCGGAATTCCAGCATCGCCGGAATTCCGCTTGTCCGGGATGACGGATAAAGATGGTGCTGCCGCTCCCGTTCCATCTCCGAGGTTCTCATGACCCAACGCTCCATCCTCGTCGCCGCGATCGCCGCCGTGCTCATCGCCATCCCCGCCGCCGCCCGTGCCGCCTCGGACGAGCTCGGCTCGGTCAACACCGAGTTCAAGCTCCTCGGCCCCGACAACAAGATCGTCGTCTCCGCCTTCGACGATCCGGAGATCCCCGGCGTCGCCTGCTTCCTGAGCCGCGCGCGGACCGGCGGGGTGAAGGGGATGGTGGGGGTCGCCGAGGACACTTCCGATGCGGCGATCGCCTGCCGTCAGACCGGGCCCATCGCACTTCCCGCCAAGCTCCCGGCCAAGGCGGAGGTATTCACCGAGCGCCGCTCGGTCATGTTCAAGCATCTCCGCGTCGTGCGCTTCTGGGACGCCAAGCGCCGCACCCTCGTCTATCTCGCCTATTCCGACAAGCTGGTGAACGGCTCGCCCAAGAACTCGGTCTCGGCGGTCCCGGTGATGCCCTGGCCCGCGGCGGCGGCCGGCGGCTGAGCGCCCGCGCCGAGCGCGGTCCTCGGCGGGAACTCGCAGCATCCCCCAGGCGTTACCAAGCATGCTTTTATGGCATTTTGCGAATGGGTGATGCCGTGATCGCCTCTCGGAGCTTGGCGCTGCTCGGCGCCTGCCTTGCCCTCGCGGCCTGCTCCACGCCGCGTTACGCGAGCCCCAACAACCCGCCGCCCTCCAGCGCGAGCAATACGGCCTGGTACACCACGAGCGTGCCGCCGCAAGGCTATGTGATGACGGATCAGGATCCCCTCGTCGGGCGCACCGTCGAGGATCGCGACAACGACTATGTCGGGGTGGTGAGCTACGTGCTCTATCATCCCTCGGGCGACACCACGCGCTACGTTGCCGTCTCCGACCGCTCCTATTACGGCTATCTGCTGATCCCGGTCTCCGGGCTGCGCATCACCAACAACGCCGCCTGGGTCGATCAGCGCCGTGCCGAGCTTCTCGCCTATCGCCATTACAGCCTGGCCGAGCTCGAGGAGCATTACCCGCCCACCAATATGCGCCAGACCGTGCTCGCCGTCCCCGCCGTGGCGCCGTCGACGGGCCTGCCCCCCGTCGCGGTGACGCCGGCGACGGCGCCGCTCGGGAGCGGGCCGATGATGCTCGCCTGGCGCGGCGGCGCCACCGGCGCGCCGGTCTATGATTCGACCGGGACCTATGTGGGCACGCTCGCTGGCAACGCCGTCGATCCCGCGACCGGCGCCGTGCGCTACGCCATCGTCTCCGGGCCCAGCCTCGGCGCCGGCTATTACATCGCGGTGCCGGCGACGAGCGCCAGCTACATCAACGGCCGCGTCGTGCTCAACGCGCCGCTCGCGACCTGGCAGGCGATGCCGCACTACCAGATGGCCCAGCTCCAGCAGGCCTACGGCACCGCCGGGGTGATGCAATAGCGGATGCAATAGCGGCGGACGCCACGGCGGATCTCCGCGGGCGCCGCGCGGGGCGCAGAGCTGGCGCGCCCGTCTCCCCACCACCTGCAAGACCTGGAGGATCCCATGAGGAAGAGACGTCTCGATTTCGCAGCACCCGCAGCGCTCGCCGCGGCGCTCGCCTTCGCCGGCACGGCGATGGCGCAGACCCAAGGCCAGCCGGGCGGCAATGCGCCCGCGATGCAGCCCAATAACAGCGCGGGCTCGGCCACCCACGGCACCGCCGCGCCGCAAGGCGGCGGCAACATGGGGACCCAGGAGCAGGGCCAGACGGGCCACGCCGCCCATCACAAGATGATGCACAAGCAGAGCCAGAGCGAGAGCGGCAGCCAGAGCGATCTCGTGAAGCGCGCGCAGCAGGCCCTCAACGAGCAGGGTGCCCATCTCAACGTCGACGGCAAGATGGGGCCGAAGACGCGCGAGAGCCTGAAGAACTTCCAGGAGGTCCATCACATCCCGGCGACGGGCAAGCTGGACCAGAAGACGCGCGCCGCACTCAAGGTGTAGGGGCAACCTCCCTCGCGCGTCACGAGGACCACGGGCGCGGCGAGGCGGGGAGACGTCATTGGATGTCATCGCGACCCCGAGCTTCGCGAGGGGGAAGCGATTCAGCCTTCCGCAAACATCCTGGATGGCGTCGTCCCGCGCCTCGCTTGCGCTCGGTGTCGCGGTCCTCGCCATGACGACCGCGACCGCTTCGCGGGGCTCGCGATGACGACGGCGTGATCTAAGGCGACGCGGCGGGAGCGGGAGCGAGCAGGGGGTGAAGCGCGCTCCAGTCGTGGACGGGAGCGGGGCCGATCACCATGTGGCCTTCGAGCTGGCGGCGATAGGCGAAGAGCCACGCCTCGTCGCTGCTCGCAAAGCCGTAGCTCAGCCAGGCGGCACCCGGATCGCGGCGAACGGCGACGCGGTAGCAGCGGATGCGCAGCAGGGGTGCGGGCGAGGGCATGGCTCGGCCTGGGTTGTCGTCCTTGGCAGGCTATGCGCGGCGGTTGAATATTCTGTTAATGGCCCGCGCTGGCGCCCTCGCGGCGCGGCCCCGCTCTTGCCCTCGCGGCCGCCGCGCTCTTGCCCTCGCGGCCGCCGCGCTCCACTTATCCGGTCAGTCGAGACCCGTGGGCCCCGCCATCGCGTCTCCTGCGGCGATAAGTGATACGGCGATTCGGGCCCGCGCAACGAAGGAGGGGGATATGTCGATCATCGGCTGGCTCGTTCTCGGCCTCATCTCGGGCTTCATCGCCAGCAAGATCGTCAATCGCCAGGGCGAGGGGTTCATCCTCGATATCGTCCTCGGCATCGTCGGCGCGCTGGTCGGCGGCTTCGTCTTCTCGGCCTTCGGCGCCGAAGGCGTCACCGGCTTCAATCTCTACAGCTTCCTCGTCGCGATCATCGGCGCGATCATCGTGCTCGTCGTCTATCACGCGCTCTTCCGCCGCCGCGCGGTCTGAGCGCGCTCACGGCGGCCTCGCTGTCTTTCTTGTCCGGCCGCCGCTCACGGCGGCCTCATCCTCTTTCTTTTCTTTGTTCGGCCGCTCACGGCGGCCTCACGGGGGTTTGACCCTTCCGCCACGCGCGCCCGCGCTAGACTCGTCCATGGGAGCCTGAGGGGGCGGAGGATCGTGCCATGACACTGCGGATCGCGCTTGCTCTTGCCGCCTTGCTCGTCCTTCTCGCGGGCTGCGGCCCCGCTTCCCAGACTTCGCCGCAACCCGCCGGCACCGAGAGCCCGCTCCGCGGCGAGGGCGGTGGCGGTGGAGGCGGTGGCGGCATGTAGCGCCGCCGTTCCTCACGCTCATCTCACGGGAGTTTGACCGCGGGTCACGGGGCTCTCACGGCAGTTTGAGCGCCGCGCCCTGCGCCGCGCACTAGCATGGCGTCGGGAGCGAGGGGGCCGGAGGTTTCGCCATGCCGATCAGGACAATTGCGGCGCTTATCGTCATGCTCGCAGCGCTCATGGGCTGCGACATGTCCATGCAGCACGCTCCGATGCAGAGCGGCCAGAGCAGCCACAGCGACGACGCCATGCGCGGCGGCGGAGGTGGTGGTGGAGGCGGTGGCGGCGGCGGGTATTAGCGGGCGCAGTATGTTTTAGGGTTGGCGCACTTTCTCGTCACCCCCGCGGAAGCGGGGGCCCAGGCTTGCTGGATTCCCGCTTTCGCGGGAATGACGGTTCCTGTTGGTGATTGAACCCAGACATTTCGCCGCGCTCCGCTCTCACCTCGCGCCACCTCGCTACCGGCCCGCGCGACGGCACGCTGAAAGTTTACCCGGCGCGTCCCCCCAACGTCCCAGCGCCGGGTCGGGGGGCGAGTGGCGTATCACGGATGTCTCGTTGACGTGACGCGCCCCTCCCACCTCCGCCCCGCCGGCTCGCGCCGGCGGGGCCCCTTTCGGCGCAGCCCGCGGCGCAGCACCTTGCGCCGGAACCCGCGGGCGGGGGCGAGAGTTGAAAGACGGATGAAAGTCTTCGCCGTCCATCCCGGCCCCTTGATGTATTCCAAGGTGTTCCTCCGCCTCGAGCCCCTCGGCCTCGAGCTGGCGGCGGCGGCGGCGCGCGCGCGCGGCCACGCCGTGCGCCTGATCGATCTCCAGGTGGAGAGCCCGCGCGCCTTCGAGCGCCAGCTTGTCGATTGGCGCCCCGATCTCGTCGCCGTCTCGTGCAATTACCTCGCCAACGTTCCCGAGATCGTCGAGCTGGCCAAGCTGACGAAGCGCCTGCTGCCGTCCTGCTATGTGCTGATCGGCGGGCACAGCGCCTCCTTCATCGCCCCCGCCTTCCTCACCCATGGCGGCGGCGCCATCGATTGCGTGCTCAAGGGCGAGGGCGAGGCGGGCCTGCCCCTTCTGCTCGACGCGCTCGCCGCCGGTAAGGACGCCGTCGCCGCCGTGCCGGGCGCCGTCACCGCGGCGGGCGAGGGGCCGCCGCCGCGCCTCGCCTTGAGCCTCGACGACCTCAACCCCGCGCGCGACCTCCTGCGCCATCGCCGCAAATACTTCCTCGGCATCCTCGATCCCTGCGCCTCGATCGAGCTCTCGCGCGGCTGCCCCTGGGACTGCACCTTCTGCAGCGCCTGGACCTTCTACGGCCGCAGCTATCGCCTGCGCAGCCCGGCGCGCATCGTCGAGGATCTGCGCAGCATCGCCGCGCCCGGGGTCTTCATCGTCGACGACGTCGCCTTCATCCAGGACCAGCACGGCTTCGCGGTGGGCGAGGCGATCGCCCAGGCCGGCATCGCCAAGCGCTACTACCTCGAGACGCGCGGCGACGTGCTCCTGCGCAACAAGGAGGTGTTCCGCTTCTGGAAGCGCCTCGGCCTCGCCTATATCTTCCTCGGGCTCGAGGCCCTCGACGAGGAGGGGTTGCGCAAATATCGCAAGCGCCTGCCGCTCGGGCGCAATTTCGAGGCCCTCGAGTTCGCGCGCTCCCTCGGCATCCACGTCGCCATCAACCTGATCGCCGATCCCGACTGGGACCGCGAGCGCTTCGCCGCGGTGCGCCGCTGGTGCCTCGAGGTGCCCGAGGTGGTGAACATCAGCGTCAACACCCCTTATCCCGGCACCGAGAGCTGGCTGACCGAGACGCGCCGCCTGCAGACGCGGGACTACCGCCTCTTCGACATTCAGCATTGCGTGCTGCCGACGAAGCTGCCGCTCGCCGAGTTCTATCAGGAGCTGGTCGAGACCCAGCAGGTGCTGAACCGCAAGCATCTCGGCTGGCAGGCCCTGCGCAGCACGACGGCGCTCGCGGGCAAGCTGCTGCTCAAGGGGCAGACCAATTTCGTCAAGAGCCTGTGGAAGTTCAACAGCGTCTACGACCCGGCCCTGCTCCTGGCCGACCATGCGCGGCCGGTCGACTATGCGATCGACCTCCCCGACTCCGCCGGTCCGCCGCGCGACCGCCGCGCCCTCTATCTCCACAAGACGCGCGGCCGCGCCGACCGCGCCGTCGACGAGTCGACCGAGCGCTTCGTCGACGCGACGCGCATGGGGGCTGCGCCTTAAGCGCCCACCTCGCCGCCGTCATGGCGAGCAAAGCGCCCTTTCATCGTCGTAGCGAGCGAAGCGACCTTTCATCGTCACGGCGACCCCGAGCATCGCGAGGGGGAAGCCATCCAGACTTATGGCAACGACTGGATCGGTCGCCCCTCGCGGGGCTCGCGATGACGGGTGCAGGGCGGAGATATGTGATTAGCGCACTATGTTTCTCCCTCTCCGCTCCGTTGGGGCGGAGAGGGTGCGACCCCGGACTGCGATCCGGGGGAGCGGGCGGGGGCAAAGAGCGGCACAGGCGGAGTGGTGGCTCCCAGGCGACTGGAACGGGCGGGCGGAGGGTGGTAGGGTCGGCAACCTTAGGCTGTGACCAGAGATTCCTGAACTGCCTGCCGTAACGATCCCTTCGCCACTGCGACGACAAGAGGAGCACCATGGGCATCGCGTCATACATTGCTGAAGCCATTATCCGCGAGCACAAATTCAAGCCGATCACGGGGACCGTTCTGCTTTTGGGACGGCAGACCATGTTCTTCTCGCCCGAGAAGGCCCTGGCGCTCCTGCGCACCCATGGTATTGCCGTGCCGGACGTCCGGCCCGAGGACATCGAGATCGACCGTCAAACCCTCCAGTCGGGAGAGGGCCCGTTCATCCTCGACGAGGCGTTCTTCAAGCTCCTGGGCGTGCCGAAGATCCGCGCCCTCGATTACAGTGCCTATGAAGGCGCCGATATCATCCACGACCTCAACCGGCCGATCCCGGATCAGCTGGAAGGGTTTGCCGATTTCATTCTCGACGGATCGACGCTCGACAATATGTTCAGCCCCGCCGCGGGACTGATGAACATCGCCCGCATGCTGAAGCCGGGCGGTAGGCTTATCGGCATTAACATGGGGAGCGCACATTACGCGCCCTATTCTGTGTTCACTCCGTACTGGTTCCTCGATTACTTCACGGTCAACGCTTTCGCGGACTGTCAGATTATCCAGATTGTCCATCATCCGGACGGCACCCTCGAAACCCGCATCGCCGATCCCGCGGCCGAAATCGGCCATGCCCATCCGACCGAGAAGGTGAGCGGCATCTTCGTCTTCGCCGAAAAGGGTAAAAACTCCACATGGGACGTCATGCCGGAACAGCGGCACTATGCGAGCGAGCGGTTCAAGGAGATCTATCGCAAGGCAGCCGAGAAGGAGTCGTCGAGGAAGAACTTGCCATTGATCGAGCCTCAACCGCCATCCGTGCCCAGCGCTCCTGAAACACCACCCGTGCCCAGCGCTCCCGTAGCTGAACCGCCGCCTGTTTCTCCCATGGTCAGACTTAAGTCTGCCATCAGTGCTCGATTGCAGGGTTGGCGATCTTCGGCCGCCTCGGACAGCGCCTAGAACGGGCGGGCGGAGGGTGGTAGGGTCGGCGGCCTAAAGGGCGTTGCCCGGCGGGCCGCCGCGGCACCGATGCATCTTGGGGTCGACAGGGCATTAGAGGATCGATAGGGCAGACGCCATGACCGAGCCGGCGCGAATTCCCTTGCATTTCGCCGTTCCGGTCTGGGGACCGTCCTATGTCAAGACGTTCTGCGACTACAGCGTCCCGTCCCAGATCTCTGCGGGGAACCTCGGCTCGGTGAGCTCGACAGCCGCCTATACGATCTACACCACCGAGCAGGACGCCGCGCCGCTCTCGCCGGCCATCGAAGCGCTCTCGTCCTTCGCCGATGTCCGGCTCGAGCTCATCGCGCCGTCCGATAACAAGTACGACCTCAAGAGCAGCTGCTACCGGGATGCGCTGCAGCGCGCCGTCGCTGCCGGCGCCGCCCTCTTCCTGCTCAACGCCGACATTATCCTCGCGGACGGCTTCGTGCAGTCCGTCGAGCGCATGCTTGCGGGCGGCGCCCGCGTGCTCCTGATCGCCGGCCCGCGGGCGCTCTTGCGTCCGATGTGCGATGCCTTGGAGCAATTCCGCGATGGGCGCTCCATCCGCATCGGCCCCGCCGATCTCTCGCGCCTATGGCTCCGGAATATCCACCCTCTGCTCAGGATGCATTTCGTCGACGGCGAAGGGGAGGCATTCCACCCGTCGCACCTCTACTGGCGTGCCGGCGACGAGGCCGTCATCGCGCGCTGCTTCCATCTCTATCCGATTGTCGTGCGCCCCAGGGCGGCGGTCAAATTCGCCGGCACGATCGACGACGATCTCGCGGGCAATCTCGGCTGCGCCGACAGCGAGATGGTGTTTGCCACCGACAGCCGCGAGCTCTTCGCCTGCGAGCTCAGCCCCGAGGAGCACTATGTCGGCACCATCACGACGCGCGGCAATCAGAAGGCGGTCGTCGAGTTCTATCGCCGCCATGCCCGGCGCAATCTCGATTACCTGCGTCACGAGATGATCATCACCGGCGCGGAACGGCTGGGTCTTCGCGGACACTATGCACGATTGAGAAGCGCCCTCTATGTCCGGTCCATCTTCCGAGATTATTTCGCTCGCGGAGAAACCACATAATCGCGGCGGGCGCGTGGGGCTGGGGCCTCGAGATGCCTACCCCACAATGCGAGGCGGCATGACGGATACCTTCGGCGGCACGTCGATGCATCGGCTCATCGGGCGCATTCCCCTCGCGCGTCGGGCGGCCCGGCGCATGCGTGCCTTCCTGGGCGCGCGTGCGGAAGCGCCTTCTCCGGAGGTAACGACGTTTCCGCAATCGATCCCGCACATTGCCGAATCCGTCGCGGAGAAGGGCGACGCCCTTCGAGCGGCGATCCGCGAATATTGCGCCGTCCACGGTGACCCGCAAGACCCGGTCCGCGTCGTTCACCTCTTTCATCAGATCGAGGCCGCCAACAAGCTGCCGCCAGGCGACTACATCGAGCTCGGCGTGCACAAGGGCTTCACTCTTCGTGCCATCCATCGCTTCATGGATCAGAGCCGATCGCTCTTCGCCCTCGATACATTCGAAGGCTTTGACGAGCGCGACATCACCGTCGAGCATCGGCTCTATCAGAACGATTGGCATGCAGGCAACTTCAGCCCGACGACGGAGGAGCTCGTCGGTCGCTTTGTCGGCCACGGCGAGCGGCCGGCAAACCTCCATATCGTCAAGGGATGGTTCCCCGACAGTTTCCGCGGCCTCGAAGACCGCCGTTGGCGCTTTGTGCATATCGACTTCGACCTGTACCAGCCGGTCAAGACCGCCCTTGAGACGGTTTGGGATGCCGTCCTTCCCGGCGGCATCGTGATGGTGCATGATTACGGCTGCTACGGTTTTCGCGCCCGGCTTGCGGTCGATGAGTTCTGCGGCGCTATCGGCGTGCTCCCGATCGAGCTGGGCGATCGCTGGGGGACCGCGGTGCTCCGCAAGCCCCTCGCGACGCGATTGTGACCGGCTTCGGCGGCAGCGCCGTCGGCGAGTCGACCGAGCGCTTCGTCGACGCGACGCGCGTGGGGGCTGCGCCCTAAGCGCCTCACTTTGCCGCCGTCATGGCGAGCGAAGCGACCTTTCATCGTCATGGCGACCCCGAGCTTCGCGAGGGGGAAGCCATCCAGGCTTATGGCAACGACTGGATCGCGTCGCCCCTCGCGAAGCTCGGGCTCGCGATGACGGGTGCAGGAAAGCGTAATTAGCTGGCTATTCTGTCCGGTCGACCCAAAGAGACCCCGCGAACCCTTGGTTCGGCCTCAAATGTCCCATCCGAACCGGACTTAGAAGCGGACTTTCAAGCGGTCCATTTCGTGGGTTGAATCGAAGAATTTATGTTGATATATAATATGTTATGGCCAACAAGAAACCCGACATCGAAGCGGACTGGAAAGCGACCAAGGATCAGGGAGAGGACACCGCCCTGATGGAGCCGCTGCTGATCGGCGGCGGCTCCAGGCACCGGTCCGAATTGACCGACCTTGCCATCGAGCTTGCGCAAAGGAGCGCCGGCTTGCGGCGTTCTTTGCCCGACAGCCTGCTCGGCTCACTCGCCGGCCTCGTGCGGGCGATGAACTGCTACTACAGCAACCTGATCGAAGGCCATGACACGCACCCGATCGATATCGAGCGCGCGCTCAAGGGCGACTACAGCCAGGACGCCAGGAAGCGCGACCTCCAGCTCGAAGCCAAGGCCCATATCGCCGTACAGCACTGGATCGACACGGGCGGGCTCAAGAGCCCCGCCACGACCATCGACTCCATCACGCAAATCCACCGACGCTTTTGCGAACAACTGCCCGAAGACTTGCTGTGGGTCGAGGACCCGGCGACCAAGGATAAGATCAAGGTCGTACCCGGCGAACTCCGGCGCCGCGACGTGCAAGTGGGCCGTCATATCCCCATCAGCGCGCCGGCGGTGCCGCGCTTCCTGAAGCGCTACGAGGACGTCTATGCAAAGCTCGGCAGGGCCGAGACCATCATCGCCACGGCGGCGGCGCATCACCGTCTTGCGTGGATTCACCCGTTCCTCGATGGCAACGGGCGCGTCGCGCGTCTCGTCTCGCACGCAACCCTCCTCGATGCGCTCGACACCGGCGCGGTCTGGTCCATCGCGCGCGGCCTCGCGCGCAACGTCAACGAATACAAGGGCCACCTCGCCGCCTGCGACCTGCCGCGCCGCAACGATCTCGACGGACGCGGCAACCTCAGCGAAGAGAGCCTCGCCGAATTCACGAAGTTCTTCCTGACCGTATGCCTCGATCAGGTGAAATTCATGGACCGGCTGATGCAGCCCGAGCGGCTCCGCACGCGCATTCTCGCATGGGCCGACGAGGAAATGCGCCTGAGCAAGCTGCCGCCCAAGGCAAATAAGATCCTCGAAGCACTGCTCTACCGTGGCGCACTACCGCGCGGCGACGCCGCAACAATCGTCGGCACCGGCGAGCGCCAGGCCCGTCGCATCGTCTCCACGCTCATCGAGCGCGGCGTGGTCGCGTCCGAGAGCACGCGCACGCCGCTGCGCCTCGCCTTCCCCGCAACCCTGGCCTCGCGCTGGATGCCGGGGTTGTTTCCCGAGAAGGTCGCGTGATGCGGCATGTGTCCGTAGCCTCATTTGCGCTTGCCACTGTCGGCCAGGCTCGCAAAACCGGCGGAGCCGCTTTGCGCTTGAGCTGCCGGCGCGCCGTCCACCCATCCGGATGTTGCGAAGAGCTGGATCGCGTCGCCCTCGCGGGGCTCGCGATGACGGGTGTGTGGGGCAAGAGTGAGTGATTAGCGCACTATGCTTCTCCCTCTCCGCCCATCGGGGGAGCGGGGTGAGGTGGGCGCGGAGCGGCGCAGGCGGAATGGAGTTTCGACAGTGCCGCATTCAGCCCTCGACCGTCATACCCGGGCCGGCCGCAGGCCGAGTCCCGGGTATCCACGGCTTGCCTTGCGAGCGACAGAGCGAATGGCAAGCGGAGTCTTTTACAGAGCAACACTATAGCTGCTCCTCCACCCACTCCACCGCCTCGTCCACCGTCTCGACGCGCGGGCCGTCGGGGAGGGGCGGGCGGCGCACCATGACGACGGGAAGGCCGAGCGCGCGGGCGGCGGCGAGCTTGGCATAGGTGGCCGCGCCGCCGCTGTTCTTGCTCACTACCGCCTCGATGCCGTAGCCCGCGAGGAGCTGCCGCTCCGCCGCCGCGATGAAGGGGCCGCGGCCGATCACGAGCTGATGCTGCGCGAGGGGAAGCGGCTCCGCCGGCGCCTCGACGAGGCGGAGGAGGAACCAGCGCTCGGCAAGGACGGCGAAGGGGGCGAGCTCCTGGCGCCCGATGGCGAGGAAGACGCGCCGCGCTGCCGCGGGCAGGGCCCGCGCCGCCGCCGGGATATCGTCGACCTCGATCCAGTCGTCGCCCTCCACCTTCCGCCAGGGCGGCCGCTTCAGCATCAGCCGCCTCACCCCCGCGCGCGCGCAGGCCTCGGCCGCGTTCTGCGAGATCTGCGCCGCGAAGGGGTGGGCGGCGTCGACGACCACGGAGATGTTTGTCTCGCTAATATACTGCGCAAGGCCGTCGGCGCCGCCGAAGCCGCCGGTGCGGACCTCGCCCACGGGCCGAGCGGGTGCCCGGGTGCGCCCGGCAAGCGCGGTGATCACCTGGAGCCCGGGCAGTGCGGCCACGCGCGCGGCGAGAGCCAGGGCCTCGCCGGTGCCGCCGAGGATGAGGAGGCGGCGGGGCTCAGCCATCGCTGCGGCCGATGAGCGCGCCGGCGCGGTCGAAGACGAGCACCTCGACCACGACGGGGGCGCCCGCGAGCACATCGAGCGCCGTCCTTCGCGCCCCCGCGGCGATCACGTCCGCGAGCGGCAGGCCGGCGGCGCGCGCGAGCTCCCAGGCCTCGAGGGCGCTGTTGGCGTTGCTTGCCTTGGCAAGGAGATCGCCGCCGGCGCCGAGCTCGGCCAGGCGTGCGGCGAGCCAGGCCCTGTCCACCTGGCTGCGCCCGGAATGGAGGTCGAGATGGCCCTGGGCGAGCTTGGCGAGCTTGCCGAAGCCGCCGCCCAAGGTGAGGCGCGGCAGCGGATGGCCGCGCAGATATTTGAGGAGCCCGCCCGCGAAATCCCCCATGTCGAGGAGGGCCGAGTCCGGCAGGCCGTAGCGCTGCTTGACCGCGCGCTCCGAGGTCGAGCCGGTGCAGCCGGCTACGTGGCGCAGCCCCTCGGCGCGGGCCACGTCGATGCCGCGATGGATCGAGTGGATCCAGGCGGCGCAGGAGAAGGGCACCACGATCCCCGTGGTGCCGAGGATGGAGAGGCCGCCCAGGATGCCGAGGCGCGGATTCCAGGTTTGCTTAGCCAGCTCGTCACCGCCGGGAATGGCGATCTCGATCGCGACGTCGCCGGCAGCGCCGAGCTCGCGCGCCG
Organism: Alphaproteobacteria bacterium; assembly: GCA_035294245.1. Taxonomy (GTDB): domain Bacteria; phylum Pseudomonadota; class Alphaproteobacteria; order JACZXZ01; family JACZXZ01; genus DATGLG01. The sequence continues at coordinate 193,768 of DATGLG010000012.1, read as the reverse complement.
CCGCGGCGATCGCCGCGCGCATCATCGCCCGCGGCACCGGGTTGATCGCGGGCTCGCCGGGGGCGAGCGGCAGGCCCGGCTTGGTCACGGTGCCGACCCCCTCGCCGGCGCGGAAGCTTACGCCGCTGCCGGGCGCCCCCTTGCGGACCGTCGCGAGGACGAGGGCGCCGTGGGTCACGTCGGGATCGTCGCCCGCATCCTTGATCACGCCGGCGCGGGCGAAATCGGGACCGAGCTCCTCCCGCGCCAAGGTGAAGGACGGGCGCTCGCCGCGGGGCAGGGTGATGGTCACGGGATCGGGGAAGCGCCCGGTCACCAGGGCCTCGAAGGCGGCGCGCGCGGCCGCCGTGGCGCAGGCCCCCGTCGTCCAGCCGCGCCTGAGCGCCGTCCCCGTCTTCCGCGTCATGGGGGGGTTATACGTCGCCCCTCGCCGGGTGACGAGAGGGCGCAAAAGGATGCCAACGTCGCCCCCCTGTGTCGCCCCCTCCGAATTCTTGCCCTCAAAGCCGTCGTCCCGGCCGCAGCGAAGCGGAGAGCCGGGACCCAGGAAGGTATTGGAATCACTGGGTTCCCGCTTGCGCGGGAACGACGGATAACGGGGGGCCGGGCAGCCGAGCCGGCACGGCAACCGGGTGAGAGAGGGGATGCCGACGTCGCCCCCCTTTCCGTGCCGTTGCATCCACCAGATGTTGTGGTGCCGGCGCGCGCCCGGTGGCGGGGGCGGCGGCGCCCGTGTAAGGTGGCGGCGATGGAGCCGCTCCCCTTCACCCTTCCGAGATTCGAGCCCGGCTGGGTCTGGCTGGTGGGTGCGGGGCCCGGCGATCCCGGGCTCCTCACCCTCCATGCGCTTCACGCCCTGCGCGAGGCGGAGATCGTCGTCTACGACGCCCTGGTGAGCGAGGCCATTCTCGCCTTGGCCGGGCCCGATGCGCGCCTCGAATTCGCCGGCAAGCGCGGCGGCAAGCCGTCGCCGAGCCAGGCCGACATCTGCCTCCGCCTCATCCGCTATGCCAATGAGAAGAAACGGGTTTTGCGCCTCAAGGGCGGCGACCCCCTGGTCTTCGGCCGGGGCGGGGAGGAGGCGCTCAGCCTGGTCGCCGCGGGGATTCCCTTCCGCATCGTGCCGGGCATCTCGGCCGGAATCGGCGGGCTCGCCTATGCCGGGATTCCCGCCACCCATCGCGACACCAACTCCGTCGTCACCTTCCTGACCGGGCATAATTCCGCCGGCGTGGTGCCGGACCAGATCGACTGGCCCGCGCTCGCCCGCGGCTCGCCGGTCCTCGTCATCTACATGGCGCTCAAGCACCTTCCCATCATCGCCGCGCGCCTCTTGGCGGGCGGGCGGGCCCCGAGCGAGCCCGTCGCCATCGTCAGCCACGCCACGCTGCCCCAGCAGCGTGTCATCGAATCGACCCTCGCGCGCTGCGCCGCGGATGCCGCCGCCGCGGAAATCGAGCCCCCGGCCATCGTCGTGATCGGCGAGGTGGTGCGCCTGCGCCAGAGCCTCGACTGGCTGGGCGCCCTCGCCGGGCGGCGGCTCGTCGCCGATCCCCTCGGCGCCCGCGAGGCCGGCTGAGCGGGCGGCACCGTGACGGCGCCCGGCCTGATCCTCGCCGCGCCCGCCTCGGGCAGCGGCAAGACCTTGATCACCTTGGCCTTGCTGCGCCGCCTGCGCGACCGGGGCGTGCGCGTCGCCGCCGCCAAGGTCGGGCCCGATTACATCGACCCCGCCTTCCACGCCGCCGCCAGTGGTGCGCCCTGCCGCAACCTCGATCCCTGGGCCATGCGCTCCGCGACCCTTGCCTTGCTCATCGGCGAGGCCGGGCGGGAGGCCGAGCTGCTGCTGGTCGAGGGGGTGATGGGGCTCTTCGACGGGGCCGGGGATGGGCGCGGCTCGACCGCGGATCTCGCCGCCTTCGCCGGCTGGCCCGTGGTGCTTATCGTCGATGCCGCGGGGCAGGGCGCCTCGGCCGCGGCCCTGGCCCAGGGCTTCCGCGACTTCCGCGCCGATGTGGCCGTCGCCGGCATCATCTTCAACCGGGTGGCCGGCGAGGCCCATGCTGCGATCCTGCGCCGCGCCGTCGAGCCCCTTGGCCTACCGGTGCTCGGCTGCCTGCCGCGCGCCCCGGCGCTGGCGCTGCCCTCGCGCCATCTCGGCCTGGTCCAGGCGCGGGAGCATGCCGATCTCGACGGGCTCATCGACCGCGCGGCGGCCTGGGCGGCGGTTCTCGATCTCGACGCCTTGCAGGCGCTGGCCCGCCCGAGCCGGGTCGCCGGGGCCGCTCAAGGGCCGGCGCCGCCGCTGCCACCCCTCGGCCAGCGCATCGCCCTTGCCGGCGACGACGCCTTCGCCTTCGCCTATCCCCATGTGATCGAGGCCTGGCGCGGGCAGGGCGCCGAGCTTCTGCCCTTCTCGCCCCTCGCCGATGAGGCCCCCGACACGGCCGCCGACGCCGTCTATCTTCCCGGCGGGTATCCCGAGCTCCAGGCCGGTCGGCTGGCGGCGAATGCTCGCTTCCTCAAGGGCTTGCGCGACGCCGCGGCGCGTGGGGCCGTGCTCTATGGCGAGTGCGGTGGCTATATGGCGCTGGGCGCGGGGCTCACCGACGTCGACGGGCGGCGCCACGCCATGGCCGGGCTGCTGCCCGTGGAGACCGCCTTCACCAAGCCGCGCCTTCATCTCGGCTATCGCCGGGTGACGCTGGCGGAATCAGGCCCCCTGGGTGCGGCGGGCGCCGCCTTCCGCGGCCACGAGTTCCATTATGCGACGATCGCGCGCGAGGACGCCGAGGCGCCGCTCTTCACCGGGACGGATTCGGCGGGCCGTGCCCTCGGTCCCCTCGGCGCCCGTCGCGGCCGCGTCATGGGCTCCTTCGTCCACCTGGTGGATCGTGTGTAGCTCACGCCTTCCCGCTCACCCCGGCCTCGGCGAAGGTGGCCATGCCGCGATGGGTGGCGACGGCGCCGCGCAGGATGCCGAGGGCGAGTGCTGCGCCCGAAGCCTCGCCCAAGCGCATGCCGAGGGCGAGGAGCGGCGTCTTGCCGAGGGCGAGGAGGAGGCGGCGATGGCCGGGCTCGGCCGAGACATGCCCGGCCAGGCAATGGTCGAGGGTGTCCGCCGCGAGCTTGAAGAGGGGGGCCGCGGCGGCGGTCGCCACGAAGCCGTCGAGGATCACGGGAATGTTGCGGACGCGGGCGGCTGCGATGGCCCCGGCAATGGCGGCGAGCTCGCGCCCGCCGAGCCGGCGCAGCACCTCGAGGGGATCGGCCAAGGCGGCGCCGTGATGGGCGAGGGCCTCGTCGATCACGAGGGCCTTGCGCTCGACCCCGCCGGCGTCGAGGCCGGTGCCGGGCCCGGCCCAATCGGCCCCGCTGCCGCCGAAAAGGGCCGCGGCGATCGCCGCCGCCGCCGTGGTGTTGCCGATCCCCATCTCGCCCACCAGCAGCAGATCGCAGGCGGGTGTGACCGCCTGCCAGCCGGTATCAAGGGCGGCGGCGCAGTCCGCCTCGCTCATCGCCGGCCCCGCGGTGAAGTCCCCGGTGGGGCGGTCGAGGGCAAGGGGGATCACCTCCAGGGTGGCGCCATAGGCCTTGCAGAGCTGGTTGATGGCGGCACCCCCGGCGGTGAAGTTCGCCACCATCTGGCGCGTCACCTCGCCGGGGAAGGCCGAGACGCCGCGCGCGACGACGCCGTGATTGCCGGCGAAGACGAGACAGAGGGGGTTGTCGAGGCTCGGGGGGTGGCGCCGCTGCCAGGCGGCGAGCCAGATCGCCAGCTCCTCGAGGCGGCCGAGGGATCCGGCGGGCTTAGTCAGCTCGGCCTCGCGCGCCTGGGCCGCCGCTGCCGCGGCCGCGTCGGGGCCAGGGAGCCGGCGCAGCCGCGCGCGGAAATCCTCGAGGGAGGCGATCGCCGCCTCCAGTCTCGTCTCGTCGCTCATCGGGAAGCCTCCGGAGGGGTGGCGTTGTGGTTCGCCAGGGCGCGCCTGAGCCGGGCGAAGCCGGCCTCGTCTGGAGGCAGGCCGAAGCGCAGCCAGTGGGGCCGGGCGGGGAAGTCGCGCACATGAATGCCGTGGCGCCGCAGTGTCGCGGCCAGGGCGCCCGCCTCGGGCGTCGCCGCGAGCCGGTAAAGGCTGGTGCTGCCGAGGATGTCGAGGCCCGCCGCCGCGAGGAGCTGATCGAACTTCGCCGCCGCGGCGGCGAGCCGCGCCCGGGTCGCGGTGATCCAGGTCGCATCGGCGAAGGCGTCGCCGGCGATCCAGGCGGCGGGCCCGCTCACCGCCCAAGGCCCCAGGGCGGCGGCGAGGCGAGCCGCGAAGGCCGGGGCGGCGAGGGCGAAGCCCAGGCGGAGGCCGGCGAGTCCGAAGAACTTGCCGAAGGAGCGCAGCAGCACGAGGCCCGGGCGGGACGCAGCGGCGGCGAGGCTCAGCTCGGGGGCCACGTCGGCGAAGGCCTCGTCGACGACCAGCCAGCCGCCTTGCGCCGCCAAAGCCTCGGCCAGCGCGAGGAGGCGGTCGGGGGGCTGGCGCGCGCCATCGGGATTGTTGGGATTGGTCACCACCACGACGTCCCACTCGACCAGATCCTCGGGGAGTGTCGCCAGCTCGACGACCCGATGCCCGGCGGCGGCCCAGGCGGCGGCGTGCTCGCCATAGGTGGGCCCCAGCACCGCGACGGCCCCGGGCGGGCGCAGGCGGGGCAGCCATTGGATCAGCGCCTGGGAGCCGGGAGCTGGCACCACGCAATCGGGCCCCGGCGCCCCGTAATAGGCAGAGGCGGCGGCGCGAAGCCGCTCGTCCAAGGCACGTCCCGGTAGCCGGGCCCAGACCGCCGCGGGCACCTGGCCGGCCGGATAGGGCCAGGGATTGATGCCGGTGCTGAGGTCGAGCCAGCCCCCGGTGAAGGCGCCCGGCCGGCCCGCCACCTGGGCGAGGTCGCCGCCGTGGGGAAGGAGAGACGCGGTCGCGGCGGCGGCGGGATTGTGGGTGTCGGGCATGGAGAGGTCGTGCTCGCGAAAAGGCGATAGTACCATGGCGATCGGCACCGGCAGGAGGAAATGACGGCCTTCGATCCCCTCGACTTCCGCGTCCTGGCCTTCGCCCTGGTGCTCGAGGCCCTCATCGGCTATCCGGACGGGCTCTATTCCCGGCTGCGCCATCCGGTGGTGTGGCTGGGGGCGCTCATCGACGGCCTCGACCGCTTGCTCAACCGCCCGACCCTCGGCGAGGGTGCGCGGCGCGGCCTGGGGGCGCTGGGCCTCGCGGTCCTGCTGACGGTCGCGGGAGGAGCCGCGACCGCCATCGTCCTGCTTTGCCGGGCCATCCCCTATGGCTGGCTGATTGAGGCGGTGTTGGCGGCGAGCCTCCTCGCCCAGCGCAGCCTCGCAAGCCACGTGGCGGCGGTCGCCGACGCCTTCGGCGCGGGCGGGCTCGAAGCGGCGCGGCGGGCCGTCTCCGCCATCGTCGGGCGTGATCCCGAGAGCCTGGACGAGGCCGGGGTATGCCGCGCCGCCATCGAGAGCCTGGCCGAGAATTTCTCCGACGGGGTCGTCGCCCCGGCCCTCTGGCTCGCGCTCGGCGGCTTCCCGGGGATCGTGCTCTACAAGGCCATCAACACCGCCGACAGCATGATCGGCCACATGAGCCCGCGCCACCGCGCCTATGGCTGGGCGGCGGCGCGGCTCGACGACCTGGTGAACCTTCCCGCCTCGCGCCTCGCCGCTGTGCTAATCATGCTGGCGGCCTCGCTCACACCGGCGGCGCGCGCTGCGGAGGCCTGGCGCGCCGTCCGCCGCGACGCCCGGCGCCACCGCTCCCCCAATGCGGGCTTTCCGGAGGCGGCGATGGCGGGGGCGCTCGGACTCCGTCTCGCTGGGCCGCGCATCTATGGCGGGGCGGCGGTCGCGGACGCCTGGATGGGGGACGGCCGCGCCGCGGCGACGCCCGCGGATATCCGCGCGGCCCTGCGCCTCTACAGGGCCGCCTGCGGGGCCCTGTGGCTCCTCGCCCTGGCCGGGCTGGCCCTTTCCCTCGGGTAATGCCGGCCATGCGCGGGTGCTGCCCGCCTTGATTTTCGCCTGGGCGGGGTGCACCCTAAGCTCATTCCGAGGGGAGCCCCGCTAGGGGGCTGAGACACCACCGGGATGGCCGCGCGCCGCCAACGTGGAAACCCTTAGAACCTGATCCGGGTCATGCCGGCGGAGGGAAGGAAACGCCGTACCACACGGCCTCGCTGTGATCGCCCCACCCGCTCATTCCCGGGTCTCCCTGCACGCGTCTTGCACAGGAGATCCACATGAACGCCATCAACAAGCCGCCCAAGATTACCGTCACCACGGGGGCCTTGCCGGCCTCGCGCAAGGTCTATCTCTCAGGCGAGCGCCACGACGATATCCGCGTGCCGATGCGCGAGATCGCCCTCGACCCCTCGGCCAAGGAGCCGCCGGTCCTCGTCTACGACACCTCCGGCCCCTATACGGACCCTGCGGCCAAGATCGACATCCACAAGGGCCTGCCGCGCCTGCGCGAGAGCTGGATCCGCGCCCGCGGCGATGTCGAGGAATACGAGGGACGGGTGGTCAAGCCCGAGGATAACGGCCATGTCGATCAGAAGCACCTCGTGGCCGAGTTCCCCATCCACAACAAGCCCTTGCGCGCCAAGGGCGGGCAGGCGGTGACGCAGCTCGACTACGCGCGCCGCGGCATCGTGACACCCGAGATGGAGTTCATCGCCATCCGCGAGAATCTCGGGCGCGCGCGGCTCAAGAACGGGGCGGCGCGCGACGGCGAGGCCTTCGGGGCCGCCATCCCCGACTACGTCACCCCCGAGTTCGTGCGCGACGAGGTGGCGCGCGGCCGCGCCATCATTCCCGCCAATATCAACCACCCGGAGACCGAGCCGATGATCATCGGCCGGAACTTCCTGGTGAAGATCAACGCCAATATCGGCAATTCCGCCGTCACCTCCTCGGTCGCCGAGGAGGTCGACAAGATGGTCTGGGCGACGCGCTGGGGCGCCGATACGGTCATGGACCTCTCGACCGGGCGCAACATCCACAACATCCGCGAGTGGATCATCCGCAACTCGCCGGTGCCGATCGGGACCGTGCCCATCTATCAGGCCCTCGAGAAGGTCGGCGGCGTCGCCGAGGAGCTCACCTGGGAGGTCTATCGCGACACGCTCATCGAGCAATGCGAGCAGGGGGTGGATTATTTCACCATCCATGCCGGCGTCCGCCTCGCCTATGTCCCGCTCACCGCGAAGCGCGTCACCGGCATCGTCAGCCGCGGCGGCTCGATCATGGCGAAGTGGTGCTTGGCCCACCACAAGGAGAGCTTCCTCTACACCCATTTCGCGGACATTTGCGACATCATGCGGGCCTATGACGTGAGCTTCTCGCTCGGCGACGGCCTGCGCCCGGGCTCGATCGCGGACGCCAATGACGAGGCCCAGTTCGCCGAGCTCGAGACCCTGGGCGAGCTCACCCAGATCGCCTGGAAGAAGGGCTGCCAGGTCATGATCGAGGGTCCCGGCCATGTGCCGATGCACAAGATCAAGGTCAACATGGACAAGCAGCTCCGGGAATGCGGCGAGGCGCCCTTCTACACCCTGGGGCCGCTTACGACCGACATCGCCCCCGGCTACGACCACATTACGAGCAGCATCGGCGCCGCCATGATCGGCTGGTTCGGCTGCGCCATGCTCTGCTATGTGACGCCCAAGGAGCATCTCGGCCTGCCCAATCGCGACGACGTCAAGGTCGGGGTCGTCACCTACAAGATCGCGGCCCACGCGGCCGATCTCGCCAAGGGCCATCCGGGCGCCCAGGCCCGCGACGACGCGCTCAGCCGCGCACGCTTCGAGTTCCGCTGGCAGGACCAGTTCCACCTCTCCCTCGATCCGGAGACGGCGAAGCAGTTCCATGACGAGACCCTGCCCAAGGAGGCGCACAAGGTGGCGCATTTCTGCTCCATGTGCGGGCCGAAATTCTGCTCCATGAAGATCACCCAGGAGGTCCGCGACTATGCGGAATCCGGCATGGCGCAGATGGCCGAGGCCTTCCGCAAGTCGGGGGCGGAGATCTACCAGAGCAAGGAGGCCCTCGACGCCTTGAGCCGTGAATCCAACCGCGCCCTCGGCGGCGGCGACTGAGGCAAGCAAGGCGGCAAGCGCGGCCGCGCGGCGGGCCCTCCGTCGCGCGGCCGTCGATTCCGGGGGATGGTGGGGCCGACGATGGATGCGCCGCAATTCGACGAGGAGTTCCGCCGCCGCTTCGCGGCACTTCTCGAATGGCGGCGCGATGTGCGCCGCTTCCGCACCGAGCCGCTCCCCGAGGGCCTGCTCGAGCGGCTCCTGGCGCTCGCCTGCCGCGCGCCATCGGTCGGGCTGAGCCAGCCGTGGCGCTTCGTGATCGTCGAGGATGAGGCGCGCCGGGCGGCCATCCGCGACGAGTTCGCCCGCTGCAACGCCGATGCGCTCGCCTCCTATGAGGGGGAGCGGGCGAAGCTCTACGCCACCCTCAAGCTGGCAGGGCTCGACGAGGCGCCGGTCCATCTCGCCGTCTTCGCCGATCCGGAACCGGCCCAGGGCCACGGCCTCGGGCGCCGGACCATGCCGGAGACGGTCGCCTATTCGGCGGTGACCGCCATCCACACCCTGTGGCTCGCGGCGCGCGCCGAGGGGCTGGGGCTCGGCTGGGTCTCCATCCTGGCGCCGGCACGGATCGCCGAGATCCTGGCCGTCCCCGCGGGCTGGATCTTCGTCGCCTATCTCTGCCTCGGCTATCCCCAGGGGGAGGACTCGGTCCCCCGCCTCGAGCGCGACGGTTGGGAGCGGCGCCGCCCGCCCGCCGCGTTCATCCTGCGGCGCTGAGGCCCCAGGCGTCGCCTTTCCGTCGCCCGAGCAATTTGGCAGGATGGCCCATGCCCTTTCTCGGCGTCGATCCTTGGCGTTGGCAGTATTTCGAGGGACAAGCGGTTCCGGACGGGATCGTCATTCCCATCGACGACGCGACGGCCTGGGAGCTCTATCCCGCCCATCGCTGGGTCTACAACAAGCTCCTCATCTGCGAGACCCAGGGGCTTCCCCACGGGCCCCACGGCACCATGCCCCGGCACTACCCCGTATTCTCGAAGCCCATCTACAACATGCGCGGGATGGGGACGGGCGGCGGGGTCATCGCCACCGAGGCCGACTATCTCGCGGCGCTGCAGCCGGGGCATCTGTGGATGCCCCTCTTCACCGGCCGCCACGTCTCGACGGACGTCGCCCTCGTGGCCGGCCGCCCGCGCTGGTGGCGCCATACCACGGGGGAGCCGCGACCCGGCGGGACGTTCGACTATTGGACCGTGCATGCCGATCCTGATCCGATGCTCGAGGACTATCTCGGCGCCTGGGTCGCGCGCCATCTGGCCGGGTTCAGCGGCATCGTCAATTTCGAGACGATCGGCGGCCGCATCGTCGAATGCCACCTCCGGATGGCCGAGCAGTGGCTCGACCTCAACGGCCCCGGGTGGCTCGCCGCGGTGGTCGGGCTCTATGCCGGGGAGGGCTGGCGCTTCGCCGAGCGAGAGCGGCGGGAAGGCTTCAGCGTCGTCCTCTTCGGCGAGCATGAGGTGCGCTGGCGCATCGATCGCCGCGCGGTCCGGCGTTATCTGGACGATCCGGAGATCTCCTCGATTCAGATCACCTTCGAGGACGACGTCGCTCCCGAGCACCATGCTATGCCGCCGGGCGGGTTCCGTCTCGCCATCGTCAATTGCTGGGGCCTCGCGGCGGGACGCGCGGTCCGGGAGGAGCTTCGGCGGCTTTTCGATGCGGGCGCGGGTGCTGCGCGCGCAGCCGGCAACGCTCAATAGCCCGGGCCGCGATGAATCGGCCACAGGGCTTCGACCCGATCGTCGCGATAGCCGACATACCAGTCATACAGATTGACCGTCGGATCGCAATGGCCGGGGATCAGCCGCAGCTTGTCGCCGATTGCAAGGGACCGATTGGTTTCCAATAATCGCAATTTTCCGTGCTCGTCGGCGGCGCCGACATATTCGACATCCGCCCGGTCGGCGAGGCGCGGCAGTCCGGAATCGAGGCTGAAGGCCTTGAGGCCGGCATCAAGGACCGCGCGGTCGGCGGCGGGCTTGCTCATCACCGTCGCATAGACGAAGAGGCTGTGCTCGAACTCCTGCACGGGCCGGCCGGCTTCGTCGAGATTGCGCGCGTAATCCGCATCCATGAAGGCATAGGAGCCGGCCTGGAGCTCGGTATAGACCCCGCTCCGCCCCTCGAAAGCATAGCTTCCGGTCCCAGCACCCGTCACATCCTCGCAGGGCAGGCCGTGGCGCGCCAGAAGCTCGGCGGTGGCCTGCGCCTTCTCGACGGCGCCGGCAATGGCCTCCCGCCGCGCCTCGAAGGCGCGGATGTGCTGCGCCGAGCCGTGATAGGCCTGAAGGCCGCGGAAGCGCAGGCCATGGGAGCGGGCGATCTTTTGGGCAAGGGCGAGGGCCGGCGCGCCGGGCTCGACGCCGCAGCGATTGGCACCGACATTGATCTCGACCAGCACGTCGAAGGTGATGCCGAAGCTCTGCGCCGCCTCGCTGAGCAGGCCGACATTCGCCTCGTCATCGACGCAGAGCCCGATCCTCGCCTCCCGCGCGAGGGCGGCGAGGCGGGCCAGCTTGCGCCGGTCGACGATCTCGTTGCTGACGAGGACGTCGCCGATCCCGCCCTGGACCAGGGCCTCGGCCTCGCTCGCCTTCTGGCAACACACCCCCACCGCGCCCAAGGCCATCTGCCGACGCGCCACCGGCGCCGATTTATGGGTCTTGGCATGGGGGCGCAGGCGCACCCCCATGGTGCGGGCCCGCTCGGCGAGCTTGCGCAGATTGCGCTCGAAAGCGTCGAGGTCGATGAGAAGGGCCGGCGTCTCGACATCCGCGAGGGGCATGCCGATCTCGGCCGGCGGGCGGGGCGTCATCAGGCCGCCTTCTCCTTCGTGCCGTTCTTGGCCCCCGGCCGGCGCGGGGTGTCGCGATGGCCCTCCGCAGCGGTGGATTCCGCCGCCTCTTCGGGCGCCGGCAGGGTCAGGACGAAGGAGGCGCCGCCGAAATGCGACTCCTCCACATGGACGCTGCCGCCATGGGTCTCGGCGACCTTGGCCACGATCGCGAGGCCCAGCCCGGCACCTCCCTCGCGGCGATCGGCGCGCCAGAAGCGTTGAAAGATCTTGTCGCGGTTTTCCGGCGGCACGCCGGGCCCGGCGTCGGAGACGCGCAGGGTGCGATCCTCGCCGAGCTCGAGCTCGACCGTCGTCCCTCTCGGCGTATGGATCAGGGCGTTCTCGATGAGATTGCGGATGGCCTGGGTGAGAGCCTCGATGTCGCCACGAACCCAGAGAGGATGCTCGACGCCGCTCACCGCAATCGACTTGCCCTGCTTGAGGGCAAGCGGCGCCAGCGCCGAGGCGGCGTCGACGGCGATGGCGTGGAGGTCGACCTGCTCGGCCGGCGGCGTCGCCAGGGCGTCGAGCTGGGCGATGCGCAGGAGCTGCCCGACGAGGCGGGTCATCCCCGCGACCTCGCGCCGGAGTGCCGCCACGGCCGTGCCCTCGCCGAGGGTCTCGAGATGGGCGCTCAGGACGGCAAGGGGCGTGCGCAGCTCATGGGCCGCATCGGCGGTGAATTGCCGCTGCACCTGGAAGCCCTTGTCGAGGCGCTCGAGTGCGCGGTTGACGCTGCGGATGAGGGGAAGGATCTCCCGCGGCTGCCCCTTCTCGGGAAGGCGCCGCCCGGTGGTCTCGGGGCCGATCTCCGAGGCCATTCGCGACACCTCGGTCAAAGGCCGCAACCCCATCCATATGGTTAAGAGATTGACGAGGAGCAGAAGGGCGACGAAGGGAATGATCAGCCAGCCGACATGCAGGAAGAACTCCTGGACGAGGTCGTCGAGCAGCACGCCGCGCTGGTCGAGATCCATGAACACTTCCACGACGGCGGGCCGGCCACCCACCGTCGCCTTGAGGCTGACCCCGATAAAGCGGTCCTTGGAGAAAGGCGGGTCGAGGGCGAAGAACCTCACGTCGCCGGAATAGCCGCTCGCGGCGGTCAGGAGCGCGGCCGGCAGCTCCGTGCGGCCGGGCACGTCGGCGAGCAGGTTCGGTGAGGCGTAGAGCAGCTTCCCGGTGCCGTCGAAGACCCGGTAATGCATGATATTGACGATCTCCTCGGCGATGTCGGGCTCGGGGAAGCTGAGCTTGCCGTCCGTCACGCGCAGGCGCGTCAAGACACTCCGCCCCTCGGCCACGAGCGCCTGGTGGAAGAGCCCGCGCGCGGCCGTCTGGAGCTTCGACTGGAGCAGGCCGACGATGAGCGCGGCGAAGAGCAGGCTGACCAGCGAGAGACGCCAGCCGAGGACGCGAAGGATCGAGGGGTGCTGCGCCTTCAATCCGTCTGATCCGTGAGCACGTATCCAATACCGCGCAAGGTGACGACATTGACCTTGGCGCCCAGATGGGCGAGACGCTTGCGCAGGCGATGGACCAGGACCTCCACGGTGTTGGAGGCAACCTCCTCGTCCATGCCGTAGAGGCTCGACTCGATCGCCTGCTTGGGGACGACGCGGCCGGCGCGGCGCAGCAGAAGCTCGAGCAGCCCGATCTCGCGGCGGGAGAGCGAGACCGAGGTGCCGTCGACCTGCACCTCGCCCGTCCGGGTGTCGAGCGTCAGGTTGCTCGCCGAGAGCTCCTGGCCGAGCGCGCTTCCCGGCCGCCGCAGCAGCGCCCGCAGCCGCGCCACCAGCTCCTCGGTGGCGAAGGGCTTGGCGAGGTAGTCATCGGCTCCCGAATTGAGGCCGTCGACGCGGTCCCGCAGCCCGTCCCGCGCCGTCAGGATCATCGCCGGCGTCGCATCACCCCGCGCGCGCAGGGATTCGATGATGGTGATGCCGTCGGCGTCGGGGAGGCCGAGGTCGACGACCAGGACGTCGTAATGGCTCCCCGACAGCGCAGACCGCGCGCCCGCGGCCGTCTCCGCGATGTCCACGGCGAAGCCCGCCTCGCCAAGGCTGGCCTTGAGGAAGTCGGCGAGCTGGTGATTGTCTTCTGCAAGGAGAAGCCGCATCGCATTTCCCCCGTCGATGAAGCTGCGGACAGCACATGATATTAACTGGGATTTTGCGTGTTCCCCCGAGCCCGGTCAAATATCTTAAAGTCGGAATGGCGCCATCCGCGGCCGCACGGAATTGTCCCGGACTCGCGAAAACACGAGGGAAAGCCTTCGCTTGACCATCGAACACCATCGAACACCATTAGTTGAGGCCTGCTTGGCGCACAGCTACACTTCGCGCCAGCGAAAGGGAGGGAGACGGTGCGCAAGCTCAAGCTCACGATCGGCAAGTTCGCGGTGACGGCTGAGCTTCTCGACACGCCGACCGCGGCGGCGATCTATGCCAAGGCGCCGTTCGCCTCGCGCGCCCAGCGCTGGGGCGAGGAGGTGTATTTCTCGACCCCGGTATCGGTCAGCCGCGAGAAGGACGCCCGCGCCGTCGTCAAGCCCGGCGAGCTCGCCTTCTGGGTCGAGGGCGATTCGATCGCGATCGGCTTCGGCCGCACGCCGATCTCCCGCGGCGACGAGATCCGCCTGGCCGCCCCCACCAATATCTGGGGTCGCGCGGTGGAGGACGTTCGCATTCTCGCCGCCGTCCGCGACGGCGATCCGATCAAGGTCGAGCGCTTCGATTAGGAACGGAAACGCCGATGCTGCGACGTTTCTGGCAGGACATGACCACCGAGGATTTCGCCGGGCTGGACGCGGCGCGCGTCGTCGCCGTGCTGCCGGTCGCGGCGATCGAGCAGCACGGCCCGCATCTTCCCCTCGCCGTCGACGCGATCCTCAACGACGGCATCCTGAAGCGCACGCTGGAGCTTTTGCCGCCGTCATTTCCCGTCACCGTTCTGCCGGCGCTTCCCATCGGGCGCAGCGACGAGCACGGCGACTTCGCCGGCACGCTCTCCCTCTCGCCGGAGACTGTCATTCGGCTATGGAGCGAAGTGGGCGACGGGGTTGCAAAAGCGGGGCTCCGGAAGCTCGTTCTCTTCAACAGCCATGGCGGGCAGCCGCAGCTCCTCGATATCGTGGGGCGGCAATTGCGCATCCGGCACAAGATGCTCGTGGTGCAAGTCAACGCCTACCGGCTGGTCGACGCGAGCGGGATGTTCGAGGAGAGCGAGATCAAGCACGGCATCCATGGCGGCGCCATCGAGACCTCGATGATGCTCCATTTGCGCCCCGATCTCGTGCGCGTGGAGAAAATCGGAAATTTCATGCCAGCCTCGCTCAGGCTGGCCAAGGACTATGCGCATGTGCAAGCGCATGGGCGCGTGCCCTTCAGCTGGCTGACCCAGGACCTGAACGCCGCCGGCGCCTGCGGCGACGCCACCCAGGCGAGCGCCGCGCGCGGCCGCGAGCTGATCGAGCAGGCGGCGCAGAGCTTTCGCGCCATTCTCGAGGAAGCAAGCCGGATGCCGTTGGATGTTCTCAAGGACAGGGCCTGAAGCAATGGGCGGCATTTGGTGCTTCACGCAAAACAAAAAGGGGGTTGCGTGCTGCTGAAATCATCAAGGAGCCGGGTGCGCGGAGCCGCGGCGCGGATCGCGGTCACGGTGGCCGTGACGCTTCTCATCGCCATGGCCGCAAGCGGACCCGCATCGGCGCTCGACAAGATCCGCTTCGGCATCGACTGGAAAGCCGAGGCCGAATACGGCGGCTACTACCAGGCCAAGGCGACCGGCCTCTATGCGAAGCACGGGCTCGACGTCGAGATTCGCCAGGGCGGCCCGCAGGTGAACCATCCCCAGCTCCTCGCCGCAGGTGTGCTCGATTTCGCGATCTCGTCGAACACCTCCGTCGCCCTCAACTTCGTCGCGCACGACATCCCGATGGTAACGGTGGCGGCCTTCTTCCAGAAGGACCCGGCGGTTCTGATTTCCCATGCGGAGGCGCACATCAAGGGCTTCGCCGACATGAAAGGCAAGCCCATCCTCATCTCCAGCGACACCCGTGAAGGATGGTGGCTTTTCCTCAAGGCGAAGTTCGGGCTCAAGGACAGCCAGATCCGCCCCTATACGTTCCAGATGGCGCCCTTCCTCGCCGACAAGAGCGCGATCCAGCAGGGCTACGTCACGAGCGAGCCCTATACTCTCGAGAAAGCCGGCGCCAAGGTCGATGTGCATCTCATCGCCGATGCCGGCTGGCCGAGCTACGGCAATCTCGTCACCACCTCGGCCAGGCTGATCAAGCAGAACCCGGATCTGGTGCAGCGCTTCGTCGACGCCACCATCGAGGGCTGGTACAGCTATCTCTACGGCGATCCGAGCCCGGCCAATGCGCTCATCAAGAAAGAGAACCCGGAGATGACCGACGATCTCATCGCGAACGGCATCGCCAAGATGAAGCAATATGGGATCGTCGATTCCGGCGATGCCCGCAAGGACGGGATCGGCGCGCTCAATCCGGCGCGCATCGCCGCCTTCTTCAAGATCATGGCGGATGCCGGCATCTATCCGAAGGACATGGATTGGCGGAAAGGGTTCGACTTCGGATTCGTCAACAAGAAGCTCGGTATGAGGACCGGGAAATAAGCGCCGTCGGGCCCGATCTGCGCTCAGATGCAGTTGCCGCCGGTCTTCCAGCGATCTATCCCATTCGCGCGTCGGTTCTCGGAAGCCTGTCGTTCGAACGAGGTATGGCATGCCGGCGGAAGCGCCGATCGTCACGCTTACCAACGTCGCGAAGACCTATGCGAACGGTGTTGTCGCGGTGCGCGATATCAGCCTCGCCGTCGAGGCGCGCGAATTTCTCACTTTGCTCGGGCCTTCGGGCTGCGGGAAAAGCACGATCCTTCGCCTGATCGCCGGGCTTGGCAGCGCCACAGGTGGGCGCATCGAATGGACGGGCGACGAGAGCCGCCACGCCGCTCGTCGCAATATCGGCTTCGTTTTTCAGGAGCCGACGCTCATGCCCTGGGCCACGGTGTTCGACAATGTCTATCTGCCCTTGCGGCTCCGTGGGGAATCCCGACGCGCCGCCGCCGTGCGGATTGGCGAAGCCATCGCGTTGGTAGGGCTCGAAGGCTTCGAGCGCGCCTATCCGCGCGAGCTTTCGGGCGGCATGAAGATGCGCGCCTCCATCGCCCGCGCGCTCGTCACGCGCCCCGAAATCCTCTTGCTCGACGAGCCCTTCGCCGCCCTCGACGAATTGACGCGCTTTAAGCTCAACCGCGACCTGCTCGCTCTGTGGTCGTCGCAGCGCCTGACGGTCGTTTTCGTCACCCACAGCGTCTACGAATCCGTTTATCTTTCCGAGCGCATCGTGGTGATTTCGGCGCGGCCCGGCCGCGTGACGGAGGAGATTCGCATCGATGAGCCTTATCCGCGCGAGGAGGCGTTTCGCCTCACGCCGCGCTACGGGGAGTTCTGCCGGAGGGTGAGCGCGGCGCTTGCGCGCAGCGTGGGCGGCGCCTGAGGAGAGTGACGATGGCGGTTCGGCAAAATTCGCTGGCGGAAGCCGCGATCCCTGTGGCGCGGGAGGGCACCCGGACTTCGTTCCTGCTGAGGCTCGTCGCGCCGCTCCTGCTCGGCTTGTTGTTTCTCGCCGCTTGGGAGGCGTTCGTGCGGCTGGAGAGCATCCCCCCCTACATCCTGCCTGGTCCGCTCCTCATCCTCGACACGCTGATCAAGGATTGGGGAACGCTTTCGGGCTCTCTCTGGGTGACGATGCAGACGACGATCCTCGCCTTCATCTGCGCCGCACTCGGCGGGCTGGGCCTTGCAATCTTCTTCGCCCAGTCGCGGCTGATCGAGCTGAGCCTGTTCCCCTATGCGGTGATACTCCAGGTGACGCCCATCGTCGCGATCGCGCCGCTCATCATCATCTGGGTTAAGGACACGGAGGCGGCCCTTCTCATCTGCGCGTGGATCGTCGCCTTCTTCCCCGTGGTGTCGAACACCACCCTCGGGCTCAACAGCGCCGATCACAATCTTCTCGATCTCTTCCAGCTCTACGGCGCCTCGCGGCGACAGATGCTGTGGCTGCTGCGCCTGCCCAATGCCATGCCCTATTTCCTTGCCGGGCTCCGGATCAGCGGCGGCTTAGCGCTCATCGGCGCGGTGGTCGCCGAGTTCGTCGCGGGCACGGCCGGGTCGGAATCGGGCCTTGCCTATCGCATCCTCGAGTCCGGCTATCGGCTCAACATTCCGCGCATGTTTGCCGCGCTGTTTCTCATCTCGGTTGCCGGCGTCGCCATATTCCTGCTGCTGACGTTGGTGCAATATCTTGTGCTGCGGCGCTGGCATGAAAGCGCCGTCGCGCGCGAGAATCGCTGATGCGAGGCGACGCCGCGATGACGCCGAAGAGTCCTTTCGCGCCCAGGACCATTCTCGTCTATTCCGGGCTGGAGCTGATGGGGGACGGGTTCATGAAAATCCCGTTCCTCCGCGCCTTGCGCGGCGCCTGGGCGCAGGCTCACATCACCTGGCTCGCCGGCATCGGCAAGACGGTTTATGCGGGGGCGCTCCGACCGCTCGTCGCCGCTTATCTCGACGAGATCATCGAGGACGCCGGGATCGGCCTGCGATTGGCGGAGCTTCTCCATCGCCCCCTCGCTGGACGCCGCTTCGATCTGGTCATCGACACCCAGCGGCGCGTGCCGACGACACTCGTGCTCCGGCGCATTCGCCACGAGGTTTTCGTCTCCGGTGCCGCGGATTTCCGGCTTTCCGACCGCGTGCCCGCGCGCCCCTATCGCAAGCCGCCGGCGATGATCGCCCAAATGCTCGATCTCATTCGCGCTGCCTCGGGCGCGCCGCTGACCTTCACGCCGGCGTCCAAGCTGCCTGCGGCCTTCGAGGCGGCGGCCCGCGCCGCCCTGCCGGAGGGCGAGACTTGCGTCGGCCTTGTCCCCGGCGCCGGCGGACGGCACAAATGCTGGCCGCTCGATCGCTATATCGAATTGGCGCGGCGCTGCCGCGCGCTGGCGTTGCGGCCGGTTTTTCTCCTCGGCCCCGATGAGCGCCCTTGGCTTGCGCGGTTGAGCTCGGAGGTTCCCGACGCTTGCTTTCCCCTGCAGGCGCCGGACCCGCTTGCCGCGTCTCCAATATTCACCGTCGCCCTCGGCCGGCATTTGGCCTTCGCCGTGTCGAACGACTGCGGCACCGCTCATATGCTCGCCGCCGCCGATTGCCCGCTCATCAGTCTCTTTGGTCCGACGGACCCGGCCAAGTTCGCGCCCCTGATCGGGGACCTCACGGTGCTGCGTGCCCAGGATTTCGGCGGCACGACGATGGAGGCGATTCCGCTCGCGGCGGTGGTCGCCACCGTGGAGCGACGATTGGCCCGACATCGACAGCACGAATCCTCGCCCGCACGGGATGGCGTTCCTCCGCCGCCATGCTAAGCTGGCAAGGGTTGAGCAAGACGTTCTACCGGGAGAATGCCGCGATGAATATGCGCACCACCGTGGCCAGGGAAATCCGCAACTCGATGCGAGAGCAAGTCACGCCCGACGAATGGCGCGTGCGCGTCGATCTCGCCGCGTGCTATCGGCTCGTCGCCCATTACGGCTGGGACGACCTGATCTTCACCCATATCTCCGCGCGCGTCCCGGGCCCCGCGCATCATTTCCTCATCAACCCCTACGGGATGATGTTCCATGAGATCACTGCCTCATCGCTGGTGAAGATCGATCTCGACGGAAATATCGTCACGCCTTCGGAATACGCCATCAATCCGGCCGGCTTCACGATTCACAGCGCCATTCATATGGCGCGCGCGGACGTCGCCTGCGTCATCCATCTGCACACGCGCGACGGCGCCGCCGTCTCGGCGCAGAAGGATGGGCTGCTGCCGCTGTCCCAGACGGCCATGGTCGCGCTGGCGTCGCTCGCCTATCACGATTACGAGGGGATTGCCCTCGATCTCGGCGAGCGAGAGCGGCTCGTTCGCGATCTCGGCAACAAGAACCTGATGATCCTGCGCAATCATGGCACACTGGCCTGCGGGCCGACTGTGGAGGATGCGTTCCTTCGCATCTTCACGATCGAGCGCGCCTGCGCCATCCAGGTCGCGGCGCTCGCGGGCGGGCGCGATCTCGTAATGCCGTCCAAAGAGGTTCAGGAGGTCGTGGCGCAGCAGACGCGCGCGGGAATGACCCGGGAACGGCCGGCGCAGCTGGCCTGGCCGGCGCTGCTCCGTCTGCTCGACGCGAAGGACCCGGGCTACCGCGACTGAGCCGCTCGGCCGGCGGCGCCCACGTGTCAAAGGGCCGCATTCGATCCCGCTTGTAAGCGCTCGGCCGATCCGCTACTGCTCTCGGCCATGTTCCTGGAAAGCCTGTGGTATTTCGCGATGCCCGGGAGCCGGCTCAAGCCGGGGCGCACCATCGGGGTTACGCTTCTGGGCGAGCCGATCCTCGTGGGGCGGGCGCGGGACGGCAAGCCCTTCGCGCTTCGCGACATCTGTCCGCATCGCGGCATTCCCTTGTCGGACGGCACGTTCGACGGCGCTGAGGTCGAGTGCTGCTATCACGGGTGGCGCTTCAATACCGAAGGACGCTGCACCGCCATTCCCTCGCTTACGGACGGCAGCAGGATCGACGTCTCGCGCGTCAAGGTGAAGCGTTATCCCTGCCGCGAGGCGCAAGGGAACCTTTGGATCTATTTCGGCCGGGAGAACGGCGCGTTCCCCGACGTGCCGATGGTGCCGGAGATCGGCGAGCGGCCCCCGCAACTCTTCGAGGACATGATCTTCCCCTGCAACATCGATCATGCGGTCGTGGGGCTCATGGATCCCGCTCACGGCCCGTTCGTCCACCGCGCCTGGTGGTGGCGCTCACGCCGCTCGATCCACGAGAAGGTGCGGAAATTCGAGCCTGCGGAGCTCGGCTGGCGCATGGTCCGGCATCGCCCAAGCCGCAACTCGGCCGCCTATCGCTTGCTGGGCGGCGACATATCGACCGAGATCAGCTTCCGGCTGCCGGGTGTCCGCATCGAGCATGTCCGGTCGGGGCGGCACGTTCTCTGCGGCTTGACGGCGGTAACGCCGATCAGCGAGGCCGAGACCTTGGTGAGCCATGCAATTTATTGGACCATGCCATGGCTCCTGCCTCTCAAGCCCTTCTTGCGGCCCTTCGCCCGCGCCTTTCTCGATCAAGATCGCAGGATCGTGGCATTGCAGCAGGCGGGGCTCAGGCATGAGCCGCCGCTCATGCTCATCGACGACGCCGATACCCAGGCGAAATGGTATTATCGCCTCAAGAAGGAATATGCCGCGGCGCACGAGCAGGGACGGTCCTTCCAAAACCCGGTGAAGGAGCGCACGCTGCGCTGGCGGAGCTGATCAACTCGCCAGCTTGTAGTCCTTGAAGCGCTCGCGGAGCTTGAGCTTCTGGAACTTGCCGGTCGACGTCTTCGGGATCTCGTCGAGGAACTCGACGGCATCGGGCAGCCACCAGCGCGCAAATTTGTCGGCGAGATAGGATCTGAGCTCCTCGGCCGTCGCGTGGGAGCCCTTCCTCAGCACAACGCAGGCGAGGGGACGCTCCTGCCATTTGGGGTGCGGCACCGCGATGACCGCCGCTTCGAGCACGGCGGGGTGGCCCATCAGCGCGCTCTCGAGATCCTGGGAGCTGATCCATTCGCCGCCGGATTTGATGAGGTCCTTGGTGCGGTCGGTGAGCTTGACGTAGCCTTCGGGGTCGATCTTGGCCACGTCGCCGGTGCGGAACCAGCCATCCTCGGTCCAGCTCGCGACCTTATCCTCGGGCTTGTAATAGCTGGCGGCGACCCAGGGACCGCGCACTTGGAGCTCGCCCACGGACTCGCCATCCCAGGCGGCGACGCCATCGTCGTTGACGACGCGCGTCTCGACGAAGGGCAGCGGCAGGCCCTGCTTGGCGCGATAGGCGTAGCGCGTATCGGCATCGCATTGATCGAGGCGCGGCTTCAGCACGCCACCAGTGCCCACCGGCGACATCTCGGTCATGCCCCAGGCATGCAGAACCTGAACCCCGAGCGCGTCGAAAGCGCGAATCATCGATTCGGGGCAGGCGGAACCGCCGACGAGCAGGCGCATGCCGGGCGCCAGCCGATATTTGCCGCGCTCTCGCTGCAGGATCTCGAGCACGCCGAACCACAGCGACGGCACGCCGGCTGAGAGG
This sequence comes from Alphaproteobacteria bacterium, assembly GCA_035294245.1. GTDB lineage: Bacteria > Pseudomonadota > Alphaproteobacteria > JACZXZ01 > JACZXZ01 > DATGLG01. Next base: position 172,564 of record DATGLG010000012.1, on the reverse strand, counting down.
GTCACTTGCTCCTGCGAGAAGAGCTCGACCAGATTCTGCGCATCGAGATGCGGCCCCGGCATCACCAGCTTGGCCCCGGCCATGATGCAGGCGAAGGGGAGTCCCCAGGCATTGACATGGAACATGGGGACGACTGGCATCACCGTCTGCCGCATCGAAAGGGCGAAGCAGTCGGGCAAGCAGATGCAGAAGGAATGCAGCACCAGGGCGCGATGGCTGTAGACGACCCCCTTGGGGCGGCCTGTGGTCCCGGAGGTGTAGCACATGCCGCAGGCGTCGTATTCGTCGAGTGCGGGCGGCGCGAATTCGCCAGCGGCGCTCTGGAGCAGGGCTTCATAGTCCTCGTAGTCTGCGGGGACGGGCTTGCCGGTCAAAGACACGACGAAGACGCGCTCGAACTTCACCTTGTCGCGGAATTTCTCGTAGAGCGGGAGGAGGACATCGTCGACAATCAGGAAGCGGTCGCCGGCGTGGTTCACGATATAGGCGATGTCGTCGGGGAAGAGGCGCAAATTGAGGGTATGGAAGACCCCGCCGGCGGCGGGGATGCCGAAATAGGCCTCGACATGCGCGTAATGATTCCACATCAGGGTCGCGACGCGGTCGCCGCGCGCGAGCCCCGCCTTCTGCAGCGCCCCGGCGAGACGCCGCGCCCGCCGGTAGAAATCGGCGAAGCGATATCGGTGCAGCGATTTGTCGGGCAGGCGGGAAACGATCTCGGCTTCCCCGTGGAGCTTGCCGGCGTGCTCCAGAATGGCCGGCAGCGTCAAGGGGAAGCGCATCATCGTGCCTTCCATGGAACCTCCCTGCGTTTCTCGCCCTATGGGCCGTTTTGTCATTAGTAAACGACGCGGCTTGGTGAGCCGCAAGGGAAGGATGAGTCAGCCCGCGATCGAGAGGCCGGCGGGCTGGGCTCACGGCGTCGGCCGAAAGGCGTCGACCAGGGCCTTGGCCTTGACCGCATCCTCGGGCGACAATTGCCCGAGCACGGCCTGGCGGTTTTGCTCAGCGCCGGGATAATGGGCGGCGGCCGCCAAGGCGAACCACTTATACGCTTCGACGGGATTCGCCGTCGTGCCGGCGCCTTTCAGCGCCATGATCCCCGCATTGTATTCCGCTTCGGGGAGGGCGGCATTCGCCGCCTTGAGCGTGTATTCGTAGGCGCGCGCGAAGTCCTGGGGCACGCCGGTCCCTTGGAAGTAAAGTTGCCCGAGGAGGTATTCCGCATTCCTGTCGCCGCTATGGGCGGCCGCCTGGATATAGGGGACGGCCTTGCTCGGGTCGGCGGCGACGGCCGTCGGATCGTCCTCATCCCCGGCGCCATGCAGGTAGAGGAGGCCGAGGGTAAGATTCGCGGGCTCGTAGCCTGCCCGCGCGGCCATGGCATACCAGCGCGCGGCCAGCGCGTAGCTTCGCGACATGCCCAATCCGTCCGCGGCCATTTCGCCAATCAGGTATTCCGCCTCCCCATTGCCGGTTTGCGCATCGGGGATGAGCTCCTGATAAGCCAGCGTGTAATTGCCTTGCTCGAATGCGGCGCGTCCTCGCGCAAGATCGGCATGGGCGGTCGAGGCAAAGAGGCCCATGAAGATCACGGCCGCGGCGGCGGCGAGCCTTTTCATGATATGCAATCCTCCATCATTGCCGCCCCTCCCGCCCCTTCGATATGGTGCTGGGCGGGCCGCCGCGCGAGGTGCGCGCTACGGCCGAGGGGTGCGTCGAGGCAGCCTCGGAGGACGGATGAACATCGCACAGATGCTGGTCAATACGGCGCGGCATTTCCCGACTCACCCGGCGGTATCGATCGGCGAAAAGACCCTCTTCGATTATCGCACTCTCGGCGCGCGCGTGGCCAGGCTCGCCGGAGGGCTGCTGACCCGCTTCAGGCTCGAGCCCGGCGACCGCGTGGCTCTCGTCATGCGGAATATCGCCGAGTATCCCGAAATCCTCTATGCCGTGTGGCATGCCGGCCTCGTGGCGGTGCCGGTAAATGCGAAGCTTCACCCCCGCGAGATCGCCTTTATTCTCGAAAACAGCGGCAGCCGCGTTTGTTTCGCCAGCGCCGATCTCGCCTCCGGGCTGGCCGGAGTCGCGCCGCAACCGGAGGCCATGCGGCATCTCGTCGAAGTGCCGAGCCGGGACTACGCGCGTCTTCTCGAGAATGAGCCGATCGCCATGGCCTCGCGCCTGCCCGAGGACGTCGCCTGGCTCTTCTACACGAGCGGCACGACCGGCCGGCCCAAAGGCGTCATGCTGACCCACCGCAACCTCACGGCGGAGACGCTTTGCTATCTGGCAGATGTCGACGCGATCGGCGAGCAGGACTGCATCATCCACGCCGCACCCATGTCCCACGGCTCCGGACTCTACATCATGCCCCATGTCGCGAAGGGCGCATGCAACAGCGTGCCCGAGAGCGGCGGCTACGATCCTGCCGAGATCTGCGACTTGCTGGGCCGCTGTCGCGGCGTGACCATGTTCCAAGCGCCGACCATGGTGCGCCGCCTGATCGATTATCCGCGGGTCCGAGAGGCGGCGCTGCAGAACCTCAAGACCATCGTCTATGGCGGCGGGCCGATGTATGTCGCTGATCTCAAGAAGGCGCTCGACGTGCTGGGCGGCAAGCTGGTGCAGATCTACGGCCAGGGCGAGAGCCCGATGACCATCACCTGCCTGTCGCGGGCCCGGCATCGCGAGCGGGAGCATCCGCGCTACGAGCATCGCCTCGGCTCGGCGGGAACGCCGTTCACGGGCATGGCGGTGCGCATCGCCGACGAGAGCGACCGCACATTGCCGGCCGGAGAGGTGGGCGAGGTCCTGGCCCGGGGCGATGCGGTGATGAAGGGCTATTGGAACAACCCAGAGGTCACGGCCGAGACCCTCCGCGGCGGCTGGCTGCATACGGGCGATGTCGGCACCCTCGACGAAGACGGCTTTCTCACCCTCAAGGACCGCTCCAAGGACCTCATCATCAGCGGCGGCTCCAATATCTATCCCCGCGAGGTCGAGGAGGTGCTCCTCACGCATGCCGCGGTGAGCGAGGTCGCCGTGGTCGGTCGTCCCCATGCGGATTGGGGCGAGGAGGTTGTCGCCTTCGTTGTGTGCCGCACAGGTGCCGCCGTTGACGCCGCGACGCTCGACCGGCTCTGCCTCGACAACATTGCGCGCTTCAAGCGCCCGAAATCCTATTGCTTCGTCGAGGCCCTTCCGAAGAACAACTACGGCAAGGTGCTGAAGACCGAGCTGAGGCGCATATTGACGGAACGCGAGAGCGCATGAGGGGAGGGACGGAAATGGGGAGACGGCTCGAGGGAAAGGTTGCCTTGGTCATCGGCGCGGGCTCGATCGGACCGGGCTGGGGCAACGGCAAGGCCGCCGCCGTTCTATTTGCGCGCGAGGGCGCCAAGGTGCTCGCCGCCGACATCAATCTCGAGGCGGCGACGGAGACGAAGCGCATCATCGCCGACGAAGGCGGCATATGCGAGGTCGCCGCCTGCGACGTGGCGCACGCGGATCAGGTCGAGGCGCTGGTGTCGCGCTGCATTTCAGCTTTCGGCCGCATCGACGTGCTGCACAACAATGTCGGCATCGTCGAGGTCGGCGGTCCCGTCGAGACGAGCGAGGCAAGCTGGGATCGCGTGACCGACGTCAACCTCAAGAGCATGTTTCTTGCTTGCAAGTACGCGCTGCCGCACATGGAGCGGCAGGGTGGCGGCGCCATCGTCAATATCGCCTCCATCGCCGGCATCCGCTGGACCGGCGTTCCCTACGTCTCCTATTCGGCGACCAAGGCCGCGGTGATCCAGTTCACGCGGGTGGTGGCCTTGCAATATGCGCGGAAGGGTATCCGCGCCAACAGCATCCTGCCGGGACTCATGAACACGCCCATGGTGCATGCCTCCCTCGTCGCGGCCTATGGCGACAGCGTCGATGCCATGGTCGAGCGCCGGGATGCGCAATGTCCGATGGGGCGCATGGGGGACGCGTGGGACGTCGCCTATGCCGCGCTCTTTCTGGCTTCCGACGAAGCCCGCTACATCACCGGCACCGAGCTGGTTGTCGATGGCGGGCTCACCGTCAAATGCGTGTAAGTTGCGTCACGAAGCTGCCGGCGACTCCACGACACGGCCGAGCCGGACGGCGGTAAGGCCTCGCGTCAGACGACGGGCCGGCATGATCGGGACGCAATTGTCGTAAGGCGTGCGGATTTCCCGGACCCCGTCGCGCGCGAGCAAGGTTCCCGCCTGGGGAATGGCCTCGAGGGGCCGGCACGGATAGGTGAACGCGAAAGCGTCGGTCGTGATCGTGATCACGTCGGTGACTTCGATCAACCGCTGCGGCCCGGCGGAGCGATCGCTTTGCTGCCGTCCTACGAAATTACGGGGCAGCATGTCGAAGGCGGCGAGGAAGCGGCATACGGTCTCCAGCGCGACGACGGCGCTCGCCGCCGCGAAATGCGCGCCGCATTCCACGAGGAGGGCGGATTTCTCGCTGCTCTCCACGCCGAATGGGCCGTAATCGCGCAGGCGCGTGCCGCCGGCATGGCCCGGATCGGCGACCACGGTTGCCGGATAGCCGACCCGGCGCGCCAGCTTGCGGCCTTTGGCCGTCATGCCGCAGAGGAGGAGCGGAGTGTCGCCCTCCGTCATCGAATGGAGATCGAGGAGATGGTCGGCCTGGTCGACGAAGGGCCGGATCGCCCTGGCCCGGGCCAGCTCCGAGCTCGCTTCCGTTCCCTCGAGGCGGGGCGCTGACCACAGCCGGTTCATGTCCTCGTCGACATAACGCCCGCGCTCGGGCTTGTCGGGGTCGATATGGGCGTAGGCGGCAATATTGAGGAAGGCCAGGGTGACGGTGCCGCGCGGCGGCGTGACGTCCTCCGCGAGGAGGCGGTCGAGAGCGACCGCGCCGCAGGACTCGTTGCCGTGCATGAGCGCTGTGATCATTAGATGCGGTCCCGGCGCGCGCGCGCCGCGCCGATGGACATAGTCGACGCCGGTATTCCCGTCGCGCCAGCGCGAGATGTCGGGAGGGCGGAGGACTTCGTCGTCCGTCACGGTCTCAGATCCCGTCCTGGCTGACGCGCTCGAGCAGGCGGCCCATGAAGGCCTCGCAGCGCGCGATCTGCTCGAGGGTGATCCATTCGTCGGGCTTGTGGGCCTGCTCGATCGAGCCGGGGCCGCAGACCACGGTCGGGATATGCGCCTGGGAGAAGAGCCCGGCCTCCGTGCCGAAGGCGACCTTTCCCGTGCTGTTGCTTCCCGTCAGCGACTTGACGAAGCGGGTCACCTCGGCGTCCTCGTCGGTGTCGAGCGCAGAGAATTCGGAGAGGGGCTCCCAGCGGATATCCGCTTGCGCCGTCACCGCCTTCATCTCGGGAAGAAGCTCACGCTCGGCGAAGGCCTTGAGCTCTGCGAGCAGCGGCCGTGGATCATGCGACGGTAGCGGGCGGAACTCGAAATCGAAACGGCAGTCCCGCGGAACGATGTTGAGCTGGGTGCCGCCGTGAACGACGCCCGTATGAACGGTCGTATAGGGCGGATCGAAGCCGTCGTCGAACGGGCCTTCGGCGCGGATGCGGCGGCCCATGCGGCGCAAATATGCGATCATCTCGGCGGCGATCTCGACCGCGTTGACGCCGAGATGGTTGAGCGCCGAATGGGATTCGAGCCCGCGCACATGGCAGCGGCAGCTCAGCTTGCCCTTGTGCCCGCGCACGACCTGCATGCTCGTCGGCTCGCCGACGATGCAGAAGGCGGGGCGTATCGGCATCGCGTCGAACTGGGCGATGAGGCGGCGCACCCCGAGGCAGCCGACCTCCTCGTCATAGGAGAAGGCGAGATGGATCGGCGTCTTGAGCTTGCGTCCGGCAAAGCGCGGGAGCGCGGCGAGCACGATCGCGATGAAGCTCTTCATGTCGCTCGTGCCGCGGCCGAACAGCTTGCCCTCGCGCTCCACGACCTTGAAGGGATCGCTCGTCCAGTCCTGGCCGTCGACCGGCACCACGTCCGTATGGCCGGAGAGCATCACCCCGGGGCGATCCTGAGGGCCGATGGTCGCGTAGAGATTGGCCTTCCGGCCGCTTTCGTCGTGGACGAGCCGCGAATCGATGCCGAGCTCGGCGAGATAGTCGCGAATGCAGTGGATGAGATCGAGATTGGAATCCCGGCTCACGGTGGGGAAGGCGATGAGGCGCTCGATCCATTCTCGGCTCTGGGGCGATGTCTTGGTCATGTCCTTAGCCGGTGCTACGGGGGTTGCAGATGCGGCGGAGCGCGTCGACCGCGGGTCCGCGCTCAGGGGGTGAATTGCTCCTTGAGGATCCGTTCCTCCAGGTTGTGCTCGGGATCGAAGAGGAGTGTCAAGCCGACGCTGCGATCCTCGATCACCTCGACCTCGACGACGTCGCGCACCTCGGTGAAATCGGCGACGGCGCTGACCGGCCGTTTCTCCGGCTCGAGAATCTGAAAGAGGACGCGGGCGGCATAGGGCAATACGGCTCCACGCCAGCGGCGCGGCCGGAAGGGACAGATCGGGGTGAGCGCCAAGGCCCCGGCGCCGAGCGGGATGATGGGGCCATGGGCGGAGAGATTATAGGCCGTGCTTCCCGCGGGGGTGGACACCATCACGCCGTCGCCGATGAGCTCCTCGAGACGGACAATGCCGTCGACCTGGATGCGGATCTTGGCAGTCTGCCGGGTTTCGCGGAGGAGCGCCACTTCGTTGATGGCGAGGCCCTCCGTCTGCTCGCCGGAGAGGGTCTTGGCGCGCATGCGCAAGGGATGAAGCTTGTAGCTCTGCGCTTTGGCGACGCGCAGCGGCAGATCGTCTTCCTGGTATTCGTTCATCAGGAAGCCGACCGAGCCCCGCTGCATGCCGTAGATGGGCTTCGCCAGCGCTTTGTAGCGATGGAGGGTCTCCAGCATGAACCCGTCGCCGCCGAGCGGCACGATGACATCCGCATCTTCGACGGGCACCGAGCCATAGCGGTCGACGAGCCGCTCTCTCGCAAGCCGCGCCTTCTCGGATTCCGAGGATAGAAAGGCAAGGCTCGGCTTGGCGGCCATCGCGGCTCCTCTTCGTTGCGCCGCGAGTATAGCCCAGGTGCTGGATCATGCCAGCCGCGGCATCGAAGGCTTGCCAAGCCTCGCGCCAATCGGCATCGTGCCTCGGGGCAGGCTAACGGGGGATCGCATGTCGAAGAGCATCCGCGCCGCTTTCCTGAGCGCGCTTCTCGCCCTTGTCATGGTCGTCGGGCCGTTCGGCCGAGCGCCCGCGCAGGCGTCGGATCAGAACCAAGTCGGCTACTATTATCCGCCTCCCCAGACCCACGAGGTCTATCATTCGCGGGCGGTAACCCTTCCCGATTCCGATCGCGATCGCCGGCTCGGCTTCGTTACCGCCATGACCCAGCAGATGCTGAACAACCCCTATCCGCCGACCTATGCCATCTTCGCAAAGGGCGACGGCGCCGAGAAGCTTATCATCGTCTCGCTGAGCGACGACGGCTACAACACGCTCTATCGGGCGCGCGCGCTCTTCGCCATCCTCACGGCGACGGCGAGGCTCACGCCCTTCTTCCAGCAGCATGCCGTCGAGGACGTGTTCACCTTCTTCGACCTATGCAAGCTGCTCGGCTTCACCCAGATCACCTGGAGCGACGGCAAGACCCTCGCGCATCAGATCGTCATAAAATAGGCGCAGGGGCAGGAAAATGGGGCCATCGGGCATGCGGGTGATAGGACGGGCGATCCGATTTGCCACCCTGGGCGTCGTACCCCTGTGCGCGGCCCTGGCTGCGAGCCCCGGCGATCAGACGGGGCCGATCGCGCTTCCGAAGCCGCCCTACACCATCAAATGCTTCCAGGACCGGGACCTCGTCGTGACGGAGGATCTCGCCGCCCGGCCGATCTGGAAGGACGGCCAGTGGCAAGGACGCCGCTGGAGCGGCGACCCCCAGCACCCCGGGCCCGAGATTCTGATTCAGCCGGGAGGAAACGGCACCTGCATCGTGAGGCAGAACGAGCGCTGAGGCTCAGCCGCCGGTGACGCTCATATGGCGGGGGACCGCGGCGGCGGCGTGGCGCCGGTCGATCACGAAGTCGTGGCCCTTGGGCTTGCGCGAGATCGCCTCGCGGATGGCGGCGACGAGCTCCCGGTCATCGTCGCTACGCCGGAGCGGCGCCCGCAGATCGGCGGCGTCCTCCTGCCCCAGGCACATATAGAGGGTGCCCGTGCAGGTGAGCCGCACGCGGTTGCAGGATTCGCAGAAATTATGCGTCATCGGCGTGATGAAGCCGATGCGTCCACCCGTCTCCTTGCACTGGAAATAGCGCGCGGGGCCGCCGGTGCGATAGTCGCTGTCCTCGAGGGTGAAGCGACGGGAGAGCTTGGCGCGAAGCAGCGAGAGCGGGAGATATTGCTCCAGCCGCACTTCGCCGCCGATCTCGCCCATCGGCATGACCTCGATGAACGTGATGTCGAATCCCTCGCTCCCGGCCCAGGCCACGAGCTTTTCCGCTTCGTCGTCGTTGACGCCCTTGAGCGCCACCGTGTTGATCTTGACATGGAGGCCGGCGGCTTTGGCGGCGGCGATTCCCTCCTGCACCTTGTCGAGCCGGCCCCAGCGGGTGATCGCCGCGAACTTGTGGGGATCGAGGGTGTCGAGGGAGACATTGACGCGGCGCACGCCGCAATCGCGCAGCTCCGCCGCATATTTGGCGAGCTGGCTGCCGTTGGTCGTCAGGGTCAGCTCGTCGAGGGACCCCTCGCTGCGCAGCCGGCCGAGGCCGCGGATGAGATGCATGATGTTGCGGCGGACGAGCGGCTCGCCGCCGGTCAGGCGCAGCTTCCGCACGCCGAGGCGAACGAAGGCCGTGCAGATGCGCTCCAGCTCCTCGAGGCTCAGGATCTCCGCCTTCGGCAGGAAGGTCATGTCCTCCGCCATGCAATAGACGCAGCGGAAATCGCAGCGGTCGGTGACCGACACCCGCAGATAGGTGATCCGGCGCTGATAGGGGTCGATCAGCGGCGCATCGGTGGTCGCCATTATCTGCATCGGCTGAATTCTCTGGTCCTCGTCCTCGACCATATCTCGAAAAAACAGGCCTGCTCGGCGCTTTTCATTTAAGCACGTCCCGGGATCGTGTCAAAACGCCTTTCCCGGTGAAATCCGGGAAAATCAGGTGCTGCGATTGCGGCGGCAACGAGAAATATCGCTATATTTGCCTGAAAAGACCAGCAGGGAGAAGGCCGTGCCCGAGCTTCTGAGCACCAAGGAGGTCGCGGAGTATCTGCGGATCAAGGAGCGCAAGGTCTACGAGCTCGTCCGCGACGGACTCATTCCCTGCACCAAGGTCACCGGAAAGTATCTCTTTCCCAAGCAGCTCATCGATAACTGGCTGGCGCAAAGCACAGAGCTGCCCGAGGGGGCAAGGTCGATGGCGGCTGAACGTGTCACCTCGCCGCCGGTCGTCGCCGGAAGCCACGATCCGCTGCTCGAATGGGCCATCCGCGAATCCGGATGTGGCCTCGCTTGGATGGCGGGGGGCAGCCTCGACGGCCTCAGGCGTCTTGCGGCGGGAGAGGCGCAGCTCTGTGGGATGCACGTTCTGGACGGCGAGGGCGGCTCCTACAACCTGCCCCTCCTCAAGGCAAGCTATTCGCGGCTTGGCCTCGTCGCGCTCGAATGGGCTTGGCGCGAGCAGGGCCTCGTCCTCGCGGCGGGAAACCCGCACGGCATCCGGGGGCTCCGCGACCTTGCCGAGAAGCCCGTGACGGTCGTAGAACGCCAGCCGGAATCGGGAAGCCAGATCCTGTTCCGGCACCTTCTCGAGAAGGCCGGGATCGCCTATGACGCCCTCGCTCGCCTCGAGCATCCGGCCCTTACGGAAAGCGATCTGGCACTTCTCGTCGCCGAGGGCAGGGCGGATGCCGGGCCGGCGATCCGTGCCGCAGCGCGTCAATACGGGCTCGATTTTCTACCGCTTGCCCGCGAGCGCTTCGACCTGGTGATGCGGCGGCGCGACTATTTCGAGCCGCCGATACAGAGCCTGCTCGCCTTCGCCCGCACCGAGCGGTTCCGGACCAGGGCGGTGGAATTGCAGGGCTACGACATCGGCACCCTCGGCGCCGTGACCTATAACGACCCCTGATCCGTCGAAGCCGATAAGCCATTGACGTTGCGGGAAACTGCAACGAATTCAGAACTGTTTCTCAAGGATGAGTGTTTTTGCGCGTTTTTGGGCGATGTTTACGGAATTCCGCCGATGCAGTAGAAAATGCAGTCGACCAAGCTAAAAACCAGGTGGGAGAGATCGATGAAGCGGGTCGTCAGGCTTTCCGTTGCGGCCGTCGCCGTGATCGGCGCTTTCGCGGTGGCGCCGTATGCCGCAGGCGCGGCGGAGTCTCCAAAGTTCACGATCTTCGCCGCAGGGACCCTGGCGGTGCCTTTCAAGGCCGTGGATGACGCGTTTCGGCAGAAATACCCGGAGGTTGTTGTCGAGCCCCAGTTCGGCGGCAGCGTGAAGATGGCGAAACAGATCACCGAGCTCCACCGGCCAGCCGATCTCCTCGCCGTCGCCGATTACAACGTTATCCCGAAATATCTCTTCGACGCTCCGAGCGGGAAGGGGCGCGCCGATTGGTATATCGGCTTTGCGCGCAACGCGATCACCTTCGTCTACACCGAGAAGAGCAAATACGCAGCGGAGATCACGCCGAGCAACTGGTATCAAATCCTGTCACGGCCGGGCGTCGAGATCGGGCGCTCCGATCCCGATACGGACCCCTCGGGCTACCAGACCGTGCAGATGCTCGCCCTTGCCTCGGCCTATTACCATGCTCCCGATCTGGCGACGAAAGTGCTGGCGAATGCGCCGCGGGCGAATATGCGCGATACCGAGACCTCGCTCATCGCGGCCCTCCAGGTCGGCCAGATCGACTACCTCGCCATCTACCGCTCGGACGCCCTGCAACATCATTTGAAATTTCTCGATCTGCCGGCGGCGATCAATCTCAGCGACCCGAGGGATGCCACGGCCTATGCGACGGGGGTCGCGCATACCAAGAATGGCGATCTTACCGGAAAGCCGATCGTCTATGCGCTCACCATACCGGACAATGCCGAGCACGCGGCCTGGGCGGAGCGGTATATCGCGTTTCTGCTGGGGCCGGAAGGGCAGGCCATTCTCAAGCAAGCGGGGTTCGGCGCCTTCAGCCCGGCTTATGCTGTCGGGGCCGACAGAATGCCGGCATCGCTTCGCCCCTTCGTCACGCCATGGCCGGGGTCGTGAGCCGCCACGAGCCTGAAGCCCAGGCGCCGCCGGCGACCGCCCGCTCCGTCGCAGCCTCGAGCCCGCGCTCGCCCGCATGGTCGCGCGGCCTCGTCCTCGTCGGCTGGTTCCTCGCGAGCATCCTGCTCGCCTTCATCCTGCTGCCGCTCCTCGCCCTCGCCGCCAACCAGACCCGCGGCGATCTGCTGCGCGTGGCGGGCTCGATGGATGTCCTCCGGGCGATCTGGCTGAGCCTTGAAGGCGCCGTCCTCGCCGCCCTGCTCGCGGCGTTTTTCGGGGTGCCGCTCGCCTACCTCCTGGCGCGCAGCGAGTTTCGCGGCAAGCGCCTGATCTCAGCGATCGTCGACGTGCCGCTGGCGGTGCCTCACACCGTCGCGGGAATCGCCCTCCTCTTCGTCTTCGGCCGGCAAGGATTCGTCGGCGGGCCGGCTTCACGCGTCGGCATCCAGTTCTGGGGCACCCTCGCGGGCATCGTCGTGGCGATGCTCTTCGTCTCGGTCCCCTACACGGTGAACGCGGCGCGGATCGGCTTCGAGGCCATCGATCCGCGCCTGGAGAAGGTCGCGCGGACGCTCGGCCATGGGCAATGGGCGGTATTTTTGCGCGTGACGCTGCCGCTCGCCTGGCGCGGCATCATGACGGGCATCACGCTGACCTTCGCGCGCGCCATCGGCGAATTCGGCGCCGTCGTCATCCTCGTCTATTACCCGATGACGGCACCCGTGAAGATTTACGAGCTCTTCCTCCGCTTCGGGATCGAGGATGCGACGGGCATGTCGCTGTTGCTGCTCGCGGTTTCCTTGCTGATCTTCATCCTGCTGCGCTACCTCGCCTATGGCCGCGGCCATGCGCTGGGCGGCGGCCGGTAGGCACCTGAATGCGCGACGCCGTCACCTCGATCGAGAACGTCTCGTTGACGTTGGGGGCATTCGCCCTGCGCGATATAAATATCGCCTTGGCGCCCGGCGAAATCCTCGTGATCCTGGGGCCGAACGGTGCCGGCAAGTCCGTGATCCTGGAGACCATCGCCGGTTTCCATCGGCCGTCCGCCGGGCGGATTCTGATCCGCGGGCGGGATGTCACGACACTGCCTCCGGAGGAGCGGCACACCGGATTCATCTTCCAGAGCTTCGGCCTGTTTCCCCATCTCACCGTCGCCGAGAACATCGCCTTCGGCCGCCGTCGCGGCCGGAATTCCGAGCGGCTGCCGCCGTTTCCCTCAGCCAGCGATCAGGTTCAGGCGCTGATCGAGCGCTTTGCGCTCGGCAGCCTGATCCATCGCACGCCGGCGGACCTTAGCCCCGGCGAGAAGCAGCGGGTCGCCCTTGCCCGCAGCCTTGTCGCCTATCCCGATCTCTTCCTCCTCGACGAGCCGTTTTCGGCGCTGGATGCGCGTACCAGCGAGACCTTGCGCGAGGAGCTCGGCCGTTTCCTGCGGGAAGCGGGGATTCCCGCCATCTTCGTCTCCCACGATCAAGGCGACGCCGCGATGCTGGCCGATCGAATCGCCGTCATTCGCGACGGACGCCTCGTGCAGGTCGGCACGCCGGCGGAGGTGTTCGGCAGGCCGGCGAACCGCTTCGTCGCCGAGTTTCTCGGCATGGAGAATATTCTTCGCGGGCGAATCGTAGCGAAGCCCCAGCGCGGCCGCTGTATCGTCGAGATCGCGGGAAGAACGCTGTGCGTCGAATGCGATGACCCGCCGACGCGAGAGGCCGGCAACATCGCGTTCTGCATTCGCGCCGAGGACATTCGGCTCCGCCCCATCGATGCGAGCGCCGCGGATGTCGGATGGGACACGGGAGCCGACAATCGCCTGGCTGGCCCGATCGTCGCCTTGACGCGGATCGGGGCCCTCACACGGGTGATGCAGGATTGCGGCTTTCCCCTCGTCTCCTACGTCATGAGCCGCAGCGTTCGAGATCTCGGCCTGCGGCCGGGCATTCCGATCGTCGCGGAGATCGATCCCGCGGCGATCCATCTCGTGTCCGACGCGTGATCGCCCGCAACTTGTCTCATCCGTGGGCGGGGTTCATATTGGCGGCGAAGATGTGGAGGACATGATGGCCGGCGCATCGGCGAAGGAGCGCGTGAAACGCGATGCGGCGCCGCTCGGCGAGTTCGCCGTGCGCCCCGATCCGGCTGATCCGCGACTCACGCGACGCGTCACCGGCGTCGATCAGGAAGGCCGACGGGTCGAGACCGCGGTCGTGGTTGAGCGGCCGCTGACGCTCTTTCTCAACGGCCAGGAGATCGTCACCATGATGACGATCGGCGATCATCCCGATTATCTCGCGGTCGGCTATCTCCTCAACCAGAACATGCTGCGCTCCGACGACGAGATCACGGGGATCGAGCACGACGACGAGCTCGAATTGGTCGTCGTGCGCACGAAGCGCGCAACCGACTACGAGGAGAAGCTCAAAAAGAAGATCCGGACCTCGGGCTGCGCCCAGGGTACCGTCTTCGGCGATCTCATGGAGAAATTCGACGAGGTCGCGCTGTCCCCGGATGCGGTGCTCAAGACCTCCTGGCTCTACGCCCTTGCCAAGAAGATCAACACTTCGCCGAGCCTCTATCTCGAGGCGGGCGCCATCCATGGCTGCGTCCTCTGCGAGGAGGATAGGCCCCTCGTCTACATGGAGGATGTCGGCCGCCACAACGCGATCGACAAGATCGCCGGCTATATGTTCCTCAACGGCGTCTCGCCGGCGGGCAAGATCTTCTATACGACGGGGCGGCTCACCAGCGAGATGGTGATCAAATGCGTGCAGATGCGCATTCCCATCCTCGTCTCGCGCTCCGGCTTCACCGCCTGGGGAGTCGAGCTTGCGCGCAAGGCGGATCTCACGCTGATCGGCCGCGCCAAGGGCCGGCGCTTCCTCGCTCTCGCCGGCGAGCACCGGATCGTCTATGACGCCGATGCCCGCGCCGTGGGCGAGGAGCCGGGGCATGTCCAGCGCAAGGCGAGCCGTCCCGATGACGACTGAGCGGCGCCGATGAGCGACATCGCCGGCATCCTCCTTGCGGGAGGGCTGTCGCGCCGCATGGGCGGCGGCGACAAGTGTCTGCGTGTGTTGGGCGGCGAGACCATCCTCGCGCGCATCATCCGACGCGTCCGTCCCCAGGTCGGCGCGCTCGTCTTGAACGCGAATGGCGACGGGGCGCGCTTCGCGGACTACGGGTTGCCGGTCCGCGCCGATGTCGTCGAGGGCTATGCCGGTCCCCTTGCCGGCGTGCTTACCGGCATGGCCTGGGCGAAGGAAGCGGCGCCGGACTGCCGCTGGCTGGCCAGCTTCGCCTGCGATGCGCCGTTTCTCCCCGGCGATCTCGTCGCCCGCCTGCGAGCGGAGGCCGAGGCTGTCGGCGCCGATCTTGCCTGTGCCGCAAGCGGCGGACGCCGGCATCCCGTCTTCGGGCTTTGGCCGCTCCGCCTCCATGACGAGCTGCGCCGCGCGATCCTCGACGAGGGCATCCGGAAGGTCGAGGACTGGACGGCGCGCTATAAGGTCGCGATGGCCGATTTTCCCGCCACGCCCGTCGATCCTTTCTTCAATACCAATCGACCTGACGATCTCGCCGAAGCGGAACGGTTGCTTCTCGCGCAATGAGGATGCGGCTGCGCGCGGTTCTGCTTGCGCCCGCCGAGACTTTGCCTTACGTGCAACGCGGAACACCTTGAGCGGGAGTGCCTTGATGAAGGCGTGGGAGATCAGTCGCCGGATCGGCGAGCAAATTCGAGAGGCGCGGCGGGGAAAGGGGCTAACGCTCCGTGTCCTGACGCAGGCCACGGGCTTGTCGACGCCGTTTCTCTCCCGGCTGGAGCGCGGCGCGGCGTCCACCTCGATCGCCAGCCTCATTCGCATCGCCGAGGCGCTGGGGATTCCTCTTCACGATCTCTTCCGCGACGATGGCGGCGCGCGGCGACCGCCAAGCTATGTTCATGTGAAGCGACAGGCGCGCCTGACGAGCCCGATGGTCGCCGCCGCCGGATATACCTACGAGAAGCTGGGTGACGACCTCGCCGATCAGCGGCTGGAAGCCTTCGAGCTCGAATTTCCCGTGGGCGCGCCGCAGCGCATCCTGCTGGTGGCCCATGACGGCGAGGAGGTGCTGTTCCTGCTGTCGGGCAGGCTCGAATTCCAGATCGGCGCGGATCGCTTCGTCATGGACGAGGGCGATTGCCTGCATTTCGACTGTCGACAGCCGCATATGGGCCGCAATATCGGGACCAAGCCGGCCCGCATGCTGATGGTGGTGACGACAGCGCCTGGCAATGCCGCGCCGCCGCGGTGGTGGCACCCGCCGCTCAAGGGAAAGGAGGCGCGGGCGGGCAAGCCGCGATCGCGGAATTTGCATATAAGGCAAAAATAATTGACTTTAAAGCAAATCTTCTGATCTCATGTCACAAGGGACGCTGTGAGCATGAACAGGAGGACGAGATGAGTAAGCGTGTCGGCAAGCCAAAGCACGAGCCCGCGATCGCCCGGCATATCGACGAGATGGAGTGGGAGAAAATCCGCTGGCCCGGCGAGATGGGCAAGATGCTGTTCCATCCGCGCCCGGAGCGGCCGACAGAGCCCAATGCCGGGCTGTTGCGCTTCGAGCCTGGCGCCCATCATCCGCTGCATCGGCACGATTTCGCCCAGGTCTGGTACATCATCGAGGGCGGGTTCCGCATGGCCGGCAAGCATTACGGGCCGGGGACCATGCTGTTCTATCCCGATCCCCATTACGAGGACGAGCTTGTGACCGAGACGGGGTGCCTGATGGTGGCGGTCCAATATCCGGGGCCCACGACCGCAGGGCGGCCGATCTACGAGGATCGCTTCAACATGGCGGAGCGGCGCGAGATTGCCGAGGAGCGCACCGACATCTAAGGGCGGCGCGCGCGGGCAGGACCGATCGGGCGGCCGCCCGAACATGGCGGTCGCTCGACAAAGCTTATGGACAAGGGCGGGTCCATAGCTCTTTCATGGATTCTGTTTCCGCGGCGCGGAGGAAAGGGAGGATTCATGAGGAGCTACGACATCGCCGCCTTCGGCTCGCCCTTGCAGCTTTTCGACCGCCCGACCCCGGCGCCGAGCGGGGCGGAGGTGCTGCTGCGGGTGAGGGCCGCCGGGGTCTGCCACAGCGACGTCCATATCTGGGAAGGCTATTTCGACCTGGGCGGCGGCAAGAAGCTCATGATGGCCGAGCGGGGCATGAAGCTGCCCCACACGCTCGGCCACGAGACCGTCGGCGAGGTGCTGGCCCTCGGCCCCGAGGCCTCGGGGGTCACGGTCGGCGGGCGCTATCTCGTCTATCCCTGGATCGGCTGCGGCGACTGCGGGGTCTGCGCGGACGGCGTCGAGCAGTATTGCCTCGCGCCGCGCTTCCTCGGCATCCAGCGCGCCGGGGGTTATGCCGACCATATCGTCGTGCCCCATCCGCGCTATCTCCTCGACGTCGCGGACATGCCGGCGAGTGCCGCGGCACCCTATGCCTGCTCGGGGCTCACCACCTACAGCGCCTTGCGCAAGGTCGGGCCCGTGCTCGCGCGCGAGGCCACGGTGATCATCGGCGCGGGCGGGCTCGGGCTCATGTGTCTCGGCCTCCACAAGGCCATGGGAGGCCATCGCGCCATCGCCGTCGACATCGACCCGGCGAAGCGGGACGCGGCCTTGCGGGCCGGTGCTGCCGCCGCCATCGACGGCGCTGCGCCCGACGCCGTCAAGCAGATCAAGGCGGCGGCCGGCGGGCAGGTTTGGGCGGTGATCGATCTCGTGGGCTCGCAAGCGACGGCGCGGCTCGGCATTGACTGCCTGACCAAGGGCGGAAAATATATCCTCGTGGGCCTCTTCGGCGGCGACATCACCCTGCCGCTTCCTCTTCTGCCGCAGCGGGCACTTACCCTGCAAGGCTCCTATGTCGGCAGCCTGAGTGAGCTCAGGGAGCTGCTCGATCTCGTGAGGCGGCAGCGCATTCCGCCGATCCCGATCCATGAGCGTCCGCTGGAGCACGCCAACGCCGCGCTCGAGGAGCTACGCGCCGGCAAGGTCGTGGGGCGCACCGTGCTGACGGCCTGATCTCGCCTTGGCGTTCTACGCCGTCCGCGGGATGCGTCCTTCGATGGGATAGCTCGGGTCGTTGTAGCCGGGTGTCGAGGCATGGCCCGTGACCACGAGCCGATCGATCAGGGCCTCGTCCTCGGCCGTGAAGCGGTAGGCGAGCGCTCCCAGGTAGTCGTCGAGCTGCGCCTCCGTGCGCGGCCCGGCGATGACCGCGGTGACCAGCGCGTTGTTCAGGACCCAATTGACGGCAAATTGCCCCGCAGTGATGCCGCGCGCCTCGGCATGGGCCTTGATCGTCTGGGCGATCTCGAGGGATTCGCGCCGCCATTCCGTTTCCATCATGCGCTTGTCGTTGCGGCCGGCCCGCGTCTCTGAGGAGGGCGCCTCGTCGGGCCTGTACTTCCCGGTGAGTACACCCCGCGCGAGAGGGCTATAGGGCACCACGCCGAGGCCGTAATGGCGGCAGACGGGAAGCTGCTCCACCTCCGGCATGCGATTCATCGCGTTGTAATAGGGCTGGCTCACCACCGGGCGGTCGATGCCCATCGCGTCGCAGAGCCGACAAATCTCCGCAATGCGCCAGGCGCGGAAATTCGAGAGGCCGAAATAGCGGACCTTGCCCGCGCGCATGAGATCGCCCATGGCGGCGACGGAGGTCTCGAGGGGCGTATCGGGATCCTCGCGGTGGAAGTAATAGATGTCGAGGCAGTCGACGCCGAGCCGGCGCAGGCTCTGCTCGACGGCCGTATTCATCCAGCGGCGGGAGAGGCCGCGGTCGTTGGGGTCGTCGCCCATGGCATTGCCCAGCTTGGTCGCGACGATCCAGCGGTCGCGGCTCCCCTTGATCGCGCGGCCGACGATCTCCTCGGATCGGCCGCTCGCGTATTGGTCGGCGGTATCGAGGAAATTGATTCCGGCATCGCGCGCCTTGGCGATGATGCGCTCGCTCGTCGGGGCGTCGGTGGGGCCGCCGAACATCATCGTGCCGAGACAGAGGGATGAGACCCGGAGGCCGCTCTTGCCCAGCAATCGGTAATCCATTTTCTCTCCTCCCTGCCGTCGCGATCAAATCCGCGGCGGGCGTAATGCACCACATCTGCTCCAGCCTGACCAGACCCGGCTCGCCTTGGGGTCGTCGGGCGATCATCTCGAGTGCCGCGATAATTGACAGACGTCTGATGAACTGCCTAGAGTGCAGCGAGCCATAACGATAATCGGGGCTTTGCGCAATCAGTGAGCCAGCCGGATGTCGCGGCGGCGAGCCGGCGGGCGGCAAGCCTTCGGGGAGGACGCCGTGAGCATCTCGGACGTCGTCAATGTGCCGGAGCTGATCGACCGCCAGCGCCTGAGCGGTTTTCAGATCAGGGTCGCGGCGCTGTGCGCCGCGGTCATTTTCTTTGACGGCTTCGATACCCAGGCGATCGGCTACGTCGCCCCGGCCATCATTAAGGCGTGGCGCATTCCGCCGCCATCGCTTGCGCCCGTCTTCGCAGCGGGGCTGTTCGGCCTGATGATCGGCGCGCTGCTGTTCGGCCCGCTCGCCGACCGGATCGGCCGCAAGGCGGTGATCGTCTTCTGCCTCGGCTTTTTCGGGCTCTGCTCGCTGGTGACGCCATTCTGCGACTCCCTCTCCTCGCTGCTCGCGATCCGCTTCGTGACCGGGCTCGGGCTCGGGGGCGCGATGCCGAATGCCATCGCGCTCACCTCCGAATACGGCCCGAGGCGCAGCCGGGCGACGATGATCATGGTGATGTTCTGCGGCTTCTCCCTCGGCTCGGCCTTGGGCGGCCTGCTGGCCGCGCGGCTGATCCCGCAATTCGGCTGGCAGGCAGTCTTCTATGCGGGCGGCATCCTGCCGCTCGCCTTCGCACCCGTTCTCATCGCGGCGTTGCCCGAATCGATTCGCCTGCTCGTGCTGAAGGGGAGCGAGTCGACGCGCATCGCGGCACTGCTGCGGCGGATCAACGCGACACTCGTCTTCGCCGAGGGGCAGCGCTTTGCGGTCGTCGAGGAGGCTGCCGGTGGCATGCCCGTCCGCCATCTCTTCCGCGAGGGACGGACCGCCGTGACCCTGTTGCTCTGGGTCATGTTCTTCATGAATCTCCTCGATCTCTATTTCCTCGCCAATTGGCTGCCGACGGTGATTCACGGGAGCGGCGCCTCCTTGGAGCTTGCGGTGATCGCCACCGCGATGCTGCAGGTCGGTGGGATCGCCGGGACCTTGACCTTGGGCTGGGTCATGGACCGCTTCCGCGCGACCAGAGTGCTGGCGCTGACGTATTTCGGTGCCGGGCTGTTCGTTGCGGCCATCGGCGCCGCCGGCTCCGCCATCGCGATGATCATGGTCGCGGTCTTCGGCGCCGGATTCTGCGTGGTCGGCGCGCAGATCGCCGCCAATGCCTTCACCGCCCAGTGCTATCCCACCTATATCCGCGCGACGGGGGTGGGATGGGCCCTCGGCATCGGGCGAGTCGGCTCGATCATCGGGCCGGTGCTGGGCGGCATGATGCTGTCCTTCCACTGGCCGACCCCGACCCTTTTCATGGCGGGCGCGATCCCCGTCTTCATTGCCGCAATGGCCTCCTTCACGCTCGGGATTGGCAGCATCTCGCCCGAGACCGAGCGGCTGCGCTCGACCACGGCCTGAGTCTCGCCGCCGCGGCGCTCGGGGTGATGTTGCGCCGCGTCATCGCGCGCCGTGGATTTTCCCCGGTTTTGCTCCTATGTCGTAGCTAGAAGTCTCCGGGCGGCTGACAGGAGCTGGCGCACGATGCCCAAAAAGCAGGATTGGGAATTCCCCGCGACGGTACAGCCCAAATCCGAGGACGTTGCGTTCGACTTGAAGAAGGCCCTTTCCGCCGTCGTCGGCCTGCGCGCCGAGGTGCCGGAGGACGCCTTCACCGCGGATACGCTCGGCACCGAACGGGATGGAAACGGTGTGGTAATCGGCACGGGTGGACTGGTGCTGACGATCGGCTATCTCGTGACCGAGGCCGAGGCCATCTGGCTCACCACCAATTCCGGCACCGCCGTGCCGGGGCACGTCGTCGGCTACGACCAGCCCACAGGCTTTGGGCTTGTGCAGGCGCTCGGACAGCTCGACGTGCCGCCGCTCGTCCGCGGCTCGTCGCGCGGGTTGTCGCCGGGCGACCCCGTCATCTTCGCCGGGCATGGCGGCCGCCGGCATGCGGTCAAGGCTCAAGTCGTCGCGAAGCGGGAATTCGCGGGATATTGGGAATACCTGCTGGACGAGGCGATCTTCACGGCGCCTGCCCATCCCCATTGGGGCGGTGCGGCACTGATCGGCATGGACGGCAAGCTCCTCGGGATCGGCTCGCTTCTCGTTCAAGAAGGGGAGGGCGAGGCCGATGGTCAAGGCAACATGATCGTTCCCATCGATCTCCTCGAGCCGATCCTCGACAAGCTCCTCAAATATGGCCGCGCCGATCTGCCGCCGCGGCCCTGGCTCGGTATGTACACGATGGAATCGCAAGAAGGCTTGGTCGTCGCCAATCTCGCGCGCGGCGGCCCCGCTTCGCGCGCGCAGGTCAAGGCCGGCGACCGCGTCGTCGAGGTGGCCGGCGAGCCTGTCGAGGGCCTGGCCAGTCTCTTTCGCCGGATTTGGTCCCTTGGGCCCGCGGGGACGGATATTCCCCTCACCCTGGCACGGGAAGGCGACACCTTCGAGGTCCGCATCCGCTCGGCGGACCGCAACGACTTCCTTAAGAAGCCGCATCTCCATTGACGGCGGCCTGGACGCCGGCTCCGGAGATGAGCCTCTCCCGGAGGACCGCAATCAGGGCCTTGCATTGCCCGAGATGAGGCTCCTCGGCGTCGAGGATGATCTTGAAGATGCGCTCCTTGACGCGTGCGAGATCGATGCCGGCACTGCTGCAATCGATTCCCGCCGCGTCGCAGACGATGTCGATCAGCCGGTCCGCCGCCTGCAGTCTGCCCAGGAGATAGTCGTTCTCCCGGTAGGCGCGGGAGAAGAGCGCGCCGAAATGATCGAGGCTGATGCCCTTGAGCTCGCCGAGCCCCTTGTCGTGGAGCGTCCGCGCCTCTTCCGGGCTGATGCGGTCCACGCGGATCTCGTCGAATTCCCCCGCGTCGCGCCAACTCGTCACCGAGAAGGTCAAGACGTCCCAGAAGGGAAAGCCGAGATAGTTGACGAGGACCTCGCGCCGCGCCGCCCGGCTCCACGCGTCCGGATCCATCTTCGCGAGAAGCACATCCACGTCATGCGTCGCGGCGTTGAGGTTGACCTCGAAGGCGAGCTGTCGGACGAGGGCTTCGATCTCGGTCAGATGGGCCGCGGCGAAGCTTTGCGCCGCGGCGGTCATGTGCCTGGCATGCTCCATCGCCGATAGATCGGCAAAGAGCGCGCGCGCCGCTTCGCGCGTTCCGGCGCTGAAGGATGTGGCCTGCTCGCACCGGCGCAAATTCTCGAGGCAGTCGTAGAAATCCCGCTTCAGGCGGTCCACGGCGGCGGCGACCCGATGATTGGCCTCGTCGTCATCCAGCATCTCGTAAAGGCGATTCTGCCCTTGAATGAGAAAGCCGAGGCGGCGCTTGCGGTAGTCCACATCGAAGGCAAGCAGGAACTTCACCCATCGCGGCAGCGAGGACTCGGCGTGCGCGACCTCCTGGCGCAAGGCCTGGACGTCGCCGGCCGCATAGATGATGCCGCTCGCGCGCGCCCACGCCTCGATGATCTGCTCGATGGCTCGCGCGGCGGGCGACCGCGCCGCCACGTTGCAGAGCTCGCTCGTGAGCTGGGCGACGAAGGCGCGCGCCGTCGAGAGCTTGAGGCGGACATAGCCTTCATAGGCGAAACCGGCGTCCTGGGCGACCCGGACGTTGACGGCCTCGCGCCAGACGCGAATCTGCTCGATGGTGAAGCTGTCGTCGCCGCCCTCGCCGATCACGTCGGCGACGAGATGCGCGATTTGCGGACGCGCCGCCTCGATGATCGCCTTGCGGCGCCGCACGCGCTCGTTGAAGTCGTCGATCCAGCCGAGCTCGTCGGCGATCGGCTCGTTGCGGGGAATATCGGACAAGGCGCCCTTGAGCGTCGAGAAGAAGCCGGGGATGCGCCCGCTCGCCGGTGGGGAAGGGCGGGCCGGGTCCGGCTCCACATAGACGAGGCGGCGATCGACCTGGCGATAGGCGGCACGCGTTCCGATCGAGCGGATCGCCTCGTTGAAAGGCTTGTTGGCGAGCACGCTGCCGTCGATGAACGAGGTCGCCTCCGGGTCCATCCCGGTCTGGTGATAGCGCTGGAAATTTCGCGCGATGAAGCGCGCCCGGTTGGGCCACGCGACTCCTCTCGCGGCGAGGAGGCGGTCGATCTCGGAGAGCTGCGCCGGCGGAAAGGCGCCCGGGAAGGCCGAGGTCGCGCGTGCGGCGAAGGCGAGTGCCGGCGAATCGGCGAGGTCGAAATCGGTCTCGATCTCGCCGCCGGGCCAGCGGCGATAGCTGAAGCGCAGGATATGCCGATGCTCGCGCTCGCGGATGAAGGGCGGGTCATGGATCTGGATGAGCTGCTGATAGCCGAAGAAATCGGTGACGGTCACCAGAAGCTCGAGCTGATGGCCGGACGGCAGCAGCGACGACGCCGGCGTGCGCGGCTCTCCCATGCTGCGGACCGCATCGAGCATGAGGGCAGCCATGCGCAGGCCGTCGAGGGGCGGCCTGAACCAACGCGAGCGCACGAAGAGAGAAAGGTTGCTGCGCATCTCCGCATCCCGCACCTCCCGGAAGAATCGGGTGCGGAGGACCAGCCAGAGAAAGGGCTGGAGAAACCACTTGCTCCACGCCTTCGCCCGACGATCCGGGGCGAGGAGACCGGAGATATCTGCTTCCCGAAGCCAGAGGTCCCGCAGCTTCCCCATGGGCAGGTCGTGGGCGATGGCGCGGGCCAGCATCACGCCGTTGATGCCGCCGGCCGACGCTCCGGCCACGATGTCGACGATCACCCGCAGGTCGATCTTGCGCCCGATCTCGCGCAAGAGGTCGAAATAGACGGCCTCGGTGTCGTATTCCGGGTCGTCGCGGTCGACCTTGTCATAGAACGACGCCGTGCTCCGCGCGGTGCGATTGACGATGCCGTGCAGCGCTGCGGAGGCGCGGACGAGCTTCAGGATCTCCTTGCTGATTCCGTGCATATAGACGGCAAGCGAGACGCCGCCGAAGAACACCAGCGCGAGACGGAGCTCCTTTTCCCGCAACCGACGACCTCTCTTCCGCCGCCCGAGGAGGGAGCCCAATCACTGGGATGCGACCTCCCCCGTCGGGAGTCTAGCCCGAAAAGCGCCGCACCGCGACGACGGCGTTATGGCCGCCGAAGGCAAAGGAGTTGGAGATGGCATAGTCGACCTTGGCCGCGCGCGCCTCGTTGGGCACGTAATCGAGATCGCATTGGGGGTCGGCCTCGGTGAAGTTCGCCGTCGGCGGGATGAAGCCGTCCCGCAGGGCAACGATCGTCGCGGCAAGCTCAATGGCGCCGGCGCCGCCCAAGGCGTGGCCGTGGAGCGACTTCGTCGAGGAGACGGCCAGCCTCTTCGCGTGGGCGCCGAAAGCGAGATGGATGGCCTTGGTCTCGGTGACGTCGTTGGCGGTCGTCCCCGTGCCATGGGCGTTGATATAGCCGACCGCCTCGGGATCGATGCGGCCGTCCTCCAGGCAGGCGCGCATCGCCTGGGCGGCTCCCGTCGCCGAGGGCAGCACGATGTCGCCGGCATCCGAGCTCATGCCGAAGCCGGCGATCTCGGCGTGGATCCGGGCGCCGCGCGCCTTGGCGTGGTCGAGATTCTCGATCACCATGATCGCCGCGCCCTCGCCGAGAACCATGCCCTTGCGGTCGCGGCAGAAGGGGCGGCAGGTATCCGGCGCCATGACCCGCAGCGCCTCCCAGCCCTTCATCGTGCCATAGGTAATCGTTGCCTCGGTGCCGCCGGTCACGGCGACGTCGACCATGCCGCTTCGCACCATGTGATAGGCGACGCCGATGGCGTGATTGGCCGAGGAGCAGGCGCTCGCGACCGTGAAGGACGGGCCGGTAATGCCGTGCTCCATGGTGATGTGGCTGACGGGGGCGTTGATCATCAGCTTCGGGATCGTGAAGGGGTGCAGCCGCTTCTGACCCTGGGCGTAGATCTTGTAGTAATTGTCGTCGAGGGTGCTCTGGCCGCCCACGCCGGAGCCGACGACGGCGGCGGTGCGCATGCCGATGCCGTCGCGGAAGCTCAAGCCGCTATCGGCGACCGCCTCGCGCGTCGCGATCATGGCGAGCTGGGTGAAGCGGTCCATCAGCGCCATCTTGGCGTCGTCGAAATGGGCGTTAGGATCGAAATCGGGGATTTCGGCGCCGATCTTGACCAGGAGTCCCTCGGTCCGGATGATCGTGAGGGGCGCGATCGCGCTGCGGCCGCTCTTAAGCGCCGCCTGGAACCCCTCGGCGTTCCTGCCCAGCGAGGAGAACACGCCGAGCCCGGTCACAACCACTCTATTCATGCTGCTCGTCTAAAGGCTGGTCGAAGGGCGCCATTGCGCTCATGCGGTCTTGGCGGCGTCGCGCTCGGCGATGAGCTTCTCGACGGCGGCGACCACGTCGCCGATCGTCTTGAAGGCGACCCCGGCCGCAGCACCGCTCGGATCATTGGCGTTATAGGGCACGGTGATATCGAACTTCTCCTCGAGCGCGAAGACGATCTCCACCACGTCGAGAGACTGGATGTTGAGATCCGCCAGATTCGCGTCGCGCGTAAGCTTGGCCCGCTCGATATTGGCCTGCTTCGCGATGATGTCGAGAATGTCGTTCTCCACATTCGCCATGCAAATTCCCCTCGCTAGCCGTTCCTCATCTTTACCTCGCCGGCCCCGAATGGGGGCGCGGCGTCGTCGCTCGGCGGCATCAGCTCCCTGATTTGCCGCCGCCGCGGCGCTTGAGCTCCGCGACATCGGCGACGAGGCGCCCGAGCTGTCGCAAGCCGCGATACAATTCATAGGCTTCCTGGGGCGGAAGTGCCGGGTTGCCGACAAGAAGCGAGCGCGGCGGCACGCTCGTCCCGATCAGCGCGCCCGCGGCGATCACCGAATCGCTGCCGATTTGGAGATGGTCGCCAACGCCCACCTGACCCCCAAGCACGACCCGGTCGCCGATCACCGTGCTGCCGGCGATCCCGACTTGTCCGCATAGCATACAATTCTCACCAATGACACAGTTATGTCCGATCATCACCTGATCGTCGATCTTGGTGTTGCGCCCAATGCGGGTGGCGCTCACCGTGCCCCGGTCGATGCAGGTGCAGGCCCCCACCTCGACGTCCTCGGCGAGAATGACGGTGCCGATGGAATTGACCCGCACGATCTCCTGATTCGTCGCCTCGACCGCATGGCTGGCCTTGGCCGTCTCCACGCTGCCCGGCTGCGGCGTGACGAAGCTGAAGCCGTCGGCGCCAATGCTGGCGTTGTGGTGGATGATGGCGCGGTCGCCGATCATCACCCGCTCGCCGATGCGCGCGCCCGGATGGAGCAGGCACGCGGCGCCGAGCCGCGCCTCGGCCCCGATGCTCACATGGGAAAGAAGGATGGTGCCGTCGCCGATTTGCGCCCGCGCGCCGACCGAGCAGAAGGGGCCGATGCGGACGTCGCGACCGAGTGTTGCGTCCTTGGCGATGACGGCGCTCGGATGAATGCCGGGCTCGGCCTGGGGCGGGCGAGGAAAGAGCGCCAGGAGCTGGGCCATGGCGTAGCGCGAGCGCCCGACCACGATATAGCCGGCCAGCGCGCCGTCCGGAATCTTGCTCTCCTCGCGCACCACGGCGGCTCGCGCCCGCGAATCCTTGAGCATTGCCAAGGCACCCGGCTCCATCGCAAGGGCCAGATCGGCGGCCGTTTCGGCCTCTGCGGGGTGGACGGGGCGCCGAATTTCGAGATTGCCGTCGCCAATCAGTCGGGCGTTGAGGGCGGTGGCGATTTCGCTCAGCTTCATGGGGCGAAAATGGACCGTGACAGGGTATGGACCTCGGCGGAAGCGCGAAGGCGGGCATCCATACCATGGTCGCGCGCGAAAGGCGAGGATCGCGGCATCTCGCATTGTTTCGAATTGTTTCGCTACTGGAACTCCTTAGCCGCTCTTTGCGCGATCCCGGCGGGACGCCCGGCGACCATCCCTGGCGTCGCGGCGCCCTCGTGTCGCACCAGGGTCACGAGCCGCCCGCAGGTCTTCAGCGCCTTGACGGCGCCGCCTTCGGCGACCGCCCGGGCGGCGCGCTCGGGATCGGTCACGACGAAGCCGGACAGCACGTCGATGCCATAGGCATGAAGGGCGGGGGTCAGCGGCGTGCCCGGGCCGATAAGAGCCACCCTCGCGCCCCGCGCGAGCTCCAGCAGGCGGGGCAAGGTGAGATTGCCGAGGGATGAGGCTGTCACGGCGACGGCATCGGCCGATGGCAGGACCCAATCGGCAGCGTGGGCGGGCAGCTCGCCTTGAGCCGGCGCGCGCTCGATGACCCAGGCATCGGGCACGCGGCGGCTCAGCTCGGGAAACCGGCCGATGACGAGCTTGCGCCCCGGCAGGGCGGCAAAGAGATCGAGCCCGTTCGCGCCCGCGCCGGCAAGCTCGGGCCGGTTGTAATGGGCGTTGATCGCGGCCAGCCCGATCGCGGCCTCGAAGGGGTTCCACGCCGTCGCGAGGGCGGCCAGGGATTTGAGGCTGCGCGCGGCGAGGCCGCCGGCCTCCCCAAGCGGCCGACATCCCGGCGCGTCCCGCGCCGGCGTATGGGCAAGGCCGCAGCCATGCGGCGACTCCACCAGCGTCCAGTTCATGCCGATGACGACGCGGCGCACGGGGAGGTCGTCGACGCCTCGCGCCAGCTCCTCGTAGAGGCGATAGGGACCCCACCACCGCCACAGGGCGCCGATATCCGGGCGCAGGGCCACAGTCGGGCGGCCGGCTACGGCGTCCCAGGCATCGAGGAACTCGCTCCGCAGGGCCACCAGCAGCGCCGGTGCGGCGGCGAGGGCCTGGCGGAGGGCGGCGTTGAAGCCGTCGCCGCGTCCTTCGAGGGCGCCGAACTTGTCCACGATGATGAGCTCGGCTGCTCCGACCGCCGCGCGGATCGCCTGCTTGCCGGCGGCGAGGGCGGTGGGATCGAGCATCCAGCGCCCCATGGCGATGCCCACCGTCTCGGGCCGCGCCAGGGGGATCCGCCGCTCATCGGCGAGGCTTACGAGATCGAGGCCGACCTTCTGGCCTTGCGCGTCATAGAGAGTGTCCAGAATGACGCCGCCGACGCGCCAGCGCCGCGCCTTGAGCTCGTCGGCAAAGGCGCGCAGGACCTGGCTCTTCGAGCTTCCGGGCGCATAGAGCACCACACCCGGGAGGGGCGGCGGCGCGCTGGCGCGGTGATCGAGTGGGGCGGGGGATTCGGGCATGGCGCCGCTACCGTGGCCGAGGGGGTTGCGCCTCAGGGCGAAGGCCGAGGTTCGTCGACGATCTCCAGCGCAACGATGTCGCCATTGATGAGGCGCTTGCCGGCATGCTCGAAATTCACGGTGATGCGGTTGCCGATCGATGACTGGACCTGTCCCAAGCCCCATTCGGGCTCGAGCGGATGGCGGACGAAGGTCCCGGGAGCAAGACGCTGGCTCAGGCGCGGATTCCTCTCGATTGTCGTGCGCCGCGAATTGACGCGCCCAGTTTACAAGATCGGCGATAGCCCTATAAAGGGCTGTCACGACGCGGAGTTGGTGCGGCCTGAGCGGTCGACCTTCGGCCAGGGACCGGGATGCCTCGAGGGGAGAGCCGATGGATGTCTTGATCGATCTCAAGGTCGCCGAGCTGCTCTGCTCGCGGCTCTGCCACGAGCTGATCAACCCGGTGGGTGCTGTCAGCAACGGCGTCGAGCTGATCGCCGAGTTCGAGGACGAGCCCGATCGCGAGGCGCTGGCGCTGATCGCGCAGAGCGCGCGAAGCGCGGCGCGGCGGCTTCAATTCTACCGGGTCGCCTATGGCCTCGCCGCCGGCGTGAATACCAATCTGACTCTTGCCGAGATCGGCGGCCTTGCCGAAGGTGTCCTCGAAGGCGCGCGCCTTCGGCTCGAATGGCCGCGCGAGGGGCGCGAGGCGGAATGGCGGCCCAGCCGCGATGGGCTGAAGCTGCTCCTCAATCTCATCGTGCTGGCGAGCGAGGCGTTGCCGCGCGGCGGACGCGTCGAGGTGATGGCGGTCCAGCGGGCGGAGCAGATGGAAATCATCGTGAAAGCCGCCGGCGAACAGGCGGGTCTCGGCGATGAAGCGTCGCGCGCCTTTCGCGGCGAGGCGCGCATCGAGGAGCTGACGGCGCGCACGGCCCACGCCTATTTCACGGGGCGCTTGTCGGCGCGCGGCGAGCTGTCCGTCGCGATCGCGGAATCCGCTGAGTCCATTGCCTTCCGTCTCGCTCTTCCCGCCCGCTCCTGAGGGCGCGGCAAGGCCCTCTCACTTCACGACTTCTTAACCCGTTTTTGTCAGCCTGCGTGAACCTGCAGCCGGCGTCGCCGCGACGCCGGAAGGGGTGGCCCGCAGCGTGCGAGTGGACAAGAACAATGGACGACCTCCTCAAGGAATTTCTCACCGAAACCGCGGAAAGCCTCGAAGTCCTGGACGGTGAGCTGGTGAAGCTCGAGCAGGACCCGAACGATCCCGAGCTCCTCGGCAACATCTTTCGCCTCGTGCACACGATCAAGGGCACCTGCGGATTCCTCGGGCTGCCCCGGCTCGAGGCGGTCGCGCATGCCGGCGAGAACATCCTCGGCAAGTTTCGTGATGGCGAGCTCCTGGTGACGCCCGATGCGGTCAGCCTCATTCTCGAGGCGCTCGACTGCATCAAGGGCCTTCTCGGCGCTCTCGAGGCGACCGAGGCGGAGCCCGAGGGCGATGACTCGGCGCTGATCGGCCGCCTCAATGCGTTTGCCTCGGGCAAGCCGGTGGCGGCGGCCGTCGCGCCGGCTGGCGAGGAGGCATCGGCGTCCGAGCCTGCGCCGGCGGTCGAGGCGCCTGCGGCGGAGGCGCCGATGCCGGCCGGCGGCACGCTCTACGAGCAGATGGGCGGCCTCGGCGTGCTCGACGCCGTCGTCGAGGTCTTCTTCGACCATATGTCCAAGGACGAGTTCCTGAAGAACTTCTTCAAGAATACCGATCTCGATCGCCTGCGCGGCGGCGAGCGCGCCCACCTGGCGCGCCTCCTCGGCGGCCCCACAGGTGGCGATGAGCCCCGCAACATCTTTCATCACCTTGCCTCGCGCGGGCTTGGCGAGAGCAATCACGACGTTGTTGCCGAGCATCTCCGCGAGGCGCTCGAGACGCTTGATGTTCATCAGCGCGTCGCGAGCCGCATTCTCACGCTGGTTGCCGCCGACGTGCAATCGGGCGGCTCGGATGCGGAGGGCGAGGACACCGCCGCCGCGCTGGCGCCCGCCGCGGAGAAGAGCGCTGCCGCGGCCGAGGTCGCCGGCGGCCCCGCGGAGAAGGCCCGCGGCGAATCCAACGTCGCGGCCAACAGCATCCGGGTGAATGTGGACCTCCTCGAGAACCTGATGACGATGGTCAGCGAACTGGTTCTCACCCGCAATCAGCTCTTGCAGATCCTCCGGGTGCAGAAGGAATCGGATTTCGCGGCGCCGCTGCAACGCCTCAATCACGTCACCTCCGAGCTCCAAGAGGGCGTGATGCGCACTCGCATGCAGCCCATCGGCAACGCCTGGGCCAAGCTGCCGCGCCTCGTGCGCGATCTCAGCCGGGAGCTCGGCAAGAAGATCGACCTCACCATGGTCGGCGCCGAGACCGAGCTCGACCGCCAGGTCCTCGAGATCATCAAGGATCCGCTGACCCACATGGTGCGCAACTCGGCCGATCACGGCCTGGAGACGCCGAAGGAGCGCGAGAAATCGGGCAAGCCGGAGACCGGCACGATCCGCCTCGAGGCCTATCACGAGGGCGGGCACATCGTCATCGCGATCGGGGACGACGGTCGCGGGCTCGCCATCGACAAGATCAAGGCCAAGGCCGTCGCCAACGGCCTGCACACCGAGGCCGAACTCGAAGGCATGTCGGACCAGCAGGTGATGCAGCTCATCTTCCGGCCCGGCTTCTCGACCGCCGACAAGGTGACGAGCGTGTCCGGCCGCGGCGTCGGCATGGATGTCGTCAAGACCAACATCGAGAAGATCGGCGGCGTCATCGACATCAAGTCGACCTTGGGCAAGGGGTCCACCTTCACGGTCAAGATCCCGCTCACGCTCGCGATCGTCTCGGCGCTCATCGTCGAAGCGGCCGGCGAGCGCTTCGCCATCCCGCAGATCAGCGTGAGCGAACTGGTCCGCGCCTCGGCCAAATCCGAGTACAAGATCGAGTTCATCAACGGCGCGCCGGTCCTGCGGCTGCGCAACCGGCTGCTTCCGCTCGTCTCGCTGGGCGGCCTGCTCCAGCTCGAGACGCCGGAGGAGGTGGCAGCCAAGAGCCACCAGGAGGCCTTCATCGTGGTGGCGCAGCTCGGCGCCGCGAGCCTCGGCATCATCGTCGACAAGGTGTTCGATACCGAGGAAATCGTGGTCAAGCCGGTGGCCCCGATTTTGCGCGACATCCAGATCTATTCCGGGAACACGATCCTCGGCGACGGCAGCGTCGTCATGATCCTCGACCCCAACGGGATCGCCAGCGCCGCGAGCGACCTCATCGCGACGGAGGAGGACATGCTCGAGGCCGAGCGGCGCGAGGGCGTTCGTAACGATCGCATCGCGCTCCTCGTCTTCCGTGCCGGGGACAAGACGCCGAAGGCGGTACCCCTCTCGCTCGTGGCACGGCTCGAGGAGATCGACGTCACCACCGTCGAGATCTCCGACGGGCAGCCCGTGGTCCAGTATCGCGGCCAGCTCATGCCGCTCATCGCCGTCGGCGAATCGCAATCGCTCAGGGAGAAGGGCCGCCAGCCCGTGATCGTCTTCTCCGATCGTCACCGCTCCATGGGCTTGATCGTCGATGAGATCGTCGACATCGTCGAGGACCGCCTCAACGTCGAGCTCACCGGCAGCCGGCCGGGGCTCCTCGGCAGCGCCGTCGTGGGTGGCCAGGCCACCGAGATCATCGACACCGGCCATTACCTGACGAGAGCCTATGCCGACTGGTTCAAGAATATCGAGCAAACCGACGGCGAGTGCCCATCCCGCCGTATCCTGCTCGTCGACGACAGCCCCTTCTTCCGCAATCTTCTGACCCCGCTGCTCTCGGTCGCCGGCTACGACGTCACCTCGGTGGAGAGCGCCGATCGCGCCTTGAACCTCTACGAGGCCGGCGAGAACTTCGACATCATCATCAGCGACATCGAGATGCCCGGCATGGACGGGTTCGAGTTTGCCGAGGCCGTGAAGAGCTCGGCGCGGTGGCAGGACGTGCCGCTCGTGGCCCTCTCGTCCCATACCTCGCCGAGCGACCTCGACCGCGGTCGCGAGGTCGGCTTCACCGATTATGTCGCCAAGTTCGATCGCGACGCGCTGCTCCACACCATTTCCGAAACGCTCGCTCAAAATGCGAGGGCCGCATGACCAAGACGACGAAGAAGCAGGCGAGAAAGAAGCGCGAGGCGGGAGCCGGGCGCGCCGCATCCGCGGGCGGCCAGAGCGAGTTCGTGACAATCGTCATCGCGGATCAGCTGTTCGGGATTCCCGTGCTTACCGTCCAGGACGTGCTGGGCCCCCAGCGCATCACCCGCATTCCGCTGGCCCCGCCCGAGGTCGCCGGCGCCCTCAACCTGCGCGGCCGCATCGTCACCGTCATCGATGTCCGCCGCAGGCTGGGGCTCCCGCCGCGCGAGGCCGAGGCAGGGAGCATGAATGTCGTGGTGGAGTATGGCGGCGAGCTCTATAGCCTGGTGATCGACCAGGTGGGCGAGGTCTTGAGCCTGCCGCCCGAGGATTTCGAGCGCAATCCAGCGACCTTGAGCGTGCGTTGGCGCGAGGTTTCGGCCGGCATCTACCGCCTCAAGGACCAGCTCATGATCGTGCTCGATGTCGAGCGCCTTCTCCAGTTCCGGCGCGCCGAGGCGGCGTGACCCGGAGCATGAGCATGCGTCTCTGATGACGGCCGCAAGCTGCGGAGCGAGTTCATGAAGACCTGCCTTGTCGTCGATGATTCCAAGGTCGTCCGACTGGTCGCGCGTCGCATTCTCGAAGGGCTGAATTTCGAGATCACGGAAGCGGCCGACGGCAAGATGGCGATGGACGCCTGCCGCGAACGCATGCCGGATGCCATCCTCCTCGATTGGAACATGCCCGTGATGAACGGCCTCGAGTTTCTCAAGACGCTGCGGGGGACGAGCGGCGGCGATCAGCCGGTGGTGGTGTTCTGCACGACCGAGAACGATCTCACCCACATCCAGGAAGCGCTCGCGGCGGGCGCCGACGAATACATCATGAAGCCGTTCGACAGCGAGATCATTCAAGCGAAATTCGAGCAGGTGGGATTGATCTGATGGCCCCCGCGATCGTCGAGGCGAGCGCCGCCGCGCCCGAGGAGCGGCCGGGGCCTTACCGGGTCATGATCGTCGACGACTCCGTCGTGGTCCGCGGGCTCATCACGCGCGCTCTCGAGGCCGATCCCGAGATCGAGGTGGTGGCGTCGGTTGGAAACGGCCTTCAGGCGCTGAACGCCGCCCAGCGGAACAAGATCGAGGTCGTGGTCCTCGATATCGAGATGCCGGTCATGGACGGCATGACCGCGCTCGGCAAGCTGCTCGAGCTGGATCCCACGATCAAGGTGATCATGGCCTCCACGCTTACCAAGCGGAACGCGGAGATCAGCATCAAGGCGCTGGCCGCCGGTGCTGCCGACTATCTCGCCAAGCCGACCGCCACCCGCGAGCTGGTCGGCGCCGCCGATTTCCAGCGCGAGCTGCTCGGCAAGGTCAAGGGGCTCGGCGCCGTCCGGCGCGGCGGCGCCGGCCGCGTCTCGGCGCGCGCGCTGCGCCCCGGCGAGGCCACGGCACCGGGGCCGGCGCAGGCGCCGACACGCCGTCCGATGCCGCTAAGGCGCCCGGGTGCGGCGCGTCCCGAGCTTCTGGCCATCGCCAGCTCGACGGGCGGCCCCCAGGCGCTCATGACCGTGCTGGGCGGGCTCGATCCGCGCATGACGCTCCCCATCGTCGTGACCCAGCATATGCCGCCCACCTTCACCACCATCCTCGCCGAGCATCTTGCCCGCCAGAGCAAGCGCCCTTGCCGCGAGGCGGCGGATGGCGAGCCAATCCTGCCCGGCCATATCTATATCGCGCCGGGCGACTTCCATTTGCTCGGCGAGAACAAGGGCGGACGCCTCATCGCCAAGCTCGACAAGGGGCCGCCCGAGAATTTCTGCCGGCCGGCCGCCGATCCGATGCTGCGCAGCCTGGCGGAAGCCTGCGGCGGCAAGGTCCTCGTCCTCGTCCTGACGGGGATGGGGCAGGACGGCCTGAGCGGCGCGCGCACCCTTGCCGATTCCGGCGGGACCGTGGTGGCCCAGGACGAGGCGACGAGCGTGGTCTGGGGCATGCCGGGTGCGGCGGCCCAGGCCGGCATTTGCGCGGCCATTCTGCCGGTCGGCGAGATTCCCGCCTTCGTGCAGAAATTCGTGCTCGAGGGGCGGATATGAAGCCGGACGATTTCCAATATCTCAGCCGCCTCCTGCGCGAGCGCTCGGGCCTCGTCATCGGCGAGGACAAGGGCTACCTGCTCGAGAACCGGCTGGTCCCGGTGGCGCGCAATCACGGCCTCAAGGATCTCGACGAGCTCGTTGGCGCCTTGCGCGCGGGCGGGCGCGAGGCTCTCGTCGGCGATGTCGTCGATGCGATGACGACGAACGAGTCGTTCTTCTTTCGCGACAAGAAGCCCTTCGACCAATTCGTCTCGCTGGTCTTGCCGCACCTGATCAAGACGCGCGCGGCGAGCCGCAGCTTCCGCATCTGGAGCGCGGCCGCCTCGAGCGGGCAGGAGCCCTATTCCGTCGCCATGCTGCTGCGCGAGCACGCGGCCAAGCTGAGCGGCTGGCGCTACGAGATCGTCGCCACGGACATCTCGCGGGACATCCTGGCCAAGGCGAAAGCCGGAATCTATTCGCAGTTCGAGGTGCAGCGCGGTCTCCCGATCAGCCTCCTCGTGAAGTACTTCAAGCAGGACGGCGAGCGCTGGCAGATCGACCCGGCGATCCGGGCGATGGTGCAGTTCCGGGAATTCAACCTGCTCGACGACCCGCGCATCCTCGGCAGCTTCGACGTCGTCTTCTGCCGCAACGTCCTTATTTACTTCGACCAGCAGACCAAGGCCCGGGTGCTCGAGCGCATCCGTCAGGTCATGCCCGATGACGGCTTCCTCTATCTCGGCGGCGCCGAGACGGTGCTCGGCATCACCGACCGCTTCCAGCCTTTTCCCGCCGAGCGGGGGATCTATGCGGTCAGCGCCGCGGCGGCGCAGGCGCGCGCCGCCGTCTGACGCGGGCGCCGCGGCGAATCTGTCGTCTCGATGTCGAGGGAAGGAGCGCCGACGGAGCCGCAGCCGATGCCGCGGCTCCGCCGGTTCAATGTGCGGCGACGCGCTGCTCGCTCTCGAGCTCCGCGGCCTGAGGATCGCGCAACACGTAGCCGCGCCCCCACACGGTCTCGATGTAGTTCTCCCCGCCCGTGGCGGCGGCAAGCTTCTTGCGTAGCTTGCAGACGAAGACGTCGATGATCTTGAGCTCCGGCTCGTCCATGCCGCCATAGAGATGGTTGAGGAACATCTCCTTGGTCAGCGTCGTTCCCTTCCGCAGCGAAAGCAGCTCGAGGATGCCGTATTCCTTGCCGGTGAGATGGAGCGGCTGGTTGTCCACCTCGACCGTGCGGGTGTCCAAGTTGACGACGAGGCGGCCGGTCTTGATCACCGAGTCGGAATGGCCCTTGGAGCGGCGCACGATCGCCTGGATACGGGCGATCAGCTCGCGCTTGTCGAAGGGCTTCGTCAAATAGTCGTCGGCCCCGAAGCCGAGTCCCTTGAGCTTGTTGTCGAGCTCGGCCAGGCCGGAAAGGATGAGGATCGGCGTGCCGACCCGCGCGGCGCGCAGCCGGCGCAGCACCTCATAGCCGTCGATGTCCGGGAGCATCAGATCGAGAATGATGATGTCGTAATCATAGAGCTTGCCGATCTCGAGCCCGTCCTCGCCGAGATCGGTGGTGTCGCAAATATAGCCTTCCGACTTGAGCATCAATTCGATGCTGCGAGCGGTCGATGAATCGTCTTCGATGAGCAGAACACGCATTGCTATCCCCCACGCGCGCCGCGATGTTAACCTTAAGCATGATCCTTCAGAAAGGTTAACAAACTCTTTAACGCTTGGCACCAATTTACCAAGCCTTAAGCGGGCCCGGAGCATGATCCGCGGCATGATTTTAGGTCACCGCGCCCCGTCGCGGAAGGGCGGCCGAAGCGGGCCGCCGCCGCTTCCCGCAAGGCCTCGCTCTTGCTGAAGGACAGGGTTCTCGCCGAGCTCGGCCAAGTGCCCGAGCAGCGCTTTTACGGCCGCGTCACGGCGGTCCTCGGCATGCTCGTCGAGCTGGGCGGCGTCGAGCGCCGCCTCTCGATCGGAAGCCGCTGCGAGATCGAGGGTCGCGGCGGCCGCCGCGTCCTTTGCGAGGTGATTGGCTTTCGCCAGGGCCAGGCCCTGCTCATGCCCTTCGGCCCCCTCGAGGGGATCGGGCTCGGCTGCAAGGCGGAGATCGTCAGCGCCGATCCGGTGATGCGGCCGTCGCGGCACTGGCTCGGCCGCGTGGTCAATGCGCTCGGCGAGCCGATCGACGGCAAGGGACCGCTGCCATCCGGGACCGCGGCCTACGCCCTGCGCAATCCGCCGCCGCCGGCGCATCAGCGCCAGAGGGTCGGCGGCAAGCTCGACCTCGGCGTGCGGGCCCTGAATACCTTCCTCTCCTGCTGCAAGGGCCAGCGCATGGGCATCTTCGCCGGCTCGGGCGTGGGCAAGTCCGTGCTGCTCTCGATGCTGGCGCGCTACACCGCCTCGGACATCGCCGTGATCGGCCTGATCGGCGAGCGCGGGCGCGAGGTGCAGGAATTCCTCGAGGACGATCTCGGCCCCGAAGGGCTCAAGCGCAGCGTGGTGGTGGTTGCGACCTCGGATGAGTCCGCGCTGATGCGGCGCCAGGCCGCCTATCTCACCATGACCGTCGCCGAGTATTTCCGCGACAGCGGGCTCGAAGTCCTGTGCCTGATGGACAGCCTGACGCGCTTCGCCACCGCCCAGCGCGAGCTGGGGCTTGCGGCCGGCGAACCGCCCACCAGCAAGGGCTTCACCCCGACGGTCTTCACCGAGCTGCCGCGCCTCCTGGAGCGGGCGGGTCCGGGGCTGGCGGGACAGGGCAGCATCACCGGCCTCTTCACCGTGCTCGTCGAGGGCGACGATCACAACGAGCCCGTGGCGGACGCGGTGCGCTCGATCCTCGACGGCCATATCGTGCTCGAGCGCGCGATCGCGGAGCGCGGCCGCTATCCCTCCGTCAATCTCCTGCGCAGCATCTCGCGCACCATGCCCGGCTGCAACAGCGCCGTAGAGAACGCCCTCGTCGATCGGGCGCGCCAGCTCATCGCCGTCTACGAGGACATGGCCGAGATGATCCGCCTCGGGGCCTATCGCAAGGGGAGCGACGCCAAGGTCGACGAGGCGATTCAGTATTATCCGGCGCTCGAGCAGTTCCTCGCCCAGAAAAAGGAGGAGCGCGCCGATCTCGCTGGCGGCTATCGCCGGCTCGCCGAGATCCTGGGGATGGAAGCGCCGTGAGGCGGGACCCGATAGCTAGCCGGCGATGAAAGCCCTTCGGAGCCTGATCCGGCTGCATCGCGCCCGGCTCGACGAGCGGCGGCGGGAGCTCGTGGCCCTGGAATCGCAGCGCGCCGTCGTCGAGGCGGAGCGAGAGCGCATGGAGCGCGAGCTCCTGGAGGAGCAGCGCGCCGCCCGCGGCTCCCTGGAGGGCGGCTGGGCCTATGCCCGCTACGCACGCCGCGTTCTCGAGCGCCGCGCCGGCTTCGCCGCCCGGCTCGCCGAGCTGGACGAGCTGATCGCCCAGGCCACGGCAGCCGTCGCGGCCGCCTATCAGGAGCTCAAGCGCTATGACGTCGCCCTCGACAACCACCGCAAGCGGCTGCGCGGCGAGGCGGAGCGGCGCCATCAGGCGATCCAGGACGAGATCGCATTGACGATGTATCGACGTCGGGAGGCCGAGGGGACCTAGACGACGACGCTCTCGCTCGCCCCGAGCCTGCGCAGCGAATCGATCGGCGCCAGCGGGAAGCGGGCCAGCCCTTCCTCGAAGCCGAGGGTGCCGTCGAGCCCGGCCGCCGCATTGGCGCTAGCGAAAATATCCGCAAGCTCCTCCCGCAGCGCGCGCGGGAGCGGTCGATGACTGCGCAGAATAAGACTCAGCCGCCGCCCCTTGACGAAGGCGTCGAGCTGCATGGCGCCGAGCCTGTCGAGGTCGAGCTCGATGATGAAGCGCCGACCCGTCGAGGCCGCCTTCGCCGCGCCGGCATCCGGCCGCGCCTGCTCGCGGCGCAGGAAGAGCCGGAGCTGGAACAGCTGGCTTTCGCTCCAGACGGGGATGAAGAAGGCGCGCCACTCGCCGCTGCCGCCCTCCGAGGCGAGTGCCGCGAGATGCGCAAAGTCGTCCGCGATACGGCTCGCCAAGGCGCCGCTGTCGCGCGCGGCAAGCTGGCGCGCGGTCGCATCGTCGAGCCAGATCGCGCTCTCCCCGTTTTCGAGTGCGGCGGCGAAGCGCAGAATGCCGAGCGCAAGCCCGTCACCGGGCCGAGGCAGGCCGGAGAAGGGCGGGTGCGCCGGATCGGCGGCGCCATCCGCCAGCGCCGCTACGGCTTCGCGGAGCGCCGGCCAGGCCCGACTGAGGCCGATCACCTCACCCCCATCCCGGCTTTCGGGGGCGGGCTGCGGAAGCTGGGGTGGGCCGAGCAGCTCGAGGACGATCCGGGAGCCCGCCAGCGGCTCCGATGGAAGGGGCAGCTCGACGATGCCGAGTGGCGTCTGAATCGCCGTCTGGCCATTGCCGTCGCGGCCGATCACAACGCCCTCCAGCGCGGCAGCGTTGCCGCGTAACGCAGGCGGTGTCCGAGCGCCGGTGACCGCGGGCAAAGACGCGCCCGGAGGCTGTGGCTCGGGCGGGTGATCGCCCGGAGGGTCTGCGCGTTCCCCGATCGCGGGGAATGCGATCGGGCCCGCAGCCATGGGCGGCGGCGGCGCGGCCGTATCGCCGGGCTGCGAGGCGGGCGGCTCGATGGCCGCGATCCGCACCGAGAACCGGCTTCCGGCGGGAAGCGGTGCTGCGGTGAAGGCGGGCGGCAGTGCCGGGTGCGCCCCGCCACCGGCGAAGATTGCCGCGGCCGGGCGGGACGGTGATGAGGCGGGCGCAGAGGATGGCGGCCGCGAGGTCGAATTCGCGACGGCGGCGGGGGCGCTCTCGGCTTTGACAGAAGGCACCCGTGCAGGCGAGGCGGGCTGCAGCAGGGTCGCCGTCGCCACGACGCCCGTGGACAGCGTGACCTCGGTGACCGGCGCCGATTCTAACGGCGTCGAGGGCGATAGGGATGCCGCGGCGCGTCCCGGCGGACTCGCCAAGTCGGGCAAAGGAGGCAGAGGTGCTGCCGAAGCGCGCGCGAGCAGCGCCACGGGTTGACCGTCGACCGAGAGCACGATGGCGGCGAGGCGTGCGCCGGTGCTCTGGATCTCCAGCACCACCTTGCTGCCGATCGCGAGATTGAGGCGCGAGCTGAACGAGATCTGGCCGAAGGCGGTCTCGATGACGGTCTGGCCGCGCGCATCGCGCCCGACGACCACGCCCTCGACGATGCCGCCCGGGTCGAGATGGGCGAGGGCCGGATTGGCATCGAGCACGGCGACGATCTGGGTTCCGGTCGTCGTTCCAAGCAGGGTGGTGGGCGGGGGCGCGGCGGCAACATTGGTCACGGCCAGCCTCCTCTATGGACTTAGCCGGGGGAAAACAGGCGGCGGGCCACGGCCTCCACATCCGCGGCGGCCTCGCTCCCCGGGAAACGCGTCAGCAGCGAGGTCTGCAAGCGGATGCTGTCGCCGACGCGGCGGTCGTGCCGCACCACGCCGGCGAGCGGCGGCGAAAGCTTGAGGAAGCCCTCGCAGGCCTTGCGCAAGGTCGCATAGGTCCGCTCGCCGGCGGCGGGCGAGGCCACTTGGTTGACGACGATGCGCAGGTCGGCGGCGGTGTGGTCCCGCGTCATGAGCTTGATGAAGGCATAGGCGTCGGTGAGCGCCGTCGGCTCGTCGGTGGTCACGACGAGGCAGAGCCGCGCCCGGGTCGCGAGGGTGCGGACCGTTTCCTCGATGCCGGCTCCGAGGTCGAGAATGACGCGGTCATAGCGCTCGCCGAGGGCCGCCAGGTCTTCGCTGAGGGCGCGGAGCTGCTCCCGCGGCAAAGCGGCGAGGGAGGTGGAGCCTGATTGGCCGGCGATGACGTCAAAGCCGACATCCGGGACGGGAATGGCGGCGGCGGCGAGGCTCGCGCGACCGGCGATCACGCTGCCCAGGTCGCGCTCCGGGGTAAGGCCGAGCTGGATGTCGACATTGGCGAGGCCGAGATCGCCGTCGAAGAGGAGCACGCGATCGCCAGCGCGCGCCAAGGCGTGGGCGAGGGTGATGGCGAACCAGGTCTTGCCCACGCCGCCCTTGCCCGAGGCGATGGCGACCAGGTTGCGGCCGCCCGCGAGGGGCCGGATAGCGGGGCGCGTGAGGGATGCTGCGGCGGTCATGACACGGCCTTGAGGGGTTCCTGGGACTGGGAGTCGCTGATGAGCTCGCCGAGGAGAAGGCGGGCGAGGGAGATCGGGTTGAGAGGCTTGAGGCCGTCGGCGATATGCGGGGTCGTGCCCACCTCGGAGAAGGCGAGCTTGCCGGCTTCGACGGCGGTGAGCACGCTTCCGAGGCGGCGCGCCGCATCGAGCCGGGCGACGAGCAGGCGGCTGGCGCCGGCGTCGGCGAAGGCGGCGGCGGCTTCGGCCGCCTCGAGGGGATCGCCCCCGGCGGGGAGCACCAGAACGCCCTCGATCTTGGCGGCGGTGACGAGCGTCTTGAGCCGCTGCATCTCGCCCTCGTCATAAGGATTGGCGCCGGCCGTATCGATCAGCACGCCGCCCGTCTCGGCGGCGGCGCGCACGGCGTCGGCGAGGGCGCCGGGGTCCTCGGCCACCTGAACCTCGAGCTTGAGGATGCGGGTTACGCTCGCGAGCTGCTCGACGCCGCCGGCGCGAACCGTGTCGGTGCTGATCACCGTGAGGCGCCGACCCGCCAGCACGGCGCGCGCGGCGAGCTTGGCGACGCTCGTCGTCTTGCCCGCACCCGGCGGGCCGATGAGCGCGATGGCGCGGGCGCGGTCCCCGGGATTGGCGAGCGGCGCGAAGCGGAAGCGCCGGTCGAGCGAGGCGGCGAGGGCCCAGAGCGGCTCGCCCTTGGCGCTTCCCTCGTCGAGGGCATCGCCGGCGAGCCCACAGAGCCGCTGGGACAGCACGGCGGGGACGCCATGGAACTCGAAGCCGTTGCGGATCGCGCGCAGGGCCTGCTCCGCGGAGCCCTCGGTCGCCGCCTTGCCGGCGGCGATGCCCGCCGGGGCGGGGTCGCCCGCAGGTGCGGCGGGCTCGATGGCGGCGGTGACGCGGGCGGGACCCCCGCCCTCCGCCTGGGTCGAGACGATGATGGCGTCCGGACCCAGCTCCGCGCGGACCAGCCGCATCGCCTGGGCGACGGTCGGGGCGGTGAAGGAGCGCAGGCGCATGGCTGACCTTCGCCTCCTAGACCTGGCCCAGGGTCTTGATGCGCGCCTTCGGATGGATCTCGTTCTGAGACATGACCATCGTCAGGGGGCGCACGCGATCCATGATCGATCGCACGAAGGGGCGGATCGGCGGGCTCGTCAGGAGGACCGCCGTCTCGCCGAGCATCGCGAAGCGCTCGAGGGTCTGCCGAACGCCGGCGATGAACTGCTGGAGCCGGCTCGGCGCCATGGCGAGCTGGCGCTCCTCGCCCTGGCCGGTGATGGCCTCGGCGAAGCTCTGCTCCCATTCCGGCGAGAGGGTGACGAGCGGGATATAGCCATTCTCCGAGGTCGCCTGCTCGCTGATCTGGCGCGCCAGGCGCGAGCGGACATGCTCGGTGAGCACCGAGACGTTGCGGGTATGGGCGCTGACCTCGGCGATGCCTTCGAGAATGGTCGGCAGGTCACGGATCGAGACGCGCTCGTGCAGCAGGTTCTGCAGGACGCGCTGCACGGCGCCGACGCTGATCTGGCTCGGGATGATGTCGGAGACGAGCTTGTGCTGCTCCTTGTCCAGCTCGTCGAGGAGCTTCTGGGTCTCGGCATAGGAGAGCAGCTCGGCCATATAGCTCTTCACGGCCTCGGTGAGGTGGGTCGTCAGCACCGTCGGCGGATCGACGACCGTATAGCCCTTGAACATGGCCTCTTCGCGATAGCCTTCCGCCACCCACATGGCGGGCAGGCCGAAGGTCGGCTCGGTCGTCTCGTCGCCGGGCAGCGCGATCTTGTCGCCGCGCGGGTCCATGACGAGGAGCATGCCCGGCTTGAGCTCGCCGCGCCCGACCTCGACCTCCTTGATCCGCACGACATAGCCGTTGGCGCCGAGCTGCATGTTGTCCTGGATGCGCACCGCCGGGAGGACGAAACCCATCTCGCTCGCGAGCTGGCGACGGAGCGCCTTGATCTGATCGGTGAGGCGATGGCCGCTCGCGTTGTTGATGAGCGGGATGAGGCCGTAGCCGAGCTCGATGCGGATGTGATCGAGCTTGAGAGCCGTCGAGATCGGCTCCTCGGCGGCACTCGCCGCCTTGCCGGCCTCCTCCTTGCTCTTCCGTTGCGCCTCCTCCGCGCGGCGGCGGACGAGCAGCCAGGCGGCGCCACCGGTGGTGCCCGCGAGGAGAAGGAACGGCACCATCGGCACGCCGGGCAGGAGCGCCAGGCAGCCGGTGAGGAAGGAGCTCATGCCGAGGGCCTTGGGGTAGCCGCCGAGCTGGCCGAAGAGCTCCTTGTC
This sequence comes from Alphaproteobacteria bacterium, assembly GCA_035294245.1. GTDB lineage: Bacteria > Pseudomonadota > Alphaproteobacteria > JACZXZ01 > JACZXZ01 > DATGLG01. The sequence continues at coordinate 130,086 of DATGLG010000012.1, read as the reverse complement.
CGCCGAGCCCACGGCGCCGGACTTGGAGACGATGAGGCCCGCCGCGGTCGAGACGATGAGCGCCGGGATCTGGGAGACGAGGCCGTCGCCGACGGTGAGCAGCGTGTAGGTGTGGGTCGCCTGGGCGAAGCTGAGCCCGTTCTGCGCCACGCCGATGATGATGCCGCCGACGATGTTGATGAAGGTGATCAAGAGGCCGGCCACCGCGTCGCCGCGCACGAATTTCGCGGCGCCGTCCATCGAGCCGAAGAAGGTGCTCTCGTCCTCGAGCATCTTGCGCCGCTTGCGCGCGCCCGCCTCGTCGATCAGGCCCGCCGAGAGATCGGCGTCGATCGCCATCTGCTTGCCGGGCATCGAATCCAGGCTGAAGCGCGCCGACACCTCGGCGATGCGCCCCGAGCCCTTGGTGATCACCACGAAGTTCACGATCACCAGGATGGAGAAGACGATGATGCCGATGAGGAAGTTCCCGCCCATCACGAAATTGCCGAAGGCCTGGATGACGTGGCCGGCGGCGTCCGTGCCCTCGTGCCCATGAGAGAGAATGAGGCGCGTCGACGCCAGGTTGAGCGCCAATCGCAGCATAGTGGCGATGAGGAGAACGGTCGGGAACGAGCTGAAGTCGAGGGGGCGACTAATCAGGATCGACGTCATCAGGATCAGCACCGAGAAGGTGATCGAGATGGCGAGGCTGATGTCCAGCAGCCAGCGGGGCATCGGTAGGATGAGGACGACGAGGATGGCGACGAGGCCGAGCGCCAGCGCCATGTCGGTCTGGCCGAGCGCTTGGCGCAAGGGGCCGGCGAGGCGGTCGAGCCCGGCTGCGAGCGCCGTCCCGCTTCCGGGCTGAGCGGCGCCGGCGGGCGAGGCGGGGCCTGGGGCCGTGGAGGCGGTGTCTGCCATGACGCGCTGGGTTCGCGAGCCGCCGGGACTCAGGCGATCGCCCGATCGGCTTCGCCGGGCATCGGCACGGCGACACCTTCCTCGCTATATTGCTTCAGCTTGTTGCGCAGCGTGCGGATCGAGATGCCGAGGATGTTCGCGGCATGGGTGCGATTGCCAAGGCAGTGGCTGAGCGTCTCGATGATGAGGTCGCGCTCGACATCCGCGACGGTGCGCCCCACCAGGGTCGAGACGCCCGGCCCGGTGGCGCTCGCCGTCGAGGAGCTCGCAGGGGGAGAGTCGCCCGGCGCGCCCTTGGCGGTGGAAAGCTCGGCGAGGATCGTGATGGCTTCGGCGCCGATCGTCCCGCCTCTCGCGAAGAGCACGGCACGGTGCATGGTGTTCTCGAGCTCGCGCACGTTGCCGGGCCAGCGGTGCCGGAAGAGAAGCTCGCGCGCCTCGCGAGAGAGGGGGTGGACGGGCAGGCCGTTCGCTTCCGCGTATTTGCGGACGAAATGCTCGGCGATCGGCTCGATGTCGAGGGGCCGGTCGCGCAGGGCCGGGAGCTTGAGGGTGACGACGTTCAGCCGGTAATAGAGGTCCTCGCGGAAGGCGCCCTTGCGCACCTCCTGGAGCAGGTCGCGGTTCGTCGTCGCGATCAGCCGGATGTCGACCTTGACCGGCTGCGTGCCGCCGACGCGATCGATCTCGCGCTCCTGTATGGCGCGCAGCAGCTTGGCCTGGAGGCGCGGATCCATCTCGCTGATCTCGTCGAGGAGGAGCGTGCCGCCATTGGCTTCCTCGAACTTGCCGACGCGCCGCGCCACGGCCCCGGTGAAGGCGCCCTTCTCGTGGCCGAACAGCTCGGATTCAAGGAGATTCTCGGGGATCGCCGCGCAATTCACCGATACGAAGCGCTGATTGGCACGCCGGCTGCGGCGGTGCAGGTAGCGCGCCATCAGCTCCTTGCCCGTGCCGGACTCGCCGGTAATCAGCACGGTCGCATCCGAATCGGCGATGCGGTCGGCGAGCTCGAGGACGGCGGCGGTGGCGGGGTCGCGATGGATGATGGCATGGCTCTCCTCGGTGACCGCTTCGAGCACCGCGGCGATGAGCTCCTCGTCCGGCGGCAGCGGGATGTATTCCTTGGCGCCGGCCTTGATCGCCGCGACGGCGGCGCCAGCGTCGGTGCCGATGCCGCAGGCCACCACCGGGACGTTGATGCGCTCCATCCGCAGATTGTCGATGAAGCGGCGAAGGTCCTGCTTCACGTCGACCATCACCAGCTCGGCGCCTTGCCCCGCGCGGATGGCGGCGAGCCCCATCTCGACGTCGTTCGCATGCGCGACCTTCGCGCCCCGCGCGAGCGCGATCTTGCCGGCGGCGCCGATATAGCCGTCGAGAGAGCCGATGATCAGAAGCCGCATGGGTTACTCCATTCCCGTCAGATTTCGTCGAAATGCCGCACGCGCTTGGAAGGCGGCAGCAAGGCATTGAGGGTCCGCTCCAGGCGGCGGGGATGCTCGTAGCGGCCGATCGCGCCCGCGCCGAGGACGTAGATCGTCTTGACGAGGCAGTCCTCGTTCGAGTTGCGCTCGAGCTTGGTCGCCAGCGGATTGAAGACCATGTGGGCGAGCACGGCGCCGTAGAGCGTTCCGAGAAGCGCGATCGCCATGGCCGGGCCGATGGCGTTCGGCTCGTGCAGCCGGCCGAGCATCTGCACCAGCCCGATCAGCGTGCCGATCAGGCCCATGGCGGGTGCCACCTCGGCGGCGCGGCGGAGCACGGCGACCGAGCGCATCAGCCGCGCCCGCGTCGCATCGAGCTCGCGGCGCATGACGGCCTCGATGGTGTCGCCGGGCGCTCCCTCGCAGGCCATGGTGATGGCCTTGTGCAGGAAGGGCTCGGGGCGCAGCCGCCGAAGCTCCTTCTCGAGCCCGATCAGGTTCGACTGGCGCGCCACCTGCGCGAGCCTCAGCATATGCGCGGCCGCATCTCCGGCATCCTGCTGCGCATGGGCGATGGCGCTCGGGACGAGGCGCAGCGCTCGCATTGTCTCGCCGAGCGAGAAGGACATGGTGACGATGGAGAGCGTGCCGCCGAGCACGATCAGCAGGCCCGGCAGGTTGAGGAAGGCCGCAAGCGAGCTCCCCGTGGCGATCGCCGCAGCCAGCAGGCCGAAGCCGAGAACGAGCCCGGCCAGACTGCCGAGGTCGAGGCGGCGCCGCGCGACAGCCGGCATCCCGCCCGCCGGGACCGGGCGGGCCGGAAAGCGCTGCACATGCGGGAGGGTTTTCGCCATGACGCCGCGATCCTCAGGCCGAGCGGTCCATCTTGATGATCTCGGTCATGGTGACCCCGAGGCGCTCGTCGACGACCACCACCTCGCCGCGCGCGATCAGCCGGTTGTTGACGTAGATGTCGATGGCCTCGCCGACCTTGCGGTCGAGCTCGACCACGGCGCCGCGCCCGAGCTTGAGGAGTTGGCTGACCTGCATCGTCGAGCGGCCGAGGACGGCCGAGACCTGGACGGGAATGTCGTAGACGGCTTCGAGCTCCTTCGCCGTATGCGGCTGGCGGTTGTCGGCGCCGCCCTGCTCCTCCGCTTTCGGCGCCGCGGCGGCGTCCAGTTCCTTGAGATTGAGGTTGTCTTCGGACATGGCGTTCTCCTAGGGATGGCCGGAAGGGGCCGGGGGCGACGTCGCCGGTGGTTCCGGCTCGGACTTGCCGAGGGCGCGGGCCAGGGCCTCGTCGAGCTCGGCGGTCAGGCGCGCGAGATTGCGCACGACGCCGCCGTCCGCCCATTCGACGCGGCAGTCGCTGTCGCCGAGGGCGGGGTCGGCCACCATCACCAGGCGGCCGGCGAATCCGGTGCTGCGCGCCAAGGCCTGCGCCTTCTGCTGCAACGCATCCAGGAGCGAATCCCGCACGCGAATGACGATGCGCGGCTCGTCGGTGAGCTGGGTTAGGCAATCGGCGACCACCGCCTCGATTTCGGCGAGGCCGTGGCGGCGCGCCAGCTCGGGGAGCGCCTTGCGCATGACTGCCGCCGCGAGCTCGAGGCCTGCGGCGATCGTTGCCTCCGCCCGTTGCGCCTCGCTTCGGCCGAGCGCCGTGAGCGCCTGCGCCGCGGCTTCGAGGGCGCGCGCCGCCTGGGCTTCGATCTCGGCCAGCGCCTCGGCGCGCCCGGCGCGGCGCCCCTCCTCGAGCCCGTCGGCATGGGCCATGGCGCGCGCCGCCGCGAGCTCGCCCTCGATGCGCCGCCGCTCGGCGTCGCGGGGATCGCAGGCGGCGTCGTCCGCCGCCGAGGGGCGGTCGAAGGCGGTATCGAAAAGGAATTTGGTGACGGCGGCCATCGTTTCCCGCTCCCGTCAGTAGACGAGCTCGTCGTCCTCCTTGTTGTCCGAGATCACGATCTCGCCCTTGGCCGCCAGCTCCTTGGCGAGGTTGACCATGGCGAGCTGCGCTTCGTCCACGTCCCTGAGGCGCACCGGCCCCATCGCTTCCATGTCCTCCCTGAGGAGCTTCCCGGCGCGCTCCGACATGTTGCCGAGGAAGAGATCGCGCATCGCCTGGGAAGCGCCCTTGAGCGCCAGCGCGAGCTTCTCCTTCTCCACGTTGCGAAGCAGCGTCTGCACGCTGGCCGGATCGAGGTCGCCGAGATCCTCGAAGGTGAACATGAGGGCGCGGATGCGCTCGGCGGCGTCCTTGTTGCGCTCCTCGAGGGCCGAGAGAAAGCGGTTCTCGGTGTTGCGGTCCAGGTTGTTGAAGATCTCCGCCATGACCTCGTGAGCATCGCGGCGGTTGGTGCGCGCGAGGTTGCTCATGAACTCGGTCCTGAGCGTGCGCTCGACGTCGTCGAGCACATCCTTCTGCACCGCCTCCATGCGCAGCATGCGCATGATGACTTCCATGGTGAAGTTGTCGGGCAGATTGGAGAGCACGCGCGCGGCGTGCTCGGGACGGATTTTCGAGAGAATGACCGCGACCGTCTGCGGATACTCGTTCTTCAGGTAGGAGGCGAGCACCATCTCGTTCACGTTGGCGAGCTTGTCCCACATGGTGCGGCCGGCGGGGCCGCGGATCTCCTCCATGATCGAGCTGACCCGCTCCTTATCGAGCACCTTCATGAGAAGGCGCTCCGTGCTTTCGAGAGTGCCCATCAGGGTGCCGGTCGACGAGATCATGTCGGCGAACTCGACGAAGAGCCGCTCGACGACGTTGGAGCTCACGGTGCCGAGATTGGCCATGCAGGTGGAGATCTCGCGGATCTCCTCCTCGTCCATGAGGGCGAAGAGCTTAGCGGCGTTGTCCTCGCCCATGGCGAGCATCATCACCGCGGCCTTCTCGGGGCCGCTCAAGGCCTTGTAGTCGTCGCGGACGCGTGTCGGTGCGGGCATGTCGGCGTTCTCCTGCGTCGTGCCCTAGCTTTCCTGCACCATCCAGCTTCTCAGGATGGCGATGGCCTCTTCGGGATGCTTCTCCACGATCTGCCCCACTTTCTTGATCGAGGACTGGCGGACGCGCCCCTCCACCTGGCCGATATCGATCATCGACTCGAGCTCTTCCGGGGTCGGCTGCGGTGCTGCGCCGGGCGTTGGAGGCGCGAGGGCCGGCGCGGGGCCGCCACTCTGGTCGCTGAGCGCGCGCTGGGCGAGCGGCGTCGCGGCGATCGATTTGGTCGCCTCCAGCAGCCGCGAGAGGAGCGGGCGGATGACGAAGAGGAGCAGCAGGACCGAGACCAGGGCCAGCACCAGCACCTGGGCGATGCGGTAGAGCTCGCTCGGCGAGAACAGCCCGAAGAGCAGGCCCGTCGGCGCCGGCTGCTCGAGGTCGTCGGGATTGGCGAAGCGCATATTGATGAGCTCGACGCGGTCGCCGCGCTTCTGGTCGTAGCCGATCGCGGAATCGACGAGAGACGTCAGCTGGTCGAGCTCCGCCTTGGTGCGGGGCTGGTAGACGTGCTTGCCCGAGGCGTCGACGGGGTAGCTGCCGTCCACCATGACCGCGACGGAGAGGCGGCGGATTTGGCCTCCCTCGCGAACGAGGCTCTTCACCGTCTTCGAGATCTCGTAATTGGTCGTCTCCTCGTTGCGCGCGGAATTGGTGCTGCTGCGCTCGTTCTGCTGGTTGCTCGGCGAGGGCGTGCCGGGGATGTTCGACTGCACCGTGACCGGCTGCTGGCCCTGGCTGTCGTTGCTGTTGTTGTTCTCCGTGACCGTCTGGGTGGAGCGGGCGACCTGGCTGTTGGGATCGTATTCCTCCGAGCTGGTGGACACGCGGTCGAAGTCCATATCGGCGGTGACCTCGGCGCGCACGTGATCGGCGCCGACGATGGGCTCGAGGATCGCGATGATCTTGCGCCGGAGCTGGTCCTCGAAGGCGCGGCGGCGCTCGTCCGCCGTGGCCGCCGCAGCGGCGGCATCATCGCCGTCGCCGGCGCCGCGGGCGAGCAGGGTCCCGCGATCGTCGACGATCGAGATGCGCGAGGTCCTCAGGCCGGGAACCGCGGAGGCGACCAGATGCTCGATCGCCGAGACCTGGCCCGGCGTGAGCCGCGTCGACCCCCTGAGCGAAAGGGCGATCGAGGCGCTCGGCTCCTGCTGCTCGCGGCTGAACAGCTCCCGGCGCGGCAGCACCAGATGCACCCGCGCCGTCTTGATGCCGTCGATCGAGGTGATGGTGCGCGACAGCTCGCCCTCGAGGGCGCGAAGGCGGTTGATGTCGCGCACGAAGTTGGAGGTGCCGAGGGATTCGGGCTTGTCGAAGATCTCGTAGCCGACCACGCCGCCACGCGGCAGGCCGGCCTCGGCCAGCGCCATGCGGATCTGCGGCACCTGGGTCGCCGGGATGAAGATCTGGCTCCCGTTATCGTGGAGCTCGTAGGGGATATTGCGCTGCTCGAGCTGGGTGACGATATGGGCGGCGTCGTCCGGCGCCACGTCGCTATAGAGCAGCGCCATCTCCGGCGTGCTCATCCGCATCATGAGATAGATGAAGAACCCAATCGCCCCCACGCCGATGGCGCCCAGGGCGGCGGAGCGCCGGGCGCCCAGATTCCGCAGCAGATCGAGAAGTCCCTTCACACCCTCACCCGTCACCTTAAGCGCAGGCGCGCCTGGCGCGCCCGCATTCCCTTGGCTTGCGCTACTGCCGCGACACTAGGGCCGGCTCGGTGAAGAAGACGTTAATGCATCGGCAAAATTTGCCCGGCGAGAGGGAAGAATCTGCCGATCCGAAGGCGGTGTTTCGCCCGCGGCCGGGGAACGCCGCGACGACGGCGACGGATGTTTACGTTAAGGAAAGAAGACGATAGAACGAAGCGACTGTTCCGCTGCGATGTCGACGGGCATGATCGAGGACAAATCTCCGCCAGCGCGCGGGGAGCGGATTGCACCGCTCGCGCATCACCCGCAGCACGTTGCGACCGTCGCGCATTGGCTCTTCGCCGAATGGGGACTGCCGGCGGAGGGCGCGAGCCTGGCGCGCACGATGGCGCTCATCCGCGAGACGCTCGCGACCGACACGATCCCGATGACGCTCATCGCGCTCGCCGGCGACAGCCAAGCGCTCGGCACGGCCAGTCTCGTCGTCGACGATCTCGGCCAGGGCGATCCATGGACGCCGTGGCTCGCCTCGGTCTTCGTGACGCCGGCGGCGCGGGGGCGGGGGCTCGGGTCGCGGCTCGTCGCCGCGGCGGAAGGCGAGGCCGCCCGACTGGGCGTCGGTCGGCTCTATCTCTTCACCACCGACAGGGAGCGGTTCTATCGGCGCGCGGGCTGGGAGGCCATCGCGCGGCGGGCGCATCGCCAGGCGGCGATCACGATCATGTCGAAGCTATTGGTGGGGTCGTCGCCGCGCGGCTGATCTGTGCGGGCGCGCCACGCGCGCGGCATCGGATATGGGGCGGGCGCGGCGCTGCCGCCGATGGGGGCGCCGATCAGAGGTCGGCGCCGCGATTGGTCTCCCGGTAATCCTGGATGCGCGTGGTCCTCAGGCCGGCCAATCCATGGCGCTCGATGAGCCGCTGCCAGGAGAGAAACTCCTCGACCGACAGCGTGTAGCGCGTGCAGGCCTCTTCCAGCGTGATCAGGCCGCCGCGCACGGCGGCAACGACCTCGGCCTTGCGACGCACCACCCACCGCTTGGTTCCCGGCGGCGGGAGATCGTTGATGCTCATCGGGCGGCCGTCGGGTCCTTGAATGGACATCGGCCGCTGCTTGTAATCGATCGTCATCCGTTTCTCCGCCTGCGATCCACGTTTGCGTTCGCGTGAGCTGGAACCTACGCTTGCGCGTTTAAAAAACGCCTAAGGATCACGGTTAAGCCTTCGGAAAACCGGGGCCTGCACGTTTAACCTTTCGCGAATCAGGCCTGTCCGCCGATATTGTTCAGGACCTGCATCATCTGATCGGCCGTGTTGAAGACCTTGGCGCTCGCGGAGTAGGCCTGCTGCGTCACGATCATGGTGGAGAATTGCGCCGCGAGATCGACGGTCGATTGCTCGAGTGAGCCCGAATCGATGAGGCCGGCATTGCCTGTCTGCGCGTATTGCAGGAGGAGAGGCCCCGAATTGGCCGTCGCCGAATAGACGTTCCCCGTCTGCGCCAGGAGCCCGTCGGGATTGGTGAAGGTCGCGAGCGGTACCTTGGCGAAGGGGCGGGTCTGCCCGTTGCTGAAGGTCGCGGTCACGAGGCCGTCCTTGCCGATGCTGACGCTGGTGAGCGAGCCGAAGGTGCGGCCGTCCTGCTGGATGCCGCCGGCACCGAGCTGGAACGAGCTCGCATACTGGGTCAGCCCGTTCGCTTGGCCCGCGGTGCCGAGATTGAGGTTGATGGTGTCGTTCGCAGCACCCGTGGTGAAGCCGGTGACCTGGATCGTGGCCCCGGTCGGGGAGGCGAAGGTGCCGTCGGTGTTGAAGGTCACGGTCGCATCGGCCGCCGGGACGATCGACACGCTCGCGGCGGAGCTGGCGCCCGTCGCCGCCACCGTCATCGACGGGATCGACATGGTCCACTGATTGGCCGTCGCCGTCTTGGTGAACTCGATCACCAGGTTATGGGCCACGCCGAGGGAGTCGTAGACCTGCGCCGTCACGGTCTCGTTCGTTCCAGTCGCCGCCGTCGCGGGCAGGTTGGCATTCAGGGAGAGATTCTGGGTCGCCGCCGCGGTGCCGCTCAGGCCGTTGATGTTGATGGTCTGCAGGCCGGCGGTGGTGGTGAAGCTGGGATTGGTGACATTGCCGTTGGCGTCCGTCGGATAGCCCTGGAGGAAGAACCCGGCGGAGTTGACGAGGTTGCCCTTGGCATCTGGGGCGAAGTCGCCGGCGCGGGTGAAGAGGTCCGGTGCCGTCGTGCTCGGCGTCGCGGTGGCGCTGACGACGAAGAAGCCGCTGCCCGAGATGGCCAGATTGGTGGGCGTGCTCGAGCCCTGAATCAGGCCCTGCGCGGTGACCGTTTGGAAGGGATGCGAGATCACGCCACCCGGCGTGTAGTTCGTCGCGCTCATCGGATCGGCGACGAGGGTGGAGAAGGAGTTGCCGACCGACTTGTAGCCGACCGTCTCCGCATTGGCGATATTGTCCGAGACGGTGCCGAGGGCCTGCGACTGGGCCGTGAGGCCGGATACGCTCGAGAACATCGCGCCGAATAAGCTCATGTCTCTTCTCCTCGTTCGGGCGCAGTTGCGCCATCAATACTCTAAGGGCGGTTTCCTAAGACTTAGTTGCCGCGTGTTAACCCTATTTCGCCGCGCTCGAAGCACTCGGCGCCTGGATCGATACGACGTTGCTCAAGGCGATACTCAGCCCGTCGACGTTCAGGGTCACGGGCGTCGTGCCGCCGGAGCCGCTGCTGCCGGAGCCGCCGCCGCCATTGATTCCGTTGACGCCGGTGACCAGGCCGAAGAAGGTCGTCGAGGTCGGCGTCACCGCCTTGCCGGTGCCGTCGGTCGCGCTCACCTGGAACGAGTACACGCCGTCCGGCACCGTGTTGCCGTTGCTGTCGGTGCCGTCCCAGGTGACGACGTTCTTGCCGGAATTGGCGGAGCCGCTCACCGTGTTGATGACATTGCCGTTCTGGTCGGAGATCGTGACCTTCACCGATTGCGCCGTCGACGGCAGGGTGTACGAGAATTTCGCCTGGCCGTTGACCAGGGGAAGGGAGTTCCCATTGGCTTCGACCACGGTGCCGAGATAGGAGACGGCGTTCGTGCCCTGGCCGCTCTGCTGCAGCGAGATCAGGGTGGAGAGGTTGGAGTTGGTCTGGATCTGCTGCTCGACTTGTGAGAACCCGACGAGCTGCTGGGTGAACTGGGTCGAGTCCATGGGCGCCAGCGGATCCTGGTGGGTGAGCTGGGTCGTGAGCAGCGTCAGAAAATCGTTGAGGTTGCTCGAGAAGTTAGCCGCCGTGATGCCGTTGCTCACGCTCGAGTTACCGCTCGTGCTGGGGGTGCCGTTGGCGTTCGGCGGCTGCGAGGTGGCGCTGGTGACCGTCATGGACCCGTTCTCCTAGATATGGATGTCGACGCCGCCGGGGCGGCGCGAGGACGACGACACGATGGCGGCGGCAGCCGGAACGGCGGGAGCCGGGGCGGCCTTGACCGGCGCCGGCGCGGCGGAGCGCGGTGCGAAATTCGGCGTCTGGTAGCTCGTCCCGCCCTGATCGCGCAGGCTGAAGCTGAGGCCGCCCGAATTGCTGCGCAGCCCGGCGTCCTGGAGCGCGCGCTGCAGCCCATGCGCGTCGCGCTGCAGCAGGTTGAGGGTGTCGGGCCGATCGGCGGCGACGACGGCGAGCACGTGCCCGTCATGGCCGACATCGAGCTTCACGTCGATGCGGCCGAGGCTCGGCGGGGTGAGCTGGATCTCGATGCGGTTGACGCCATCCTGGACGGCCTTGGCGATCTGCACGGCGACCTGCATCGTCGCCGGCACGCCGGCCGCCCCGGCGAGCCCGGCCGCATTCTGCGTCGTCGCCGCGGAGAGCGGTGCGGCTGCGCTCGCGACCGCCGCAGCAGGCGGAGGCGCGGGGGGCGCCAGGTTCGCCATCGCCATTCCCGTCGCGGCGGCGTTCGCGCCATGTCCCATGCCGCTGCTCGGCGCCGAGACATTGCCGTTGAGGGGCGCGGCGGAACCACCGCTCGCATCCGCGGATCCGCCCGATGGGGCTGGCGTTGCGGCTGTGGCGGGGCCGGGGGCCGCGGATTGCGGCTGAGGCGAGCTGCTTGCGGCGGCCTGCGTGGCGGTCTCGCCGCCATGGGGCGGCTGCGCCGGCGCCGCCAGCTTGCTCGGCGACGGCGTGGGATTAGCGACCGTCTCCGCCTTCGCGTCCGGCGCCGTGCCGAGCTCGGACTTGTCGGATTCGAGGAGCGCCGCCTGGGTCGAGAGGCTCACCGGCCGCCGCAATCCCGCCGCTGCCGTCACCGAGACGGTCACCGCCGGCGCCTCCGCCGCGGCTGCCGCGGCGGAGGACGAGGAGGTTGGCGAAAGCGGGGCATTCGGCGCGGGCAACGCGCCATCCGCGGCGTCGTCAACGGCCGGGCCGCCGAGCGTCGCGGCATTCGTAGTCGCCGCGCCATTCGCGACGGCGGCCGTATTGTCGGTGGCGGATTTGGCGGCGCCGACCGCGCGGGCATCGGCCGCATCACCCACCTCATCGCCATCCGGCGGCGCGCTGGACAGGATCGCCGTGGGTGCGATGGCCGCGGCTGCGGCCAGAGCGGCGCCAGCGCCGTCAACGGCCTCGGCGGGTTTCGCCGATTTCTTGTCCTTGCCGTCCGCCTTGTCGTCGCCCGTCGCCTTGGCCTGGGAATTCGGGTGATCCGAGGCCGAGGCCTGCGCGGCCGAGCCGGCTTGCTGGCCGTCCGCGGTCGGCTGTGCGTTGTCCGGCGCGCCCGGTCCCGCCGACGGCGCCGGTGGCGCTCGGTCGGGCGAGGGCGGCGTCGCGGTGGGATGAGTCGCGGGCCCGCCGGTCGCGGGGCTCCCGGACGCCATCGGCGCCGGCTGGGCCGCCGCGTCGAGCAAGCCTTGGAAGGGGCTCGCGTCCCTGGTCGACTTTGGGGTGGGCACGGCGATGTCCATGAGGTCCGCCACGTTCACCGACTTAACGTCCATGACGCGATTCGATCCCTGATCTCGCGATATCGATAACGGCGCGGCGCAAGAGACGCCGGAGGCGTTCCCGCCGCCTGGACGGGGCTCAGGCGACGGCGGCCATCGGCGCTTCCGCGGGGAAGCTCCGCTCGGCGGCCCGCTTCTGATCGATCGCGTGCCAGGAGTCGCGCAGCGGCTCGAGCAGCCCGATCATCTGCGCCGCGGTCTCGCTGTCGTTGTAGAAATTCACGCGCGGCAACTGGCGCAGGATGAAGCGGTAGACCATGCCGAGCTGCTCGGCGATGTCCTTGCCGTTCTCCCGATCGAGCGTGTTGTGAAGGGCCTCGACGATCTCGCACACCATCGTCACGGCATTGCAGCGCGCGGTGATGTCCCGCGCCTTGACGGCCTTGATGGCGAGGTTGAGCTGCCGGATCGCCTCGTCGTAGAGCATCACCGTGACGTGCGTGCCGGTGCTCGACGCGATCTCGTCCCGGTGCTCGTTGAGAAAGTCCTTGAAGCCCATGATTTTCACTCCGCGCTAGAGTTCGGTCCCGCGCCTATTGGAACAGCTTCAGCAGCAGCTGCGGGAGCTGGTTCGCCTGAGCAAGCTCGGAGACGCCCAGCTGGGTCAGGATCTGCTTGCTGGTGAAGTTCGAGGATTCCTGCGCCACGTCGAGGTCGAGCAGGTTGCTTCGCGCCGATTCAACGTTCTCCAGCGAGGTGCCGATATTGGTGGTGGCGAATTGCAGCCGGCTCTCGGAAGCGCCCAGCAGCGCCCGGAAATTCTGAAGGGAGTTGATCGCGTTGTCGATCAGGGTCGAGGCGACCTGGGCATTGCCCACACTGGTGATGCTGGTGCCGTTGATACCGAGCTGGGTCGAGGTGGCACTGCTCAGCGACACCGTGATCTGGTCGTCGGCGGTGGTGCCCGCGCCGATTTGGAACGAGAAGCTCGTGCTCGCCGTGCCGCCCAAGGTGATCGAATTGCTGGCGTGGGTGGCGTTCGGCGTGAAGGCCTCGTTGAGCACGATGTCGACGGAGTTGGTGCTCGATGTGCCGGTCAGGGTGACGACGGTGCCCGAGGTGAGGGCGGTGCTGCCGCTGTTGAGGGCGCTCGACGAGATGGCGCCCGTATAGCTGTTCGTGCCGTCCGTGAGGGTGAAGGTGTCGCCCGTCGTGCTGTAGGAGAGCGTGTAGCCGGCGGCGGTCGAGGTGGGCCAGGCGCCGCGGAAGACGATATTGTCGGTGCCCTGCGCGGGGGTGGGGCCGCCGGCGATGGAGTTCCCGCCGTTGATGAGCTGCGTGCCGCCGAAATCGGTGACGCCGGAGATGCGGTCGATTTCCGCCACCAGCGAGGTGTACTCGTTGTTGATCTCGCTGCGCTGGGTTCCGGAGAGCTGGCCCGACGAGGCCTGGACGGCGAGCGTCTTCAAGCGCACCAGGATGGAGTTGATGTTGGAGTAGGCGCCGTCGGCGATCTGCAGCACCGAGGTCGCCTGGCTTGCGTTCACGCTGGCCTGGTTGAGGGCCGAGACCTCGGCCTGGAGCTGGTCACCGATGGCGAGCGAGGCCGGATCGTCCGACGCATTCACGATGCGCTGCCCGGAGGACAGCTTCGCCAGCGATTCGGTCGCCGCCTGCTGCGATTGTAGAAGGTTCTGATGCGCCACGTTGGCGGCGAAGTTCGAGATGACATTCAGCGTCATATCCAATCTCCTTTCCCGCGAGGAGGGGGCCGCCGACCGGCCGATCCAGGTCTCCTCATCTGCCCGCCCCGGCCCGTCGCCGGGTCCGTCCGGGATTCTGAAGCCGCTCGCCAAGGGGGCGACCGATGGCGATCTGCGGAGGGAGAGGAGCAAAAGGCGGGCCAATTGCGGCCTGCCTCGTAATTTGTTGAGAATGATTGGAAATTTCCGAGGCGTTGGCCGCGACGCGCGGCGCCGGCCTGACTGCGGCGGAAAAAATTGCCCCGCGGAGGCGGCAGATTGTGCCAGCCCTGCAGGGCGAGTCACCGCCGGTGGCGGTGCCTGCACCCCTGCGGACGCCGCCACGATCCCAAGCGATTGCTGCGGTTTCCGAGCGATCGCGCGGGCTTATGCGCCGCCGCCGTCTCAGGCGAGGCGCGCTGCCGCGCGTGGCACGGCGATTGCGGGGCTTATGGGCGAGACGAGACGCTCTCGCGCTTCCATCGCTTCGGAGGAGATCGCTATGTCCGTGAGTAACGTGTCGGGAGCCGCGGCGCCGGCGCCGCAATCCCTGCCGCGACAGATGAGACCCGAGGGGGCCGGCGCCCATCATCATCGCGGCGACGCTCGCGCCGTCTCGGGCGGCCGGCAAATCGGCGGCTTCGATACGCTCCTCGACGCGTCGCCGGAGACGAGCGCCGACGGCGCGCTCGATTCACCGACGGCGACGAGCGGCCGCAGCAGGCTCGCCCGGAGCCCTCTCGATATCGCCGTCTAACGGCGGCGCGGGCGCGCCGCTATCAGGCACAGTCGCCGCGAGGCAGCGCCTCGGCGCGGCCATGGCGATCCCGCGGGGTGTGGAGTGTGGACTATCGCGCCGCGGCGGCGGCCTCAGGCGGAGACGATCGTCCGCAGCGCCGCACGCGGATCGGCCGATGGCGCCGCCGGAGCCGGTGCTGCGGTCGCGCGCTGCGCCGCCGCCTGGTGCCAGGAGTCGCGGAGCGGCTCGAGAAGCGCGATCACCTCGCGCGCCGGGGCCGGGTCGTTGCGCGTGTTGATCTGGTGCAGGCGCACCAGCATGAAGCCGTAGAGCTGGTCGAGATTGGCCGCGACCTCGCCGCCGCGCTTGCGATCGAGGGTCATCCGCAGATGGGTGATGATCTCGAAGGCCCGGTGATAGCCGTTCCAGCGGCCCTGGATATCACCCGCCTCGATGGCGCGGATCGCCTCCTTGAGCGAGTGGATGGCCTTGTCGTAGAGCATGGCGACGAGCTTCAGGGGGGACGCCGTCATGACTTGCTGCACTTGATACGCCGCAGCGCCTCGATTGTTCAATGCCTCTCTCCTCCGGATGCACGGCGGTCACCCGTGATGCCTCTCGAATTCGTCATCCGCCGCTGCTGCCGCTGCCGCTGTTATTGTTGTTCGAGGTGCTGTTGAGCAATTGCAGGACCGTCGCCTGCACGTCCTTCAGATTGCTGATGGTGGTCTCGGCGTTGTTGAACTCCTGGGTCAGGCTCTGCTGGTAGACGCTCAGGAGCTGCTGCTGCTGGGAGATGTTGTTCTGGAGCTGGGTGTCCTGCGTTTGGATGCCGTTGATCTCGTTCTGGATCGAGCCGGTCGCCGGATCGGTCGCGGATTGCAGCACGAAGAAGAGCTGCGCCGCGACGCCGACAGTGAAGTTGACCTGGACGTTGCTCAGATTCGTGTTGCCGCTATAGAAGAGCTGGAGGCCATTGGCCCCGGTGGCGCTCGTCGCGGTGATGGTCTGCCCGCTCACCGTCGCCGAGCCGTTATCGGCGCCGCTCGACGCGCCGTTGAAATTGGCGGAGGTCAGCGAGCCGCTGCCATAGGCGAGGTTGAGGGTATAGCCCGACTGGCTGGGCGTCGTGCTGCCGGTGAAGCCGAGCAGGGAGACCTGCGGGTTCGAGCTCGAGAAGTTGAAGGCGAACAGCTTCTGTACGTCGCTCAGATTGTTGAGGAGGGCCTGGTTGAGCGTGCTGGTGTCGATCTGAAGCGTGTCGTTGAGCGTCGGGTCGGTCAGCGTCGAATTGTCGACGAAGGTGATGCCGATCTGGGCCAGGGAGGAGAAGGCCGAGCTGACGCCCGTCGTGCCGTTACCGATGATTCCCGACAGCTCGGCGCTGATCGTCTCCATCAGCGGATCCTGGAACAGCGGACCCGAATTCGAGGAGGCCTGGCCCGTCGAGGAGTTGGTCTGGTCCTCGGTGTTGATGAACTGGCGAACCGCGTTGTAGGCCTGCACGAAGCCGGTGATGTCGCTCTGGATCTGGGTGACGTTCGGCGTCAGCGAGACGTTGACCGTGGTGCCCGGCTCCGCATTGAACAGGTTGATGGTCATCCCGGCAAAGAGGTCGTTGATCGTATTGCTCGTGCGGGTGATGACCATCTGCGGATTGGTGATCCCGAGCGCGCCGACGATCCCGCCGGTGTCGCTGCCGATGCTGATCTTGGTGCCGGCGTTCGAGCTGATGTTGAGCTGGAAGCCGCTGCCGCTCTGGGTCACGGTCGCGGTCACGCCGCTGATGGCGCTGATCTTGGTGGCGAGGCTGTTGAGCGTATCGGTGCCGCTGTAATTGACCGTCCCCAGCACGTTGCCGTTCTTGTCCAGGATCTGGAAGGACTGGGCGCTGTTGATCGAGGTGTAGGTGCTGAGCTGCGCCGTGGCGCTCGCCTCGACGGCGGATTGCAGCTTGGAGGGATCGGTGATGCCGTCGGCCGTGAGTTCCGCCGATTGCGCCGCCTGGAGCTGGTTGAGGAGGGTCGAGCCGCCGTTGTTCGAGATGCCGAGTTTCGCCAACACGCCGGTGTTGTTGGGGTCGCCGAGGGTGATGGGCGTTCCCGTCTTGTCGGCGGTCAGAACCAGCATGTTCTGGGTCGGGCTGATCGCGACGATGCTCGCCGTGACGCCCGTCGGGTTGCTTCCCGTATCTGCCGCGTTGATGCGGCTCACGAGGTCGGGCAGGTTGTCGGTCGAGAGCACGGCGATGTCGGTGCCGTTGATGGTGAAATCGCCGGAGATCGAGCCTGCGGGGCCGCCGCTCGCGGTGCCGAGGTCGGTCGACTGGCTGTTGAAGGTGCCGCTGCCGATCTTCTCCGCCAAAGCGACCTGAAGGACCTGGATCTGGTGGGTTCCCGGGCTCGCGAGGTTCGTCGTGGTGACGGCGAGGAGGCTCGAGGCGGGGGAGGGCGTCTTGCCGTCGGTGCGCGAGCTGCTGGTCGTCACCCCGGTGATGTCGAAATCATTGGTGGAGTTGTCCGCCGAGACGGCGCCGTACATATTCTGCAAAGCGCTCTGGAAGTTCTGCAGCAGCGTCTGGAACTTCTGGAGGTCGGTGATCTTCTTCTGGTTGTTGGTGATCGTCGTCTGCAGATTGTCGATCGGGATCTGCTTGGCCTGGATGATGCTGTTCTCGATCGCCTGAAAATTGATGCCCGACCCCACGCCGGAGAAGGTCACCTGGCCGGTCGTGCTGTTGACGTTGAAATTGTTGAAATTGATCGAAGCCATGCGAACCTCTCAGCTTCCGGCGCCGAGTGCGGGTCGCGGCGTGCATGTCGCCGGACCGTGGGGCGGCGCCATCCCTTCCCGATCGTTCATGGGCTCCGCGCGCCGTTGCCGAGCCCCATTCATGGCATGGATTCCATTAACGCTTGGTTAGAGCCGCGGTCGCTCGCATTCCCTGCCGATTTCCGAAAACTGAAAAAGGCGGGAGGGGAGGCAAGCCTCCCCTCCCTGAGCGGTCGGTGGATTAGCCGACGAGCTTCAGCAGGAACTGCGGGAGCTGGTTGGCCTGGGCAAGCTCGGCCACGCCCAACTGGACGAGGATCTGCTTGCTGGTCAGGTTGGTCGTCGCCTGGGCCACGTCCACGTCCATCAGGCTGCTCTTCGCAGACTCGAGGTTCTGGGTCGCGGTCGCGAGGTTCGACGTCGCGAAGTTCAACCGGCTCTCGTTCGCACCGATATTGGCGCGGAAGTTCTGGAGCTGGTTGATCGCGTTGCCCACCAGGGTATTGGCCGACTGCGCATCCGACTCCGTGCTGATGTCGGTGCCGTTGATGCCGAGAGCCGTCGAGGTCGAGCCGTTCACCGAGACCGTGATCTGGTCGTTGGTGGTGGTGCCGGCGCCGATCTGGAACGAGAAGCTGGTGGTGTTGGTGCCGGTCAGCGTGATCGAGCTCGAGGCCTGCGTGGCGTTCGCGGCGAAGGCCTGGTTCAGCGAGATGTCGATCGTGTTCGAGGAGGCGCTGCTGGTCAGAGTCACCACCGTGCCGGAGTTCAGCGTGCCGTTGGTCAGCGCGCTCGCAGCAATCGCGCCGGTGTAGGTGGTCCCCCCCTGGGCGAGGCTGAAGACATCGCCCGTGGTGCTGTAGGACAGGGTGCCGACGTTGCTCGTCCCGCTGCTGAAGGTGCCGCGGAAGGCGATGCCGCTGACGCCGGCGCTCGCCGCCGGCGCGCCGGTGATCGTAAAGGCGCCGTTGATGAGCTGGGTGCCGTTGAAGTCCGTCACGTTCGAGATACGGTCAATTTCCGCGGTCAGCGAGGTGTACTCCGTATTGAGCTGAGCGCGCTGGGTGCCGGAAAGCTGGCCGGACGAGGCCTGCACCGCAAGGGTCTGCATGCGGGTCAGGATGTTGTTGATCTGCGAATAGGCGCCGTCGGCGATCTGCAGCACCGAGGTGGCCTGGCCGGCATTCACGCTGGCCTGGTTGAGGGCCGAGACCTCGGCATTCAGCTTGTCACCGATGGCGAGCGAGGCCGCGTCGTCCGAGGCCTGCACAATGCGCGAGCCGGAGGAGAGCTGAGCGATGAACTCAGCGGCCGCCGACTGGGACTGCATCAGGTTGTTGTGGGCGACGTTGGCCGCGTAGTTGGAAACGACACTAAGGGTCATTGCGAACTCCTACATGGATTCGTGGTTGAGCATCATGCTACGGAGACTACCTGCCTCCACGGGATCCGCCGGACGTGGACCCCGTCACACCCGCGCATCAGACACGATGCCGGGTTACCAACGGGTTAATTCTGCCGGTCCATTCCTGCCGCGGGTAAAATTTTCCCGCTTCTCTGCGGCATTCGATTTAAGAAAGTCTAAACCTGTAACGGTCACACTGCGCTCTCGTTTACCAAGAGCGAAGCGCAAGCATGACCGCACAAGCCGCGAACAGGGCCGAGCGCCGCCGTCAACGTAAACACGGGCACCTGGGAGCCCGGCCGGCGCCGCCGGCGGGTGCGCAAGGGATACCGGCTCTTCTGGATGCCGGCTTACAGCACCAGCGGCGAGGCGATTTCGCGGCGGCCGAGCCCCTCTATCGCCAGATCCTCGCGGTGGCGCCCGATCACCCGGACGCGCTCCATCTCCTCGGCGTAATCCAGCTGCAGAAGGGCGACGCTGCGGCCGCCATTCCGCTCATCCAGCGTGCCATCGAGCGGAAGGCGGACAGCGCCGACTACTTCGCCAATCTGGGTGCGGCGCTGCAGAAGCTGGAGCGCCTCGCGGAGGCGGAGGCGGCCTATGAGAAGACCCTCGCGCTCAACCCGAGCCAGACCGAGACCCTGACCAATCTCGCGCTTATCCATGAGAAGGAGGGCCGGACCGCCGAGGCCGTCGCCTGCTGCCGCAAGGCCGTCGCGGTGCGTCCGGATCTCATGAAGGCCTATCGCAAGGCGGTCGATCTGCTGCTCGCGGCGACGCGCTACGAGGAGGCGGCCGAATGGCTCGAGGCGCTGCTCGCGCGCTGGCCCGACGACGCGGCCGCCCTCAGCAATCTTGGCTTCTGCTACGACCAGATCGGGGCGGACGCGAAGGCGGAAGAGGCCTATCGGCAGGCCATCGCGCTCAAGCCCGACGCCCCGGAATTCCTCAACAATCTCGGTGTCCTCCTGCGCCGCCAGGGGCGGCTCGACGAGGCCAAGCCGATCCTCGAGCGGGCGATGGCGGCGGGGGCCGGCGCCTGGGAGAGCGAGCTCCATCACGCCGGCTGGCTCGCCAATATGGGCGATCTTCACGGGGCTGCGAAAATCCTCCTCCCCTATGTCGAGACGCATGGCGATGACGTTAAGGCCCTCGCTTATCTCGGCTCGGTGCTCTGCCGCTCGGGCCGCTGCAGCGAGGCCTATCGCTGGCTCGTGAAGGCCCTCGAGCTCGATCCCGACAATGCGGAGCTCGTCTGCCTCCTGGGCGCCGCCTTCCTCGGCCTGAAGGACCAGTGGCAGGCCGAAGCCGCCTTCCGCCGATCGCTCGAGCTCAAGCCCGGCTATATCGACGCCCATCTCAATCTGTGCGAGATCCTCGAGCTGCAGAACCGCCGCGACGAGGCGACCCTGCGCGGTCGCATCGCACTCCATCTCCCCGGCTTCGGCCCGGAGGTGATGGTCTTCCCCTACAAGTCGTTCCGCGGCAGCTGCGATTTCGAGTCGATCGACCAGATGGGCGACATCTGGAAATCGGCGAATGCCGCCCTCAGCCGCGGCAATCTTCCGATCGCCTTTCTCTACCTCCTCGTCGAGACGTCGACAGTCGAGAGCGCGCGCGAGCTCACGCGGCTGCACCGCGCCTATGCGGAGCAGACGGAGAGGAACGCCCTCGTCGAGGAGATGCCGCCGCTCGCGCAGCGCCGACGGCAGGGCAGGCTGCGCGTGGCGCTCCTCTCCTCCGATCTGCGCAGCCACTCGGTCGCCAAGTTCGTCGCACCCCTTCTGCGCAATTACGATCGCGACCGGCTCGAGATCATCGCCTACTCGACCCAGCGCGCCCCCGGCGACGCGGTTCAGGCGGAAATCCGCGGCCTCGTCGATCGCTTCGTCGATGTCGAGGTCGAGACCAACCGCGCGCTTGCCGAGCTGGCGCGCGGCGACGAGATCGATGTGCTGGTCGAGCTCAACGGCTTCACCGCCGGCTCGCGCATCGGCGCCCTCACCCTTCGCCTGGCGCCGATCCAGCTCTGCTGGCTCGGCTATCCCTATACGACGGGCTTCAAGGACATCGATTACGTACTCGTCGACCGCTTCGTGAAGCCGACGGTCCGCGATCTCTTCATCGAGGAGCCCCTCGAGATGCCCCATTCCTGGGTCTGCTTCGAGGGCTATCCCGAGGACGAGGCCGTGACGCCGAGCCCGCCCTGTCTGCGCAACGGCTATGTCACCTTCGGTACCCTCAACAACCCGTACAAGTTCAACCGCGAGTGCATCGCCGCCTGGTCGCGCGTCATGCACGCGGTGCCGGACTCGCGCTTTCTCGTGGTGCGGCCCCAAGGCCAGTCGCGCATCCTCGCCGAGAACCTGATCAAGGCCTTCGGCGCCAACGGCATCGCGCCGGAGCGGCTCTTCATCCTCGCCAACAAGCCGCGCGAGCACTGGCAGTGCTACAACGCGATCGACGTGGCGCTCGACACCTTCCCGCTCACGGGCGGCACGACGACCTGCGACGGATTGTGGATGGGCGTGCCGACGGTCACCCTGCGCGGCCCCGCCATGCATCAGCGCCTGAGCCATAGCCTGCTCAACCACGTGAATCTGGGCGAGCTCAGCGCCGAGAGCGTCGACGAGTTCGTGCGGATCGCCGTCGAGCTCGCCAACTCCCCCGATGCGCTGACGCTGCTGCGCCGCACCTTGCGCGAGGCGGTGAAGGTCTCGCCGCTCTACCGCGGCGATCTCTTCGCGGCGGGCTTCCAGGACGTGATCGAGGCGAAGGCGCGCGAGCGCGGCCTGTGCTGACGCGAGCGGCTCAGCGCACCCGCTTGAGCCAGGCGCCCGGCCAATAGGTGACCATCTCCCGCACCATGCCCTCGTTGAAGGGGAAGGCCGGCGGCTCGAGGCGGAACTCGTCGTGCCGGGCGAGGAAGTCCTTGGCGGCCTCGGTCGGGTTGTTCCAGCCCCAGTCGGCGCTGCTGCGCGGCGCGCCGACCACCTCGCCCATGATGCCGTCGCAGGCGACGATATAGGAGCCGACGGCGACGAGATCGTGATAGGCATCGAGCTCGTCGAGGACATGCTGCTTGCTGTGGTTCGAATCGAGGATGACGAGGCAGCGCTCGCCGGGCTTCACGAGAGACTTGGCACGCGCCACCGTCGCGGGCGCCGTCGAGCTTCCCTCGATGAGGGTGATGAAGGGCTTGAGCGGATGAGCCTCGATCGCCGCGCGGTTGTGAGGGCGAATCTCGATGTCGATGCCGATGATGCGGCCGTGCTCCATCGCCTTGCACAGGCTGGCGTAGAAGATGAGCGAGCCGCCATGAGCGACGCCGGTCTCGAGGATCACGTCCGGCTTCAGGCTGAAGATGACCTCCTGGATGCGGATCATGTCCTCGGGGAGCTGGATCACCGGCCGCCCCATCCAGGAGAAGCCGTAGACGTATTTCGTGTCCCAGCCGCAGCGCAGCCAGGCCTTGGAGACGATGGCGAAGGCCTCGGGCGAGGCGAGGGGATGGACGACCTCGCGCCCATCTTCGCTGAGGCGCACCTCCCCGCCTTCGAGATCGATGGTAATCACGCGGCAACCGTCCTTTCGTGGAAGCTCCTGACCAGCTCGGGCAGGCGATCTTCGAGCGTGGCGGCGACGAAGCCGAACTCGCTCGCGATGCGCTCGATCGAGATCGCGGGATAGGCGATGCGGGGCGCGTCCTCGGCGATCATGACCCGGCAGGATGTGAGCTTGGCCAGCATTGCGGCGATCTCGCCATGGCTGACGTTCCGCCCCGCAGCGAGGTTGTAGATCCGGTGGCGCCCGCTCATGGCGATCCGCGGCAGCAGCGCCACGACGTCGTCGATGCAAACGTAATCCTTGGTGGAGTGGCTCGCCGTCTGCAGCACGATGTGTCCGCGCCCGACGGCCTCGCCGATCACCGCGGCGAGGAAGTTGTCGCGCGCCATGCCGGCGCCGTAGACGTTCGAGAGCCGCACCACGCGCACGGTCTCGCGGCCGGCGGCGAGGCAGGCGGCCTCGCCCGCGAGCTTGGTGAGATTGTAGAGGTCGTCGGCGCGCTCCGGGCTCACCTCGAGGACGTCGCTCTCGCGGGCCGGGCCTTGGCCGCGATAGACGCGCGTCGAGGAGAGATAGAGGAGCGACCGGAAGCGGCCGTCGCGCAAGAGCGGCAGCAGGCGCGCGACATGGGCCTCGACGGCGTCGAGGGGCCGCGTGCGGAAATCCGAGGTCACGCCGACGCAGTCGATGACATGGCCGAGATCGCGCGCCGCAGTAAGATCGTCGCCGCGCGCCGGCGTCGCAACCTCGGCCCCCGCGGCCCGCAGCGCCGATGCGAGGCGCGAGCCGATGAAGCCCGAGGCGCCGAGAATGGTGAACATGTCGCCCCGCCGCCCGATCGTCATTCCGCCGCCTGGCTCTGGCGCGGCCGCACGGTATAGCCCTGCTGCGCCTTGACGGCGGAGCCTGCGGGCACGTCGCGGGTGATGACGCAGCCCGAGGCGATGAGGCTGTCGCTGCCAATCGAGACATAGGGCTCGATGGCGACGGCCATGCCCGTCTTCACCCGGTCGCCGATCTTGACGGCTCCCGCCGTGGTCGTGCGCGGCCCGAAGGTGCAATGGCTGCCCACCACCGCGTGATGCTCGATGCAGGTGTGGCTGGCGAGAAAGTTGTTGTCGCCGAGCGTGGCGCAGGCGGCGAGGAAGCAATTCGCCATGATGAGATTGCCCTGGCCGAGGCGCACATGGCTGCGGCGCTCGACCGAGGGGTCGATGACATTGGCGAAGGGAACGCCCTCGGCGCGCAGGCGCTCGAAGAGGGCGGCGCGCTCCTCGTTGCTGTCGGTGAAGAGGATGATCACGGAATCGCAGAGACCCGCCTTCCACAGCTCGGCCGCGCGCTCGACCGGGCCGAGGACGGGCACGCCGGCCACGGTCTTGCCGTGAGTGTTGGGGTTGCGGTCGAGGATGCCGACGGCGCGCTGGCGCGGCAGGCGGGCGAGCGCGTCGAGCGTGATAACGCCGGCGCCGGCGCCGCCGCCGAGGAGGAGGATGCGCTCGGGCCGGTCTTCGCCGTAGCGGTCCTCGAGGAGGTCCTCGGGCCGGCCGGCCGGCGCGCTCGCAACCGCGACGGGCGGCGGCGCGGCGGTGGATGGAGTCACGTGCGCCGCCTGGGCGGCCAGCACGTCCTCCTCGCCGAGAACCTTGCCCGGGCTGCGCGCGGCGAGGGCGGCGAGATCGATGCCGAGCCTGCGCGCGGTGATCGCGGCCTTCTTGGTCCAGCGCCGCTCCGGGGCCACTCCACCGCCCGCCATGGCGAGCAGGGCGGCGGGATCGTCCTCGGCGCGGTCCGTCAGCACGGCAAGCGGCGCGCCGACCGCGACGCGCGCGCCGATCTGCGCCACGGGATGGAGAAAGCCGTCGACCTCGGCCTCGATCTCGATATTCGCCTTGGTCGTCTCGACGGTGCAGACGGGCTCGCCCCTGCGCACCGCCGAGCCCGCGGGCTTCAGCCACTCGGTCAGGGTGACGGCGTCCTCGTTGGCGGAAATCGTCGGGGTCTTGATGATCGCGCTCATTCGATGGCCTCCAGGATGGCCGCCTCGATCGTCTCCCCATTGAGGAGCAGTCGATCCTCCTCTTGCTTGGCGCAAGGAATCACCGAAGCGGCGGAGGCGAGCCGGGCGATCGGCCGCGCGAGCCTGTTCCACAGGCGCTCATAGAGCAGGGCCGCGATCTCGCTGCCCCAATTGAAGCCCTCGCTGCCTTCCTCGGCGATGACGACGCGGCCGCTCCGCGCCGCGGCGTCCGCGAGGGTGGCGAGCGGCGTCGGCTTGAGGCTGGCGGGAAGAGCGGCCAGCACATTCACCTCCTCGTCCCGGAGCGCCGCCATGACGGCGAGCAGGTGACGCGCGGCCCCGCCATAGGCGATCACGGTAACGTCCGGCTCACCATGCGCGAAATTGGCGACGAGGGCCGTCGGATAGCCGGGAATCTCCTCGACGAGCGTGATGGAGAGGCGCTCGCCGCCGCCGAGCGGCAGGGGATAGAGCAGCTTGTGCTCGATGAAGAGGACCGGGTCCTCGTCGGCGAGGACGGCATGGCGCAGCAGGCGGCCGGGATCATGGGCATGGCTCGGCGCCACCACCTTGATGCCGGGCACGCCGAGGAAGAGCTTCTCGAGGCTCTGGCTGTGCGTCGCGCCGTAGCCGCGCCCGCCGCCCATGGGCGTGCGGATGACGAGGGGCGT
Source organism: Alphaproteobacteria bacterium (assembly GCA_035294245.1). Taxonomy (GTDB): domain Bacteria; phylum Pseudomonadota; class Alphaproteobacteria; order JACZXZ01; family JACZXZ01; genus DATGLG01. Next base: position 105,232 of record DATGLG010000012.1, on the reverse strand, counting down.
GCGCACCCGGTCGTTATACATGCCGCGAAACTTGGCGATGTGGTTGACGATCTGATCGGCACAGAGGGTGAGGAAATCGCCGAACATGATCTCGACGACGGGGCGCATGCCGCGCAGCGCGAGCCCGGCGGCGACGCCGGTAATCGCCCCTTCGCTGATCGGCGTGGTGAGGACGCGGTCGGGGAAGGCCGTCGATAATCCCTTGGTAACCTTGAAGGCGCCGCCATAGGGATCGAGCACGTCCTCGCCGAGGAGGACGACGCGCTCATCCGCCGCGAACGCGTCGCGGAGCGCGCCTTGCAGGCTTTCGAGATAGCTGGTCATTCGCCGATCCCCGCTCCGCTCAGCCCAATCGCGCCGCGACGGCGGCGACCTCCGCCGCGATCTCCCGCTCGGCCGCCTCGCACCAGTCGCCGTCGAGCCGGGCGCGCAGCCGGGCCAGGGGCTCGCTGCGGCGATGGCGGGCGATCTCCGCCGGATCGCGCAGATCGTCGCCCTTGCTGTGCGGGCCGAGGCGATAGGTGTGGCAGAAGAGGAGATGGGGGCCGGCGCCGGCGCGCATCGCATGGACCGCGCGGCTCGCGGCGTCGTGGACCGCGAGCACGTCGTTGCCGTCCACTTCGAGGATCGTGATACCGAAGGGCTCGGCGCGCCGCGCCAGCTCGCCCGCATGCTCGCGCTCGAAAGGCGTGCTCTGGGCATAGCGGTTCTGCTCGATCGCCCACAAGACCGGCAGCTTCCAGAGGGCGGCGATATTGAAGCTCTCATAGATCGCACCCTCGCCGAGGGCGCCGTCGCCGTGGAAGACGACGCTCACGGCGCCGCTCCCCTTGAGCCTCTCGGCCAAGGCGATCCCCGTCGCGACCGGCGACATGCCGCCGAGAATGCCGTTCGCGTAGAAATTGCCGCGGTGGAGATGCTGGCTGCCGCCGATACCGCCGCAGATGCCGGCGGGCTTGCCCATGATCTCGGCGATCAGGCCCTCGACGTCGCCGCAATAGGCGAGATAGTGGCCGTGGCCGCGATGATTCGAGCAGATCGTGTCGCGCGCCGGGTCAAGCGCCGAGACGACGCCGACGGCAATCGCCTCCTGGCCCAGGCAGGTGTGGACGGTGCCGCGCAGCTTGCCTTCGGCGAAGAGCCGGAGCAGCGTCTCCTCGACGGCGCGGATGAGCGCCATCCGGCGATAGAGCCCTTCGAGCTGGGCCCGCGTCGCGGCGACGGCGGCTGATTCCGCCGCGACGGGCCGGACCGCGCTCAGGGACATGGGGCCGTCTCCGCAGCCATGGGCGCGCGGGAGCGGGCGCCGACACCGGCCTTCTCGAGAAGCTCGAGCTCGGCGAGCGTCGGCAAGGTGCGGTCGCGCGGCGAGATGATGGTCTCCCGCAGGGGCCAGGGGATGCCGAGCTCGGGATCGTTCCAGCGGATGCCCCTGGCACTCGCCGCATGATAGGGAGCGGACATCTGGTAGAAGAGCTCGGTCTCGTCGGCGAGGGCCTGGAAGCCGTGGGCGAAGCCCGCGGGCGCGTAGACCATGCGCCGGTTTCCGGCAGTGAGATGGGCCGAGAACCAGCGGCCGAAGCTGTTCGAGCCCGGGCGCAGATCGACGATGACGTCGAAGGCCCCGCCCTGGGTGCAGCGCACGAGCTTCGCCTCGCCGTGCGGCTCGAGCTGGAAATGGAGCCCGCGCAAGGTTCCGCGCCGGCGGTTGAACGAGATATTGCATTGGGCGAGCGCGGTCTCGATGCCGTGAGCGGCGAACTCGTCGCGGCACCAGCTTCGCGCGAAAAAGCCTCGCTCGTCCTCGCGAAGCTCGGGCTCGATCACGAAGGCGCCGTCGAGAGGCGTTGCAATGAACTTCATGGCAGAATCTCGAGCTGCGGGATGGGGACGACGAAGCGGCCGCCCCAGTCGCGGATATGAGCCATCTGGGCGGTGATCTCGCTCTTGAGGTTCCAGGGCAGGATCAGGAGGTAGTCGGGGCGCGTCTGCGCGACGTGCTCGGGGGCGAGGATCGGGATGCGCGTGCCGGGAAGATAGAGCCCCTGCTTGTGGGGGCTGCGATCCACGACATAGTCGATGAAGTCGGTGCGGATGCCGCAGTAGTTGAGGAGGGTATTGCCCTTGGCCGCGGCGCCATAGGCGACGACCTGATGCCCACGCCCCTTCGCCTCGACGAGGAAGGTGAGGAGCGCGCGCTTCACCTCCCGGACCCGCCGGCCGAAGCCGCGATAGGTCTCGACGCGATCGAGCCCGGCGGCCTGCTCGAGGGTCTTGACCCGGCGCACGGCGGCATGGGTGGCGTGGCCGGCGTCGTGGCGGCAGGCCCAGATGCGCAAGGACCCGCCATGGGTCGGCAGCTCCTCGACATCGAAGATGCGCAGGTCGTGGGCGGCGAAGACCTGCTCGACGGTCATGAAGGAGAAATAGGAGAAATGCTCGTGATAGATGGTGTCGAACTGGTTGAGCTCGATGAGCCGCAGAAGATGGGGGAACTCGACGCTGAGAGCGCCCTCGGGCTTGAGGGCGCGGGCGAGCCCGGCGACGAAGTCGTTGAGGTTCGGCACATGGGCGAGGACGTTGTTGGCGACGACGAGATCGGCCGCGCGCCCCTGTGCCGCGAGCTCCTCCGCCAAGGCCGTGCCGAAGAAGCGCGCCAGAGTGGGAACCCCCTTCGCCTCGGCGACCTTGGCCACATTGGCGGCGGGCTCGATGCCGAGGACCGGGATCCCGAGCCTCTGGAAATATTGCAGGAGATAGCCGTCATTGCTGGCGATCTCGACGACGAGGCTCCCGGCGTTGAGGCCAAGCCGCCTCGCTGCGCCTTCGGCGAAGCGCCGCGCGTGGTCGAGCCAGCTCTCGGAATAGGAGGAGAAATAGGCGTAGTCGCCGAAGATCGCCTCGGGGCTCTCGAATTCCTCGAGCTGCACGAGGTGGCAGGCGGCGCAGAGATAGGCGTGGAGCGGATAGGTTGGCTCCATGCGCCCGAGCTGCTCGGCCTTGAGATAGCGATTGGAGAGCGGGGCGGCGCCGAGATCGCAGAAGCTCTCGGTGAGGGCGGCGCCGCAGAAGCGGCAGCGCCGGTCGTGGCGCGGCGCGTGACGAGGCTCGCGGCTGAGGGCTTGGCTAGTGGCGTGCGGCATGGGCATCGATCTGCTCGAGAGAGAAGCCGCGCATGTCGTTGCGGCCGGCGCGGTGGGCCTTGTACCAGGCGACGGTGTGGGCGAGCGCCTCGTCGAGGGGCCAGCGGGTCGACCAGCCGAGGGCCGCCGCGGCCTTGGCGCTGTTGAGGGCGAGGAGCCGCGCCTCATAGGGCTCGTCGCCCAAAGCATGCGTCCAGGTGGCACCCTCGCCCCACAGCTCGGCGAGCCGGTCGGCGACCCAGGCGACGGGCTTCGCCTCGCCTTCGGCGGGGCCGAGGTTCCAGGGGCCGGCATAGGCGCGCGGCGATTCGGCGAGCCTCTCCGCGAGCGTGAGCAGGCCGGCGACCGGCTCCATCACATGCTGCCAGGGCCGCACGGCCTTGGGATTGCGCAGCCTGAGCGGCGCCTGTTGGGCGAAGGCGCGCACGGCGTCGGGGACCAGGCGATCCGTCGCGAAGTCGCCGCCGCCGATGACGTTGCCGGCGCGCAGGGTGGCGATCCCCACGGTGTGCTCGCGCGGGGCGAAATAGGAGTCGCGGAAGGCGTCGACGACCATCTCGGCGCAGGCCTTGGAGGCGCCATAGGGCTCGCGCCCGCCGAGCGCGTCGTTCTCGCGGTATCCCCACAGCCATTCGCGATTGTCGTAGACCTTGTCCGTCGTCACGATGACGGCGGCGCGCAAGGAGTCGAGGCCGCGCATCGCCTGCATCAGATTGGCGGTCCCCATCACATTGGTCGAGAAGGTGCCGAGGGGATCGGCATAGGCGGGGCGCACCAGGGGCTGCGCCGCGAGATGGAGGACGATCTCGGGCTTCGCCGCGGCAAGCGCGCGGGCGAGATGCGCCGCGTCGCGGATATCGCCCTCGATCCCCTCGACCATGCGGTCGAGGGCGGTCGCGCGATAGAAGGCGGGATCGGTCGGCGGCGGGAGCGCGAAGCCGGTCACCCGCGCGCCGCGATGGGCAAGCGCAAGCGCGAGCCAGCCGCCGATGAAGCCGGTATGGCCGGTCAGGAAGACCCGCCGCTTGTGCCAGAATCCGCTCACGCCGACATCCGCTGCGGCGCCCAGAAATGCCAGGGCGCCCGTCCCTGCTGCCACATGTCGTTGAGAAGCTGCATCTCGCGCACGGTGTCCATGCACTGCCAAAAGCCGTGATGCTGGTAGACGGCGAGCTGCCCTTCCGCAGCGAGAGTCTCGAGCACCGCCGTCTCGAGAGGCACGTTGTCGCTCGGACGCACTCGGTCGAAGGCGGCCTTCTCGAAGACGAAGAAGCCGCCATTGATCCAGCCCTCGGCGACCTGCGGCTTCTCGCGGAAGTTCTTGACGAGGCCGTCGGCGATGGCGAGCTCGCCGAAGCGCGAGGAGGGGTGCACCGCCGTCACGGTGGCGAGGCGCCCCGCGCTCTTGTGGAAGGCGAGGAGCTTGTCGAGATCGACATTGGAGACGCCGTCGCCATAGGTCGCGAAGAAGCGCGGACCGCGCAGATATTTGAGGACGCGGCGCACGCGCGCGCCGGTCAGGCTCTCGGCGCCCGTCTCGGCGAGCACCACCTGCCAGTCGTCGATGGCGCCGTTGCTGAGGGCCGAGGCGGTGCCGGCGGCGAGGTCGAGCTCGAGGTCGCGGTTCCTTAAGTGGAAGTTAACGAAATAGTCGCGAATGACGTCGCCGCGATAGCCGAGGCAGAGGATGAAGCGCCGGCTGCCGAAATGGCCGTAATGCTTCATGATGTGCCAGAGGATGGGCCGGCCGCCGATCTCGACCATCGGCTTGGGCTTGAACTCGGTCTCCTCGCGGAGCCGCGTGCCGAGGCCGCCGCACAGGAGCACCACGTCCAGGTCTTTGACGGAATTCACGGCAGGACTCCTCCCCGCGAGGGCTTGAGGGGAACGGCGGGCGCGCCTTGCCTCCCGCCGCTCGCGCAGGCTGAGGACATTCTGGAAAAACGAAGTTAAGGGGGGGTTAAGGTGGAGGCGTCAGCCGGGCGGCATTCGCCGGGCGCATAGCGGCTTGCCCGCTCGCGGTCGCAGACAGAGGCCATTCCTATGATGCGCCCAGGCGGGAGCATCTCAGCCGTCGCCCCCGCCTGCGCGCTACGGCATGCACACATCTCAGTCTGCACTCTCCCCCTCGTCATTCCCGCGAAAGCGGGAATCCAGTATTTCCGCGGAAAACCTGGATTCCGGCTCTCCGCCGCGCTCCGGCCGGAATGACGGCTATTCCTTTGGAAGCGGCGCCCATCCAGACTTGTGTGCATGCCCTAGCGCGGAAGCGGAGGTCCAGAAGCGACTGGGTTCCCGCTTGCGCGGGAATGACGGACCTTTATAGCAACGCCGACCGCGCCCGCACGAACTTGCGCGGTCGTCCGGCACGGCGCGGCGGGCGCTTAGCTATGCCCGCGCGCCCGGTCGTCAGGCCGCCGTGCCGAGGCTGGCCGCGGCGTCCGCCCGTGCGACTGGGAATGGCCGTGCCGCGGACGCTCGCCCTGCGCCTCGCCGTGATCGCGATGGGCGTTGCGGGTCTTGGCGTGGCTGCGGGCGTGGCCGGGGGCGCGGCCCTTGCCATGGCCATGATGGTGATGATGCCCATCATGATGGCGTGCGTGCGGCCGGCCGCCGGGGCCGCGATGGTGCGCAGCCCCGCGCGCCGCCACGTCCTGCGTCTCGGCGCCTTGCGCCGCGTAGGGATGATCGGCGACGACCGCGAGGGGCCGGCGCGTCGCACGCTCGATGTCGCGCAGCAGGCCGCGCTCGCCGGCGTCGCAGAAGGAGAGGGCGACGCCCGCCGCCCCCGCGCGCGCGGTGCGGCCGATGCGATGGACATAGCTCTCCGGCGTGTCAGGCATGTCGAAGTTGACGACATGGGTGATGCCGTCGACGTCGATGCCGCGCGCCGCGATGTCGGTCGCGACTAGGACGCGGACGCCGCCGGCGCGGAAGCTCTCGAGCGCGCGCTGGCGGGCCGACTGGGACTTGTTGCCGTGGATGGCCTCGGCGGGAATACCGCCGCGGGCGAGCTGCTCGGCGACGCGGTTGGCGCCGTGCTTGGTGCGGGTGAAGACGAGGGCGCGGCCGATCTCGGGAGCGCGCAGGATGCCGGCGAGGGCGGCGCGCTTGCTTGCCGTCGGGACGAAGAGGACGCGCTGCTCGATGCGCTCCGCCGTGGTGGCGGCGGGGGTCACCTCGACCCTGACCGGATCGCGCATGATGCCGCGCGCGAGCTCCGCGATGTCCCGCGGCATGGTGGCGGAGAAGAGCAGGGTCTGCCGCTGCGGCGGCAGGGCGGCGACGATCCGCTTCACGTCGCGGAAGAAGCCCATGTCGAGCATCCGGTCGGCCTCGTCCAGCACGAAGACGGCGAGGCGATCGAGGCGCAGATTGCCCTGGCTCATATGGTCGAGGAGGCGGCCGGGCGTCGCCACCAGGATATCGACGCCGCGCGCAAGCGCCGCCTGCTGCGACCGCGCGCCGACGCCGCCGAAGACGACGGCCTGGCGCAGGCCGAGATGGCGGCCGTAGCTGCGCAGGCTCTCGCCGATCTGGATGGCGAGCTCGCGGGTGGGCGTGAGGATGAGCGCGCGCGCCGCCTTGGGTGCTGACGGCGTGCGCGTCTCGGCGAGGCGCTGCAGAATGGGGAGCGCGAAGGCCGCCGTCTTGCCGGTGCCCGTCTGGGCGATACCGAGAAGATCGCGGCCGGCGAGAAGATGGGGAATGGCCTGGGCCTGGATCGGCGTCGGCGTGGCATAGTTCTCGGCGCTCAAGGCGCGCAGAAGGGGCTCGCCGAGGCGAAGGTCGCTGAACGAGATAGTCACGATTGAGGGTCTTTCAGGTTGGCCGTCGCGAAGGCGCGGCTCTCCCGCGTCGCGGATCGGCAGGAGCCGTCCCGCGCGACGGGGAGGCCGTGATGGAATTGGATTTGTCTCGGGAAGGGGCGTCTGCGGCACCGTCGCCGCGACGCACGTCGCGCATTCGCGAGAGATCGAACGGCGCGTAGATGCGCTTTCGCGGGTGCAATGTCAAGCGCGATGGAGGTTGCGCGATACAGCCCCGCGCGAGACGCATGGTTCGTGCCAAGCCGCAGCGGAATCGGCGAGGTCTCAAAATAACCACAATCTTGTCCTCATCTCGTCTCGGCTCGCGCCCCGCTTGTGCCGGTACCTTCGCTCGTCAGAGGCGGAAAATCTCTAGGTCCTATCGATGGATAGGCCGGCGGGGATCGGGTTCCTTCCCAACAGGAGCAAAGGAGAGGAGGATCATTGATGTTCAAGCGCAAGGCACGCGACGAGGATGGCGGCGGGGCGGTAGCCCCCGGCGGGACGCTGTTCAACGAGAGCGCGTCGCCGGCGAGTCGGCCGCAGGCGCGGCCTCCCGAGGAGGCATCGGCCCCGGCGGAATCGCCGGGCCGCCCGCTTGCCGCGCCCGTAAGGCCGCTCGGGCGGCCCGTGCCGGACTTTGCCCGGCGCGCTGCAGAGCTTTCCCATCCCGCGCGTAAAGGAGGACAAGCGTCCATGCCCCCGGAGACCAAGACCACCGAGACGAAGAAGCTTATCGTCGGCCGCGACATTTCCCTGAACGGCAAGATCTCCTCCTGCGACCGGCTGGTCGTCGAGGGCGAGGTTGAGGCGGAGCTCCACAACTGCCATACCATCGAGATCGCCGAGAGCGGCACCTTCAAGGGTGCTGCCGAGATCGAGAGCGCGGAAGTATCGGGCCGCTATGAGGGTTCGCTCACGGTGCGGGAGAGCCTGCTGATTCGCGGCACCGGCCGCGTCAGCGGCACCATCCGCTATGGCCGCCTCCAGATCGAGCAGGGCGGGGAGATCAACGGCGACGTGCGGAGCCTGAGCGCCAAGGACAAGGGCGAGAAGGGCGCCGACAAGGCCCGGCGCGAGGCGGATGCCGCGCAGGCCGCCGCCGGACGCGCACAGGCGGTCTCGAGCGTCGCTGCCAAGTAGTTGAAATCATGGCACTGGCGCCGTCGGGCGCCGGCTCGTCCGCGCGGGGACTGATCTAGATCAACGCGGCTGCCGCCGAAGGCTGAGACCATGCCCCTTTGGGCTTCCGGGGGGCTTGGTGGTACGCACGGCGGAGAGCTGCCGCAGACTGGCCGCGGAATTCCGCAGCCTTGCGGACGCGACGGCGGACGAGTGGGTCCGGGCCGAGCTCCTCAAGCTTGCCGCAGCCTATGAGCGATTGGCGGCGGCGCGGGAGCACCCGCGCGAGGACGAGAAGACGTAAAGGCGTGCGCGAAAAAGAGCGCCGCTTGCGCGGCGTCGGCGTCAGCGATGCTCCGCGGCGAGGCGGAGACCCAGCGCGATCAGCACCGCGCCCGTGACACTCTCGATGGCGCGGCGAATCCTGGGGCGGCGCAGATAATCGCCGGCGCGCGCCACGACGACGGCATAGCCGGCGAGCCAAGCGAAGGTCAGCGCACAGAACACGACTCCCAGGGAGACCAGGGCGGCGAAGGTCGCGTCGTGCCGGGGTGCGAATTGCGGCAGCAGGCTGGTGAAGAACACGGCCATCTTCGGATTGCCGAGATTGCTGACGAGTCCCTGGCGGAAGGCGATGCGCGGCGCCAAGCGCCGCGGGCTTCCGACCATGGCGGCGGGCGTCGGGGATGCGCTGCGTCCGAAGGCGCAGCGCAGTGACTGGGCGCCGAGATAGACGAGATAGGTGGCACCCAGCAGCTTGACCGCGGTGAAGACGGGCGCCGAGGCGACGAGAAGGGCGGCGAGCCCCGCGCTGGTGGCAAGCGCCCAGATGGCCTGTCCGGTGGCGACACCGAGAGCCGAGACGACGCCGCCCTTGCGCCCGCCGAGCAGGGTATTGCGGATCGTGAGCGCCGTGTCCGGCCCGGGGGTGACGATGACGACGAGGGAGATGCCGAGGAACGCCCAGAAATCGCTTGCCATGGAGAGAGCTTCGCCGCGCGTGCGGGGCGCGTCAAGCGCTCGCGCCGTCAGTCGCGTCGGGCGATGGCCTCGGCACGCGCCTGGAGCTTCGCGAGCAGGCGATCGAGCCGGCGGCGCTCGCCGCTGGTGAGGGAGGCGAGCAGCTCGGTCTCGACCCTGAGCGCGAGGGGAACGATTGCCTCGTAGATGCGGAGCCCGCGCGCGGCGAGGCGAAGGCGCGAGCGGCGGCGGTCGCGCGCGTCCATGGCGCGCACGATCAGCCCTGCGCGTAGCAGCCGCGCCACCGCACGGCTGACCCGCACCTTGTCCATCGCCGTGCGCGCCGCGACCTCGCCGGCGGAGAGCGGCTCGAAGCGGCCGAGCACCGCCATCACCCGCCATTCGGGCACGCTGAGGCCGAAGCGCGCGTCGTACATCGCCGCCACGTCGCGGCTGATCGTGTTGGCGAGCACGGAGATGCGATAGGGCAGGAAGCGCTCGAGCGCCAAGCGCCCTCGCGCCTCCGCCTCTGGCGCCGCCGCGGACGGATTTTGCCTGCGCTTGCGCGCCGCCATTTCGGCCTTCACATCGGTTTCAAATGAAACTAAATTTGGCAGATCGGCGCGATGCCGGTCAAGACGCGGGCGCGCGCCGTCTCTGGGCAGTGAGGAAGGAGAAGCGTCATGCGGAAATGGATCGCGTTTCCCCGCCGCGAGGGCCTGGCGTCGCGACAGGCCCATTGCGATCTGCCCGCGGGCACCTATGAGCGGGAGTTCGGCAAGGAGGGCTTCTTCGGCCCCGTCACCCAGCTCTATCACAGGCATCCCCCCACGGGATGGAGCGAGTGGGAGGGCCCGCTGCGCCCGCGAGCCTTCGATCTCGTCAAGCTGAATCATGTCGCCGCCTCGCCCTGGGAGGCGACGGAGGTGCTTCACAACGCCCATGTGAAGCTCCGCTTCTGGCGCGGCGCGGGGCGGATGGATCATCTCGTGCGCAACGGCGACGGCGACGAGATCGTCTTCTTCCACGAGGGCGAGGGCGATCTCTTCTGCGATTTCGGCCGCATGACATTCCGCGAGGGCGACTACGTCATGCTCCCGCGCGGCACCATGTGGCGCATCGAGGCGCGCGGGCCGTTCACGGCACTTCTCATCGAGGCGACCAACGACAGCTACGTGCTGCCCGAGAAGGGCATCGTCGGGGCCCAGGCCGTCTATGATCCCGGCGTGCTGGAGACGCCGGTGATGGACGAGGCCTTCCGCGCCCAGCAGACCGAGGAGCCGTGGCGCGTGGCGATCAAGCGCAGCGGCGCCGTCAGCACCGTGACCTTTCCTTATAATCCCCTCGACACCGTCGGCTGGCAGGGCGATCTCGTCCCGGTCAAGCTCAATTGGCGCGACATCCGGCCGGTGATGAGCCACCGCTTCCACATCCCGCCCTCGGCGCACACGACCTTCCTCGCCGCGCGCTTCGTCGTCTGCACCTTCGTGCCGCGCCCCCTCGAGAGCGATCCCGGCGCCCTCAAGGTGCCGTTCTATCACTCGAACAACGATTTCGACGAGGTGATCTTCTATCATCGCGGCGAGTTCTTCAGCCGCGACAACATCCACCCCGGCATGGTGACCCTGCATCCCTGCGGCTTCCCCCACGGCCCCCATCCCAAGGCCTTCGCCGCCGGCGCCCGCGCCGCGAAGAAGGAGACCGACGAGGTGGCGGTGATGATCGACGCCCGCGACGCGCTCGCCATCGGCAAGCTGCCCGAGGGCGTCGAGTGGACGGGCTATGTGGAGTCCTGGAAGCCGCGGCGCGAGGCGGCCGAGTAATGCGGCTCGCCTCCCTGCGCGAGGGCGGCCGCGACGGCACGCTCGTCGTGGTCAGCCGCGACTTCGCGCGCGCGGCGAAAGTCCCGGACATCGCGCCCACCTTGCAGGCGGCTCTCGACGACTGGGCGCGGGCGGAGCCGGCGCTGCGCGAGGCGGCGCGGCGGCTCGAGGCGCGCGAGATGCCGGGGAGCTTTGCCGTCGACGTCAAGCTCTTCCACTCGCCGCTGCCGCGCGCCTATCAATGGGCCGACGGCAGCGCCTATCTCTTCCATGTGGAGCTGGTGCGCAAGGCGCGCGGCGCCGAGCTGCCGCCCGAGCTCCTCGTCGACCCCCTCATGTATCAGGGCGGCTCGGACATCTTCCTCGCGCCCACCGATCCCATTCCCGCCTTCGACGAGGCCTGGGGCATCGATTTCGAGGGCGAGGTCGCCGTCATCACCGACGACGTGCCGATGGGCGTCTCGCCCCAACAGGCGGCCGCGCATATCAAGCTCGTCATGCTGGTGAACGACGTCTCGCTGCGCAATCTCATCCCCAAGGAGCTGGCCAAGGGCTTCGGCTTCTTTCACGGCAAGCCACCCACGGCCTTCTCCCCGCTCGCGCTCACGCCGGACGAGCTGGGCGAGGCGTGGCGCGACGGCAAGCTGCATTTGCCCCTCCTCGTGACCCTCAACGGCAAGGCCGTCGGCCGCGCCAATGCCGGTGTCGACATGCAGTTCGGCTTTCCCGAGCTCATCGCCCATGCGGCAAAGACGCGCCCCCTCGGCGCCGGCACCATCATCGGCTCCGGCACCGTCTCCAATCGCGACCGCGCCGTCGGCTCGTCCTGCCTCGCCGAAATCCGCACCCTCGAGGTGCTGTCGCAAGGCAAGCCCACCACCCCCTTCATGCGCTTCGGCGACAAGGTGCGCATCGAGATGCGGGACGCAAGCGGGCGCTCGCTCTTCGGCGCCATCGAGCAGGAGGTGGTGCGGGCGTCGCCGCCGCGATAGCAGGCGCCATCGGGACCATCGCCTTCCTCCTCCACAGCATTTGACTGGCGGCGGCGTTGCGGCGATGCTGGCGCCCAAGGGCCGGGTCGGGCCCGCGCCATGCGGGGAAGAGCGATGAGCACGAGAACGACGCCGCCGTTTCGCGCCGATCACGTCGGCAGCCTGCTGCGCCCTCCCGAGGTGCTGAGGGCGCGCGAGGAGCGCAAGCAGGGCCGCATCGACGCCGCAACGCTGCGCCGGATCGAGGACGAGGCCATCCGCAAGGTCGTGCGGATGCAGGAGGAGGTCGGGCTCCAGGGGATCACCGACGGCGAGTACCGCCGCGGCTCCTGGCACATGGATTTCCTCTACCAGGTCGGCGGCGTCACTAAGGTCCAGGACAACCTCACGGTCCGCTTCCGCAACGAGAAGGGCGTGCTCGAATTCACGCCTGCGGCCCTGCGCATCACCGGCAAGCTCAGATTCGAGACCTGCATCTTCGGCGAGGACTTCAAGTTCCTCAAATCGGTGACGAAGGGCACGCCGAAGCTCACCATCCCGTCGCCGAGCATGATGCATTATCGTGGCGGCCGGGCCGCCATCGACGCCGCCGTCTATCCCGATCTGGAGGCGTTCTGGGACGATCTCGCCCGCGTCTATGCCGAGGAGATCGCGGCGCTGAGCAGGCTCGGCTGCACCTATCTCCAGCTCGACGACACCAGCCTCGCCTATTTGAACGATCCCGCCCAGCAGGACTACATCACCAAGCTCGGCGGCGAGGGCGCCAGCCAGCATCTCACCTATATTCGCCTCATCAACGCCGCCCTTGCCAATAAGCCCGCGGGTCTCACCGTCTGCACCCATATGTGCCGCGGCAATTACCGCTCCTCCTGGGTCGCCTCGGGCGGCTACGACCACGTCGCCGAGGCCCTCTTCGGCCAGCTCAAGGTCGACGGCTTCTTCCTCGAGTACGACGATGCGCGCTCGGGCGGCTTTGAGCCGCTGCGCTTCGTGCCCAAGGGGAAGACGGTCGTGCTCGGCCTCGTCACCACCAAGCGGGGTGCGCTCGAGAAGAAGGACGAGCTCAAGCGCCGCATCGACCAGGCCGCGAAATACGTGCCGATCGAGCAGCTCTGCTTGAGCCCGCAATGCGGCTTCTCCTCGACCGTGGAGGGCAACGCGCTGAGCTTCGACGAGCAGGTGGCGAAGCTCCGCCTCATCGTCGAGACGGCGCGCGAGGTCTGGGGCTGATGCGAGGCGAGCCGGCGGCGGCCAGCGCCGCGGCGGCGCTGGTCGCCTTCCTCGCGGCCCAAGGCACCGACCGCTGCTTCTGCGTGCCCGGCGAGAGCTATCTCGCGCTCCTCGATGCGCTCCACGCTCACCCGACCATCGATCTCGTGACGTGCCGCCACGAGGCGGGTGCGGGCTTCATGGCGCTCGCCGATGCGCGGCTGACGGGGCGGCCGGGGGTCGCGATGGTGAGCCGCGGCCCCGGCGCCTGCAATGCCGCGATCGCCGTGCACACGGCGCAGCAGGACGCGGTGCCGCTTCTCCTCCTCATCGGCCAGGTGGAGCTGCGCGACCTGCGCGCCGAGGCCTTCCAGGAGATCGATTACGGGCGGATGTTCGGCGGCATCGCCAAATTCGTGGGCGAGGCGCAGCACCCGGAGCAGGTGCCCGAGCTCGCGGCGCGGGCCTGGGCGGCGATGCTCACCGGCGTCCCCGGACCCGCCGTGCTGTCGCTGCCCGAGGATGTGCTGCAGCAGGCTTGCCGCGCGCTCGTGCCCCGTCCGGTGTCGGCCGACGACGCGGCGCCGTCGCCGGCTGCGGCGGCGCGGCTCGCGGAAATTCTGCGAGCGGCCGAGCGGCCGATCCTTCTCGCCGGCGGCGATCTCGACCGCCCCGGCGGACGCGAGGCTCTGCTCGAATTCGCGGAGCGCTGGGAGATACCCGTGGCGGTGAGCTTCCGCCGCCAGGATCTCTTCCCCAACCACCATCCTCTCTATATCGGCGATATGGGCCTCGCGAACCCGGCGGCGCAGCGCGCCGCCTTCGCCGAGGCCGATCTGGTGCTCGCCCTCGGCACGCGCCTCGGCGACATCACCACCCAGGGCTATACCTGGCCCACGCCCTCACCGCGGCAGCGCCTGGCCCATGTCTGCGCCGATCCCCATTTCCTCGGCTGGCGCTTCGCCGCCGATCCCGCGATCTGCGCCCATGCGCTGCCGACATTGGCAGCGCTCGCCGGACATGACAGCGGCGCGCCCATCGGCCGTGCGGCGTGGTGCGAGCGGCTGCGCGCGCTCCAGACCGCGGAGGCGACGACGCTGCCGCGCCCGGCCGAGGACGGCATTGTCTTCGCGGGCCTCGTGGCGGCCCTCGGCCGGCGGCTCTCCGCCGCGGCGATCGTCGCGCTGGACTCGGGAACCTTCGCGGCACCCTTTTATCGCCAGGTGCTGTGGCGCCCGCCCCAGCGCCTCTTGGCCCCCCTCGCCGGCGCCATGGGCTTCGGCGTTCCCGCCGCCGTCGCCGCCGGGCTGCGCGCGCCCGGGCGGCCGGTCCTCTGCGCCGTCGGCGATGGCGGCTTCTTGATGACGGGGGCCGAGCTCGCCGTCGCGGCGGCGCGGCGCCTGCCCCTCAAGATCATCCTCGCCGAGAACGGCAGCTACGGCTCCATCCGCATCCGCCAGGAGCACGCCTATCCGGGGCGCGTCAGCGGCACCGATCTCGCCAACCCCGATCTCGCCGCGATGGGCGCCGCCTATGGCTTCCCCGTTCGCCGGGCGACGCGCGAGGCGGAGGTGCCGGCGCTCCTCGACGCGCTCACGGCGCCCGGGCCGCTCTTCGCCCTGGTGCAGACATCGCTTGCCGCGGTGCTGCCGCGCTTTGCTTGATCGCGTGCCGCCGCCTATCATGGCGAAGCCGGAATAAATCCGCCGCCGCGGCGTCATATCGAGAAAGCCGGCATCGGGCGCTATCGGCGCGGTCTGAGGTTGCGGCCTGCCGATGTCGCGAGATCCGATGGCGGCCGGGGAGGGGTGATGCACGCCAGCACACGCATCGCTTCCGCTCGCTACGGGGAGCGGCTGCCTCTCCGCCCCTTGCATCGGGACGATGCGTTGCGCGGCGATCGCCGGCCGCGATGACGGGCAGTCGGCGGCGCCCTTTGCGATCGGCGCTCTGGCTCCTGATCTGCTGTCTCGCTCCCGGCTTGCTCATCACGGCGCCGGCGCGGGCGGCTGTATTGTATGAGCCGAGGATCACCGGCCTCGCCGACAAGGCGCTTATCGGCGATCTTGAGGCGCTGTCGCGGCTCTTTACCTTGCGCGACAAGCCGCCGGATACGCTGGCCGGGCTCCGGCAGCGGGCCGAGGACGACCTCACGCGGCTGCTTCCTGCGGTGCAGGGTGCCGGCTATTGGGCAGCCGGCCTTGCCTATACCGTCGATGCGACGAAGACACCTGTCGTGGTCACGATCACCGTCACGCCCGGCCCGCTCTATCATCTCAAAAGCGTGTCCTTCACCACGCCCAAGGGCGGCAAGCCGCCGCCTCTTGCCGACAACGCGCCCAAGGCCTTCGGGCTCGAGATCGGCGGGCCGGCGAGAACGGCGCCGGTCTTGGCGGCGGAAGGAGCGATCGCCGCCGCCTATGCGAATGAGGGGCGGCTCTATGCGAAGGTGGTCAGTCGCAAGGTCGTCATTGACCGCGCCACCGACACCATGGACGTCACCTATGTCATCGACGCCGGGCCGAAGGTCCGCTTCGGACCCGCGAGGATCGAGGGGCTGAGCCGCACCGATCCGGCCTACGCCGAGCGCCGCATCAAATGGCGGCGGGGCGCCGTCTATGACGCGCGCGAGGTGGCGAAGACGAACAAGGCCCTGCTCGATACCGGTCTCTTCTCGACCGTGCGCATCGATCCGGCCACGGCACCCAACGCCGCGGGCGAGGTGCCGATGACGATCACCCTCACCGAGCGGGTGCGGCACTCGGTGGGTGCGGGGCTCGACTACGACACGAGCGAGGGCTTCGGCGCCAACGCCATGTGGGAATACCGCAACATCTTCGGCGCGGGCGAGAGCCTCGGCCTGTCGACGGAGCTGGCGCAGCAGCGCCTCGCCGGGCTCGCCAGGTTCCGCAAGCCCGATTTCCTGGCGACGGATCAGGATCTCGTCATCGAGGCGGAGCTCGCCGACGAGATGCCCGATCCCTACGAGGCGCGCCGGATCCGGCTCTTCACCGGGCTCGATCGCCATTTCACCCCGGAGCTCAGCGGCGGTGTGGGGCTCCAGGGGGAGAAGGCCAACGTCACCCAGAACGCGCTGTTCGACGCGGTTCCGGCCCATGTGCAATACGCGCTCCTCGGCGTCCCGATCTTCGCCCGCCGCGACACCACCGACGACCTCCTCAATCCGACGCGGGGGAACCGGGAGAGCGTCACCGTGACGCCCTATACGCACCTCTCCGGGCCCGATCTCAATTTCGTCGCCTTGCAGGGCAAGGCGAGCGGGTACCAGAAGCTCGCCGCGGACGATCGCCTCGTCGCCGCCGGCTTCGTGACGCTCGGCTCCATCCTCGGCGAGAGCGTCGAGGACCTGCCGGCCGACAAGCGGCTTTATGCCGGGGGCGGTGGCTCGGTGCGCGGCTACGGCTATCAGCGCGCGGGGCCGCTCGCCTCGAACAACCTGCCCATCGGCGGCGTCTCGAGCCTGGTGCTCGGCGCCGAGCTGCGCATCAAGGTGACGGAGACGATCGGCGTGGTGCCGTTCTTCGACGCCGGCAATGTCTACCGGACGAGCCTGCCCGATCCGGGAAAGGGCCTGTTCTACGGGCCCGGCATCGGCGCGCGCTACTACACGCCGATCGGCCCCGTGCGGCTCGACGTGGCCTTTCCGCTCCACAAGCGCCCGAGCGACGGCAGCTTCCAGGTCTATATCAGCATCGGCCAGGCGTTTTAGCCTCTGGAATGACGAATGGCTCATATGTGGACACGCACCATCGCGAGGCCGCAAAACCGCGACAGCGGTCATGGCGAGGAGCGGAGTGACGAAGCCATCCAGGCTTATGAGCAAGGTCTGGATTGCTTCCTCCTCCACCTCGCTGCGCTCGGTGTCGGCGTCGCAATGACGGGTCCCCACCTCCCCGCAATAGCGAGTACCGAGCTGCGACGATGCGCTGGGTGAGGTGGAGTCTCGGAATCCTCGGCGGCCTGATCGCCCTGATCGTGATCGCGGCCGCGCTCGCGCTCGTCGGCTTGCAGACGCCGGCGGGCAAGGCCTGGCTCGCCGCCGAGATTAACCGCCGCTTCGCGGGCGAGGCGCGCGTCGCCGGGCTCGCGGGCGCGCTCCCCTTCCACCCGCGCATCGCCGAGATCGATCTCCTCGATCCGGCGGGAGAATGGGCGCGTCTGGCGGATGCCGCTCTCGACCTCGACCCGTGGGACCTGCTGCGCGGTCGTGCCGCCATCGCCCGGCTCACCGCGAGACGGCTCGACGTCGCCCGCTCGCCCCAATCGACCACACCCGCCGAGCCGCCGTCCCAGGAGCTGGCGCGGCTCTTCGAGATTCCCCGTGTGCCGCTCCGGGTCGATCTCGACCGGCTCGCGATCGAGACGATCCATCTGGACGCGCCGGTGCTCGGGGAGCCGCTCGATCTCACGCTCCATGGCAGCGCCACCCTCGCCAAGGGGAATACGGCGCTCGCCCTGTCGCTCGCGCGGATCGACGGCCAGGCGGGGCATGCGGATATCGACATCAAGCTCGCAGGGGCGCCGGCGCGGCTCACGGCGTCGCTCCACGTCGCGGAGCCGAACGGCCATCTGCTCCAGGGCCTGCTGGCGCGGGGTGAGCCCCTGCCGCTCACGGTCAGCCTCGCAGGGGACGGCCCCCTCGCGAATTGGCGCGGGCGCCTCACCGCCGCCGCGGGTGCCGAGGCGCGGCTCGATACGGAGCTTGCTATCGATGGCAGCCGGGACGGGCTCCATGTCGCGATGACGGGAAGCCTCGCGGCGGCGGCGCTCCTTCCGCCGAAGCTGGCGTCCGTGATCGGGCAGCACCTCGGCTTCGCGGTACGGCTCGTCGCCCTTGCCGATAACAGCCTCGTGCTCGACGGGCTCACGGTCGACGCGGCCGCGCTGCGCCTGGCCGGCTCGGGAGCCTATCGCAGCGAGAGCCAGTCCCTGGGCCTGGCGCTGCGCGTCGAGGTTCCCGCCCTCGACGCCTTGACACCGCTTCTCGGAGCCCCCCTCGCCGGGCCGGCCGAGATCACCGTGACCGCCGCGGGACCGGGTGACAAGCCGGCCCTCGCCGTGACCTTGCGCGGCGATGGCATCGGCTTCGGCGATGATCATCTGGATCACATCGCGGCGATGCTCGCGGTCACACCCCAGGCGCCTCTCGATGATCCGGCGCTGCGCTACGCCGTCGCAGCCTCGGGCCGGCTCGAAGGCATTCGGCTGGGAGCGGCGGCTCTTCCGGGCGATCTCGGCGAGGCTCTCGACTGGCGTCTCGCCGGGACCATCGACCGCAGCGGACAGCAGTTCGATATCGCGGCGCTCGACGCCGCGGATTCCGGCGTGACGCTGACAGGGCAGGCGAGCCTCGACCGGGCGCGGCAGGCCGCGACCGCCAGGCTCCGCCTCGCCGTCGACCGGCTGGCGCGCTTCGCTACGGGCGCCGGCAACGGTCTCGCGGGCCGTGGCGAGGTCGAGGCGGCCCTCGACAGCGAGGGCCCGGGTGCGGCGAAGCTCACCGTGAAGGGCGATCTCGACGATCTCGCGACCGGCATGCCCATCGCCGATGCGCTCCTCGGCCGGCGCGTGACGCTCGATCTCGCCGCCCATCGCGACGAAGCTGGCGGGCCCATTCGGCTCGATGCCGCAACGCTCGGCGGCGCGAATCTCCAAATCCGCGCGCGAGGCGAGCTCGCGCCGGAGGGCCGAACGATCGTCGGCAGCTTCGCCGTCGCAGCGCCGAGCCTGGCCTCCCTTGAGAGCGCCGGGCTGCCGCTGCGCGGCCGGCTGCGCCTCGACGGCAAGCTCGGTGGCACCCTCGCGAGCCCGACCGTGGATGCGCGCCTCGACGCCACGGATCTCGCCTGGCGTGCGATCCGCTTCGATCGCATCGCCGCGCAGATTGCAGCACAGGCGGGGCCGTCGCCCGCCGCCACGCTCACGGCCGATTTCCAATCGGGCAAGCTGAAGGGGACCTTGAGCGGCGAGGGTGCCGTGAGCGACGGCGGCAAGGTGCTGACGCTCCGCAGGCTGCGCCTCGCCGGCGCCGGCAGCACGCTCGACGCCGCGCTGCGCACGACCCTCGACACCAGGCTCACCAGCGGCACGATCACCCTGCGCAGCCCCGACCTCTCGCCCTGGTCGCCGCTCGTCGGCGCGGCGCTCGCGGGCCGCCTCAATGCCCGGCTCGCCTTGGCGGCGCGCGACGAGAGCCAGGGGGCGACGCTCTCCCTCAGCGCCGACAAGCTGCGCCTGACCCCGGCATCGGGCGCCGCGCTCGGCGTCGCGCGAGTGACGGCCGCGGGAACGCTCGCCGATCTCCTGCGACGCCCCTCGGGCAAGCTCACCCTCGATCTCGCCGGCGGCGAGGCCGGGGCGAGCCGCATCGAGCAATTGCACGTCACCGTGCAATCCGTGCGGCCCGACCGCCTCGTCTTCAGCACCAGGCTCGCGGGCCGCGTCCGCGTGCCCGTGACCCTTGCGGCGAGCGGCGAGGTCGCCATGGGGCGCGACACTCTCGAGGTCACGCTGTCCCAGCTCACGGGCAAGCTCGCCGATGATCCGCTCCGACTCACGCGTCCCTTGACGGTCGTCGCGCGGGGCCGCGACCTCGCCGTCTCGAATCTCGCCCTCGTCCTCGGCGCGGGCCGGCTCGACGGCGAGGCACGGCTCACGGGCGAGCGGGTCGCCGCCAATCTCGCGGCGCGGCAATTGCCCATCGGTCTGGCGGGCAAGCTCGCGGGGCATCCCGACCTCCAGGGCGCCCTCGATCTCCGCCTCTCCCTCGACGGCAGCGTGCGGGAGCCGCGCGGCCGGCTCGAGGCCGAGCTTCGGCAGCTTCGCTTCGCGCCTCCCGGCCAGGCGGCATCGCCGCCGCCGCTGGGCGCGCGTCTCACCGCAACGCTCGGTCCCGGCCAGGTCAGCCTCGACGGTGCCGTGCTGCTCGCCGAGGCCAAGGTGGTGAGCATCACCGGCACGGCGCCCCTGCGGCTCGCGCTGCGCCCCGTTGCGATCGCCGTGCCGACGGATCGCCCGCTCGATCTGCGCCTGCAAGGCGATGGCCGGCTCGAGCGCTTCGCCGATCTCCTGCCCCTGGGCGGCAGCCGGCTTGCCGGGCGCTTCCACCTCGACGCCCGCATCGGCGGCACGCTTGCGGCCCCCGATCCCACGGGCAGCTTCACCCTCGACCAGGGCCATTACGAGGACCTCTCGACCGGCCTCGTGCTCGACAACGCGACGATCGAGGTCGTCGGCGCAAATGGCCGCATCCTGCTGCGCCGCCTCGCCGCCGGCGACGGCGTCGGCGGAACCCTCGCCGGCAGCGGCGCCGTGACCCTCGCCGGGCCGGCGCAGGCGCTCGATCTCAATGCGACGTTCCGACAGTTCCGCGCCGTCCACCGGGATGATGCCACCGCCAAGCTGAGCGGGGACGCGCGGATCGCGGGCAGCCTCGTCCAGCCGCGGGTCACGGCGCAACTGCGCGTGGACGAGGCCAATCTCTATATTCCCGATCGTCTGCCGCCGCGCGCCCAGAAGCTCGACGTCGTCGTCATCGACAGCCGCACGGGGCGGGTCATCGCGGGCGCCAATCCGCCGCCGGCGCAGCCGGCGACGGCGGCCATCGCCCTCGACATCCGGATCGACATACCCGGCCGCACCTTCGTGCGCGGCCGCGGTCTCGATAGCGAATGGAAGGGCCAGCTCCATATCGGCGGCACGAGCGCGGCGCCGGAGATCGTGGGGCAGCTCCAGGTGGTGCACGGCACTCTCGCCTTCTTCGGCAAGGACCTCGCCCTGACGCGCGGCACCATCACCTTCACCGGCGGCCACAAGATCGCGCCCCAGCTCGATTTCCTCGCCGAGACCACGGCCTCGGGCATCACCGCGCAGATCGTGGTGAGCGGCACGCCCGAGGACCTCAAGATCACGCTCACCTCCCAGCCGCCGCTACCCCAGGACGAGATCCTGGCGCGCGTCCTCTTCGGGCGCGGCGTCGCGCAGATGACGCCGGCCCAGGGGCTGCAGCTCGCCCAGGCCGTCGCCGCCCTCGCCAGCGGCGGCCCCGGCGTCCTCGACCGCGTGCGCAGCTCGCTCGGGCTCGACGTGCTCAGCTTCGGCTCGAGCAACCCGAACAGCTCGACCGCGCAGGCCGGCAGTGGGAGCTCGGCCGGCAGTGCCGGCACGGCCGGAACCGCGGGCGGGGTCGGCGCCGCCAGCGTCACGGCGGGGAAATATCTCGCGAACGGCGTCTATGTCGGCGTCCAGCAAAGCGCCTCCGGCGAGAGCAAGAGCAGCGTGAGCGTCGAGGTGCTGCCCGATGTCACCGTCAGCAGCTCGGTCGGCGTCCGCGGCGGCAACGATATCGGCCTCAACTGGAAGCTGGATTATTGAGCGCCATCACTGCGGCTTCGCGATTTATGAACTTCGTCATCGCGAGGACTGTCGCACCGCGTCGCGCGCCAGGAGATAGGGGATGGCGGCGATCGCCTGGAGCGCGAGGCCGAGGACCCAGGTGGCGATGTGGGCCGCGGCGATGGGGCTGCCCGTCGCGCGATGCCAGGCGTCGATCAGCGCGCCGAAGCCGACCTGGAAGAGGAAGGCGAGGGCGAAGACGATGAGGGTATAGGCGGTGCCGACGCGGCCGGCGAGATTAAGCGGGAAGAGCCCGCTCAGCACCGCATAGCCGAGCAGCCCGGCGCTGCCGAAGAAGCCGTAGAGAGCCCAGAGCGCCGTCGGCGGCAGCGGCGTGTCGAGCAGCATCACCGCCTGGACGAGCATGAAGATGCCGGCATTGGCCCCGGCGCTGGCATAGGTCGAGAGGCCGCGGCGGTCGAGCTGGCGCGCGAGCCAGCCGAGGACGAAGCCGCCGGACACCATGGCCAGCGCGAGCACCACGACGAGGCGGGCGGCGCTGCGCGCGTCGAGCCCCTCGACCTCGCGCATGAAGGGGCCGGCCCAGAGGCCCTGCTCGGCGAGGAAGACGGCGTTGCTGAGGCCGGTGAACATGCCCACGGCCCAGAACAGGCGGCTGCTCAGGATGCGGCGAATGCCCCGCCATTGCTCGGCGAAGCTCGACCCCTCGCGCGAGCTGCGATGCTCCGGCACGACGAGGAGAAGGAGGACGGCGACTGCGGCAGTGAAGATTGTGAGGACGGCGAAGATCGTCCGCCAGCCGGTCACGCGCAGGGCGAGCTCGACGGGGGTGCCGGTCGCGGCCCCGCCCAGCCCGCCGAGGGCGAAGACCGCGCCGCTCAGCACCGTGAGGCGGTCGGGCGGGTACCACAGGGTGATCGCCTTGATCGCGGCGGTGAGGCAGGCGGAGACGCCGATGCCGATGAGGGCGCGGCCGATCATGAGCGCGCCGAGGTCGCGGCCGACGGCGAAGACGGCGGCCCCCGCCGCGGCGACGAGGAGGAGGCCCGCTTCCACCCGCCGCGGGCCGAAGCGGTCGAGCAGCATGCCGGCCGGGAGCTGGAACCCGGCGAAGGCGAGGAAATAGACGCTCGTCAGCATGCCGAGCCCGGCGGGGTCGACGCCGATGTCGCGGCTGAGCAGCGGCGCCAGCACCAGATTGACGCCGCGGAACGCATAGGAGGCGAAGTAGCCGAGCGAGAAGATCAGGAAGACGCGCGCCTGCGGCGACATCGAGGCTCCTCATGCTGCATTCGCCGCAGCACGGCTGGCGGCGGGAAAGGCCGGTCCCGGCCGCACTATCGGCGGTGAAACCGCGATCGAGTCAAGAGGGCTGCCGCGAGCGCCGGGCCGGCTATCGCGACCGGGGGAGGGGGAGGACGACGGTGAAGTTCGAGCCCTTGCCCGGCTGGGACTTCACGATCACCGGATGGTCCAGGAGGGCGGCGGTCTGGCGCACGATGGCGAGGCCGAGCCCGAGGCCTTGGCCGTGGGCGGCGTCGAGGCGGTAGAACTCGTCGAAGATGGCCTCGAGGGAATCCGCCGGGATGCCGCTCCCGGAATCCACCACCTGGACATGGATGCTGCGGCCGCGGGGCCGGCAGCCGATCAGGACGCCGCCGGCCGTCGTGTATTTGATCGCATTGCCGACGAGATTGTCGAGGATGGTGCGGAGCATGTCCGGATCGCTCTCGGCCTCGGCCGAGGTGGCGACGGTCGCGAGGCGAAGCCCCTTGCGCTCGGCTTCGGGACGCCATTGCCGCCCCACCGCCTCGAGGATCTCGGCGAGGCGGAGGACCTGCCGGCGCGGCTGCAGCTCGCGTCCTTCCAGCTTCGCCGCGTGCAGGAGCTCGTCCAGCCCCTTGGTCAGCTGGCCGACGGCGAGATCGACATTGGCGAGGAAGCGCTGGATCTGCGGGTCGCCCGCGCGCTTGCGGATGAGCTCCGCCGCCGACAGGATCACGTGGAGCGGCTGGCGCAGATCGTGGGCGGCCACGGTCATCTTGCGGCTCTTGGCCGCGTCGGCCTCGGTGAGCTCCTCCAGGGCGCGGCGGAGACGATGCTCCGCCTCCTTGCGCGCGCCGATGGGGCGGAATATCGCGGCGAGGCCGCCCTCGAAGGGCTGCACGGTGATCCTGATCCAAGCGCCCGTATAGGGCGAGACGGTCTCGCTCTCCATGCTGCGCTGCTCGGCCAGGGCGCGCTGCATCATGTGATGGCAATGGCTTCCGACAGCCTGCGGTAAGGCGTCCCAGATGCGGCGGCCGAGCAGGTCCTGGTGGGTGGTATGCCAATAGGCCGCCGCGGCGCGGTTGACGAAGATGAAGCGCCAGTCGCGGTTGAGCACGCAAAGCCCGTCGCCGAAGCCTTCGAGCAGCGCCAAGGCCTGTGTGGGCGACAGCGCCTTCGGTCTGAAACGCGATGCCTTCGACGGCGACGCGTCCGCGGCGCGCTGGGCGGAATTGCCCACCGACATTGCTGACTCCTCGTTATATTTTTTGGACTTGTTGAGACCTTACGGGAGCCTGCTCGCCGAGTCGAGTCAAACCGCCCGCGGCGTCATCACGATTTCGTCGCCGCGCGATGCCGGGCCGTCAGGCCGCCGTCAGCCGCGCCGGCCTCGGCCGGTCGCCGCCATCTCCTCCTGATTGCGGATCATGAGGCCCTGCATGGAGTCGAGGCCGTCCCGCGCGGTCTGCGCCATGAGGTTGAGGAGGCTCGCCGCCTCCTCGGCGTATTGCTCGGTCGCCGTGCGCGCGTAGTCGCTCTGCCTCTCGAAGGCCTCGGCGGCGCTGCGGCAGCGGCTCAGGCTCTCGCCCATCTCGATGCTGTGCCGGAGGCGCGTCTGGGCGAAGCGCGCCATCTCCTCGTGCCAGGCGGCAAGGCTGCGCAGCATCACCTCGTTCGACTTGAGGAAGGCGCACATGCGGCCGCGCCAGTCGAGGGTCGCCCAGGCGGCGGCGTGGCGCGCCGCCTCTTCCGCCAGGCGCGCCGTCTCGCCGCCGAGCTTCTCCGCGGTGCGCGCGGATTCCTCGGCCATCCTCTCCGCCGTGCGGGCGGCGTCGTCTGCGGCGCGCTCGCCCGCGCGCATCGTCTCGCTGGCTCTCGTGCCGTGCCGGGTCTGAGCTATAGCCATGGGAACCTCCACTCTAGCAATCGCAATAGGAGCAGATCATCGCCGGCTCGGCGCGACGGATGCATATCCCGAGCGTCAAGCGGCGGCGGGCGGACCTGTGGCGTGATCGCGTCGGCAAATCCCCCGGAGAGCAGAAGCAGGATCGCGGAACTCGAGAAGTGATCAGCGCCTCGACGACTCAACACGCCGCCGCCATCGCGGTTCCGTTAAAGCGCTTCTCGGCGCGCGCCTTAGCTCGTTTCGTTCCTCACCCCACCTCTCCCCAACCCTCTCCGCCCCGATCGGGGCGGAGAGGGAGGCGTGCGCAGCACGTGAGTGAGGCGGGTCGAGAGGCTCTCGGCACGGGCAGACCGCGCAGCCGCGTCAAGCGCCTCGATGGGTTTCCTCAAGAGGAGCGTGAGGGGCCCGTGGGAACGAAACCATCACGCTGTTGTTCAGTCGTTCCAGCCCCGGGCGAAGGGTACGGCACCAAGCGGAGGAACGAGATGCGGTACGTCTTGCTGCGGCTTCCGGGCCTTCCGATCCCGGACTTGATCCCGCCCTGTTTCTTCCACATCATCTGACGAGCCGCCGGCGGCGCCTGCCTGCCCCGCCGGCGGCGCACAAGGGGATGATGAACGACAGCACGCCGCCGGCTCGCCTGCCGCCCGAGGAGACCGGACGGGAGGGCGAGCTGCGCCTTCCGCAGAACCGGCGCACGGTCATCCTCGGCGGCATCCTGGTCATCCTGGTGATGGCGGTCCTCTACGTCGCCCGGGAGATCGCGGTGCCGATCGTCTTCGCCTTCATCCTCAATCTCCTGCTGCAGCCGGCGATGCGCGTATCGGCGAAGCTGCGGATTCCCCGCGTCATTGCCGCTCTTCTCATCATCATCGGCTTCTTCGGGGCCCTCGTGGCCTTCGGCTACACCCTGTCGGGGCCGGCGCAGGAATGGATCTCGAAGATGCCGGAGAGCCTGCCGCGCCTCGAGGCGCATCTCGCCGGCTTTCGCGACGCCATCGAGGGCGTGCGCAACCTGGCCCAGGAGCTCGACCGGCTCGGCTCCTTCGGCGGCGCCGCCGTCGCGCCCGGCCCGCGGCTCAGCAGCCTGGTCCTCGGCGGCACGACGGCCACCTTGACGAGCATCGGCATCACCATCGTCCTGCTCTTCTATCTCCTGGTCGCCGGCGATCTCTTCCTGCGCCGCTCCGTCGAGATCCTGCCGGCGCTCAGCGACAAGAAGCAGGTGGTGGAGATCTCCCACGAGATCGAACGCAACATCTCCGGCTATCTGGTGACGATCACCTGCATGAACGCCGCGGTGGGGACGGTGACGGGGGTCACCGCCTATTTCACCGGCCTGCCCGATCCCCTGCTCTGGGGCGGGCTCGCCTTTCTCCTCAACTATATCGTCATCATCGGTCCGCTGACGGGTATCGTGATCGTCTTCATCGTCGGCCTCCTCGCCTTCGACAATCTCTGGCACGCGGTGATCCCCGCGGGAATCTACCTCGTCACCCATATCGCCGAAGGCGAGGCGGTGACGCCGATGCTGCTCGCCCGGCGCTTCACCCTGAACCCGGTGCTGGTGATCCTCTCGCTGGTGTTCTGGTTCTGGATGTGGGGCATCGCGGGAGCCTTCCTCGCCGTCCCGCTGCTCGCCATCGTCAAGATCGTCTGCGACCGCATCGGGCCGCTCATGGCGCTCGGCCATTTCCTCGGCGGCGAGGCGGCAGAGTAATGACGGCGGCGCCGCGCGTGCGCCGTGCTATCGCGGGCGCCGGCCGCGACGACGAGGGGCGGCGTCGGCCCGGGATGGCGGCGAGGCGAGGGGGCCGATCGCGGCCGTGATGCGGTCGCGATCGGGGTGCCGTCCGCGGCGATGGCCCTCGAGGGCGAGGCGCATCGCCGCGAGATGCTCGGGGCTGGTGCCGCAGCAGCCGCCGATGATGCGGGCCCCGGCGTCGCGGGCGAGGCGCGCATAGTCCGCCATCAGCGCCGGCGTGCCGCTGTAATGGACATGGCTGCCATGGACCTCGGGGATGCCGCAATTGGCCTTGGCGATGAGGGGAAGCGGCGGGGCCGTCTCGCTCATGGCAAGCATCGAGACGAGGAGGTCCGAGGCGCCAACGCCGCAATTGGCGCCGGCGGCGCAGGGCGCGGGCGCGAAGCCGGCGACGGTCTCGACGAAACGCGCGGGCGTGACGCCCATCATGGTGTTCCCCGCGGTGTCGAAGCTCGCGGTCACGGCATAGGGCATGCCGTGCCGCGCGGCGGCGAGCGCGGCGGCGCGCATCTCCTCGAGGGCGGACATGGTCTCGATCCAGATCACCTCCGCACCGCCCGCGCGCAATCCCTCGATCTCCTCGGCGAAGACCTCGATCGCGAGCGCCTCGGTGAGCGCGCCGAGGGGTGCGAAGAGATCGCCCGTGGGCCCGACCGAGCCGGCAACGACGACGCGGCGGCCGGCGCGATCGGCGACGGCGCGCGCATTCTCGGCGGCGCGGCGGGCAAGAGCGCCGGTGCGCGCCTCGAGCTTGTGGAGGGCGAGGCGGCGGCGGTTGCAGCCGAAGGAGTTGGTCAGGATGATGTCGGCGCCCGCAGCGACGAAGCGCCGATGGAGATCCTGCACGCGCTCCGGATGGGTCTCGTTCCACAGCTCGGGCGCCTCGCCGGAGACGAGGCCCATGGCGAAGAGATTGGTGCCGGTCGCGCCATCGGCGAGAAGCCAGTCCCGCGTCGCCAGGAGCTCGTCGATCATCCCGCCTCCTGAGGCTTGGATTGCCTCGCCCTTTTCGGGGGCGCGCAATGACGCCGTAACACCGTCGACGTCACCGCGAGGAGCATAGCGACGAAGCGGTCCAGACTCATTACAAAATCTGGCTTGCTCCCCTCGCGATAATCGCGGGCGACCTCGCAACGATGCTCCTTGTGACCCCATCGTCTTTGATGGAGAGTACTCGGGCGCGCGATCGAAAAGCGGCCCCAAGCCGCGCCCTTGCCGAGGGAGGCGACCCATGCTCGAGACGACCATCGCCGGCAGCCTGCCCAAGCCCTTCTGGCTCGCCGAGACGGAGAAGCTGTGGCCGGCCTGGCGCCACGGGGGCGAGGCGCTCGCCCAGGCCAAGCGGGACGCCACCCTCCTCTGGCTCAAGGAGGAGGAGGCCGCCGGCATCGACATCGTCACCGACGGCGAGCAGTCGCGCCAGCATTTCGTGCACGGATTCCTCGAGCGCATCGAGGGCATCGACTTCCAGCACAAGAAGCGCATCGGCATCCGCGACAATCGCTACGAGGCGAATTGCCCGACGGTCGTCGGCGCCATCGCGCGGCGCCGCTCGGTGCATGGCGAGGAGGCGCGCTTCGCCCGCGCCTATACGCGGCACAAGCTCAAATTCACCATTCCCGGCCCGATGACCATCGTCGACACCCTGGCCGACGCCTATTACAACGACCGCCCCAAGCTCGCGATGGCGTTCGCCCGCGTCATCAACGAGGAGGCGCGGGAGCTCGAGGACCTCGGCGTCGACGTGCTGCAGCTCGACGAGCCCGCCTTCAACGCTTATCCGGAGGCGACGGTGGAATGGGGTGTCGAGGCGCTCAACCGCGCCGTCGAGGGATTGCGGATCAAGACGGCCGTCCATATCTGCTACGGCTACGGCATCAAGGCGAATATCGACTGGAAGAAGTCGCTCGGCGGCGAGTGGCGCCAATACGAGCATTTCTTCCCCGCCCTCGCCAGGAGCCGCATCGACCAGGTCTCTCTCGAATGCGCGGCCTCCCGGGTGCCGATTTCGCTTCTCGGCCTGCTCGAGGGCAAGGAGGTCATGGTCGGCGTCATCGACGTGGCGAGCCACGAGGTGGAGACGCCCGAGGCGGTCTGCGAGGTGATCCGGCGCGCCTCAAGTCACGTTCCCCTCGCGCGCATCATCCCCTGCACCAATTGCGGCATGGCGCCGCTGCCGCGCGAGGTGGCGCGGGGCAAGCTGCGCGCGCTCACGGCCGGCGCCGCCCTGGCGCGCAAGGAGCTGGCGGGAGGCTGAGGCCTTTACCGCGCCGGGCCGCTCGCCGGCTCGGGGCCTGCCTTCTCAGGTCCCGACTTCTCGGGTCCCGCCTGGGGCACCGGGCGGCGGATGCGCCCCTCGCCGAGGAGGAGGAGGATGGGGGCGGCGATGAAGATCGAGGACGAGGTGCCGATCACGATGCCCGCCAGGAGCACGATGGCGAATTGGCGCAGATCGCCGCTGCTCATCAAGGCGAGCGGCAGGATGGCGAGGAACACCGTGCCCGAGGTGGCGATGGTGCGGCCGAGCGTCTCGTTGATGCTGCGGTCGATGAGGGCGCGCAGGGTCATGCGGCGGTAGAGGCGCAGATTCTCGCGCACGCGGTCATAGACGACGACCTTGTCGTTGATCGAGTAGCCCATGATGGTGAGGATCGCGACGATCGCCGTGGTGTTGAACTGGAACTGGGTCAGGCCGTAGAAGCCGACGATCTTGGTCACGTCGAGGATGAGGGTCGCCGTCGCCGCCACGCCGAACTGCCACTCGAAGCGGAACCAGATATAGCCGAGCATGGCGATGAGGGCGATGCCGAGGGCGGTGAGGCCGTCGCGGAAGAGCTCGCTGCTCACGGTGGCGCCCACGGCCTCGACACTCTGCAGCGAGGTGCCGGGCTCGTTCTGCTCGAGCGACTTGCGCACGGCGCTCGCCGCCTGCTGCTGCGCCGAATCGTCCCCCGGCTGCCGCTCGAAGCGGATCTCGACGTCCTGGGGCGAGCCGAACTGCTGAAGCTCGACGGGGCCGAGATTGAGCTTGGCGAGCTGGCCGCGCAGATCCTCGAAGTTCACGGCTTTCGGCATATGCGCCTGGATGGCGATGCCGCCGCGGAAATCGATGCCGTAATTGAGGCCGGGATAGGCCGCGGCGAGAAGGATCGAGCCGATGCTGAGCACGGCCGAGACGATGAGCCCGGCGAAGCGCCCGTTCATGAACGGGATCGTCGTGTCGTCGCGGATGAGGCGGGGTCCGAACATAGGGTCTTCCTTGAAGCGTGTCCGCTTACGTTGAAGTGCTGCGATCGTCGCCCCCGCGCAGGCGGGGGCCCAGCGGGCCATGGATTCCCGCTTCCGCGGGAATGACGATGCAACGCTGCCAATTCGATCCGAGCATATGCCTCTCTAGGCCAGCAGAGTCTTGGGCCGCGCCCGGCGCAGCCACAGCGAGACGAGGAGCCGCACCAGCACGACGGCGGTGAACATCGAGGTCAGGATGCCGATGCTGATGGTGATGGCGAAGCCCTTCACCGGCCCCGTCCCGAGGAGATAGAGGATCATCATCTTGAGCAGCGTCGTGAGGTTCGCGTCGATGATCGTCGACATGGCCTTGGAGAAGCCGGTCTGGATCGCCGAGACGGGGCCGCGGCCCTTGCGCGCCTCCTCGCGGATGCGCTCGTTGATGAGCACGTTGGCGTCGACCGACATGCCGACGGTGAGCAGGATGCCGACGATGCCCGGGAGCGTCAGGCTCGCCTGGAGCAGCGAGAGCGCGCCGAGCAGCAGGATGAGGTTCACCACCAGCCCGACCGAGGCGAAGATGCCGAAGAGGCGGTAGTAGAACAGCATGAAGGCGATGACGAGGACGCCGCCGATGGCGCAGGCATAGATGCCGGTGCGGATGGCGTCGGCGCCGAGATTGGGCCCGACGGTGCGCTCCTCGAGGATCTTGAGGGGGGCGGGGAGCGCGCCGCCGCGCAGGAGGATGGCGAGCTCGTTGGCGGAGGCCGCGGTGAAATGGCCGCTGATCTCGGCGCGGCCGCCCAGGATGGGCTCGCGGATGACGGGGGCGCTCAGCACCTTGTTGTCGAGCACGATGGCGAGCTGGCGACCCACATTCTGCCGCGTGGTGTCGCCGAACTGCCGCGAGCCGACGGCGTCGAACTCGATATTGACCACCCATTGCCCGGTCTGCTGGTTGGCGGCGGCGCGCGCGTCGCGGAGATGGGCGCCGTCGACCTCGACGGCGCGCTGCACGAGATAGCGCGCGGGCCCGGTCGGGTCGTTGCTCGGAAGATACTCGGTGCCGGGCGGGGCGATGCCCGCCGCACTCGGGGTGGCGAGGCTCACCAGGTGGAAGGTCATCTTCGCCGTGGTGCCGAGCAGGCGCTTCAGGCGCTCCGGATCCTGCACGCCGGGAAGCTGGATGGCGATGCGGTCGCTGCCCTGGCGGGCGATGCTCGGCTCGCTGACCCCCGTCTCGTCGACGCGGCGGCGCACGATCTCGATCGAGCGCTGGAGGGCGTCGTCGGCGCGGGCGCGGGCCGCGGCCTCGGTCGGCTTGAGGGCGAGGGTGCTGTTCTCGCCGGCGACGATCTCGTAATCGCCGTTGGGCGGCGCGCCGGCGATGGGGCGGAGGAGCTGGCGCGCCTGGTCGACCTTGCTGGGATCGAGGACGCGGAAGCTCACCATGCCGCCCGCGACGCGGAGATCGGCATAGCCGATCTCGGCCCCGCGCAGAGCGCGGCGCACCGCGTCCACGGTGCTCTCGAGGCGCTCATGCTCGGCGGCGGCGACATCGACCTGGAGGAGGAGATAGGTGCCGCCCTTGAGGTCGAGGCCGAGATGGATCTGGCGGTCGAAGGGCAGGTAGCGGAGGGCGTCCTGGCTGACCACGTTCGGCAGCGCGAAGAGGACGCCGAGGAAACAGGCAAAGGCGATCGCGGCGATCTGCCAGCGAGAATAATACATCGAGCCTCTCAAGGGCCCGCGGCGGCACCCACGCCCGCCGGGCCGTTCTGCGACGAGCGGCGCGGCTCGCCAGGCGCTCGCGGCGCCCGGGCCGCTGCCGGGAGGGGCGCAGCATATCCAGGTCACGAAGCCATTGGAAGTGCGTCCTGTTCGCCCGGTTATCCCGTTGCGTGCGATCCCATGGCGCCTCAAAGCACAGGCACGGGATTCGTCCCAATCGTCATGCGCGGGCCCCCGGGTCCGGCCAACGGCCGGCCCGAGGACAAGCTTCACGTCCCGCGCATCCACGCCTCAAATCTGAAAAACCGTGGGTGCCCGGAGCAAGCCCGGGCACGACGGGTCTGAAGCCGATGCCGGGAGAATGCCAGGCGGCGCTGCCTGCGCCCCGGCCTCAGGCGCGGCGGCGGCGGAAGGCGACGAAGCCGAGCAGGGCGCCGCCGAGGACGGCGAGGATGCCGGGCTCGGGCACCGGGATGGGCGCGTCGGCGATGCCGAGGGCGCCGCTATTGGGCGTGTTGTTGATGATCCGGCCCTTGCTGTTGACGCCGAAGATGTCGACGCGGAGGTCGACGGCGTTGATGGTCACCACGTCGATCTGGCCGACGACGTTGCCGGTGGTGAGCGTGCCGAAATCGCTCAGGGGCACCTCGATGCCGGCGTGGTAAGCGCTGGGGAAGGCGATGTTGTACACTTGGCCGTTGCCGATGCCGCCCATGAGGCTCGGGAAGCCGGCGGCCGCGGTCGAGAAGAAGTTGCTGCTGTCGAAGCTGGCGGTGCCGATCGGATTGCCGTTGCGGTCCTTGAGGGTGAGGTCGATGGTGCCGGCGAAGGCGTTGCTGGCGCCTGAGAAGACGAAGACCAGGTTGGTCACGTTCTTCTGGCCCGGCTTCGGCCCGGCGAAGAGATCGGTCGTGGTGCCGCTATTGACGGTGATCGGCCCCGGCTCGGTGAAATTGACCGGCGGCGGCGGGCCGTAGGAGGCGCCGCTTCCATTCAGCGACGTGAACTGGGCCGCCGTCAGCGGGGTGAAGATCGTCGAGGCCTGCGCCGGAAGCGCGGAGAGAGCCAGGAGCACTGCGGCAGCGAGGCCGAGGCCGCGACCGATCGTGACTTTATACATTATGACGCCCTTTCATCCCACGGGTCGCGACCGGATCGTTCGAATATGGACCGCCGCGATAATCCCCCGGATGATTCAGCAAATCTTATGCCACGGACATCCCTTGAGCGAAATCAATGGGCTGTGGCGCCGGATGGGCTTCGGCCTGTAAAGATTCCATTACAGAACCCTGTCGCGGCGGATGACAGCGCAGGAACCGGCTACGCCGCTTGGGGTCCCGGAAATGGCGGGTCGGGCGGCGCCCCCTCGGCGCATTTGCGGCAGGGGAGGGTCTCGCCGAGCTTGCCGCGCCGCCCCTCGGCCGTCTCGACCCAGGGCCGCAGGCGGAAGGGCGGGTCGTGGCGCACATGCTGGCCGTGGCCGCAGTCGAGCTCGGCCACCCAGTCGCCGCTCTCGTCGCGGTGGAAGCCGATGATGCGGCGGGGGATGGCCCGGGTTTCGCTCACGCGCCCTCACTGTTGCGAGATTGCCGCGCGATCGCAATATTCTTTCCGCGCGATCTGCGCTATGCTCTTCCTTAGCCGAGCATCAGACTCGGCGCAAACCGCCACCGTGAGCGTCGGAGCGCCTTTGACTCGCGCACCGCTTTCCTGCGGCCAGCCGCGCCGCAGCGGCGCGCCCGTCATCGCCACCCGGCAGCCTGCGCGATGCGCGGATGCTGTCGCTCCCTTCGGCGCCACGGCGGCAAGGCCCATGGCGTTGTGAGGGAAGATGATAACGAAATTCCGCTCGGGAGCATCGCTGCTCGCCGTCACCCAGCTCATCCCCAAGGAGACGCGGCGCGCAGCCCTCGACGGGCTGGCGCGGCATCCGAAAGGCTACCGCGTCTTCCAGGCCCTGGCGCGCGCCTATGGCGTCACGGCGATCCGCGTCGCCGGGGAGTACGGCCTCATCGAGGGCGCCATCGAGGACGGCTCGATCCTCCAGGCCTATGCCCGCACCAAGCGCTGGGCCAGCGCCGCCAACCGCTTCTTCTGCGACCTCTTCGCGCGCGGCGGCGGCACCTATATCGATATCGGCGCCAATATCGGGCTGACCACCATCCCCGTGGCGCAGAACCCGCGCGTGGCGTGCAAGGCCTTCGAGCCGGAGCCGCGCAATTTCCACTACCTCGCCGGCAACGTGGCGCGCAATTGCGCCGCCGACAACGTCGAGCTCTTCAACCTGGCCCTCTTCGACCGGCGCGCGGTCCTCGATTTCGACCTCTCGCCCTATAATCTCGGCGACCATCGCATCCGCCTGGGCGCCCTCTCCGATCCTCATGACGAGCGCGGCCGCGAGGTGATCAAGGTGGCGGCCGAGCGCCTCGACGACGTGCTCGATGCCGACGCGCTGGCCGGCCCGGTCGCCGTCAAGATCGACACCCAAGGAGCCGAGGCGCGCATCCTGGCCGGCGGTCGCCGCGTGCTCGCCAGGGCGCAGGCGCTTGTCTTCGAATACGCGCCGCGCCAGATCGTCGAGATGGGCGGCGAGCCGGAGGCGCTCGCCCGCTTCGCGGCGCAGCATTACGCGACCGGCGCCGTCGTTCCCGGCGACAGCGATGCGGCGCTGGACTGGCAGCCCATCGACACCGTCGCCGCTCGCCTTTGCGCGCTCGCCGCGGGCGCGCGGCCCGACGACTATTACGAGGTCTATGCGCGCAAATAGGGAGCAAGCGGGCGGGCAGCCCGCGCCGGCCCTCAGATCGTGGCGCTCACCCATTCCTCGAGCCGGTGCAGCCAGCGCTTGACGCGACGGCGGTTGACGCCCGCGTCCCAATGGCCGCTGCGGGCGCGGCTATAGACGACGAGGGAGCTGCCCCGCGCGCCGTCGGGGAGGCACCAGGCGCTGATGTCGTCGACGAAGCGGAAGACGGGGCTCGCCTGGGTCGCCTCGATGCGCAGGCGGTCGTCGGAGACGGCGGTGATCGCCGTGCGCGGCTCCTCCTCGACGACGGCGCACCACATCGCCGAGAGCCGGGTCGCGGGCACGGCGAAATAGGGCGCCGCGGCGTCCGGCTTGGCCGCGGCGAAGTCGCGGGGAGCCACCAGCCAGTCATTGGCGCGCTCGCGGCGCAGGGCCGCGAAGTCGAGAAAGCCCTGCCGACGCGGCAGCGGCGGCGCCGCGCCGAGGCGGGTGAGCGCGCGAAGACGGCGGCGCACTGCGTCATCCGGTCGCAGCCGCGCCGCGAGGTCACGCAGGCGCCGGCTCGCGGTGGGACCGGGGCCGAGGCGCGCGGCGAGAGCGGCGAGGCGCTGGCTCGCCGCCCGGCCGGAGCGGCGCCAGCCGGCGGGATCGAGGAGGAGGGCCCCGCGCCAGGCGAGGCCGCGGCGCAGCGGCGGGGCGTCGAGCCAGGATTTTTCGGCGTCCAGGTTGAGGGCCTTGCGGTCGTCCATGGCCTGCGGACCTGATGGTTGTGCCGGCAGCAGCATTATAACGCCGTCGCCTGTCTCCGGTTGCGCCGCCCCATGGCGCGCAAGCGAGGGCGTCACGGCGGCGGCGCCTTGCGCAGATGGTCGAGGGTGAGGGCGACGATGCGCTTGACCACGGGGGCGCGCGCCTCGGCGCTGTTGTCGGCGGGGCCGGCGAAGACGCCGGCCCAGTCGGGCAGGCCCGAGCGCGCATCGATAAGGCGGGCCGCGATCTGCACCTCGTCCTGGCTCTTGCTCAGGCTCCCCGTCAGCACATAGGCGGCGCCCATCGCTTGGGCGATGTCGCGCGGGGACTTGCCCGAGCTCGGGGCGCCGGTCTCCGGCATGGTGATCGAGACCTCCGGGTTCTTGGCGAGGGCCAGGGTGACGTCGGCGGCGATCGCGTCGCCGAGCTGGGCCAGGGCCGGGTCGTCGCCGGCGGCGGTGAAGGGCAGGACGAGGATCGAGGTCTTGTCGGCGGCTTCGGCGAGGGCGGCCGGGCTCGCCGCGGCCGTCGGGCTGCCCGCGCTGCTGGTATCGGCGGGAAGGGCGGCCGGCGGCGCCGTCGATGCGGCTGCGCCCGGGGCCGGGGCGCTTGGGGCGAAGCCGCGGGTCACGGCGAAGCCGGCGGCGATGGCGATGACGACGGCGAGGAGCCCGCCGGCCATGAGCGCGCCGGTGCGGCGGGCCAGGAGGAGGCGGCGGAGCGCGCCCATGGCTCAGGCGCGCTCGAAGAGGATGTCCTGCGCCCCGTGCCAGAGGGTGAGCCGGCCGAGGGCGGGGAGGTCGTCAAGGCCTTCGGTGATGGTGAGGAAGTGGTTGCCGGCGAGCTGGCCCACCTTGCTCGCGAAGCGCACGCTGCCATAGGCGAGGAGGATCTCGGTCTCGCTGATCCCGCCGGGATAGAGCAGCACGTCGCCGCGCGAGGGGAA
This sequence comes from Alphaproteobacteria bacterium, assembly GCA_035294245.1. GTDB lineage: Bacteria > Pseudomonadota > Alphaproteobacteria > JACZXZ01 > JACZXZ01 > DATGLG01. The sequence continues at coordinate 69,457 of DATGLG010000012.1, read as the reverse complement.
GCTCGTGTGGTTCTCGTGGGGCAGGCCGAGATCGAGATCGCCCAGGGGAATCCAGCACGCCTCGCCCGACCAGCGCACATGGATGATGCGCTCGCGATAGGGCAGCAGGCTCAGGAACTTGGCGCAGGTCCGCGGCGCCTCCGCCTCGAGGCGGGCGAGGAAGACATGGGGGCCGGCGGTGATGCGAAGCTGGGTCATGGCCGTCTCGGTCGCCGTGGCGCCGCGATCATAGCATAGAGTGGGGCAAGGACCGCCTGTGTGAACGCACGTTCTCGGCTGCGCAGGATGCTCCCGGCGAGCTGATGCCGCCGGCTCGCCGCGCGCCCTCGACAGGGCGGGCGCGGCGCCGTAAAAGCGCGGGGGAGTTCGAAAGGGAGGGTGACATGAAGGCCTCGCTGATGCGCGCCAAGGGCGTCATCGATTGCATCGAGGCGCCGGCGCCGGAATTGCGGCCGGGCCTCGTCCAGGTGCGCACGAGCTGCGCCTCCCTCTGCGGCAGCGATCTCCATCATCTCTATACGCCGGTCGGGCCCCAGCACGGCCCGGCGCTGCCGGGCGCACCCGGCCACGAGGCCGTGGGCGTCGTGGTCGAGAGCGACGGCAACGGCTTCCGCAGCGGCCAGCGCGTGCTGACGGTGCCCGATGTGGGGCACGCCGCCTGCTTCGCCGAGACCCAGGTGCTGGACCCGGCCTTCCTCCTGCCGCTTCCCGACGGCGTGGCGCCCGAGAAGCTGATGCTGGCGCAGCCCCTCGGCACCGTCGTCTACGGGCTCAAGCATCTGATGCCCGCCGAGCTGCCCGAGACGGCGGTGGTGCTCGGCCAGGGCAGCATCGGCCTCTTCTTCACGGCGCTCCTGAAGCGCGCTGGGGTCGGCCGCGTGGTGGCGAGCGATCTCGAGCCCGTGCGCCGCGCGCTGGCGCGCCAATTCGGCGCCGACCATGTCGTCGACGGCGGCGAGGCGGCGCTGCTCGAGATCGTGGGCGACCTCACCGGCGGCCGCGGCGCGCCTCTCGTCATCGAGGCGGCGGGGGCCGACCGCTCGCGCCGCCTCGCCCTCCGCGCCGCGGCGATGCGCGGCATGGTGGGCTTCTTCGGCCTGCCCACGAGCGCCACGATGGACGCGTTCCCGGTCGAGCAGCTCTTCCGCAAGAAGCTCACGTTGCGCTCGATCTACGGCACCCAGGTCGAGCCCGGCCTCGCCTCCTTCCGCGAGGCCCTTGACCTCGTCGCCACGGGTGCGATCGACGTGGCGCCGCTTCTCACCCACCGCTTCCCCATCGAGCGCATCGGCGACGCCTTCGCCGCCGCGCGCGAGCGCCGCGACGGCATCCTCAAGGCCACGATCGTCTTCGATTAATAGCCGGCTATTGTTGCACGCGTCATTGCGGTCCTCCGGCGGGAGCGGCGCGCAGCCGGCCGCGTCGTTGCCTCATATCTCGCGAAGCGCGTTCTCGATGCGCCGATCCGGGACAAGCCACATGAGGGCGACCAGGACGTAGAGTGCCACCGAAGCCCAGGGGCTGGCGAATGCCAGCGCGATCGCCGCGGCGTAGATGACCGGCGAGATCTTGCCCTTGATGTCGCTGCCGAGCGCCTTCGCCAGGACCGACTCGGCACCCTGCTTTCGCGTGATCGCCTTCTGCAGGAGATAATAGGCGATGGCCGGCATCAGCAGCGCCGCGCCATAGGTCGCCGTGGGCAGGGTGGCGAATTGGTTCTCGCCCATCCAGCCGGTCGCGAAGGGGATGAGCGAGAGCCAGAACAGCAGGTTGGAGTTGGCCCAGAGGATGAGGCCGTCGACCCGCCGCAAGGTGTGAAGCAGGTGATGGTGGTTGTTCCAGTAGATGGCGACGTAGATGAAGCTCAAGACATAGCTCAGGAAGACGGGAAGGAGACCGGCGAGCGCCGTCCAGCCGGTGCCGCGCGGCACCTTCAATTCCAGGACCATGATGGTGATGATGATGGCGATGACGCCGTCGCTGAACGCGGTCAGCCGGTCTTTTCCCATGCTCCCTCCCGATCGGTGCGTCTGGCGCGGGGCAAGCCGGCGCCTCAATCCGGTCGGGCCCGCAACGGACGGCCTCGGTCCCGGCGCCGTGCCGCGCCGCAAGGCCGTTGCCCCCGGTCCGAGCCGGTGGTCTCATAATCGCAGCTTCGCCGCGTCTTCACAAACGAGGGGCCGGTTGCAAGGCTGATCCGCGCCGCCGCGAGCGACCGGCGGGACGGCATTCTCAAGGCGACGAACGCCTTCGATTACTAGCCGGCTATTGTTGTACGCGTCATTGCGACCCCGAGCTTCGCGAGGGGGAAGCAATCCAGTCTTTTGCAGAGACTCCTGGATCGCGTCGTCCCGCGCCGTTGGCGCGTTCCTCGCGACGACGGCCATATTATCGCGCAACGTCATTGCGAGCCGAAGGCGAAGCAATCCAGTGTTTCGCAGGACCCTGAACGGCATCGACGCCTCCTTGACGGGGCGTCGATCGCTGCGCTCCTCGCCACCGTGCGAGTTCCATCTCCCGGAACGCGATGTCTGGCAACAAGAGGCTTGCAAGTCTTTTATCGCGTCCTTTATCGTCATCCTATCATTAGGACGAGCCGATGATGGCCTTGCCGCGAGGGCCGGGATGGGCGGCGAGGAGGCGCTGGATCGCAACGGTCCCGCGCTATGGAGCGGGGGCGGCGCATGCGGTTTGTGGAAGACGGCGACGGCTACAAGGCGCGGCTCGGCCTCGTCTACATCGCCTCGAGCGTGGTCATGGAGGCGGAGATGTATGCGATGGCCGCTCCCGGCGTCTCCATCCATACGAGCCGCGTCAAGCTTCCGCGCGTCACCGTCTCGGGCATCGACCAGATGATGCGCTCGCCGGAGCTCGAGGCCTCGGTGCGCCTTCTCGCCGAGGCGCCGCTCGACGCCCTCTGCTTCGGCGGCACGAGCGCCTCCTTTCTCCACGGCACGAGCTGGGACCAGGCCTATCTCGCGCGCCTCAAGGAATGGGCTCCCGGCATCCCGGCGACGACGACGGCGAGCGCAGCACTTGCGGCGCTCAAGGCGGTCAAGGCCGGGCCCGTGACCTTGGTGACTCCTTATACCCGCGACATCGTCGAGCGCGGCGCCCGCTTCCTCGCGGAGAACGGCCATCCCGTGCTCGCCTCGGCGGGGATGGACATCGACACCGATCACGAGCTGGCCCGCGTGCCCCTCGCGCGGCTCTACGAGCTTGCGGTCAAGACCGACGTGCCGGAATCGACGGCGGTGTTCATAAGCTGCACCAATCTGCGCAGCGTCGGCGCCATCGCGGCGCTCGAGGACAAGCTGGGCAAGCCGGTCGTCAGCGCCGTGCAGGCCTCGTTCTGGATGTGCCTCGACATGATCGGCGTGAACGGCGCCAAGCGCGGCTACGGCTCCCTCGTCGACCGGCGCGCGGCGGAGGCAGCACCCGTCGCCGCCGCGGTCTCGCGATGACGAGGTGATCGACGACGGCGCTTTTCGTCCACGCGCTCTGCCAGGAGGAGTCGCCATGCGTATCCAGCCCACGACCCGCCGGACCTTCGTCGCGCTTGGCGCGGCCTTCGCCCTTGCCGGGGCTTTCCTCGCCGCCGATCTCGCCGCGGCCGCTCCGCCCGCCAAGGACGCGAAGCTGGCGGCGATGATCCCGGCGGCCCTGCGCGCCAAGGGCAGCATCACCGCGGCGACCGAGCCCTTTTATCCGCCCTTCCAATTCGCCGGCGCCGACAACGAGACCCTGGTCGGGCTCGACATCGATCTCGGCAAGGCCCTGGGCCAGGTCCTCGGCATCAAGATCACCTTCGTGCCGGCGAAGTTCGACGCCATCATTCCCGGCCTCGAGGCGCGGCGCTACGACATCTCGATCGACGCCATGGCGGACACGCCGGCGCGGCGCAAGCAGGTCGACTTCATCGACTACTTCCAATCGGGGAGCGCCCTCTTCGTGCCTGCCGCGGGCACCGCGCCTATCGCGTCGCTCGACGATCTCTGCGGGTACAAGGTCGGCGTCGTGAAGGGCACCTTCCAGGTCGAGGACGCCGAGGCCCAGGCGGCGAAATGCAAGTCTGCGGGCGGCAAGACGCTCGAGGTCGATGTGTTCCCCGACCAGTCGGCGATGATCCTCGCCATCTCGAGCGGCCGCGTCGACGCCATCATGATGGACTCCGCCGTCGGCAACCACCTCGCCAAGGAGGCCAAGGGGAAGTTCAAGCAGACGGGCGGCCTGACCAAGGCCAAGCGCAAGGGCATCGCCGTGCCCAAGGGCGAGACGGCGCTGCGCGAGGCGCTCCAGGGGGCCTTGCAGAAGCTCATCGACGACGGCACCTACGCGGCCATCCTGGAGAGCTACAACCAGGGCGCCGGCGCCATCCCCAAGGCCACCATCAACGACGGCGACACGAGCTCGTGAGGGCGAGGCATCCATCCGCAACGCCGCCGGCTTCGGGCGGCGACGCCGACGACATCGTCGTCGTCCCCTTGCGGCGCCCGGGGCGCTGGATCGCCGCCGCCATCGTAGTCGTGCTGCTCGCCCTCCTCGCCCACAGCATGGCGACCAATCCGCGCTTCGCCTGGCCCGTCGTCGGCGACTATTTCACCAGCAGGGCGGTGCTGATCGGGCTGGCGCGCACGGTGGAGCTCACCATCGTCGCGATGCTCGTCGGCATCACGCTTGGCGTCGTCATCGCCGTGATGCGCCAGTCGGGCAACCCGCTCCTCTCCCTCGCGGCGGCCGTCTATATCGGCATCTTCCGCGGCACGCCGCTTCTGGTGCAGCTTCTCTTCTGGTTCAACTTCGCCGCCCTCTACCCGACGCTCTCCCTCGGCATTCCCTTCGGTCCGACCTTGGTGACGGGCAGCGTCAACGACCTCATCACCCCCTTCGCCGCGGCGATCCTCGGCCTCGGCCTCAACGAGGGCGCCTATATGGCCGAGATCGTGCGGGCGGGAATCCTCTCAGTCAACGAGGGCGAGATCGAGGCCGCCTACGCCCTCGGCCTGCGGAGATCGACGACCATGCGCCGCATCGTGCTGCCCCAGGCGCTCCGCGTCATCATCCCGCCCACCGGCAACGAGGTGATCACGACGCTCAAGAACACCTCGCTCGTGAGCGTGATCTCGCTCCCCGAGCTCCTCTACTCGACCCAGCTCATCTACTCCAAGAATTTCCAGGTCATCCCGCTCCTCATCGTGGCGAGCCTCTGGTACCTGATCGTAACGACGGCGCTGACCGTGGGGCAGCATTACCTCGAGCGCCGCCGCGACGGGGGCGGCGCCGGCAGGGTGCCGGGGCTCTGGCACCGGCTCGTCCGCGCGCTCGCCTTCGGGCACGCGCCGCGCGCGGCGGCGCAGGGATGAGGGCGAGGCGGACGCCATGACGCTCATGGTCGAGGCGCAGCGCGTGCGCAAGAGCTTCGGCGCCCACCTGGTGCTGAAGGGGATCGATCTCGCGGTCGCGGCGGGCGAGGTCGCCTGCCTGATCGGGCCCTCGGGCTCGGGGAAGAGCACCTTCCTCCGCTGCATCAACCATCTCGAGAAGATCGACGGCGGCCGACTTCTCGTCGACGGCGATCATGTCGGCTACCGCCAGGCGGGCGGCAAGCTCTACGAGCTGACCGAGCGCGAGGTGGCGCGCAAGCGCATGGCGATCGGCATGGTGTTCCAGCGCTTCAACCTCTTCCAGCACCTGACCGCCGAGGAGAACCTCATCGAGGCGCCGATGCGGGCCAAGGGTATCGCGAAGCCGGCGGCGCTCGCGACGGCGCGGCGCCTCCTCGACCGCATCGGCCTTAGCGAGAAGGCGGGATTCTATCCGCGGCAGCTCTCGGGCGGGCAGCAGCAGCGCGTGGCGATCGCCCGCGCGCTCGCCATGGAGCCCAAGCTCATGCTCTTCGACGAGCCGACCTCGGCCCTCGATCCCGAGCTCGTCGGCGAGGTCCTCGACGTGATGCGCGACCTCGCCGCCGACGGCATGACCATGATCGTGGTGACCCACGAGATGGGCTTCGCGCGCGAGGTCGCCGACAAGGTCGTCTTCATGGATGACGGCGTGGTCGTCGAGAGCGGCACACCCGCCGAGGTGCTGGGCAACCCGAGCCAGCCGCGCACCCGCGCCTTCCTCAGCAAGGTGCTGTAGTCGGTCGCAATGACGGGAGCGAATATGATGAGCTGATGTGAGCGCGTCATTGCGAGCTCCCGCGAGCGTCGTGCGGCGGGAGCGAAGCAATCCAGTCTTTTGCAAGACCTCTGGATTGCCGCGGCCGCTTCGCGGCCTCGCAATGACACTCGCAATAATATAGTCGTCATCGCGAGGACCGTGCGCAGCGCGGGACGACTGCGCAATAATACAATCGTCATCGCGAGGACCGCGTGCAGCGCGGGACGACGCGATCCAGGAGTCTTCGCAACACTCTGGATTGCTTCCCCCCGCGAGGCTCGGGGTCGCAATGACGGGAGCGAATACGAAGCAGCCGGCCGTCTATATCATGGCGAACAGGCGGAACGGCACGCTCTATACCGGCGTCACCTCCAACCTGGTGCAGCGCGTCTACCAGCATCGCGAGGCCCTGCTGCCGGGCTTCACCGCGCGCTACGGCTGCATGCGGCCCGTCTGGTACGAGCTGCACGAGGACATGACCGCCGCCATCACGCGCGAGAAGCAGATCAAGGCCGGCTCGTGGAGGAAGAAGCTGGCGCTGATCGAGGCGCTGAACCCCGATTGGCGCGACTTGTATGACGCGTTGATATGAGCGTCATTGCGACCCCGAGCCTCGCGAGGGGGAAGCAATCCAGAGTCTTGCAACATTCTGGATGGCTTCGTCCCGCTCCACCTCGCCTCTGCTCGGCGTCGCGGTCCTCACGATGACGGCGCGCGCCGCCGCAGCCCGATGATGCCGAGAAATCCGCCGCCGAGGAGCGCAAGCGCTCCAGGCTCAGACACCGTGGCGAGCGGAGTGCTCGCGCTCAGGAAGCCGGAGTCGGAGCTGTAGGTAACGCCGTCGGGGATGACGAGTCCGACTTGGAACGTGTGGGAGAGATCGAGCACGCCTCGGGCGCCACCCGCATTCAAATCCTCCTGAAAGACCAGGGGGTTCATCCCGGGATCCAAGAGAACCTCGAGGGTGGTCGAGAAGCCCGGGTTGATGACGGCTGTCGCCGAGGTGGCGAGTGCGCTGCTGCCGTGCACGGTGCTTCCGCTGCCCGGGTCATAGCTGTCGGTGGTCAGCTGATTGACCTGCGTGCCGTTATTGTAATCATAGTGGTACTGGTAGTTCAGGTCGGACGAGCCGAGCACGATCTTGGCGCCGACGTCCCAAGCGTTGCCGAAGCCGGACTCGACGGCGAGCGTGCCGGAAAGCCGCACGAGGAGGCCGACGACGACGGCGCCCGCGTTGCTGTTGACGAAGTTGATGGTGTCGCGCATCGGCGTGCCCGCCACGCCGGCGCTCCCGGTAATATACGCCGAGAGGTGGCCGGTGGCGAAGCCATAGGTCTCGGAGGCAAAGCTGCCGCCCGTCGCCGTCGCGCTGAGGCTCACGCTGGTGGCGCCGGCTGCGGCCGGCGTTACCGAGCCTGTGCAAGGGTCCGCCGAGGACTGGACATCGCCGCCGCTGGAGAACTGGTAGCGCGATGTGACATTGCAGGCGCCGCCGCCGTTATAGGCGGACACCGAGACATTGGAGAAGGGAGTGGCGTAGGCGGCTTGCGTGCCGCCAAGGGCGCCGAGGACGGCGACTGCGAGGAACGGGCGCATTGACATGGCAAGCCTCCTAAGCTCAACCCGAGTGACTGCTTCGATCGGGCGAGGGAGACGTTCCCAGCAAAGCCGAGGCGTGAAAACCCCCCATTTAGAGGGGGCTCGGCCTCAAACGTCGACCATGCCGAGCGCGGTGATGATTGCGGCGAGGTGTGGCCGCGACCTCACGTTGAGCCGGCGCTTGGCGTTCTCGATGTATTCGTGGGCCGTCGACCGCGCGATTCCCAGCTCGGCGGCGATCTCGCCATCCGAGAGGCCGCTCGCCACCAGCTTGACGCAAGCGAGCTCACGGCGGGTTAGCCCGGCCGGCGCAAGCGCGAAGCCCCGCCGGCTGAGCAGCGTTCGCACGTGGGAATGCAGGCACAGGCTGATGATCGTCAGAAATGCGCGCTCGGCCTCGTCGCGGCAGAGGCGATGGCCGACCAGGCTGACGAGCGCAATGCGCTTGCTGCTCTGGCGCAAGGGCACGACAAAGCCCTCCGTCCATCCCGCCGCCGCGATCGCTTTCAGCGCTTGCGTGCCGGCCTTGGAGAATTTCCGGTCGCGGCGAAGGTCGGACCAGGTGAAGGGCTCGCGGCGGACGGAGATCTCGTCGAGGATGGGATCGTGGTGAATCAGCCCGGAGGCCACGTAGAAGCGCCGCCAATCTTCGGGCCAGTCGATGATGTGAAAGGCGCTGCGGCCGCGATCGACAAGATCGAGCTCGCCCATGGCGAAGGTGTCGAAGCCATAGCGGCCGATCGCATCGTGAAAGAGCCTCTGGCAATCCCGCGGATGATCGAGGCGCCGCAGGCGGCTGATGAAACGGAATGCTTCCAGGTCCGACATCGTGCAGCTCACAAGCTCAATGCAGCACGCATTATAGGTCTTCCCGGTAAAGATGCGATGCTATCTATCGCGGCCATCGCGAGGGCCGCGATAGCGGCCGCGGCAATGACGTTAGGTCATATTGCTGCGCAACGTCATTGCGAGCCGAAGGCGAAGCAATCCAGCTTCTGCAAGACTCTGGATCGCGTCGTCCCGCGCGGTGCGCGGTCCTCGCGATGACGGCTGTGTTATTGTAGGCGTCATCGCGAGCGACAGCGAAGCGATCCAGTTTTTCGTAGCGTTTCTGGATTGCTTCCCCCTCGCGAAGCTCGGGGTCGCAATGACGGGAGCGAATATGAAGCAGCCGGCCGTCTATATCATGGCGAACAGGCGGAACGGCACGCTCTATACCGGCGTCACCTCCAACCTGGTGCAGCGCGTCTACCAGCATCGCGAGGCCCTGCTGCCGGGCTTCACCGCGCGCTACGGCTGCAGGCGGCTCGTTTGGTACGAGCTGCACGAGGACATGACCGCCGCCATCATGCGCGAGAAGCAGATCAAGGCCGGCTCGCGGAAGAGGAAGCTGGCGCTGATCGAGGCGCTGAACCCGGATTGGCACGACTTGTATGACGCGTTGATATGAGCGTCATTGCGAGCTCCCGAAGGGAGCGAAGCAATCCAGAGTGTTGCGAAGACTCCTGGATCGCGTCGTCCCGCGCTGCACGCGGTCCTCGCGATGACGATTGTATTATTGTGCAGTCGTCATCGCGAGCCCCTCGGGTCCGGCCGAAGGCCGGCCCAAGGGCAGGCTCCGGCGAAGCGATCCAGCGCCTTGCAAACGTCGTCCCGCACGACGCTCGCGGTCCTCGCGATGACGGGAGCAAAGCGTGCCTGCGACGTCCCTTCCCGCCGTCGGGCTTTTCAGGGCGCGATGAACGCCCTAAGCTCCCCCGCGATCGCCGCGCCAATCGGAGTCGCGCGGCGAGGTCGAGGAGATCGGAGTCGACTGCGATGGGGAGCCTGCGCGTTCGTTTGGGATGGATCGTGCTCGTGGCGGCGGGGCTTGCGCTTGCCGGCTGCGGCGACAAGAAGGACGAGACGGACGCCAAGAATGCGAAGAGCTCGAAGCAGGCCGAGGACACCACGACGGAGAAGCCGAAGCCCCTTGATCCGCACCTGCCGCCGCCCGGCAGCAACGAGGCTGTGAAGGACGGCTATCTCGCCGGCTGCGACGCGGGCACCGCGGCGGCGGCGCGCTCGAGCTCGGCGATCCTGGCGAATGCCGGGGTCGACAAGAAGACCGACGAGCGGCGCTACGCCCGCGACATCGACTACAAGCGCGGCTGGGACCAGGGCTATTTCGCCTGCTACGACGCCGAGAAGCACACCTCCTTCTTCGACAACCTCATCCCCTTCTGAGCGCCGCCGCGCCGCGTGTTCCGCCGCGCGATCACGCGCCCGCCGCGAGGCGCGCGACGAGCCGCGCCTTCACCGCCGGCCACTCTTCCGCCAGGATCGAGAAGCGGAAGGAATCGCGCGGGATGAAGTCTGCGGCCATGCGGTGGGCGCGCAGCACCCCCTCGAACGTTCCGCCGATGCGCTCGATCGCAGCGCGCGAGCGCTCGTTGCGCGCATCGGTGTGGAGACAGACGCGCAGCACCCGCCACGCCTCGAAGGCATGGGCAAGCATGAGGAGCTTGGCCTCGGTATTGGCGGCGGTGCGAACCGCCGCACGGGTCAGCCAGGTATGGCCGATCTCGCAGGCATCCGGCGTCGCGCGGCCGTGGCTCGGATGCTGCGGCGGCCAGGCCCAGCGCTCCAGGTTCCAGAAGCGCGTCGAGCCGATCACGGCGCCGTCGGCGCGGCGGATCGTCGCGAAGGGAAGCGCGGTGCCGGCATCGCGCCAGGCGAGCGCCGTCTCGACATAGCGCGCAACCTCGTCCTTGCCCTGGGGGACGGCGCTCCAGCGATAGAGGGAGGGATCGGCCACCGAGGCCGCGACGAGGCCGTCGATGTGGCGGTGGTCGAGGGGCTCGAGGCGGATGTGCCGGCCTTCGAGCACGATACTTTCTGTCATCATGAAACGCCCTCAGGAGGTAGTCGGTGTCATCGTGAGCCCCGTGAGGGGCGAAGCGATCCAGTCTCTAGCAATAATATGCTGGATGGCGTCGTCCCACGCCGCCTCGCTTCCGCTCGGCGCCGCGGTCCTCGCCATGATGAGGATGGATCGTATGTGGTTGCCGCACGCAACGACGGAAACCTATCCGCGTCGCCGTCGAGGGGTTACACTTCCGCCACGAAACCGACACGGGACCGGACCAGGATCGGCCACGGCTCCGGCAGGGAGGAGATGCTGGTGAGAGATCGCAGCGGCGAGGCCGCGTCCCATGATCGCGCGCCGAGGCCGGAGGGCAGGCGAGGGGATGCCGATGTCGCCCCCCTCGGCGCCACCCGCGCATTTTCTCCGCATCCTCTTGGCGCGACGGCGTTTTTGGCCGCTTTAGGGTGTTCGAGGGGGGATGCCAACGTCGCCCCCTATCCGATGGCCCACTACAACCGGACGCGCGCGGCTGGGCCCATTGCGCCATCGGCCCCGCTTTGCCATAACCACCTCTCCTGACAAGACGAAGGACGCCATGCCGACACGCCGCCACCTGATCCTCCTCGCCGCCGCGGCCCTCCTCGCCGCCGCGGCCATCGCCCGTCCCGCCGCCGCCGAGGGCACCGCCATCTGCTACAACTGCCCGGCCCAATGGGCCGATTGGGCCGCCGAGCTTCAGGCCATCAAGGCCAAGCTCGGCATCTCGGTCCCCATCGACAACCGGAACTCCGGCCAGGCCCTGTCGCAGCTCATCGCCGAGAAGGCGAACCCCGTCGCCGACGTCGTCTATCTCGGCGTCACCTTCGGCATCGAGGCGAAGAAGCAAGGAGTCGTCGCCGATTACAAGCCGGCCCATTGGGACGAGATTCCCGCGGGCCTCAAGGACCCGGACGGCGCCTGGTTCGCCATCCACTCGGGCACCCTCGGCCTCATGGTCAATGTGGACGCGCTCGGCGGCAAGCCCGTGCCCAAGTCGTGGAAGGACCTGCTCAAGCCCGACTACAAGGGCATGGTCGGCTATCTCGATCCCTCGAGCGCCTTCGTCGGCTATGCCGGGGCCGTCGCCATCAACCGCGCCCTCGGTGGCACGCTCGACAACTTCACGCCGGCCATCAATTATTTCAAGGAGTTGCAGAAGAACCAGCCGATCGTGCCCAAGCAGACGGCCTATGCCCGCGTGCTCTCGGGCGAGATCCCCATCCTCATGGATTTCGACTTCGACGCCTATCGCGCGAAATACAAGGACAAGGCCAATGTCGCCTTCGTCATCCCGGCCGAGGGCACCGTGATCGTGCCCTATGTGATGAGCCTGGTGAAAGGGGCTCCTCATGAGGCCAACGCCAAGAAAATCCTCGATTTCGTGCTCTCCGACGCGGGCCAGGCGGTGTGGGCCAACGCCTTCCTCCGCCCGGTCCGGGCCTCGGCCATGTCCAAGGAGGCGGAGGCCAAGTTCCTCCCCGCCTCGGAATATGCGCGGGCCAAGCCCGTGGATTTCGAGAAGATGGCGGCGGCGGAGAAGGGCTTCAGCGACCGCTACCTCGCCGAGGTGCATTAGCGAGGTGGGAGGTGAGGTGCAACTGGCCCAGAAAATCGTCATTCCGGCCGAAGCCCGCGGATCCAGCCTTTGGCTGGCCCAAGGGCTGAGAGCCGGAAACCAGAAGTGCTTGGAAATCGCTGGGTTCCCGCCTTCGCGGGAACGACGGATAAGCGTCGGGTCCGATCGGCTTGCTCGGCAACCGAGCTTCGTCCCTCACTCGCTTGATGCCAAGCAGGGACGGGGTTAGCGAGGAATGCACGGCCGCGAGACGCCCTGGCTGGTGCTGCTGGCGATTCCGGCGCTCGCCGTCTTCGCCGCCTTCTTTCTCCTGCCCATGGCGCGGCTGGTGGCGGTGGCGGGGGAGGGGCCCCAGGGCGCGGCCGCCTATCTCGCCATCGCCACCAACCCCCGCTATCTCGAGAGCCTGATCGCCACGGTGGTCCTCGCCGCCGGAGTCACGCTTGCGACCCTGGTGATCTGCGGAATCGTCGGCGTGTTCCTGGTGCGCCAGCGCTTCCCCGGCCGCAGCCTGCTGATCGCCCTGATGACCCTGCCGCTCTCCTTCCCCGGCGTCGTGGTGGGCTTCATGGTCATCATGCTCGCGGGACGCCAGGGGCTCATCGCGGCGGCGAGCCGCTGGCTCTTCGGCAGCCCCCTCGTCTTCGCCTATTCCATGGGCGGGCTCTTCCTCGGCTATCTCTATTTCTCCATCCCGCGGGTGATCCTCACGGTGATGGCCGCCGCCGAGAAGCTCGACCGGGAGCGGGAGGAGGCGGCGCGCTCCCTCGGCGCCTCGCCGCTCCAGGTGGTACGCGACGTGCTCATCCCCGGGCTCATGCCGGCGCTCATCTCCTCGGGGGCCATCTGCTTCGCCACCGCCATGGGTGCCTTCGGCACCGCCTTCACGCTCGCCACCAATATCGACGTGCTGCCGATGACGATCTATACCGAGTTCACCCTCAACGCGAATGTCGCGGTAGCGGCGAGCCTCAGCATCGTGCTCGGGCTCATCACCTGGCTCGCTTTGGCGCTCGCCCGCAGCGCCGCCGGCTCGACCGTCGCCGCCGCGGCGTAGACGTTGACGCTCAAGGGCTTGGCATGAAACGCGGTCTTCTCTTCTATCTCCAGCTCGCCTTGGCCGTGGTGGTGGCACTCTTCCTCATCGTGCCCGTGGTGCTCTCGGTGCTCGCCGGCCTTACGGTCAACTATTTCCGCGGCCTTTCCAGCGGCTTGACCCTGCACTGGGTGGCCCAGGTGTGGATGCTCTATAGCGATACCGTCTACCGCTCCCTCTACATCGCGCTGGCCTGCCTTGCCGCCACCCTCGTGATCGGGGTGCCCGCCGCCTATGTGCTCGCCAAGCGCCGCAACCGACTCACCCGCCTCGTCGAGGAGCTCCTCGTCCTCCCCATCGCGATCCCCGGCCTCGCCATCGCCCTGGGGCTCCTCATCAGCTATGGCGGCTTCCGCGATTTCCGCGCGAGCTGGCTCTTCATCCTGGTCGGGCACGTGCTCTTCACCCTGCCCTTCATGGTTCGCGCCGTGCTCGCGGTGCTCGGGGCCATCGACTTGAAATCCCTGGAGGAGGGGGCGGCGAGCCTGGGCGCCGGCCTGTGGAAGCGCCTCGTCACCGTGGTGCTGCCCAATTGCCGCTCGGGCATCCTCGCCGGGGCCCTCATGGTCGTGACCCTCTCCATCGGCGAGTTCAACCTGACCTGGATGCTCCATACGCCCTTGACCAAGACCCTTCCCGTCGGCCTCGCCGACAGCTACGCCTCCATGCGCATCGAGATCGGCAGCGCCTATACCCTCATCTTCCTCGTCATGATCGTGCCCTTGCTCCTGCTTCTGCAGCGACTGAGCGGCCTCGAGACGCGGCCCCGGAGCGCCGAGCGCAGGCCGGCCCCGGTGCCGCCGCCGGCCGTGGAGGCGGCTCGGCCATGAGCGGCGGCGTCGCCATCCGCCTCGTCGGCTGCGCCAAGACCTTCGCCGACGGGACCCGCGCCCTCGAGCCCCTCGACCTCGCGGTCGGGCGCGGCGAGACCGTTGTTTTCCTTGGTCCTTCCGGCTGCGGGAAGACCACGACCCTGCGCCTCATCGCCGGGCTCGAGCGGCCCGATCCCGGGGGCCGGGTGCTGTTCGACGGCGAGGACGTGACGGCGGTGCCCATCGAGCGGCGCCAGGTCGGAATGGTGTTCCAGTCCTACGCCCTCTTCCCCAACATGACCGTCGCCGGCAACATCGCCTATGGCCTCAAGCTGCGGAAGCTGCCCGGCCCCGAGCGGGAGCGGCGGGTCGCCGAGATGCTCGCCATGATGCATATCGAGGCCCTGGCCGAGCGGCGCATCGACCAGCTCTCGGGCGGCCAGAAGCAGCGCGTGGCCCTCGCCCGGGCGCTTGCCATCCAGCCGCGGGTGCTCCTCCTCGACGAGCCCCTCACGGCTCTCGACGCCAAGCTCCGCGACGAGCTGCGGCTCGAGATCGACGCCCTCCTGCGCCGCCTCGACATCACCGCCATCTACGTGACCCATGACCAGGCCGAGGCCATGGCGCTTGGCGACCGCATCGTGGTGATGGATCACGGCCGCGTCGCCCAGGCGGGCACGCCGCGCGAGATCTACCTTGCCCCGGCCAATCGTTTCGTGGCCGAATTCATCGGCACCATGAACCGCCTCAAGGGCGAGGTCGTGGACGGCCATATCGAGCTCAGGGGCGGGCGGCTGCCCTGGGCGGGCGCCGGGGCGGCCGGCCTCGGCCGAGGAGAGCGGGCCGCCGTCGAGCTCCTCTGCCGCCCAGAGCGCCTGCGCGTCGTAGGGCCCGGGGAGGGCCAGCTCAGCGGTGTCGTCAGCGCCGCCTTCTTCCTCGGCGACCGGGTTCGCCTGGTGCTGGCCGAGGCCGCCGAGGGGCCGCTCATCGTCGAGACGGGGCACGGCCGCGACTATGCCGTGGGCGAAAGAGTGCACCTGGCCGTCGACCCCGCCGGGCTGCTGCTGCTAAATACCTGAAGCCATTGCGCTATTCGAAAGGATGCCGCCCGTGCTCATCGCCCAGATCTCCGATTTCCACGTGACCGCCGGGGGCCGGCTCGCCTATCGCCGCGTCGATACCTCGGCCGCCCTGGAGCGGGCCGTCGCCCATCTCAACGCCCTCTCCCCCCAGCCCGACCTCATCCTCGCGACGGGCGACCTCGTCGATCTCGGCACCCCCGACGAATACGCGCATCTGCGCGATTTGCTGGCCCCGCTCAAGGCGCCCGTCTTCATCATCCCGGGCAATCACGACGCGCGCGAGCCCCTGCGCGAGGCCTTCGCCGGCGACGGCTATCTGCCCAAGGGGGGCGACTTTCTCCATTACACCCTCGATCTTTCCCCCGTTCGCATCGTTGCAATGGATACGGTTGCGCCGGGCCACGGCCATGGCGAGCTCTGCGATACGCGGATTGCTTGGCTGGACAAGCAGCTCTCTGATGAGCCCGAGCGGCCGACGATCATCATCATGCATCACCCGCCTTTCGACACGGGTATCGCGCATATGGACAAGATCGGCCTGTTGCGCGGCGCCAAGGAATTGGGGGACGTGATCGCGCGTCATCCGCAGGTCGAGCGCATCCTCTGCGGACATCTCCACCGTGCGATCCAGACGCGGTGGCACGGCACGATCGCGAGCACGGCACCGTCGACAGCCCATCAGGTCGCGCTCGATCTCCGTGCCGACGGGCCTTCGGCATTCGTCATGGAGCCGCCCGGTTTCCAGCTCCATCGCTGGCAGCCCGGGCTCGGCTTGGTGAGCCATACGGGATTCTTCGGCCGCTATGACGGCCCCTATCCGTTTTTCGAGGCAAGCGGCGACTTGGTCGTCTGATAAGGTCCGCACTTCGCCGCGCGGGATTCAAGCCAACAGAGGGGGCTGCCGACATGATCAAGCTCTACACGTTCTTCCGCTCCTCCGCCGCATTCCGGATGCGCATCGCGCTCAACCTCAAGGGGCTTGCCTATGAGCCGACCTTCATCAATTTGCGCAAAGGCGAGCAGCGCGCCCCCGATTATCTGACGCTCAATCCCGAAGGGCTGGTGCCGCTTCTGGTGAGTGACGGGCTATCGCTCTCCCAGTCCCTCGCCATGATGGAATATCTCGAGGAGACGTATCCAAAGCCGCCCTTCCTGCCGAGCACGCCCGCCGAGCGCGCCCGGGTTCGCTCTCTGGCGCAGGTCGTCGCCTGCGACATCCACCCCATCAACAATGCGCGCGTGCTGCGCTATCTCACGGATGTCTTGAAAGTGAACGACGCCGGGATCGCCGACTGGTATCGGCATTGGGTGGATCTCGGCCTCGATTCCCTCGAGGTCCGCCTCTCGCGGGAGCCGGAGACTGGGCGCTTCTGCCATGGGCAGCATCCGAGCATGGCAGATATCTGCCTGATCCCGCAAATCTTCAATGCGATGCGCTACGACAAGGACCCATTGACGCGCCGGCCGACCCTCAAGCGCATCTTCGAGGCCTGCATGGCTCTCGACGCCTTCGACAAGGCGCAGCCCGAGAGGCAGCCCGACCTCATTCCGTGAGCCGAGCTCGGCGCCGCGGCTCTCAGCCTTTCTTGCGCGCCTCCTGCACGAGACGCTCGAGCGCCGATTTGTCGACGGCGCCGGGGATGAGACGGTCGCCGATGATGAAGACGGGCGTGCCCTCGATCTTGAGGTCGTCGGCGAGCCGATAGTTCTTCTTGATGAGGGCGTCGATCGCGGGTGACTTCATATCCTCGGTGAGCCGCTTGGTGTCGATCCCATTGGCCTCGGCGAGGGCCAAGATCGCTCCCTCGTTCAACTCGCTCTTCGAGGCCAGCATGGCTTCGTGGAACGGCGCGTATTTGCCCTGTTGGATTGAGGCCAAGGCGGCGCGCGTCGCCAGCACAGAGTTCGGTCCGAGGATGGGAAACTCCTTGAGCACAAGCCGGATATGCCCATCGCCGTTCACCGTTTGCATGACATCGGGCATGCTGCGCTTGCAATAGGGACAGCGATAATCGAAGAACTCGACGATCGTGACGTCGCCCGCGGGATTGCCTAACACGGGATCGCTCGGATCCCGGAAGATGGCGTCGGCCTTGGCCCTGAGCGACGCCCGCTGCTCCCGCAACTCGGCGGCTTTGCGTTGCGCCTGAGCGGCGTCGAGAGCCTTGGCGACAATCTCCGGATGAGCCTCGATATAGCTCTGGACGACGGCCTCGATCTGCGACTTCTCGTAGGGAGCGAGCGCCTGCCTGGCCGAAGGCAGAAACGTAAAAGCCAAGGCGGCAGCAGCGATGCCAGCGATCGCCGCGGCGACGTAGGATAAGATCTTCAACACAGCCTCCTATATCCGCTTCGCCCCCCATCAGTCCTTCGCGTTCTTAATGGCGTCCTGGGCCTGCTGCTCGATGTCCTGGGCGCGGAGCGCACCTGGAGAGCCGACGGGCAGCAGCTTCTGTGCTCGCTTGGCTTGCCCCTTGGCATCCACATAGTTGCCGTCGGCGAAGGCCTCTTCCGCAAGTGCAAGCGAGGCACGACCCTCGTCCCCCTGCCGGCCATACACCACCGCGAGCAGGTGCCAGGTCAATGGGTCGTCCTGCTCCTTCGCCACGGCATCATTGAGGAGATCGGCTGCCTCACTCTGATAGCGGGGATTGCCGGTCTCGATCATGGCCTGGGCGAGCTCGGTCTCGATCAAGGGATTGTGCGGAAAGAGCCGGTTTGCCTTCTGATAGGGTGCGATGGCCTCGTTGACCTTACCGGCTTCGAAGAGGAATTGCGCCTTCTGCTCGTTGAAGAACGGATCGTTCGGCCGCTCCGCCAGCAGGCTGTCGATCTGCTGGAGAGCCTGCTGCTCCCGCGCCTCGCGATGATAGGCGATGGAGCGGGCGTAGCGGGCCTCGATGCTGTTGTCGCCGTCCTTGTAGCGTTGGAAGACGCGGGCGATCGGCCAAAGATAGCCGATCAGCTTGCCCCGCATGCGCGCGTGCTGCTCGACGCGCTCGGGGCTGTCCTTCACATTGCCGTATTTGGAGGTCTCGAGGAAATGCTCGAGGAAATCGATGCGGTCCTGCGTGAGCGGGTGTGTCCGCAGATAGGGCATCTCGTGAATGCCCGCCGAGAACTCCTCGCGCTGGATCTTCTGCATGAACTCAAGAAGCCCCCGAGAGGATTGCCCGGTGCGCTCGAGGAAATTGACGCCGGCTTGGTCGGCCGAACGCTCCTGGGTGCGGCTGAAAGAGAGGAAATTCTGCATCGCCAGGCCCGAGCCGCCCTGCATCGCGACCATGCCCGCATTGCCGATGTTCCCGGTCGCCGCCGCCGCGACGCCGCCCACGATCATGCCCAGGATCTGCGCGATCTCCGCCTTTTGAATGGCCTCGCCCATGCGCGCCAGATGGCCGCCCGCGATGTGTCCCGTCTCGTGCGCCATGACGCCGACGACCTGATTGGCGCTGTCCGAATCGATCAGGAGTCCGGCATAGATGAAGATGTTGAGCCCGCCTGCGACGAAGGCGTTGATGACGGGCTCGTTGACGAGGACGATCGAGACTTGCTGCGGATCGAGTCCTGCCGCCTCCCAAACGGGGGTTGCCCAGGCGCGCAAGTAGGACTCGATTTCGGCGTCGCGAATGCGCGATATGGCAGGGCCGTTCGGCCCCACATCGGCCAAGGCCATCGGGCTTGCGCCGGTCGCAAGGGCCATCAGCGCAACGACGGCGGTCAGACGCCGGAATAGGCCGCTTCTCCAGACCATGGCTGAAGGTAGGGGGGCAGCAAAGGGAGGTCAATGGATGTTGCGCCCAGGGAGAGGCTCCCTTATGAGCGAAGGCGGCGCTTCATCGGATCGAAGGGGAACGGCGCGTGGCACTCAAGATCGCCCGGCGAGGACAAACTCCACCATTCATCGTCATGGATGTGCTGCGCGCGGCCAATGAGCGGCAAGCGGCCGGCGCCGACGTGCTTCATCTCGAAGTCGGCCAGCCGGGAACGGCGGCGCCGGAGCAGGTATTGGCCGCCGCGCGCGCAGCGCTCGACGGGCGCCCTCTCGGCTACACCGAGGCGCTCGGCACGAGCAGTCTTCGTCTGCGCATCGCCCGACACTATCGGGAGCGCTATGGCGCTGCGGTGCCGCCTGAGCGCATTCTCGTGACGACCGGCTCATCCGGCGGCTTCGTCATGGCTTTCCTTGCCGCCTTCGATCCGGGCGATCGGGTGGCCCTGGCGGCCCCGAGCTATCCGGCCTATCGGAACATCCTCACCGCCCTCGATATCGAGCCGGTCGTGCTGCCTACGAGCGAGGCAACACGCTTTCAACCGACGATCGAAGCCGTTGGAGGCGCGGGCAGGCTCGACGGCCTCATCGTGGCAAGCCCGTCGAACCCCACCGGCACCATGCTGTCCCCCGCCGAACTCGAAGCGCTCGTCAGGCACTGCTCGGCAAAGGGCATTCGCCTTGTCTCCGACGAGATCTATCACGGCATCACCTATGGCCGCACGGCCGCAACCGCCGCGAGCTACGGCGCGGACGCCATCGTCGTGAACAGTTTCTCGAAGTATTACGCCATGACCGGCTGGCGAATCGGCTGGCTGGTGGCTCCGCCCGATTTGGTGCGCCCTATGGAATGCTTGGCGCAAAATCTTTATATCAGCCCACCGACCCTGAGCCAGATTGCCGCCGAGGCTGCATTCGAGTGCACGAAGGAGCTCGACGCCGTGGTTGCCGGATATGCCCGTAACCGGTCGCTTCTCCTCGCTGAGTTGCCGAAAGCGGGTTTCAATCATCTGGCGCCTGCGGATGGCGCCTTCTATCTCTACGCCGATGTCGGGCATCTCACCAATGACAGCCGCGAGTTCTGCCGGCGCATGTTGCACGAGACGGGCGTCGCGACGGCGCCGGGGGTCGATTTCGACTCCGCCCAAGGGCATCGTTATCTGCGCTTTTCCTTTGCCGGCGCCGAGCAGGATATTATCCAGGCGGCCGATCGCCTCAAGGCATGGCGCCGATGAAGCGCAATGATCCGCGCCACGTAACGGGCTCTGTTATTTGCGCATTCCGCGATTTCACTCGCTGAGCCGCCGCCACCAGCCACGTTTCTTCGGGCGTTGATCGTCCTGCTCGCCAACCGTGATGACGGGCACGCCCCGAGGCGATTCGGCTGCGCCAGCCTCGGCAGATGTCCCGCTGGGGGTCGTTGTTTCCGGCGACGCCGAGGCGGCACCCGAGGGCACGGTCGACTCTCCTTCACCGCCGGCATGTGGCCCGCCGAACTCTCCGGAAGGCGGCGGAGGAGCCTCGGTCGCGATCGCTTCGTGAGAAAAGTCTGGCTGTGGCGCGCGGGACGGCCAGCTTGGCTCGACGGCTTGAGGCTCGGTTACCGCGTTCCGCTGAATATCCACCTCGGAGGGCATTCCCTCCTCATGCGCGCGATCGGACCAGATTGCGCCGCTCCAGTCCTCCGGCGAGCTCGCAGAAGAACGATCGCTTTCGCCGGCTTCACGGGATTCCGGCGCTGTCTCGGGCGCGACCTCAGTCGTGGCGGGAGCTCCGGCGGCGAGGATCGGTTCCTCGCCACGGGGAGAATCGCTCCCAGCAACGGCATCCTCCTGGCCGAAGGAGAATTCCGGACGCTCGCCGCCGCGCCGACGGCGGCGTCCCCCTCGGCGGCCGCGAGCGCGACGGTGGGGCTGCTCGCCCTCACCTTGCTCGGACTCTTCGCCGAAAACGGCGCGGTCTTCACCATGCGGCTCCGCCGCCATCGGCAACTCGTCAGACGGCGGAGAGCTGCCGTCGGTCGGTGCCGCCGCAATTCCCATTGCTTGTCCTGGCGCCGGTGGTGTGGCGCCATGAGCCACAACCTCCTGGCCGGCGGCTTCCTCGCCGCCGCGCCCCCGCCGACGGCGGCGCCGACGCCGACGGCGGCGCTGGCCGTCGCCGGTCGGCATGGCCGCTGGCCTCTCCTCGCCAGCTTCGGCTTCCTCGGCCATCCCTTCGCCGACGGATTCCGTTTCGGCCTCTTCCGCTTCCGCGGGCGCCTGTTGAGCCGAAGGCTCCGCGATTTCTTCTGCCGCCGCAGGCGGGGCGCCCTCGATTTCGAGCGCCTTCAGTCGCTCCAGACGGAAGCTCGGCGGGATCAGGTTATCGTCAGTGTCAATAGCAACGCAGAAGCGATAGCGCCGCTCGATATCGGCAAGATTCGCTCGCTTTTGATTGAGAAGGTAAAGCGCGATACGCGTCGGGACCGTCAGCTTGAGCTCGGCGCTGCGTTGGCGCGTGCCCTCCTCCTCGAGCCCGCGCAGCACGTGGAGCGCTGTCGACTCGATCGAGCGGACCCAGCCCGTGCCGCCGCAATGGGTGCACATCTCCATCGTCGCCTCGACGAGGCTCGGACGCAGGCGCTGGCGGGAGAGCTCAAGGAGGCCGAAGGCGCTGATCCGCCCGATCTGGATGCGCGCCCTGTCGGAGCGCATCGCCTCCTTCAGGCGCCGCTCGACGGCGGCATTGTTGCGGCTCTCCTCCATGTCGATGAAATCGATGACGATCAGGCCCGCGAGGTCGCGCAGGCGAACCTGCCGGGAAATCTCCTCGGCGGCTTCGAGATTGGTCCGCAGCGCCGTCTCCTCGATATTGCGCTCCTTGGTGGCGCGCCCGGAATTGACATCGATCGAGACGAGCGCCTCGGTGGGCGTGATCACGATATAGCCGCCCGACCGCAGCTGTATGACGGGACTATGGATCGCGTCGATCTGGCTTTCCACCTGGTAGCGGTGGAAGAGGGGAATGAACTCGTCGTTATAGAGCTGGACCCTCTTGGCATGGCTCGGTGTGAGCATGCGCATGAAGTCCTTGGCGGCGCGATAACCATCCTCGCCCTCGACTTGAATCTCGTCGATGTCTCGATCGTAGAGGTCCCGGATTGCCCGCTTGATGAGGTTCGCCTCCTCGTAAATCAAGGCGGGTGCCGTCGATTGCAGCGTGACGGTGCGGATCTCGTCCCAGAGCCGCATGAGATATTCGAGGTCACGCTTGATCTCGGCTTTGCTGCGCTCCATGCCGGCGGTGCGCACGATGACGGACATGCCCTCGGGGATCTCGAATTCCTCGAGGATGCTTTTCAAGCGGCGCCTGTCCTTGAGGTTGGTGATCTTGCGCGACACGCCGCCGCCGCGCGGCGTGTTCGGCATCAAAACGCAATAGCGGCCGGCCAGCGACAGGTAAGTCGTCAGCGCTGCGCCCTTGTTGCCGCGCTCCTCCTTGACGACTTGCACCAGCATGATCTGCCGGCGCTTCGTCACCTCTTGGATCTTGTAGGACCGCGGCGGGCGGAAGCGGCGCGACGGGACCTCCTCGATATCGTCGCCGCCGATGGTCTCGAAATCGTCGCTGTCGCCGCGCTCGGTCCCGTTGCCGCCTTCCGGAGAATGCTCCGCCAAGGCCTTCTCCTGCGCCAGGAGCGCCTCGCGATCGGCGACGGGGATGCGGTAATAGTCCGGATGGATTTCGTTGAAGGCGAGAAAGCCGTGGCGGTTTCCGCCGTAATCCACGAAAGCCGCCTGCAGCGAGGGCTCGACGCGAGTCACTTTCGCGAGATAGATGTTTCCCTTGAGTTGCTTCTTGGTGGCGGTTTCAAAATCGAAATCCTCGAGTCGGTTGCCCTTCAGCACCGCCACCCTGGTTTCCTCTGGGTGGGCGGCGTCGATCAACATGCGCTTTGCCATAAGGCAGAGTCTCCGCGCACGTCACGCAGACCCGTGCGAACAGCGGGTGGCGACGTGCCTTGGCTGGCGGAACCGGCTTTTGCGGGCTCGACCCGCCAAACGCGGCACCGTTGGGCGCCATGACGGGGATCGCAGAAGGCGACCGCTTTCACGGTCACGCTCAAACCGGCTCCGATGTTCCACTCTCGTCCGCAGGCTCGGCGGCGCCTCGAGCTTGCCCGGCCGGCATAGGCTGGCATTCCTGCCAACGCCCAACCAGGGGCCGTTCGCGACGCCCGTCTGTCCATCCCGTTGCCTGGGCCGGCCAAACACCTACGGCGGTTCGCAGCATCAGAATAACCGAGGCCAAATAGGCTTCACAATCGAATATTCACAGGGTTGTGCACCGGCTTCTTCCGGAATCGGGGCGATTCATTGGTGGCCACGTCGAATCCTGCCGCAAGCTCTCATTTGAAACCTGAGCGAAATGAGATACTTATCGAAAAACTCGCATATCGTGGCTGTCGGTCCGGTATCGAGAGTTGCCTAGCGTGGACCGCCGTGCCAAGTTGCCGCCGAGGTCGATTGGCGCCCGCGTATTCTTCGCCCGCGCGATCGATTGACGCCATCATAACTCCGCCACATTGTTCCTATAGGAGGGGTCCTGGCCAAGCTGACACGGCGCAATCCGCGCCAGTCTCCTGGTGAGTCCCTGGGCGAATCGTCTCGCATGATTAAACGGCTGCTCACCGCGGTTTGGCTGTTATTGGTCCTTGCGCTGATCGGGGGGGCGGGCGTCGTCGCCCTTTATTATCACTACGCGCGCGATCTCCCGGATTATCGACAGCTCGCCGACTACGAGCCGCCTACGGTCACGCGCGTCCACGCGGGGGACGGACGGTTGCTGGCCGAATATGCGACGGAAAAGCGCGTATTCGTGCCCATCGAGGCCATTCCCAAGCGGGTCGTCCACGCCTTCCTCGCCGCCGAGGACAAGAATTTCTATACGCACCCCGGCATCGACCTGCTCTCCATCATCCGCGCCGGCTTGCAGGATCTTGCCCATGCCGGCACCAATCGCCGCCCGGTGGGCGCCTCGACCATCACCCAGCAGGTCGCGAAGAATTTTCTTCTCACGAACGAAGTCTCCCTTGCGCGCAAGATCAAGGAGGCCATCCTCGCCCTGCGTATCGAGCACGCATTCACGAAGGATCACATCCTCGAGCTCTACCTGAACGAAATCTATCTCGGCGGCGGCTCCTACGGCGTCGCGGCGGCGGCGCTCAACTACTTCGACAAGTCCCTCGACGATCTGACGATCTCGGAGGCGGCGATGCTGGCGGCCTTGCCCAAGGCGCCGAATAACTACAGCCCCTTCCGATTCCCGGAGGCGGCAAAGGCGCGGCGCGACTGGGTCATCGACCGCATGGCCGAGGATGGCTACATCACGCCGAGCCAAGCCGAGGCCGCCAAGCGCGAGCCCCTCAAGGTGCGGGGCCATACCGAGACGGAGTTCGCTTCGGCCGGCTATTTCAGCGAAGAAGTTCGGCGTGAGCTCGTCGACCGCTTCGGCGAGAAGATGCTTTATACGGGCGGACTCTCGGTGCGCACCACCGTCAACCCCCATCTTCAGACGCTGGCAGATCAGGCCTTGCGCGAGGGGCTCATCGCCTATGATCGCCGCCACGGCTGGCGCGGACCGCTCACCAAGATTTTGCTCCCAGAGGCGGTCTCCGAGAGCGACTGGGTCAAGCCTTTGGCGGAGATCACGCCGCCCGTGGGGATCCGGAACTGGAAGCTCGCGGTGGTGCTCAGCGTCGATCGCGAGGGTGCCGACATCGGGCTCGGCTCCGGCCAGAAGGGACGGATCCCGTGGGGAGAGATGAAATGGGCTCGCCCCGATCTCGAAGGGCAGCGCGTGGGTGCACCGCCCCGCTCGCCCGCCGACGTGTTGGCCAAGGGCGATGTCGTTCTAGTTGAGCCCGTGGAAAAGAGCGCCGAGGGCAAGCCATATCCCGCTGGGAGCTATGCCCTGCGGCAGATCCCAAACGTCGGCGGTGCCGTCGTCGTCCTCGATCCTCATACCGGGCGCGTGCTCGCCATGTCCGGCGGCTACCAGTTCGAGCGCGCCAGGGACGAGTTCAATCGCGCGGTGCAGGCCAAGCGCCAGCCGGGATCGGCGTTCAAGCCCTTCGTCTATCTGACTGCGATGGACAATGGCTTCACCCCGTCCTCGCTTGTGCTCGATGCGCCGTTCGTCCTCGACCAGGGGCCGGGCCTCGGCTGGTGGAAGCCCTCCAATTTCACCAAGAAATTCTACGGCCCGTCGCCGCTCAGGGTCGGCCTCGAGGATTCCCGCAATCTGATGACCATCCGTCTCGCTCAAAACATCGGCATGGAGAAGATCGCGGAGACGGCCGAGCGCTTCGGCGTCGTCGATCACCTGCCCCGCGAGCTCTCGATGGCTTTGGGTGCCGGCGAGACGACGTTGCTCAGGCTTACGACGGCCTACGGCGAGCTCGTCAACGGAGGTCGGAAGATTACGCCGACCCTGATCGACTGGGTCCAAGACCGGCACGGCAAGCTGATCTACAAGCATGACGACCGGCCCTGCCCTGGGTGCACGAATGTGAGATGGGAGGGTCAGGCAGTGCCGGAGATCCCGGATACGCGTGCACAGCTCGATGACCCACGCAGCATCTATCAGGTCGTTTCGATGATGGAGGGCGTGATCGAGCGCGGGACCGGTCGGCGCGCTCGCGTCATTGGCAAGCCGCTCGCCGGCAAGACGGGCACCACCGACGACGCCAAGGACACCTGGTTCATCGGCTTCACGCCCGATCTTGTCTGCGGCGTCTTCGTCGGCTTCGACCAGCCGCGCACCCTTGGACCGACGGAGCAGGGGGCGACCGTCGCTCTCCCGGTGTTCATCGATTTCATGCAAGCGGCACTCAAGGACAAGCCGGCCATACCCTTCCGCATTCCACCGGGTTTGACCATGGTGCGCGTGCGCGAGTCGGATGGGCTTCCGGCCCAGCCCGGCGACCGGAACGTCATTTGGGAACCGTTCAAGCCCGGCACGGTGCCGCAGGCCCCGGGTCCGGTGCTGGACGGCAGCCAGGCGACTGCGGAAGGCGGTACTGCGGCACCTGCATCGATTCCCGCTGCTGAAGGCACCGGCGGGATTTATTAGGCGGGACGATGCCTTCCGGTGCTGCTTTCGCCGCCCTTGCGTCCGCGGGCGCTCTCTCCTATGACAGCCCTATGCGCACCGAGATCGAAGCCATCGTCGGCCAAATCGAGCAGTCGCTCGCGCTGCTGAGGAGGCATCTTTGACCTGGAGAATGCCGAGAAGAAGCTCGCGGCCTTGAATGCGCGGGCGGAGGACCCGGCCCTCTGGGACGATCCCCAGGCGGCGCAGCGCCTCATGCGCGAGCGCACCCTGCTTGACAAGGCGATCGGCGATTACCGCAGCCTGGAGCAGGAATATCGCGACAGCCGCGAGCTTCTCGAGCTCGCCGAAGCGGAAGGAGACGCCGCCGTCGCCGCGGATGCCGAGGCTGCGCTCAAACGGATCCAAGCCCACGCCGCGAAGCAGGAGCTGGCGAGCCTGCTTTCCGGCGAGGCGGACGGCAACGACGCCTTTCTCGAAATACACGCCGGCGCTGGCGGCACCGAATCCCAGGATTGGGCGGAGATGCTGCTGCGCATGTATGTGCGCTGGGCCGAGCAGCGCGGTTATAAGATCGAGTGGATCGAGGAAAGCGCTGGCGAGGAGGCTGGGATCAAGTCGGCCTCCATCAAGGTGATCGGCGCCAATGCCTATGGCTGGCTCAAGACCGAGTCGGGGGTTCATCGCCTGGTGCGCATCTCCCCCTTCGATTCCAACGCGCGCCGCCATACGAGCTTTGCCTCGGTCTGGGTCTATCCGGTGATCGACGAGGCGATCGAGATCGAGATCCAGGAGAAAGACCTCCGCATCGACACCTATCGTGCCTCCGGGGCGGGCGGCCAGCATGTGAATCGAACGGACAGCGCCGTTCGCATCACCCATCTGCCGACCGGGATCGTCGTGCAGTGCCAGAACGACCGGTCCCAGCATCGCAATCGCGCGACGGCCTTCGCCATGCTAAAGGCACGGCTCTACGAAGCCGAGCTGCAGAAGCGCGAGGCGCAAATCCAGGCCGAGCACGACGCCAAGAGCGAAATCGGATGGGGACACCAGATCCGCTCCTACGTGCTGCACCCCTACCAGATGGTCAAGGATTTGCGCACGGGGGTCGAGACCAGCGATTCTCGCGGCGTCCTCGATGGCGATCTCGATCGCTTCCTGGAAGCCTCGCTGGCCCAGCGCGTGAAAGGTGGAGGATCACCGACGGCCAACAAGGCCGAGACGGCTTGATCCTCGCCCACGCTCTCGCTCTGCCTCGGGCTGCTTCGTCGATCTGCATCCCCTTGCGCGGGAGCGGTGGACAGGACATCTAAAGACGAGGTGTAAGGGTTCCGGTTCCCCCGCATTCCGAAGGAGGTCGTCATGAGGGCCGTATCACGCAGGAAACTGGAGATGCCCGCCGCGGCGGAAGCGTTGCCCGGGCGGCAAGCGCCGATGCCGGTGCCGCCGGCGCATTTCGTGAGCGGTCGGCCCCTCAAGCCGCCGTTCCCCTCAGGCCATGAGATCGCGGTTTTTGGGCTCGGTTGCTTCTGGGGCGCAGAGCGCAAATTCTGGCAGGCGCCGGGGGTCTATGTAACGGCGGTTGGCTATGCCGGCGGCCATACACCCAATCCCACTTATGAGGAAGTGTGCAGCGGCGGCACGGGCCATGCCGAGGTGGTCCTCGTCGTGTTCGATCCGCGGGTGACGCGTTATGAGGCGCTGCTCAAGCTTTTTTGGGAGAGCCATGATCCGACCCAGGGAATGCGGCAGGGCAACGACATCGGCACGCAGTATCGCTCTGCCATCTACACCTATGGCGAGGCGCAGCGGCACGCCGCGGAAGCGAGCCGTGATGCCTATCAGCGAGTCCTGTCGGGCGCCGGATACGGCTTGATCACCACCGAGATCCGGGAGGCGCCGGCGTTCTACTATGCCGAGGGCTATCACCAGCAATATCTGGCCAAGAATCCAAACGGCTATTGCGGGCTCGGCGGCACGGGGGTGAGCTGCCCGATCGGCTTGGCGTCCGCCTCAAGTGGATAAGGGTGACGGGCGCGTGGCGATGCCTCAAAGCGCCTTTACCGCCGCGAGCACCTCGTCGACGTGGCCGGGCACCTTCACCTTGCGCCAGATCCCGCGCAGCTTTCCCTCCTTGTCGATGAGGA
Source organism: Alphaproteobacteria bacterium (assembly GCA_035294245.1). Taxonomy (GTDB): domain Bacteria; phylum Pseudomonadota; class Alphaproteobacteria; order JACZXZ01; family JACZXZ01; genus DATGLG01. The sequence goes on along the minus strand of DATGLG010000012.1, from coordinate 41,229 downwards.
AGGTGGCGCGCTCGATGCCCATGTACTTACGGCCGTACATGCTCTTTTCGACCCACGTGCCATAGGCCTGGCAAACGGCGCCGTCCTCGTCGGAGACCAGGGTGAAAGGAAGGGCGTGCTTGGCCTTGAACCGGTCGTGGGAGGCGACATTGTCGCGCGAGATGCCGACCACGGCGGCACCGGCTTTGCTGAAATCGGGAAAGCTGTCGCGAAAGCCGCAGGCTTCCTTCGTGCAACCCGAGGTGTCATCCTTGGGATAGAAATACAAGATCACGGGCTTGCCCTTCAGCTTGGACAGCGTGAACGCCCCGCCCCCGTCGGCCGGCTTGGTGAAATCGGGGGCGGGGTCGCCGATCTTCAGACTCATGAGGATCTCCTGGACGTCGTTGGCTGGCTCAATTCCTTGGGAAGCTCCGCCGCCGGGTTTCCAATGATGAGCGCGTAGTGGTCTTGCACGCGCCTTGCCGCGGCGAGGAGTTCGGCTTTTAGCGCGATCAAGTCGGCCGTCTTCGTAGCGCGGGCGACGACCTGGCGCAAGCCGTCGGGTGCCGCGCCCTCGTCGAAGTTGCGCTCCTCGGCCAGCCGCAAGATGCCAAGCACTTGGCGCCACAGATGGGTGGCCGCGATCAGATCTTCCGCGGCATCGGCTGCGAGCACACCAGCGCGAGACAAGGCTTCAAACGCCGCTGTCGTATTGACCTGCAGAACGTCCGGCTTTGTCCGGGCGTGGCGAAGCTGGAGGTATTGGGCGATGAATTCGAGGTCGACGAGCCCGCCGCGCACCCGCTTGCCTTCCCAGATGTCGTCGGTGTGGTGCGTTTGCTCGATGCGCTCACGCATCTCGGCGACGTCTCGAAGCAGGCTGTCCGGATTGCGGGGGGCAGTAAGAATCTCCGCAAGTGCCGCCCCGATGCGCCGGCAGAGTTCTGGCGGGCCGGCGATCACGCGAGCCCGGGTCAGAGCCATGTGCTCCCAAGTCCAAGCCTCCGTCGTCTGATAGTCGACGAAGCCCTTGAGGCTGGTTGCAAGCGGCCCCTTCTCGCCGGAGGGCCGGAGGCGCATATCGACCTCATAAAGCCGGCCTTCGCCGGTCAGGGCGGTAATGGCGGCGAGCAGGCGTTGGGAAAGCCGGACAAAATAATGACTGGGCGCCAAGGGACGCGGGCCGTCGGAGGATTCGACATCGCTCGGGGCATCATAGATGAAGAGGAGGTCGAGATCGGAGGTCATGGTCATCTCGCGGCCACCCAGCTTGCCGAGCGCCACCACGGCAATGCCGCCGCCGCGAATCCGCCCATGGGTCTCCGCCAGCATGGCGGTGACCGGGTCGATCAGCGCGGTGATGACGGTCTGGGCGATATCTGCGAAAACGGGGCCGGCCGCCTCGGGGTTCAGCGTGCCCCGAAGCATCTGAACGCCGACCTGGAATTTCCGGTCGTTGCACCAGCGTCGGGCGATGTCGAGGATGTCCTGGAAGTCCCGCGCCTGCCGCAGCGCCTCCGCCAAATCACGGGCGAGATCGGGCTGCGCGGGCAGAGGCTTGAAAAAGTCGCTGTCGAGCACCGCGTCGAGAAGGAGAGGGTGTTGGGCGAGCTGTTCCGCAAGCCGGGGCGCGCTTCCCATGATCTCGGCGACCAGGGTCAGAAGATCGGGATTCGAATGGAAGAGCGAGAAGAGCTGGACGCCGGATGGCAGGCGCGAGAGGAAACGATCGAAGCTAAGGAAGGCGGCGTCCGCGTCGACCGCGCCCGCAAATGCAGCCAGCAATTGCGGCGTCAGCTCGGTGAGAAGCTCGCGCGCCCGCGTGCTGCGCATCGCGCGATACCGGCCGTGATGCCAGCCGCGAATTACCGCCGATACCGTTTCGGGCGTCTTGTATCCCAATCCAGCGATCGTCTCGAGGGTTTCGGGATCGTGGTCGGCTCCCGTGAAGACGAGATTCCCGGAGGCGGTGCCGAGGTTGGGCGAGCTCTCGAAGAGCCGCGCATAATGCTCCTCGACTCGCCGCAAGTGGAATTCCAGTGTGCGAGCGAACGACCCAGCGTCAGAGAAGCCCAGGAATATCGCAAGCGCCTCGATCTCCGTCGATCGCTCCGGCAGGGTCTGCGTCTGCTGATCGTCGATCATCTGCAGCCGATGCTCGACCCGGCGAAGAAAGCCATAGCTGTCGATCAGCTCTGCGGCCACTTCGGCCTTCACGTGGCCCTCGGCGGCGAGCGCTCGCAGGGCGTCGCAGGTGGCGCGAACGCGCAATGTGGGCTCTCGCCCTCCCCAGATCAGCTGCTGCGTCTGGGCGAAAAACTCGATTTCCCGTATGCCGCCACGGCCCAGCTTGAGGTTATGTCCCGCGATAGCGATGCTGCCGCCGCCGCGATGGGCATGGATCTGGCGCTTGATCGAGTGGATATCCCTGATGGCGGCGAAATCAAGATGGCGGCGCCAGAGGAAGGGCTGGAGGCGACGTAAAAACGCCTCCCCCGCCTCCAGATCGCCGGCGACCGGGCGCGCCTTGATGAAAGCGGCACGCTCCCAGTTCTGCCCAAGGCTCTCATAATAAAGCTCGGCCGCAGTGGTGGAGAGCGCCAATGGCGTCGCCGCGGGATCCGGCCGCAGGCGGAGATCGGTTCGAAAGACGTATCCCTCCGGCGTGCGCTCCTGCATCATGCGCACGAGATTTCGCGTCATGCGGACAAAATTCTGATTGAGCGCTTCGCGATCGCCGGTCCTCACACGATCCTCGTCGTAAAGCACGACCAGATCAATGTCGCTGGAATAGTTCAGCTCTTGAGCGCCCAATTTGCCGAGTCCGAGGACGAAATAACCGCAGCCTTTCTCGGGTTCTTCATCGTGGGCAATCCCGAGCCAACCTTTGGCGTGCGCCTGGCAAAGCTGATGACGAAGTGCCACGCGCAGGGTCCTGCCGGCGAGATCGCTCAAGGCACCGGTGATTCGCTCGAGCGGCCAGCGCTCCAGGATGTCCGCGATCGCGATCGCCAGCGCCGCGCGGCGCTTGGCGGTGCGCAGCGCCGCCATCACGTCCTCGATCGCGGCGTGCCGAAAATCGACGTTGTCGAGGGAGGCCAAAACCTGCGCGTAGCGTTCTTCAAGGTCGCCCCTCAATAGCGAGCAGGTATAGGCGATGTCGACGAGTATACATTGCGTTAGGAAGGGGCTGTTGCCGAACAGCGCGGCGAGAAGCCGCCTGACCGTCAGATCGGCGGATAATTGCGCGGCCTCCGCCTCGAGGGCGGGGTTACCGATGCTCGCTGCCAATTCGGCCCAACGTTCCAGACCGATCTCGGCCGCCGTCGAGTCAGCGGCCTTGGGAATGGTGGTGGAATCGGCTAAGAGGGGCTTATGATTCATCTCGCCTCATGGGCGATCCTCGCCCCAGCCTCTGCAACACGCCCGTCCGGCACGGCATGTTCCACGAAAAAGCGCGGCTTTCTCGGCCGGCGACCTTCCTCGCGCACAGGAGAAGGCGTTCGGAACAAGCTGCGCGAAGCATGGATGCCGGTCAAGTGCCGTAACCGGCGAGCCTCGAAGTGATACGGCACACCTCCAAACTGCTTCTCGAAATATTCGGCACCCTCGTGGCCGGGTTGGCGCTTCTCGTCGGACTCGCCGTATGGCGGCTCTCAGCCGGTCCCATAACGCTCGACTTCCTGACACCTTATATCGAGCAGGCGTTGTCGTCTCCAAACGGGGCTTACACCCTTGAGCTTGATCACACGGTGCTCGTCTGGAGTCGCCGTGATCACACGCTCGATATTCGGGCGCGCGGACTGCGCGCCGTGGGTGCCCAGGGTCAGCTCCTCGCAATCATTCCGGAAGTCTCCATCCATCTCAGTGCAGCCGGTCTCCTCCACGGTGTCGTCGCACCCACCTCCCTCGGGCTGCGCGGCGCCCGCTTGCACCTCCACCGGGAAGCCAATGGCGGCTTCGGGCTCGGGTTTGTGGATTCGACCGGGCAGCAGAGCGAAAATACCTTGCTTCCGGCAATCCTCGAGGACCTCCTGTTGCCGCAGGATCCCCGGCATCCCATCACCTATTTGCGTCGGGTGATCATCAGCGATACGGATCTCGCGGTCGAGGACAGCCACTGGAACACGTCCTGGAAGACACGCCTTGATCGGCTCGTCTTCGCTCGTGGACCGGGCGGGGTCCATGCAAGCGCCACCCTCGAGCTCACCATCGACGGCAAGGTCAGCAATTTCGATTTGGACGGACTCTACGAGGCTTCAACACGGATGTTGAGCCTTGATGTGGCATTCCATGGATTTTCGCCTGCCGATCTCGCCGGTGCGCTTCCTTCTCTAACGCCTCTGGCGCGGCTCGCCTTGACCATCCATGGCCATGTCGCGGCGCGGCTTGCGGCTGGCTATACGCTCGATACGCTCAGATTTGATCTCGCCGGCGGTCATGGGCACCTCGATCTTCATGAGCTCTACCCGAATAACGTCGAGGTCGACCAAATCGAAGCGCGCGGGACCTTCAGCCAGGGCGGCGACCGCCTCGATCTCGAGAAGTTCCAGATCGATCTCGGCGGTCCGAAGATCAGCATAAGCGGCACCGCGGACGGCTTGGGCGGCGACAGCACAATCGGGCTGAATGTTGGCGTGACGGATCTCGCGGTCGATGAGCTTCCCCGCCGCTGGCCGGTGAGCATCGCGCCCGGCCCGCGCAATTGGATCACGCAAAATCTTTCTAGCGGGCGAATCGATGAGCTTCATGCCAATCTTGCGGCGCATGGCCGCGGACTAGATCCGGAGAGCTTGGTCCTCGACGGTATTTCGGGAACGATGCGGCTGTCCGGCATCGACGTTCACTATCTCGGCAGGATGCCAAGCGTCGTCGGCGTGGACGGCGAGGCGCACTTCGACAGCAAGAGCTTCAATATCGCGTTGCGGACCGGTAAGGTGGAGGGCCTGTCGCTCGACGATGGCAGTGTCGCGATCACCGGGCTCGATGAGCAGGATCAGCAGATCGCGATCGAGCTCATCCTTCGCGGGCCCTTGCAGAACGCGCTCCGCCTAATCGATCAGGATCCACTCAATTACGCAAAAGGGATAGGACTCTCGCCGGACGATGTGCGGGGCGCAACGGCGGTGCGGCTTTCCCTGCAATTCCCCCTGATCAAGGACCTCTCCCTACGCCAGGTGCAGGTGGCGGCGGCGGCCAATGTGCAGGACGTCACGATGAAATCGATCCTCTTCGATCAGGACCTGAGCCAGGGCCGCTTGACCTTGCGCGTGAACAAGGACGGCATGGACGTCGCCGGCAAAGCCGCTATCGGGGTCATGCCCGTATCGCTCGATTGGGCGGAGACGTTCGGGAAGAGCCCCCAGCAGCGGATCAGGGTCTCCGGAGAGCTGGACGAAGCCGCGCGGAAGACGTTCGATCTCGCAACCGACGATCTCGTGTCCGGGCCCGTGCCGTTCGAGCTTGATGTGAGAGCGTCGGATCGCCGCCAGAAGCGCGTGAACGCGTCGCTCGATCTTACCAAGGCAGGGCTCACCATACCCCGCATGGGCTGGCGCAAGGAGCCGGGCATTCCCGGGAAGGCAACGCTTACCCTGGTGATGACCGGCGACAAGCCGACGGCCATCCCCGATTTCAGCATCGAGGCCGCTGATCTGGATGCGCGAGGCAGCGCAGATTTCGCCGCCGGGACCGGAGACTTCCGGTCTGTCACTTTCGATCGGCTCGATTTCGGCCTGAACCGATTGAGAGGGAGGGTCGCGAGGCACGCCGGGGGCGGCTATGACATCGCCGTTCGCGGCGATAGCCTCGATGCCGCTCCCTGGCTGAAGAGCAGCAAGGCGGAAGAAGCGAAGCCGGCGGCGGCTGCCAAGCCGGGGCCACCTCTCTTCATCTCGTTGGCCGTCGCCAAGCTATGGCTGGCGGAAGAGCATCGCCGTCCGTTCAGCGATGCCGCGGGTCGTATCGAGCATAACGGCGATCACGTGACCGAGGCCCAGATTGCAGCCAACACCTTTGACGGCAAGACGATTAGCATTTCGATGAGCCCGGCGGGCGCGAAAACTAGCCTGGCCATACGCTCGGATGACGCTGGCGCCGTGCTGCAGACGCTCGGGATCAGCGACAACGTGGTCGGCGGGCGACTGGCCGTGACCGCCACCCTCGATGACGCCAATCCCGAGGCGCCGATCCCCGGCTTGGCGAGGATTACCGATTACAAGCTGATCAACGCGCCTTTTCTTGCCAAGCTACTGACCTTGACGTCGCTTTCCGGCATTGTCGATCGGCTGAGCGGCCAGGGCATCAGCTTTTCGGTGTTCGAAGTGCCCTTCGTCAAGAAGGGCGACGTCGTCGAGCTACATGACGCCCGCACCGTCGGCTCCGATCTCGGCATTACCTTCGACGGCACCATGAATTTCGAGACGGATACCCTCGACATCAACGGCACCATCGTGCCGGTCTACACTCTCAACAGCCTCTTGGGAAACATCCCGCTTCTGGGCAATATTCTGGTCGGGCCGAAAGGGAGCGGCGTTTTCGCGGCGACTTATACCGCGAAGGGCAAGATCGAGGACCCGCAGGTTTCCGTGAATCCGCTTGCCGCTTTGGCGCCGGGTATTCTGCGCTCTTTCATGGATATCCTCGGCGGTAGTGGCTCGGGCAATCCACCGCAACAGGCGCCCGAGCAGATACCGCCGCCGAGCGACCTCAAGAATTAGAGCACGCGTACCAGCGCATGACGCTTTTTGCCGGCGGAGAGCTTGATGGTGCCGTTGGCGCCGAGATCGGCGACCTTGATCATGCGGAGCTCATCGCTGACCGTTTCGTCGTTCAGCTTGCCCCCACCGCCGCGAATAAGGCGTCGTGCCTCGCCCTTGCTGGCGGCAAGTCCGGCGCGACAGAGGAGATCGGTCAGGGGAATGCCTGCCTCCAGTGCATCCCGCGGCAGCTCGACCGTCGGTAAAGCCGCACCCGACGCGCCTTCCACAAAAGTGCGGCGGGCTGTCTCCGCCGCGGCCTCCGCGGCGGCGCGACCGTGGCACAGGGCCGTGGCCTCGTTGGCGAGCACGATTTTCGCATCGTTGATCTCGCTGCCCTGAAGCACCTCGAGCCTGCCGATCTCGCCCAACGGCAGATCGGTGAAGAGGCGAAGGAAGCGTCCGGTATCCGCATCGTGGGTGTTGCGCCAGAACTGCCAATATTCGTAAGGCGACAGCATGTCGGCATTAAGCCAGACGGCACCGGACGCCGTCTTGCCCATCTTGGCCCCGGAAGCCGTGGTGATGAGCGGGGTCGTGAGACCGAAGAGCTCAGTCCCGTCCACGCGCCGGCCGAGCTCGACCCCGTTAACGATATTGCCCCACTGATCCGAGCCGCCCATCTGCAATGCGCAACCGTATCGGCGCGACAGCTCGAGGAAATCATAGGCTTGCAGCACCATGTAATTGAACTCGAGAAAGGAGAGGGGCTGCTCGCGCTCGAGCCGCAGCTTGACGCTGTCGAAGCTCAGCATCCGATTGACCGAGAAGTGGCGGCCGATGTCGCGCAGGAACGGGATGTACTCGAGCCTGTCCAGCCATTCGGCGTTGTTCGCCATCAGGGCGTCGGAGGAGCCGTCGCCGAAGCGGAGATAATGCTCGAAGGCGCGTCTGATGCTCGCCATGTTCGCAGCGATCTCCGCTTCGGTCAGGAGTTTTCGCGCCTCGTCCTTGCCAGAGGGGTCGCCGACCTTGGTCGTCCCGCCGCCCATGAGGACGATCGGCTTGTGGCCAGCCTGCTGCAAATGGCGCAGCAACATGATCGAGATCAGGTGACCCACATGTAGGCTCGGCCCCGTGCAATCGAAGCCGATATAGGCAATGATGCGCCCGTCCGCGCAGCGGGCATCCAAGGCTGCAGCGTCGGTGATCTGGTGGACGAATCCGCGTTCGGAGACGGTGCGCAGGAAATCGGATCTAAGCGACGCCATCGTATCGGGTCAGTTTCGGGCGGAGGGGCTGTAAAACCACGGGGTTGCCGGAATTGAGGAGCTTTAGCACAATCGACCCGAAGGCGACAACGCGCCTCGCCATTGGAGAAATGACTCCATCATGACGCAAACCCTCGCTGCTCTCGGCCTCATGAGCGGCACGTCCCTCGATGGCATCGACGTGGCCTATCTTCGCACCGATGGCGTGACAGTCATTGAAACGGGACCTTGGGCGACCTTCCCGTACGAGGCCACGATGCGCGAAGCGATCCGCAGCGTGCTCGGCGGTGTCGGCCCCGTTTCGAGCGTCGAGGAGCTGTTGACGCGGGCTCACGCCGAGGCGGTCGACAAATTTCTCGCGGAAAGCGACCTTTCGCGTGCGGATATCGACCTCGTCGGCTTCCATGGGCACACGATCCTCCATCGTCCCGAGGAAGGTCGCACTTGGCAGATCGGCGATGGCGGCCTCCTCGGACGCCTTGTCGCCATTCCCGTCATCAACGATTTCCGCAGCGCCGACGTGGCCGCCGGGGGGCAGGGCGCGCCGCTCGTGCCGTTATTTCACGCCGCCCTCGCCCATGACCTCGAACGCCCGCTGGCCGTGCTCAATCTCGGCGGCGTCGCCAATGTGACATGGATCGGTGCCGATGACAGCATCGTGGCGTTCGACACGGGCCCGGGCAATGCCCCACTCGATGACTGGGTGCGCCGTCGCACCGGGAGGGCCATGGACGATGGCGGCAGGCTGGCGGCCGCCGGCCGGGTCGATGCAGAGCTGCTGGCGACGTTTCTGAGGCACCCCTATTTCGATCGCGCGCCGCCCAAGTCCCTGGATCGGGACGATTTCACCTGGACTCTGGTGGAACGGCTCAACGGCGAGGACGGGGCCGCTACGCTCGTCGCCATCATAACGGCGGCGGTCGCTCGTGCCGCGGAGCACTTTCCGGCAAGAGTCAAACACTGGCTCGTGACCGGTGGCGGCCGGCATAATCCCGCGATCATGGCGGCCCTTTCGGAACGGCTAGACTCCGCGCCCCGAGCCGTGGAGGCGGTTGGTTGGAACGGCGATGCGCTCGAGGCCCAGGCCTTCGCCTATCTCGCCGTGCGCTCGCAACGCGGATTGCCCCTCAGCTTGCCTTCGACGACGGGGGTGCCGCGACCCCTCACGGGCGGGCGCTATCATCCGCTCCCGGAACGATAGCCATTCTCGTGGTTGCTACTCGGCTGCCTGGGCGAGGCGGCTGTCGAGGTAGCTCTCCATATGACCCACGACCGTATCCAGATGGTCGCTGAAGAAGTGATCGGCCCCCGGGATCAGCCGATAATCGATCTTGATCCCGCGCTGGTGGTTGAGCTTCTCGACGAGCTTGTTGACGGCCTCGATCGGCACGACCTGGTCCTGGTTGCCCTGGATGATCATTCCGGAGGCAGGGCAGGGGGCCAAGAACGAGAAGTCGTAGATATTGGCTGGCGGCGCCACGGAGATGAACCCGGCGATCTCCGGCCGGCGCATCAGGAGCTGCATGCCAATCCAGGCGCCGAACGAGAACCCGGCAATCCAGCAGCTTCCCGCGTTCGGGTTGAAGGTTTGCAACCAATCCAGCGCTGCGGCCGCGTCCGAAAGCTCTCCCTCCCCGCGATCGAAGCTCCCTTGCGACCGGCCCACGCCGCGAAAATTGAAGCGCAAGGATGAAAAGCCGCGGCGGACGAACGCCTGGTAAAGATTATAGACCACCTTGTTGTTCATCGTGCCGCCATGCTGCGGATGGGGGTGCAGCAAGAGGGCGATGGGCGCGTTCGGTACCTTGCTGTGGTGGTAGCGGCCCTCGAGACGACCTTCAGGCCCGTTGAAGATGACTTCCGGCATGAGAATGCGTCCTTACTGCGCAGCCTTAGGGCACAACCTTCAGCACCGCCCCTCGCTCGTTTCCGCTCGCGGCTGCCGTGCAAAGCCGCTCAGCTTGACCGTTGATAACGGGCAAACTATATGCCCGCCGTGACTTTTCCGTATTCGAGCACTTTCGTAAGCCAAGCCTCGACGATTACGGAATGGCGAGGAATATCCTAGTCGGGCCATGAGTTTCAAGAGCTTACACGACCAGATCGACTCGATTATGGCGCGCGATCCGGCGGCGCGCTCGCCGCTCGAAGTCGTTCTGGCCTATCCGGGGTTCCACGCCATCCTCTGGCACCGCATGGCTCACGCGGCCTGGAAACGCGGATGGCGGCTCTGTGGGCGGCTCCTGTCCAATGTCGGCCGCCTGCTGACGGGCATTGAAATCCACCCCGGCGCCGAGATAGGCAAGCGGCTCTTCATCGATCATGGGCTCGGCGTGGTCATCGGCGAGACGGCCAAGATCGGCGACGATGTCACAATTTACCATGACGTGACCCTGGGCGGCGTTTCACCCTCGGTCGACTCGGCTGCGCAGGTGGGGGTGAAGCGCCATCCCACGATCGGCGACGGCGCGATCCTGGGTTCCGGCGCCCAAATCCTCGGGGCGATCACGGTCGGCGAAGGCGCGCGAGTCGGGGCCAATGCCGTCGTGACCAAGGATGTGCCGGCGGGGGTAACGGTGGTCGGTAACCCGTCTCGCATCATTCTGCCGCGCGACCGGCGGGCGCACCGGGAATTCATGGCCTATGGCACGCCAACGGGTGAAGTGATCGACCCATTCCAACGGGCCATCGAGGATCTGCGTACCCATATCGGCCTGCTGAACGAGCGCGTCGCCGAGCTCGAAGCCGAGCTTGCTGCCGCCCGGGGCTCTTCCGCGCAAGAGCGCAGCGCGGCCTCGTCCGGCAAATCGTAAGCGTGTAACATCGGCCATCGGGCTTGCGCCCATGCCGCGAATTATGCCGCGCTCCGGCATCCGCGACCCTTTGCGCGAGGCAGGAAGAGTGATGGCGAACCGCCGCCGCGTCTATCTCGATTACAACGCCACCGCACCACTGCGAGCGGAAGCGCGGGAGGCGGTCGCGCTGGCGCTCGCTGAGACGGGCAATCCGTCGTCGGTCCACTGGTATGGCCGAGGCGCGCGCCGGCGGGTAGAGGAGGCGCGCGCCCAGGTCGCAGCACTCCTCCACGCGGAAGCGGCCGAGATCATCTTCACCAGCGGCGGGACAGAGGCGAACAACCTGGCCCTGGCAGGCTGCGCGCGGCCGCGGCTTCTCGTCTCCGACATCGAGCATGATTCCGTGCTTGCGGCGGCACCCCTGGCGGAGCGGATCCCGGTGGATGACCGCGGCCTGGTTCGGCTCGACGTCCTTGAAGCAAAGCTCGCCGCCGATCCGCGCCTGTCCCTTGTCTCGGTCATGCTGGCTAACAACGAGACGGGGGTCATTCAGCCGCTCGCGGAATTGGCCGCGCTCGCGCATGCGCGAGGCGCCCTCGTCCATTGCGATGCGGTACAGGCCGTCGGCAAAATCTCGGTGGATTTCGCAGCACTCGGTGTCGACCTGCTATCGTTTTCGGCCCACAAGATCGGCGGCCCGCCGGGGATCGGCGCCCTCGCGATCCGTCCCAATCTGGCATTGCATCCGCTCATCCGCGGTGGCGGGCAGGAGAAGGGGCGCAGGTCCGGAACGGAAAACCTCCCCGGCATCGTCGGATTCGGCGCCGCCGCAGCCGTGGCCAGCGCTGCCCTTGCCAACTATGCGCGGCTGGCCGCCTGGCGCGACCACCTCGAGCGAGGCGTCAGGGCGATTGCGCCGAGAGCGCAATTCTTTGGCCAGTCGGCGCCCCGGCTGCCGAACACGGCCTGCTTCACGATGCCCGGCGTTGCGAGCGAGACTCAAGTCATGGCGCTTGACCTAGCCGGTGTGGCAGTCAGCGCCGGCTCGGCCTGCTCATCGGGCAAGGTGCGGCCGTCCCACGTGCTCCGGGCGATGGGCGCCGATAACGTTGCGGCGGGAAGCGCGATCCGCGTTAGCCTCGGCTGGGAGAGCCAGGCCGGGGATGTCGATCGCTTCCTGAATGCCTGGGCTTCGCTCTACGCCAGAGCGGGCAATAGGGCGGCCTAGACTCTCGTAGTCCGCGAGGATGGTGGGCATGGCGGCGGTAACGAGCCAAATGCAGGAGAATCGGCCGAGGGTGCCGATCTATCTCGATTATCAAGCCACGACGCCCGTCGATCCGCGCGTCCTCGCGGCGATGCTGCCATATTTTACGGAGAAGTTCGGCAATCCGGGGTCCTCCACTCACGGCTTCGGGCGCGAGGCCGAAACCGCCGTTGAACGGGCGCGCATGCAAGTGGCGGCGACCATCGGCGCCGAGGCGCGAGAGATCGTCTTCACCTCGGGAGCGACGGAATCCAACAATCTCGCCATCAAGGGCGCCGCCCGCTTCGCAGCGTCGCAGCGTCGCCATATCGTGACCTGCGCAACCGAGCACAAATGCGTGCTCGAGAGCTGCCGCGCCCTGGAAGCGGAAGGATTCCGGGTGACCTATCTCCCCGTCGAGCGCAACGGTCTCGTTTCCCTCGATCGTCTGAATGACGCCATTGACGAGGAGACCATCCTTGTCTCGATCATGGCCGTCAACAACGAGATCGGCGTCATCCAGCCGCTTGCCGCCATCGGTGCGCTCTGTCGGGAGCGCGGCGTCTACTTCCATACCGACGCGGCACAGGCGGTCGGGAAGATACCGCTCGACGTCGAGAGCATGGCGATCGACCTCATGAGCATCTCCGGCCACAAGATCTACGGCCCTAAGGGGATCGGGGCGCTTTATGTCCGGCGTCGCCCCCGCGTGCGCCTCGACCCGCTTATGAGCGGGGGCGGTCAGGAGCGCGGCTTGCGTTCCGGCACCCTTCCCACCCCCCTCTGCGTCGGCTTCGGTGAGGCTTGCGTGGTCGCACAGCACGAAATGACCGGCGAGGGGAAGCGGTTGCGAGGATTGCGCGATCGGCTCCTCGGCGGGCTCCGGGCACGGTTGCCGGATGTGGTGGTCAATGGCGATATCCAGCACCGCCTCCCGGGCAACCTCAACATCGCCTTTGCCGGGGTAGATGCGGAGGCGCTCCTGGCAAGTCTCGCAGATGTCGCGGTCTCCACCGGATCGGCCTGCACCTCGGCTTCGGTCGAGCCGTCCTATGTGCTGCGGGCGCTCGGCCTCGACGACGATTTGGCACGCGCCAGCTTGCGTATTGGCTTGGGAAGGTTTACGGAAGCCGCCGAGGTCGACTACGCGATCGATGCGATTGCCGCCGCCGTCGAGCGGCTGCGCCGGAAAGCCAAGGCGCCGCAGACCGCTGCGCCGGATCGCCGATCATGACCTTGGAAGCGCAATGACGCAGCGAAATGGAGACGAGTCCTGATGCCGAAGATGGTTTTCATCGAGCAAAACGGCACCCACAAGGAAGTCGACGCCCCAATCGGGCTGTCGGTGCTCGAGATCGCGCATCGGAACAACATTGACCTGGAGGGGGCATGCGAAGGCTCGCTCGCCTGCTCGACTTGTCACGTGATCGTCGAGCCGGAATGGTTTGATCTGCTCGCCGATCCCACCGAGGACGAGGAGGACATGCTCGATCTGGCTTTCGGCCTTACCAAGACCTCTCGCCTTGGCTGCCAGATCATTATCACCGAGGAGCTCGACGGGCTGACCGTCCGCCTGCCCGCCGGCAGCCGTAACATGATGCTTCAGAGCTAGGAGCCTTGTGCAGGCGACGATGTTCCATCGCGGCATGATCGACGGTTCCTCGCCAAATAGCCTCGGCTTCGACAAGCCTGTCGGCGAGACGCGCGTGGTCGTCGCCATGTCGGGCGGTGTTGACAGCTCGACGGTCGCCGCGCTTCTGAGAAGCGAGGGCTACGACGTCGTCGGCATCACGCTGCAGCTCTACGATCACGGCGCGGCAATCGGGCGCAAGGGCGCCTGCTGTGCCGGGCAGGACATTCATGACGCGCGGCGCGTGGCCGAGCGGCTCGATATTCCCCATTACGTCCTCGACTACGAAAGCCGGTTCCGCGCGCAAGTGATGGAGGACTTTGCAACGAGCTATCTTGCCGGCGAGACACCGATCCCATGCGTCCGCTGCAACGAGCGCGTCAAGTTCGGCGATCTGCTCGAGGTTGCGAAGGACCTGGGTGCAGAGGCTCTCGCGACCGGCCATTACATTCGCCGCGTCGTCGGGCCGGAGGAACCCGAGCTGCACCGCGCTCACGACGAGGCGCGCGATCAAAGCTATTTCCTCTTCGCGACTACGCCCGAGCAGCTTGATTATCTCCGCTTTCCCCTCGGTGGCTATCCCAAGGCGGAGACGCGCGCCTTGGCGGAGCGCTTCGGCCTGCCGGTCGCCCGCAAGGCGGACAGCCAGGACATCTGCTTTGTGCCCAATGGCTCATATGCCGATATTGTCGAGCGGCTGCGGCCCGGCGCCGCCGAGCCGGGCGAGATCGTCGATGTCGATGGGCACGTGCTCGGCCGGCACGGCGGCATTATTCATTTCACTGTTGGGCAGCGCCGCGGCCTCCGGGTCGGCGGCACCACCGAGCCGCTTTACGTTGTCCGTCTCGACGCCAAGGCGCGCCGCGTGGTGGTCGGGCCGCGCGCGGCTCTCGCGCGCGACATTGTCCATCTGCGTGGCTTCAACTGGCTGCCCTCGGCGCCTCCGGAGCACGAAGGCCGGCGCATCACCGTCAAGCTGCGCTCGGCGCAGCCGCCCGTTTCCGGCATCTTTCTGCCGCACGAGGGCGGTCGCGCCGAGATCAGGCTCGACGAGCCGCAATATGGCGTCGCACCCGGCCAAGCCGCGGTATTCTATAACGGCACGCGCCTTCTCGGCGGAGGCTGGATTGCCGCTTCCGCGCTCAGCCGCTTCGCGGCATGACCCCTTCGCACCACGAGGTATCGTCATGGGCCTGCACGAGTTGACCGAGGATCTGCGCCGTCGCGTCTCCCAGGCGCCACAGCTCGGCTACAAGGTGAAATTCGATCTGGGCGACGACGGCATCATCTTTTGGGACGGCACCGGGAACATCGTGCAAATCACCAACGAGGATGCCGACGCCGATACGGTCATCCGCCTTTCTGCGGAGAATTTTGAGAAGCTGATGAACGGCGGGCTCGATCCCACCATGGCCTTCATGCTGGGCAAGCTCAAGGTCGAGGGAAAGATGGGAGTCGCGATGAAGCTGAGCAGCTGGCTCGGTGATTAGCTTGTCGCTTGCGAGTTGCTTGACATAGGTCTCGCTTTCGCCCTATAGGCCTTGCCTCACCGGGCGGCCAGGACAGTTGACGGCGCCCTCGTCTGTGGCAGCGTAGCTCAGTGGTAGAGCAGGGGAATCATAATCCCTTGGTCGGGGGTTCGAATCCCTCCGCTGCTACCATCTCAATCATTATTTGCGGCCGCTCTCGTCGAGGGCGGCCGCGAATGTGAGAGCGGGTTGCAAGCTGCTTTTCGCCACCGCTTAATAAGCGAGGGTCAGCGCCACCCCGATCTGGTGCCGGTCGAAGTTGAAGCCGTTCAGGTTAGAGCGCCGGTCGCTGTAAGTATATTCGCCGACCAGCGAGACGTACCGGTTCATCAGATATTTGACGCTTGCTCCGGCGCTGACGATGTTGTCGGTCCGCGAAACCTGCGTGTAATTGTCGTTCTCATAGGCGACGACCCCGCTGAGAATGACTTGCCGCAGCAGCTCGTAATCCGCCTCGCCCCGCACCGTCTTCGCATCCAGCACGGAAGGCGTGCCGTTGCTGCTGGTGATGACCGTGTCGGAAAAGTTCTGGCCGCCCGAGAAGGTGAGCGTCAGGAGCTCGGTCGGGAACCATGACAGGTTGAGGCCGTAGGTGAACCCGTTGACGGTTCCGATCGCGCTGGAATCGTAGTCGCGGACGTCATAGCCCGCATAAGCGGTCCCTCGGATCAGCTCATGGATATCGAAATCGCTACCCCCGGTGAAGGCGTAGCTGTTCGAGTCGAAGACGCCGTGATCATAGAAGCGGCGGATATACTGCCCGGCAACGAAGGGCCGCAACCCCGGCGAGACCTCGTAGCTCAGTTTCGGTCCGAATTTCACGGCATTGTCGTTGAGCTGCTTCTGGTTGAAGGTGACGCCGTTGATCGTGAAGTTTTGGAACTCGTCGCGCTCGTAGCCGCCGTTGAGGGCCAGTCCCAGAAGCCCGACGTCATGCGTCCCCGTCAGATCCTCGATGAAGGTCTTCTCGACGGGGAGCGTGTGCAAAGCGCCATTTGCCGAGCTGATGGCGAAGGAGGCCGGGTCCTGGTGGTAGTAGTTGAAGGCCGTATGGGACGCGAGCCGACCAGTCGGCTCGAAATCGCCGCCGAGGTCCAGCGTGCCGCCGAAATCGTCATGGCCGAGGGAGCCGTGATTCCCGTAACGCACATCCTGCACGTAGCCGTCCAGATTCATCGTGATGGGACCAGCCTCGGGGAGGCTTCGCACATCGATTTCCGGGCGCGTGCGGAACACGAAGTCGCCTGTCGCGTGGCTCTGGGTGGCGAAGATATTGGTATCATACGTGGCGCTTGGCGTGATGGAGGGAAGCCATTGCAGTCCCTCGAGCACCACCCCTTGCGGCTGCAGCTCGGGCCGGGCGCGCTGTAGGACGCCCTCCGGCACAGGCTGGCCATAATAGACTTCGGGCGGGGTCACGGCGCCGGGACTCGGCATCTCGGTCACCTGTGCATAGGCCGGCATGACCAGCGAGAGGCTGCCGGTCGTGATCGCCAGCGCCAGACCGAAGAAACGTCCAGCCTGCATGCACCCCTCCCCTCGAAGTCCCAATCCCCTCAAGAAACCGGCTCATCCTCGCTCGAGCGGCAATCGACCGGAAGCGAGTCGGCGCCGGCGGCGACTCGATCAACACCATACCTACGTAAGTTTTTGATAGCAATACGAAATGTTTAGGCGATCGGCCTCCCGGGAAAGAAAAAGAACGAGCGCGACAGGACTGCAACAGAGCGGCTTGGTGCGATCGGCTCGCTCACCTCCGGGTTGCCGAGACCGCGGCCGCCTCCGCCTCGACGAACCAATCGGCGATATTGCCGGCTGTAACGAAAATGACGTCCTCGCGATCGAGCAGCAGGTCGAGCATCTTCTCGAGATAGAGGATGCGGTGGGGAACCCCAATCAAATGGGGATGCAGGGCGATCGTCAGCACCCGCGGCTGCTCGCGCAGCTCCCAATCGAAGACCTCGA
Organism: Alphaproteobacteria bacterium; assembly: GCA_035294245.1. Classification (GTDB taxonomy): domain Bacteria; phylum Pseudomonadota; class Alphaproteobacteria; order JACZXZ01; family JACZXZ01; genus DATGLG01. The sequence goes on along the minus strand of DATGLG010000012.1, from coordinate 24,113 downwards.
CCGTATCGACGAGACGCCGATAGATCTCTGGGGAGGCATGGCGCTCGACCGCATAGACGACGCTGTCATTGATCTCGACCGTATAGGGCAGGGAGAGAAGCGGGCCGTGCTTGGTGCTGAGCCAACAGGGCAGATCGTCGAGCACCCAGTCGAACACGTAGTCGATCCCCGCCGCCTTGAGCAGGTCGGGTGTCTCGAAGGTCTCTGCAAGGCCCGGGCCGAGCCAGCCGCGCGGCCGCCGCCCCGTAAAAGCGGTGATCTTCTCGAGCGCGATCCCGATGATCGTGGCCTCATCTTGGTCCTGAGCTGCGCGCTGATGCACGCCATGGCCGATGAACTCCCATTCGGCATCCAGCATGGCCTGGGCGCAGGCGGGATAGGCGTCGAGGACGCTGGCGTTGCAGCTCGTGCTCGCCGGAAGCTCCCGATCCTGCAGCAGGGCGAGGATGCGGGGCATGCCGCAACGAAGCCCGTATTCCGCCCAGGCGTAGTTCGGCACGTCGGGAACGCGCCCGCGCCCGTGGGGCGGGGTGATGACCGTGCGCGGCATTGGCTGCTCGAACGGCCAATGCTCCACGTTGACGACGATATGGACCATGAGCGGCTTGCCTTCGAGGGGCTCGAGCCGCGGCCGTTGCGAAGCGAGCTCATATGCGATTCGGGGATTCGCCATGATGATCTCCTCGAGGCGAGGGCCGGCGCGCATCGGAAACGGCGGAGCCCTAACGCCATGGCTGCAAGCTCGATGCTGCGCCAGCTCGCCAGGATTTCGGTGCGCTATTAGAGCCCGGATATGAGAGCTGGGCAACGACCGTCCTTGGGCTCGGCCGGCGATATTGGCCTGTCTCTTGCGCCGATTGATGGTAGGTTCGCCTTCGCGAGGGTGTGGGCGGGATGAATCGTGCAGGAGGAGATCGGCAATATTCCGTCGCGGAGCCTGGTGGGCCGGGTCGGACGGCTTGCCTTTCGCGTCGTCCTGGCCCTTCTCGGCTTCTGGCTCGCCCTCATCCTTCTCTATCGCTGGGTGGACCCGCCGATCACGCCGCTCATGCTCCTACGGCTCCCCGAGGTCCATCGCATCGAGCGGCAATCGGTGCCGCTGCGGGCGATATCATGGGAGCTCCAGCGCGCCGTGATCGCTTCCGAGGACAACCGGTTCTGCTTTCATCACGGCATCGATTGGGGCGCCGTCTCGGACGCCGTCGGCGAGTACGAGGAGGAGGGGAGGCTGCGCGGCGCGAGCACGATCACCATGCAGGTGGCGCGGAATCTTTTTCTTTGGCCGGGCGGCGGCTTCCTCCGCAAGGGTATCGAGGCGGGCCTCGCGCTCACCATCGATGCGCTGTGGCCGAAGCGGCGCATCCTCGAAATCTACTTCAACATCGTGGAATGGGGCGACGGCATCTACGGCGCCGAAGCGGCCGCGCGCAGCTATTTCCACACCAACGCCGCGCGCTTGTCGCGCTCTCAGGCGGCGCTCCTCGCGGCGGTGCTGCCCAATCCGCGCCGCTGGTCGCCGGCACGGCCGACACGCTATCTCGCCGAGCGCGCGAGGATCATCGCCGAGCGGATCGACAAGCTCGATGGCTATTTTACGTGCCTGCGCTGAGCCTCGAGATCACAGCCGCGGCGTGCGCGCGCTCCGCGCGGAGATCGCTTTCGAGGGTCTTTCGCGGTGATTTCGCCGGATCGAGCATAAGGATGCGGCCGAAGTTCCGGCAGATATTCGGTCGCTTCTATATCCTTCCAAGTTGTCTGATGCCGGCTTGAGGCTGAGATAGCGCGAGCGCAGGTTCGCGTGAACGAAAGGACGCCCTCTTCATGTCCAAAATGCTTTTCACCCCGCTCGAATTGGGAGGCGTGACCCTCGCGAATCGCATCGTGGTCTCACCGATGTGCCAATACAGCGCCGATCACGGGAATGCCACCGACTGGCATCTTCAGCATCTGGGTGGTCTCTCTCTATCGGGCGCCGGATTGCTGATGATCGAGGCAACGCATGTGGAGGCCGTCGGTCGCATCACCCATGCTTGCCTCGGCCTTTACTCCGACGCGAACGAGGCGGCTTTGGGGCGAGTGCTTGCCGCCGTGCGCGGCTTCGGCGGCGCGGCGCGGATCGGGATCCAGCTTGCACATGCCGGCCGCAAAGGCTCTGCGCAGCGGCCTTGGCTCGGCGGGCGCGCCTTGATGCCGGAGGAGGGGGCGTGGCCGACAGTGGCGCCCTCGGCCATTCCTTTCGGCGAGGAATGGCCGACGCCCCGGACGCTATCGCTTGACGAGATCGGCGGCATCAAGAATGCCTTCATCGAAGCGGCGCGGCGGGCAGTGCGCCTGGGGATCGAGGTCATCGAGCTGCACGCCGCGCACGGCTATCTGCTCCATTCGTTCTTCTCGCCCCTATCGAACCACCGCGATGATCAATATGGCGGCAATCTCGAAAGGCGCATGCGGCTGCCGCTCGAGGTCGCGGCTGCGGTACGGGCGATATTGCCGCGCGGACGCGCCTTGGGGATGCGCATCAGTGGTAGCGACTGGATCGAAGGCGGCGCGACGATCGAGGATGCCATCGTGCTCGCGCGTGAGCTCCGCACCGTCGGCATCGATTATGTCTGTGTCTCGAGCGGCGGGCTCGAGCCGCGAGCGAAGATCCCGGTCGCACCCGGTTATCAAGCCCCCTTTGCCCATCGCGTCCGCGTGGGAGCGGGTATCCCGACCTGTGCCGTGGGGATGATCGTTGACCCGCTTCAGGCCGAGGCGATCGCGGCCTCGGGCCAAGCGGACATGGTGGCGCTGGCGCGGGCCTTTCTCGACAATCCTCGCTGGGTGTGGCGGGCGGCGGACCTGCTCGGCGCCGAGGTGCCTTATCCTCCGCAATATGCCCGCGCCTCTCCGCGCGCCTGGCCGGGCGCGCGCCTCATCCATATCGCGGGAACCATGGCTGCATCCGAGGCGGGCTGAAAAAGCAGCGGGCCCGCATGCCCCGTATTTGCGAGGCATGCGGGCCCGTATGTCACGCAGCGCCGTTAGCGCTTCTTGCGCTTGGCGGCCGTCTTCTTCGCGGCCGGCTTGGCCTTCTTAGCAGTCTTCTTTTTCGCAGCCATATCGTTCCCCTTTGCGATTAGAACCCGCCGCGGGTGCGGACCGGGCGGGAGTGTTAAAGGCCCGCCGGACACCGACACGCGGGCGCACACCATGTGCGAGCATGGCTAGCATATGTTGTAGGTTGTGCCTATGTCAACACTTTCCCTAGTTGGGGATAATTTTTTGAGCGGTTTTTGTTCACGAGAGTTCCGCCGCGCGTCTTGCGCTCCGATTTGTGCACTCGCGCGCTCGGCCGGATGGGCGCGCCGCCGAGCCGGTTTACAAAGTTGGCTCGACCCCGTCGGGCGTTCCCTTCACCTTCCTCGACGTGAAGACCAACGCCATCGAGGGCATTATGGTCGGTGTGGTGAAAGGATGTCCTCCATCGCGGCATTATCCAGTGGGAAGGATGCGCCTCGCATAAAACCCGTTGACGCAGGATGCGAGGCGCGTATGTCCTTGGGCAACAACGCCAAAGAACATCGATGTCCGAGCCAGGTTCCCGCCCGAGCGAGACGCGGCCGCGCGATGCGGCCGCCGGCACCTTCACCCACCGCGAAATTCTCGTCATCCTCAGCGGAATCATGCTCGGCATGCTCCTGGCCGGCCTCGACCAGACGATCGTCGCAACCGCACTTCCCACCATCGCCCGCGAGCTCCAGGGTATCGAGCACATGTCCTGGGTCGTGTCGGCCTATCTGCTGACATCGACCGCATCGACCCCCATCTACGGCAAGCTCTCGGACCTCTACGGCCGCAAGGTAATGCTGCAGGTGGCGCTCGGGATCTTTCTCGTCGCCTCGATCCTCTGCGCGCTTGCCGGGACGATGACCCAGCTCATCCTTTTTCGCGCCTTGCAGGGCCTCGGCGGCGGCGGGCTCATCTCCATGGCTCATGCCACCATCGCCGATGTGATCTCGCCGCGCGACCGCGGCCGCTATCAGGGCTACTTCAGCGCGGTCTTTGCCGCCACCAGCGTCGGCGGGCCGGTGCTCGGCGGCTTCTTCGCCGATCACCTGACCTGGCGATGGGTGTTCTGGATCAACCCGCCGATCGGGGTCGCGGCGATCCTCATCTCGAATCATGCGATGAGGAAGCTCGTGGCGCGTCGCGTCGCCGGCGAGATCGATTATTGGGGCGCCTCTCTTCTCGTGACCGCCGTCACGCTGCTGCTGCTCGTCACCACCTGGGGCGGCGTGACGCTCCCCTGGAGCTCGCCGCAGATCCTTGGCCTGACCTTGCTCGGCCTCGCCTTTACCGCAGCTTTCCTTCTCCGCGAGCGGGTCGCGCGCGACCCGATCCTTCCGCTGCGGCTCTTTCTCAACCGCGTTTTCTCCGTGGCCAGCATCGTCTCGTTCCTGACCTCGATGGCCATGTTCGGCGGGATCGTCTATCTTCCGCTTTTCCTCCAGCTCGTCGCCGGCGACACGGCGTCCGAGTCGGGCTTTCTTCTCATCCCCTTCACGGGCACCACCGTGGTCGGCGCCTATATCGCGGGCCAGCTCGTGAGCCGCACGGGGCGCTACAAGCTTTATCCCTGCCTGGGGCTTGTCTTCGCCACCATCGCCTTCGTCCTCCTTGCCTTCACGGGAGCCGCGACATCCGAAGCCGTGTCGGCGGCCTATATGGCTCTTCTCGGCGTGGGTATCGGCATGGTGCTGCCGGTCATGGTGGTCTCGATCCAGAATGCGGTCGAGCTGCGCGACCTCGGCACGGCCACGGGCGCCCTCAATTTCTTCCGCTCTATGGGGGGCTCCTTCGGCGTGGCCTTGCTCGGCTCCGTGCTGCTGGCACAGTTGTCGGACCGCATCGCCGCGGTGCCCGGCCACGAGCAGCTCGGGCCTCATCCATCGCTCGACCTTCTCCATGGCCAGACCGGAGGGATCGCCGCCATCGCGGCGACGACCCGGGCGCTTCTCGTCGGCGTCGTGCAACACTCGTTCACCATCGTCTTCCTTTGCGCCGCCGCCATTGCTCTGGCCGGGTTCGCGATCTGTGTATTCCTCAAGGAGATACCCTTGCGCACGACTCCGGCGCTGAGCGCGCCGACGGAGTAAGCCATCCCCTCTCGAGGATCCTGAAGGGCGCGGCTCAGCCGCCGCTTGCGGCCATCTGCTGGTCGAGCGCCGCGAGGTAGCGTCTGATGCGCCGCGCATTCGTGCCCAGATCGCTGCGTCCCACGCGGGATTCCGAGCGCAGGTCAACCCGCGTCCCTTGGCCCTCCGCCCTGATGCGGATGGCGATGTCGTCTGTGAAATGATACCAGAAGGTGGTGTCCGTCGCCTCGATGCGCCCATCCGCCGGCACGGCCGCGACGATCGTCCAGCCCATGGCTCTGGCCGTCGCAAGCGCAACGTCGAACACCTTGTCCGGCGGCGCATTGAAGCGCGCCGGCTTGATGTCCGGGTAAGCCTTCCGTTGCATCGCAGCGATCTCGCCGCCAGGGTAGACCATGGAATTTTCGGCGTCGGCGCGCAGCTCGGCGATCTCCATGAACGCGGGCGGATCCCGGGTGTCCGTGGTGATATCGTGAATGGGGGGAACCGAGCGCGCGAGATGTATGAGATAGACCGGATATCCGACGACGGCGCCGCCCAGCACGAGCCCGACGATCGCCGCGATCGAGAAGTGCCGCTCGCCGCCGCGCTGCGGCCAGACGAGTCCGATGAAGGAGAGCAGGGCGCCGCCCGCCGCGCCGATGGCCGCGGCTTGGAGAATCTTGAATCCGAAGCGAAACGGCCAGAGTCCGGCTCGGGGCCCGAGCCCCGATACTGCGGCGGCGGCGGCGGTTAGCAAGACAATCACGAGACCTGCGATACACAGGATCGGCCTTATGTTCCTCTTGCCGGGTTCCTTCGGCGACAAGGGCGGTCGGTCGCTCATCGTATCGATCTCCCGGGCGGAAATTCTGCACGAGCACGCAACGAGGGCCGAGACAACCACGCTCGATGCTGTTTTGGCAAGCCGGACTCCCAAATTGCTGCTGATTGTCTCGACGAGCGGTCCGCAATGGGAGAAAGTAGAGCGGCGCCTATCAGAGCGGAGCTTCGGCGATGTCCCAAGCCGCGGAGACGGAAAAGCTTAACGAGCTGAGCGCAAGTGAGGCCGCGCGTCGGATCGCGCGAGGCGAGCTCACCTCGGAAGCCCTGGTTGCGGCCTGCCTCGAGCGCATCGAGGCGCGCGAGGGAGTGGTCGGCGCCTGGCAATATCTCGATCCTCGAGCGGCGATCGTCGAGGCGCGAGCCCGTGATCGGGAGTCGCGGCGCGGGCGGCTTCATGGCGTGCCTATCGGGGTCAAGGACATCTTCGACACCGCTGCGATGCCGACCTGCTATGGCTCGCCCATTTATACGGGGCATCGGCCGCAAGCGGATGCCGCGGCGGTTCGGCGGATCAAGGAGGAAGGCGCCATTGTCCTCGGCAAGACGGTAACCACGGAATTCGCATATTTTTTCCCGGGGAAAACGAGAAACCCCCACAATCCCGCGCATACGCCGGGGGGCTCATCGAGCGGGTCCGCCGCGGCCGTCGCCGATTTCATGGTTCCGCTTGCCTTTGGAACCCAGACGGCAGGCTCCGTGATCCGTCCAGCCGCCTTCTGTGGCGTGGTGGGCTTCAAGCCCAGCCATGGCGAGATTGGGATGGCGGGGGTGAAGCCGCTCTCGCCGTCGCTCGACACGATCGGGGTCTTCGCGCACACGGTCGAGGATATCGATCTCCTCGCCCGCGTGCTGGCAAAGGCCGATCCGGCGACGCCCGAGCTCGTCTTTCTCCGCCCGCAGCGGGTTGGCTATTGCCGCACCGAGCATTGGCATCAGGCGGAACCCGCCGCCGTTGCGGCACTCGATGCCATGGCCGTGGGGCTCCGCCGTGCCGGGGTGGACGTGGTCGACCTCAATCTCCCCGATGCCTTCCATGGCCTCGCCGAGGAGCAACAAGTGATCATGGCCTTCGAGATGCGGCTCGCGCTTGCAGCCGAGTGGCGAGAGCATGCCGGGCAGCTCAGCGAGCGCCTGCGGGAGCTTCTGGAATCCGGGCGAAATTGCCCGGAAAGCCGCTACGAAGTCGCGCTGCGCCGCGCTGCGGCGGCGCGGAGCGCCTTCGAAAGCCTCCTTGGCATGGTCGATCTCCTCATCACCCCGAGCGCTCCGGGAGAGGCGCCAATGGGAACGGCCACCACCGGCGACCCGATTTTCAATCGGATTTGGACGCTGCTCCACGTGCCCTGTCTCACCTTGCCCGCGGCGCGCGGCCCGCAAGGCCTGCCTGTCGGCGTGCAGCTCGTCGGCCGCTTCAAGGGCGATCACCAGCTGGTCGCGCGTGCGCGCTGGATCGAGGCCGAGGTCGCCTGATCGATCCGGCGAGGGCGGATACCTACATCACCGCGCCAAGCTGCCAAGGCGCAAACTCGTCCTCGCCGATCCCGAGCTCCTCGCTCTTGGTTTTCTTCCCGGAGGCGGTCGCGAGAATAAGCTCGAAGATGCGCCGACCGCACTGCTCGATCGTCTCGCTGCCATCGACAATGGTGCCGCAATTGATGTCCATATCGTCCGGCATGCGCTTGAACAGCGGCGTATTGGTGGCAAGCTTGATCGATGGCACCGGCTTGCAGCCATAGGCCGAGCCGCGCCCGGTGGTGAAGCAGATGAGATTGGCGCCGCCGGCGACCTGGCCCGTGGCTGAGACCGGGTCGTAGCCGGGCGTGTCCATGAAGACGAAGCCCTTCGCGGTCACCGGCTCCGCATAGCGGTAGACCTCGACGAGATTGGTCGTCCCCGCCTTGGCCGCGGCGCCGAGGGACTTCTCGAGAATCGTCGTGATGCCGCCCGCCTTGTTGCCGGGCGACGGGTTGTGATTCATCTCGCCGCCATGCTTGGCGGTATAGCCTTCCCACCACTTCATGAGCCCGACCAGCTTCTCGCCGACCTCGCGGCTGACGGCGCGGCGGGTCAAGAGATGCTCGGCCCCATAAGTCTCCGGCGTTTCCGAGAGGATCACTGTCCCGCCATGCTTCACGAGAAGATCGGAGGCGGCCCCCAAGGCGGGGTTGGCCGAGATCCCGGAATAGCCGTCGGAGCCGCCGCATTGAAGGCCGATCGTGACATGGGCGGCGGGCACGCTCTGTCGGCGCACCTTGTTCGCCTCCGGCAGCATCGCCTTGATGCGATCGACCGCCTCGCGCACGGTTTTCGCCGTGCCGCCAGTCTCCTGGATCGTCATGGTCTGGAGCTGAGCGCCCTCGCGGAGCTGCTCGGCCGCGAGAATGCCCCCGATCTGATTGGCTTCGCAGCCAAGGCCGATGATGAGCACGGCGAAGAAGTTCGGATGGCGTGCATAGCCGGCGATGGTGCGGCGGAGCACGTCCATGCCCTCGCCGTCGCTCGCCATGCCGCAGCCCGTCTTGTGCGTCAGCGCGACCACGCCGTCGACATTGGGAAATGCCGCGAGCGGCCCTTCTCCGGTGAAGGGGTTGGTGCGGAAAGCGTCGGCGACATATTTCGCAGCCGTTGCCGAGCAGTTCACCGAGGTGAGGACGCCGATGTAATTGCGCGTGGCGACACGACCGTCCGGCCGCATGATTCCTTCGAAGGTCGCGGGGCGGTTTACATATTGCGTCGGCTTGGCATTGGCACCGAAGGCATAATCGCGGGTGAAATCGCCCATAGCGCAGTTATGGGTATGGACGTGCTCGCCGGCCGCGATATCAGCGCTCGCGAAACCGATGATCTGGTTGTAGCGAAGCACCGGCTCACCCCTGGCGATCGGTCGGGTCGCGATCTTGTGGCCGGAGGGAACGAGCGTGCGCGCCGTAACGCCTTCGCCGGGGATAGCCGTCTGCGGCAGGATGTCGGCGCGGGCGACGACGACATTGTCGGCGGCGTTGAGACGAATGGTAAGCGCAGCAAAATCGGCCATGAAATCGGATCCGTCGAAGCGGGAAGCCCGTCAAGCGGGTTGTCGGCGCGTCCACATGGGCCGCACGCCTCAAGTGTGGTGCCGCCCTCCAAGCGGGTCAATAGCCGCGTGATATCGCGAGCATGGCGCCCAGCACCCCGGATGCGACGCGGGCCTGCGCTTGCCAAGGCAGCGGCGCTCCTCCTACCATCCGCGCCCTCGATTGAGATGGGGAGATGATCGTGGGCGGACGGCTTGAGGGCAAGACGGCCTTTGTCACCGCGGCAGGGCAGGGCATCGGACGCGCGTCGGCGCTCGCCTTCGCGCGCGAGGGGGCGAAGGTCGTGGCGACGGATATCAACGAGAAGGCATTGCGGACCCTGGATGCCACGCCGGGGCTCGTGACGCGCCGGCTCGATGTGACCGACAAGGCCGCCGTCGAGATGCTGGCGCGCGAGATCGGCGCCGTCGACGTGCTCTCGAACGCGGCGGGCTACGTGCATCACGGCACCATTCTCGATTGCGGCGAGGCGGATTGGGACTTCTCGATGAGCCTCAACGTCAAGTCGATGTACGTGGTGACGCGGGCCTTCCTTCCCGGCATGCTCGCGCGCGGCGGCGGCTCGATCATCAATATCGCCTCCGTCGCCTCGTCCCTCCGCGGCATCGTCAACCGCTTCGTCTACGGTACGAGCAAGGCGGCGGTGATCGGCCTCACCAAGTCGATTGCCGCCGATTACGTCAGGCAAGGCGTGCGCTGCAATGCGATCTGCCCAGGTACCGTGGCCACGCCATCTCTCGAGGAGCGCATCGCGGCGGCTTCTGACCCTGCCAAGGCGCGACAGGACTTCATCGCGCGCCAGCCCATGGGGCGCGTCGGCACGGCCGAGGAGATCGCGGCCCTCGCCGTCTATTTGGCCTCCGACGAGAGCGCCTATACCACCGGCACGGCCGTCGTCATCGATGGAGGCTTGACCCTCTAGCCGGGCGAGCGGGGGCGGAGGAGGCGCCGTCTCAATAGGTGGCGCGGCCGCCCGAGACGTCGAAGGCGGCGCCCGTCGAGAAGGAGCAGTCCTTGGAGGCAAGCCAGGCCACGAGCGCGGCGATCTCCTCGACCTTGCCAAAGCGGCCCATGGGGATCTTCGACAGCATGTAGCCGATATGCTCCTTCGTCATCTGGGCAAAGATGTCGGTCTCGACGGCAGCCGGTGTCACGCAGTTCACGACGACGCCACTTTGCGCCGTCTCCTTGGCGATGGATTTGGTGAGCGCGATCACCCCGGCTTTGGCGCTGCTATAGGCGGAGGCGTTGGGATTGCCCTCCTTGCCGGCGATGGATGCGATATTGACGATCCGTCCATAGCCGGCCCGAAGCATGGCTGGGAGCACCGCGGCGCAGCAGAGGAAGGGGCCAATCAGGTCGATCTCGATCACGCGGCGCCATTCGTCGGCTGGGTACTCCCAGGTCTTCAAGTTCGGGCCGGTGACCCCGGCGTTATTGACGAGGATGTCGATCCGGCCCAGGCGCTTGATGGTGGCCTCGAGGGCGGCCCGGATCGCCGCCGCTTCGGTGACATCCACGTGAAGGGCCATGACCTGCCCATGGGCGGCGAGGCGCTCGGCGGCGGCATCCGCCGCCTTGTCATCAACGTCCCAGAGCGCGACACTAGCGCCAGAATCGAGAAACCGCTTGGCGATAGCATAGCCGATGCCCCGCGCTCCTCCGGTTATGACGGCCGTATTGCCCTCGAGATCGATCCGGTTCATCCGCCGCCTCCTCGTTCCTATCTCCGCGGGAGACGGCATCATGCGCGAGGGCGCGCCGGCGATCAAACTCCGAGCTTCCACCCTTTGAGGTAGTCGGGAACGGCGATGCCCGGCGTCAATCGGGGGTCGGGAACGAGAGCCTCGCTCATCTGCCGGATCGGCAGCACGCCGGCCCAGCAGGGGAGGGCATAGTCGGGCTCGTCGTCGAGAGGCGGTCCGGTGCGCACCTTGGCCGAGACCTCGTCGAGCTCCATGCCGACCACGGTGGTTGCCTTGAGCTCTTGGTCGGTCACCGGGCGGAGTTCCGCCCAGCGGCCGGGGAAGAGCCGCTCCACGAAATCCTCGAGGGAGGCGAGCTTCTCGGTCTTGTCCTCGACCAGCATGGCCATGCCGAAGGCCATGACCGAGCGGTAATTGATCGAATGATGAAAGCCCGAGCGCGCCAGGACGATGCCGTCGAGATGGGTCACCGTGAGGCAGACGGGCGCGCCGGTCTCGAGGGTGCGCAGCATTCGGCTGGCGGACGAGCCGTGCCAATAGACCTTATTGCCGTGCCGCCAATAGGATGTCGGCGTGACATAAGGCTCGCCGTCGATGACATAGCCGACATGACAGATCATGCCGGCATCAAGGATCGCATAAACCGTTTCGCGGTCGTAGTGACCGCGCTTGGGCAGCCGCTTGACCCGGGTCTTCGCCGTCGGCGCATAGGCATCCATGGGGCACCTCGCGAGTTTCGGCGACTACGCTACGGGCAAGGTGGATCTGCGAAAAGTTCCACTTCTGCAAAATAGACAAGTCCAGTTTGCCCGAACCGATCAAGGCATTGCGTCAGAGTGACACGCGGCCCTCACGGATTCCTTATTGATTTCTCCGCGACTTGCTCTATGTAATTCGTACCAAAGCGGTCCGGATTTCAGGACGGGCATCATGATTCGGCTTAACAGGCTGACCGACTATGCGATCGTCGTCCTGTCTCAGATGGGACGCGAGGGAAGCGTGATGCGCACGGCGCCGCAACTGGCGCATGAGACGGGCGTTCCGCTTCCCACGGTCGCAAAGCTGCTCAAGACGCTCGCCGCGGACGGGATCGTCACGTCCCACCGTGGTGTAGCGGGCGGCTACACTCTGAGCCGACCAGCCGACGAGATCTCCGTTGCCGAGATCATCGCGTCGCTCGAGGGGCCCATCGCGCTCACCGCCTGCGTCGAAGGCTCGGGTGGGCATTGCGATGTCGAGTCCCTCTGCCCGATGCGCGGCAATTGGGAGAAGGTGAACCGCGCCATCCGCCATGCTCTCGAGGAGTTGAAGCTCGCGGAGATGGGCATGACGCCCGTTCCCTTGGGGATAAGGGCTGGTGACAAGAGCACTGCGCCTTTGGACGCGGTGTCGTAGCGGAGTCCGGGCAAGAGGCACGAAGTTGGGAGTAAGGCGCGATGACTGCTGCCGTTGAAACGGCCGAACAACTGCGCTCCGTGACGGAGCAGAAGTACAAATACGGCTTCGTCACCGATATCGAGGCGGAGACGGCCCCCAAGGGCCTCGACGAAAACGTGATCCGCTTCATCTCGGCGAAGAAGGAGGAGCCGGCTTGGCTGCTCGAGTGGCGGCTCAAGTCGTTCCGCCATTGGTTGACCATGCGCGAGCCGCGCTGGGCCAAGCTCGGCTACCCGGCCATCGATTACCAGGACCAATATTACTACTCGGCGCCCAAGGCGAAGGCGAAGACGAAGCCGAAGGACCTTAGCGAGGTCGATCCCGAGCTCCTGCGCACCTATGAGAAGCTCGGCATTCCGCTGCGCGAGCAGGAGATGCTGGCGGGCGTCGCGGTCGATGCGGTGTTCGACAGCGTCTCTGTGGCGACGACCTTCAAGAGCAAGCTCGAGGAGCAGGGCATCATCTTTTGCTCGATCTCCGAGGCGGTCGCCAAGCATCCCGATCTCGTGCGACAGTATCTCGGCTCGGTGGTGCCCTATTCCGACAATTTCTTCGCGACACTCAATTCCGCCGTCTTCACCGACGGCTCCTTCGTCTACGTGCCCAAGGGCGTGCGCTGCCCAATGGAGCTCTCTACCTATTTCCGTATCAACGCCGCCAAGACGGGGCAATTCGAGCGAACCCTCATTATCGCCGACGCTGGCGCCTATGTGAGCTATCTCGAAGGCTGCACGGCACCCATGCGCGACGAGAACCAGCTCCACGCCGCCGTCGTCGAGCTGGTCGCCCTCGACGACGCGGAGATCAAGTACTCGACGGTGCAGAACTGGTATCCGGGCGACGAGAACGGCAAGGGCGGCATTTATAATTTCGTCACCAAGCGCGGTGCCTGCCGCGGCCGCAATGCGAAGATCTCATGGACCCAGGTAGAGACGGGCTCGGCGATCACCTGGAAATATCCGAGCTGCATCCTTCAGGGCGACAATTCCGTCGGCGAGTTCTATTCCGTCGCGATCACCAATCACTACCAGCAGGCCGACACCGGCACCAAGATGCTTCACCTCGGCCGCAACACCCGCTCCCGCATCATCTCGAAGGGCATCTCCTGCGGCCGCGCCCAGAATACCTATCGCGGGCTCGTGCGCATCTCGCCGGCGGCAAAGGAGGCGCGCAACTACACCCAATGCGATTCCCTTCTCATCGGCGACAAGTGCGGCGCACACACGGTACCCTATATCGAGACCCGCAACCGCACCGCCAAAGTGGAGCATGAGGCGACGACCTCGAAGATCAGCGACGATCAGCTTTTCTATTGCCGCCAGCGCGGCATTCCGGAGGAGGACGCGGTGGCGCTCATCGTCAACGGCTTTTGTCGCGAGGTGCTGCAGGAGCTTCCCATGGAGTTCGCCGTCGAGGCGCAGAAGCTTGTCGGTATCAGTCTCGAAGGCAGCGTCGGCTGAAGGCGGGGGAAGGAAACGCGATGCTCGAGATCAGCAACCTGCACGCCTCGGTGGACGGCAAGCCGATCCTCAAGGGCCTCGACCTCACGATCGAGGCCGGCGAGGTGCATGCGATCATGGGCCCCAACGGTTCGGGCAAGAGCACGCTCTCTTATGTGCTCGCCGGGCGCGAAGGCTACGAGGTGACGGCGGGGACCATCACCTTCAAGGGCCGGGACCTCCTGGAGATGACGCCCGAGGAGCGGGCGGGTGAGGGCTTCTTTCTCGCCTTCCAGTATCCGCTCGAGATACCCGGCGTGCCAACGACCACCTTCCTTAAGACGGCGCTCAATGCGGTACGCAAATACCGGGGTGAGCCCGAGCTTGACGCCATGCAATTTCTGAAGCTGATGCGGCAGAAAACGAAGGTGCTCGGCATCACCGATGCGATGCTCAAGCGCGCGGTCAATGTCGGCTTTTCCGGCGGCGAGAAGAAGCGCAACGAGGTGCTGCAGATGGCGGTGCTTGAGCCGCTTCTCGCGGTGCTGGACGAGACCGACAGCGGCCTCGATATCGATGCGCTCAAGGTCGTCGCCGAAGGCGTCAACGCGTTGCGCTCGCCCACGCGGGCGACCTTGATGATCACCCATTACCAGCGACTCCTGCAATACATCGTGCCCGACAAGGTGCATGTCCTAGCACATGGACGCATCATGCGCTCGGGCGGCAAGGAGCTCGCGTTGGAGCTCGAGGCGAAGGGCTATGCCGAATTCGTCGAGGCGGCTTGACGGAAGGGGCCCCGGCATGGATCAGGCGGTGAGCAGAGAAGCGAATCTGATCGACCGTATCGCCGCGCAATACGCGGCGCGCAAGGAGCGGCTTCCCGGTGCCGGGATTCCCTGGCTCGCCGGCTGGCGCGAGCGTGCAATGGCGAGCTTTGCCGCTCATGGGCTGCCCACGCCCAAGGAGGAGGTTTGGAAATACACCAACCTCAATCCGCTTGCGAAACTGGCGCTGGTCCCCGCCGAGCCGACGACGAACGGCCTCGCCGCGCGCAACCTGCCGTGGTTGCTGCCCGACAATGCCGCCGCGCATCGGCTCGTCTTCGTCGACGGGTGGTTGCGGCCGGATCTGTGTAGCCTCGGCAATCTGCCTGGGGGCGCGAGCATCACCAATTTAGCGGGACTTCTCGAGCACGACCCCGCGTCCTTGGAAGGTCGGCTTGGCGTGCTTGGCACATTGGAGGAGCAGCCGCTTCTGGCCCTCAATGCGGCGCTTCTGAGCGACGGCTTCGTTCTTCAACTCGGACGGGATGTCGTCGTCGACGATCCGATCGAGCTTCTCTTCATCACGACGGCGAGCGCGGAGCCCAAGCTCAGCTCGCCGCGCAACCTCGTCCTGGCCGAAGCGGGCAGTCGCGCAATCCTCGTGGAGCGCCATGTCGGACTGGGCGAGGAGGTCGCCCATCTCGCCAATGGCGCTACCGAGATCGTGCTGAAGGAGGGCGCCTCCCTCCTCCATTGCCGACTCGTCGAGCCGGCGGCTCGGGCCTTCCACCTCTGGAGCCTCAAGGCGGAGCTGGGCCCCTTGGCAAATTACGAGAGCTTCGTCGTGGCGACGCATGGGAAGCTGATGCGCAACGAGGTCGCGGTCGCGCTTGCCGGCCGCGGGGCCAGTTGCCGGCTCAACGGCGCCTATATGGGGCGCAGCCGCCAGCATATCGACAACACGACCGCGGTCGATCACGCCTGCCCGGAAACGACGAGCCGCCAGCTCTACAAGGGCGTTCTCGACGGCTATGCGCGTGGTGTGTTCCAAGGGCGCGTGCTGGTTCGCCCCGGCGCGCAGAAAACGGATGGCCAGCAGACGAGCCGTGCGCTGCTGCTCTCCGAAGCTGCCGAGATCGATACCAAGCCCGAGCTTGAGATTTATGCCGACGACGTCAAATGCAGCCATGGCGCCGCAGCGGGCGAGCTCGACCCGGACGCCATGTTCTATTTGCGGAGCCGCGGCATTCCCGAATCCGTGGCGCGACGCCTGCTGGTCGAGGCGTTTCTCCTTGACGTGGTCGACGAAATCGGCAGCGAAACCATACGTCCCTGCTTCCAGCGCATCGCGGCCGATTGGATCGCGGAATCCGGAGATTGAGCGGATGACAAGCGGCAGCACCAATCTTGCCCTGAAGCCCGATCGGCGACCCAACACGCCCGATTATGACGTGGAGCGGGTACGAAAGGATTTCCCCATCCTTTCCCGGCCGGTCTATGGGCGGCCGCTCGTCTATCTCGACAATGGCGCTAGCGCGCAGAAGCCGCGCGTGGTCATCGATACCATGCGCGAGGTGATGGAGACGGATTACGCCAATGTCCATCGCGGCGTGCACTTCCTTTCTCAACGCGCCACGGACCGCTACGAGGCGGCACGCGACACGGTGGCACGCTTCCTCGGCGCCAGCATCAAGGAGATCGTGTTCACGCGCAACGCCACGGAAGCCATCAACCTTGTCGCAGCAAGCTATGGTCGCCGCTTTTTCGAGACGGGCGACGAGGTGGTGATCTCCGAGATGGAGCACCATGCCAACATCGTTCCCTGGCAGCTGCTGCAGATGGAGCGAGGCATTTCGCTCAAGATTGTGCCCGTGGATGAAGCAGGCGCCTTTCGCCTGGACGCTTATGCGGAGCTGCTCGGTCCTCGCACCAAGCTCGTCGCCGTCACCCATTGCTCGAATGTGCTCGGCACGGTGACGCCGGCGGAGGAGATCGTGCGCCTCGCCCATGCGCGGGGAATTCCCGTGCTGATGGACGGCTCGCAGGCGGTGGTGCACCGGCCGGTGGACGTGAAGGCGCTCGACGTGGATTTCTACGTCTTCACCGGCCACAAGCTCTATGGACCGAGCGGGATTGGCGTGCTCTACGGCAAATATGACGTGCTCGAGAAGATGCCACCCTATCAAGGCGGCGGTGACATGATCCGCTCCGTCTCCTTCGCCGGCACCACCTTCAAGGATCCGCCGGAGCGCTTCGAGGCCGGCACGCCAGCCATTGTCGAGGCGATCGGCCTCGCAGCGGCGATCGATTACGTGACGGCGCTCGGCAAGGAGGCGATCGCCGGTCACGAGCAGCAGCTCCTCGATTATGCGACACGACGGCTTTCGGCGATTCCGGGACTGCGCATCTACGGTACGGCGTCCGAAAAGGCCGCCATCGTCTCATTTACCCTTGAAAACGCGCATGCGCACGATGTCGGCACCATCGTCGACCGCGCAGGTGTCGCGATCCGCACGGGGCATCATTGCGCGCAACCGCTGATGGAGCGTTATGGCGTGGCCGCGACGGCCCGTGCCTCCTTCGGACTCTACAATACGTTTGCCGAAGTCGACGCCCTCGTCGCGGCGATCGAATCGGTTCGGGAGATTTTTGCCTGATGACCGATGATCTGCGCGAGCTTTATCAGGAAGTGATCCTCGATCACGGCAAGCATCCGCGGAATTTCCGCCGCCCGACGGACGCGAATTGCGAAGCCCACGGCCATAACCCCCTTTGCGGCGATCAGCTCACGGTATATCTGAAGCTCGATGATGGCGGCACGATCCGCGATCTCGCGTTCCAAGGCCGGGGCTGCGCCATCTCGACCGCATCGGCCTCGATGATGACCGAGCTTCTGCAGGGCAAGACCGAGGCGCAGGCGAAGGCGCTCTTCGATGCCTTTCACCGCCTCTGCACGCAAGGCGATGATGTCGACTTTCCCGAGGGGCTGGAGGAGGATGCGGACAAGCTCCGCGTGCTTTCGGGCGTGCGGCAATTCCCGATGCGCGTGAAGTGCGCGACCCTCGCGTGGCATACCCTGAACGCGGCACTCGCCGGCAGGGGCGACGTAAGCACGGAATAGGCAGGCGATACGATGCAGGAGCGGCGCAGGATGGATGACGGGTTCGACTGGCGCGAGTCCCCTTACGTCCCGGAGGCGGCGGCTTCGGGAGCCACGGTCAAGGTGGGCGAAGCCTTGCCGTCCGGTGCCGCGCCCGCCTCATTCGATGAGGTGGTGGCGGCGTTGCGGACCGTTTACGATCCCGAGATACCGGTCAATATCTACGATTTGGGCCTCATCTATAAGCTCGAGATCGACGACCGGGGCGACGTCGCGATCGAGATGACGTTGACGGCACCGGCTTGCCCGGTGGCCGGTTCGCTGCCGGGGGCCGTGGCGAATGCCGTTTCCCAGGTGGAGGGGACAGGCGAGGTCGAGGTGAAGCTGGTCTGGGATCCGCCCTGGTCGACGGCGCGCATGTCCGACGACGCGAAGCTGGCTTTGGGAATGGATTGACTTATATGAAAGGCGATCGAATCCATGGGTGAGAGGTAGGATTGGCCATGGCTGCTCCGATGATCACGCTCACCGACGTCGCGGCCGAGCGCGTGAAGGCGCTGATCGCAAAGAGCGACAAGCCCGTACAGGGGCTGCGCATCGGCGTGCGCACGCGCGGCTGCTCAGGGTTGAGCTATTTCGTCGAGTATGCGGACGCCCCCAAGAAGTTCGAGGACATCATCACCGACAAGGGGGTCAAGATCTTCATCGATCCCGCTTCGGTCATGTTCCTCCTCGGCACGGTCATGGATTACGTCGAAGGCAAGCTCCAATCGGGCTTCGTCTTCTCGAACCCGAACGAGAAGAGCCGCTGCGGCTGCGGCGAGAGCTTCAGCGTCTAGGCTCCGCCTAAAACCGCGAGACGACCCGGTAGCTCAGCTTGTGGATGGCCTTGGCCGGAACATCGATGTGCCACTGCGCCTCAGCGGCGCCAACCTTTTGATGCGGATCGCTTTGCTCGACGATGGTCCAATTGCCGGGGATCGTCTCGACTACTGTGACCGTGACGGGCTTGTCCGAGGCATTGTGAAGCGTGATCTCCTCTCCCGCCTCAAAGCTCTTGTCGTTGGGATGGGCGAAGCTCGTCTGCCGGCGCTCGGCCGTCACGTCGAAGGCCTGGCCAAGCGTGAGTGTGACAGGCTTGTCGACGGCGGTCGAGGCGATGCGATCTTCACCGAGAAAAGCCGTCGTATCATCGGAGCCGCGCTGATAGACCCGAACCACGCCGCTTGGGAGCGGCATTCCCAGCCCCGCCGCCTTCTTGTTGTCGAAGTCGAGCCGAACGTCGACCTTGACGGGCGTCGCTGCGGTCGTCGCACTCGCCGTTACCGGCGCCGAATCCGTTAGCCAATAGGATTTCTTTACGGTCACCGCCGCAGCCTGCAGTAGCGCCAACTGCACGGTCTCGTGGTCGCCGAGGCTGATCTGCCGATCCAGCGCGAAGCGGTAATAGTCGCCGAGCGGTACAGGCGCGGGCGATGACGGAGCTGCTGCTGCAGCCATCATCGCCATGCGCGGCTCCGGACGCGGTGGCTGCGGTGCTTCCGGGACGCGATTGAGCGAGCCGGCGACGAGGGTCAGTTGCGCTTTGCGGTAATCGATCCCGCTTGCATTCGCAACGCTCGCCCGGCCGCTCAGGGTCATCTTGTTGTCCGTCTCGTTCAGCTCGGCCACATAATTGGCCGACCATGTCACGCCGCCTGTCAAATAGCTGATGGCGATGGGCGTCTCGCCCCCTCTGAGACTGGTGAGCATGAGGCTCAGGGTCGGCGTCGCGCGCAGATTGGGGGGGACGCCGTCATAGATAATTCGGCCCGGCGGCACGGTTTCGATGCGATCGCCCATCTTGAGCACGAGGCCCTGGCTGGCCGCCAATACCGTCGCCGTCTCGATGCGCTCCTCGCCGGTTTGGGGATTGCGGATGGCAATGCGAATCTCGTGGCCGACCGAGGCAAGGAGCAGCGCTCGCGGTGTGAGCAGGGCGTTTTCGAAACGTTGCTCGATGAGACGCGGGTGATCGCCGTCGAGGCTGTCGACGAGCACCGTGTCGGGCTTCAGCTGTGCGCTCACGCCTGCGAAAGCGATATAGTTGAGACCTTCGCCCAGCTTCACATTCCGGCGATCCTGGACGAGCGCCAGATCTTGCTGATAAACGGTGAGAGAGAGCGCCGTCTGCTGGTCGGGGCTTACGGTGACCTCCCCATCCGCCGCTGCTGCGGCGCCGCTGGAGAGCATGGCAGTGATCGCGACGAGCGGAAGCAATCCGGAGGAAGCAGCCATGGGAATCCCCTACGAGGTGACTGGCGAATGGTCTGGAAGCTAGCGAGGCGTTACGGCATTTTTGAGGCAAGCTAGAAGCGGTCGATCCTGAAAGGTTCGAGGTCGATGGCAGGGCGACGCCCGGCCGCGAGCGCTGCGACCAGCCGCCCGGTGCTGGCCGCTTCGGTGAGGCCAAGATGACCATGACCGAAGGCGTAGAACACGTTGTGGAAACGGGGTGAGCGGGAGATCACCGGCAAGGAGTCCGGGAGCGAGGGGCGAAACCCCATCCAAGGCGATCCTTCCGCGTCGTTGAGCTGCGGCAGAAATCGCTTGGCGCGCTCGACCAGGACGCGGGCGCGGGCGTAATTGGGGGCGGCATCGAGGCCGGCAAGCTCGACTGTGCCCGCCAAGCGAAGCCCCATGGCCATGGGCGTGACGACGAATCCGCCTTCCGCCGAGTGAAGCATGCGCGTCAGGCGTACATTCGGATTCGCCAGGGTCATGTGATAGCCGCGCTCCGTCTCGAGGGGCACGCCACTGCCGAGCTTGCGCGCAAGCCGATGGGACCAAGCGCCCGCGGCGATCACGATCTGGTCGCAGGCAAGCTTTTCGCCGGCATCGGTGATGACGGCGCAGGGCCCCTCCACGCCGAATGCGAAATCCATGACACGCGCCTCGCGAACGGCGCCACCGTTGCGCACGAACGTCTCGGCGATTCCCTTGACGATTCGATAGGGGTCGGCGACATGACCCCAGTCGGGGATGAACATCGCAGCCTTGAACACGGGCGAGAGCTCCGGCTCCATCTGGCGGATCTCCTCGGGGCCGAGCCGCTCGAATCGGATGCCGTGCCGCCGCTTGAGCTCCCATTCATAGGCGTCGTGGGCCAAAGCGTCTTCACTCATGTAGAGGGAGAGGCAGCCGTTACGGAAGAGCAGATCGCGGATACCCGCCTCGACAAGGAGCGGCTCGTAATCGTCGTAAGCAATCGACAGCAGGCTCGCAAGCGCCGCGCTCGCCGCTTCCACGTGGTCGCGTCGCCCGGCGCGCCAGAAGCGCCACAGCCATGGCGCCAGACGCGGAAGATAGGACCATCGGATGGTCAGCGGCCCCAGCGGATCCATAAGCCAGCCGGGAACGCGCCGAATGATCCCTGGAAGAGAAATCGGCGCCACCTCGGAGACCGCGATGCCGCCGGCGTTGCCGAAGGAGGTGCTTCGGCCGGGTGCGACGGGGTCAATGACCGTAACGTCGCATCCATCGCGTTGGAGGTAGCGCGCCGTGGCCATGCCGACGATGCCGGCGCCGACGATGGCGACGCGCCTTGCGCGGGAGCGAGGAGAAATAGGGCTCATGGCTCGTGCTCTAACCGAATGCGGGGTGCCGTTCCACTCGAAAATCAGCGGGGGCGATTGCGCCGGCGGCGAAGCTGTCGTACATAGCGGGCATGGCGAACCACACCTTCTTTTGCATCGACGCGCATACCTGCGGCAACCCCGTGCGGGTGGTTGCCGGCGGCGGGCCGCCCTTGAAGGGCGCCAGCATGAGCGAGCGGCGGCAGCATTTCCTGAGGGAGTATGACTGGATCCGCACCGGGCTCATGTTCGAGCCGCGCGGCCACGACATGATGTCGGGCAGCATCCTCTATCCACCGACCCGCGAGGATTGCGACATCGGCATCCTCTTCATCGAGACCAGTGGCTGCCTGCCGATGTGCGGCCACGGCACCATCGGCACGGTAACGGTTGCCCTTGAGCGCGGATTGGTGACCCCCCGCAAGCCCGGCGAGCTTCGCCTCGAGACGCCGGCGGGGCTGGTCGTCGCGACTTACACCCAGAGCGGCGCCCATATCGAAGCCGTGCGCATCACCAACGTGCCCTCGTTTCTCCATTCCCCTGGACTCGAGGTTGCGTGCGACGGCATCGGGCCGCTCACCGTCGACGTCGCCTATGGAGGAAATTTCTACGCGATCGTCGAAGCCCAACCTGGCTATCGCGATCTTGAGGCGCTGACGCCTGCCGATGTCTTGCGCTTGAGCCCGCTGCTGCGGAAGGTGCTCAACGAGCGCTATGAGTTCGTGCATCCGGAAAACCCGACCATTCGCGGCCTCAGCCACGTCATGTGGACAGGCAAGCCGCGTCATCCGGATGCCCATGCGCGGAACGCTGTGTTCTATGGTGATCACGCCATCGACCGCTCCCCCTGCGGCACGGGCACTTCGGCGCGCATGGCCCAGAAGGCGGCGCGGGGCGAGCTCAAGCCGGGCGACGAATTCGTCCATGAGAGTATCATCGGCAGCCTGTTCCGGGGGCGGGTCGAAGGCAGGGCCAAGGTCGGCAATTACGAGGCGATCATCCCCTCGATCGAGGGGTGGGCGCGCATCACCGGGCTCAACACGATCTTTATCGAAGATCGCGACCCCTACGCGAAGGGCTTCCAGGTCGCCTGATCGCCGCTCGCCGAGGAGCGGACCGCCGCCGCCCGGCTTCCCGAGCGGCGGCGGAATGGAGATCATTCAGCGGCGAGCTTGGGGCGGCTTTCGAGCGCGGCACGGACCAGCGCACCGATACGCGCGCGCTCTTCGCCCTCGAGCACGAGACGCGGCGCCCGCACGACCTCGGAGCCGAGTCCGGCAAGATGCTGGGCGTATTTGATGTATTGGACCAGCTTGACGTGGCAGTCGAGGTGCAGGATCGGCATGAACCAGCGATAGAGCGGCAGCGCCTCTTTGTAGCGCCCCGCCGCGGCGAGCTCGAACAGCCGGACGGATTCCTCGGGGAAGGCGTTGACGAGCCCGGCAACCCAGCCGCTCACCCCGAGCATCGTGCTTTCGAGCACGAGATCGTCGACGCCGCAGAAGAGAGTGAAGCGGTCGCGCACTGTGTTCACGATATCGGTGATCCGCCGGACGTTATCCGACGATTCCTTGAGCGCCACGATGGTCTTCTCGTTCGCGAGCTCGCCGAACATCTCCGGAGTGACATCGACGCCATAGGAGATCGGATTGTTGTAGATCATGATCGGCAACTTGCTGGCGTGCGCGACGGCACGGAAATGGCCGAGCGTCTCGCGCGAATCCGACTTGTAGACCATGGCGGGAAGCACCATGAGCCCATCGACGCCGAGCTTCTCCATGTCGGCGGCGTAACGGCACGCAAGCGCCGTTGAGCATTCGGCAACCCCCGAAAGGACGGGGACGCGCCCTTTCGCCACCTCGACAGCGCGCTTCACGACGGCGCGCTTCTCCTCGGGCTCGAGCGCGGTGTTTTCGCCGACAGTGCCGAGCATGATAAGGCCGTGCACGCCGGCCCGGATGAGTCTCTCGATATGCCGTGCCGTCGCCTCCAGATCGAGCGACTGGTCATCACGGAATTGGGTGGTCACCGCCGGAAGGACACCCCGCCATTCATGCGCCATATCACCTATCTCCTCTCGAGATCGCATTGAGACATGCATCATAGGAGCCGCAATTGCGCTCTGCCAGCCCTTCGGCTGAAGCGGTAATACCGCTCGCGAAGGCTTATTCCAACGGCATCTCGATTGCGTGGAATCAATGCGAATGCCGCGAAAGGTGCAGGAGATGAAAAAGAGCCATCGGCCACGTCTCGTCTGCCTTGCCGGCGCCGTCGCATGCCTTGGCGCCACCGTTGCCGCTTGCGATGGGAGACTCGTCAACTCGCAGATTCCGCCGCCCGGCTCGTCAACTTATCAGGACGCCTATCTCGACGGGTGCGGCAGCGGCTTTTCCGATGCTGGACGGGCTGGCTATGGTCAGGACTACCGTCGGGATGCGGCGCGCTATCGCGGCGACGCGGACTACGCCAAGGGGTGGAACGACGGCTATCGCGCCTGTTTCGAGGAGGAGCAGCGCACGCCGAGGATGGTCCCGGCCTTTTGATCGTATGACGCAGGCAATGGCCAGTGGTGGGCCTCGGCGATGCGGTCGACGGGCCCGCACGAAGCGCGGTCATTTGATGCGGCGCGACGCCCGCCAATTTTTCCACGGCTTCGAGAATTAGCGCTAGACAAGCCTGCGCCGCGGCCCTATATACGGCGCCGGCGACGACATCTCGGCGCCCTCTCGGTGCCACGGATGATTGAGTCCCAAGGTCGATTTCGCTATAATCAGCGGTCGCGTTGCCGGTAGGCAGTCCTCAAGTGGCGGACGAGCCAAGCGGCAAGTTGTCCGCGGAAGCCAGGTCAAGGCGGATTCCGTGGGCGACTGTTTGTTGATTGACATAGTGAGGCGAGGAAGGGATGCGCGGGCGGCGGCGGTGGCTGGTTTGTGGCTAGAGCTGTTTGCTGGCGCGTCCAAGTCGATAGCGCTTTTGAGCGACGGCTCTGTTGGCTGTCCCTGGTTTGGGCGTG
>DATGLG010000011.1:0-1408 GCA_035294245.1 Alphaproteobacteria bacterium | reverse complement strand
CTCGCGCGCGC
Source organism: Alphaproteobacteria bacterium (assembly GCA_035294245.1). Lineage (GTDB taxonomy): Bacteria > Pseudomonadota > Alphaproteobacteria > JACZXZ01 > JACZXZ01 > DATGLG01. The sequence goes on along the minus strand of DATGLG010000011.1, from coordinate 1,397 downwards.
ACGCCGTCGCGGTCGGCTTCCGGCGAGGGCTGATCGCCTAGCGGCGCCCGCGCCTGTGGACGACGAAACGAAGAAGCGCCGGGTGGGGATCACCCGGCGCCCCTGAACCCGTCACTCTGTCCGTCGTCCTTCGCCAGGATCCCCCACAGGGGGGATGATCACAGGCTGTGGATAACAGACGATCCGACGGCTCTACCAGACCTTCGACTGGCCGGCTACGGTCGCGCGGCCGACAAGGCGGGCAAGGTAACGCATTGGCTACTCCGATCGATCGGGAACTGACGGCACCGGCAGCCTATACCCCGTTTGGGGGATGCGCAAGGCTGGACCGCCTGGCCAGACGTCTAGCTCGCGAGGACGCCCGCACGGTCGTCTGGGCCTGCGCCCTCGTTGCCGGGTCGGCCGCGGCGGCCAGTGGCCTCTGGCTCGACGGGTATCGGCTCCCGCACATCTGGGCGCTTGTGGTGCTCGGAGCAATCGCCGCTACCGCCGAACGGCAGAAGGTGGCGATCAACTATCGCACCTGGATGTCTGTGTCCTTCCTTCCTCTGGTCTTCGCAGCGGTTGTCTTCGGGCCTCTTGGAGGCCTCGCAGTTGGCGCTCTATCGAACGCGTGGGACATCCGCGAGTCCCGACTCAGGTGGGCCGTCTACACGCCTATTCGCGGACTGACAGGAGCAATAGCGGGCTTGGCCGCCTGGAAGCTCGTGCCTCATCCAACCGGGCTGGGCGAGTATCTGTTGGCTAGCTTCTTGGCTTCAATAGCTGATCTTGCAGCCGACGGTTTCTTCTCAACTGCCACAGCCTTCATCCGTCGCATCGATCTTGTCGCCACCCTGCGAGCGATCGGTTCCCTCTTTTTGCTCACGGTGCCGCTGTACGTGCCCGTGCTCGCCCTTTTCGTCTACGGGTACCACGCGTATTCACTGCGCCTGGTCCTCGTGTTCTTCGTCCCGACCCTCGCGGCTCAGCGGCTTCTCCACCTCTATCAGCAAGAGAAGGAGGCCTCCGGGCGCCTCTCGGCCGCGAACGAGCGGCTGCGCAAGGCCAACCTCTCGTTCGCTACGGCGCTCGTGGCGACGCTCGACGCCCGCGACCGCTACACGGCCGGTCACTCGGCGGCGGTGGCGATCTACGCCCGCGACATCGCCGAGCGGATGGGCCTCTCGCGGGCGGAGCAGGAGCTCGTGCACCTCTGCGGCCTCGTCCACGACATCGGCAAGATCGGGCTCCCGGCCGGGCTGCTCGAGAAGCCGGGCGCGCTGACGCTCGAGGAGCGGCGCCAGATGGAGCGGCACCCCGAGATCGGCGAGACGATCCTGCGCAACGTCGACGACTACGCCGAGATCGCCGACGTCGTCCGCTCGCACCACGAGCGAGTCGACGGCATGGGCTAT
>DATGLG010000010.1:0-2612 GCA_035294245.1 Alphaproteobacteria bacterium | reverse complement strand
GAACTCAGCCCCGCCCTTCGCCGCCAGCACCTTCGTAATCGCCGCCGTCAGCGTCGTCTTCCCATGGTCCACGTGCCCAATCGTCCCCACATTGCAATGCGGCTTGTTCCGCTCAAACTTCGCCTTCGACATGTCGTGTTCTCCGTCTCGCCGGAATTTCTGTCTACGAACGATCCCTACGCCATCTTGGCGCGGACCTCGTCCGCGACCGCCTGCGGCACCTGCGCGTAATGATCGAAGTGCATGGTGTAGGTGGCGCGCCCCTGGCTCATCGAGCGCAAATTATTCACATAGCCGAACATGTTCGCGAGCGGCACCATCGCATTAACGACGCGGGCGTTGCCGCGGCTGTCCATGCCCTGGATCTGCCCGCGACGGCTGTTGAGATCGCCGATGACGTCGCCCATGTACTCCTCGGGCGTCACCACCTCGACGCGCATGATCGGCTCGAGCAAGACCGGCCGTGCCTTCTCGATGCCTTCGCGATAGCAGGCCCGCGCCGCGATCTCGAAGGCCAGCGCCGAGGAGTCGACGTCGTGATAGGCGCCGTCGATCAGCGAGGCCTTGAAGTCGATCATCGGGAAGCCGGCAAGGACGCCCGACTCGCGCGCGCTCTTGAGGCCCTTCTCGACGCCCGGCACGTATTCCTTCGGCACCGCGCCGCCGACCACGTCGTTCTCGAACTCGAAGCCCGAGCCGGGCGGGAGCGGCTCGAAACGGATCTTGACCCGGGCGAACTGGCCCGAGCCGCCGGTCTGCTTCTTGTGCGTGTAATCGTATTCGACGGCCTTGGTGATGGTCTCGCGATAGGCGACCTGAGGGGCGCCGACATTGGCCTCGACCTTGAACTCGCGGCGCATGCGGTCGACGATGATCTCGAGGTGGAGCTCGCCCATGCCCTTGATGACAGTCTGGCCGCTCTCCGGATCGGTCGCCACGCGGAAGGACGGGTCCTCGTCCGCAAGCCGCGACAGCGCCAGCCCCATCTTCTCCTGGTCGCCCTTGGTCTTGGGCTCGACGGCGACCTCGATGACGGGCTCGGGGAACTCCATGCGCTCGAGCACGATCGGCTTCTGGGAGTCGCACAGGGTATCGCCCGTCGTCGTGCCCTTGAGGCCCGCAAGGGCCACGATATCGCCCGCGAAGGCTTCCTTGATGTCCTCGCGATGGTTCGCGTGCATCTGCAGCATGCGCCCGATGCGCTCGCGGCTGTCCTTGGTCGAGTTGAGGACCTGGGTGCCCGCCTGGAGCTTGCCCGAATAGATGCGGGCAAAGGTGAGCGAGCCGACGAAAGGATCGGTCATGATCTTGAAGGCGAGAGCCGAGAAGGCCTCGTCGTCGGCCGTCTTGCGCGTCATCTCCTCGTCGGAGCCCGGCTTGTGGCCCTTGACCGGCGGAATCTCGAGGGGCGAGGGAAGGAAGTCGACGACGGCATCGAGGAGCGGCTGGACGCCCTTGTTCTTGAAGGCCGAGCCGCACAGCACCGGAACGACCGCCCCCGAGATGGTCCCCTTGCGGATGCAGCGGATCAAGGTCTCGGCGTCGGGCGTCTTGCCTTCGAGATAGGCCTCCATCGCCGTGTCGTCCTGCTCGACGGCGAGCTCGACCAGCTGGTCATGATATTGCTGCGCCTTGTCGGCGAGCTCGGCGGGAATCGCCTTTGCCTCGAACTCGGCGCCCAGGGTCTCGTCCTTCCAGACGACCGCCCGCATGCGCAGCAGGTCGACGATTCCCACGAAATTGCTTTCCTCGCCGATCGGGAGCTGCAGCACGATCGGCTTGGCGCCCAGGCGCTCCTTGATCTGCTCGATGCAGCGGTAATAGTCGGCGCCGATGCGGTCCATCTTGTTGACGAAGCAGATGCGCGGCACGCCGTATTTATCGGCCTGCCGCCACACCGTCTCCGATTGCGGCTCGACCCCGCCGACGCTGTCGAACACGGCAACGGCGCCGTCGAGCACGCGCAGGGAGCGCTCCACCTCGATGGTGAAGTCCACGTGGCCCGGCGTATCGATGATATTGATGCGGTTATCGCGCCAGAAGCAGGTCGTCGCCGCGGAGGTGATGGTGATGCCGCGCTCCTGCTCCTGCTCCATCCAGTCCATGGTCGCAGTGCCGTCGTGCACCTCGCCGATTTTGTAGGACCGGCCGGTGTAATAAAGAATGCGCTCCGTGGTCGTGGTCTTGCCGGCATCGATGTGGGCCATGATGCCGATGTTCCGGGTACGGTCGAGGGGGACTGTCCGCGCCATCTGTCGTGCTGACCTCCTTTCCTTCTGGGATTACCAGCGGTAGTGGGCGAACGGCCGGTTGGCCTCCGCCATGCGGTGGACCTCTTCCTTGCGCCGCACTGCACCGCCCGTATTCTGGGCAGCATCCAGGATCTCTCCCGCCAAGCGCTCCACCATGGTGCGCTCATGGCGGGCCCGGGCGAACTGCACGAGCCAGCGCAGCGCCAGGGAAAGACGACGTTCCGGCCGAACCTCGAACGGCACCTGGTACGTGCTGCCGCCGACGCGGTGCGGCTTCACCTCGAGCACCGGCATCACGTTGCGCACTGCCTGCTCGAAGGTGCCCAGCGCCGGTTGACCCGTGCGCTGCTCCACAAGGTC
>DATGLG010000009.1:0-5142 GCA_035294245.1 Alphaproteobacteria bacterium | reverse complement strand
CTCGGGTTTGGTATTGCGACCGAATTCCGCCCCGATATTTTGATCCTCGATGAGGTCCTCGCCGTCGGCGATGAGGCGTTCAAGCGCAAGTGCCGCGAACGGATGGACTCGCTGTGGGACGAGCACGTGACGATCCTCGCGGTCTCACATGACCTCGAGTTCATCGTGAGTTCGTGCAATCGCGTCCTCTGGCTAGATAAAGGTAGCGTGCGGTTCGAGGGTGCGCCGGCGGAAGCGGTGAGGCGGTATCGCAGCGACGTAGAAGGCGTTATTGTCTCTGGAGATATCGCGCAATCTCTGAAGCAACACGCTTCGCTCTAAATGATTTCGGTCGTACTCTACGGCCGTAACGACACGTACGGCTACAACCTTCACAAGCGGGCGGCGATCAGCCTCAACTGCATCGCGGAAATCCTCACCGCTCCCGGCGACGAGATCATCTTCGTCGACTACAACACTCCCGACGATTTCCCGACGTTCCCGGAAGCGATACAAGATACCCTGACCGCTCGAGCAAAGGCGCTCCTCCGTATCCTTCGCGTACGCCCGAAGCAGCACGAGCGCTTTCGTGATCGGACGCATCTCCTTGCACTTGAGCCGGTCGCGCGAAACGTCGGGGTGCGCCGCTCGAATCCTGAAAACCGGTGGATCCTCTCGACGAATACGGATATGGTGTTCGTCCCGCGGCGCGATCGCTCGCTCTCTGAGATCGTAGCCGAGTTGCCGGATGCCTACTATCATTTGCCGCGCTTCGAGGTTCCCGAGACCTTGTGGGAGAGCCTCGATCGGCTCGATCCGGCCGGGACCATCCGAGCGATGGCGCACTGGGGGTGGGCCTTCCACCTCAACGAGATCGTCTATGCATCGGACCCCGCCGTAAAATATGACGGTCCCGGCGATTTTCAGCTCATCCTGCGGTCCGATTTATGGCGGATTGACGGCTTTCATGAGTCGATGCTCCTCGGCTGGCACGTCGACTCGAACATCGCAAAACGCCTCTCGCTCTTGCCGCGCGAGACCGGGAGCCTCGTCGGCGATCTCTTCGGCTATCATTGCGATCATACGCGCCAAGTAACGCCGGCACATCGCACGCGCGCGCGACAGAACGACTGGAGACTCTTCGTCGATGGGGTCCAGAGTCCCGAGATTCCGGAACAGGCGTCAACGTGGGGTCTGGCAGGAGAACAGGTCGAGGAGCTGCAGATCGACACGACAAGCCGGTGTTATCTCACCGGCTTGCGATCGCTCATCGACGCGCCGCTTGCCGAGCCGACCGAACTTCGCTATACACCGGCGACCTACAATCGGATCGATTATCCGATAGAGCACGTCCTCCCGTTCCTGCTGGATATTTTTGCCGGCTATCCTCGAGAGACGATCCTCGGTTGGATAGGGACGAAGGAAGCCCTTTTAGAGCGGTTTGCGGAGTTCTGGCGCCAGGCGGGATTTTTCAACGCGATTTTGGTCGCGCCGGAGGCGTCTGTACTCTCGAATCTCCCGCCGGGCTGCGTGCGCGCGTCGGTCGAGGAACTCGGTGAGCGCTGCGATGTTTTTGTCTTCGATTGGGGAAGGCCAGAGAGCCGCCGTGGGAGCGATTGGGACTGCGAAGCCGATGTGGCGATACGATCGGTGTTGCGAAGCTTCCGCTGCGTTGTCACGCTCGAGCGCCGGCGGCTCGAATCGGGCAGCGCCACGCCGCGGCGTTTCATCGGGGTGAATGCCGCTCACAACGTGATCGAGAGGCGGTTAACCGATCATGTCGATGTCGTGCGGACGCCAATCTCCACGCGAATTCGCCAAGGCTATATCAATCGGCGGAGATTGCCGATCGATGTCTTCCCAGAGCTTCAGGCGGGCGACGCCGGCCTCCACACGGGCGACGGGATCCAGGCAGTCCGCGGCGTCGACGGTCTCGTCTTTTACGGTGGGTATATCGACCTGTTCGCCGGGAGCTATCGCCTGACGCTCGACTTTGACGCAGCTCGGGCGATGGACGAGAACGATGGACTCGTGCTCGCGGTGTTCTGTTCTTCGTTTTTGCTCGAGCAGGTTGCTATCGCTCCGGGCGACGTGGCCCGAGGCAGGGTTTCGTGTGCCTTTACCGTCCCCATCGAGTTGGAGCACGAGCTCGATTGGACGGAGGTTGAATTTCATTTGCGGACTTTCGGTCTCTCCGATGTTGTGGTTCGGGCGGCGACACTTGAAGAGATTGAAGCGCCGGAGACCGTCACGGCGTCTGTCGATTTGGAAGTCACCGATCTCTTGAGTCTTGGGTCGGCAGGCGTTCGCGTGCGCGTTCCCGATGAAGCATACGGAAAATCCGGGCGGCGCTGGGCGCTCCAGGCGAAGGCTGGGGTGGCGGGGTTCGTCGCGTACGGGCCGTACATTCGCTTGCGGCCGGGCTTTTACGAGGCGATTTTTACGTGCTCAGTACACAAGCTCAGCGAAGCTGGGAGACTCGCGCTACAAATCGTTGCCGGCGGCGGGAAGCGGATAGTAGCGCGCCAGAGCTTTGTACCGTATGCAACCGGGCGGTACGACTGTGTCCTGGGCTTCGCGATCACTGAGTCCTCGACCGAAGCGCTCGAATTTATAATGTTCTCGCAAGGGACGCTCGAGTGTACGTTGCTTGATGTGCGCGTCCGGGCAGATCCATCAGCGTCACCGGAGCGGATCGCAACGCTCCAGACGGGGGCGCTGGTCAGCGAGTCGGAGGCAATGCTGACCGTCTCGAACGGGAGCTACCGACTGAGCGCACGTTTTGAGGACGACGAGCCAGCGATGTCTGAGGCGCTCCTCATCGTGAGCACCGACTCCTACCTGTGCGGGTATCGGCTGATGCGGACCGATCGGAATGGATCGGAGGCAAGTGGTGCGATCGAATTTGCGACTCCCGCCCTGCCGAGCGGCGGCGTACCGAGCGAGATCGAGCTGCGCGTCCAGAGCGTCGCGGGGCAGCCCATCCTGCCGTTCCAGGCCGAGCTCGAGCGGATCGCCTCCGTCTCCGAGGCGGAGGCGGGGACGGAGCTCGCGCTCCTCCCATTGCTCAGCGTTGGCCCTGCCGGCCGGGTCGAGCGGCACGGCGCGGAGTTGACGATCCATGCGAAGGCTGGGGTTGAGGGCTTCGTTGCGCACGGGCCGTACATACGCTTGCGGCCGGGCTGGTATGAGGCGCTCTTTACGTGCGCGGTCCACAAGCTCGGGCGGGACGGGCGGCTCGAGCTGCAGGTCGTCGCCGGTGGGGGGACGCGGGTGATGGCGCGGGAGCGCTTTGCCCCGCGGGCGGTCGGGCGGTGTGAGTGCGTCTTGGGGTTTGTGATCCCGGAGGGGTCGACCGAGACGCTCGAATGTATGGTCTTCTCGCCAGGAACGCACGAGTTTACGCTGCTCGATGTGCGGATCCGGGAAGATCCCTCCGCGTCGCCGGAGCGCGTCGCGGCGGTCCGGGTCGGGGCGCTGGTCAGCGAGTCGAGCGCCACGCTCGCCGTCCCGAACGGGAGTTATCGGCTGAGCGCCCGATTTGAGGGCGAGGAGGCGGTTAGCTCCGAGGCGCTCCTCATCGTGAGCGCCGACTCCTACCTGTGCGGGTATCGGCTGCTGCGGGGCGGGGGGGCGTTTGCCGTTGCCTTCCCGACGCCCGCCCTGCCGAGCGGCGGCGAATGGAGCGAGATCGGGTTGCGCGTCCAGGGCGTCGAGGGGCAGCCCATCCTCCCGTTCCATGCCGAGTTCGAGCGGATCGCCTCGGTCTCCGAGGCGGAGGCGGGGACGGAACTCGCGCTCCTCCCGTTGCTGAGCGTTGGCCCTGCCGGCCGGGTCGAGCGGCACGGCGCGGAGGTGGCGCTCCGTGCGAAGGCTGGGGTTGAGGGGTTCGTTGCGTACGGCCCCTACATTCACTTGCGGCCGGGTTTTTATGAGGCGCTCTTTAGCTGCGTGGTGCACAAGCTGGGCAGAGGCGGGCGGCTCGAGCTACAAGTCGTCGCCGACGGTGGGAAGCGGATAGTAGCGCGCCAGAGCTTTGTCCCGAATGCGACCGGCCGCTGCGACTGCGTCCTGGGCTTCCCGATCACGGAGTCCTCGACCGACACGCTCGAGTTCACAGTCTGGTCGGACGGAGACGCCGCTTTTTCTTTGCTCGGCCTTCATGTCCGTCGCGCGGATTTACAGGCCTTCAACTGGGTACGAGCCCTTACCGTTGGCCCTGCGGGGACTCGAGATTCAAGCCTCGGCATCTGGGCCAAGCGGGGCGTTCAGGGATATGTCGCGTACGGTCCCTACGTCCTTCTCTCGCCGGGGGCGTACGAAGCGCTATTTAGGTTCGAGACTGAGCGACCCCTGAAGCCGGCGGAGATAGCGCTCGATATCGTTGCGGATTCCGGCGAGCGCGTGTTGGCTCAAGCCCAACTCCGGCCGCCAGAGACTGGATGGTTCGGTGCGTGGCTTACCCCTCGCCGCGAGAATCTCGAGGTGCTCCTCCCCTTCGAGGTACCCGCTACGAATGGCACGTCCGGTGCCGAGGGGATCGAGTTTCGCGTCTGGTCGCCGGGGACACTCCGTTTTTGCTTTAGGGACCTCCGACTTCGTCCACTTTCATCTGTTCAGGCGCCGACAGGAGAGGTGACGGCGCCCTCGCCGTAGCCGAGCCACACGGGCCGAAGCCCGTTCGAGTCCTGCGTAGGTACGATTCGCCAGCAATCGATGACCGGGATCGATCGTCCTGTAGGTCCGTGCAACTGCGCATACTGGGGCCACGGCGTCACGATGACGGCGATATCTGCAGCGCGTATGGCCTCTTCCGCCGAACCCGCTTGCCCGACCCCTTGCGGCAATACCTGCGCGGCCGCCGTCCCGCTGAGCGGATCGTGAATCGTTACGCGATATCCGTCGCCGTGTAAACGCTGCGCCAGCATCACGCCTTGGCTCTCTTCGATTACCACGGTATCGGGTTTATACGACATCCCGAGGACCGCAACGCGTGCACCGCGGGACACGCGCGACGTGACCGCCGCGGCCAACCGATCGATCTGATAGCGGTTGATGGCGTCGGTCGCCCTTGCCAGGTCGGCGCGCGCCCCGATGCGCTCAGCGAGCGCTGCGAAGGCGATGTTGTCTCGAGGGAAGCAGGGCCCTCCGTAGCCGACGGCG
>DATGLG010000008.1:0-53062 GCA_035294245.1 Alphaproteobacteria bacterium | reverse complement strand
CCCCGCCCTCAAATGCGGCATCTGCGGCGAGCACGGCGGCGACCCCCAATCCATCCTCCTCTGCGCCCAGGCCGGCCTCGACTACGTCTCCTGCTCCCCCTTCCGCGTCCCCATCGCCAAACTCGCCGCCGCCCAGGCGGCCTTGAAAACTGCCCCGAACAGGGCAGACTAGCCTTGAATGGGTGAGGGACGGCGCGTCAAGGCCGTCTTCACGAAAAGCATGGGAAGGGCATCATGAAGCGGGAGGCAAACTGCATCTTCTGCAAGATCGTCGCCGGGGAGGTGCCGTCCTTCAAGCTCTTCGAGGACGCGACGGTCCTTGCCTTCATGGACATCAACCCGGCCAATGAAGGCCACTGCCTCGTCATACCGAAAAATCACTTCGAGACACTATACGATGCGCCAGCGGGGGAGGTGGGCAGGGTGGCTGAGATCGCTACCCGGGTGGCGAAAGCTGTTGCCAGTGTGTTGAAGCCAGAAGGACTCAACCTGATACAGGCGAATGGTGCCGCCGCGGCGCAGTCGGTCATGCATTTCCATATGCATGTTCTGCCGCGTCGGCCCGGCGACGATCTCAAGCTCAACTGGGGGCTGAAGCCCGGCAATCGAGAGGCAATTGCACTTCTCGCCGAGAAGCTCAAAGCACGACTGGCATAATGCAATCCGCCCGCCGCCCGCCTGTTTCATCGGCGGCGATATAGCTGCATGGGGCTTATTAAAACACGGCCCAATCGGGCTTGCGGGCACGGAGAACGGAATCGGCTGCAATCAAGGGCGTGGCATCCGCATGCGAGCGCGCGAAGGCATCCAGCTTGAGCAAGGCTAGGCCGACGCCATCGAGGCTCGTACGCATTTCACCGGCTTCTTCCCCGTCGAGTGTAATCGGGGTTCCGGGGGCGGGAGGCGGCCCTTCGATTGCGACGGGCAGCAGCCTTTTCTTCACCAGGGCGCGATATTTCATCCGCGCCGTCACTTCTTGGCCGATATAACAGCCCTTCTTGAAATCGACCCCGTGGAGCTCCTCGAACCCGTTCTCCAGTAGGAGCGCCTTCTCCACCGGCAAATCGGGACTACCTTCGGGCACGCCAAGCTCAATGCGCCGGCGCTGGTAATCGAGGAGAGGCCGCGGCGTGAACCCCGCCTTCTCGAGGACCGCCCGCACATCTTCTTTGGGCAGCAGCGCGCGAAGCCCAAGCGCCGGCAGCCGCGGGTCGACGAAGACGATGCCACCACCAAAGCGGCGGGCGGCTCCCGGATCGGACGACAGTTCGACGGCTGACGGGGCGTCTCGACCCCAGAGGACGGCCACGACGAGCGTCTCTCGTGCGTCGGTAATCACGACGTCTGCCCGCAGTTTGTAGAGTTGGAGCCGCCGCTTGAGATCGTCGAGACGCGCGGCCTCGCCATCCAGGAGAAATGCTGCGGGATTCGGGTCGTGCATCGACGGAGCGATGAAGAGATCGTGAAGGAACCGCCCTTGGGGGGTAAGGAAGCCGGCATAGATCGCGCGATCCACCGCGACTCTGTCCACGTCGTTCGTCACCATCCCTTGCAGAAACGGCCTCGCGTCCCTACCGCCGAGCGCCAATGGCGCGCGATCTTCCTTCAGAGCGTAATGGACGTCGGCCATGATGGGCGCCTCGATCACCGCACGGTTAGGTAAGCCCCAGCGAGACCGGGTCAATATCCGTCGGCGGACAGATAGGGCGCCTCGTTCTCTCGACATTCATGCCGGGGGCTTCGATTTGGCGGTCACTTTAACGGCGACATGGCCATTCTTGACCGAAAAGGCGAGATATTCATAAGCGATGCCATTGGCCTGCACGAATTCCTGGAATGCTCGGAATTCGTGTTCCTCCCAATTCGGGTAATTGAAGTATTCGTCGAATACGATGATTGCGCCCGGCCCGATTCGGCTGGCCAGGAGATCGAGCACGGTCTTCGTCGAGGCGTAGATATCGCAATCGATATGGATGAATGAAACCTGTTCGGTCTCGCGTTCGAGAAAACGAGGCAGGGTCTCGTTGAACCACCCAGGATGGAGCCGCACGTTGGACGGCACCCTTGGCAGCTTTCCATGCTGGCTAAACTTTCCTTTCTGCTCGAATGTACCACGCCAATCCTCCGGCAGACCCAGGAAGGAATCAAAGCCATGCACGATCCGCCCGGAGCGCTTCGCCAGCAGTCGGATGCTGGCGCCGCGCTCGACGCCGAATTCCAAGATGGACCCTGCCCGCGGAGCGGCGGCAAGCGCGAATTCCAGCACGGCCCAGCGATCCGGCATGAGCATGGCCTGCCGCATGTTCTTCTGAATGTACTCGACCGTCGATCGCTTGGCCGCCAATTGCAGATCGACGAGGAGATTTCTGCCGTAATATCTGACGACAAAGCGGGTGAACAGGCGCTCGGTGAAAGGCAGCCGCCTGCGCTTCTTGTTAAAGCTAAAGGACATTAGCGTCGTCCGGACGCTGTTTCGAGCGCCGACCGTATAGCCGATCCCGCGCGATTGGGAAAGCTGAAGCCGCCCCAAAGCCTGCGGAAGCCTCGGGCTGCTTGGCAACTCGAGGGGAGCACCGCTATAAGCGGGCGCCATGCATATTGTTTTGGTCGACGACTCGATATCGTTCGATGCGCAGAGCCCTTCGGAGGGTCCCCTTGGCGGGGCGGAAAAGGCCTTCGCGAGCCTTCCGGGTGCGCTTGCACGGCGCGACCACCGGGTGCAGGTCTTTAACCGGGCCTCATTGCGACGGGAAATCGAAGGGGCTAGCTGGGAAACCTGGGTGGGTCCCCGACCTTCCACGTGCGATGTTCTCATCGCTTTTCGCAAGCCAGAGCTGCTCGACTTCGTCTCCGGCGCGAACCGGCGGCTCCTTTGGCTCGCCACGCCGATCGGGTATCTTGAGGCGGAAGGCAATCCGGCGCTGCTCGATGTCCACCGGCCGACACTCGTTTTCTTGGGGGCGTCGCACCGCACGGCCTATCGCAACGGCGCGAAGGCACTCCACGCCGAAATCATTCAGCCCGGCATCGGGTCGGCCTATCTCGACTTCAAAGCGACGGCACCGCGCCATCCGCCTTACGCCGTCGCGACGAGCCATCCGCATCTCGGCCTCGAGTGGCTCGTGAAGCTCTGGAGCGAGCGAGTCCATCCCGCTTGCCCTCATGCGGAGCTCCGGCTCTATTCCGCCGCCCTTCATCGCATTGCATCGGGAGGAGCCGTTCTTGAGCCCTTCAGATCGGTTGCGGCCGCGGCGCTCGCTGCGCGAGACAAGGGCGTCGCGATTTACCCGCCTGCTTCCGATCCTGAGATGGCCGAAGCTTATCGGGGGGCGCGGGCCCATCTCTATCCTGGTGACCGGCGCGAAGTCTATTGCCATACTTTGGCCGAGAGTCAGGCCGCCGGCCTACCGGCGGTCGCCCGGCCGTTTCCGGCTATTGCCGAATTGGTCGAAGATCAAGCCTCCGGCAAGCTCGTCGCCGATGACGAGGCTTTCGCCAGGGGGGTCTTGAGCCTATTGGAGGACGACGAAACCCATCAACGTATGAGCGAGAAGGCGCGAGAACGGTCGGCGGGGCGGAGCTGGGACAAAGCGGCTGCCGCGTTCGAGGCCGTTATGTTGCGGTGAGCCGTTTCAGCTTATTCTGAGCCCATGCGAATCCTCTTCATTACGAATAGCCGTATCGGCGATGCCGTCCTATCGACGGGCGTTCTGGCGCATCTGATCGAGCGGCATCCCGCCGCAGAGATCACCATTGCCTGCGGCCGCGCGGCAGGAGAGCTGTTTGTCGCGGTACCAGGGGTGCGCGAAGTATACCTGATCGACAAGGAGCCGCGCGGCCGCCACTGGCTCAAGCTTTGGCGGCATATGGCGCCCCAGCGCTGGGACATCATCGTCGATCTGCGCGCCTCGGCGATCGCATATTTTCTGTGGGCGGGTCGGCGCTACGTGATGAAGGCGAGCAAGACTCCGGAGCATCGGCTCGTCCATCTTGCGCGAGTGGTCGGCATGAATCATGTGCTCCCGCCGCGCATCTGGATCCGGCCGGAGCACGAGCTCGCTGCGTGCAATCTTCTGCCGGAGGGGCCGCCGACCCTCGCCGTGGCCCCGACGGCCAATTGGCGCGGGAAGATATGGCCGAGCGACCGCTTCGCCGAGCTTGTCGCTCGCCTGACCGCTACGGACGGCATCCTGCCCCATGCAAGGGTGGTCGTGCTGGGCGCCGGCGGGGAGCGGACGCTGGCAGAGCCCGTGCTCGCAAGCGTTCGAGCTGCGCGATGCATCGATCTCGTCGGTAAGGTCGATCTACTGACCGCTTTCGCAGCCTTGCGCCGGTGTGCCTTCTTCGTGGGGAACGATTCCGGCCTCATGCATTTGGCAGCTGCTTCCGGCACGCCGACACTAGGTCTGTTCGGTCCAAGCCGCGTCGAGCATTACGCTCCTTGGGGAGTTCGCACAGCGGCCGTTTGCACACCGGTTCCCTACGACACGCTCGCCAGGAGCCCGGGATATCACCCGCAGACGACGGACACGCTCATGGACAGCCTTACTGTGGAAATGGTCGAGGCCGCGGCGATCGATCTTTGGCGCCGCAATTTCGGTGAGGCGGCGTGAATCGATTCGAGAGCCCGTGCGTCCGGAATTATCCGCCTATTCGATTAAGCTTCGCGATTCTCACCCACAACGAACAGATCGAATTTGTCTGGCTGATGGACGCGCTGGCGCCAATTCTCGATGACACTTGCGAGATCGTTGTTCTCGATGATTTCTCACGACCGGAGGTTGTCGATGCCATCAGGCGCTATAACGTCCGGTTTCACCAGAGGGCGCTGCAAAGAAATTTTTCGGCGCAGCGAAACCACCTAAAAAGCATGTGCAGAGGCGAGTTCATATTCGTCGTCGATCCGGACGAAATCCCATCACCCCATTTGCTTCGCGGACTGCCTGCGGTTCTTGACGCAATGCGCCGCGAGGATATCGATGCGTGCGCGCTGCCCCGGCTCAATATTCTGGTCGAGAGCCCGCACCCGGTCCATGTCAATACGCTCGCCCTTACCAACGGCGACTTGCAGGCAGCACCCCGAGACGATCAGATGCGGTTGATCAGAAATCGCCCGGAAATCTTATGGATCAACCATGTGCATGAACGCCTTGTCGGGGTAAAGCGGTGCTATCGCTTTCCGCAAGACCTTCGCTATGCCCTGTTCCATTGCAAGACCCTGTCGCGGGCCAGAGCGCAAAATCGATTCTATCGCCGCATCCCTTCCCGGTATATCGACAAGTTCCGAAAATCGCTCGCCAAACGCTTCGGCGCGCTGGATCGCATCGATTGGGTGGAAATCCCGTGCCCGATCTGAGCATATGCCCCGATGATTTCCTCGGCAGTTAAGCGCGCGACGGTAATGTCCCCCTGCGCTTGTCGGGATGCGGCCTCAAATGCTACGGGACGCAGCGTGACCGTCGCGCAAGTATCGTGGCCGGCCTTGCAGCGCCAGCGGGTTTCCGCTACTGGCCTCAGCGCTGGACTTGAGTAGAGTTGATGACACAATCACGTCTGCGCGTTCTCCAGGCGATGGCCGGCGCCGCCTATGGCGGGGCGGAAGCTTTCTTCATGCGCTTGGTTCCGGCGCTCGCCCGTGCCGGACTGGAACAGCGGATCGTCATGAGAGCCGACCCGGCACGCGCCGCTCAACTTCATGCGCAAGGACTCGATCCGGTCCAGCTGGGCTTCGGTGGAATTCTCGACTTCACGACGACACCGGCGCTCCAACGCGAGATCGAGGACTTCGCGCCGGACATCGTGCTCACCTGGATGAGCCGCGCCACGCGCCATTGCCCGAAAGGCCGTTTCATCCATATCGCCCGGCTCGGGGGGTATTACGATCTCAAATATTATCGTCATTGCGATTATCTCATCGGCAATACGGCCGACATCGTCGAATACATCCGCCGTGGCGGATGGCCGCGAGACCGTGTTCACTATCTGCCCAACTTTGTCGACATTACACCGGCATCCCCATCGCCGCGTGGGATGTTTGACACGCCCGAAGGCACACCGCTGCTGCTTGCTCTCGGCCGCCTCCATGATGACAAGGCGTTCGACGTGCTGTTGCCTGCTCTCGCCGAATTGCCTGGCGTATATTGCTGGCTGGCTGGCGATGGGCCCGAACGCGCGGCGCTGGAGGCCCAGGCGGAAAGGCTTGCCCTTGGAGATCGCCTCCGTTTTTTGGGCTGGCGACAGGATGTTGGCGGTCTCTATGCCGCCGCCGATATTCTGGTCTGCCCGTCCCGGCGCGAACCCCTCGGCAATGTGGTCATCGAGGCCTGGGCGCGCAACGTGCCCGTCGTTGCCGCAGCAAGCGAAGGTCCAGGGGCACTGATTCGTGACGGAGTCAGCGGATTGCTCGTGCCCGTCAATGATGCGGTAGCGCTTGCGCGCGCTATTCGCCGCGTGATCGACGATCCGGGCCTGGCTTCCCGTCTCGGGGAGGGCGGGAGTGTCGCATATGCGGCAGACTATACGGAGCAGGCCGTGGTGGCGCGTTATCTTGCCTTCTTCGACAGGGTTGCAGCCTAATGTGTGGTATTGCCGGGATCATGATGGCGAGCGGGGCGCCACCGGAAGTGGCGACGCTCCGACTGATGGCCGACGCGCTCGCCCATCGTGGCCCTGACAGTCGCGGCTACTATTCGGTCGACAACGTGGCGATGTTGCAGAATCGGCTCGCCATCATCGACCTCGCGACTGGCGATCATCCTCTCTACGAGCCTGGCGGCGCGGCCCTCGTCGGCAATGGCGAAATCTACAATTACCTCGAATTGCGCCAGAACGACCCCCTCTCCGGCATCAATTTCGCGACCGCCTCGGATTTTGAGCCGGTTCTGCACCTCTTCCGACGTGTAGGACTTCGCTTCGTGGAGCATCTGCGCGGCATGTATGCATTTGCGCTCCACGATGCTCCGGCAGGCCAACTGGTTCTGGCGCGCGATCCATTCGGCATCAAGCCACTCTATTATGTCGAGCGACCGGATATGTTCGCGTTCGCGTCCGAGCCCAAGGCGCTGCTGGCCGCGGGGTTAGCGCAGCCGGTGCTCGAAACGGCGAGAAGCAGCGAACTCCTTGAGCTCCAATTCACGACCGGCCGCGACACACCCTTTCAAGGAATTCGCCGCCTCTTGCCGGGAGAGGTGCTCGTACTGGCCGGAGGGCGCATCGTTGAGCGGCGGCGGCGGAGTCCGCTGCCCCCCGGTCCGCCGGCGAACTGGAGCGAAGCGGAGGCATTGGAGCGGCTTGACGAAGCGTTGACGGAGAGCGTCAAGCTCCACCAGCGGTCGGATGTTCCCTACGGCATGTTTCTCTCCGGCGGGATCGATTCGTCGGTCATTCTGGCGCTTATGGCCAAGCTCAATGATCGTCCGGTGCGGGCCTTCACCATCGGCTTCTCGGGGGCCCATGTCGCCGATGAGCGGCGGCTGGCGGGCCAACTCGCGGAGCGGGTCGGCGCGGAGCATGTGGCGCTTGAATTTAGCGAGTCAGATTTCTGGCGGCTGCTGCCGCTGGTCGCGGATGCCCTCGATGACCCGACCGCCGACTACGCGGCGCTTCCGACGTATAAGCTCGCGGCTGAAGCAGGCTCCTCACTGAAGGTGATACTCACCGGTGAAGGGGGCGACGAGCTTTTCGCGGGGTATGGACGGTACCGCAGCATCGTTCGGCCATGGTGGCAATGGGGCCGCACCATGCGCTCCCGAGGCATCCTCGATGGCCTCGGCGTTCTTACGGCGAATCTCGCAGGCTGGCGCGACGGCATTACCGCATCGGAAATCGCCTGTGCCGGCTCTGGCCGCACGAAGCTTCAGGTGGCGCAGGCCGTGGACATGTCCGATTGGCTTCCCAACGATCTGCTCAACAAGGTCGATCGCTGCCTCATGGCGCATTCGGTCGAGGGCCGCGTGCCTTTCCTCGATTCCGAGGTCGCTGCCGTGGCCTTCCGCCTCCCGGACGAGCTAAAGCTGCGGGAGGGTCGCGGTAAATGGCTCCTGCGGCGATGGCTCGCGCGTCATCTCCCGGAAGCGGAGCCGTTCAGTCGCAAGCGTGGATTCACGGTTCCCGTCGCAGAATGGATCTCGCGCGCGGGCGAGCGGATCGGGCCGCTCGTCGCGCGCCAGCAAGGCATTCGGGAACTCTGCTCGCCGCGTGGCGTCGAGCGGCTTTTTGCGCGGACGGGAAAACGCAGCGGCATGGCCGAGTGGGCGCTCTTGTTTTATGCCTGCTGGCATCAGCGACACATCAGAGGTATTGACGGCGCACGTGACGCCTTCGAGTTGTTGAAAGCAGCTTGAGTATTGCCGTCGAGGCGCCGCAAAGGAGAGATCATGGCGGATCGATTCGAGGTCGTTCTTAGGGGCGGCATCTGCGCAACGCCGAGTGGTTTGGTGGAAACGGATATCGGCGTTCGAGACGGACGAATTGCTGCACTGGGCCCTCTCAATGGCGCAATCGCCGAGACAGTCATCGATGTCCGCGGACTCCACGTCCTTCCTGGGGTCATCGATACGCAAGTTCATTTCCGTGAGCCGGGAAACGAGCACAAGGAAGATCTTGCGACCGGCACGGCCGGCGCCGCGCTCGGCGGGGTTGTTGGCATTTTCGAGATGCCAAACACGAAGCCGAGCACCACGACCAAGGCTCTGCTCGACGACAAGCTGGCGCGTGCGCGCGGACGCGCCTGGGTCGATCACGCCTTCTTCATAGGTGCAGCGCGGGAAAACGTCGAAGACCTTGGGGGGCTTGAGCGTCTGCCCGGCTGCGCCGGCGTGAAAATGTTCATGGGCAGCTCGACGGGAACGCTCCTGGTGCCGGATGACGACGGCGTTTTTGCCGTTTTGCGCAATGGCCATCGCCGAGTGGCCGTCCATGCCGAGGACGAAGAGCGGCTCGTGGAGCGCCGGAAGATCGCCGTCGAGGGCGGCCGCCCGCATCTCCATCCCCTATGGCGCGACGAGGAGACGGCGCTGCGCGCGGTCAAGCGCTTGATTGCGCTCGCCCGGCGCGCAGGACGGCGCGTGCATGTGCTTCACGTCACCTCGGCAGGGGAGATGGATTTCCTCGCCCTAAGCAAGGACATCGCCACGGTGGAAACGACGCCGCAGCATCTCACGCTGACGGCGCCCGAATGCTATGATCGTTTGGGAACCCTTGCACAAATGAATCCGCCGATCCGCGATAAGAGTCATTGGCAGGCGCTATGGCGCGCGGTACGGGAGGGCGTCGTCGACGTTATCGGTTCCGACCACGCGCCTCACACTCTTGAGGAGAAGGCCAAACCCTATCCCGAGAGCCCGTCCGGCATGACGGGGGTCCAGACCTTGGTGCCGATACTGCTGGATCACGTGAATGCGGGACGGCTCAGCCTCGAGCGTTTCGTCGACCTGACCAGCGTAGGGCCTGCGCGCGTCTATGGCGTCGTCGGAAAAGGGCGCATCGCATGCGGCTATGACGCCGATTTCACGATCGTCGATCTCAAGGAGCGGCGCCGCATCGAAAACCGTTGGATCGCGAGCCGTTGCGGCTGGACGCCCTTTGATGGCCTCCAGGTGATCGGCTGGCCGAAAATGACGATGCTCCGCGGCAATCTCGTGATGCGCGAGGACGAGCTGATTGGAAGCCCGGCTGGCCGACCCGTGCGGTTCCTCGAAACCTTGGCGCCCGAGCCCTGATCTTTCACAAGTGCCAATACGCCTTTTGCTTGCCTGCGCACCTCTGCTAGTCTCAAACCGGTCATGAAAGGAATGCCAGTTACATGACGGCGGCAGCGGAGGATATCAGCGGGTTGCGGCCGCGCCTTCAATGGCGCGCGGCAGTCCGCGAGGCCGGCATAGCGGCGCTGATCGCGGCGATCCTGGGGTTTCCCATTCTGGGCGTTCGAATCATGACCCTGGAGGGCGGCCTGACGCTCGTGCCCAATTTCCTGTGGCTTGCGATCGGCACCGGTGCGGTCTTCCTCGGCCGGTTGGCCGTTGCGCTGCATGGTCTGCGTCCGGCGACCGCGGGATCTGCCGCGCAGAGCCCGCTCATTATCGCGACGCCTCGCGGCATCGATCGCTCGGGAGAGGGACGGCGTTGGTTCGGCTTAACGCTCGTCGCATTCGCGATCTTGTTGCCGGTATTTCCTTTCACCGACCGCTATCTCCTGGACCTTGCGACCACGGTCCTGATCTATATGATGCTGGGATGGGGACTGAATATCGTGGTCGGGTTGGCCGGGCTGCTCGACCTCGGCTATGTGGCGTTCTATGCAATCGGTGCCTATTCCTTTGCGCTCCTGGCCCGTCATTTCCATCTCGACTTCTGGGCATGCCTTCCGCTTGCTGGCGGACTCGCGGCGCTTTGCGGCGTGTTGCTGGGCTTCCCGGTCCTGCGCATGCGAGGTGATTACCTGGCGATCGTCACTTTGGGTCTGGGCGAGATCATCCATATCCTGCTTCAGAATTGGACCAGCCTCACCGGCGGATCGAACGGCCTGCTGGGAATTCCCCGTCCCACGCTCTTCGGGTGGGGTTTCGGCGCAGGAGAAGGCGGTGCCGGGCACTCGCTCTATTGGCTGCCACCGCGAATGATCCTGCTTTTCTACATCATCCTGGCTCTTGCGCTCCTTACCAACGCGTTCACGTTGCGCGTGCGACATCTGCCCCTCGGCCGCGCCTGGGAGGCCCTGCGCGAGGACGAGGGGGCTTGCCGTGCCCTGGGATTGAACCCGACAACGCTCAAGCTATCCGCCTTCGGAATCGGCGCGCTCTTCGGCGGGTTGGCCGGCTGCTTCTTCGCGACCCGCCAAGGCTTCATCAGTCCCGAGAGTTTCACCTTTGTCGAGTCGGCCACCGTACTGGCGATCGTGGTCCTTGGCGGAATGGGAAGTCAGATCGGCGTGGCCGGTGCAGCGACCCTTCTCGTGCTCTTGCCGGAATTCGGTCGGGAATTCGAGCATTATCGGATGCTTGTGTTCGGCGTTGCCATGGTTGCGATCATCATATGGCGACGCGGTGGCCTCATCGCCCATCGCCGGCCGACGATACACCTGGGCAAGGCGCAGGGATCGGAGAGGAGCAGCCGCACCTTCGACTAAGAATTGGCTTCTTTCTCGCGCATATAGTGCCGGCGTGCCTTGGTCCGGTTGCCACATACGCTCATCTCGCACCAGCGCCGGCTCTTGTTCTTGCTGAAATCCACGAAAAGCCAGCCGCAATGCGGATAGGGGCACTGCTTGACACGATCGAGCTTGCCTTCGGTGAGCATCTCGGCTGCCGAGCGCAGCACTGGCCATAAAGGCGCATCCAGCCTGCCGGTGAGATCATCCCATCCCCAGGCGAACTGCTGGCCGTGAGAAATGATGCAGGCGTGGCGCAATGTTTCGGAAAGAGCGCCGTTGATGACCTCGATCATGCGTCGGGGGACATCAGCCTTGCCGGCGATTGCGGCAAATACGTCGTGGATGGCTTCCCGCAAGGTCAAGGCACGGTGGAATGCCCGCATGGCCGCATTGGGATCATCTCGGGAACGCCTCGATAGCATTCGTGCCTGATTGACGTCGAGAGCGCCGGCATGTGTTGCCCAGGCGAGCAGATTGTCATAGCTGCGCAAATGCTCACGCTCGTGCTCACCTTCGTGCAGTCCCGAGACCGTGTTCGTGAAGTCGAGGCAAAGCACCCCTCCGACAAGCGCGAGCTGGCCGGCTTGCGGCGCCTTGTCCTCTGACTTGAGAGCGGAGGAAATGCTCGGCATGAGGCTGACCATAGTGAATTTGAGCGGTTAGATTATCACAGGGCCTGCCGCGAGGCTACCGCTGATCTCATGGCAAAAGGGCCCTTCCGGTAAAATGCGTTTGTCTAGTTAGATCGCCCCAGGCATGATGCGGGGCGACAGCTTTTGGCCGCAACTGATAGGGACTTTCCGGCGCTCTCCGTTATGGACGCAGTTTTTTCGGTGCAGGTTGTCAACCGTCCGTGGTACCGAGCGGTCATTGTGCGTGCTCTGTATTTGGCGTTGTGTTGCCTTGCGTTGGCCGGTTGTAGCCAAGTCGATGCGCCTCAGGCTCGCTTATGTGAGCGCGTCGCTCAGCTGGTTTTCCTCGATGGGACTGTCGAGCACATGGAGAGCGGCGTCGATGCAAGCGCCCCTCACGCGGTTCTCACCCAAGTCTCTCTCCGCATGCCGGACCATACGGTCCAGAGCCATTCCGTCTCTTGCATCTTCGCCGGCGGCACCTTCAGCCCCGACCGGCTTAAGCTGACACAGGTGGCGACGGATACCGGCGGATCGCTATCCGATGTTCACATGGCGCTCCTCCTCCTCGCGCTCGATCTTCAGACCCGTTCGGGTGCGCACCGCGTCGAGCCACCGGCGGCGACCCCTGCAATTTCTCTCTCGTTCAGTGCGGGCGTGCTTTACTTCTTGCAGCAGCTCGTGAACGGGTTGACGCTCGGTTGCGTCGTAGCCCTCATCGCGGTCGGGTATACGCTCGTCTACAGCATCATCGGCGCCATCAATTTCGCGTTCGGCGAGCTTTACATGATCGGCGCCTTTACGGGTGCCGTCGCCCTGGTGTTTCTGTCGATCATTGGTATCGGCTCCATGGTCGCGGCCATCCCTCTGGCGCTTATGGTCGCGATGGCTATCAACGCGGGATATGGCTGGGCAACGGAGAGACTTGTCTTTCGCCCGCTCCGCCACGCCAACGCCTTGATGCCGCTCATTGCCGCCATCGGGCTCTCCATCGTGCTGCAGAACTACGTATTTGTCGCCCAGGGCGGACGTGATATCTGGCTTCCCCCGATTGCAAAGAGCGGCTTTGTTCTGGCGAAGGCCGATGGCTTCAGCCTTTATGTCAATGGCCAGCAGGGGCTGCTCGCGCTCGTCACGTTGGTTCTGGCTGCCGCGACATGGTACTTGCTGGCGTGCACGCCGTTCGGCCGTGCCCAGCGTGCGAGCTCGCAAGACAAGGCCATGGCAGCCCTCGTCGGAATCAATATAGACCGCGTGATCGCCGGAACTTTCGCGCTTGGAGGCGCCTTGGCCGCGGCCGGCGGCTTGATGGTCGCGAGCTATTACAGCGGAATCAACTTCGTTATGGGCTTCCTTATGGGCTTTAAGGCTCTGACCGCGGCCATCGTCGGAGGCATGGGAAGTTTTGCCGGAGCGCTTCTGGGCGGCTTTATTGTTGCCTTGGTCGAGACGTTCTGGGCTGCCTATCTGCAGATCGAGTACAGAGATATAGCGGTTTTTTCGCTTCTTATCGTGCTCCTCGTCTTTCGGCCACAGGGACTCCTGGGCGAGCGGTAAGGGCGCTCGGCGCTCAATAGCGCCCCTTGTGCCACACATAGACCTGATAGCCTGGGCTGCGCAGGTCCCCCTTGTCGTCGAAGCTGAGGGTCCCGATCACCGTATCGTATTGACCCTGCCGCAGCGACTTCGCGACGGCGGCGCCGTCGAGAGAGTTGGCGCGCTTGGCGGCTTCGGCGAAAACCTGCACCGCAGCATAAGCGCGGAGTGTATAGCCCGTGGCGTCGATCCCGAAACGGGCCAGGCGGGCCGCCACGTGCTGCGCGGTCAGAAGATTGCTCGGATCGGGCAGCAGCGGCATGAATGTCCCCTCAGCGGCGGGACCCGCCAACTTCCAGAACTCCTTCGTCGCAAGGGTGTCGCCGCCGCCAAGGACGATGTTCAGTCCTTGCCGCCGCGCCTCGATCAAGAGCAGGGCGGCCTCCTGATAACGGCCGCCGAAGACGATCACGCCGATATCGGCGGCCTTGAGACGCGCGATCGCGCCCGAGAAATCGGTGGCCCCCGTATTGATCTTCTCGCTGATAATCGGGATCATGCCGCCGGCCTGAAGCGCCGCAATCGCGGAGGGCACGACGCCCGCTCTGTCATTTGCTTCATCGCGAACCACGCCGATGCGCTGACCGCGAAAATTTGCGAGCACGTAGCGGGCGAGCGCCGGCCCCTCCATGTCCTCGCGCGGAATGGTGCGGAAGACGTTTTTCGCACCCTGTGCGGCAGCCTCATCGGTAAGTGCGGGATCCGCCGAGGAGGGCGTGATCATCACGATCCCTGCCTGGCCGTAAATGGGAGCCGCCGCTATGGACGCCGCCGAGCAGAAATGTCCGACGACGAATGCGACCTTCTCTTCGACCAGTGCCTGTGCGATCGCGGCGGCGCGCTTCGGATCACAACGGTCGTCGACTGCGCGAAGCCTGAGTTGGTGATCCAGCAGGCCGCCATGCGTGTTGATGTCCTCCATTGCCTGATCGACGCCGTATCGCATTTGTCCGCCATAGCTAGTATAGGGGCCGGACATTGGGCCCACGACGCCGACCCGCAGCACGCCCTGATAGGGAGCCTTGCCGAAGTTCGAGCAGCTGGCGGCGATCAGGGCGGTGAGGATTGTCAGAATCGTCCGAGTGACGTTTGTCATTTGAGCGATCTCTCATAACGCTATTGCGCGCAAGAATAGAAGTCGCTGGAGCGAGCGGCCAGCTCAAATCGCTCGTGGAGCGTGCGGAAGGCCGGTGGTATGTGATTTTGCTTGGGTATAGATTCATGCGACGGCCGAGCGGCCTTGGCATTGGCCGAGGGCAGCCAAGTGCGAAGAAAGAAGCCGAGCAGCGAAAAATCGCGGCCGGAATAGGGAAGCAAAATGACGTTTGGAGAATGGGCGACCCAGGCTTTTGACCCGGTGCATACGAACCCGGCAGCGCATAGCTTCCGGGTCGCGCACGGTGCGGTGCTGGCCGTTGGGCTTGCCGCCATTATTGCCGGAACCGACCCCTCAATCGAGGCAGAGCATCTGCGCGTGCTCGAGATCATTGCCTGCGGCGCCCTTGGCTTCTTTACCGTTGAATACCTCGCCCGGCTTGCGCTTGCCCCCTCCTACGACTCCATGACGGCGCATTTGACCCCGGCCAGGACCCGCCTGCGTTGGTGTCTCTCGTTCTCGGGTCTTTGCGACCTCGCCGGCGTGTTGCCGTTCTTGACCGCACTTGCGTCGGGGGCCAGCTTCGCCCATGCAAGCCTCTTTGGGATGCTTTGGATCTTCAAGCTCACTCGGCACGCACCCAGATTGGGCCTCTTAGGGCGTGTGCTGCGGCAGGCGCGCGCCCCTGTCCTCAGCGTGTTTTCTGGATTTCTCATCGTGCTCTTCGGCTCGGCCACGCTAGCCTATCTGATCGAGGGGCCGGTGCAGCCTGATCATTTCGGCAGTATTCCCAAAGCGCTCTATTGGGCGATTACGACCCTGACGACGACGGGATACGGCGACGTCGTTCCGGTGACCCCGGCAGGCCGTCTCGTCGCCGGCGTGATCATGGTCTGCGGCATTCTCCTCTTCGCTCTATGGGCCGGTATTCTCGCCACCGAATTCGGGCAGGAAATGCGACGGCAGCAGTTCCTCCAGACTTGGAACCTCGTCTCGAAGGTCCCGTACTTCCAAAATGTCGAGCCTGGCTTGATCGCCGAGGTCGCCCGTCTTTTGCGACCACGGCAAGTCGCAGCGGGAACCGTCGTGGTCCGGCGCGGAGAGCCAGGAGACTGCATGTACTTCATCGCCGAGGGCGAAGTCGAGATTCAGGTGCAGCCACGGCCCGTCCGCCTTGGCACCGGAAGCTTCTTCGGTGAGATCGCGCTGATTACTGGCGGCATGCGCACGGCGACAGTCATCGCCACCGAACGGACGATGCTGCTGAGCCTCGATATCGTTGATTTCCGCGAGTTGGCGGCACGGCGACCGGATCTCACAAAGGCCATCGACGAAGAAGCGAGCCGCCGCGTTGCAGAATCGGCGATACCGGGCGGTATTTAGAGGCAGGCGCGTGCCCGCCCCTGAGCAAAGTGGCTCCCGTTTCCCTTGCGCTGCCGCTCTGCTATCGTGGGACCGCGCGCTGTCAGTCGACAGCGAAAGAGGGCATTGTTCGTAAGGAGACAGGAATGACCGCCTGTATTGTCGGTTGGGACCATTTGCCGTTCGGCAAACGTGAGTCCGACGATCTCGAGAGCATGATTGTTTCAGTCGTTCGCGGAGCTCTGGCCGATGCCGAGGTGGAGGCCAAGGATGTCGACCGGATCTACATCGGCAATTTCAACGGCGGCTTCGTCTATCAAGATTTTCCTTCCTCGCTTGTGCTCCAGGCGGATGATGCGCTGCGTTTCAAGCCGGCGACCCGGCTGGAGAACGCATGCGCCACGGGTTCGGCTGCGGTGCATGCCGGCCTCGGCGTAATCAAGGCACGCGATGCGCGGATCGTGCTGGTCGTCGGCGTCGAGAAGATGACCGCAGCGACCGGTGAGCAGATCGGCGACCTTCTAATGAAGGCGAGCTACGCCAAGGAAGAGCGCGAGGAGTGCGGCAGCTTTGCGGCCGTGTTCGGCCGGATAGCGCAGCTCTATTTTCAGCGCTATGGCGACCGCTCCGATGCGCTGGCGCGTATCGCTGCGAAGAACCACAAGAATGGCGTAGCCAATCCTTATGCGCAGATCCGGAAAGATCTCGGATACGAGTTCTGTCGCACGGTCGGGGACAAGAATCCGCTGGTGGCGCCACCGCTTCGGCGGACAGATTGCTCCCTCGTCTCCGATGGCGCCGCCGCGCTCGTCCTTGCCGATGTCGAGACGGCGCTCAGCCTCAAGAAAGCCGTGATCTTTCGCGCCGCTCGCCAGGTCAACGACTTTCTTCCGATGAGTCGCCGCGACATGACGCGTTTTGATGGATGTGCGGAAGCGTGGCGGCAGGCTTTTGGAGAGGCAGGCGTGGGACTCGACGATCTCGACTTGGTCGAGACGCATGATTGCTTCACGATCGCCGAACTGATGCAGTATGAGGCCATGGGATTGACGGCACTCGGCGAAGGGCATCGCGCGATCGACGAAGGCTGGACAGAAAAAGGGGGGAAGCTTCCCGTCAATCCATCGGGTGGGCTCAAAGCGAAAGGGCATCCGATCGGCGCCACCGGTGTATCTATGCACGTCATGGCGGCGATGCAGGTCAAGGGCGAAGCGGCGGGCATGCAAGTTGCCGGAGCGCGGCTCGCCGGCGTTTTCAACATGGGCGGTGCAGGTGTCGCCAATTACGCTAGCATTCTGGAGGCACTGCGCTAGCCGGAATTCTCTGTGCGAGTCCAAGGGGGAGCTGGAGACAGCGATGAGCTTCAAGGCCATCCTTCTCGAGGAAACGGGCGGTAAGGTAAAAGGAGAAGTTCGCTCCCTTGAGGACTCGGTGCTGCCGCCGGGTGATGTCACCGTTCGCGTCGAATACTCCACGTTGAACTACAAGGACGGGCTGGTGCTCTGCGGCCTCGGCAAGCTCGTCAAACAGTATCCCCACGTGCCGGGAATAGATTTTTCGGGCACGGTCGAATCCTCCGCGTCACCTCGATTCAAGCCCGGCGACAAGGTGATCTTGACGGGGTGGCGTGTCGGCGAGCTGCATTGGGGAGGTTACGCTCAACGCGCGCGGGTGATGAGCGAATGGCTGGTCCCCTTGCCGCACGGCCTTACCACGCTTCAAGCCATGGGCATCGGGACGGCGGGCTTGACGGCAATGCTTGCTGTGATGGCACTTGAGGAGCATGGCATCATGCCGGATAAGGGCGACGTGATCGTAACGGGGGCCGCGGGTGGCTTGGGCAGCATCGCGGTGGCGCTCCTGGCAAAGCTGGACTACTCCGTCGTTGCATCCACAGGGCGCGCCGAGGCGCGAGATTATCTCAAGTTCCTCGGCGCCGAGGTCGTTATTCCGCGCGACGAGCTCTCGGGAAAACCCGTTCGACCACTCCTCTCCGAGCGTTGGGCGGGAGGTGTGGATACGGTGGGTGGCAATACCCTCGCGAATTTGCTCTCACAGATCAAATATCGCGGCAGCGTCGCGTCCTGCGGCCTTGCCGGCGGCAGCGACCTGCCGGCGACCGTCATCCCCTTCATTATTCGAGGCGTCAATCTGCTCGGTATCGACTCCGTGTTGTGTCCGCGTGAACGGAGAATGATAGCATGGCAACGATTAGCGCGCGATCTTCCTCTCGCGAAGCTCGATACCATGGTGGAGAGAGTGCCGCTTGTTGCCGCGCTCACCCTCGGCCCGCAAATTCTGAAGGGACAGGTGCGTGGGCGCACCGTTATCGATGTGAACGCTTAGCCGAGCCTGGCCGCTCTCGTGTCTCTTTACGATTTGGAAACCAGTCAGGCGAAGTAATAAGCCATGGCCAGGCTTATCCTCGCATTGGTTTTCGCGACCGCCGTTGCCGCCTGTAGTCGCTTTCCCGGTCTTCCGGCAAACGAGACGGGCGTGCTGAGCTATGACTGGATTCCTGCGGATCCGCGTCCTGTTCCACGCCCACTTTATTGCTATCAGACGCTTGCGACCCCCGAATGCTTTGCGCAGCCGATTCCGGGACGACAGCTCCTGGGGCTATATGGCCCGAGGCCGGCGTTGTCGACTCGGCAGCCCGTCACCGACCCGCCCCCGGCGACTCCTCCGACACCCGTTGCCGATGCGCCTCCTCCAGCGGTACCGATAATTCCCGTCGAGCATGCCCCGACACCACTCGCGCCGCCGCCCAAATCCTGATCAAAAAAAGAGTGACTCGGCAACCAAACCCCATTATCTTGTAGATCAGCGATCTGAACCTACTAGATCATGGAGGCTAGCGTGGATTGGACGGAGGAACGGATTGCGATACTACGACGTCTCTGGGCCCAAGGATTGTCGGCAAGTCAGATTGCCGAGCAACTCGGTTCAGTTACTCGCAACGCGGTGATCGGCAAGGCTCACCGTCTAGGTTTGGCGGGACGACCTTCGCCAATTAAGAATACGCCCGAGGTCGCGGCGCCCTCTCCGCGGGCAGTCAAATACAAACCTACCAATTACAAGGGGCCAGCCTGCCAGTGGCCGATCGGCGATCCTACCAGCCAGGATTTTGAATTCTGCGGCGCTCCGACAGAACCGGGGAGGCCGTATTGCGCGGCGCATTGCGAGGCCGCCTATATCCGCCGCGACAACAAGGCCGCTTGACACCGATTCGGTGTGAGCAAGGTCGGGGCGCGGCCGCGGGCGTGACGCATAGGTCGGAGCCTCGCCGCCCGCCGTATGTGCCGCGCGGTCGCTTCGCCGCCTAAGATGCTCGTTGCGCGCCGATCATCGCTTAGCCATGACGCCGGCACGCGCCGACATTATCGCGGATGGAGAGGACGGCGTGCTCGGTCGCACGACGCGCGCAGCGTGATGCCGCCGAGGTGTGACGCGACGCGCGGCATCATGTTGCGCGCGGGCATCGCGGCACGATGTCGATGCCGAGCATCGCAGCACGATGTCGACGCAGCGATGATGCGCATCGCCACAGCGTCATTCGCGGCGCGGGACGGGCGTGGAGCGGCGTTGCATTCTTGCAACAGCCGCGAAAAAAACGCATCGCGTGACGATGCCGCGTGCCACAGCGATGCAACGGCACCGCAATTCGCGACTCGCAACGCCTCCGAGTCGCCGTCAACGCTTTCTTAAGATTCGACCTGCGCAAGCCACGCGCGCTGCGTCGCGACGGCACAGCGCACCGGCGGAGCCGAGCGCCGTCTCGCAGCTGATCGCACGCACAAGCACGGCGCCTCGTCGCCGCATCACACGCCCATCGCGCGGTCGCAGCGCCGCGCGGCGACCGGCGCGAGCATGCCGCGGATCATCATCGTCGCGCATCGCCGCGCCGCGATGACGCAGCACCTGGGGCGTGCGCGCGCCGCCGCGAATCCGGCGCGCGGTTGACGCGCCGCCGCCGTCGCGGATCTCGTCTCAAAGTCGCGCCCGCCGCCGACGAGCGGGCGTCCAACCGCCCGCGTCGAAGCGCCGTCGCGCCCCTTCATCGCCTGCGCGCAGCACCCCGGTTCCATCGCGCAAGCCCGCGGAATTCCATCATTTTTCGCGACGAGCGTCGCCGCGCCGCAAGGCGCGCCGAGGCTCACGCGCAGCGTAGCGCGGCGGCGTCGCCAATGAATTTTGAGGAGAGGAGAAAGAGGTGGGCGATGAGTTGGATGCGCGTCTTGTCGAAGTCTTTTGTTGTCGCGTCGTCGTCGAATGATCGGGAAGAGAGGCGGCGCGGTCGCCCGCCGCGCGCGCCTTCTTCGGAAGCCTTGCGCTAGCGCTTCTTCGCGCGCGCGGACTTGCGCGCGGTCTTGCGACGGGCGCTCGTCTTGCGCGCGGCGCTCTTCTTCGCGGGACGGCGCGCGGACTTCTTCGCCGCGGGCCGTTTCGCTTTCGTCTTACGTGCTGCCATAAGTTTCTCCCATCGATTGCCAGTGGTAGCGGCAGTCGCGCATTGCTGCGCGTGCCGAACGAAAGTGTAACGGAAAATATCCGGGGATGTAACAAAAACCGTCGCGGCGAGTCGTCGCGCGAAGAAACACAAATTTAACTTCCGTGCTGCGAGTCATCGTCTCGCCGCGACGCGCGCCAGGTGATCGGCGCCATCCATTCGACTTCGCAGTTCATGAGAAGCGGTGCGATTGGATTGTAGGAGCGCAGCGTGTAACTGCCGGGCACGCTGCCGGGCTCGACGCGCTTGAGGAAAAGGCGCCCGTCGGCGAGGCGCACGACGCAATCCGCATAGAGGCAATGCGCCGTATGGCGCCCGCGCAGCCGCGAATAGAACACGAGCTCGCCGGCGAGATAGCGCGGGCTCAAGCCATTGCCGCGCACGCGCAAGGCGGCGAGATCGGCTTCGCCGGGCGGCGCCTCAACCCATTCCTCGCCATGTGCAAGGGAGTCGCCAGAAGCGACATCCGCTGAGCGTCGCGATGTGCGCGCGATCTCCGCTGCGCGCGAAGCGCTCGATGCGGATTCGTCCAGAGCACTGCGCGACGCCGTCACGTCGTCGTGATCGAAGAGGATCACGCTCTCGTCGTCTGCGACGATGCCAGCGACGGGCACGAGGTCATAGCCTTCGGCCGGGCGCAGCTCGCGCGGCGCGATGCCGAGGAGCGGCGCCAAGCGCCGCGCCCAGGCGAGCGTCAAGACGCGCTGTCCCTTCTCGAGACGATCGATCTGCTGCTGCGAGGTGCGCGCCAGGCGCGCCAGCGCCGGCTGGCTCAACCCGCGCGCCTCGCGGATCTCGCGCAACGCGCTCATCGCCACTCGCTCCCCATCGTCCATCCTTACGCGCGCCGTCGGTGCGTCTGCGCGCCGCGCCGCCGCCCGATTGCCGCGAGCCCCCTATATATAAGTGAGAATAACACCAATCCGGCGTTAAAATCGCCGGATTCCGACGGGAGCGCAGAGGGGCGACGTTGGCATCCCCTCGCGAGTCGGTTTGCTGGAATAAGAAGGGTTTAGCGCTCAGCCCGAGGGGATGCGGGAGGGGCGACAATGGCATCCTCTCGAAGGCTGGACTAAGAACGAGGCTGGAATAAGAAGGGCTTACATGAAGCCCCGGGGGATGCAGAATGGGCGAGGAAGACGCCCTGATGGGACGCCGGCCGTCGGCGCGCCACGGTCGGGCCCGCGCGGCAGAGAGGGAGTGCCGGCGCACCATCGAGCAGGCGCCTCGCAGCATCACGGAGGCCGTCATGACCGCGACCCACACGTCGTCGGAGACCTCGATCGACGAGATCGCCGAGGGCATCTATCGCATCAACACGCCGGTCGACATCCCCGGCGGAGGCTTCTCGTTCAACCAGTATCTCATCCTCGACGAGGCGCCGCTCCTCTTCCACACCGGCTTGCGGCGGCTCTTCCCCCAAGTGAGCGCGGCGGTCGCCCGGGTGATGCCCGTCGAGAGGCTGCGCTATATCGGCCTCTCCCATTTCGAGGCCGATGAATGCGGCGCCCTCAATCAGTTCCTCGCCGCGGCGCCCCAGGCCGAGCCGCTTTGCGGCGGGCTCGCGGCACGGATCTCGGTGAACGACTTCGCCGATCGGCCGGCGCGGACGCTCGAGGATGGCGAGGCGCTCTCGCTCGGCAAGCGCCGCCTGCGCTGGCTCGATACGCCGCATCTTCCCCACGCCTGGGAATGCGGCTTCCTCAGCGAGGAGACCACCGCGACTCTCCTCTGCGGCGATCTCTTCACTCAGCCGGGCAAGCGCACGCCGCCGCTCACCGAAGGCGACATCCTGGGGCCGAGCGAGGCCTTTCGCGGCCGTCTCGACTACTACGCCCATGCCGCGAATACGCGCACCCTGCTCGAGCGGCTCGCCGCGACGCGGCCGCGAACGCTCGCCTGCATGCACGGCAGCGCCTGGCGCGGCGACGGGGCGGCCCTTCTGCGCGCGCTTGCCGACAGAATCGAGACGAGCGGGGTGGGTGTTGCGCGGATGTGAGGGCGTACTTTCCTAATCCCTCTCTCCCACAAAAATTTGGGGGGAGAGGGCAGGGTGAGGGGGCCTCAACCGAATTGGATGCTCTAAGCGGCGCTCCGCCGGATCTCGTCGAGAATGCCGATCAGCCGCTCCACCTGCCCGGTGGGGAAAATGCCGTCGACGCCGAGAGGGCTAAAGTCGGCATAGGGCGATTCGTAGAGAAGGGCTGCGTCCATCACCCCATGCTCGACCAGATGATCGATGACCATGCTCACGAGTTCGATCTGATTGGCCTTC
This sequence comes from Alphaproteobacteria bacterium, assembly GCA_035294245.1. Lineage (GTDB taxonomy): Bacteria > Pseudomonadota > Alphaproteobacteria > JACZXZ01 > JACZXZ01 > DATGLG01. The sequence continues at coordinate 30,442 of DATGLG010000008.1, read as the reverse complement.
CAGGCCGTGCCCGCGAGGAGATCGGCGAACGCCGCCTTGGCGGCGCTGCGGCTCAGCCCCACGAGGGATCGCACGAAGAGGTCCAGCCCGTGGCTCTCCGCCTTCGCCTTGGCCAAGGCCTCGGCGTCGCCGGCGCCGCTCTCGATCAGCATGCGCTCCAGCTCGGCGAGGTCCGCGGGGGTGAGCGGCTTGCTCATGCGCAGCTTATGGATCGCGACGTGATCCTCGTGGGCCTTGAGGAGCTGGCGACAATCGAATCGGGGCTGGTGGCCGGACGTGAGGCGGCGCCTGCTTACGGCAAAGGATGGATGGGGGCAGACGAGTTGCCTTAATAAGGCCGTCAGACGCGATAGCCACCGGCTTCCAGCACAGCGAGGAGCACCTCGTCGCGACTCTTGCGCTCCTCCTCAGCCTCGCCGAGCAGCGGGACGGCGCTAGAGTGTCGGGTGTCTTTAGGGGCGAGCACTTCGACGCTTGGCTCTTCGGCCTTTGGTTGAGAATCACAGCGCATTAGCGTCTCGATGTGATTAGCAAGTGCAGTATAATCTGAGACTGGGGCGATTCGCTGGCTAGCCAAGAGATGGAATCATATAAAACTTACCGGGTATCGGCCGCTAAGCGTGGACCAACGGTTGATTGGCTGATTCGAGGCCTCGAGGCGACAGGCTGCCGCATCATCACCCGCCCTAATCCACGCTTAGCTCCATTCCAAGTTGTATTTGAGACGCCCGACGGCGAGCGGATGGGCGCTCTCTTTTACCTGTTCACCATCACGTGCGTGCTCACAAGAAACCGGCCCGCAGACGAATGTCGCTTCCAAGTTAAATACGGAAATAAGGACGGGCTCCTCCACGAGCTTTGGCAAGATCCGACAGGGTTGTACACCACCGTGTTTCTCGGAATCGAGCCGGAGACAGGCTGTTTCGTCGCTGCTGATCCCGTGCTTCACAGCCCAACGCGGATGTTTATCTCGCTTGAGTTCAAGCAGCAGCGCATGGAGGCCGTTCGTCATGATGGCTGGCATATCTGGGAGCGAGAGAGCACGAGAGATTCCGATGAGCCGACGGAGGTTCTCGTTGGGGGACGGCCTGAGCGGCTGCTCGACCTCGTCCGCTTTGAGCGCGCTGCGAAGGGACTGGATCAAGGGCATCGCCAGCTATTAGCGGAAAGGCTATCTGAAGCGATGCGGGCACCGTCTACCGGCTCCGATATCCCGCCAGCACCGCGCCTGGAAGAGCCTCGCCTTCATCAGCTTACGCGAGAGTTTCAGATGGGAACGAGCGAGATCCTAGATCTGATCGAGCAGTCACCTCGCTTGAAGATGGCTGTGCGAGGGTGGGTCGCTGAGGATCACCTCCGGCGAGAGCTCGCGCAAATGCCGGGAGTGGCCGACTGCCGGAGGCTGAATCTCGAAGGCAAGCCGGACATTCAGCTCTTCTATCGGGGAAGGGGGCCCATTCTCATTGAGTGCAAGAACGTTCTCAGACAGAAGACCGCAGAAGGCTTGGCGAGAGTAGATTTTCAGCGCACACGAGCATCTCAGGGCGACCCCTGCTCCAGATATTACCAACCAAGCGAGTTCGATGTCCTGGCGGCTTGCTTGCATGCCGTGACCGAGAAATGGGAGTTCACCTATCGGCTGCCGAGAGAGATGGAGCCGCACAAGAAGTGCGCCGGTCGTCTCTCCAATCTTGTTAGGATCGATGAGAAATGGACCGACGCCGATCACGCCCTGACCGCGGCCGCCGACACCCTGCCCTGACCGTAATCTCGCTCTACTCGGGTGCTGGCGGAATCGACTTCGGATTCGAGGCCGCTGGCTTTGAGACGCGGGTATGCCTCGATATCGACTCGGATGCATGTCGAGCGCTTCGTAATAATCGCCCATGGCCCGTTATAGAGGCCGACGTCAACCACGTGACCCCCGAGCAGATTCTGCAAGTCGCGAGGCTGGCGCCTGGAGAGGCGGACGTGCTGGTCGGGGGGCCACCCTGTCAGCCCTATTCCAAATCTGGATATTGGTGGCGTGGGGACGCGCTGCGATTGAATGACCCTCGGGCGGGCACCCTTGGCCATTATCTTGAGATCGTCAAAGCGATACGGCCGAGAGCGATACTTTTCGAGAACGTGGACGGCTTCGGCTACGCCGGTAAGGACGAGGGCCTGCAACTGCTCCTGGCCGGCCTTGATATGATAAATGCCGAGACGGGTGCGAGCTACAGAGCCAGTTATAAGATCTTAGATGCGGCCGATTATGGCGTGCCGCAGCATCGCAGCCGGTTCTTTCTCGTCGCTGCGCGAGATGGAGCTCATTTTCGCTTTCCGGTGAGTACGCATTGCGCGCCGGATTTGCTGACAGGCGCCTCTAAGCTGCTGCCGTATGCGACTGCTTGGGATGCGATTGGGAACCTCAACGATGTGCCGAGCAACGAGCAGCTAGCGTTGACGGGAAAATGGGCCGACTTGCTTCCGTCCATTCCCGAGGGGCGGAACTATTTGTGGCATACGCCGCGCGGTGGCGGTAAGGCGTTATTTGGATGGCGGACTCGATACTGGACATTTCTCCTGAAGCTAGCGAAAGATCAGCCCTCCTGGACGCTGCAAGCGCAGCCTGGGCCGGCAACGGGCCCCTTTCACTGGAAGAATCGCTACTTAAGCGCCCGCGAGCTGTGCAGATTGCAGACATTCCCCGATGACGTGCTGATACCTGGCGACCGGCGAGTCGCCCAAAAGCTCCTCGGTAATGCTGTTCCCAGCCTTCTAGCGGAAATATTGGCTCGCAGCATTCGCGAGCAGCTTCTTCGCCTCCCTCTGAATAGTGACAAGCCTAAATTATCGCTCTCTCCCGCCACGCCGGTTCCGGCGTGTGAGCCCGTCGAGCCTGTTCCTTCAAAATATCTCCATTTGGCAGGTCAGCACGCAGCGCATCCCGGAACTGGGAAGGGGCCGCGAGCGAGCGTGAGGGATGCCGTGGCCGAGCCATAAGGCAGCGTTGTTTGATGGCGTCGACAATCCTACGGTCAGCAGCGGGACGAAAAAGCGCCCGGCAGCCGCTCTCAAAATCAGAGATCATGGCGCGCATCCGGTCGCGCGATACGAAGCCAGAGCTCTCTACTCGATCGGCTCTCCATCGCCTCGGATATCGCTTTCGCGTCAATGTTAAGAGCTTGCCTGGAACGCCGGACATCGCAATTCGCAGCCGGAGGGTCGCCATCTTTGTGCACGGCTGCTTTTGGCATCTACATTCTGGTTGCGCTTTGGCGCGAGTGCCACGGAGAAACGTGGAGTACTGGGTGCCGAAGCTGCGTAGAAACAGCGCGCGCGATGAGGCGAGGCAAGAGCAATTGAGAAAGCTGGGCTTCAGCGTCCTCGTGGTCTGGGAGTGTGAGACGGCCAATCCAGCGACACTGGAGGAGAAGCTCAGCAAGTTCATGATGAGTAGCGGGCTGCCTCGCCCCAAGGCATCGAAGCGGAGTGGTTGAGCAAGCGATCCCTCCGTCGCGCCCCTACTTCCCCCTTTGCTCTCCACCTCGACGGTCGCGGTCATGCCCTGCACGAGGCGCACGCCCTGGGGCACGTCGTCGAGGCGGATGCACACGGGAATGCGCTGGGCGAGGCGGATCCAGGTGAAGATGGGGGGTCACGGTGGCGATGCCCGCCGCGTCCGCCTGGGCATCGGACACGTTGATGGCGCGCGCCACACCCTCGACGATCGCCCGCCCTGCCGGAAGCGCAACCTCAACCCGCAAGCCCGGTGACGTTGTAGGTGGCAACGGGGCGCGACAGGCCCTTGAGCGAAATCTCGCCGACGAAGCTCGCGGCTACGACGGTCTCGACGGCGGTCGCCACGCGCTGGCTCAGCAGGATTTGCCCGTCCTTGGCTTCGGCGCAGAGCCGGGCGGCAAGGTTCATCACCGTGCCGATCGCGCTGTATTCCTGCCGGCCTTCGAAGCCGACGCGGCCGAGCGTCGCATAGCCTTGGGCGATGCCTACGCCGAAGCCGATGGCGTGCCCGCGCCGGCGCCACGTCTCGGCCAGGCGCTCCACGGCAGCGCGCATGGCCACCGCGAGATTGACGGCGCGCACGGCTGGATCGGGGCAGGGGAGCGGATCGTTGAAGAAGACCAGGATTCCGTCGCCCATGAATCCCTCGATGGTGCCGCCGCAGTCGAAGATCAGCGGACCCACGGCCTCGTGATAGCTGCGCAGGAGAGCCATCACGTCCTCGGGCTCGGCGGTCTCGGAGAAAGCCGTGAAGCCCCGCAGATCGCACATCAGCGCGACGATCTCGCGCCGATGGCTCTCCATGACGCTGTCGCCGCCGGCGCCGGCGAGAAGCTCGGCCACCTGCGGCGGAACGAAGCGCTTCAATTTTCCCATCCGCTCGATCTGGCCCACCTGCGCCGCGACCCGCTCCTCGAGAGTCCGATTCCACGACGCAAGCTCTGCCGCCTGGTCCTGCACCTTGTCGTGGAGCGCCTTGATGCGCAGCATGGAGCGGACGCGCGCCACGAGGGAAGCCTGGTCGACCGGCTTGGTCAGATAGTCGTCGCCCCCGGCGTCGAGGCCGGAGATCACGTCCTTCGCGTCGGCCTTCGCCGTCACCAGGATGATCGGAATAAAGGGCAGGCCGGGGTCGGCCTTGATCCGCTTGGTCACCTCGATGCCGTCGAGCTTCGGCATCATCACGTCGAGGAGCACGAGGTCCGGCCGAGCCTCGCGCGTTGCGGCGAGCGCCGCCTCGCCGTCGCTTGCCGTGACGACCTCGTAGCCCCGGCTCTCCAGCCGCGCCTTGAGGATGTCGACATTCTCCGCCATGTCGTCGACGACCAGGATGCGCGGCGGCTCGTGCACGGGCGGCCTCCTAATGCCAGCAATCGAAAATGCACGACACAGGGTTCATCGTCATCGCGAGATCGCCCACGGGTCCGGCCGAAGGCTGGCCCGAGGACAGGCTCCGCGGTCGTGGCGATCCAGGAACATTCTCGGATGCTGGATTGCTTCGCTCCGCTCGCAATGACGCCCTCTTATGACTTGCACATTCACGATTGCCAGCGCTACCCGATCGAGGCGCGAACCTTGGCCAGAAGCTCGCGCGGACTGAAGGGCTTGGCGATATAGCCGTCGCAGCCGGCGGCGCGTGTCTTCGCCTCGTCGCCGGAGAGCGCATAGGAGGTCACCGCCAGCACCGGGATGTGGGCGAGGGCGGGATCGGCCTTGATCCGCCGCGTCGCCTCATAGCCGTCCATGCCGGGTAGCTGGATGTCCATCAGGATGAGGTCGGGCTTATCGCTCGCCGCCATCGCCACCCCGACGGCGCCGTCCACCGCCTCGACGATCTCGTAGCCGGCGCCGCTCAGGCAGTCGCGGATGATCCGCCGATTGTCCTCGGTGTCCTCGACGACAAGGATGCGCTTGGTCATGCGTCCTCCATCTGCTCCTCGACCCGGACGGGAAGAACGATCCGGAAGGTCGAGCCGGCACCGAGCGCCGACTCGACGGAGATCCTGCCGCCATGCATCTCGACGATCCGTTTCGAGATGGCGAGGCCGAGCCCGCTCCCGCCCTTCTGGCGCGTGCTGGTGCTGTCCACCTGCTGGAACTCCTCGAAGATGTGCGCCTGGTCGGCCGCGGCGATCCCCGGCCCGGTATCCCGGACCGCGAGCTCGAAGAAGCCATCCGCCGCCTTGGCGGTAATCTCGACCGCGCCGGCATCGGTGAACTTGATCGCGTTGCCGACGAGGTTGAGCAGCACCTGGGTCAAACGCCGCTCGTCGCCCCGCCCAGCCGTCATGTCCCGGGCGATCGTCGTATTGAGGGCAAGTCCTTTCGCGCGCGCCAGGGATTCGGTCGCGGCGACAACCGCGTGGACGACCGCCGGCATCGCGTACTCATCGAGCGTGAGCCTGAGCTGGCCAGCCTCGATCTTGGACAGGTCGAGAACGTCGTTGATGAGCTGCAAGAGGTGCTTGCCGTTGCTCTGGATCCGCTCCAGCACGCCCTGCGCCTTCTCGGGAAGCGCGCCATAGATGCCGTCGACCAGCAGCTCCGTGTAGCCGAGGACGGCATTCAAGGGTGTGCGCAGCTCGTGGCTCATATTGGCGAGGAACTGCGACTTGTGCTGGCTGGCGACGGCGAGCTCTCGGCCCTGCTCCTCGATTTCGCGGAAGAGGCGCGCATTCTGGATGGCGAGCGCCGATTGGCTGGCGAAGGTCTGCATGAGCCTGAGGGTGCCCTCCGGAAAGGCGCCGGCCGTCTTGCGCTGAATGGAGAGCACGCCGAAGACGCGGTCCGGCCCGACGAGGGGCACGATCATGCCCGAGCGGAAGCCGGCGACATAAAGGATGTCGCGCAGCGGGAAGTTCGGCGCCTGGCCGAGATCGGGGAGCTCGATCGGCGCGCGCTCGCGGACCGCGCGGCCCATTGCCGCGGTCTCCGCCTCGCGGATGCGGACGCGGCGGATGGCGGCGACGACATCCTCGGCAAGGCCGTGCGCCGTGTCGAGGCGGAACTCGCCCGCGGCCTTGCGGTAGCGGAAGATGGTGCCGGAATCGGCGCCCGACAGCTCGACGGCGCGGGCGACGATGGTCGCCTGCACGGTCCTGAGGTCGAGGGTCGAGCTCACCGCCTGCCCGACCTCGCTGAGCGTCGTTAGCTCCTCGACCGAGCGCGCGAGCTCCGCGCTGCGCTCGCGCAGCTCGCCGAGCAGCCGGGCGTTCTCGATGGCGATCACCGCCTGGTCGGCGAAGGTCGTGACCAGCGCGATGTGCTTGTCGGCGAAGGCGCGAGGCTCCTGCCGAAACAGCACGAAGGCGCCGATCAGCTCGCCCTTCTTCAACAGGGGCGCCGCGAGCTGGGCGCGGACGCCGCCGAGCTCGACCGCGGCGACACGCCAGGCGTCGCGCTCGATGTAGGCGACATCCTCGCGCGAGTCCGCGACATACACGGGCGCCTTGGTTTGGGCTATCCGGCCGAGTGCGGCGCTCGGCAGCGGCCGATGGGGCCCGGCGCGAAGCACGGCGGCGAACGGCGGAGGCAGGTCCTTCGAGGCCGCCAGGGTGTAGGCCCCGTCGCGATAGAGCATGAGACAGCCGTAGGTCGCCTCGCACAGCTCGATCGCCTTCTCCAGCATCGCATCGAAGACGGGGTGCAGGTCGTCGGGCGAGCTTGCGACGATGCGCAGCACCTCGCTGGTCGCGGTCTGATATTCGAGCGCCTCGGCGAGCTCGCTGTTCCGGCTCCTGAGCTCGCCGAGCAGCCGCGCGTTCTCGATGGCGACGACGGCCTGCGCGGCGAAGCTCTCCAGCAATGCGATCTGCTTGTCGGAGAAGGGCCTTACCTCCGGGCGGCCGCAGACGATCATGCCGAGGAAGGCATGGTCCCGGCGCAGCGGCACGAAGAGCGAGGTGCGGATGCCGCCGAGCTTGACCGCGGCTTGCGTCACCGGGTGGTCGATCTCCGCGAGATCGGGGATATGGACAAGGTGGGCACCGGCGAGCAATGAGCTGATCGCCGGGGCGTCCCCTGGAATCCCCTGCCGCAGCAGATCGGCGAACGGCTCCGGCAGGCCGTGCGCCGCGACCAAGCGGGACCGCCCGCCGTCCCAGACGTGCAGGCTGCCGTGGTCGACGCCGCAGAGGCCGTGGGCCTTCTCCAGGATCGCCTCGAACACCGGGACGAGATCGCCGGGCGAGCTGTTGATGACGCGCAGCACCTCCGCCGTCGCCGTCTGCTGGTCGAGGGCTTCCTTCAGCTCCGCGGTGCGCGCCTCGACGCGGCTCTCGAGCTCGGCGTAGGATTTCTCCAGATCGGCGCCCATGCGGTTGAAGGCGCCGGCGAGGGCCTCGATCTCGTCGCCGGTCCTGACCTCGATGCGGTGGCCGAGCTCGCCCGCGCCGAGGCGCTCGGCACCCGCCTGCAGCGTGCGGATCGGCACGACCATGCGGCGGGCGAGCCACAGCCCGGCCGCCGCCGCCGTCGCGAGGCCGAGAACGAGGAGCAGCGCGGAGCGGACGAGCGAGCCGTAAAGCGGCTGCAGCGCCTCGCCAAGCGGCAGCTCGACGAAGACCAGCCAGCCGAGGGGTGCGATCGGCGCATAGGCGGCGAGCACGCGGCGCCCCGCGAAGTTTGGCGCGATCGAGACCGGCTCGTCGGGCGCCGCCCCGCCCGCGGCAGCGCGCGCCGCGGCGACCTGGGGCAGGGCGGAGAGGTCGGTGTGGCGCAGCACCAGGCTGATGTCAGGATGGGCGATGAGGCGCCCCCGCGGGTCGACGACGTAGGCGTAGCCGCCCTTGCCGACCTTGAGGCCGCTGATCACGTCCCAGATCAGCTTGAGGTTGACCTCGGCGACGGTGACGCCGGAATTGCGCCCGGCATGGGCCACCGCCAGCGACATGTAGGGCTCGGACTCCTTGCGGAAGTAGACGGGGCCGTACCAGATGCGCCTGGCGACGGCCTCGGTGAACCTGGGATCGCGTGAGCGGTCCGCCTGGCTGCCCACCACGTCCATCTCGAGGCGCGAGACCTTGAGCTGCTCGCGCCCCTGGCCGTCGAGCTCGACCAACTCGGTGATCGCCGGCACCTGCCGCAGCAGGCGGATGAAGTCGAAGCGCCGCTCTTCGAGGCTGCCCGCCGACCACTGGGCATAGGTGGTCCAGCCGATCTGGCGCTCGATCTCGGCGACGAAGGCGCCGATCTGCTGGGCCGCCGCCGCGGCCTTCTCCTGCTGGAGGCGGACGAGAGCCTCCTTGCCGTCGCGGTAGGCGAACCACACGTCGAGGGCGCCGCTGCCGAGCACCGCCAGCGCCACCAGCCCGACGAGCGAGGCGAGGTACTTGGCGAACAGGCCGCGCCACCTCGCGGGCCGCGCCTGGCTTGGGGTGCCGCTCGCCCGCCGCCTCATTCGATCACCTCGTCGGCGCGGGCGAGGATCGCGGACGGGATGGCGAGGCCGAGGGCCTTGGCGGTTTTGAGGTTGACAATGAGATCAAACTTAGTCGGCTGCTGCACCGGCAAGTCGGCAGGCTTTTCACCGCGCAGAATGCGATCGACGTAGGGTGCCGCCTGCCGGAACAGGTCGACGTTGTTGACGCCGTAGGAGAGGAGACCACCTTGCGCGACATAATATCGGTAAGGGTAAACAGCCGGCAGCCGGAAACGCTGGGCGAGCGCGACGATCTCAGCGCTATGGCTGGCGAAAAAGGCGTCGGGAATGACGATGACGCCGCCGCGCGGCTCGGTCGCCAAGCCCGCCATCGTTGCCTCGATGTCTTTGAGATCATGCACCTCGCCCTTCACCGGCGTCACATTCAGGGAGCGGGCGGCAGCCTCGAATGGATTGAGGAAGATTGCGCCGCGATCCGGCTGCGTGTCCGGGTTGACGAGCAGTGCCGTTCGCGTCACGGCCGGCGCCGCTTCCTTGAGGAACTGAAGCCACTTGCCTCCCATCGACGGCTCGATGTTGGTGATTCCCGTGACATTTCCTCCGGGGCGCGCCAAGTTCGAGACAAAGCCGCTCGCGACCGGATCGGCCACATGCACGAAGACGATCGGAGTCGTCCGCGTCATCGCCAGCAGGGCCTCGACTACAGCAGCCGATTGTCCCAGGACGACGGTGGGATTGAGCGCGACGATCTCCGTCGCGGCGGAGCGGGCGCGCTCCCGGCCCCCGGCGGACCAGCGCTCGTCGATCACGAGAGTATCGCCCTGCTTCCAGCCGAGCGATCCCAATACCTCTACGAACGCCGCGAGAGCGGCGACATATTCAGGAGTCTTTCCCGCAGCCATGATGACCCCGAGCCTTCGGACTTGCGACGTCTGCTGCGCGGCGACCGTCACCGGCGGGAGAGCTGCCGCGCCACCGAGCAGCATCATGAAATCCCTGCGCCTCATTCGATCACCTCGTCGGCGCGGGCGAGGATCGATTGCGGGACCGTCAGGCCAAGGGCCTTGGCGGTCTTGAGATTGATCACCAGGCGAAAACGCGTCGGCTGCTCCAATGGCAGCTCGGCCGGGTTGGCGCCCTTGAGTATTCGGTCTACCAGGTCGGCCATCCGGTCGATGTCTTCCTCACGATCGGGCCCGTAGGACATGAGCCCGCCATCGCGGGCGAAATTCTCACTCTCGTAGATCGCCGGCAGATGGTGGGCCGCGGCATAGTCGTAGACCCGCTTGCGGTTGAGCCCCGTCAGCATGTCGGCGACCATGAGCAGCCCGTCCGGCCTCTCGCGGCTCATGGCCGCGAAGGCTTCGTCGAAATCATTGGGCTCGCGCACGCCAAGCGGCTGCACGGTGACGCCAAGCTCCTTGGCCGCCGCCGCCGAGGCCTCGTAGCGCATCGTCATGCCGATGTCGTTGGCATTCCAAAGCATCGCCACCCGCCGCAATTCCGGCACCATCTCCTTGAGGAGCTCGAGCCGCTTCGGCGCGAGCTCGGCGGCGACATCGGAGATGCCGGTGACGTTGCCGCCCGGCCGCGCCAGGCTGTCGACGAGGTGAGTCTTGACCGGATCGCCGGCGCCGCTAATCACGATCGGCACCGAGCTGGTGCCTTGCTTGGCGGCTGCCGCCGCGGGATAGCTGTTTGTGACGATCACCGAGACGTGTCGAGCCAGCAACTCCTGGACAAGCCCCGGCAGGCGCTCAAGATGGGTGTTCGCCGCGCGCTTCTCGACCTCGAGATTGCCGCCGAGCGCATAACCAAGCCGTCCGAGCCTGCGGACGACGCCGTTTGCCAAGTTGCCGCTGACCGATCCCGGCGCGAAGTCGATCGGGCTCAGGAAGCCGATGCGAAACACCTTGCCGGCCTGCTGCGCGAGAGCGACGAGCGGCCACGCCATCGCGCCCGTGACAAGCGCGATGAAAGCCCGCCGCCTCATCCGATCGCCTCGACAGCACGTCATGCGTTTTGGTGTCATGGCCATCCCCTTATGGCCGAACGCCGCCCAATTCGATCCGTCCCGATTAGGACGGTGGCCCTCTTAGTCTTGAATGCGGATGTGGCGACGGCCGCTGATTGCGGGTCGGGTTGTTGTTCAGGTCGATAGGCGCCACGTCGAATTGACAAATGATAGCGCTTTTCGCCTTTTTTACCAACCGCCACCCCTCAAGGTGCCCCTCCGCCCTCCACCTCGACGGTCGCGGGAGAGGGCGGGGTGAGGGGGCCACGCACCCGTCGAACGAGTCGCGCAAGCTCAGGCGTCTCTCTTGCGGCGGACCTGCCCGGGCCGATCGGGTCCAAGCGCGACGATCAAATCGGGCCGCCGCGCCAGTTGCAAGAGCGTGTTCTGCACCAGCCGATGAAAGCGCGGAGAAGCGGTGTGCACGATTCCTTTATTCGGTTTGCCGAGGCGCGGGAAGAAGGCGAGGCTCACCGGCATGAAGGCAATTCGCCGAGCGTCGATGACGAAACCCTTCTGGTTCATTGCCGCTGCCGCCGACGGCTCGACCGGGATGACCCCCAGGGGCAACCGCATGCGAGGCTCCCATGGGACCGTCGTTGTATAGATCGACATCACGGCAAGATGCGCGTCCTCGCCGAGCTCGCGAATATCCGCGATATAGCCGATATGTTCTTTCGGCCCGGGGCGAAGCGGCTTTTCCATATAGGGGAACCGGCACCAGATGAACTGGCCCAGCCCGAAAGGCGGCTCGCTCAATAACCGCTAGCCTCGAGCACGGCGAGGAACACCTCGTCCCGGCGCTTGCGGTCTTCCTTGGTCTCGCCGGGCAGCGGGACGGCAACGGAGCGCCGGATGTCCGCCGGGGCGATCACTTCGAGCCGCGGCTCGTCGGTGCTCGCCTGAAGATCGCGACGCAGCAGCGTCTCGATATAATTGGTGAGCGTGCGGTTGTCCCTTGCCGCCTTTTTCCTGGCTGCTTTCAACACGCTGGGATCGAGGCGCATCGTAAAGGACTGGCGCATGAGTCCTCGCTTGCAAGGCGCAATGCATTGTATGTACATTGCCATGCATGGTCAAGCGCCCGCGGCTTGTCCGCGCCGACCTGGCAAAGGTACACCCCGACGGACTTTGGTGTGGAAAAGCATGATCGCGCCTACGACACGCGGCGGAGGACGAAGCTCCTGCCGCCGTTGGGTGTGGCGACGAAGCCCGTGCGGGCGAGGGCGATCAGAACGGCGCGCACCTTGGCCTCGCAGCGCCTGCCCTGGCGGAACAGGGCGGCGATGGAAGCGGCGTCGCGGGCGCTGTCGGCGCTCGCCAGCGCCGACAAGACGGCCGCCGTCTGGGCCGTGTCCGCCGCCGGGAAGGCGGGGCGCAGCACTTTCGCCTCGGCGGTGACCAGCTCGGCCTCCAATTGCTCCGCCCTCTCCGCCGGTGAGCCGAAGCGTGCGATCTGATAATCCGGACGGAGCCAGCGCACTATGCCGCGGGCCTCCTCGGCGGCGCGCGCCTTGTTGAGGGCGACGAGGCGGGCGAGGATATCCTCCTCCGCGAGATCGGCGGGCCAGCCATAGGCGGCGGCGACGGCGGCGTCGAGACGGTCATGCAACTCCTTGAGGATGAGGACGAGTCCCTCGTCGAAGATTCGCCGCTCGCCGCTGTCGAGATCGTCCGTTGTCGCGCCGGCACACAGCCGCTCGAGGACGTTGTACATCGCCGTGAGCGTGAGGGACGGGTGCTCCGCTTGCTGGCGCTTGCGATGGGCGTCGAGCTCTTCCGCGAGTGCGCGGATTTCGGCCTTCTGCGCGTCGCTCGCATCGGGAAAGGGGAAGGGATCGAAGCAACGAGACTTCACATAGACGGGGTCATTGCCGACGCCGAGCCAGCCGCCGGTCCGCAAAGCCCACGCCACATAAATCCGGGACGACAGGACGCCGAGATGAAAGGCGTCGTCCGATCCGATGTTGACCAGCTTGTTATCGGGCAGGATCGTCGTGTCGAGGAACTGGAAGACGCGATGCTTTGCTGTCTCGACCGTCGCAATGTAGCGCGGGATTTCGGCTGTAAACCCACGCATTAATGTATTTCTACGGCCGAAGAGCCACCAATTGATCCGCCGATACTCCTCGTTGTTTCTATCCCGCTCGGGTTTCACCTTTACAAGAAGGTGCTGGTAAACCTCTGGAAAACGCTGACGTACGTCCTCGATCGAAAGCCCATCAAGGTCGATCACCATGACGCCGCGCGGGCGGGATGTCAGATCGCGCCCGTTGCGATAGGGGCGGATATGGCGCTCCAGGCCTTTCCGCCTGCCGAGGCCCAGCAACGCCGCCTCCTGCGGCGTGACGATGAAGCCGGCGCCGTGCAGCTTCACGCCGGGTGAACAGAGCCCTTCATTGGCCCTCAGCGCCACCGCCGCCGTAACGTCGACGCCAATCGTGAGATCGGCATTGATCGTGCCGATGCGCTCCTTGAAGTCGATTTTCGGCTCGTCGGTGTCGAGGGCGTCTTCGCGGGTGACCTCGCGAAGAAGGCCGTCCCGGCTCCCCGCTTCCGCGACGGTCATGGCGATGCGAACGGCCGCGGAATCCCGCGTCGCCTTGGTCCAGGGATGATCGGGGATCGCCATGACGAGGGAGACGGGGTGCTTGGCCTTGAGGTGCCGTTCGATGACACGGCGCTGAAAGACCTGGCTGATGGAATTGGTGGTGACCAGGCCGAAGCGCCGCAGTACCCCCCCCCCGCGGGTCAGGAGTGTTGCGGCGTGGTCCCACCAATACATGACGAAATCCGCACTCTCGTTCATCTGGGGATGCGCCGCCCAAAGGGCTTCCGCGCGTTCATCGCCGAGGCGCGCGCGCAAATCCTTGCCGCCGATGAAAGGCGGATTGCCGACGATGAATTCCGCGTTCGGCCAATCGGGACGATGGGGGTTTTTGTAGCGGTGGACTTCTTCCTCCTTGCCGTCGGCATTGATCCGGCGCAGCGGCTTGCCCTGGGCGTCCCGCGCGAGCGCCACGTCGGCGGCAAGGACGGCATCCTTCACCTCGATGTTCTTGAAGGCGTGCAGGATCGGTTCGGACGGTGCGCCGCCCCGGGTGCGGAAATGCCATTGCAGATAGCCGATCCACAGCACCAGCTCCGCGATCGCCGCGGCGCGAGGATTGACCTCCAAGCCGAGGAACTGATGGGGGTCGACGGTGTGGCCTTCGAGACTCGACAGCGCTTCTTGCCCGCCGAGATCGACGAGGGCTTCGAGGACTTCGCCTTCGAGCCGCTTGATCAATTCGAACGCGACGTAAAGGAAATTGCCGGTTCCGCAGGCGGGGTCGAGCACGCGCGTGTTGCAGAGCTTGTCGTGGAAGCCCCGCACGGTCCTGACCGCATCCTCGTGCCGGCCTTCCGCCTTCTGACGTTCCGCCGTGGAAAGGACCTGGCCCCATTCCGTGCGCAGCGGCTCGATCACCGTTGCGACGACCAGCCGCTCGACATAGGCGCGGGGCGTGTAATGGGCGCCGAGGCGTTTCCGCTCCCCCTCGTCGAGCGCCTGCTCCAATAGCGTGCCGAAGATCGCCGGCTCGACTTCCCGCCAATCCGCCTCGGCCGCCTGGCGCAATTCGCCGATCTCCTCGCGGCCGAGAGGTAGAACCGTGCAATCGCGGAAGAATTCGCCGTTGAAGCGCTTCACCTTTTCCGCAATCGCATAGGCGAACCCGCCCGTATTCATGGCTTCCCATAGCTGGCCGACCATGGGGCCGAACTTCGACGGGTCGGCCTCGCATTTCTCGAGAAGGTCGCGAAAGGATCGCTCCGGCAGGAGCTTCACGTCCTCGGCGAACATCGTGAAGAGGCAGCGCATGAGGAACATGGCCACCGTCTCGGGCGGGTGCTTGGCGCCTTCGAGGGTCTTCGAGACCGCCGCCAGGCGCTCGGCGATCCGCCGCGTCACGCGCGCGCTCCTGCGCGCCGGATCGAGCGAAAGCGGGTCGGTCCAGATGCGGACGAGCCGGTCGCGAATATCGGCCTGCCGCAGGTCTTCCAGATAGATGCGGAAGCCCTGTCTGTCGGGGAACTGGGCGTAATTTTTGCCTTGGCCGGAGAAGTCGGCATAGACCTCGAGGCAATGGCCGACATCGCAGACGAGAAGGAAGGGCGGCCAGCCATGGGCTTCCGGCAGGGCCTTGGCATAGGCTTCCGCCTGCTGCCGTGCATTGAGCATCAGCACGTCCCAGCCGCGCGCGGCCGAGCGGCGGCCGCGGCGAGCGGGCTCATCGGCGGCGTCGGTGAAAAGACCGAGCTGAGCCGGGATGGCCTTGGTGCCGCCCTTCTGGCGACTCTGCTTCGCCTCCAGAACGAAGCTGCCGCGGCGATAAAGATCGATATGGCCGGTCGTGACGCTGCCGTCGGCTTCCTTGAAATCCACGGCGCGCTCGAACACGTAATCGTTGCGCTCGCGCGTCGCCTCGGCGGCGTCGGGCTCCGGAAGCCCCAGCACTTCACAAAGCTTGATCAGGAATAATTGGTAGTTCGCCCGCTCTTGGCCGCCTTCCCGGCTCTGCCAGTAGGCGATGAAGCTTTCGAGCGCGTCCGGGGGCGGAGGGGGCGGCGGCTGGTCGTTCGACATCCCGAGCGGCGTTGGCGAAATCGATTATCGTTGGCCGCCCCTCGCGGCGGCGTCCATCCTGGTAACAGAAAAGCCTGGCGGAGGCGAGCCTCGACCGGAGAGGGCCGGGGGTGAGGGGGCTCAATGCCCGCGCAGGGGGCCGAGATCGGGCGGGAGGGTCGTCGCGATGGGGGCGGGCTGCGGCGGCGTCAGCGCCAATTGCTGGTCGTCGCGCTCGGGCGCCGGTGGCGCGCTCGGCGGGTGGGGCGGCGCCGTCACCCAGGCGGCGGCGCGGCGATGCTTGCGGTGCGGCGGGGGTGCGGCCAGGGGATCGGCGGGCGCGGGCTGCGCCATGAGGGCGTCGGCCTCGATGGCCGCAGCGGGATCGGGCGCCAGCGTCGCCGCCGGAAGCGGCTGCGCCTTTATCGGCACCTCGGCGATCGCCGTCGTCGGCAGCGGCTGGGGCGACGAGAGCCAGGCATTGAGCGCCGCCGCCGTCATCGCCAGGCCGACGGCTATGATCGCGACCCGCACAACTCGCCCCATGGCCAAGTCCTCCCCCGGCTGACCGCCCCCACGAATGTTCTTGAGGAGGAAAAGCTTAAGCCCGCGCCGCGCGCCGACAAAGAAATAAAAGAAAGCTTCCGTTAACGCTTTCTTAAGTTTTTATTAGCCATTGGGCCGCGCGTGCGTGCGCGGTCGCCATCGCGGACACCGAACATAGTTGGCTTATGATTAAGAGCAGATCCGTACGAATCGCGATCGTCCTATCGTCATTCCCGCGCAAGCGGGAATCCAGTGAATACTGGGCCCCGCCTGCGCGGGGGCGACGACTGAGGTGCGTCAATTAAAATTAAAACGCGCCACGCCCGATGCTTTGCCCTCGCGCGGCCGTCCGCGGGCCGAGCCGCCAAGCCAGAACCCGCGGACGGTCGTCGCCTCACGGCGCGAGGAACATCGCGGGATCGAGGGCGAGGTCGGTCGCGTCGTGGAGCATGAGGAAGAGGCCGATGATGAGGGCGGCGAAGAGGACGATGCCGAGCCGCACCTGCCAGTGTCGCCGCGCCTCCGCCTTCTCGCCTTCCTCGTCGGGGGTGAGGACCCACTCGGGGATCCGCACCTGCTCCCTCTCCTGGTTGGTCTCGAAAAGCTCTGCCATGACGCCCTCCCTTGGCGGGGCGCCGGCCGCCCGCCGGCGCGTGGTCGAGGAGGGATTATCCGCCGTCCGCCGCCCGCCGCCTGTGAAGCGCGCCACAGGGGGAGCGGGTTTCTCCGAGGGCGTCATGCGCGGACTTGGTCCGCGCATCCACGCCTTTCGGCTCAGCAAGACGTGGACGGCCGGCACGAAGGCCGGCCGTGACGCGATAAGGGTTGACGGCGCGCGTACTTAGCTAGCTCATCGCCTCGAGGGCGTCGCCGTCGCGGATGACGATGGCGCCCTTGTCGAGGGCGATGATGCCGGCGCGCTGCCAGGCCTGGAGCTGCTTGTTGATGCTCTCGCGGGTGCCGCCCACGAGATTGCCGAGCTCGCGCTGGGAGAGCTTGAGGTCGATGCGCCGCCCGCCCGCGCTCGCCCCGGCGCCGTGATCCGCGGCGAGGCGCAGGAGCGCCTTGGCGAGGCGCGATTGGAGATGGCGAAAGAGCACGTCCTCGACCTGCTCGCTGGTGCGGCGCAGGCGCTCGCACAGCACCTGGAGGAGGTGGAGGCAGAGCTCGGGATGGCGCTCGAGCACGGGAAGGAAATGGCGCCGCTCCAGCACCAGGAGCTCGCAGGCGGTCATCGCCGTGGCGTCGGCGGTGCGCTCCTTGCCGTCGAGGAGGGCGATCTCGCCGAAGACCTCGCCCGGGCCGATGATGTTGAGGACGACCTCCTTGCCCTCGAGGGAGGGCGCGCTGATGCGCACGCGCCCCTTGGTGACCGCCATCATGCTGGCGCCGGCATCGCCCTTGGCGAAGATCGCAGCACCGGCGGCATAGCGCTGGAGCCGGGCATAGGCGAGGAGGGCGTCGGCCTCGCTGTCGCCGAGGCGGGAGAGGAGGAGGCTCTGGCGCAGGAGCTTGCGCTTCTCGGCGAGCGACACCCCGAGCATCCCGATCCCCTCCCTGGCTGCTCCCGCTTCTCCTCTTTATTGATACGCCGGAAGGCGCACCCTCCGCCAGGGCTCGCTGTCCCGCCGTTCCGGCGGCCGGAACGCCGGGCCATGGCCGCATGTTACTTGCGCGGAGATATCCGGAGGAGAGCCCCATGCGCCGCCTCGCTCTGCTGCTGGCCGTGCTGGCGCCGCTCATGGTCGCCGCCGGCTGCGGCCGCGACCAGGCCGCGACCATCTTCGCCAAGAACCCCCGGGCCATCGGCTATACCGAGACCACCCGCGCCTGTCCGGTGGGCGAGCTCGCCTGCTGAGCGGCCCCTCCCGGGCGGGAACCGCGGCGCCGGGTGCTGCGTTAGGCTCGCGAGAGAGGAAGGGTCGCGGGATGCCCGATGCGCTCCAGGACATGGACGCCGCCGATCTGCTGCTGATCCTCGTCACCGCGGTGGCGCTCGCGGCCTTCCTCGGCGCCCTCTTCGTCGGCTGCCGGGAGTCGGGGCGACTCCTCGCGGGCCATCTCCGCCGCCGCCATCACGCCCTCCACTGCCGCCCCATCCTCACGCCGCGGCGGGGTGCGCCGCCGCCCGGCAAGGGCGACGGCAAGGCCCGCGGGTAAGGGCCGCGCCGAATCCTGTCACGGGCTTGTCACGGGGATGTCACGCCACCATATCGTCGGGCGCGGCAGACTCGCTTGCAATAACAGCCACCCGTCACGGTTTGAAGTCTCGCGCCTGCCGTATGGGAGGGCCGCCGCCATGCCCGATATGCTGGGATATTACGCCCCCGAGGACGCCATCGCGATTTTCGCCGGCCTCCTGCTGGCCGTCATGGCCGGGATCGG
Source organism: Alphaproteobacteria bacterium (assembly GCA_035294245.1). Classification (GTDB taxonomy): domain Bacteria; phylum Pseudomonadota; class Alphaproteobacteria; order JACZXZ01; family JACZXZ01; genus DATGLG01. Next base: position 12,007 of record DATGLG010000008.1, on the reverse strand, counting down.
CCTGATCGCCTGCCGCCGGGCGAAACGCTACATGATGCGCCAGCTGCATCACGGCCAGGGAGATTTCGATCACCCGATGGCTGGCAAGGCGGCGCCCAAGGCGCATTGATCCGCACGACCCTCGACCACGCCTGAGCGGAAGCCCCGGCGCGGGGCCCGCCCGCGCCCGCAGCGACAGCGACTGCAGGCGCGGGCGCCATCCGAGCCGCAAGCGCCGGCGGAGGAGGGCGCCGGGCGCCGCCTGCTCGCGATCAGAGCCAGCCGAAGCTCCCCGCGATCTGCACGGGATGGGTGACGCAGACGGTAACGGACACCAGCGCCACCAGGGCGAGGATGGTCAGCGAGCGCCAGCTCGCCTCGACATCCGCCCAGTCGTCCACCACGCCGATCTTGGGCAGCGCGCGCTCGTCGAGCCGGCTCCACGCGACGACCTCGAGACCCATGTCCTTCATGGCCTTCCCCCGACCTGGTGACCGCGCCGCCGCCATGGCGGCGCACACCCGACGAGGGTAGCGGCGACAGATTAAGGGGCTCTGTAGATTCGTCGTTAAGCGATGCCTAATCCGCTGCATCGCGGCGGGCGCGGCACCGCGGACATCCCCGGCGCTGCCGCCCGCCTGTAGTGCGCGGCATCGCTCGCGCCTAACGCTCCTCGCGCCGCGCGGCCTCCGCCTCGAGGTCGTTGGCGAGGGCCTCGCATTGGGCGGCGAGCGCCAGGAGCTTCTCCTTGATCGCCGGCATGTCGAAGGTCTCCGCGAGGCCGCGCATGATCTCGGCTTGTTCCCGCAACGCCTCGACGCTCCGCATGGGTGCTCTCGCCCGGGTCAGTGACGTCACCGTGGCAGCGCTCCAAATGATGAGCGCGGCGGTGAGCCCTGGGTTGCTCACGACGGGCCGCGCGATTTGAACAACAGAGACCCGCCGCGGCAGAGGGCCCGCGGCGGGCATAGGGGCAAAGGTTTGCTACTGCGATCCCGGACCCTAGCAGCGGCGCGCGGCCGGCGTAATCGGGCCGTTCCCGGAGCCGGCGGCCGGAAAACATCCAGATCAGGCGGAGGGCGGGGCGGGGGATCCGGTATGCCCGGCCTCGAGATAGGCGCGCACGAAGGGGACGAGCGGCAGCTCCAGGGCCGCCGCCGGGCTCAGGAAGGCGGCCGCGACGATCTCGACGCCGTCGGGCGCCAAGGCCTGGGGCTCGCGCAGGATGAGCTCGAAGATGCGCACGTAATCGCGCCGCCGCTCCCAGCGCTCGAGCACCTCGCCCACGAAGCGGAGCGCCTCATAGGCGACGACGAGGCCGAGCTCCTCCGCGAGCTCGCGCCGCGCCGCCTCGATCGGCAGCTCGCCCTTGCGGATGCCGCCGCCGGGCCAGCCCCAGCGCCCGCGATAGGAATCGGCGACGAGGAGGATGCGGCCCTCGTGCCACGCCGCCACCACAGCCCCGTGATGCTCGGGGCGGCGCAGCCGCCACCACAGGCGCAGCACCCGGTAGGCGAGCCAGCAGCCCCGGCGCAGGATCGCGCGGAGCCAGGCGGGGGGTACGACGCGCGCGGCGTCGCAAGCGGGATGGCGGGACAGTCGCGCACCTCCTCTCGCGGGCAAATGAGGCATAAGTGGGGTGCGCGGCGCCGTTGCCAAGCGCTTTGCCGCGTCTCGGGGGTTTTTCGGGACCAATTCGGGGAACGCCCGATTTCGCCCCGCCGCTCCCCTTGCTAGGCTCGGCTTACACAGCGACGTTCACCCACGACTGCCGCCCGCTGCGACGTCCCCCCGTCCCGGCGGGCATTTTTTGCGCGAAGCGGATTTGGCGCGAAACGGATTTGGCGCGACGGACGCTCAGCGCCGCGGCTGGTTCTGCTGCGCGATCTCCACATTGACCAGGGTCAGAAGATAGGAGACCGTCGCGGTGAAGATGAGCACCGAGGGCAAGGCGAAATCGAGCCCGGGATTGTGGATGACGGTCCCCGTCGGCACCCAGTCGAGGGCGTTGACGAGGGCGGCCCCCAGGAAGACGCCGAGCCCCGCGGCGACAAGGAAGGCGCCGCCGCCGACGAGAAGCGGCGCGCGGCCCTTGCGCGCGGCGCGGATGACGCCGGCGACGAAGACGACGATGCCCGAGAGGAAGACGACGATCGCGCCGCCCAGCACCGGGCCGAGGGCGAAGGGCAGGCCGAGCCGGTGGACGCCGAGCGGCACCACCTCGCCCAGCAGCATGACGATGATGAGGCCGCAGAACGCGGTCTCGTGATCGGCAACGTCGCTGCGGCGGGCCTGGTGCATGCTCTCGTCCTCTGGCTCCCGATCCTAGGGGACGAAGGATTAAGGAGCCCTTACGACGACATGTGTCGCGGCCGCGGCGGCGGAGATGCGACAAAAAGCCGCCGTCCGGCGATCCTATCCGGCCGGCGCGCGGGCGCCGGCGGACTCAGGCGAATGCGGACTCAGGCGAATAGGGCGAGCAATCCTTTGAGGATCGCCTCCGGGCGCGGCGGGCAGCCGCGGATATGGAGATCGACCGGGATGACCGAGGCGACGCCGCCAATGCAGGCATAGCTGCCGGCGAAGACGCCGCCGTCGAGGGCGCAGTCGCCCAGGGCCACGACCCATTTGGGGTCGGGGGCGGCGCGATAGGTCCGCTCCAGCGCCTCGCGCATGTTCCTGGTCACCGGACCGGTGACGAGCAGCACGTCGGCGTGGCGGGGCGAGGCGACGAAGCGGAGGCCGAAGCGCTCGAGGTCGTAGAAGGCGTTGTTGAGGGCGTGGATCTCGAGCTCGCAACCGTTACAGGACCCCGCATCGACCGCGCGGATGGCAAGGCTTCGGCCAAGGCGCCGCCGCGCCGCGCGATCGAGCCCGGCCGCCAGCTCCGCCTGCGCCGCGTCGTCGGGCAGCGGCGCGGCCTCCGTGAGCGGCGCGCGGATCATCCCTTCGAAAATATGCTTGCGCATGACGAGAGGCCCTCAGAGATCGTGCCCCGAATAGGAGCAGTTGAAGGATTTATTGCAGAGCGGGAAATCGGCGACGATGTTGCCCTCGATCGCCGCCTCGAGCAGGGGCCACTGAAACCACGACGGGTCGCGCAGGTGACAACGCGCAATGGTGCCGTCGCCGGCGAGCCGCAGCCAGACCAGCACGTCGCCGCGGAAGCCTTCGGCCAGCGCCAGGCCCTCGCCCGGCTCCGCGCCAAGCGGGAGCTCCGTGCGGAGCGAGCCCGCGGGCAGGCGCTCGAGGATCTGCCCGATCAGATCCAGGCTTTGCTCGACCTCCCGGATGCGGATCCAGACGCGCGCATTGACGTCGCCCTCCTCGCGGACCGGCACCTCGAACGTCAACCGGTCGTAGGGCGCATAGCCGGGGCTGCGGCGCGCGTCGAAATCGCGGCCGGAGGCGCGGCCGACGAAGCCGCCGGCGCCGTATTGCCGCGCGAGCTCGGGCTTGAGATAGCCGGCGCCGACGGTGCGGTCCTGCAGCGAGGCGGTGTCGTCGTAAAGCCGGATCAGCGGCGGAAAGCGCTTGCGCGCCTCGGCGATCAGCGCGCGGATCGCAGCGACGTCTTTGCCGTCGAGATCGCGTGCCACGCCGCCCGGCACGACGCAGTCGCGCATCAGGCGGTGGCCGAAGGCGGCATCGGCGGCGCGCAGCACGCGCTCGCGCAGCACGCCGGTATGCGCGTGCATGAGGCCGAAGGCCGCGTCGTTGCAGACCGCGCCGATGTCGCCGAAATGGTTGGCGAGACGCTCGAGCTCGGCCATCAGCGCACGCAGCCAGATCGCGCGCGGCGGCGGCTCGCAATCGAGCGCCGCCTCGGCGGCGCGGGCAAAGGCGACGGCATAGGCGACGGCGCTGTCGCCCGAGGTGCGGCCGGCGAGCTGCGCGCCGCGCTCGAGCGTCGCGCCTCGCATCAATCCCTCGATGCCCTTGTGCACGTAGCCGAGCCGCTCCTCGAGCCGCACGACGATCTCGCCGCCGGCATGGAAGCGGAAGTTGCCCGGCTCGATGATGCCGGCGTGAACGGGTCCGACGACGATGCGATGCAGGCCCTCGCCTTCCGCCGTGCGGAACTCGTAGGGCGCGCGCGCCTCGGGCCGCGAGTGCTCCCACCTGCCGTGATCGAGCCACGGCCGCGCATCGCTCGCGCCCTCGGCAACGAGGCCGTAAAGATCGCGCATCGCGCGCTCGAGGCGGATCGCCGGCGGATGGATGGCGCCGACCGAGGGCAGGCGCCGGTCCGGACAGGCGAGGCTCAGCACCGCGACGGCGCCGCCTTCGTTGTCGCGCAGCGCCATGTGCGCGGCCTCGCGCTCACCCCACAAGCCGAGCAAGCTCGCGCGCCCGTCGGCGAGCGCGTGCGCGGCTTGCGTCCAGCCCGCCCGGTCGACGACGGCGCGCGGCACCGGGCGGTGCGCCGCGATGCGCTTTCCCTTGGCGAGGAGCTCGTCGAGCGGGGCCATGGCACGCTATCCCAGCAACTGCGAGACATGCTGGAACCAGGCGACGAGCTGCGGCGGCAGGTAGAGCCCGGCGATCAGCACGAGCGCCAGATGCGCGAGGAGCGGGCCGTAGGACGCCTGCACCGGATGGCTCGCGCCGCGCGGCTCGCCGAAGGCGAGGCCATTGAGGCGCAGGAACAGCGCGCCGAGGGCGAGCAGCAGTCCCAGCACCAGCGGGATCGCCAAGAGCGGCGCGCGCGCGAAGGTCGAGCTCACCACGAGGAACTCGCTCATGAAGATGCCGAGCGGCGGCAATCCGGCGATGGCGACCACGCCGGCGACCAGGCTCCAGCCGAGCCAGGGATGGCTCTCGGTCAGGCCGCCGATATCGGCAATGCGCTGCGTGCCCTTGGCCTGGGCGACGTGGCCGACGGCGAAGAAAATCCCGGACTTGGTGAGGCTGTGCATCGTCATGTGCAGCAGGCCGGCAAAATTCGCCAGCGGCCCGCCCATGCCGAAGGCGAAGGTGATGATGCCCATGTGCTCGATCGACGAATAGGCGAAGAGCCGCTTGATATCGCGGCGGCGGTAGAGCATGAATGCGCCGAAGATCAGCGACACCAATCCCAGCGTCACCATCAGCGGCCCCGGCGCGATCGCCGCCACGCTCGCCGCCATCAGCATCTTGAAGCGCAGAACGGCATAGAGCGCGACGTTGAGCAGCAGGCCCGACAGCACCGCCGAGATCGGCGTCGGGCCTTCGGCATGGGCGTCCGGCAGCCACGCGTGCAGCGGCGCCAAGCCGACCTTGGTGCCGTATCCCAGCAGCAGGAAGATGAAGGCGACGTTAAGCAGCGCCGGATCGAATTTCGGGGCCTCGGCGATCAGCTTCGTCCACGCCATGGCGTCGAGGCCTTCGCCGACCGCCGCCTGCGCCGCGACATAGACCAGGATGGTGCCGAACAGCGCCAGCGCGATGCCGACACTGCCGAGGATGAAATACTTCCACGCCGCCTCGAGGGCCTCGTGCGTGCGGTAGATGCCGACCATCAGGATCGTCGTCAGGGTTGCGAACTCGACCGCGACCCACATCAGCCCGATGTTGTTGGCCACGAGCGCGACGTTCATTGCGCACATCAAGAGCTGATACATGGCGTGGTAGAAGCGCAGATAGGCCGGCGTCAGCCGGCCGGTCGCGAGCTCGTGGCCGACATAGCTCGCGCTGAACACGCTCGTCGTGAATCCCACGAATGCATTGAGCGCAACGAAGACGACGTTGAGGTCATCGACCAGAAGATATGATCCCGGCGGGCGGTGCGGCGCGATCAGCAGCGCCAGCGCCGCGAGCAGCGTCAGCAGCGCCGCGACAACGTTGAGCCGCGCGGCCAGTCGATAGCCGGGCAGCAGCGCCAGCACCGCCGCTGCCACCAGCGGGATCAGGATCACCAGCTCGACGCGCGGGGAAGCGAGGAGGCTCATCGCCGCTCACCGCGGAACTGATCGAGCGCGGCGAGGTCGACGGTGTCGAAGCGCTCGCGGATGCGGAAGAGGAAGATGCCGATGACGATGAAGGCGATCAGGATCGAGAAGGCGACGCTGATCTCGACCACCAGGGGCATGCCCTTGGCGCCGGCCGCCGCCAGGATCAGGCCGTTCTCAAGCGACATGAATCCGACCACCTGGCTCACGGCGTTGCGCCGCGTCACCATGATGAGCAGGCCCAAGAGCACGACGGCGAGCGCGAAGGCGAGATCCTCGCGCGCGATCGGCGCTGCCGCCGCGGTGATGCGCAGCATCACCACCATCGACAACGCGACCAGTGCTATGCCGGCGAGCATGGTCAGGCCGATGCCGACGACGGTCTCGATCTCGCGGTGAATGCCAAGGCGCTCGATGATGCGGTGCAGCGCCAGCGGAATGATCACCGCCTTGAATCCCAACGCCAGCGCCGCCGTCACATAAAGGTGCGGCGCATTCTGGATGCTGGCCTGCCACGCGACCGCCAGCGCCAGCACCAGCGCGTGCAGCGCATAGATGTTGAGCAGAGCGGTCAGGCGGTCCTGGTAGAGCAGCACGAAGCTCACCAGCACCAGGCCGCCGGCGAAGAGATGCGCGGTATCGAAGGTGAGATTGGGCATCAGAAGCTTCCCGAGACGAAGCGCAGGAGCGTGCCGAGCAACGCCAGCATCAGCGCCGCGCCCATGAACTGCGGCACGCGGAAGACGCGCATCTTGGCGATGGCGGTCTCGAAGACCGCGAGCAGGCCGCCGCCGATCGCCAGCTTGGCGATATAGGCGACGGCGGCGGCGGCGAGCGCCGCCGCACCCGCGTCGGGCCGGGCGATGCCCCAGGGCGCGAAGATGCAGGCGATCAGCGAGACGTAGAGCAGCAGCTTCAGCGCCGAGGCGAGCTCGATCAGCGCAAGGTGCCGGCCCGAATATTCCAGCACCATCGCCTCGTGCACCATGGTGAGCTCGAGGTGGGTCGCCGGATTGTCGACCGGGATCCGCGCATTCTCCGCGATGGCGACGATGATCAGCGCGAAGAGCGCGAGGCCGAGCGAGACGCGCACGCCGACCATGGGCGAATTCATCACGCCGGCGATGGTCGAGAGCTGGGTCGAGCCGGCAATCAGCGCCAGCGTGAACACGATCATCAGCATTGCGGGCTCGGCGAGCGAGGCGATCATCATCTCGCGGCTCGAGCCGATGCCGCCGAAGCTGGTGCCGACATCCATGCCGGCAAGCGCCAGGAAGAACCGCGCGCTGGCGAGCAGCGCGATGATGGCGATAAGATCGGCCGACCAGCTAAACAGAAGACCGGTGGCGAAGGTCGGCACCAGCGCCGCCGCCACCCAGGTCGCCGCGAAGATCAGATAAGGCGCGACGCGGAACAGCCAGCTCGCGTTCTCCGCCAGCACCACCTCTTTGCGGATCAGTCGCAACAGGTCGCGATAGGGCTGGATGATCGAGGCGCCGCGGCGACGCAAGAGGCGCGCCTTGGCCTTGCGCACCAGGCCGACGAGGCCGGGCGCCAGCAGCAGCACCGTTAGCATCTGCGCGAACTGCACGGCGAGGTCGTGAATCAGAGCCATATCGCCAGCACCAGCAGCAGAATGACGAGCAGCGCGAAGACGAGGCTCAGATATTTGCGGATGGTGAGGAACTGGAACTGGTTGAGCAGGCCGGCGGCAGTCGCGACCGAGCCTTCGATCGGCGCGTAGAGCCAGTCCCACACCATATCGTGCAGCGACACGCGCAGCACCGCGGGCCGCGCGTCGCCCGGCGGCGGCATCTCGACGCGCTCGCGCGCGCGGAAAACGAGGGTGCCATAGACCCGGCGGATCGGCTGGGCGAAGCTCGCGGCGGTGTATTGCGTCAGCGGACTGGGATCGGGCGTCCCGCAATCCCATGCTGCCGAGCGCCGGAGCGCGCGCGAGGCGAAGCGATGGATCGCCCAGGCCGCGATGAGTGCGGCGAGACCGATGAAGACGAAGACCAGAAGGCCGTCGTAGGAGCTGCGGCTCGCGGCGACCGGCACGACGGTGAGCCAAGGATCGCTCGCCTGCGCCGGCATGCGGCTGCCGATCAGCGCCTGGCTCACCGGCGCCAGCGCGTCGATCACGAATCCCGGAAGGATGCCCGCAAGAAGACAGAGCGCAGCGAGCGCGAACATCGCCGTCAGCGAGAAGCGGTCGGTCTCCCGCGCTCTCCCGGCGGCCGGCGAGCGCGGCCGCCCGAGGAAGGTGACGCCGTAAGCCTTGACGAAGCACGCCGCGGCGAGCGCCGCGGACAGGGCGAGCAGCGCGCCGACGCCCGGCACCAGGATCCTCAGGCCCCATTGCGGCACCGCCGGGCTCAGCAGGATCGCCTGGAAGGTGAGCCACTCCGAGACGAAGCCGTTCAAGGGCGGTAGCGCCGAGATCGCGGCGCAGCCGACCAGGAACGCGAAGGCGGCATAGGGCATGCGGTGGATGAGGCCGCCCAGATGCTCCATGTCGCGCTCGCCGGTGGCGTTGAGCACCGATCCGGCGCCGAAGAACAGCAGGCTCTTGAACAGCGAATGGTTGAAGACGTGGAGCAGCGCCGCGGTGAGCGCCAGCGCCGCGGCGGCCGGCATGGCGTTGGCCTTGAAGCCGAGCGCCAACCCGACGCCGATGAAGACGATGCCGATGTTCTCGACCGTGTGATAGGCGAGCAGGCGCTTCAGGTCGTGCTGCATCAGGGCGTAGAGCACGCCCATCACCGTGGTGACGCCGGCGAGCGCCAGCACCGTCATGCTCGCCCACCAGCTCGGCGCTCCCAAGAGATCGAGCACGATGCGGATGAAGCCGTAGACCGCGACCTTCGTCATGACGCCGCTCATCAGCGCCGAGACATGGCTCGGAGCCGCCGGATGGGCGAGCGGCAGCCAGACGTGCAGCGGCACCAGGCCGGCCTTCGATCCGGCGCCCAGCAGCGCCAAGGCGAGGACGAGCGCCGCGATCGCGGGAGTGTGGTGGCCGGCGCGGATCGCGGCGAACCCATAGGCGCCGTCCGGCCCGGCGAGGAGGCCGAAGGCAAGCAGCAGCGCGAGCGTCCCGAAGCTCGCCATGACGAGGTAGACGTAGCCGGCGCGGGCGTTGTCGGCCTCGCGATGATGCGCCATGACGAGGGCCCAGGAGGTCAGCGACATGAACTCCCAGCACAGCAGGAACGTGAAGGCGTCATCGGCGAGGACGACGAGATTCATGCCGGCGAGGAATGCGGGATAGAACGGCAGAACGCGCTGCGGCGCCGATTCGTGCCGGCCATAGCCGAGCGCATAGAGGCTCGCAGCGCCGCCGCCGAGGTTGACGACCAGGAGAAAGAACTCGGCCAGCGCGTCCGCCCGGAAATGCGCGCCGATCCAGGGCAACCCGAGCGGCAGGACGATCGCCGGTGTCGCACGACCGCCCGTGACCAGGGCAACGGTCGCGGCGGCGAATGCGGCCGCCGAGGCCACCAGGGACGCGCCGTAGACGATGCCGGTGCCGGTCCGCGCTCTGGCGGTTGCGACACCGAGAACGGAGGCGGCAAGAAAGGCGGCTACGCACCAAAGCAGAATAATGACGGGCACCGCCCCTACCTTCGCCGCCTTGTCGCCGACCGGCCCGTTGCAGAGAGCGACGGCTTCATCTCGCCCGTCGCGGCGTTCGCCTTGAGCCGCACGCCGCGGCCGCCGCCTTGGCTCGAGGCTCCCTCGCCGATGAGCTCGATGCCGGCCCCATCAAGGGCGCCGACCAGCTTCATCAGCGAATCCACATTGCCCCGGATGACGCCCTCGCTCGCCTCCATGCGCTGGATCGTCGGGACAGAAAGCCCCGAGAGATCGGCGAGCTTGCGCTGGTCGATGCCGAGGAGCGCGCGCGCCGCCCGAAGTTGCGCCGCGGAGATCATATCTAAAGCATCAAATATAATAGATCAGCGATGATTGTTGGCTGATATACCATACAAAAGAAGACTTCAAGCGGAATATCTCCGCCATGGCGCGGCCGTCTTCGTCGCCGGCGCCCAGGCGCCGATCGAGCGCATGCCGCTCACCCACAGTCTGCGCCCGCCCCAGGCGCAGATCGCGGCGACCTTGCCCGAGGCGATCGCCTGCGCGCGAGCGCCGGCCACTTTCCTCGGCCTCCCCGCGAGTGGAAGCGATTGACCACCCCGGTCCCTGTCATTAGCCTTTCAAGCCTCGCCAAGGGCGCCCCCCGAGAGAGCGCCCGCGAACCGGGAGGACCGCCATGCTCCGCAAGCTGCACCTCGCCTTCGCCGCGGCAGCACTCGCCGCGCTGCTCGCCGCGGCCTCCGCCCAGGCCGGCAAGCGCGACAACTCCGTCGTCTTCGCCTCCAACGTGGTGCCGGAGAGCATCGACGCCTATTTCAACGACGTGCGCGAGGGCGTCGTCATCGCTCATCACGTCTGGAGCAATCTCGTCTATCGCGATCCCAAGACCGGCCAGTACAAGGGCGAGCTGGCGACGTCGTGGAAATGGGTCGACGACAAGACCCTCGATTTCACCTTGCGCCCCGGCGTCAAGTTCCATGACGGCGAGAGCTTCGGCCCCGACGACGTCGTCTATACCCTCAACTTCGTCTCGAAGCCCGAGAACGGCGTCATCACCCAGCAGAACGTGAACTGGATCGCGGGGGCCGAGAAGCTCTCCGACAATTCCGTGCGCATCCATTTGAAGGCGCCGTTCCCCGCCGCCCTCGAATATCTCGCCGGGCCCGTCGTGATCTATCCCCACGCCTATTACGCCAAGGTGGGGCCCAAGGGCATGAGCGAGCATCCCGTGGGCTCCGGCCCCTACCGGGTCGTCGACTACGTGCCGGGGAAATACGTGAGGATGGAGCGCTTCAAGGGCTACTTCAAAGACAGTCCCCTGGGCCAGCCGAGCATCGACAAGCTCGAGCTCCGCCTCATCCCCGACCTCAACACCCAGATCGCCGAGCTCATGAGCGGCGGGATCGACTGGATCTGGCGCGTGCCCCCCGACCAGGCGAAGCAGCTCGCGATGGTGCCGAGCCTCAAGGTCGTGAGCGGCGAGACCATGCGCATCGGCTACCTCGATTTCGATTCGACGCCGCAGACGCCGACCCCCGCGCTGCGGGACGCGCGCGTGCGCCAGGCCCTCAACATGGCGATCGACCGCGCGGCCATCGTCAAGGCCATCGTCGGCCCCGGCGCGCGCATCATCGACACGGCCTGCTTCCCCGAGCAGTTCGGCTGCACCACGGAGGGCGTCACCCACTACCCCTACGACCCGCAGAAGGCGAAGGCGCTCCTCGCCGCGGCGGGCTATCCCAACGGCTTCGAGACCGAGCTCTCCGCCTATCGCGACCGGCCGCTCGCCGAGGCGATCATCGGCTATTTCCGCGCCATCGGCGTGAAGGCCAGCCTGCGCTACATGCAATACGCGGCGATCCGCGATCTCTATCGCGCCCACAAGATGCCGATCCAGTACACGACCTGGGGCTCCTTCTCGGTCAACGACGCCTCGGCCTCGGTCTCGAACTTCTTCACCTTCAGCGCCGACGATCTCGCGCGCGATCCGCAAGTGCGCGACTGGCTGCGCATCGCCGACACCTCGATCGATCCGGCGGTGCGCAAGGCGAACTACAAGAAGGCCCTCGACCGCATCTCGGCCGAGGCCTATTGGGCGCCGATCTCCTCCTGGCCGCTCACCTACGCCTATGCCAAGGACCTCGACTTCACCCCTTCGACCGACGAGGTGCCGCGCTTCTTCCAGGCGAAATGGAAGTAGCGCGATGTTGTCGTCGCCGCGCTTCACGCCAATTCTCTCCGTCCCCGCCTCTCCCCGGCCCTCTTCGCCAGGATGGAGGCTATTTTATTCCTTGCCATGGTGCCAAAAGTCTCGTCGTCCCCGCGGAAGCGCTAGGGCATGCGCACAAGTCTGGATGGGCGCCGCTTCCAAAGGAATAGCCGTCATTCCGGCCGGAGCGCAGCGGAGAGCCGGAATCCAGGTTTTCCGCGGAAATACTGGATTCCCGCTTTCGCGGGAATGACGAGGGGGAGAGTGCAGACTGAGATGTGTGCATGCC
>DATGLG010000007.1:0-7850 GCA_035294245.1 Alphaproteobacteria bacterium | reverse complement strand
CCGCGGAAAACCTGGATTCCGGCTCTCCGCGGAGCCTGTCCTCGGGCCGGCCTTCGGCCGGACCCGTGGGCTCCGGCCGGAATGACGGCTATTCCTTTGAAAGCGGCGCCCATCCAGACTTGTGTGCATGCCGTAGCGCTTGCGCGGGAACGACGTTGGTGTGGTCATTCCGGAGTGCCGCGCAATCCGACATCCATCCCGACACCGCATCGTCACCGCAGCCCGTCCTCGCCCTTGATCTGGTCCTTGGTGAGGCCGCCCACGCGCGGCAGCGGCCGGCCGCTATCGGTCACCACCACGGCGACGAGGATCTCCCCGGCGCGCGGCGCATCGGCCAGGCGAACCTCCATCGCGTCGAAATGGCTGCGCACGAAGGCGGCGTCCTTGTGGCCGAGAGGAACGTCGATCGCGGCACCGACACCGCCCATCTTCTTGGCCGAGGGCACGAGGGCCGCCCCCTTCTCTACCGCCTCGCGCAGCGGCTTGCCGAGGCGCGGATGGAGAATGGCCGCGGCGTGCTCGAGTTCCCCGCCCTCGCCGACGATCGCCGCCTTGCCGTAGCTCTCGGCTTGGCCCGGGCGGATGCCGAGGGCGGCCACGGCGCGCTTGCCGAGCAGGCCGCCCAGCTCCTCGCCGATCGCCATCAAGGGCTCGAGGTCCTTGACGAAGCGCCCCGCGAAGGGATTTTCGATGACGGCGATCGCCGCGGCCTTGCGCGTCGGCGGCGTGACCGCCTCGCCCATCTCGCGCTGCGTCTCCTCGACGAGCGTCACCAGCTTCCTGATCCGCGCCTCGCTCATCGCAACCCGTCCTCCCCTTTGATCTCGCTCGCCTTGAGCCCGCCCGAGCGCGCATGCACGCGCGGCCCGGTGGCCATGGCCAGGATATAGACGATCTCGTCGGGCCGCGGCGCATCGGCGACGCCGATCTCGATGGTGTCGAAATGGCTGCGCACGTAGGAGGCGTTGATGTGGCAGAGCGGGATGGCGAGCTGCGCGCCGGCGTCGCCGAGCTTGTTGGTCGACGGCACCATGGCCTTGGCCCCACCCAGCACCTCGCGCATGGCATAGCCGCCCGGCGCGTGCCAGAGATGGCCGTGCTCGCTCTCGCCGCGGCTGCCGACGATGGCGCCCTTGCCATAGGCCTCGATGCGCGTGCGGTCGCCGCCCAAGACCGCGATCAGCTTGCGCGCCATCTCGAGGCCGACCGGCTTGAGCGCCTCCATGAAGGGCAGGATGTCCTCGACATAGCGCCCGGCATAGGGATTGCGCAGCACGACGCAGAGGGCGCCGCGCCGCGCCGGCTCGCCGCGCGCGGGCCCGCCCTCGTGGAACACGTCCTCCACCTGGGTCACGTATTTGCGCACTTGGATCATATCCGACACGGCAGCTCCCTTCAGGCGGCATGGGGTGGCGCAAGGCGCAGCGCGTCGCCGCCGACGACCCGGCAGGCGCCCTTGAGCGTAAGGACGGCGCCGTGGATATGTCCAGCCTCCCGCAGGCGGCGCGCCAGCGCCTCGCCGCGCGCGAGCGCAAGGGCGATCTCCGCAGCGCCCAGCTCCCCGACCGCGACGGTGACGAGGATATCGCCGAGATCGCTGTCGGGATCGAGCGCGCGCGCGGGCTCGCGGCGGATGGCGGGATGGTCGATATCGACGGCGTTCGCGACCATCGTCGCCGCGGCGTCGGCGGCGGCGCCGTCCTTCGCCAGCACCGTCACGGAATCGGCGATGCCGCGGGAGAAGCTGCGCCCGCCCTGTCCCTTGGTGGCGCGGCCGCTCGTCGCGATGCCGCGCACCGGCGCGGCGGCGTCGATGACGAGCGTGGCGAAGATCTCCGGCATCGCGACATCGGCGATGATGCCCGCGCGGAAGCGCTCGCCGGGCCGTAGATGAAGCGCGATGTCGCCGCCGTCATTGACATAGCCGCGGGCGAGGTCCCGCCCCGCCGCAAGCGCTGCGAGCACCTCGTCGGCCACGGCCCCCGCCACCGCCGCCATGGGCGTGATGAAATCGTCGCAATAGGGCCGGCAGGCGGCAACCATGCGCCGGGCGACAGCCCCCCGCGCCTGCGGGTCGCGCGCGCCGAGGGGGTGACGGAGCAGGGAAAGCTCCGCCACCAGTTCATCGAGCAGCCCGTCGAAGCGCGCGGCGGCCTGGCGATAGGCGCGGCGCACCTCGTCCGCTGCGCCGAAGGCCTCGATGACGAGGTCGATGGGGCCGTGCTGGAGATGGAGACGCCTGCCGTCCGGCAGCAGCGCCGCCACGGCGCTGCCTGCCATGGGATAAATCTCGCGAGCGGCCGGCGTCGCCATCATCCGGCCCGGCGCCGCGCCGAGGGCTGCGGATCGAAGGGCCAGGGATTGCTGTCGTGCCAGCCCATCACGCGCAGGCGATCGACGCCGCCGATCTCGTCGAGCCGGCGCACGCTCGCCATGTGGCCGCCGAGATCGCGATAATCGTCGAGGCGCAGGGTGAACTCGATGGGCGCCACGATCGCCGGCGTCGGCACATGGCCGAAGGCGTTATCGGGCATGCGGGTGACGTCGACCATATAGGTGATCCCCCCGCCCGGCCAGACATAGACGGGGGCGCCGCCCGAGGTGACGCGCGTGAGGGCGTCCTTGACCGAGCGCGTCAGCTTGACCGGGTTCTCGGTGACCCCGGCGCGCAAGGAGCCGCCGGCGCCCGCCATGAAGAGGACGGAGACCAGCGCGGGCTCGCAATTCTCGCCGATGCGCTCGACGACCTTGCGGAGCGGCGCCGGCATCGCCGCCGGCTGCGGCTTGAGGGCCTCGTCGAGCACGAAATAGGCGGCGTCCTCGCCCGTCGTGCTGACCATGAGGAGGCGCATGCCCGGCCACGCCGTCTTGGGATCGATCGCCTCGATGATCGAGAGGGGCTCCTTGATATCGGTGCCGCCCCAGCCGCTGCCGGGATTGGCGACCTGGAAATAGCGCCCCGGCGTCGAGCGGCGGCCGCGCACGCGGATGCCTGCCGGCGGCAGGTCGAGGAAGCGGCCGGCCTGGTGCTCGGTCAGCACGCCGGTGATGTGGTCGTCGACGACGATGACCTCGTCCACATTGCCGTGCCACTGCTTGGCGAAGATGCCGATCGTCGCGGAGCCGCAGCCGACGCGCATGCGCTCCTCCTGCGCGTCGTTGATGACGGGCGCCTTGCCCGCCTGGACGACGAGCTTGGCACCGCCGTCGACGCTGAGCTCGACGGCCTCCTTGTTGCAGAGGCGAAGCATGGTCTGGCAAGTGACGCTGCCTTCCTTCTTGCTGCCGCCGGTGAGGTGCCGCACGCCGCCGACCGCCAGCATCTGGGAGCCATATTCCGCCGTCGTGACATGGCCGACCTGCTCGCCCTCGCAGCGCACCGCGGCCTGCTCGGGGCCGACATAGCGGTCGGTGTCGATCTTCAGCTTGACGCCGCAATAGCTGAAGATGCCCTCGGTCACGACGGTGACCATGTCGACGCCCTCATGCTCGCTCGCCACGATGAAGGGTGCGGGCTTGTAGTCGGGATAGGTGGTGCCGGAGCCGATCCCCGTGAGGAAGCGCGCATTGGCCAAGGTCGGCGGCCCCGACAGCACGCCGCCGCGCCATTCCGGATTGGCGAGGAAGGGTACCACCTGGCCGTTCTGGTCGATCACCTTCTGGGCCAGCACCATCGGATCCATGCGGGTGAGCACGCCCTCGACATTGCCGTAGCGGTCGCAGGCTCCCGTCCGCCCGGGGCGGATGCGGCACAGCACCGGGCAGGCATCGCAGGTGACGATGCCCTGATCCCCCTTCGTCGCCGGATCAGCCATGATCCTTGCCTCCCGAGCCGGGCCGTGGAGCCGCCGTCGCCTGCGCCGCGAGCAAGGCGGCCCGCACGCGATCGGGGGTCGCCGGCACGCGGCGGATGCGCACGCCCGTCGCGTGGTGGATGGCGCCGAGAATGGCGGGTGCGGTTGGAATGAGCGCCGGCTCGCCGATGCCCTTGGCGCCGTAGGGACCGAGGGGCTCGGCGTCCTCGATGAGGATCGTCTCGATCGGCGGCACGTCGCCGATGGTGGGGATCAGGTAGTCGTGCAGGTTCTCATTGCGGCCGGGGATGAACTCCTCCATCAGCGCCAAGCCGAGGCCCTGGGCGATGCCGCCATGGATCTGCCCCTCCACCTGGGTCGGGTTGATGCTGCGGCCGACATCATGGGCGGCGACGATGCGCCGGACCTCGACGGTGCCGAGCTCGAGATCGACCTCGACCTCCGCAAATTGCGCGGCGAAGCCGTAGGTGGCGTAGGGAATCCCCTGGCCGTCCGCGTCGAGCGGGGTCGTCGGTGGATCGAAATGCCCGAGGCCGACGAGCACGTCGTCGCGCTCCTTCACGGGAAGCGTGGCGAGATCGATCGAGCGCAGCGCCTCGCCCTCGGCGACGGTGAGCATCTTGCCCTCGAGGGCGATCGTCGCCTCGGGTCCGGCATTGGCGAGGCGCAGGATTTGATGGCGCAAATCCTCGCCGGCGAGCTGCGCCGCCTTGCCCGAGACGAAGGTCTGGCGCGAGGCCGAGGTCTTGCCCGC
The DNA here is from genome assembly GCA_035294245.1 of Alphaproteobacteria bacterium. Classification (GTDB taxonomy): domain Bacteria; phylum Pseudomonadota; class Alphaproteobacteria; order JACZXZ01; family JACZXZ01; genus DATGLG01. The sequence continues at coordinate 3,281 of DATGLG010000007.1, read as the reverse complement.
ATCGGCGGTGAGATCGGTATCGCCCATGACGAGGTCGAACCTGTCCGCGGCGATCCCGAGGGCGTCGGCGCAGATTTGCACCATGATGGTGTTCGAGCCCTGGCCGATATCGACGGCGCCGTTATAGAGCGTGAGGCACCCGTCGCGGCTGATGCCGACCTTCATGGTGGAGGGGTTGGAGAGCGAGGTATTGCCGATGCCGTACCACATGCAGGCGATGCCGACGCCGCGGCGCTTGATCCCTCCCGCCGCGTTGAATTGCGCCGCCGCCGCGCGCGCCGCCCGCCAGCGCGGCTCCAGCGCATCGAGGCAGGGCACGAGCCCGACGCTCGCCGCGAGGCGCTGCCCGGTGCCGATGACCGAGCCGTGCCGCAGGGCGTTGCGGCGGCGGAACTCCAAGGGATCGATGCCGAGCTTCGCTGCGAGCTCGTCCATCAGCGCCTCATGGGCGATCGCCGCCTGGGGCACGCCGAAGCCGCGGAAGGCGCCGGCGGGCGTCTCGTTCGTATAGATGGCGCGCGTCGTCGCCTTGATCGCCGGCACCGCATAGGGGCCGGTCGCGTGCACCGGCACGCGGTTGGCGACCGTCGGCCCCCAGGAGGCATAGGCGCCGGTGTTGAAATCGGCGTGGAAATCGAAGGCCGTCAGCTTGCCCTCGGCATCGCAGGCGGAGCGCGCGCGGATGGTGGCGGGATGGCGCTTGGTCGTCGACGCCATGGATTCGGGCCGCGTATAGACGCAGCGCACGGGCCGGCCGAGGATCCAGGCCGCGGTGGCAATGAGCGGCTGCAGCGAGATGTCGAGCTTGCCGCCGAAGCCGCCGCCGACCGCCGTCGGCACGATGCGCACCTGCTCGCGCTTGAGGCCGAGCACGAGGGCGAGCTCGTCGCGGTCCATGTAAGGCGTCTGGGTGCAGGCGACGATCTCGATGCGGTCCTCGCCATCGGCCCCGCGCACGCGCCGGGCATAGCCGGCTTCCGGCTCGATATAGGCATGCTCGACGAAGGAGGTCTGGAAATCCCCCTCCGCCACCGCCGCCGCCTTGGCGAAGCCGGTCTCGAGATCGCCGGTGCAGAGCCGGCCATGGATGAGCACGTTGTCGGGCTTGTCGGGATGCAGCGCCGGCGCTTCCGATGCGAGCGCCGCGGCGACGCCGGTCACCGGGTCCTGCGGCTCCCATTGGATCGGAATCTCGTCGTCGCCGATGGCGGCGATGGTGTCGCCGTCGCCGACCAGGGCGAGCACGGCCTCGCCGCGGAAGCGCACGAAGCCCTCGGCGAGGACGGGCTGGTCCTTGATGTCGGGGTAGATGCCGAAGCGGTTGCTGCCGGGCACGTCGGCGGCGGTGAGCACGCGCACGAGGCCGGGATAGCGGGCATGGAGCGCCGCGAAGGAGCCGAGGGTGAAGCGCGCGCGGGCATGGGGCGAGCGCACGGCGCGCAGCCACAGCGAATCCTTGGGCGCCACGTCGTCGCCATAGCGCTCGGAGCCCGTCAATTTGCCAATGCCGTCGGTCTTGAGCATGCGCGCGCCGACCGCCCGCCCCACCGCCGGCGGTGGCGGCGCCGTGTCGGCCGCGCCATTGGCGGCGTCGAGCACCGCCTCGACGATCTTGCGATAGCCGGTGCAGCGGCAGAGCACGCCGCCGAGGGCGTCGAGGACCGCCGTCTCGTCGGGATGGGGATTGCGCGCGAGGAGATCGCTTGCCGCCATCAGCATCCCCGGCGAGCAGATGCCGCATTGGGCGGCACCGCGTCTGTGGAAGGCGCGCTGGAGGCGGTTGAGTCCGTCCGCGCCCGCGAGGCCCTCGACGGTGGTCACCCGCCGCCCCGCCACCTGCCCCACCGCAACGAGGCAGGCGCAGACCTGCTCGCCGTCAAGCAGCACCGTGCAGGCGCCGCAATCGCCCGCATTGCAGCCGACCTTGGTCCCGGTCAAGCCGAGATCCTCGCGCAGCACCTCGGCGAGGCGCCGTAGGGGCGCGGCGCCGACGGCGACGGCGCGCCCGTTGACCTCGAACTCGAGCTTGGGCGGCCGCGCGCTCATGCGCCGGCTCCGAGCTCGCCGAGCAGGCGGCGCAGCATGGTGAGCGCGGCGTCGCGGCGATAGGCGGCCGCGCCGCGCACGTCGTCGATGGGGCTGAGCGGCGCGAGATGAGCGGGCGAGACCGCATTTCCCAGCTTCGCGTCGAGAGCGCGGCCGCGCAGCACTGCTTCCAGCGCCGGCAGGCGCTGCGCCACCGCGGAGCAGGCGCCGATCGCGATGCGCGCCGCGGCGACGCGGCCATCCTCGGCCGCCTCGATGACACCCGCCGCCATCACGATCGAGATGACCAGATATTTGCGCGCACCCAATTTGAGAAAGCGGCTGCGCGCGGGACGCCGCGGCTTCGGCACGAGGAGGGCCGTCACCAGCTCGTCCCCCTGCCGCGCCGTCATGCGATTGCCGGTCACGAAGGCCGCGAGCGGCACGCGACGCTCGCCGCGCAGGGAGGCGAGCTCGACCTCGGCGTCGAGGGCCAGGAGATTGGGAATGCCGTCGGCGGCCGGCGAGGCGTTGCAGACATTGCCGCAAAGCGTGCCCGCATTCTGAATCTGCACGCCGCCGATGGCGCGCGCCGCCTGCTTCAGCCCGTCGAAGCACGGGGGCAGCGGCTTGCGCACGAGATCGGTCCAGGTGGCGAGGCAGCCGATGCGCCAGGCCTCGCCCTCGTCCTTGATCGTCCGCAGCGCCGCGAGGCCGGTGATATCGAGCACGTCGTCGCGCAGCGGGCGGCCGACGCGCGCGGGATAGAAATCCGTGCCGCCGGCGAGGATGGTGTGACGCTTGGCCGCGAGTGCTGCGAGCGCATCGTCGATGGTGGTCGGGCGCAGATAGCTGCCCATTCCGGCGCCTCCCTGGGCGACGATTGTTCGTGTACGAACAATATCGCCAGGGCCCGGGGGCGAGTCAAGCCGCGGCGTTGCGGGCGGCGCCTGGGCCGATTTCGTTGGATTCAGTCGCCACGACAAATCGTCATTCCCGCGCAAAGCTTGCCCTCGCGCAGGCGGGGGCGGGAATCCAGGAGTTCCTGGGCCCCCGCTTTCGCGCTACGGCATGCACACAAGTCTGGATGGGCGCCGCTTTCAAAGGAATAGCCGTCATTCCGGCCGGAGCCCACGGGTCCGGCCGAAGGCCGGCCCGAGGACAGGCTCCGCGGAGAGCCGGAATCCAGGTTTTCCGTGGAAATACTGGATTCCCGCTTTCGCGGGAATGACGAGGGGGAGAGTGCAGACTGAGAT
>DATGLG010000006.1:0-31898 GCA_035294245.1 Alphaproteobacteria bacterium | reverse complement strand
CCGCGGAAAACCTGGATTCCGGCTCTCCGCGGAGCCTGTCCTCGGGCCGGCCTTCGGCCGGACCCGTGGGCTCCGGCCGGAATGACGGCTATTCCTTTGAAAGCGGCGCCCATCCAGACTTGTGTGCATGCCGTAGCGCTTTTTCGGGAGCGACGAACAAGGTGTATCGACCTAAACTCATTCCTCCTTAGGCGAGCGCAGCAGAATAGGTCCGGCGCCCTCGGCGGCGAGACGGTCCTCGGGGTTGAAGATCGCGCAGCGGTCGATCGAGAGACAGCCGCAGCCGATGCAGCCCGCCAGCCTCATCCTCAGGTTTTGCAGCAGGGCGAGGCGCCGGTCGAGCTCGGCGGCCCACCGCCGCGAGATGCGCTCCCAATCCGCCCGCGACGGCGTGCGGCGATCGGAGAGGGCGGCGAGCTGCGCCCCCACTTCGGCCAGGGAGATGCCGAGCTCCTGGGCGACCTGGATCAAGGCCAGCCGACGTAGCACGTCGCGAGCATAGCGCCGCTGGTTGCCGCGCGTGCGGTGGCTGCGGATGAGTCCCTTCCGCTCATAGAAGTGAAGTGCCGAGATCGAGACGCCGCTGCGTGCGGCGGCCTCGCCGACCGTGAGCTCGCGCACCATGGCAGATTCCTCTTTACCTCAACTTAGGTTGAGGTTGTAGGAAATCGCTGTGCTCGGCAAGAGGGGACCTGATGATGAGGCGACAAGGCGCCTGGCGTGAGCTCTTGGCATCCGGTGGCTTGGGTCGCTTTGCCGTGGTCTGCCTCGGCGTGTGGCTCCACGCGGCGGACTCGCTGGCGACCGCCACCGTCGTTCCCGCCGTGATCCGCGATATCGGCGGCATCGCCTATGTTCCGTGGACGATCTCGCTCTACCAGATCGGCGCCGTCGTCACCGGCTCGGCGGCGGCGATGCTCTGCCAGCGCGCCGGCTTCCGGCGCGTGCTCATGGGCGCCGCACTGGTCTACGGAGCGGGCTGCGTGCTTGCCGCCGCCGCGCCGAGCATGGCGGTCCTCCTGGGCGGCCGGCTCATCCAAGGCATTGGCGGCGGGATGCTCGTCGCCTTGAGCTATGTGGCGATCCAGCAATCATTCGCCGAGCATCTCTGGGGGCGCCTCTTTGGCATCGTCGCGGTGATCTGGAGCGCCGGCTCGCTCCTCGGCCCTCTGATCGGCGGGCTCTTTGCGCATATCGATTGGCGTTTGACGTTCTGGTCCTTCGCCCTGCAGGCGATCCTGCTCGTCGCCCTGGCCGTTGTCCTGCTGCCCAGGCCGCAAGCGAGCGCGGCCGCTCCCGGAAAATGGTCGGCCCTGCCCCTGCTTCTGCTCGGCGCCGCAACCCTCGCGGTGGCCGAGGCGGGCCTGTCGCGCCGGCTCGGCGTCTCCGTCGCGGAAGGCCTTGCCGGGCTCGGGCTATTGTGGCTCGCCGCGTGGCTCGACCGGGGCTCCGACTGCCCCATGCTGCCGAGAGAAACGCTGAATTTACGTCACCCGGTCGGCCTCGGCCTGTTCGCGGTGTTCGCGCTCGCCACCTCGGCGACCGGCTTCTGGGCCTACGGCCCCCTGATCCTCAGGGTCATGTTCGGAACGGACCCGCTGATCTCCGGATACATCCTCGCGGGAGAGGCGTTCGCCTGGACCGCCGGCACCATGGCTGTCTCGGGGGTGAGGCCTTCGGCCGCAGGCCCGTTGATCCGCGCGGGCTCGGCGCTGGCCGTGCTCGGGATGGCCGGCTTCGCGCTCGCCGTGCCCTCGGGCTCTCTGGCCGCAATCGTCCTCTGCGCCTTGCTGCAGGGGCTGGGATTCGGCGTGTGCTGGCCCTCGCTCGTCTATCTCATCGTGCGACGCTCGGGCGACGACGAGGCGACATTATCTTCGGCGGCACCCGGAACCGTGCAGCGGATCGGCTACAGCATCGGCGCCGCCGCGACGGGAATCGCGGCCAATGCCTCCGGCCTGGTCGACGGCGTCACCGCGGGCGCCGCGCGGGCCGCCGGGTTCTGGGTCTTTGCCGGCTTCCTCCCGGTTCTCATTCTCGGGCTGATCGCCGCCTGGCTGTTCGCCCGGCCGGAGATTCGCAGCGAGTCTCGATGGGGCCGATAATCCTCACGCAGCGAACCCGCCCCGCACCGCCTCCGAAATGCCACACAGTTTTAATCTTCGCAGGCCTTGCGGGTGGGGAGGCAGAACTCTATGTCTTGCTAAGCAAGGCCTGCGCCCCCATGGCGCCGCCGCCGGCCGAGTGATTTGCATCAATTCCAAGGCCGACAAGCGGCTGCTCTCGATTTGACATTGTGACCGAATGCGGCGCCGGCTCAGGCCGAAGCGAACCCGGCACCGAGCGCGGGCATTCCTCGTCGGGCAAGGAAGGGAGGCTGTCCATCGACGAGATATAGGGAGGTGCGGATGAGCAAGCTTCTTCCTCAACCAAGGGCCCTCGGCGCGGCACTGGGGGTCGGACTCCTCGCGATCGCGGCGGCCGCCGGCACCGCGCCGGCTCGCGCGGCGGAGAAGACCGTCGCCATCGGCATCGTTCTGCCGCTCACCGGTGCCGATGCCGAGGCGGCGACCCGCATCGAGTACGGCGCCAAGATGGCCATCGCCGAGGCCAATGAGAAGGGCGGCGTCGCCGGCTACAAGCTGCAGGCGATCACCTTCGATACCGGCACGGCAACCGCGGGGCAGTACGATCCCGCCCAGGCCGTGACCGACGTCAAGCAGCTGATCGCGAATCCTTCCGTCGTGGCGAATGTCGGGCCGATGATGAGCGGCTCCGGCAAGGCGCTCTCGCCGGTGCTGAGCGAGGCCGATCTCGCCACCATCACGCCGTCCTCGACCAACCCCGACATCACCGACCCGAAATTCGCCGGCCAGTATCGGCCGAACGGCAAGGCCGTCTATTTCCGCACGGTGACGACCGACGCCTATCAGGGCCCGAACATGGCCAACTACTACAAAGACGTGCTCCACGTGAAGTCGGTCTACATCCTCGACGATTCCGGGGCCTATGGCGTCGGACTCGCGAACTCCTTCGAGGCGCAGGCGAAGAAGATCGGCATCAAGGTGCTGGGCCATGACGAGCTCAACCCGAAGGAGGCCGACTACACGACCATCCTCACCAAGATCAAGGCGCTCCATCCCGACGCGCTCTATTACGGCGGGGTTGCGCAGGCCGGCGTGAAGCTCATGAAGCAGTCCTATGACGTCATCCCGAAGGTGATCAAGGGCGGCGGCGACGGGATGGTCGGCCCCGATCTGCTCAAGGGTGCCGGCTTCCCGGCGGCGGAGGGGTGGTATGCGACGATCGCTTCGCCCCACGTGCTCGACGAGCCCCAGGTGAAGGGCTGGGTCGCGCGCTTCGTGAAGCGCTACAACACCCAGCCGGACGACTACGCCATCACCGCCTATGATGCGACCGAGGTCATCATCGACGCGATCAAGCGCGTCGCGGCGAGCGGCAAGCCGATGAACCGCGCGAATATCCGGGACGCCATCCAGAACACCCACCTCAACACGCTGCAGGGCGAGATCGCCTTCGACAAGAACGGCGACATGCTGAACAAGGTGATCAGCGTCTTCCAGATCAAGAAGGATCCGAAATACGCCGACGACGACGTGCTGCATCAATACAAATACGTCGGTGTGGCGCCCCAGTCGGCGACGAGCTGAAGCGGGTGGGCGGGGCCGCGGCTGGACGTCCTCCGCGCGTGGGGTCAGCCGCCGCCTTTCGCCAAGCCGTGGCTGCGCGAATAGGCGCTCGCGGCGGGCGGGCGCCATGTGCCGAGCGCGCCCGCCTTGGGCCGATAGATCTCCACCTTGAGCGGGTAGCATTTGGCGCGATCGTCGGAATGGCTCGAGCCGCAATCGCCGCCCGGGCAGGCCGAGAGCGCGCCGAGAAGGTCGATCTCGGCGAAGAACTCGATGAAATCGCCGGGCCGCACGGGGCTCGCCTTCATGAAGTATTGATGCGTGTCGCGGGTATAGCCGGTGCACATGAAGACGTTCATCACGTCGTGGATGTGGAGCTCGGCCTCCACGGGGGACATCTTCCGCGCCTCCGCGAGGGCGCGGGTCAGGTTCGAGTGGCAGCAATGATGATACTCGACCCCCTTCAGCAGGAGATTGGTGTAGGGGTCGCAGCGCGTGCCGATGATGTCGTGCACGCCGCCCCCATCCTCGTCCCACCCATACCAGTCGAGGGTGTCGTGGGTGATCGTCGCCATCGGGCGCAGGCTCGGCAGGGTGCTCCACAGGCGATCGCCGGTGCTGACATGGGTCGCGTGGAACGCCCGCGTCTTGCCGCTGAAGAACCGCTCCGAGAGATCGGATGCGTTCCAGAGATTGAGATCGCCGACCTGCGGCCCTTCGATGCTGACAATGCGGAAGAAATGACCCGCCGGCACGTTGAAGGCCCGCGCCTCGCGCGGCGGGACGGTGAGCTCGGAAATCTTCGTCATGCCGGCGCGCGCGGCCTCGTAGAACGCCGCATCGAAGGGCGGCAAGCCATCGACCGAATAGACCAGGACCGGCTTGACGCGCCGCCGCGCTTCCGCATCCGCCGGCTTTTTCGTCTGGGCTGATCTCGTCATTTCTCACCTCTCTGCGTAGGGGGCACCATCGCCGCCGCCTCGGCGCTCAGGCTCGACTATAGAATCCGCCCTGTCCGCCAGCAACGCAGATGGGCGTTGCCGCTCGGGGTTTTCGCGAGACTTGTCTCGGCAACCATCAGTAGCAATTCGGGGAAAGTCGGCGCGGCTTCCTAGCCGCGCTCGAGATCGCGCAGCCTCTCGGCGAGCTGCTGCTTGCGGAACGGCTTGCCGATGAGATTGACGCTCTCGTCGAGCATGTTGCTCTCCATGATGGCGTGCTCGGCGTAGCCGGAGGTGAAGAGGATTTTGAGGCCGGGCCGCAAGGCGACGGCCTGCTTCGCGAGCGTCGGCCCGTTGAGGCTGCCCGGCAGCATGACGTCGGTGAGGAGGATGTCGATGTCTTCGCGTTGCTCGATCAGCCGCATGGCCTCGTCGCCGGAGCGGGCGGTGACCACCGTGTAGCCGAGGCTCCTCACCATCGTCGCGGTCAGGTTGAGGACGGCGGCGTCGTTCTCGACGGCGAGCACGACATGCTTGCCCGAGGGCCTTGCCGGCGCAGCCGCCGGCGCCTCCGCGATCGCAAACGGCTCCCCCTCAGCGCGCGGCAGATAGATCTTGATCGAGGTGCCCTTGCCGGGCTCACTGTAGATCTTGACGTGCCCGGCGCTCTGCTTGACGAAGCCATAGACCATGCTGAGGCCGAGGCCGCTACCCTTGCCGATCCCCTTGGTGGTGAAGAAGGGCTCGAAGGCGCGGGCGGCCACCGCCGGTGTCATTCCCGTTCCGGTGTCGCTCACCGCGACCATGGCGTAGTCGCCGGGCGTCACGTCGGGATTCTGCGCGGTATAATCGCTGTCGAGAGACACATTCTTGGTCTCGATGATCAGCTTGCCGCCGCCGGGCATGGCGTCGCGCGCATTCACCGCAAGGTTGAGCAGCACATGCTCGAATTGGCTGGGGTCTATCTTGACGGTCCAGAGGTCGGCGGCAAGGGTGGTGACGACGCCGATTCTCTCGCCCAAGGTCCGGCGCAGCAGGCCGGAGAAGTGCGTGACGAGGTCGTTGAGCGATATCGTCTTCGGCAGCAAGGCCTGCTTGCGGCCGAAGGCGAGCAGGCGCTGCGTCAGCTCCGAGCCGCGCAGCGCGGCCTTCATGCAGGGAGCGATATATTCCTGGAGCGTGCTCTCCGTGGCCTCCTCCTGCAGGAGATCGAGATTGCCCAGAATGACGGCGAGGAGGTTGTTGAAGTCATGGGCGATGCCGCCGGTGAGCTGGCCCAGCGCCTCCATCTTCTGCGCCTGGCGCAGCTGCTCGCGCGCCGCTTCCGCCTCGCGCCGCTCCGAGAGGTCGCGAATGGTGGCGACGAAGGCGTGCTCGCCGCCGCCGTTGATCTCGCCCACGGCGATCTCCATCGGAAAGATCGAGCCGTCCTTGCGCTGCCCCGAGACCTCGCGGCCGACCCCGATGATCTTGGGGATGCGCGTCTCGAGATAATTCGCGATGTAGCGGTCATGCTCGCTGCGATAGGGCTCCGGCATGAGCATGCTGACATTCCGACCCAGGACCTCCTCGGGGGCGTAGCCGAAGAGGCGCGCAGCGGCCTTGTTGTAGGAGCGGATGAGGCCGCGCCGGTCGATGGTGACGAGCCCGTCGACCATGGTGTCGAGCACCATGTCGACCAGCCGCCGGAGCTTGACTTCGCTGTCCTTCAGCTTCTCCTCGGCTTCGAGCCGGTCGGTGATGTCGCGGGTGAGCTTCCCGAAGCCGCGCAGCTCGCCCTCCGCGCCCCTGATCGCGGTGATCACGACATTCGCCCAGAAGCGCGAGCCGTCCTTTCTGAGCCGGTAGCCGAAATCCTCGTAGCGGCCCTCGCGCGCGGCGATCTCGAGCTCCCGCGCAGGCTTGCCCGCGGCGACGTCCTCCGGCGGATAGAAGCAGGAGAAATGCCGCCCGACGATCTCGTCGTCGCGATAGCCCTTGATGTTTCGCGCGCCGGCATTCCAGCTCACGACGTGGCCGCCGGGGTCGAGGAGGATCAGGGCGTAGTCGCGGACGTCCCGGATGAACAGGCGCAGGAGCTGTTCCGAGTCGAAGGGCGCGGTCGGAATCGTCTTCTCGTCCCGCATTCGCATCTCAGGGAGCGCCGAAAGCGGAGTGCAAGGATTCCATGCGCCCGGGGTAAAGACAAGCCAAGAGAACGCCCAATCGATGCGGTAGCAAATACTTTACCATATCCCGGAAATCGGCGATTTCTACCGGCGAGTCTTATCGGGTCCCGGTTTCGGCCGCTTCCGGGAGGGCCGCCGAGCGAGCATCATTGATGGGGGTGGGGTTGGAGGATCGGCGAAGGCAGCGCGGTGCTATGGCGTGGCCGGGAAAGCGAGGCCACGGCCGCTCGCGCGCTGCCGAGGGCCTGGCGGAGTGGGGGCGGGCGAGGGTGACGGCCCTCCTCGTCGACGATCCTCGTCTGCCCTTCGCCGACCGCGCCCATATCGCCACACGGGAGGCGGCGGCGGCGGTCATGGGCGATAAGCCGCGGCCCGCCGACCTCCTCGCCCTCGCAGCCGAAGCCGCGGTCCTCGCCGAATCGCTGGCGCCCGAGAGCCGGCGCCTGGAGCCGCCGCAACGCCCAATCGCCTGTCGCGCCGGGTGCGGCCATTGCTGCCATACCATCGTCATGGCGATCCCCGCCGAAGTGCTGCGCCTGGCCGCACATATCCAGCGGCGCTTCACCCCCGCCGCGCGCGCGGCCCTCATCGAGCGCCTGCGCGCCGTCGCGGCGGTCGCTCCGCCCGAGCGCCTGGCGGCGCGGATGGCCTGCCCCATGCTGGCGGATGATCGCTGCACGGTCTACGAGGCCCGGCCGCTCAAATGCCGCGGCCTCGAATCCATGGATGTGGAGGTGTGCAAGCGCGGCGCGCGCGGCGAGGCGGTGGAGGTCCCGGTCTATGCCGCGCACCACCGCCTGTTCGATCGCGTCCTCTCCGGGCTGATCGTCGGCGCCATCGAGGCCGGCCGACCGGACGAGCGGCTCGATCTCGTGCGCGGGCTTCTCATCGCGCTCGAGACGCCCGACGCGGCGCGCCGCTGGCTGGCGGGCGAGCCGGTCTTCGCGACGGCGCGGCTCGAATAAGAGGCTCAGCGATCCGACGCGCGCCGCGCGCGCAGCTCGTCGGCCGTGGCGGGGCGGCGGCCCATGGCGGCGAGGCCGGCGGCAAGCTGGGCGACGAGCGCTGCGTTCGAGGGTGCGGTGGCGCCGTCTGCGAGCAAGAGGTTGTTCTCGAAGCCGACCCGAGCGCCGCCGCCGAGGGCGGCAGCCGCCAAGGCGCAGGCGCATTCGTCGCGGCCGAAGGCGCAAACGGACCAGTCGACGGCCGGATCCAGGGCCGAGAGAAAGGGCAGAAGGTCGCGCGGCGCCGATTGCTGCCCGGCCGTATAGCGGCCCAGCACCAGGAGGACCGAGGGTCGCGCCGTGGGAATGACGCCGCGACGGCGCAGCGTCTCGAAGCGGACGACCTCCTCCGGGTTGTAGAGAATGTATTGCGCCCAGATCCGCTCCCGATGGGCCCAGGCGAGAAATGCGGCTCCCTCGGCCTCGCTCGCCGCATCGGGCATGATCTCGCGAATGGCGAGAGAGGCGGCCTCCGGACGCAGCTTGCGCAGCAGCGCCATCTGCGCCGCGCGCGGATAGATGCCGACGGCTTCCGTCGTCGCTTGCAGTATCAGCCGGTCGCCGACGGCGCTGCGAATGGCGGCGAAGGCGGCGCGATAGGCCTCGGCATCGAGAATATGCCGCCCTTCCTTGTCGCGCACATGGACGTGGATCATGGCGGCGCCGGCGGCGCAGCAAGCTTGAGCGCAGGCGGCAAGCTCTGCCGGCGTCATCGGCAAGGCGGGATGGTCTGCCTTGGTCTTGCGCGCGCCATTGGGGGCCACGGCGATGGCAACCGTGCGCTCATGGGGTTTCATGGAGTCATTTGCTTTCACGGCGACGGCGAATGCGCCGCGCCGGGTTGCGCGGCGCCGGCATTATGGCGGCTTCGCGCAGCAGGATCATCAGCATCGTGACGAAGAGCGCGTGGCAGATTTCACACCTCATCGCCGTGTTTTTGGCTATCCTGGAAGGCAAACGCTTAAGCGGACGGGACCGGAGAGATTCCGATCAGGGAGGCAGCGACGGTGCCGGTGCGGATCGATCCGTTCTTTCACGAGCCCAGCTTCACGGTGTCCTATCTCGTCTCCGATCCCGGCAGCGGGACGGGCGCTGTGATCGATCCCGTCCTGGATTTCGACGCGAAAGCCGCGCGCACGAGCAGCCGCGCCGCGGATGCGATCCTCGCTTTCGCGGCCGAGGCCGGCATCCGCATCGCCTGGGTGCTCGAGACGCATCCCCATGCGGACCACCTCACAGCGGCCCAGCACATCAAGCGCGCCACCGGTGCCGCCGTCGCCATCGGCGGCGGAGTCGCGCAGGTGCAGGCCTTCTTCGATAAGATCTTCGATGGGACGAATGATGGCGGCGAGAATTGCGGCTTTGACCGGTTGCTCGGCGACGGCGAGCGGCTGCCCCTCGGCGCGCTCGAGATCGAGGTGATGCATACACCGGGCCATACACCGGCCTGCGTCACCTATCGCATCGAGGATGCGGCCTTTGTCGGGGATACGCTCTTCATGCCCGATTACGGCACCGCGCGCACGGATTTTCCGGGCGGCGACGCGCGACAGCTCTATCGCTCCATCCGGCGGATTCTGGCGCTTCCCCCGGAGACGCGGCTCTTCATGTGCCACGACTACAAGGCGCCCGGGCGCGACCGCTTCGCCTGGGAAACCACCGTCGCGGCGCAACGCGCGGGCAATGTGCATATCCGCGACGGTGTCAGCGAGGAGGATTTCGTGCGGATGCGCACCGCGCGCGATGCGAAGCTCGACATGCCGGCCCTCATCCTGCCCGCCATCCAGGTCAATATCCGCGCCGGCAGGCTGCCGCCGCCTGAGGCGAACGGCATCCGCTATCTCAAGCTGCCGCTTGATTGCTTCTGAGGGCGCCGCCGATTGCCGGGACGGCGGGCGTCAGGCGGCTTCGCTCTTCTTCACCGCGAGCGGCCCCTGCGCACCGTCCTCGTCAGCCCATTTGAGGGCGATCCGGTTGAGCTCGTCGAGGGCGGGCGAGAGCTCCTGCCCGCGCGCTGCCAGGGAATAGGTGACTTGCGGCGGGATCGTCGGCTCGTAATGGCGCGCGACGATGCCGGCAGCCTCCAGCGCGCGCAGCCGCTCGGTCAGCATCTTGGCGGAAATGCCGTCCACCTTGCGCCGGAGCGCGCCGAAGCGCTGCGGTCCTTCCGAGCGTAGCACCCAGAGGATGTAGGTGGTCCATGGTCCCATCAGCAGGCGCAGAATCGCGTCCATGGGGCAGGTTCCGATCCGCGATTTCGGGTTCACGCGTCCCTCCTCAGCACTGCGCCGCCGCCCCGCAGGCAGCGGTAGCCGACATACGAGAGATTAAGTTACTTCATAATACTCGATTTACTAAAGCAATCAAGGATCCACCGCGCGGTCCCCGGGATGAACCAGCGCCACGAGCGGGAGCAGGATGAGGACGAGCAGGAGCGGCCTGGCGACGAACTTGTGCGCAGCGGCGCCGAGCCCGGCACCACCGAGATAGCCGAGCCAGACGAGAGCCGTGGTGGCGAGGCTGCGGGGGCTTGCGGGCGGGGTGCCAGACGCCGGCCACAGCCGCTCGAACAGGCCCTGGGTGAGCTTCTGGAGATTGCCGGTGAGGAAGACTGTATTGAGCGTGACGCCGGCGAACTGGGTGACGGCGGCGTTCTGCAGCCCCATGGCGAAGGCCAGCACGTCGGGTGCTGCCTCGGGCGGCGCGAAGGCGGCGACGAGGATCGCAACGCCTTCCACGGCCAGCAGGGCGAAGAGCGGCGCCGCGAGGCGCCGCAGTAGCAGCGACACGATGACGCCCGCGACGAAGGCGAGGATGATGGCGGCGTATTGCGCGGCGTGGAGCGGGTCCGCCCCGAACAGCGCAATGGCGAGGAGGATCGTGTTGCCCGTCATCATGCCGGCGAAAGCGTCGAAGCTGAGATAGCCGACGGAATCGGCGTATCCGGCGATCAGGGCCAGGATGAGCGCTTGCAGCACGCGGCGTCCCCCGCAGGCCTCCCGCATTCTGGGCCCGCCGAGCGCGTCGCGGGCGGCGTAATTATATTAATATTGGAGAGAGGGGACACCCGTCCCGACGACGTCCGCAACGGGGAGGAAAGGACGCGATGACGACCGCTGCCACCGAAGCCGCCTATCGCATCGAGGAGGATTCCCTCGGCGAGGTGCGGGTGCCGCGCGAGCGCCTCTGGGGTGCCCAGACCCAGCGCTCGATCGCCAATTTCCCCATCGGGGTCGATCGCTTCCGCTGGGGCCGGCCGGTCATCCGCGCCCTCGGCATTCTTAAGAAATGCGCCGCCCTCGCCAATGGCGAGCTTGGCAAGCTTCCCCCGGAGAAAGTCGCGCTCATCGTGCGCGCGGCGGAGGAGGTGATCGCGGGGAAATGGGACGACGAGTTCCCCCTCGTCGTCTTCCAGACGGGCTCCGGCACCCAATCGAACATGAACGCCAACGAGGTCATCGCGAACCGGGCGATCCAGCTGGCGGGCGGCGTTCCCGGATCGAAGCGGCCGATCCATCCCAATGATGACGTCAATCGCAGCCAGTCCTCGAACGACACCTTCCCCACGGCGATGCATATCGCGGCGGTCGAGGAGATCGAGAATACCCTTATTCCCGCCTTGCGCGCGCTGCGCGACACGCTCGACGCCAAGGCCAAGGCCTTCGCCGGCATCGTGATGGTCGGCCGCACTCATCTCCAGGACGCGACCCCGGTGACCCTCGGCCAGGTCGTCTCGAGCTGGGTGGCGCAGCTCGACCAGGCGACCGCCGGCGTCGCCCACGCCGCAAGCGGCCTCTACGAGCTTGCCATCGGCGGCACTGCCGTCGGCACCGGCTTGAACGCCGATCCCCGCTTCGGCGATGTGGCGGCGCGCAAGATCGCCGAGGAGACCGGCAAGCCTTTCGTCTCCGCCGCCAACAAGTTCGCGGCTCTCTCGGCCCATGACGCCATGGTGAATGCGAGTGCCGCCCTGCGCACCCTCGCCGGCGCGCTGATGAAGATCGCGAACGACATTCGCTGGTATGCGAGCGGGCCGCGCGCCGGGCTCGGCGAGCTCAAGATCCCGGAGAACGAGCCGGGCTCCTCGATCATGCCGGGTAAGATCAACCCCACCCAATGCGAGGCGATGACCATGGTCGCCGTCCAGGTCTTCGGCAACGACCAGGCCGTGGCCTTCGCGGGCTCCCAGGGCAATTTCCAGCTCAACGTCTTCAAGCCGGTCATGCTCCACAACGTGCTGGAATCGGCGCGGCTCCTGGCCGATGCCTGCCGCGCCTTCGATGAGCATTGCGCGCGCGGCATCGAGCCCAACGCGAAGCGCATCAAGGAGCATCTCGACAACAGCCTGATGCTGGTGACCGCGCTCAATCCGCATATCGGCTACGAGAAGGCGGCGAAGATCTCGCTCAAGGCCTATCGCGAGGAAATCAGCCTGCTCGAGGCGGCGCTCAAGCTCGGCTTCGTCACGCGCGAGGAGTTCACCGCCTGGGTGCGGCCCGAGGACATGACCCATCCGTCATGAGATGAGGGCACGCGACGCAGAGTAAGAAGCAAAAGGGCCGCGGATTGCGGCCCTTTTTGACCCGGCGATGCGACCCGCTCAAGCCGCTTTCGTCTGAATGCCGCGCGTCTTCAGGAGTTCGCCCAGCTCGCCCGACTGATACATCTCGCGGACGATGTCGCAGCCGCCGATGAATTCCCCCTTGACGTAGAGCTGTGGGATCGTCGGCCAGTTGCTGAATTCCTTGATGCCCTGGCGCAGCGCCGGATCGGACAGCACGTCGACGCCCTTGAACTTGACGCCGAGATGGGTGAGCACCTGCACGACGGCGGCCGAGAAGCCGCATTGCGGCATGACCGGCGTACCCTTC
Organism: Alphaproteobacteria bacterium; assembly: GCA_035294245.1. Lineage (GTDB taxonomy): Bacteria > Pseudomonadota > Alphaproteobacteria > JACZXZ01 > JACZXZ01 > DATGLG01. Next base: position 19,264 of record DATGLG010000006.1, on the reverse strand, counting down.
ATGAAGAGCACCACGTCGTTGCTGCTGATTTCCTGGCGGATCTGCTCCGCCGTCTCGGTTCCGGCCATGATCGACTTACCTTTCCGTTGTCAGTCCGCGGGTTCCGCCGTCTGCAGCGCGAGGGCGTGGAGCTGGTTGCCCATGCGGCCGCGCAACGCCTGATAGACGATCTGGTGCTGCTGCACGCGCGTCTTGCCCTTGAAGGCTGCGGAAACGATGTGGGCGGCGTAGTGATCGCCGTCGCCGCGGAGATCCTCGATGGTGACCTTGGCGTCCGGGAGCGCCTCCTTGATGAGGCGCTCGATTTCGCTGGCGGCCATCGCCATCTTTAAGATTCTCCATCGGGCATCGCGTCGGGTCCCGCCATATAGGCGGGCAGCCAGCCCTCATGGGCCCCCCGCAATTCGCTGACGGATATAGGTCCAACGCCGGTGACTGTCAATTCGAGCCCGCCCGTGCGGCCGATGATCGTGGCCTCGACTCCGGCGGCACTGGCGGCGGCCAGGAGCGCCTCGGGCTCCGTGGTGGTGACGAGATAGCGGCCCTGGTCCTCGCCGAAGAGCCAGGCATGGAGCGGAACGGCCGCCGGAGGCGGCGTGATCACGGCGCCGAGGCCGCCCGCCATCGCCATCTCGGCTAGCGCCACATAGAGCCCGCCATCGGCGAGGTCGTGGCAGGCGGTGATGCGGCCCACGAGGATCATCGCGCGCACGAAATCGCCGTTGCGGCGCTCGGCGGCGAGGTCGACGGGGGGTGGCGCTCCCTCCTCGCGGCCGTGAATCTCCTGCAGGAAGATCGAGGCGCCGAGCCAGCCCGCCGTGCGGCCGATCAGCATGATCGCCTGGCCGGCGGCGGGAAAGGCGATTCGCACCGCCTTGCCGTAATCGGCGATGAGGCCGACGCCGCCGATGGTCGGCGTGGGAAGGATGCTCTGGCCGCTGGTCTCGTTGTAGAGAGAGACATTGCCGGAGACGACGGGGAAATCGAGCGCGCGGCAGGCCGCGGCCATGCCCTCGATGCAGCCGGCGAACTGGCCCATCACCTCTGGCCGCTCCGGATTGCCGAAATTCATGTTGTCGGTGACGGCGAGCGGCGTCGCCCCCGTCGCGGTGATGTTGCGATAGGCCTCGGCCACCGCCTGGGCGCCGCCGCGCACGGGATCGGCCGCGCAATAGCGCGGCGTGCAGTCGGTCGTGAGCGCCAGGGCCTTGCGGGTGCCGTGCACGCGCACCATCGCCGCATCGCCGCCCGGCCGGATCACCGTATCCGCCATCACCGTGTGGTCGTACTGCTCCCAGATCCAGCGCCGGCTGCAGAGATCGGGCGAAGCGAGGAGCTGAAGCAGCGCCCGGCGCGCATCGGCGGGCGCTGGCACCGCCGCCGCGGCCAGCTCCGGCCGCGGCTTCGGCATGGCGTAGGGCCGCGAATAGACGGGCGCGCGGTTGACGAGGGGGGCGAGCGGGATGTCGCACGCGATCTCGCCGTGGCGGCGGAGCACGAGGCGGCCGGTATCGGTGAGCCGGCCGATGACGGCGAAGTCGAGGGCCCATTTCTCGAAGACCTGGCGCGCCAGCGCCTCGCGCCCGGGCTTGAGCACCATGAGCATGCGCTCCTGGCTTTCGGAGAGCATGATCTCGTAGGGCGTCATGCCGCTCTCGCGCAGCGGCACACGATCGAGATCGAGCTCGACCCCGGTTCCGCCCTTGGACGCCATCTCGACGGAGGAGGAGGTGAGGCCCGCGGCGCCCATGTCCTGGATCGCCTCGATGGCGTCCGTCGCCATCAGCTCGAGGCAGGCTTCGAGCAGCAGCTTCTCGGTGAAGGGATCGCCGACCTGCACGGTCGGCCGCTTCTCCTCCGAGCGCTCGTCGAATTCCGCCGAGGCCATGGTGGCGCCGTGGATGCCGTCGCGCCCGGTCTTGGAGCCGACATAGACGATGGGATGGCCGATGCCCGCGGCGGCGGAATAGAAGATGCGGTCGGCGCGCGCGATCCCCACCGTCATCGCGTTGACGAGGATATTGCCGTTATAGGCCGAGTGGAAATTGCACTCCCCGCCCACTGTCGGGATGCCGACGCAATTGCCGTAGCCGCCGATGCCGGCGACGACGCCGGCGACGAGATGGCGGGTCTTGGGATGGTCCGGGCTGCCGAAGCGGAGGGCGTTGAGATTGGCGACGGGCCGCGCCCCCATGGTGAAGACGTCGCGCAGGATGCCGCCGACCCCCGTCGCAGCACCCTGATAGGGCTCGATGAAGGAGGGGTGGTTGTGGCTCTCCATCTTGAAGATGACGGCCTGGCCGTCGCCGATATCGACGACGCCGGCATTCTCGCCGGGCCCGCAGATCACCTGCGGGCCGGTGGTGGGCAGCTTCTTGAGCCACACCTTGGAGGACTTGTAGGAGCAGTGCTCGCTCCACATCACCGAGAAGATGCCGAGCTCGGTCAGGTTGGGCGCGCGCCCGAGGGAGTCGAGCACGACCCTGTACTCCTCGCCCGTGAGCCCGTGCTGGGCGACGATCTCGGGGGTGATCTCGGGCTCGGCGCGCCGGCCGAGCCCGCGCTCGGCTGCGCTCACGAGAGCGCCTCCGCAAGGGAATCGAAGAGGGCCTGGCCGTCGGTGCCGCCGAGGGCGGGATCGGCGAGGCGCTCGGGATGGGGCATGAGGCCGAGCACCGTCTTGCTCTCGTTGAAGATGCCGGCGATGTTGCGCGCGGCACCATTGGGATTGGCTTCGGGCGTCACGGCGCCGCGCTCGCTGCAGTAGCGGAAGGCGACCTGGCCGTTCTCCTCGAGGCGCCTGAGCGTGTCGTCGTCGGCGAAGTAGTTGCCCTCGTGATGAGCGATCGGGATGCGCACCACCTGGCCGGACTCGTATTTGCTGGTGAACAGGCTCTGGCTGGTCTCGACCTTGAGGTGGACGTCCTTGCAGACGAATTTGAGGCCGGCGTTCTGGAGGAAGGCGCCGGGAAGGAGCCCCGCCTCGGTCAGCACCTGGAAGCCGTTGCAGATGCCGAGGACGGGCGTGCCGCGCTCGGCCCGGCGCCGGACCTCGTACATCACCGGCGAATGGGCCGCCATCGCACCCGCGCGCAGGTAATCGCCGAAGGCGAAGCCGCCCGGCAGCACGATGAGATCGACCTTGGGAAGCTCCGTCTCCTTGTGCCAGACCATAACGGGCTCGACCCCCGGCGTCTTCGCGAGCGCCACCTGGACGTCGCGGTCGCAGTTCGAGGCCGGAAAGACGATGACGGCGGCTTTCATGGCGCGCTCAATTCTCCCGAAGGCTTGCGGTCGCTGCCGGGCGCCGCGCGGGCCACGGCGCTCACCCAACCAGATCGATCGCGTAGTTCTCAATCACCGTATTGGCGAGGAGCTTGCGGCACATCGCCTCTACGGCGGCCTGCGCCTTGACGCGATCGGTCTCGGCGAGCTCGATCTCGATATACTTCCCCTGGCGGACGCCGTTGACGCCGGCGAAGCCGAGAGAGCCTAGGGCCTGGGCGATAGCCTTGCCCTGCGGATCGAGGACGCCGCCCTTGAGGGTAATATGGACCCGCGCTTTCATCCCGCTAGTCTCTCGCCGCGCTATTGCATCACCGTGGGGCCCTTGAGGTCTCCGGGTCCGGCCTCGGGCATGATGCCCAGCCGTCGCGCCACCTCCTGATAGGCCTCGGCGACATTGCCGAGGTCGCGCCGGAAGCGGTCCTTGTCGAGCTTCTCGTTGGTCTTGAGGTCCCATAGGCGGCAGCTGTCCGGCGTGATCTCGTCGGCGAGCACGATGCGCATGTCGTCGCCGTTCCACAGCCGCCCGAACTCGGCCTTGAAGTCGATGAGCCGAATGCCGACGCCGAGGAAGAGCCCCGAGAGGAAGTCGTTGATGCGCAGCACCAGCGACATGATCTCGTCGAGGTCTTGGGGCGTCGCCCAGCCGAAGGCGGTGATGTGCTCCTCGCATACCATGGGATCGTTGAGCTCGTCGTTCTTGTAGCAATACTCGACGATCGAGCGGGGCAGGGCCGTGCCCTCGGCGATGCCGAAGCGCTCGGCAAAGGATCCCGCCGCCACGTTTCGCACGATCACCTCCAGGGGGATGATCTCGACCTCGCGGATGAGCTGCTCGCGCATATTGAGCCGGCGCAGGAAATGGGTGGGTACCCCGATCTCGCCGAGCCGCGTCATCAGGTATTCGGAAATGCGATTGTTGAGGACACCCTTTCCCGTGATCACGCCGCGCTTGCGCGCGTTGAAGGCGGTGGCGTCGTCCTTGAAGTACTGCACGAGGGTCCCCGGCTCAGGGCCCTCGTAAAGCACCTTGGCCTTGCCTTCGTAGATTCGCTTGCGTCTGGACATTCTCAACTCGCTTCGAGCGAGGGCGGGAGCGGGCGATTGGCGGGCTGGCACGCCGACGGGCTCTCCGACAGCCCCAATGGCACGCCTCATATAGCAACTGCGGGAGCCCAACACAATGATCGCAGAACCGCGAAGAAATAGGGATATTTAGCGGCTGGCGCCCCTCCGGCGGCTCTCCTTTCCGGCAGGCCGGACGGCGCGAGTCGGCCGTTTCCGAGGGGTGCGGGGCGGAGCCCCGCGGCCTGTGGGGTGCCGGCGCCCCTTTAGGCTGCGCCCGCCTGGCCGCGGGGCTCCCGCTGGAGGGTCGCCAAGAGGGCCGCAAGGGCGAGGATGACGGCGGAGAGAACGAGCCCTGCGCGCACGGCGCCTGCGACATCCGACAGCACCCCGGCGAGGACCGGGCCGAGACACTGGCCGAGGGCGAAGGCCGTTGTCAGGGCGCCGATTACCGGGGTCCAGGCGGCCACCGGGGTCGCCTTCCGTGCGAAGGCGACCACCGCGGCGACCTCCGCCAGGAAGGTGCCGCCGAACAGCAAAGCGGAGGCGTAGACCGTCCCGGGCCCGGCGGGAAGAAGGGGGAGCGCCGAGCCGGCGGTCACGACGGCGAGCATGGCGGCCATGCCCCAGCCGCCGCGCAGCCGGGCGAGCATCGGGCCCCAGAGGAAGGCGCCGGCGATCCCGGCGGCTCCCAGGATGGACCAGAACGCCGCGATGGCGCCCCCGCGAAAGCCTTCGCCACGCAGGAAGGCGATGATGAAGGTCATGTAGCCGATATAGCCGGCGCCGAAGAGGAAATAGGAGGCGAAGGTCGGCAGCAGGGCTCGTCGCGACCACGGTGCGGGCGGCGTCTTTGCGCGCAATTCGGGGGCGGGCGAGCGCCGCGCCGCGGGAACGGCGAGGAGTGTTGCGGCCAGGCCGGTGAGGCCGAGCGCGATCCAGCCGTGTGGCCAGCCAGCGGGGCTGACGCCGATGAGAAGCGGCGTCGTCAGCGCCGAGGCGACGATGCCGAATCCGCCGCCGCCGAAATAGATGCCCAGGACCAGGGCCGGGCGCCCTCGATCTCCCGCGCCGGCATGGGCGGCGAGCCCGGCCCCGGCTACCAGGGTGACGGCGCCGCTGACGCCGGCGACGAGGCGGAGGAGCAGCAGGAGCGCGAAATCGCGGGTGGCCGCCGAGGCGAGAAGGGCGAGCGCCGTGACGGCCATCGAGACGAGAAAGCTCGCGCGGCTGCCGCGGCGCGCCGCCAACCCGGCGGCGACGAGGGAGCCGAGCAGGTAGCCGACGGCATTGACCGTGTTCATCGCCCCCGCTTGCGCATAGCTCCAGCCGAGATCGGCGCGCATCGCCGGCAGGAGGAGGGCATAGGCGAAGCGCGCCAGTCCGAGGGTTGCCGCCGGACCCAAGGCGAGGCCGAAGGCGACCCAGAGCGGAGAGGCGGGGCGCGCCGGGGCTGCGGCGATACAGGTCATGGGTGGGTGGCTCTCACGGCTCACGCTGGTTGCATGGGGGAGCTCAGGATAATCGGGCGGCGCTCTGTCGAATCACGATGATTTTTAGCACCAGCTATGAATGAATCTTGCGCCGCCGCGTTTTGCGGCCAGCCTCACAGCGCGACCGGCCGGTACGGCGCCTCGCCGGGACGGCCCGACGCGAAGAGCCAGATCGGCTTGCCATCGAGCCTCTCGCGCGCGGGGAGTGCGAGGAGCGAGCTCGACGAGGTGCCAAAGCCGTAATCGGTGACGACGCACATGGCGCTCTCCACGCCGTCTTCGCGGCCGTCCTTGCCGCGGCTTGCCAGCAACATCTGCCACGCATGCCAGTTCCCGGTCTCGGGATCCGGGATCGCCGCCGCCTCGAAGCGCGGCAGGTAGTCGCGGATGCGGTCGCTGTTGCGGTCGTTGCGGTCATAGGCGGTGATCATCGAATAGCCCGGCGGCAGCGGGAAGCACTCGACGCGGCCGGTTGCCTCCGCGCCGCAGTTGCGCAGCCAATAGGCGCCGGTGTTATCGGCGATGACGAGGTTGAAGCTGCGGTAGCTGCGTCCATCGATGGCGGCGAGGGCGGCGGCGGCCTCGCGCGCGTCGCCGTGGTCGAGGGCCTCGAGCACCAGCTCGCCGCGGCTGCGCACGCCCTGCGCCGGCCCAAGGGAATGGCGGCGGTTGAGGATGCCCGCCACCACGCCTTCGCGGTTGACGCCGAGCCAGCTCCCGCCGGCGAGCTCGTCGAGACCGGCGACGACCCCGGGACGGTCCGGCCAATGGGCCGCCGGCGGCTTCCAGGCGCGTGCCAGCATCTCGTCGCGATTGGCGGCGATCAGCACGGGCCAGGGCTCGCCGGGGCGGAAGAGGAGGACGACGCTGCACATGCGAATTTCGGTACCACCGGAAAGAGCGGGCGGCTATATAAGAGGCGCCCGACGCCGAGACTTCAAGCCACTGCGCAAGGAGCCCTTTCGCCGATGAGCAACATCTTCGACGACCGCGAGAAGCAGTTCGAGAGCCAGTACAAGCATGACGAGGAGCTGCGCTTCAAGGTAGGCGTGCGGCGCGACAAGCTGCTCGGACAATGGGTGGCCTCGAAGCTGGGGCTGAAGGGCGCCGATGCGGAGGCCTATGCCAAGGGCCTGATCGCCACGGATATCGAGCAGCCGGGGGACGACTATCTCGTCGAGCGGATCAAGGCCGACTTCAAGGCGCGCGACATCGATATTTCCGAGCATCGCATCCGCAAGCATCTCGCCGAATGCGACGCCGAGGCGCGCGAGCAGATCATGAAGGGCGAGTCATAACTCCCATCAGCTCTCGCCGAAGACGCGACGGAAGATCGCGTCCACCTGCTTGGTGTGGTAGCCGAGATCGAAGAGCTCGGCGAGCGCCTTGTCGTCGAGATGGCGCTTCACCTCCGGATCGCTCTTGAGGCCCGAGAGAAAGTCGCCGCCTTCGTTCCATGCCGCCATGGCGTTGCGCTGGACCGCGCGATAGGCCTCCTCGCGGCTCATTCCCGCCTGGGTCAGGGCGAGGAGCACGCGCTGGGAATGGACGAGCCCGCCGTGGCGGTCGAGATTGGCCTGCATGTTCGCCGGATAGACGACGAGCCGCTCGACGAGGTCGGCGAGGCGCGCCAGCGCGAAGTCGAGGGCGATGGTCGCATCGGGGGCGATCACACGCTCGACGGCGGAATGGGAGATATCGCGCTCGTGCCACAGCGCCACGTTCTCGAGCGCCGGCACGACGGCGGCGCGCACGAGGCGTGCGAGGCCCGTCAGATTCTCGGACAGCACCGGGTTCCGCTTGTGCGGCATCGCCGAGCTCCCCTTCTGGCCCGGCGCGAAATACTCCTCGGCCTCGCGCAGCTCGGTGCGCTGAAGGTGGCGGATCTCGACGGCGAGCCGCTCGATGGCGCTGGCGATGATCGCGAGCGTCGCAAAGAAGGCGGCGTGGCGGTCGCGCGGGATCACCTGGGTCGAGATGGGCTCGACGGCGAGGCCGAGCTTCTCGGCCACGTATTTCTCGACGAAGGGATCGATATTGGCGAAGGTGCCCACGGCACCCGAGATGGCGCAGGTCGCGATCTCGCGCTTCGCGGCTTCGAGACGGTCGCGGTTGCGCGCGAACTCGGCGTAGTGCCCCGCGAGCTTGAGGCCGAAGGTGGTAGGCTCGGCATGGATGCCGTGGCTGCGGCCGACCGTCGGCGTCATCTTGTGCTCGAAGGCGCGACGCTTGAGAGCGGCGAGCACGCGGTCGAGATCCTTGCGGAGGAGGTCGGCCGCCTCCTTGAGCTGCACGGCAAGGCAGGTGTCGAGCACATCGGAGGAGGTCATGCCCTGATGGACGAAGCGCGCCTCCGGCCCGACATGCTCGGCGAGCGCCGTCAGGAAGGCGATGACGTCGTGGCGCACCTCGCGCTCGATCTCGTCGACCCGCTCGGGCTTCACCTTGTCCCGCCCGCGCTCCCACACCGCCTTGGCCGCCGCCTTGGGGATGACGCCGAGGATCGCCTGGGCATCGCAGGCATGGGCCTCGATCTCGAACCAGATGCGGAAGCGGTTCTCGGGGGACCAGATCGCCGCCATCTCCGGGCGGCTATAGCGCGGGATCATGTCTCTCTCGCTCTCGGTCGAATGCGGTCGGCGGCAGGGAGAAGCCTTATCGCAGATCGGCCGTGACGAGGGAAGGGCGATGGCCGCGCGGGCCGGGGTCAGTCGTCGAACCGCCGCCGGGCATTGATCGCGCCGGCGAGGAGAGCGATGGCGAGGCCGAGCCCGCCGAACCAGCCGAAGGCCTCCGCCGGCGACATATGGCCCAGCCAGTCCGGGATGTAGGGCGAGAGCGCCCCCAGGACGCCCTTGTCCCGCGGCGCGAGATCCGCCGAGGCGGACGTCTGGTCGGCGCCGTTGGGAGAGGCGCTCGGCAGCCGATAGGTGTTCGCGTTGCTTCCGGCGCCACCGGCTCCGGATTGGGCAAGCAAGCCCTGGGCGCTGGCGATCTCCCGCTTGAGCACGTCGCGAATATCGCCGCTCGTGCCGGTGCTGCTCGGCGAAGCCTGCGCATCGGCCGTCGTCTGCCCCGAGCTTATCGGGGACTGCCCGGGGTTGGGCGCCGCCTGCTCGGGAGTGGTCGGGGACGGCGCTTCAGCCACAGCCGCAGCCGGCGGCGTGCTTGGCGGGGATTGCGGCGCCGTCGCCTCCGGCGTGCTCGCGGGGGGCGGATTCGCCGAAGCGCCTGGCGCCGGCGTCGCCGTTGCCGCCGGCGTCGCCGATGTCGTGGCGAGCTTGTGGCTGTCGGCGCTCACGGGCGGCGCGTGCGTAGCGGCGCTCATGGGTGGTGCGGCGTTTGCCGCGACGGCGGCGCCTTCGTCCTGCGGAGTGGGTGGCGCCTGCGGCAGCGGCTGAGCCTGCTCGGCGGCTCGCGGCGGAGTCGTGGGGACCGGCTCGGCTGCCGGCGGCGGGGTCTCCCCAGCGCGGGCAATCTCGGGGGCGGGTGCCGGCTTGCGGTGAGTCGCGCCCTTGCGAGTCCGGTGATGCTCGACGTGGCGTCCGCTCAACGCGTGGGCTGCCGCCGCCTCGCCGGAGACACCCGCGAGGATGCGCTCGAATTCCTCTTTGGCGGCCGTATCGGCGGCTGTCGCAGCGGCGCCAGCTTGCGGTGCTGTCTGCGGCTGCGGCGCCACCTCGGCGGCGCGCCGTGTTGCTCCCGCTTTCGGCGCGCTGCGCGTCTGCTCGGGTGATGGTGCCGCCGGCTGCGCTGTCGCGGAGGCCTGCCCCGCGAGCGCATCGGAGATGACCTGACCGATCACGTCGTCGCGCCCGGCCGTATTCGCAGGGCTCCGCCGCTGCTGTTCCCGCGCCGCCTGGCCCGCATCGCCATGGGTCGCCTGATTTGCCGCGGCGTTCGAGATGACTTCCTCGATCGCCGCCTCGCTGGCGTCATCGCGCGCTTGCTGTGTCGCCTGTGCCGTGATCGCATACGGTCCAGCCGCGAAGGCCGCCGGCGGGTCCGGCGCGCCAATCGGCATGACGGCGAGCGCTCCACCGAGCGCGCCGATCGATGTCACAGAGAAAACCCAGCGGTAGCGCCGGTTCATGGCCGGTTCTCTCGAATATCAATAATCCGCGCCGCTGCGATCGGCCGCCCAACCAAGTTTTCGCAAACGATTGGTTGACCGAAGCCGCTCGCTTCCTCGGACAGCCCTATTGACGGGCTCGGCATAGGGATATTCCGGCGGATGTCGACCAATTTCAGGTACCCGGGCCAGCAACTCGCATTATCGCCCCGAACGAGCAAAGCCGCGGTTACAAAAATGCGAATTTATTGGGACGGCTCCGGATCGCGCGCGAGCCACCTGGCAACGCCTCGGCCATGCTTGGAACAGTTCCCCAAACTTCGCGTTGTATCGACGTGATCTTGCGTCGCGAAACCTGGACGGAGCGAATCCCATGAAAGGATCGATACTTGCGGCGATCGCCCTCGCATGCTTGGCGAGCACGCCCGCCTGGGCGGACAGCATGCTGGGCGATCCCTATGGCGCGGTGACGCGGAGCCAGTGGAAACTGGACGATCCCGCGGTCGCTTGGGCCTATGTGCCGGTGAAGGCCACGCCGGCGCGGCAAGCGCCAGCGGCGCAGGTGCCCATGGCATCACCCGAATATTATTTGCGCGCCGTGGGCCCGACCCGCGCCACGTCCTATTGCGACGGTTGCGCGCCATTCAGTCCCTACGCGAAGACCCCCGGCGTCACCCAAGCGACGCCGACGAGCTACACCGCGACTCCCGTCGCGCTGCCGATGCAGTGAGCGCGCGGCGGCCGGCGAGCTTCAGCGAAATGGAGGTGACGATGATGAAGCCATTTGTATTGGTCGCATTTGCGGCGACTTTGCTCGTGAGCGCGCCCGTTTGGGCGACGAGCAATATCGGGAGCACATACGGATATGTGACTCGCAATGAGTGGGGAGTGAACGATCCGGCCACTCGGTGGACCTATGTTCCCGTGATGCAGCACGCAAGCGACGAAGGCTATGTTCAGATTCCCATGAACTCGCCGCAATACCATCTGCGGTCGGTGGCGCCGACGCGCGTCAGCTATTGCGAGGGCTGCGTGCCGAACAGCACCGCCTACACCTATAATCGCGTTTCGCCGCAATAGGCGAACGTCCAGGCCCGGCCGGTTGATGCCGCCGAAACGGCGGGTCGCCGGAGGGCCGCGGCGATCTCCTCCTTCCGACATTGTCCAGCCTTCTCACAGCAGCCCCATCGATTTGAAGCTGTTGTGGCCGCCGCGCGCGATGATGATGTGATCGTGAACGGCGATGCCGAGCTTCTCGGCCGCGTCGCGCACCTCGCGGGTCATCTCGATATCGGCGCGCGACGGCGTCGGGTCGCCCGAGGGATGGTTGTGCACCATGATGATGCCGGAGGCGTTGAGCTCGAGGGCGCGCTTCACCACCTCGCGCGGATAGACGAGCGTTTGATCCACGGTTCCGCGCTGCTGCACCTCGTCGGCGATGAGCGCGTTCTTGCGGTCGAGGAAGAGCAAGCGGAACTGCTCCACCTTGCTTTCGGCCATGCTGGCGCGGCAATAGGCGAGGAGCTGGCGCCAATTGCCGATCACCGGCCGGCTCATCACCGCCTCGCGGGCGAGGCGGATGCCCGCCGCCTGCACCAGCTTGAGCGCATGGATGGTGGCGTCGCCGACGCCGTCGACGGCTGCGAGCTCGCGCGGCTCCGCGGCGAAGAGCGCCGAGAGCGTGCCGAAGCGGGCGAGAAGGCGCTTCGCCAGGGGCTTCACGTCGCCGCGGGGAATGGCGAGAAAGAGCACGAGCTCGAGCAGCTCGTAATCGGGCAATGCCTCGGTGCCGCCGTTGCGGAAGCGCTCGCGCAAGCGCTCGCGATGGCCGAGATAGTGAGGCTTCTCGCTCTTCGCCGGCTGGTCGTCCACGCGCCCCTCCCCCCGAGGCCTCGCAGGGGCTAACAAGTGGCGGGAAAACCGTGCGTGACAGCCAATGCCGTCATTCCGGCCGGAGCGAAGCGAAGCGCCGGAATCCAGGGAGCCTTGAAATTTCTGGGTTCCCGCCTGCGCGGGAACGACGAGTAGCGAAGCCACATGACCCGGTCTCCACGACGATACCTTTTCTATTAGAGCGCGTAAGGCGGCTTGTGCAGGCCTTTGGGCGAGAGGGTGAAGATCTCGCAGCCCGTCTCCGTCACGCCGACAGAATGCTCGAACTGCGCCGAGAGCGAGCGGTCCTTGGTGACGGCCGTCCAGCCGTCGGCGAGGATCTTCACGGGATAGCGCCCGGCGTTGATCATCGGCTCGACGGTGAAGAACATGCCGGGGCGCAGCACCGGACCCTCGCCGGGATTGCCGAAGTGAAGGATGCTCGGCGCGTCGTGGAAGATGCGGCCGAGGCCGTGGCCGCAGAAATCGCGCACCACCGAGAAGCGGTTGGCTTCCGCGTAGCGCTGGATGGCATAGCCGATGTCCCCCGTGGTCGCCCCCGGGCGCACGGCGGCGATGCCGCGCATCATCGCCTCATAGGTCACCTCGATGAGGCGGCGTGCCTTCACGCCGGCATTCCCGACCTCGTACATGCGGCTGGTATCGCCGTGCCAGCCGTCGAGGATGGTGGTGACGTCGATATTGATGATGTCGCCCTCCTCCAGGATCTTGTCCTCCGACGGGATGCCATGGCAGACGACGTGATTGACCGAGGTGCAGATCGACTTGGGGAAGCCGCGATAGTTGAGGGGGGCGGGCACCGCGCCGTGGCTGACGATGAAGTCGTGGCAGAGCCGGTCGAGCTCCTCGGTCGAGACTCCCGGCCTGACATGGGGCGTGATGAAGTCGAGCGTCTCCGCGGCCAGGCGGCCGGCCCGCCGCATGCCCTCGAAGTGCTCGGGGCGGTGAATCTTGATCCGGCCGTCCTCGGGGCTGGGCTGGATATTGCGCTCCATCTGGCTCATCGCGTCACTCGGATACCCATGTTGGCCGGCGCTTGGCGCGGCATCAGGTCGATCGGCAGAGGCCCCGCCAATTCAATGGCTTCCACCGAGACGTTGCAAGCATAGCATAAGGCCTCGACGCCTTGCGACAGGGCCAGGCGGAAGGCGCGGTCGTAGTCGGGATCGATATCCGCGGCGATGCGGAAGCTGTCGCAATCCATCCGCTGCACGACATAGACCATGACCGCCCGCAGCCCCGCGGCCACCTGGCGGCCGAGCTCGACGAGATGCTTGGCACCACGCTTCGTCACGGCATCGGGGAATTCGGCGGGACCGCCCAACGGGCGCGGATCGCGCTTCAGGTGGACGTTCTTGACCTCGACATAGCATGTAGGTCGCCCCGGCCCTTCGAGCAACAGGTCGATACGCGAATTCGTCCCGTAGCGCACCTCGCGGCGAAGCGTCTCATAGCCGGCGAGCTCGGGGATGCGGCCGGCGGCGATCCCCTCGGCGACGAGCTGATTGGGATGGCCCGTATTGATGCCGACGAGCCCGCCCGGCGTGTCGATCAGCTCGAAGGTGAGGGGCAGCTTGCGGCCGGGATTGGGCGAGCGGGAGAGCCAGACCTCCGATCCGGGCGCGTCGAGCCCGATCATGCCGCCGGGATTCGGGCAATGCACCGTCGTCACCATGCCGTCCGCGAGGGCGACATCGGCGAGGAAGCGCTTATAGCGCCTGACGAGAACGCCGCGGAGGAGAGGCTCGGGGAAACGCATCGGCCGCGACCTTAGCGGCGGCGGCAGGGCGCATCAAGCCTGCGGCGGCATGGCGGCTGACCTCGCCGCCGCCCTGGGCTATAGATGCTTGCCAGACGTGCCGCAGCTTCCGAGGCCCCATGTCCGAGACCAGCACCGCCACCGCCGCATCCGCCAGGACGGTCACCGCCGCCGTCCTCATCATCGGTAATGAGATCCTCTCCGGCCGCACCAAGGACGCGAATCTGCCCTTCCTCGCCGCCGAGCTCAACAAGCTGGGCGTGCGCGTGATGGAGGCGCGGGTGGTCCCCGATATCGAGGCGCGCATCGTCGAGGCGGTGAACGCGCTGCGCCGCCAATACGACTATGTCTTCACCACGGGTGGCATCGGACCAACCCATGACGACATCACCGCCGAGAGCATCGCCAAGGCCTTCGGGGTCGCCCTCGAGCGCCATCCCGAGGCCGTGGCGCGGCTGGCGCGACAATACAAGAGCCCGAGCGACCTCAACGAGGCGCGGCTGCGCATGGCCAATGTCCCGGCGGGCGGCATTCTCATCGACAATCCGGTGAGCGCCGCGCCGGGCTTCCAGATCGGCAATGTCTTCGTCATGGCGGGGATCCCCTCGATCATGCAAGGCATGTTCGGCGGCCTCAAGAGCCGCCTCGTCGGCGGGGCGCCGGTGCATTCGCGCAGCGTCGCCACCAACCTCCCCGAAGGTCGCATCGCCGAGGGGCTCGGCGCCCTCCAGAAGCGCCATCCCGAGGTCGAGATCGGCAGCTACCCGTTCTACCGCGCGGGCCAATTCGGGGTGAGCCTGGTCATCCGCGGCACCGATGTCGCAGCGCTCGAGCGTATCGCCGAGGAGCTCAAGACTCTGCTGAGAACGCTCGGCGGGGATATCCTCGACGAGACGAGCGGCTAGGCGGGGCGCGTCGAGATTGAGCAGGCTTCGTTCTCGCCCTCGCGCAGGCGAGGGCCCGGAAATCGCTGGATTCCCGCTTTCGCGGGAATGGCGATGCAAATAAATAGGGCGTTCAGCCCGAGCACGACCCGCTCTGGCACGTCGCGGCGCTGGCGGATGGAGAGGTGCGATCATGGCGTCCAGGACTTTGACCATCGCTGCCGTCGACGGCGGCACCTTCGCGGCGCATTTCGCGCTGCCGGAAGCGGGGCGGGGACCCGGAATTCTCCTTCTTCATGACGCGTTCGGCCTCAATCCCCATGCGCGCCTGATCGCCGATCACTACGCCGAGGAGGGCTATGTGGTCCTGGCCCCCGATCTCTATTGGCGCCTCGGACCCGGCATTTCGCTGGGCTATTCGGACGCGGAGCAGCGCGAGGCTGCGGCTCTTCGTGCCCGCTTCGACTGCGAGCTGGCGCTTCGCGATATCGGCGCCGCCCTCGCAGCCCTGCGCGCCCGGGCCGAATGCACCGGCAAGGCGGCCGTGCTTGGCATCGGCCTCGGCGGCCGCCTCGCCTATGGCGCCGCCGAGCGCTGGCCCCTTGATGCCATGGTGAGCTATCACGGCATCGGCATCGCGCGGGAGCTGGGCGAGACGGGTGCGGTCAAATGCCCGATGCTGCTGCATTACGCCGGCGCGGACCCCGCCCTCGCACCCGGCGCCGTCGAGGCCATCCGCAAATCCTTCGCCTGGCGCGACGACGTCGAGATCCATGTCTATGCCGGCGTCCGGCCCGGCTTCGGCAATCCCGAGCGGCCGGAGGTCTATCATCGCCCCTCCGCCTGGATGGCCCATTCGCGAACGATCGCGCTCCTCCGCCGCACCATGGGGCCCCATTATGATCTGCCGGCGCTTTGGGAGAAGCATTGCGAATACGAGTTCGCCGTCCGCGACGTGGCGGCGACGATGCGGACGATGGTGGCCTCGCCCTATGTCAATCACATCCCGACGATGACCGGCGGCGTCGGCTACGAGAATCTCGCCCGCTTCTACAAGCACCATTTCATTCCGCGCACGCCCAAGGACACACAGCTTATCCCGATCTCGCGCACCGTGGGGGCCGACCGCGTCGTCGACGAGATGCTGTTCCGCTTCACCCACGACATCGAGATGGACTGGATGCTGCCGGGAATCCCTCCGACTGGACGGCGCGTCGAGATTCCCCTCGTCGCCATCGTCAATTTCCGCGGCGACAAGCTCTATCACGAGCACATCTATTGGGATCAGGCCTCGGTGCTGGTGCAGATCGGTGTGCTCGACCCGGCGGGGCTGCCGGTCACGGGAGTCGAGCAGGCGCGCAAGCTTGTCGACGAGACCCTGCCGTCGAACGCGCTGATGGGCGAGCGCTGGCACGAGAGCGCAGGCAAGCCGGTCGAGTGAGTGGATCGCTTCCCGTCACGGCCGCGGCGGCCGGCGGCCCGCCTGCTCGTCGGAGGGCGCCGGCGGCCAGAAGCGGGTCACAAGCCGCCCGACGACCACGCCGATGATCCACCCCGCCAGGGGCACGATGAAGATGAACTGGAAGAGCGGATCGCGCACATTCTCGTTGGTGGCGGCGAGGATCCCGATCATCCAGGCCGCGGTGAGCACATAGCCGATGCGCTGCCAGACGAGGCGGCTGCGCCAGGGGAGTTGCTTGAATGCCTGCCAGGAATAGGGGAGCCGATCCATGGCCCGTTATGCCAGAGTGCCGCTGCGGCCGCCAGCGCTCGCCTATGTCTGGCAGCGCGGACAGTAATAGGTGGTGCGGCCGCCGATCTTGACGGTCGCGAGCGGCGTGCCGCAGCGCGGGCACGCACCACCTGCGGCGCGCGCGGGAAGCAGCCAGCCCTTCGGCAGGCGATCCGTCCACTGCTCCGAGCCGGCCTTCCGCTTTACCGCGGTTTCAAGGACTTGTTTGATTTTCTTGAAAAGATTCCTCAATTGCGTTGAGGATAACTCGTCGGTGCGGGCCTTGGGGCTGAGACGCGCCTGGAACAGGATCTCGTCGGCATAGATGTTACCAATGCCGGCTACGACCTCCTGGTCCATGAGCACGGCCTTGACGTCGCGCTTGGCTGCGGCGGCAGCTGCGAGAGTGTCGAAGTCGAAGCGGGGGTCAAGGGCATCGGGCCCGAGCTTCGCATCGGCGATGAATTTTCTCGCGCTCTCGGTGAACCCCACATGCCCGATCATGCGCCGATTGATGTAGGCGAGGTGGCCGCCGCCCGCGAAATCGAGGCGCAGGCGCGTGAAGGGCGGCTCGTCGGCGCCATCGGCCATGAAGCGAAGCCCGCCGGTCATGCCGAAGTGGAAGGTGATCCAGCCGCCCTTGTCCATTTCGGCGAGAAGGTTCTTGCCGTGCCGCAGGCTGGAGACGAGCCTGGCGCCCTTGAGCCGCCGTGCCAGCGTGGCGGCGGCGAGCTTGCCGAGAATGCGCTTGTCGTGCACGACCACGCGGCCGATCGTCTTGCCGAGCCCGTGCTCGTCCAGCACGCGCTTGAGCATTTCGACATCGGGCAGTTCCGGCATGGCCCATGCCTCCGGCCGAGGGATCGCGGCGTCGCGCCATCTTACGGGTGTTTCGGCGCCCGGTCGAATGTGACGGCCGGG
This sequence comes from Alphaproteobacteria bacterium, assembly GCA_035294245.1. Lineage (GTDB taxonomy): Bacteria > Pseudomonadota > Alphaproteobacteria > JACZXZ01 > JACZXZ01 > DATGLG01. Next base: position 2,160 of record DATGLG010000006.1, on the reverse strand, counting down.
CGCCGGCCCTTTGGCGCCGAGCCGGCGAGGGGACGGGCTCCTTGCGCCTCTGCGGCCCGCAGACTAGGGTCACGGGACGCGCAACGGCGAGTCGGAGGCCCGCTTGGCGGAATCGGTAGACGCAACGGACTTAAAATCCGTTTCTGGGCAACCGGAGTGGGGGTTCGAGTCCCCCAGCGGGCACCAGCGATCGCCGCGGCACCTCATGCGACGGAGCGCGGCGCGCGAGCGCGCCGGCGGCAGCCAGGCCAACCCCCAACGACGGGACCGCGCGGCCCGTCCCATCCGCCGGTGAAGGTAGTGTCCGGGCGTAACGTCCTGGCATCCGCGGCGGGAGGCGGCGGCCGCGGCCGCCTTCCGGCCGGCATCCCTATCGTCAACTCCGGCGTTATATGTTTCCCTTCGTGCCTATCCCGATGGAGAGCCAATGAACGATCACAACCGCATCGACGGGAAAGACGGCAAGACATGGGGTGCCGCGCTGCGGGGCATCGACCTCGCCTCGGTCAAGTTCGCATATCGCCGCTATGCCAGCGTCTATGACCTGATCTTCGGTGCGGTGCTGGAGCCGGGCCGTCAGGCCGCCATCGCCGCAGTGAACGTCCATCCCGGCCAGCGCATCCTCGAGGTCGGCATCGGCACGGGCCTCTCGCTCCCCGCCTATCGCAAGGATGCCCGCGTCATCGGCATCGACATTTCCCGCGAGATGCTGAGCAAGGCCCGCCAGCGCGTCGCCCGCCTGGGACTGGCGCAGGTCGAGGCGCTCCTGGAGATGGACGGCGAGCGGATGGCCTTCGCCGACGGAAGCTTCGATGCCGTGATGGGCATGTACATCGTCGGGGTGACGCCGCGGCCGGCCAGCCTCCTGCGCGAGATGCAGCGCGTCTGCCGGGCGGGGGGCGACATCGTCGTCATCAATCATTTTGCATCGCAACATCCCATGCTGCGGCTGTTCGAGGGCGCCGTGGCGCCGCTCTCCGCGCGCATCGGCTTCCGGCCCAACCTGGCCCTCGAGGCGATCACCGGGATCGACGGCATGGAGCTCGAGGAGATCCGCAACATCAACCTGTTCAACGGCGCCAAGCTCCTCCGCTTCCGCAATCGGCCCCCCGCGGCCGCCTTGCGCGCGACCATGCTGAGCGAGGGCCGCGTCGCGTCGGGGCTTTAGCGGCGCGAGTCCGACGGTTTGATGTCGCGGCCGCGAGTGCCATACTGGACGCGGCTCGTGGCGCGGCCTCGATCGCTCGCCGGAGCCGGAGATGGAGGCGTCTGTCATGTCGTACTCGCTCACCCTCGCCGGGATTGCGCTTGCCAACCTGCTCGCCATCATCTCGCCGGGGCCCGCCTTTCTTCTCGTCAGCCGTACCGCCGCGAGTCGGTCGCGCGCGCTCGGCCTGGCGACCGGGCTCGGCGTCGCCGCGGCCACGACGCTTTGGGCCGTCGCTGCGACCTTCGGGGTTGCCGTCCTCATGACGCGCCTCACCACGCTTTACGGCCTCGTGCAGCTTGTCGGCGGCGCCTATCTGATCTGGCTCGGCCTCTCGGCCTGGCGCGACCATGGTGATGCGCCATCGGGCACCGCGTCGGCGGCCGCGGCCCTCGGCGGCACGCCCTCGGCGATGGAGCTTCGGCGCGCCTTCTTGACGGGCTTGTCGCTGACCCTGACGAACCCGAAGGTCGTCGTCTTCTTCAGCAGCATCTTCGTGGCGATGCTCCCGGCCCAGGCGCCCCTCTGGGTGCGCCTTGCGGCGCTCGGCATCGTCGCGGTGCAGGAGAACGCCTGGTACATGCTCGTCGCCTGCCTTTTCTCCCAGGCGCGCATGCAGGCGGCCTATCAGCGCATCAAGGGCGGCATCGACCGCGTCATGGGGGCGGTATTCATCGCCTTCGGCGCCCGCATTGTCGCCCTCGCGCGGATCTGAGATCCGCGCCGCGATGGCCTGATACGTTTGAATTGGAGCATCTTTTCCGTCGCCCCGGCGGAAGCCGGGGCCCAGGGATCATTGGATTCCCGCTTTTGCGCTACGGCATGCACACATCTCAGTCTGCACTCTCCCCCTCGTCATTCCCGCGGAAGCGGGAATCCAGTATTTCCGCGGAAAACCTGGATTCCGGCTCTCCGCTGCGCTCCGGCCGGAATGACGGCTATTCCTTTGGAAG
>DATGLG010000005.1:0-1578 GCA_035294245.1 Alphaproteobacteria bacterium | reverse complement strand
TTTTTGATGCCGATTGAGGATGTGTTTACGATTTCGGGGCGGGGCACGGTGGTGACCGGGCGGATTGAGCGGGGTGTGGTCAAGGTTGGGGATGAGGTGGAGATTGTGGGGTTGCGGCCGACGGCGAAGACGGTGGTGACCGGGGTTGAGATGTTTCGCAAGCTGCTGGATCAGGGCGAGGCGGGGGACAACATTGGGGCGCTGCTGCGCGGCACCAAGCGCGAGGAGGTGGAGCGCGGTCAGGTTTTGGCGGCGCCGGGGTCGATCACGCCGCACACGCGGTTTCGCTGCGAGGCTTATATTTTGACCAAGGAGGAGGGGGGTCGGCACACGCCGTTTTTTGCCAATTACCGGCCGCAGTTTTACTTCCGCACGACCGATGTGACCGGCACGGTGCATTTGCCGGCGGGGACCGAGATGGTGATGCCGGGGGACAACGTGTCGATGGAGATTGAGCTGATTGCGCCGATTGCGATGGATGAGGGGCTGCGCTTTGCCATCCGCGAGGGCGGGCGCACCGTCGGCGCCGGCGTCGTCGCCCAGATCCTCGAATAACCCGGAACCCACGCGCCACGGACCGGGTTGCGGCCGCCGCCCATGGCCGGCAAGCCGGCAGGTCGGAGGGTGCGAGGGGCCGGGAGAGCGTCGCCTCAGGCGAGGGGATAGGAGTGTAGCTCAACTGGTAGAGCACCGGTCTCCAAAACCGGGGGTTGGGGGTTCGAGCCCCTCCACTCCTGCCAGCCCGCAGCGATCGGATCGGGGTCGGGGCGGGATCGTGCGCCCCGTTTCTGGAACAGCAGCGGGTGAGGCGCCATATATTATCGAGATCCGTTTGCCGGTCCCCGGATAATGGCACTGATGGCAAAGACGAACGTAGTCGAATTCATTCGGCAGGTGCGCCAGGAGGTCTCCCGCGTCACCTGGCCCACCCGTAAGGAGACCATGATCACGACCGCCTCGGTCTTCGTGATGGTATTTGTCGCCGCCACCTTCTTCTTCCTGGTCGATCAGGTATTTTCGGAAGGGGTACGGCTTATCTTCGGGCTTGGGCATTAGAGTGGCGAGGCTCAGATGACCAGCCGCTGGTATGTGATCCACGTCTATTCGGGTTTCGAAAAGAAAGTCGCCGCCGCGATCCGCGAGCAGGCCGCGCAGAAGGGGCTGTCCGACAAATTCGAGGAGATCCTTGTTCCGACCGAGGAGGTGGTCGAGGTCAAACGCGGCGCCAAGGTCAGCTCGGAACGCAAATTCTTTCCCGGTTACGTGCTGATCAAGATGGAGATGACCGACGAGACTTGGCACCTCGTCAAGAATACGGCGAAGGTCACGGGATTCCTCGGCGGCCGCGGCCGCCCCTCGCCGATCAGCGATGCCGAGGCCGCGCGCATTCTCAATCAGGTGCAGGAGGGGGTCGAGCGCCCCAAACCCTCGATAACCTTCGAAGTGGGCGAGCAGGTCCGCGTCTGCGACGGGCCGTTCACCTCGTTCAACGGCCTGGTCGAAGAGGTCGACGAAGAGCGGGCGCGCCTCAAGGTCGCAGTATCGATCTTTGGTCGCGCAACGCCGGTCGAACTGGAA
>DATGLG010000004.1:0-466322 GCA_035294245.1 Alphaproteobacteria bacterium | reverse complement strand
TGGCTAGCTTCATGACTTACGATCTCGGCTACTTCGACGAGGACGCGTGTCGCCTCGAGCCGATCGCTAACCCGTTCGGCAAAAATGTGTTACCTATGCCTCAAGAATAGTCCGTTACCCATGTCTCCGGTACGGACCATTCTGAAGTGGCGGAGGGGGTGGGATTCGAACCCACGGTACCCGCGAGGGTACAACGGTTTTCGAGACCGCCCCGTTCGACCGCTCCGGCACCCCTCCGCATGGGAATCGCAATCGGGATCGAGGCGAGGTCGGGTATGACTGTCGCCAGGGGGCCCGGAGACTAGCGTAAGCGTCCGGCCCGGGCAACAATCGCGCAACACAATCGCGCAACACAATCGCGCAAGGAGCATCCGGGAAATCCGCGCAAGACTTTGGCATCAAAGCCTTGACACCCCCAAGCCGCCGAGTATAGTGCCGGCTCTTTGCGCACGGGCGCGGTGGTGCCCGTGTGCTTGCTTTTGTCTCCGACGGTTGGTTTTGCCTATGTACGCAGTCGTTAAGACCGGCGGGAAGCAGTATCGGGTGGCCCCAGGCGATGTCATCCAGGTCGAGAAGCTTCCTGTCGAGACGGGCTCGCTCGTCGCGCTCGAGGACGTTCTTATGCTCGGCGGCAACGGCGCCGACCCCCAGGTGGGCAGCCCACGGGTCGCTGGCGCCGCGGTCACCGCTTTGGTGCTCGAGCAGCTACGCGACGATACAGTGCTCGTCTTCAAGAAGAAGCGTCGTCACAATTACCGCCGCAAGCGCGGCCATCGCCAGCAGGTCACGGTGCTGCGCATCGCGGAGATCGTCCCGCCGGGCGCCGAGCGCAAGGTGACGGCGGAGCAGGTAAAGCCGGGCCGGCCGCGCAAGCAGGTTGCGGCTCCGGCCGCTGTCGCCGCCGCTGCGGAGGAGGCCGCCGTCGAGATGCCCGCCAAGCGGAAGCCCCCGGTAAAGAAAGCTGCCCCCAAGAAAGCGGCCGCAAAGAAGCCCGCTGGCAAGGCCAAGAGCGGCGGCAAGGTGGCTTCCGGCAAGGCCGGTGCCAAGAAGACGAGCAAGGCGAAGAAGTCGAATTAGGAGCACGGGTCCATGGCACATAAAAAGGCAGGCGGCAGCTCCCGCAACGGCCGCGACACCGCCGGCCGGCGGCTGGGGATCAAGAAGTTCGGCGGTGAGATCGTCATTCCGGGAAATATCCTGGTCCGGCAGCGCGGCACCAAATTCCACCCCGGTCACAATGTGGGGATGGGGCGCGACCACACCCTCTTCGCCCTCACGGAAGGCCATGTCGAGTTCAAGTCGAGCGCAAGCGGGCGCACCACCGTCTCGGTGAAGCCGGTGCAGTGACCACCTCCCCAGCGCGGGAGGCGCTGCTCGGGGGAATGGCCGGCCATTCCCCCGTTTTCGTTTGGAAAGGCGGCGCGGGGGCGCAGCCATGAAATTTCTCGACGAAGCCAAGATCTATGTGCGGAGCGGCGATGGCGGCCCCGGCTGCGTCGCCTTCCGTCGCGAGAAATTCATCGAGTTCGGCGGGCCCGATGGCGGCAATGGGGGCCGCGGCGGCGATGTCGTGGCGGAATGCGTCGAGGGGCTCAATACGCTTATCGACTACCGCTACGCGCAGCATTTCAAGGCTCAGCGTGGCCAGCCGGGCGCGGGCGCCAATCGCAGCGGCGGCGCGGGGAAATCCGTCGTCCTCAAGGTGCCGGTCGGGACCCAGATCTTCGAGGAGGACAAGGAGACGCTCATCGCCGATTTGACCGCACCCGGCCAGCGCGTTGTCCTCGTCAAAGGCGGGAATGGCGGCTTCGGCAACGCCCATTACAAGTCCTCCACCAATCAGGCGCCGCGCCGGGCCGACCCGGGTTGGCCTGGAGAGGAGCGCTGGATCTGGCTGCGCCTCAAGCTGATCGCGGATGCCGGGCTCGTTGGTCTGCCCAATGCGGGGAAATCCACCTTCTTGGCCGCCGTCTCGCGGGCACGGCCCAAGATCGCCGATTACCCCTTCACGACCCTGACGCCGCATCTCGGCGTGGTTCGCCTCGGCGAGACGGAGTTCGTTCTCGCCGATATTCCGGGGCTTATCGCCGGCGCTCATGAGGGGCGCGGCCGCGGCACGCGCTTCCTCGGCCATGTGGAGCGGTGCAGCGTGCTGCTTCATCTCGTTGATGGCACGCAAGACGATGTGGCGTCCGCCTACCGCACGGTTCGCCGCGAGCTCAAGCTTTACGGCCATGCTCTCGACGCAAAGCCGGAGGTTGTTGCGCTCAATAAATGCGATGCGCTTGCGCCCGAAGAGGTCAAGGCGAAGCTCGCCGCCTTGAAGCGGGCGTCCAAACGCCCGGTTATCGCGCTCTCGGCAGTTGCCGGTCGGGGTGTCAAGGACGCACTTGGCTCGCTTCTGACCGCGATCATGGCGCGGCGCTCGGCCGCGGCCGAAAACGCCCGTCGAGCCGAGGCGGAGGCACCGGCGTGAGCAGCTTTCACCTGGCCGATGCGCGGCGCCTTGTCGTCAAGATCGGCTCGGCGCTCCTCGTCGATGACGAAACCGGCGAGCTGCGCGGAGCTTGGCTTGAGGCGCTCGCCGACGACGTGGCACGACTTCGCGCCCGCAACCAGGAAGTCGTGATCGTCTCCTCGGGCGCCATTGCGCTCGGGCGCCGGCAGCTCGGCCTCACCGGCCGCAAGCGGAAGCTCGCCCTCGAGGAGAAGCAGGCTTCAGCCTCGGTCGGACAGATCCGCCTCGCTCACGCCTATCAGGGCAGCCTCGGCCGCCACGGCATCGTGGTCGCGGAGATCCTGCTGACATTGCGCGACACCGAGGAATGGCGCCGACACCTCAATGCGCGCGCCACGCTCGCGACCTTGCTGCGCTTGGGCGTGGTGCCGGTCGTCAACGAGAACGACACGGTCGCGACCGAGGAGATCCGCTTTGGCGACAATGACCGCCTCGCCGCACGGGTAGCGCAGATGATCAGCGCGGATACCTTGCTGCTGCTTTCCGATATCGACGGCCTCTACACGGCCGATCCCCGCCACGACCGCGCCGCGCGCCACATCCCCGTCGTTGAAGAGATCACGCCCGCGGTGGAGGCGATGGCAGGCGCCGCGCGGCCGGGCTATAGCTCGGGCGGGATGGTGACGAAGCTCGCCGCCGCGCGGATCGCGATGAGCGCGGGCTGCCGCATGGCGATCGCCATGGGGCGCGGAAACAATCCCCTCTCCTCTCTGGAAGACGGCGCCGTCTGCACTTGGTTTCTGCCGAAGACGAGCCCGCTTACGGCGCGTCGCCAGCTTATCGCGACGGCGCTCAAGCCCGCAGGCGCCGTCATCGTCGACGAGGGCGCGATCGAGGCGCTTAGGGCCAATAAGAGCTTGCTTCCGGCCGGTGTCATTGCCGTCAAGGGCGGCTTCGAGCGCGGCGACGCCGTCAGCGTGCGCGACACGGCAGGCCGGGAAGTCGCGCGCGGCCTCTGCGCCTATTCCGCCACGGATGCGCGGCGCATCATGGGGCATCGCAGCGGCGACATCGAGGCGCTCCTCGGCTATCGAGGCCGCGAGGAGCTGATCCATCGCGATGACCTGGTCCTGAGCGAGCCCGGCTGAGGCTGCCGTCCGCGCCTGGAATTGCGACGGATTCTGAGCTACGGTTCCGGTGCTGCCGGGCCAAGAGGAAACGAAAATCGTGAGCGCCGTCGAAGCCATCTCCCGCCAGGATATCCGAGCCGTGATGCAGCGGATCGGTACCGAAACGCGCGACGCGGCGCGGCAGCTCGCGACGGCATCGTCGGCGCAAAAGGAGGCGGCGCTGCGACGAGCAGCGGTTGCGGTGCGCGCCGCCGAATCGCGCATCCTTGAGGCGAATGTCCGGGATCTTGCAGAGGCGAATAGCGCCGGAATTTCCGCCGCATTCCGCGATCGCCTTCTTCTCGACCCGGCGCGCATCGAGGCCATCGCTCAGGGGCTCGAGACGGTGGCAGCGCTTCCGGACCCCGTCGGGCAAGTGATCGCGGCCTGGACGCGCCCCAACGGCCTCCATATCGAGCGCGTGCGCGTCCCTCTTGGCGTCATCGGCATCATCTATGAGGCGAGACCCAATGTGACGGCGGATGCCGGTGGGCTCTGCCTCAAGTCCGGCAATGCTGCGATTCTTCGCGGCGGCTCGGAGAGTTTTCGTTCGTCGGCAGCGCTCGTCGCCTGCCTTCATGACGGCCTCCGCGAGGCGGGGCTGCCCGAAATGGCAATTGGGCTCGTCCCGACCACCGACCGGGCTGCTGTCGGCGAGCTTCTATCGATGAGTGGAATCATTGACGTCATCGTGCCGCGCGGCGGCAAGTCCCTCATCGAGCGGGTGCAGCGCGAAAGCCGCATTCCGGTGCTCGCTCATTTGGAGGGGAACTGTCACGTCTATATCCATAGCCGGGCAAAGATCGAGATGGCCCAGACGGTAGCCCTCAACGCCAAGATGCGCCGCACCGGAATTTGCGGGGCGGCCGAGAGCCTCGTGATCGATCGTGCCGCGGTGACGAGTCATCTGCCGCCAATCGTCGACGCGCTGATCGGCGCCGGCTGCGAGATCCGCGGGGATGAGGAAGCCTGCGCCATCAACCGGCGCATCGTGCCGGCAAGCCCGGTGGATTGGTCAACCGAGTACCTCGACGCCATTATTTCGGTAAAGGTCGTGGGCGGCCTCGACGAGGCGATCGCGCATGTCAACCGCTACGGCTCCCATCATACCGACGCAATCATTACCGAAGATCCAGCGGCTGCGACGCGGTTCCTCGCCGAGATCGACAGCGCCATCGTGCTGCACAACGCCTCGACCCAATTCGCCGACGGCGGAGAATTCGGCATGGGGGCGGAGATCGGCATCGCGACTGGCCGGCTCCATGCCCGCGGCCCTGTGGGCGCCGAGCAGCTGACCAGCTATAAATACGTGGTCCGCGGCTCGGGACAGCTTCGCCCTTAACGGCACCCCATGGCAGGATCGCGGCCTTTCAACCCCGCGCCGGCGATCCGGGGGAGCCGGCGCCGTATCGGCCTGCTCGGGGGCTCCTTCAACCCGGCTCACGCGGGTCACCGTCATATCAGTCTTCAGGCGTTGAAATGCCTCGGCCTCGACGAGGTCTGGTGGCTCGTATCACCGCAAAACCCGCTCAAGCCGAGAGCCGGCATGGCGCCTTTTGCCGAGCGCGTGGCCCGCGCCAAGGTCCTGGCCCGCCATCCCCGCATCAAGGTGAGTGATATCGAGCTCCGCCTCGGCACCCGCTACACAGCGGACACGCTCGTGGCGCTGCGGCGGCGGTTTCCGCGATACCGTTTCGCCTGGCTGATGGGCGCCGACAATCTGAAACAGCTTCCCCGCTGGCGCAACTGGGATCGAATATTCATGGAAGTGTCCATTGCAGTTTTCGATCGGCCTTCCTATTCTTTTGATGTACTGGCTGGAAAGGCCGCGCGCCGGTTTTGGCGCTTTCGCGTGCGGCCGCGTCGAGCCAAAAGGATCGCGGATCTGAGGCCGCCCGCATGGGTGTTTCTCTTCATTCCCCTGCATCCGGCCTCGGCAAGCGCGATTCGCGCGGGTCGATACGGAGCGCAGGCGAATCAACCGAAAGGAGATCCGAACCATAGCACGACGCAAGAGAAAGCCGTCCACCCCCGCTGAAGCGCTCTGCCGCTTGATCGAGCAGTCGCTCGAGGACGACAAGGCCATCGATCCCGTGGTCATCAGCCTCGAAAACAAATCCTCAATCGCCGACTACATGATCGTCGCCGCAGGCAATTCCCAGCGTCAGGTGGGCGCAATGGCCGAGCATCTCGTGGAGAAGCTCAAGGCCGCCGGGTTGAGCACGACCCATGTCGAAGGCAAGTCCCAGGGAGACTGGGTGCTGATCGACGCAGGTGACGTGGTCGTCCATCTCTTCCGCCCCGAGATCAGGGCGCTCTACAATCTCGAAAAGATGTGGGGACGAGCCTTGCCCGCCTCCGAGCATGCGGCGGAGTTGATCGCTTGAGCTGATCACCCGCGCTCTCGGCGTCATGGCGGAGCCCCACCGGAGGGGCGATGCGTATCGTATTGGCCGCTGTCGGCCGCCTCCGCAGTGGGCCGGAGCGGGCGCTTTACGAGCATTATGTGGCCCGGCTGACCTGGCCCGTCGTGCTCAAGGAAGTCGAGCTGAAGGCCGTACGCCCGAAAGCGCAGCAAAAGGCGCGTGAAGCGGCGCTGCTCTTGGCCGCCCTACCCGAGGACGCCACCGTCGTTGCCCTCGACGCGACAGGCCGGCTCCTCACCAGTGAGGACTTCGCTGCACGCCTCGGCGCCTGGCGCGACGAAGGGGTGGCGACGATCGCCTTCGTCATCGGCGGTGCGGACGGGCTGGATGATATCATCCGCCGCCGTGCCAGACTGGTCCTTGCCCTTGGCCGCGTCACCTGGCCGCACTTCCTCATGCGGGGACTGCTTGCCGAGCAGCTCTATCGGGCTCAGCAAATCCTCGCCGGACATCCCTATCACAGGGGCTGATTAGGAGCTTCGGGCTGTTCCACCGATCCGCTTTGCCCTATATAAGCGCCATGACGCCCGCTCGCCGCCCGCGCCCCGTGGTGCTTTGCGTGCTCGACGGTTGGGGCTACCGCTCCGAATGCGAGGACAACGCCATTTGCCAGGCGCATATGCCGGTGTGGAACCGGCTCATGGCCGAATGCCCACATGCCCTTCTGGATGCCTCGGCGCACGAGGTCGGCCTACCCGACGGGCAGATGGGCAATTCCGAGGTCGGACACATGAACCTCGGGGCGGGACGGGTCGTGATACAGGAGCTTCCCCGCATCGACCAAGCTCTTGCGAGCGGTGCGCTTGCCAGAAATCAAACATTACTTGACTTTGCCGCCAAGCTCAAGGCCAGCAAGGGGCGCTGCCATCTGCTTGGGCTCTTATCGCCGGGTGGGGTGCACGCCCATCAGCACCATATGGCCGCCCTCGCGCGCATTTTGGCCCAGGCCGGTGTGCCGGTCGTGGTGCATGCCTTTCTCGATGGGCGCGATACCCCCCCACGCAGCGCCGCCGAATTTGTCGATCGCTTCCTGGCCGATACGAAGGACTGCACCGGCCTTTCCATCGGTACGGTCGGCGGGCGCTATTACGGCATGGATCGGGACAAGCGCTGGGATCGCGTCGCGCTCGCCTATAATGCCATTGTCGGTGGGGAGGGTGAGACGGCGACGGATGCGCACACGGCGATCGCCGCAGCCTATGCCCGCGGCGAGAATGACGAGTTCGTCAAGCCGACCGTGATCGCTGGATATGGCGGCATGGCGGAAGGCGACGGCTTGTTGATGGCCAATTTCCGCGCCGATCGGGCGCGGCAAATCCTTACCGCGCTCCTGGATCCGAAATTCGACGGGTTTCCGCGCAAGGTGCACCGCCACTTGGCCGCGGCCCTCGGCATGGTATCCTATTCCAAGGAGCTCGACCGCCTTCTTCCTGCGCTGTTTCCTCCGACCGATCTGCGTAACACGCTCGGTGAGGTCGTCTCAAAAGCGGGCCTCAAGCAGCTCCGCATCGCCGAGACGGAGAAATATGCCCATGTCACCTTCTTCTTCAATGGCGGTGAGGAGCGGCTCTTTCCCGGCGAGGAGCGCATTCTCGTCCCCTCACCGAAGGTCGCGACCTACGATCTGAAGCCGGAAATGTCGGCTGAGGAAGTGACCGATAAGCTCGTCGCCGCCGTCGAGAGCGGCCGTTTCGATCTTGTCGTCGTCAACTATGCCAATGGCGACATGGTCGGCCATACCGGCGTTCTGGAGGCGGCAATCAAGGCGGCCGAGACCATCGACCACTGCATGGGGCGGCTCGAGGCGGCCGTCGCCAAGGCAGGCGGATGTCTTCTGATCACGGCGGATCACGGCAATTGCGAAGAGATGCGCGATTCCGTCACGGGCCAGCCTCTGACCTCGCACAGCATGAATCCGGTGCCGATCGTCCTGGTGAATGCGCCAAGCTGGGTGAAATCCATCCGTGACGGAAAATTGGCGGATGTGGCACCCACGATCCTCGCGCTCATGGAACTGCCGCAGCCTGCGGAGATGAGCGGTCGTGTGCTGGTGGAGCTGCCGGATTCGTCGGGCGTCGCCAAGGAGACGCGTGCCTCGGCGTAGGCCGGGCCTGGCCGTCCTTCTTCTGGCGGCGATCCTCGCGGCCGCTTCCGCGGCGGCTGGCGAGCCAGATAAGAAGGGCGTCGGCGGCAAGCTCGAGGATGTCGAACGAGCCATCGCGCAGGACAGGGCACGGGCGGGCACCCTTGGACAGCAATCGGCAACGCTCGCCCGGGAGATCGATTCCCTGCGCCGGCAGAGCATCGCCGCCGCTCAGGCGGTGCAGGCGCAGGAGCAGAACCTGACCGGCCTCGAAGGGACGCTCGACGAGTTGCGTGCCGCGGAGGAGGAAAAGAACCAAGACTTGCAAGAGCGCCGCACCCAGCTTGTCGCCACCCTCGGCGCGCTCGAGCGGTTGGCGGTCTATCCGCCGGAAGCCATGGCGGCCATGCCGGAACGGCCCGTTGACACGCTGCGCAGCGCCCTTCTCCTGCGGACGGCCGTTCCAGAGGTCGAGGCGCGCGCAAGGCGGCTGCGCGCCGATCTCGATTCGCTTCGCAGCCTCCAAGCGCAGATGAAGCGGGAGCGCGACGAGATTGTCACCAGCAAGCAGCACCTCGAGGAGGACCGGCGGCAATTGACTGCGCTGGTGGCCGCGAAAGCAGAGCTTCTCCGGCAGACCGAATCCGCACGGCAGCAGGCCCAGGAGCGGGTCGCGATGCTCTCTGCGCAAGCCAAGGACCTGCGAGAACTACTGGACAGGATCGATGCCGAGGACACGCGGCGCGCGGCGCTTGCCCGCGCCAAGCCAACCCCGCCGCCCGGCGTATCGAGCGATGCCCCCTCGGACACCGAGAAGCTCGCAGCCCTCCCCCCTGCAGGGCTTACGATCCGGCCAATGAGCGGAGCCCAGGGCCGCCTGACCCTTCCTGCCCGCGGCGAGGTGATCCGTCAATTCGGCGACCCCGGTGATTTCGGCGCCAACAGCGAGGGGATCACCATCCGCACGCGCCCCGACGCCCAGGTCGTCGCCCCCTATGACGGGCGAGTGGTATTCTCCGGGCCTTTTCGCGGCTACGGCCAAATCTTGATCATAGAACACAGCGAAGGCTATCATACGCTCCTTGCGGGCTTGTCGCGGGTCGACGCAGTGGCCGGCCAGTGGGTGCTGGCTGGCGAGCCGGTAGGTGTCATGGGGCAGCGCGCGGGCGGCGCCCCGGAGCTTTATGTAGAGTTGCGTCGCAACGGTCGGCCGATCAATCCTTTGCCGTGGCTGGCTTTTCACAATGGTAAGGTAAGCGGATGATGCGTCACCTCCTGTTGGCGTCCTTAGCAGCCGTCGCTCTTCTCGTCACCACAGAGGCGGGACCGGCCCAAAACAGCAATACGAGCGGCAATAGCGGCGATACCTATCGTGCGCTTAGCTTGTTCGGCGATGTCTTCGAGAAGATCAAGCAGGACTATGTCGAGCCGGTCAACGACGACAAGCTCGTGGAGTCCGCGATCAACGGCATGCTGAGCTCTCTCGATCCCCATTCGGGCTATCTCAACGCGAAGAGCTTCCAGGACATGCAGGTCCAGACCCGTGGCGAATTCGGCGGGCTCGGGATCGAGGTGACGATGGAGAACGGGCTAGTCAAGGTGGTCTCGCCCATCGACGACACGCCCGCCGCAAAGGCCGGCCTCAAGCCGGGTGATCTCATTACCCATCTCGATGGCCAGCCGGTGCTCGGCATGACCCTCGAGGACGCCGTCGAAAAGATGCGCGGGCCGGTGAACTCGTCGATCAAGCTTACCATCCGCCGCGAGAACCAGCAGCCCTTCGACGTCACGCTCAAGCGCGCGACGATCAAGATACAGGCCGTCCGCTCGCAGCTCTACGGCAACGTCGCTTATGTCCGGATCTCATCCTTCAGCGAGCTTGCGGACGAAGGCGTCAAGAACGCGATCAAGAAGATGAAGGAGCAGCTTGGGGATAAGAAGCTCGGCGGCCTTGTCCTCGATCTGCGCAACAATCCGGGCGGGTTGCTGGACCAGGCCGTCGCCGTCTCGGACGACTTCCTCGATCGTGGCGAAATCGTCTCGACCCGCGGGCGCCGCCCCGAGGACATGCAGCGCTTCAACGCCAATGGGCATGATTTGATCGCGGGGGTGCCCATGGTGGTGCTTATCAATGGCGGCTCGGCTTCGGCATCGGAGATCGTCGCCGGCGCGCTTCAAGATCATCACCGCGCGGTCCTGATCGGCACGCGGTCCTTCGGCAAAGGCTCGGTGCAGACGATCATCCCCCTCGGGAACCATGGGGCCATGCGCCTGACCACGGCGCGCTACTACACGCCGAGCGGCCGCTCGATCCAGGCGCGCGGCATCGAGCCGGACATCGTCGTCGAGCAGGCGAAGGTCGAGCATGTCGCGGAGCAACAGATCCCGAGCGAGCGCGACTTGCGCGGCGCGCTTCAGAACGACACGCCCCCCGACGGCAAGAGCGGCAACGGCGCCAAGAATAATGAGGGCGCTCAGAAGGGCAAATCCGCGACGACCGGCTCTGCGGCCGGCGAGGGCGATGGGAAATCGCTTGATACTCAGGATTATCAACTAGCCCGGGCGATCGATCTCCTGCGCGGCGTGTCGTTGTTCAATCAGAAGGCCATCAACTGAGCTTCGATCCGCCCCTCCGCTAAGGCGAAAGCGTGAATGACGACGGCAAGGCTGGGGTCGAGCGACGGGGCATAAGCGCGCCGGGAATGGCTGCGCTTCTGCTCCTGGCCCTCGCGGTTGGGGTTGGCGCGTGGCTGCAGGTCACAGCCGGAGGCAGACCGCAGGGTCGGACACATCTGGCGCAAGTAATCGTCTCCATGCCCCCGCCGCTGGCCGCCGAGCCCAGCGCGCCGGCGACGGCCTCCAGCATGCCGCCTGCAGGGCACGCAAGCCTAGAAGCGCCGCCGTCGCCCGCGCCGCCTCCGCAGGCCGCCGCACCAACTCCGGCGCAGAACGCGCCGAGCGAACAGCAGTCCACACCGGCCCCCGCCATTCAGCCGGCAGCCCAGCAACCGCAAGCATCAACGGCAACAGCGCCCCCGCCCCCGGCACCACCCCTGCCATCGAGCCCGCAGCCGGCGCCGGCTGCGGCACCGCCCGCCAATCCACCCTCGCCGGCCGAGCGCCGGGTGGCGCTCGCTCCGGCACCGGCACCCGATCTGGTCGAGCACGGCAGGTTCGGCCCCCTCCCCCGGATCGCATCGCCGGACCGCGTGCCTTGGAAGGTCTATGCGCGTCCCTTCGATGCGAGCGACACGCACCCGCGTATCGCGATCGTCATCGGCAATCTCGGGCTTTCGAGTGCCGCCACCGAAGCGGCCACCCAAGAGCTGCCCGGCGGCATTACCCTGGCGTTCTCGCCCTATTCGCGCCAATTGGCGCAGGACATTCCCCTTGCACGCGCCGCCGGGCATGAAGTGCTCCTGAGCTTGCCGATGGAGCCCGTAAGCTACCCAGCCAACGATCCGGGACCCCAAGCCCTCCTGACGGCGCTGACCCCGGCGCAGAATCTGGAGCGCCTCGATTGGCTGCTTTCGCGCTTCACCGGCTATGTCGGGGTGACCAACTATATGGGCTCGCGTTTCACGGCGTCCGATCAGGACATGCGCCCCATCCTCGAGGCGCTGCATCAGCGCGGGCTTCTTTTCTTCGACAGCCGGTCAGGCGCACACAGCATCGCCGGTCATCTTGCCGAGGAGCTCGGCCTGCCGACTGTCTCGAACGAGCGTTTCATCGACACCGAAGCCGCGCGGGCGAGTATCGACAAGGCACTGGCGGCGGTCGAGGACGAGGCGCGCCGGAAGGGCAGCGCCATTGCCATGGGATTCCCCTATCCTGTGACGATCGAGCGGGTTGCTGCATGGGCGCAGACTCTACCCGACAAAGGCTTCGTGCTAGCCCCGATCTCGGCCATGGCCCATGTCAAGGGGGGCGGCTGAAGTGGCCGATAGAGGCGAGGATCTGCGTCCCTATCGCCGAGGTGTCGGGATCATGCTGATCAACAATGATCGCCGCGTCTTTGTGGCCGAGCGCATCGATACGCCGGGCGCTTGGCAAATGCCCCAAGGTGGACTCGACGAAGGCGAATCGCCTGCGGCTGCTGCGCTGCGGGAGCTCGAGGAGGAAATCGGCACGCGACAGGTCGAGATCCTCGCCGAAAGCCGAGAATGGCTCACCTATGATCTTCCCGCCGAATTGCGCGACCAAGTGTGGGGCGGGCGCTATCGGGGGCAGAAGCAGAAGTGGTTCCTCTGCCGCTTCACCGGCACTGACGGCGAGATCGCTCTCGACGCGCACAGCCATCCCGAGTTCCGCGCCTGGCGCTGGGTCGAGCCGGAAGTGCTGCCGCAGCTCATTGTTCCTTTCAAGCGCGACATTTATCGTACCGTGCTTGGTGAATTCCATTCTCTCCTGTCGAAGCGACCCGCGCATTCATGCTAGACGAACGCCGCATTCCCGCGGGATCGCTCGGTCGTACGTGATGGCGGGCATACCCCCGCGGCGCGGAGGAAAGCGATGGAGAATCTCTGGTCGGACCAGGACGCCAAGGCTGCGATCGGCCATTATAGCGAGCGCGGGATCGGCGAGGACGTGGCCTTGCGCGTCTATACGACCCGTCTCCTCGGCGGCGAGCCGCGCCTTGTGCTCCACGGCGGCGGCAATACATCGGTCAAGACGGTCCTCCCCAATATCCTGGGAGAGCCGCTCGAAGTTCTCTGCGTCAAGGGCAGCGGTTGGGACATGGCGCGAATCGAGCCCGCAGGGCTTCCGGCAGTACGGCTGAAGCCGCTTCGCGAGCTGCGCCGGCTCACAACGCTGAGCGACGAGGAGATGGTGAATGCGCAGCGCTGCAACCTCCTCGACAGCGGGGCGCCCAATCCCTCGGTCGAGACGCTGCTGCATGCGTTCCTGCCGCACAAATTCATCGACCATACCCATGCCAACGCCATATTGGCGTTGACGGACCAGCCTAACGGCGCCGAGATTTGCGCCGAGGTCTTCGGTCCGCGGGTTGCCCTCGTGCCCTACATCATGCCCGGCTTTGCCCTCGCCAAGCGAGCCGCAGAAATCCATGCCGCGCACGCCCATGTCGAAGGTCTCATCCTCCTTAAGCACGGCATCTTCAGCTTCGGCGTCTCGGCGCGCGAGTCTTATGACCGCATGATCGGGCTCGTGACGCTCGCGGAAAAGCAGCTTGCGCGCAGCGCCAACCGCGTCTTCGCGACGGTTTCTCTCCCCAGAGCGGTCGCAAAGGCAGCGGAGATCGCACCGATTTTACGCGGCCTCGCCGCCCAACCCACCAATACTGCGGAAGGCGCTTATGCGCGCTTCGTGATGACGTTCCGGAACGGCGCCGATGTCCTTGCCTACGTCAACGGCACGGAGCTTTCCCGCTACAGCCAGGCCGGCGTGGCGACGCCTGATCACGCCATTCGCACCAAGGCCAAGCCGATCATTCTTCCGACGCCGCCAGCCAACGCGCTCGCGGACTTCGCCGAAGCGGCGCGAAAGGCATTTGCCGCTTATAAAGCGGAATACCACGCCTATTTCATGCGCAATGCCAGAGCCCCATCGAGCAAGAAAACGGAGCTCGACCCGTCGCCGCGCGTCGTCCTGGTGCCTGGCGTCGGACTCTTCGCGCTTGGCCCGACCGCCAAGGACGCGCGCATCGCGGCCGATCTCGCCGAGGCGACCATCGAGGTCGTCACCAATGCCGAGCGCATCGGTCGGTTCGAGAGCATTTCGGAAGCAGAAGTTTTCGAAATGGAATACTGGTCGCTCGAGCAGGCAAAGCTCGGCAAATCTGTCGAGAAGCCGCTCGCGCGGCAGATTGCCGTCGTAACCGGTGGCGGCAGCGGGATTGGCGCGGCAACGGCGACGGCATTCGCGAAGCAAGGTGCGGAAGTTGCGGTTCTTGATCGCGATCGGGGGGCCGCCGAGAGGGTGGCGGCGGCGACCGGAGGGCTGGGCCTCACGTGCGATGTCACCGACCCGGCGCAGGTCGCCGACGCCTTTGCGCGCATTTGCGAGCGATATGGCGGCGTTGACATTCTCGTCTCGAATGCGGGCGCCGCCTGGCAGGGGCGTATTGGGGAGGTGCCGGACGAGGTTCTACGAGAGAGCTTCGAGCTCAATTTCTTTGCCCACCAGACCGTAGCGCGACAGGCGGTTCGCATCATGCGGGCGCAGGGCACCGGGGGCTGTCTTCTCTTCAACACGTCCAAGCAGGCTGTCAATCCTGGCCCGGATTTCGGACCCTACGGCCTGCCCAAGGCGGCGACCCTTTCTCTCATGCGACAATACGCCATCGATTACGGCAAGGACGGAATCCGCGCCAATGCCGTCAACGCCGACCGCGTCCGCTCCGGATTGCTTACAGAGGCGATGATCGCGACGCGCGCAAAGGCACGCGGCGTTTCCGAGCGCGACTATATGGCGGGCAACCTGCTGCAGCGGGAGGTGACGGCGGAGGACGTCGCACAGTGCTTCGTCTCCCTTGCGCTGGCGGGGAAAACGACGGGTGCGGTCCTGACCTGCGACGGCGGTAATATTGCGGCGGCCTTACGATGACCCCTCCTCCCTTCGAGCTGCGCCTCCCGACGAGAGAGGCCGTGCCGATCGTTTTCGACTCACCCCATAGCGGCCGCTTCTATCCCGAGGACTTTCGCACCAAGGTGCCTCTCGCGCTGCTGCGTCAGGGAGAGGATGCCTATGTCGACGAACTCATCGCTGATGCAGTGGGGTCGGGCGTCACCGTGCTCCTTGCCAATTACCCGCGGTGCTATATCGACGCCAATCGCGAGCCGGATGACCTCGATGCCGAGCTCTTGTCGGAGCCCTGGCCCACGCCGCTCAGGCCATCGCGCAAGACTCGCATGGGTGTCGGGCTGATCCGTCGCCACGTCGTGCCCGGTGTTGAAGTCCATGCCGATAAGCTCTCTGTCGCGGACGTGCAGCACCGGCTCGATAAGGTTTATTGGCCCTACCACCGTGCCCTGCGCGAGGCGCTTGATCGCGTTCGCCGGCAATTCGGATTTGTCTGGCATATCGATTGGCATTCGATGAAATCCGTTGGCAACGCCATGACGCCAGACGGAATCGGCAAGCGCCGCCCCGATTTCGTCGTTAGTGATCGCGAAGGGATCAGCGCCGAGCCGGTGTTGACCTCACTCGCGGCCGAGTTCCTGTCCGGCCTCGGGCATCGCGTCTCGATCAACGACCCTTACAAGGGTGCTGCGATCCTGCGGCGATACGGCGCGCCGAGCGACGGCGCTCATTCGCTCCAGATCGAGATCAACCGCAGGCTCTATCTTGACGAAGAGACGGTGACGCGGTCGAGAGATTTCGAGGCCCTGCGCGGCAAAATTGCCGCTTTCACCGCGCATCTCGTCGAGGCGGCTCGCGCGAAGCTGCACCGCGGCTGAGCTCCCTGCGGAACGAAGGTTCGAAGCGTTCAGACAAAGAGCGCCGCTGGGAGCATCCTTGCGCTCAGGCCCCGGCGCGCGCGAGGCGCTCCACGCGCATGTGCATGAACCACGCGGCGAATCTTGCGAGCCACTGGCTCAATCGGCCCCGCGGGTTGAATCCGATTGCCTTCAGCGCCATGGCCACGCCGCGCTCGACATGCCCGGGGTGATAATAGCTATAAGCCCGCCGCACATAGGCGGCATTGTATCGCTTGCGCTCGTAAGGCCCGTCATCGAGGTGATTGGCGGCGTAATAGGCGAAGGCGAGCTCGTCATCCTCGCTTTCGAAGAAGCGTCGCAGTGCCACCCAGAACCGCCGCAGCGGCCCGACGCGCTCCCGGGCGAGGTATGCGCGGAGATGGGTGTAGAAGAGCTTGTAGTGGCGCAGCTCGTCGGCGGCGATATGCTTGCAGATCTCGTGCAGCACCGGCTCGCGCGCCGCGGCAGCGAGCGCCGTATAATAGGAGCTGGTGCCAACCTCAACGATACAGCGCGCGATGAGCTCCCCCGTGCGCGTTCCCCGCACTGATCGCTCGGCCTCAACGGGCAACCGGATTTTCTCTGCAAAGAGCGCGAAGGCCTTGTCGAAATCGAAACCCGGATCGACCAGCTTGGCCCAGCGGGCGAGGGCCTTGCCGTGCTGAACCTCTTCCCGCGCCCAAATCCAGGCCGCCTCCTGAAAGCTCACATCGTCACGGAAGACGCTTTCGAGATAGCGGGCATATTCATAGCCGTTATGCTCGACAAGGCTCGCTGCCTTGATGATTTTCAAGAGTTCGGGGTCGACCTTGGAGCGGTCAAAGCGCTCCCACGGAATGTCGTCCAGCGTCCAGTGCGCCATGGTTACTCCTCACAACGCTTCCTGTAGCTTGACCCAGCGCTTGTGATTATATCGCTTGCGCCGTCCGTTCTGACAAGCTTTTGAGTTTATCGGATCCAACCTCCGAAGACGCTTCAGGTCCCGATGGCCTTGAGCTTGGCTTCGGCCAGGGCGATTTTTGCCATGACAAGCTTCTTTTCCGCGTCGTCCTTTGAGTCGTCGAGATCCTCGCGAAGATCCTTGAGTTCCGCCTCGACCTTGCCGCGGTCGATCTCGGAAAGGGGCGTCGCCGCCTCGGCGAGAACGGTGCAGCGCTCCGGCGTCACCTCGGCATAACCGCCGGCGACGAACAGCCGCTCGCTGACGGGGCCTTGGCGCGTGGCGTAGACGTCGATGACCCCCGGGCGGACCAAGGAGAGGAGTGGAGCGTGCTTTGGCAGGGCGCCGAAATTCCCTTCGCTACCGGGGACCACCACCATTTCCACTTCTTCCGACAGCAGGAGCCGCTCGGGGCTCACCAGCTCGAAACGCAGCTTTTCCGCCATGGCTTTGCTCCCGTTGAGCAGATCCGGCCTAGGCCGCCTCGGCCGCCATCTTCTTCGCCTTCTCGACGGCTTCCTCGATGGTGCCGACCATGTAGAAGGCCGCTTCGGGCATGTCGTCGTATTTGCCTTCGACGATGCCCTTGAAGCCCTTGATGGTGTCCTCGAGCTTCACGAACACCCCTGG
This sequence comes from Alphaproteobacteria bacterium, assembly GCA_035294245.1. GTDB lineage: Bacteria > Pseudomonadota > Alphaproteobacteria > JACZXZ01 > JACZXZ01 > DATGLG01. The sequence continues at coordinate 449,174 of DATGLG010000004.1, read as the reverse complement.
CGTTCCGGTGAAGACCTCGGCTACGTGGAAGGGCTGCGAGAGGAAGCGCTGTATCTTGCGCGCGCGCGCCACCGTGAGCTTGTCCTGTTCGGAAAGCTCCTCCATGCCGAGAATCGCAATGATGTCCTGCAGCGACTTGTAGGTCTGGAGCACGCGCTGCACCTCGCGCGCGACGCGATAATGATCGTCGCCGACAACGCGCGGATCGAGCACGCGAGAAGTCGAGTCGAGCGGGTCCACCGCCGGATAGATGCCGAGCTCGGCGATCTGGCGCGAGAGCACCGTGGTGGCGTCGAGATGGGCGAAGGACGTCGCGGGCGCCGGGTCGGTCAAGTCGTCGGCCGGAACGTAGATGGCCTGCACCGAAGTGATCGAGCCCTTCTTCGTCGTGGTGATGCGCTCCTGCAGCACGCCCATATCGGTGGCGAGCGTGGGCTGATAGCCCACCGCCGAGGGAATGCGGCCGAGGAGCGCCGAGACCTCGGAGCCGGCCTGGGTGAAACGGAAGATATTGTCGACGAAGAACAGCACATCCTGGCCTTCCTCGTCGCGGAAATATTCGGCCAGCGTAAGGCCGGTGAGGCCGACGCGCGCCCGGGCGCCCGGTGGCTCGTTCATCTGCCCGTAGACGAGCGCCACCTTCGAGCCCGGACCATCGGGCACGATGACCTTCGATTCCATCATTTCATGGTAGAGGTCGTTGCCCTCACGGGTGCGCTCGCCGACGCCGGCAAAAACCGAGTAGCCACCATGCGCCTTGGCGACGTTGTTGATGAGCTCCATGATCAGCACGGTCTTGCCCACCCCGGCGCCGCCGAAGAGGCCGATCTTGCCGCCGCGCGCATAAGGCGCGAGAAGATCGACCACCTTGATGCCGGTGACCAGGATTTCCGCCTCCGTCGATTGATCCACGTATGCGGGGGCCGGGCGATGAATGGGGAGCGAATGCGCCGCCTTGACGGGGCCGCGCTCGTCGACCGGCTCCCCGACCACGTTGAGAATCCGCCCCAGGGTCTCGGGGCCAACGGGCACGCTGATGGGAGAGCCCGTATCCCTTACCTCCTGGCCGCGAACGAGGCCGTCCGTGGTGTCCATGGCGATGGTCCGCACCGTGCTCTCGCCCAGATGCTGCGCGACTTCCAGCACCAGCCGCCGGCCCTGATTTTCGGCCTCGAGGGCATTCAAGATGGCCGGCAGGTCGCCCTCGAAGCGGACGTCGACGACGGCGCCCATGACCTGGGTGATCGTACCGACGAGATTTTTCGCCATGTTCTTCTCCACTCGTAATCGGACGCCCGTCGCCGCGGATCAGACCGCCTCGGCGCCCGAGATGATCTCGATCAGCTCCTTGGTGATGACGGCTTGACGCGTGCGGTTGTAATTGAGCGTCAGCTTGTTGATCATTTCGCCGGCGTTGCGGGTCGCGTTATCCATCGCGGTCATGCGCGCGCCTTGCTCGCTGGCGTTGTTCTCGAGGAGGGCCTTGAAAAGCTGAACTGCGAGATTGCGCGGCAAGAGCTCAGCGAGCATCTCCTCTTCTTCGGGCTCGTATTCGTAAACGGCCGCCGTCGTCCCGCCAGTGCGCGCCGCCGCCTCGGTCACATGGAGAGGGATGATCTGCTGACGCGTGACGATCTGCGTCATCGCCGACTTGAATTTGTTGTAGACGATCGTGCAGACGTCGAACTCGCCGGTCTGGAACATCTCGGTGATGCGCCGTCCCACTCGTTCGGCGGTCTCGAACGTGATGCGAGGGCGCGCAACGTCGGTCACCGTGTCGAGGATGTATTGCGCATACTCGCGCCGGAGCTGGTCGCGTCCCTTGCGGCCGATACAGAGGATCTTGACAGTCTTGCCCTGCCCCACAAGCTCGCGGATCAACCGGCGCGCCTCGCGCACGATCGAGGAATTGAAGCTGCCGCAAAGCCCGCGATCAGCCGTCATTACGACGACGAGGTGGACCTCGTCCTTGCCGGTTCCGATCAGCATCGGTGGCGCCCCCGGCCTGCTCTTCATGCTGGCGGCGAGCGAAGCCAAGACCGTATCCATCCGCTCCGCATAAGGCCGCGCCGACTCCGCCTGCTCCTGAGCGCGTCGAAGCTTGGCGGCCGCGACCATCTTCATGGCCGAGGTGATCTTGCGCGTCTGCTTGACGCTGTTGATCCGGTTGCGAAGGGTCTTGAGGCTCGGCATACGTTTCCGTCTCCGCGCTTACTGGCGGATCGCGCGCTTAGGCGAACTTCTTGACGAAGTCGTCGAGGAAGCTTTTAAGCTTCTCCTCGATGGGAGGAGTGATTTCGCGCTGGTTGCGGATCGCTTCCAGGACCTCCTTGCCCGCACGCAGCTCACCGAGAAGCGAGGCTTCGAACTGCCGGATGTCCGTGAGCTTGATATTGTCGAGGTAACCGCGCACACCCGCAAAGATCACTGCCACCTGCTCCTCGACGGGCATCGGCTGATACTGGTCCTGCTTGAGAAGCTCCGTCAGGCGCGCCCCGCGGGCGAGAAGCCGCTGCGTCGAAGCATCGAGATCGGAGGCGAATTGCGCGAACGCCGCCATCTCGCGGTACTGGGCGAGCTCGAGCTTGATACGGCCGGCCACCTGCTTCATCGCCTTGATCTGGGCGGCCGAGCCGACGCGGCTGACCGAAAGGCCCACATTCACGGCAGGACGAACGCCGGCGTAGAAGAGATCGGTCTCAAGAAAGATCTGCCCATCGGTGATCGAAATCACGTTGGTGGGAATGTAGGCGGAAACGTCATTGGCCTGCGTCTCGATCACCGGCAACGCCGTGAGCGATCCCGAGCCGTGCGCGTCGTTCATCTTCGCGGCGCGCTCGAGGAGCCGGGAATGGAGATAGAAGACGTCGCCGGGATAGGCCTCGCGGCCCGGCGGTCGTCGGAGCAGGAGCGACATCTGGCGATAGGCGACGGCCTGCTTCGAAAGATCGTCGTAGAAGATGACCGCGTGCATACCATTGTCGCGGAAGTACTCGCCCATGGCGCAACCCGTATAGGGGGCCAGGAACTGCAGCGGCGCCGGCTCGGATGCCGTCGCCGCCACGACGATCGAGTATTCGAGCGCGCCATAATCCTCGAGTGTCTTGACCAGCTTGGCGACACTCGATCGCTTCTGGCCGACCGCGACATAGACGCAATAGAGCTTGCGCTTCTCGTCGCCGGTCTGGTTGACGCTCTTCTGATTGATGATGGTGTCAATGGCGATCGCCGTCTTGCCGGTTTGACGATCACCGATGATGAGCTCGCGCTGGCCGCGCCCGATGGGAATCAGGCTATCGATGGCCTTGAGGCCGGTTTGCATCGGCTCATGCACCGAGCGGCGCGGAATGATGCCCGGCGCCTTCACCTCGACGCGCGACATCTTGACGTCGCCGATCGGCCCCTTGCCGTCGATCGGATTGCCGAGCGCATCAACGACGCGGCCCAGGAGGCCGCGGCCGACCGGCACTTCGACGATGGCGCCCGTGCGCTTGACGACGTCGCCTTCCTTGATGCCGCGGTCATCGCCGAAAATGACGACGCCGACATTGTCGGATTCGAGGTTGAGCGCCATTCCCTTGATGCCGCCGGGGAACTCGACCATCTCGCCGGCCTGGACCTTGTCGAGGCCATAGACGCGCGCGATGCCGTCGCCGACCGATATGACCTGCCCGACTTCGGCGACATCGGCCTGAATGTCGAAATTGGCGATCTGCTGCTTGAGAATGGCGGAGATTTCCGCTGCCCGGATTTCCATCAGCCAATACCTTTCATGGCAAGCTGGAGCCTTTGAAGCTTGCTCTTCAACGAGCTGTCGACCATGCGCGAGCCGACCTTGACCACGAGGCCGCCGATCAAGCTCGGATCGATCTTGAAGTCGAGATTGACGGCCTTGCCCACCGCCTTGGCGAGCTGGCTCTTAAGCGCCCCGACTTGGCCTTCCGCGAGGGGTGCCGCCGAGGTGATCTCGGCCGTGACCTCGCCGCGCCGCGCGGCGAGAATCGCAAGGAAGGAATCGATCATTCCCCTCAGGAGAAAGAGCCGGCGGTTTTGTGCGGCGACGCCGACGAAGTGGCGAACGGTCTTGCCCGTGCCGGCCTTCTCAAGCAGCACCTCCATCGCCTTCGCCTGATCCTGGCGGGAAATGAGAGGGCTGCGCAGCAGGCGGCGCAGATCGTCGCTCTCGCCGATCAACCGGCGCAGGACGCGCAGATCGACCGCGACCGCATCGAGCTCCCTGCCCTCGTCCGCTAGCTCATAGAGCGCACTTGCATAACGCCCGGCAATGCCGGAAAGGCCTGTCGTTTCCGAAGCCACTCGCCCGAACCTCGCGATGCCCCTGAAGGAACCCGATCTTCGGCCTGCTCGGCCGAATTCCGGCGGGTTTGCGCCATGCCCAGATGCGTCGGCGCACGGGCATGGCTCCCCTTGCGGGCAGGAGGTTCCCGCCCGAAAAGCGGCAGTTTCCTAACACAGTCAAAGCGACGGCGCAACCAACTCCAACTCATGCAGGTTGCGTCCGATTGCCTCGCGGAACCGGCGCCGTAAAAGGGCCGTTCTCGAGAGCGCGTCAGCTCAGAAACCGCTCGACAAGCCTTGTCCAATAGGCGCTGCCGATGGGAATACAGCGATCGTTGAAGTCGAACCCAGGGTTGTGGACCATGCAATTGCCCTCGCCGTCGCCGTTGCCGATGAGGAGGTAGCAGCCGGGGAGCTCCTCGAGCATGCAGGCGAAATCCTCGCTGCCCATGAGGGGCCGTGGATCGAGGATCACGTTCTCCTCACCGACCAGCTCTTTCGCCACCTGGGCGGCGAAGGCGGTTTCCTTCTCGGTATTGACGAGCACCGGGAAACCCTCGCGGTAGTTGACGATTGCCGTGGCGCCGTAGCTTTCCGCCTGCGCCTTAGCGAGTGCCGTGATCCGCGATCTTAGGGATTTGCGCACGGCGGGATCGAGGGCGCGGATGCTGAGAGACATTGTCGCATCGGGAGGAATGACATTGGGCGCATCGCCGGCCTTGATGGCGCCGACCGTCACGACCGCAGGATCCTGGGGGTCGATGTTGCGTGCGACAATACTCTGCAAGGCCATGACGATGGAGGCCGCCACGACGACGGGATCGATAGTCTTCTGAGGGAAGGCGCCATGGCCGCCCACACCCTTGATGACGATCTCTGCGCGATCCGCCGAGGCCATGAAGGGTCCAGCCCGGAAGACGAGCTTTCCTTCCGGGAATCCCGGCATGTTGTGCATGGCGAAAATGGCATTGCAGGGAAACAGGCGGAACAGCCCGTCTTTCATCATCTGAACGGCGCCGCCCTGGCCTTCCTCGGCAGGCTGGAAGATGAGATGCACCGTGCCGTTGAACTTGCGCGACTCGGCGATCTGCTTCGCCGCACCCAGCAGCATGGCGGTATGCCCGTCATGGCCGCAGGCGTGCATCGTATTGGGGCGTCGGCTGGCATAGGGCAGGCCCGTGGTCTCTTGGATTGGGAGCGCGTCCATATCGGCGCGAATGCCGATGCTCCGCGTTCCCGAGCCGGCCTTGAGAGTGCCGACGACCCCCGTCTTGCCGAGACCCCGATGGACCTCATAACCCCAGGCCGCCAAGCGCTCCGCCACGAGATCACTCGTGCGCAGCTCCTCGAAGCCGAGCTCGGGATGCTGGTGAATGCGGTGCCTGATTTCGACGATCTCGTCGTCGAAGACGTTGCTGCCGATGTGAACGTTCACGCTGCCTCCTGATCCGCGGGCCGACAATGCCATCGAAGGAAAGGGGGCATTAGACGGCATTCCGGGCCCTAAAGGAAGCTGTACGGGTCCACATCGACCTGAAGACGCACGCCGGCGGGAAGGGAGACTTGGTCAAGCCATTGATTCAACATGGTTTGTAGGTTGATCCGTCGCTCCGCCTTGAGCAGCAGGCGGTGACGGAAGCGCCCGCGGATGCGGGCCAAGGGTGCCGGCGCTGGACCGAACACCTCGACGCCCGCCATGCGGGGGGCCTTGCGGCCGAGATCTTGCCCTGCGCGCTCGACGGCCGCTTCATCCGGGCCGGAGAGGATCAGGGCGGCCAATCGGCCGAAGGGGGGCATCCCAGCACGACGGCGCTCTTGCGCCTCGGCCTCAAGAAAGCGGTCCCGTTCCCCGGAAACCAGGGCTCGCATCACCGGGTGCTCCGGCTGATAGGTTTGGAGATAGACGCGCCCCACCCGGGTCGCTCGGCCGGCGCGGCCGGCGACTTGGGCGAGGAGCTGATAGGTGCGCTCGGCCGCGCGCAGATCGCCGCCGCTCAGGCCTAGATCGGCGTCGACGATGCCCACCAGCGTCAAGAGCGGGAAATGATGGCCTTTGGCGATCACCTGGGTGCCGATCAGGATGTCGATCTCGTGGGCGGCGACCCGCTCGATCAGCGCGGCGACCGCCTGCGGGCCAGCGAGCGTATCGCTGGCCGCTACTGCGACTCGTGCCGAGGGGAAGGCGATGGCGACTTCCTCGGCGAGACGCTCGACACCTGGCCCGCAGGCGGCCAAGCTTCCGTCCGCCTCGCAGGCAGGGCAATGGGAGGGAAGTGCCGTCGCGTAGCCGCAATGATGGCATTGCAGCCGCTTGGCTTGACGATGCTCGACCAGCCAGGCCGTGCATTTCGGGCACTGCAGCCGATGGCCGCAGGCACGGCAGAGCGTCAAAGGCGCATAGCCGCGCCGGTTGAGGAAAAGTGCCGCCTGCTCTTTCGCCGCGAGGGTATCGGCCAGGGCCGCCCGCAGCGGCGGCGAGAGCCAGGATTGCCGCGGTGGTGGATCGCGGCGCATGTCGATGATCTTGACCTCCGGAAGCACGGCACCCCCGTGCCGATCCGGAAGATGGAGCACGTCGTAACGGCCCTGACGCACATTTTCCACAGTTTCGAGCGATGGTGTCGCAGAAGCGAGGATGATGGGATGTCCGCCCAGGCGCGCCCGCACCACGGCCATGTCGCGCGCCTGATAGATGGCGCCGTCCTCCTGCTTGTACGAAGCATCGTGCTCTTCGTCGACGACGATGAGTCCCAGCCGTGGAAACGGAAGGAAGAGCGCCGAGCGCGCGCCGACCACAATCGAGAGTCGTCCTTCGGCAACCGCGCGCCAGGTCGACCGTCGCTGACCGGATCCGAGATCAGAGTGCCACTCGGCGGGTGCTGTGCCGAAGCGCGCGCGGAAGCGCTGGAGCCATTGCGCCGTCAATGCGATCTCCGGCAATAGCACCAGGGCCTGGCGACCTGCGGCGAGCGTCGCGGCGATAGCCTCGAAATAGACTTCGGTTTTCCCCGATCCCGTTACGCCGTCGAGAAGCGTGACGCCGAAGCCCCCCTGCTTGACCTTCGTTACGAGGGCGTCTGCCGCGACCCGCTGGTCCAAAGACAGCGCCACGCCCGGCCGCATGACATCCGGTTGAGTGACGGCGTCGGGCGGGGACAATTCCGTCGGCACGAGCACCCCGGCCGCCGCCAGGTCTTTGACGACGCCCGGGCTAACGCCTGCCTCGCGAGCGAGATCGGGAAGGGTGCGAGGCGGGCTGTCAACCAGCAGCGCCAGGACACGACGACGCGCTGCCGTTAGCCGTAACGTCTCCGGAAGCTCAACGTCCGCACGCGAATAGGCGCGTTGCGGCCGTCGCGGCTCGAGAGCCTGCGGCACGCTCATGGCCATCTTGAGCACGGCGCCCGGAGGCGTGAGGGTATAATGGGCGACCCAATCAATAAACCGCCGCTGAACCTCGCAAAGTCCCGGCATGTCGAAACGAGCGAGAATGGGCTTGAGCCGGTGCTGTGGAATTTCACTTGACGCCGCGCCCCAGACGACCCCAGCCAGTTCGCGTCGGCCGAGCGGCACGCGAACGAAGTCGCCGGGAGCGACCTCGAGTCGGTCCGGTACCTCGTAATCATAGGCGCCGGCGAGAGGCAGCGGCAGCAGCACGGCGCACCGGCGTGCGGCCACCGGCCGCGTCGCGGCGATGGTGCTTTCCCCAATCATTGGCTATACACTAGAGGGTGGATCGCGGCCGCGCCAAGCGGGTGTGCGGGCGCAGGGCGATAAACAGCGAGGGAAACGGGCGACCATGAAATTCTTCATCGACAGCGCCGATCTGAGCGACATTCGCGATCTCGCCTCGACGGGGCTCGTCGACGGCGTTACGACGAATCCCTCGCTTGTAGCCAAGAGCGGCCGCAAATTCTTCGATGTCGTGCAGGAAATCTGCGCCATCATCCCCGGGCCCGTGAGTGCTGAGGTAACGGCGACGGATCACGCCACCATGCTGGCGGAAGGACGCCGGCTGGCACGGCTCGCCAAAAACATCGCCGTCAAGGTGCCGCTTACGGTCGACGGGCTCAAGACATGCAAGGCGCTCGCCGATGAAGGCACGATGGTCAATGTCACGCTCTGCTTTTCGGCCGGCCAGGCGATCCTCGCCGCGAAGGCCGGTGCCGCCTTCATCTCGCCTTTCGTCGGGCGTCTCGATGATATTGCGCAGCCCGGCATGGAGCTCATCCGAGATATCGTCGCCATTTATCGCCAATATGCGAAGTTCAAGACGGAGGTGCTGGTCGCCTCCGTGCGCAACCCGCTTCATGTGATCGAGGCGGCACGCCTGGGGGCGCATGTGGCGACGGTGCCACCCGGCGTGCTGCGCCAGCTTTTTGTCCACCCACTCACCGAGAAGGGCCTGGCCCAGTTCCTCGCCGACTGGGCGAAGACCGGACAGTCGATTCTCGGCCACGAACAGGGACCGCGCGCCGTTGCCCAAGCCTAACGAAAGACCCGAGCGTACCGCCGAGCAGAACTTGGACGAGACTCAGGTGCTCGCTTATTTGCGGGCGCATCCGGAGTTCCTCGGCGCCCATGCCGACCTGCTGGCCCCGCTGCTCCACCCCGAGCGGGAGAGCGGCGATCGCGTGGTCGACCTTCAGCGCTTCATGGTCGAGCGTCTCACGCGGCGCACCCGCGAACTCGAAGAGGAGCGCGACCACATGGTCGCGCTGGCACGGCTCAACCTGAAGAGCCAAACCCGCATCCATCGCGCCGTCCTGGCGCTGATGGCCGCGAGCAGCTTCGAGCACCTCATCCAGGCGGTGACCATCGATCTTCCCGTTTTCCTCGGCCTCGATGTCGCGAGCCTTTGCATCGAAGCGACAGCCTCGCCGCCGCCCCGGTGCGAGACGCCGGGCGTGAGGGTGATCGATCCGGGTGCCGTCGACCGCGTGCTCGGCACCGCCCGTGACATGCTGCTCTCCGGCACCGCTCGGGCAGACAAGGCGATCTTTGGCTCGGCGGCGCGGCTCGTGCGCTCCGAAGCCCTGCTGCGTCTTCGCTTCAGCCCTGCCGCGCCCGCCGGCTTGCTGGCGCTCGGCTCGCGCAAGGAGAACCGCTTCCATCCCGGACAGGGAACGGAGCTCCTCGGCTTTCTCGCCCGCGCGATCGAGCACAACGTCCGCGCATGGCTCGATCTACCGCTTTAGCGACGTTCCCGGCCGCGCCCGAGCTGAGCGCGGCCATCGCTCAATGGCTGGACTGGCTCACGAACGAGCGTCGCGCCTCTCCACATACCGTCGAGGCCTATCGCCGCGATATCTTCGCGTTCGTGACTTTTCTCGCGGAGCATCTCGGCGAGGCGCCGGGCTTGACCTCTCTCGCGTCGATGCGGCCGGCCGATCTGCGCGCCTGGCTCGCGCGCCGCACCCTCGACGGTCACGCGCGCAGCTCGACCGCACGAGCCCTCTCCGTCGTTCGCAGCTTTGCGCGATATTGCGCTCGGCGGGGACACGCCTCATCGGCCGCAATCGCTTCAGCCCGCTCTCCGAAGCTGCCCCGCACCGTGCCGCGGCCGCTCACGATCGCCGACGCCGCCAAGACGATCGACGAGATTGCCGCACTTTCCTCTTCGGCTTGGATCGCGCGTCGCGACGTTGCCGTTCTGACACTGCTCTATGGCTGCGGCCTGCGAATCGGCGAAGCGCTCGGCTTGAGACGCGGCGATGCGCCGCAAGGCGAGACGCTTCGCGTGCTCGGCAAGGGTCGCAAGGAGCGCGTCGTGCCTGTGCTTCCGATCGTCCGGGCGGCCATACAGGACTATCTCGCTGCTTGCCCCTATGACAGGGGTGCGGACGGGCCCCTCTTCTTCGGAGCGCGCGGCAAGCGGCTGCACGCGGCGATCGTGCAGCAACGCATGCGGGAACTCCGGCGGCGGCTTGACCTTCCGGACACGGCGACACCGCACGCGCTTCGCCACAGCTTCGCCACCCATCTCCTCGGCGCCGGCGGCGACTTGCGTGCGATCCAGGAGCTTTTGGGCCATGCGTCGCTTTCGACGACCCAGCGCTACACGGAGGTCGACGCCGAGCAGCTCCTCGCCGTCTATGAGCGCGCCCATCCGCGTGCCCGCGGCTAGAATATTTCGCTAAATATGGATGGCGCGCCCGCCGACGGCGAGCGCGGCTTCCTTGACGGCTTCGTTCAACGTGGGGTGGCCATGGCAGGTGCGCGCGATGTCCTCCGCCGAGCCGCCGAATTCCATGGCAACGACGACCTCGTGGATGAGGGTGCCCGCATCGGGCCCGATGATATGGCAGCCGAGCACGCGGTCCGTCTTGGCGTCCGCCAGAATCTTGACGAAGCCGTCGGTCTCCGCCGCGGCCCGGGCGCGGCCATTGGCCATGAACGGAAACTTGCCGGTTTTATAGGCAACGCCCTCGGCCTTGAGCTGCTCCTCGGTTTTGCCGACGGATGCAACCTCGGGCCAGGTATAGACGATGCCCGGAATGGCGTCGTAATTCACATGACCGTGCTGGCCTGCGATAAGCTCGGCCACGGCAACGCCTTCGTCTTCGGCCTTATGGGCAAGCATCGGGCCGCGAATCACGTCGCCGATCGCATAAATACCCTTCACATTGGTCTCGAAGCGGTCATCGACCTGGATCATGCCGCGATTATCGACGGCAACACCGCAGGCTTCGAGCCCGAGCCCCTCGGTGTAAGGGCGCCTTCCGATGGCGACGAGCACGACGTCGGCCTCAAGGCTCTCGGCTTTCCCGCCTGCGGCTGGCTCCAGTGTCAACTTGACGCCGGCGCTCTCTTCCTTCGCGGCTGTAACCTTGGTGGAAAGGCGGAACTTGAAGCCCTGCCGCTCGAGGAGGCGCTGGAACTGCTTGCCGACCTCGCCATCCATGCCCGGCACGATGCGATCAAGAAACTCGACCACTGTGACCTCAGCGCCCATGCGGCGCCACACCGATCCCATCTCGAGCCCGATATAGCCGCCGCCGATCACGACGAAATGACCAGGCACCTTCTCCAGCGCGAGAGCCCCCGTCGACGACACGATCCGTTTCTCGTCGACCTCCACGCCGGGCAGTGGCGCATAATCGGAGCCCGTCGCGATCACGATATTCTTGGCGTCGAGAATGATGACGGCGCCACCATTTGCTGGGGCGACCTCCACGACGCCGGCGCGAGGAATGCGACCGCTTCCCTTCAACCACACGATCTTGTTCTTGCGGAAGAGGAATTCGACGCCGCGCGTGTTCTCGCCGACGACCTTGTCCTTGTGCGCCATCAGGCCGGGCAGGTCGAGCTCGACGGAGCCGATCTTGACGCCATGGACGGCGAGCTTGCTTTTTGCCTCCTCAAACTTTTCCGAGGATTGCAGGAGCGCCTTGGAGGGAATGCAGCCGATATTGAGGCAGGTCCCGCCCAGGGATGCGCGCTTCTCGACGCAGGCGACCTTCATGCCGAGCTGGGCGGCGCGTATCGCCGCGACATACCCGCCGGGCCCGCCGCCAATGACGACGAAATCGTAGCTGTCGGCCATGATGCGAATTCCTCGCTTGGCTCGTGAAAGCGATTACATATCGAGAAGGATGCGCTGCGGATCCTCGATGCATTCCTTGACGCGGACGAGGAACGTCACGGCTTCGCGGCCATCAACGACGCGATGATCGTAGGAGAGCGCCAAATACATCATCGGCCGGACCTCGACCTTGCCGCCGACTGCGACGGGTCGTTCCTGGATCTTGTGCATGCCCAGGATCGCGGATTGGGGCGGGTTGAGGATGGGCGTCGAGTTCAGCGAGCCGTAGATGCCGCCGTTGGTGATGGTGAAGGTGCCGCCGCTGAGCTCTTCGAGAGCGAGCTTGCCGTCGCGCGCGCGTCGGCCGAAATCGGCAATGGCCTTTTCGATCTGCGCGAAGGAGAGTTGATCGGCGTCGAGCAGCACTGGAACCACGAGCCCTTGACCGCCGCCGATGGCAATTCCGAGGTCATAGTGGTTCTTGTAGACGAGATCCTCACCGTCGATCTGCGCATTGACGGATGGCACCTCCTTGAGGGCCACGATGCAGGCCTTCGCGAAGAAAGACATGAAGCCGAGCCGTACGCCATGCTTCTTCTCGAAGATCTCGCGATACTGGCCACGCACAGCTATGACGGCGCTCATGTCCGCTTCGTTGAAGGTTGTGAGCATTGCCGCGGTGTTCTGCGCCTCCTTGAGGCGTTGCGCAATCGTGCGACGGAGCCGCGACATGCGCACCCGCTCCTCGCGCGGCATCGTTGCCCCCGGGCGCGCGAGCGGAGGTGCGGTCGGCGCCGTGGGCTGGGGTGGCGGTGGCGCCGGCGCAACCGTCGGTGCCGGTGCAGGCTTCCGCCGCGTCTCGAGGTAGGCAAGCACATCGCCCTTGGTGAGCCGACCATCCTTACCCGTGGCCGGGATTTGCGACGAATCGAGAGCGTTGTCGTCCACGAGCTTCCGGACGGCAGGCGCCAGCACATCGGCCGTAGCGGATGTCGCCGATGGTGGAGGCGCAGCCTGTTGCGGCGCCGCCATAGGCTTGGCGGCGGGTGTGGGCGGAGATGCGGGCTTGGCTTGGGGCTTCTCTGCTGCAGCGGGCTTCGCCGGCGCGCCTCCATCGGCGATCACGCCGAGGGTGGCGCCGACCGCGACGGTGCCGCCTTCTGCCACTCGGATCTCGCCGAGCGTGCCGGCTGCCGGCGCAGGCACCTCGAGCGTCACCTTGTCGGTCTCCAACTCGACCAGCGGATCGTCGGCAGCGATGGCTTCGCCCACCTTCTTGAACCATTTCGAAACGGTGGCCTCAGTAACCGACTCGCCGAGCGTCGGCACTACGATATTCGTCGCCATGACCAGTCCTCACCTTTTCGCGTCACTTCGCTCAAAGCGAGAGCGCGTCGTCAACCAGCTTCTTCTGTTCCTTGATATGGTCCTCGTAGTGACCCGTCGCCGTCGATGCGGATTCCGGCCGCCCGGCATATTTGAGATGCGGCCGCGCGGCGCCGATTGCAACCAGGATGTCCTCGATGCGCGGGCGCACGAAGCTCCAGGCGCCCATATTCGCGCTTTCCTCCTGGCACCAGAGGAATTCCGCGCCCTTGAAGCGGGCGAGCTCCGCCGAAAGCGACTTGACCGGGACGGGATAGAGCTGTTCGAGCCGTAGGATATAAATCTCTTTGAGCTGCCGCCGCTGCAGCTCCTCGTAGAGGTCGTAATAGACCTTGCCCGAGCAGAGGATCACGCGCGAGATCCGGCTCTCCGGTACCGCAAGAGGCATGTCGTAAAAGACGCGATGGAAGCTCGTACCCTGGCCGAAATCGCTCAACTTCGAGACGCAGAGCTTGTGGCGCAAGAGAGACTTGGGCGTCATGACAACGAGCGGCTTGCGGAAGTTCCGCCGCATCTGACGCCGGAGCACGTGGAAATACTGCGCGGGTGTCGTGCAATTCACCACCTGCATGTTGTCTTCGGCGCAAAGCTGAAGATAGCGTTCGAGGCGTGCCGAGCTGTGATCCGGGCCCTGGCCTTCATAGCCGTGGGGCAACAGCATCACGAGTCCCGACATGCGTAGCCACTTGCTCTCGGCCGAGCTGATGAATTGGTCGATGATCGACTGCGCGCCATTGGCGAAGTCGCCGAATTGAGCCTCCCACAACACCAGAGAGCGCGGATCGGCGAGCGAGTAGCCATACTCGAATCCGAGAACCGAGGCCTCGGCGAGCGGGCTGTCGACCACCTCGAAAGACGCCTGATCGGCGGAGAGGTTCGCAAGGGGCACGTATTTTTCTTCGCTTTCCTGGTCAACCAGCACCGCGTGGCGCTGGGAAAATGTGCCGCGGCCGGAGTCCTGGCCCGAAAGCCGTACGGGCGTGCCTTCGACGAGGAGCGAGCCGAAGGCGAGCGCCTCGGCCGTCGCCCAGTCGATGCCTTCGCCGGTCTCGAACATCTTGCGCTTCTGATCCATCAGTCGTGCGAGCTTGCGATTGAGATTGAAATCTTTCGGATAGCTCGTGAACTTCAGCCCGAGAGCGCGCAGCTTCTCGACGTCGACGGCGGTCTCGCCCTTGCGAGCCTCGCCGCGGGCGATATCGAAGCCGCTCCAAGCGCCTTCAAGCCAGTCGGCCTTGTTGACCCGATAGCTCTTGGCAGCTTCGAAATCCTGCTCCAGCCGTGCATGGAACTCGGCGCCGATGCGTTCCGCCTCCTCCGCGCTGATCACGCCATCGCGGACGAGCTTCTCCGAGTAAATCTGCCGCGTGGTCGGATGCTGGGCGATCTTGCGATACATGCGCGGCTGCGTGAAGGCCGGCTCGTCGATCTCGTTATGGCCGTGGCGCCGGTAGCAGAACATGTCGATCACCACATCGCGCTTGAAGCGCTGCCGGAATTCCGTGGCGATCTGCGCTACATGAACGACGGCCTCGGGATCGTCGCCATTCACGTGGAAAATCGGCGCCTGCACGATCTTGCCCATGTCCGAGCAATAGGGGCCGGTGCGCGCATTGACCGGATTGGTGGTGAAGCCGATCTGGTTGTTGACGATAAAATGGATGGTGCCGCCGATCCTATAGCTGTAAAGCTCCGAAAGCTCGAAGGTCTCGGCGACGATGCCTTGTCCGGCGAAGGCGGCGTCACCGTGCATCAGGAGGCCCATGACCTTGGAGCGGTCGCTGTCGCCGCGCTGACGCTGCTTGGCGCGCGCCTTGCCCAGTACGACTGGATTGACGACCTCGAGATGGGAGGGGTTTGCTGTCAGCGAGAGATGGACGATGTTGCCGTCGAACTCGCGATCGGACGAGGTCCCGAGATGGTATTTCACATCCCCGGAGCCGTGGACATCCTCGGGGCGGCCCGGATTGCCTTCGAATTCCGCGAAGATAGCGGCGAAGGGCTTCTGCATGACGTTGGCGAGCACGTTGAGGCGGCCGCGATGGGGCATCCCGATCACGATCTCTTCGACGCCCAGCCTGCCCGCCACTTTGATGATCTGCTCGAGCGCTGGAATGAGCGATTCCCCGCCCTCAAGGCCAAAGCGCTTGGTGCCCGTGTATTTCTTCTCGAGAAAGCGCTCGAAGGTTTCCGCGACCGAGAGCCGCTCGAGGATCGCCTGCTTGCCCTTCGCGGTGAAATCACGGCGATTATCGGTCTGCTCGATGCGCTCCTGGATCCATAGCTTCTGCTCGGGATCCTGCATATGCATGTATTCGACACCGATCGAGCCGCAATAGGTCGCACGGACGCGCTCGACGATCTGGCGCAAGGTTGCCGTCTCGAGGCCCAACACGTTGTTGATAAAAATAGGGCGATCGAGGTCCTCGTCGGTGAAGCCGTAGGTGCGGTAATCGAGTTCGGGGTGGTATTCTCGCTTCTCGAGCTCAAGGGGATCGAGCCGCGCGATAAGATGGCCGCGGACGCGGTAAGCGCGGATCAACATGATCGCGCGCAGGGCATCCAAGGTGGCGCGCCGGATTTCATCGGCGGGCGCTGCCACGGTAGCGCGGAGATTGCCGTTCGTTGGGGCTTCGCCGATATCCGAGCCGATCAAGGGCGGACGCGGAGCCCAGCTGGCGCCCCTGAGCTCGGTCCTGACATTGGCCGGATCGTCGCGCAAGTCACGGAAGAATTGTACCCAGCTCGGATCTACGCTGGCCGCGTCCTGCAGGTAGCGGGCGTACAGCTCAGCGACGAATTCGGCATTGCCGCCGAAGAGAAAGGATCGTCGATCCTCTTCGAGACGATTGCTCATGATATTCCCGGTCTTCCCCATCGATCCTGGAGGCCGCCGGCGGACTCCCATCTATGCAAATCCCCGGAACCCGAAATCTCTCCGTTCCGTCAAATAGGTAGCGGTAGTCCGCCGGGCCAGCTCGCGGCGATGATAATATAGGGTCGTTAACCGTTCATGGCTTTGCGCATGGTGCTGCCGAGCGCCGCTGGAGAATCGGCAACGTGGATCCCAGCGCTTTTCATCGCGGCGATCTTGTCGGCGGCCCGGCCCTTGCCGCCGGAAATGATTGCTCCCGCATGGCCCATGCGGCGGCCGGGGGGCGCCGTGACGCCGGCAATGAAGCCGACCACGGGCTTCTTCGTTCGGCTGTGCTTGAGGAAATCGGCCGCATCCTCCTCGGCGGTACCGCCGATCTCGCCGATCATGATGATGCCGAGGGTCTCCGGATCACCCAGGAACAGCTCGAGACAATCGATGAAATTGGTGCCGTTGACCGGATCCCCACCGATACCAATGCAGGTCGATTGCCCAAGGCCGGCTGCGGTCGTCTGGGCCACGGCTTCGTAGGTCAGGGTACCCGAGCGGGACACGATTCCGACCTTGCCGCGCCGATGGATGTGGCCCGGCATGATGCCGATCTTGCATTCGTCTGGGGTAATGATTCCAGGGCAATTGGGCCCGATGAGGCGCGAGCGCGCGCCGGTGAGCGCCCGCTTCACCCGCACCATGTCCTGCACTGGAATGCCTTCGGTGATGCAAACGATGAGCGGCACCTCGGCATCGACTGCCTCGAGGATGGCGTCGGCCGCGAAGGGCGGCGGCACGAAAACGACGGAGGCGTCGGCGCCGGTCTTCGCCACCGCTTCGGCAACGGTGTCGAAGACCGGAAGATCGAGATGCTTCGAGCCACCCTTGCCCGGGGTGATGCCCCCGACCATCTGGGTGCCATAGGCGATCGCCTGCTCGGAATGGAAGGTGCCCTGGGCGCCCGTGAAGCCCTGGCAGATGACCTTTGTCTTGGCGTTGACGAGAACGGCCATTATCGCGCCTCCTTGACGGCTTTCACCACCTTCTCGGCCGCATCGGCGAGGTTGTCGGCCGAGATGATGGGCAGCCCGGACTCGGACAGGATCTTCTTTCCGAGCTCGACATTGGTGCCTTCGAGGCGAACGACGAGCGGTACGTGCAGGCTGACTTCCCGAGCGGCGGCGACGACGCCCTCCGCGATGACATCGCAACGCATGATGCCACCGAAAATATTGACGAGAATGCCTTCGACATGCGGATCGGAGAGGATCAACTTGAAGGCGATGGTGACCCGCTCCTTGGTGGCGCCGCCACCCACATCGAGGAAGTTGGCCGGCTCGCCGCCGTAGAGCTTGATGATGTCCATCGTAGCCATCGCAAGCCCGGCGCCATTCACCATGCAGCCGATATTGCCGGTGAGCTTGACGTAATTGAGATCGTGGCGGGCCGCTTCGCGCTCGGTCGGATCCTCCTCGTCCTCGTCGCGGAGATCCGCGACCTCGCGATGCCGGAAAAGCGCGTTGTCGTCGAAATTCATTTTCGCGTCGAGGGCGATCACCTCGCCAGCGCCTGTGACAACCAGCGGATTGATCTCGATGAGGCTGGCGTCGAGGGTGACGAAGGCGTTGTACATACCGGTGATGAACTTTACCGCTGCGTTCACCTGCTTGCCTTCAAGACCGAGGCCGAAGGCAATCTTGCGCGCGTAAAACGGCTGGAAGCCGGCCGCGGGGTCGATCGAGGTGCGCAATATCTTCTCGGGCGTCTTCGCAGCGACCTCCTCGATTTCCATGCCGCCCTCGGTCGAGGCGATCACCGTGACGCGACCGGCTGCGCGATCGATCAGCATGCCGAGATAGAGCTCGCGCCGGATGTCGCAACCCTCCTCGACATAGACGCGCTTTACTTCCTTGCCCTGCGGCCCGGTCTGATGGGTGACGAGGGTCATGCCGATCATCTTCTTCGCGGTCTCGCGCAATTCGTCGATCGACTTGACGAGCTTGACGCCACCGCCCTTGCCGCGCCCGCCGGCATGAATTTGAGCCTTGACCACCCAAACCGGGCCGCCGAGCGTCTTCCCGACTTGCTCGGCTTCCGCCGCCGTGTAGGCGACTCCACCCTTGGGCACTGCCACCCCGTATTTGGCGAGCAGAGTCTTGGCCTGGTATTCGTGGATATTCATCCTTGGCTTCCTTTGCAAGGCAGGCGCTGTTTGCGCTTCGATCAAAACCGGTCATCCCGGCAACGCCTACGGTCTCGCTGGCTGCTTCGACTCCGATATCCGAAATTGTGAGGGACGCAGAGCGCAGGTGCTCCGGTTACGCCTTGGCGGCAGCTTTTCCGCCCGACTTCATAAGGCCCTTCGCCGCGTCGACCAGGCCTTGCACGGCCTTCACCGAGCGATCGAACATGGCGCGCTCGTCCTGGCTCAGCTCGATCTCGATAATTCGCTCGACGCCTCCCGCGCCGATGATGACGGGAACGCCCACATAGACGCCCTTAACGCCATATTCGCCGTTGAGCATAGCCGCACAGGGAAGGAGGCGCCGCTTGTCCCGAAGGTATGATTCCGCCATCGTAATCGCCGAGGCTGCGGGGGCGTAGAACGCCGAGCCGGTCTTTAGCAGACCAACGATTTCCGCGCCCCCGTCGCGCGTGCGCTGGACGATCTTGTCGAGCTGGTCCTGGCTCAGCCACCCCGTCTTGACGAGGTCGGGCAAGGGGATGCCCGCGACCGTCGAGTAGCGCACGAGCGGCACCATGGTGTCACCATGGCCGCCGAGCACGAAAGCGCTCACGTCCTCGACGGAAACCTTAAGCTCCTGTGCCAGGAAATAGCGGAACCGTGCGGAATCAAGCACGCCCGCCATGCCGACCACCCGCTTCGAGGGGAAGCCCGTCACCTCGCGCATCACCCAAACCATCGCGTCGAGGGGATTGGTGATGACGATGACGAAGGCATTGGGTGCGTGCTGCTTGATAGCAGTACCGACCGTCTCCATGACGCCGGCATTGATGCCGATCAAGTCGTCGCGGCTCATGCCCGGCTTGCGGGGGACACCCGCCGTGACGATCACCACATCGGCGCCCGCGACGGCCCGATAATCGGTCGAGCCCGAATAATGAGCGTCGAAATCCTCGATAGGCGATGCCTGTGCGATATCGAGCGCCTTGCCCTGGGGCATGCCGTCCACCTGCGGGATATCGACCAGGACGACGTCGCCCAGTTCCTTAAGGCCGACGAGGAGAGCAAGGGTGCCGCCGATCTGGCCGGCGCCGACAAGAGCGATCTTGTTCCGTGCCATGATTTCCTCTTCGAAAGGTCCACCCGCGCTACCCCTCACCGGGGCTACCGCCCGGACCCGTGCACGGCTGGTTCTGCGGGCGGGTTAAGTACCGCGATTTGCCGTCAAGGGCAAGGGGAAGCGGCCCGCCGCTTCATAGCCGAATTGCATCAATGTCAGGTCAGATGCGGCTTGTCGAGGTAGTCGGCGGATTGCATCTCGATGAGGCGCGATGCGGTTCGTCGGAAGAGCGCTGCAACCTCGCCAGCGGTACAGAGCTCGTCGGGGGCTGCCGCCGCGGCACAGATGAGATGCACGCGATGCTCATAAAGCTCGTCGATCAAGGTCACGAAGCGCCGCGCCGCGTCGCGTCGCTCGGGACCGAGGCGGGGGACGCCATCCAGCACGATCGCGCGATAGTGGCTCGCGAGGGCAATATAGTCCGCGGGGCCCAGCGGCCGCTCGCAGAGCTCGGTGAAATCGAAACGGGCGACCCCTGCGGCGGCGCAAGGGACCACCAAGCTGCGGCCCTGGACCACGAGGGTCTCGGGCCCGGGGACGACACCGTCGGCGAGAGCCTTGAAGGCTGCGTCGAGAGCGGCGCTCGCCTCGAGGCCGAGCGGCGAATGGTAGATCGGCATGCCCCGCAAGCGCTGCCGCCGCCAATCGACGCCGCCCTCGAGATGAAGCACGTCCAGCTTTTCCTTGATCAAGGCGATGAAGGGCAGGAAGAGCTCGCGCTGAAGCCCGTCCTTGTAAAGATCATCGGGCGCGAAATTTGAAGTTGCGACGATAACGACGCCAGCGGCAAAGAAGGCCTGGAACAACCGCCCGAGAATCATCGCGTCAGCGATGTCGGTGACGTGGAATTCGTCGAAGCAGAGGAGCCAGGCTTGGTCGGCGATATCTCGCGCGACTGGTGCTATGGGATCGCCCTCGCCCGTTTGGCGGAAGTGATGGATGCGCTCATGCACCTCGATCATAAAGGCATGAAAATGGACGCGCCGCTTCTGCTCGATTGCCGCGTGAGCGAAGAAAAGGTCCATCAACATCGATTTGCCGCGCCCGGCTGCGCCGAAGAGGTAGAGTCCTTGGGGCACCGGCTCATGCCGCCGCGCCAGGCCGAGCCGGGCCATCCAGCCCGAGCCGTTATTCGCCGGCCGATACCCGGCGAGCGCATGACACAAGCTCTGGAGCTTTTCCGCGGCCAGAAGTTGCATCGGGTCCGGATCGAGGCGTCCGGCTTGGCGCAGCGCCCGATAAGCGGCGAGCGGCCCGCCGGTGAATGGCTCGTTGCTCATGGATGTGAGGAGGATCTTGCCCGGTTCATTCTTCTGCGGCGCTCAATTGGGATGGAAGCGGGCCGCTTGTCAATGTCGCCACGTCAACCGGGGCGCGGGTTCTAGTCGGAGGCGACAAAGCGGGCCGCTCGCTCGAGCAGCTCCTCCGCTTCGCTCGCCAGTCGCTCGACGATCTCGGCGGCAGTCGGAATGTCGCAGACGAGATCGAGCCCTTCTCCGGCGAAGATGACGGCGGTTTCAAAGTCACCGGCCTGGACCGCGGCGGCATAGCGCGGCTTCTCCTCCTTGAGCGCCGCGCCAAGCCCCGCTTCGGCGCCGTGCCAGCGCCGGGACAGCTCGTTCGCGATTGCGCGGCCGGTATAGGCCTTCGGCCAATCAAGCTCGCGCACGATGTCGAATATATGAGTGCGGAGCGTATCGTCGCCGCCCGCGGCAACGATACGGGCCTTGGCATTAGCGTGGCCGAGCGATTCCTTGGCCGCAAAGAAGCGCGTTCCGACGAGAACACCAGCAGTGCCGAGCATGAGCGCGGCCGCCAGCTGTCGTCCGTTGGAGATGCCGCCCGCCGCGACGACCGGCGTTGGCGCCACCGCATCGACCACGGCCGGTAGGAGCGGGAAGAGCGCTCGCCGGGTCGTACCGTGACCGCCGGCTTCGGTGCCCTGGGCGACAATGAGATCGGCGCCGAGCTCCTGCGCCTCGCGCGCCTCGCGCAGCGTCTGCACCTGGAGGATCAGCTTGGCGCCCCTGGCCCTGATCTTGGCGACGAAAGGCCGGGGATCGCCGAAGGAGAGAAAGACGGCGACGGGCGAGCGCGTCAATGCCAAATCGAGGAGCGCCGGATTACGGGCGAGGCTCCAGGTGATGAAGCCGATCCCGATGCGCGCCTCGCCAGCCGCGTCGAGCTCGCGTTCCAGCCAAGCCCGATCGCCATAGCCGCCCCCGATGATCCCGAGCCCGCCTGCGCGGGTAACGGCCGCAGCGAGGGCGCCGCCGGAAATGCCGCCCATGGGCGCCAGAAGAATGGGATGGCGGATGTCGAGCAACCTGCACAGCGGCGTGTCGAGAGGCATAAGGACTCCGTTTCGTTAGCGCCCGCCGGAGACGCGCAAGGACGTGCCGGTCACATAAGAGGCGGCGTCCGAGAGCAGCCAGAGGATGGCGGCTGCGACCTCCTCGGCCGTGCCGCCGCGGCCCATCGGCACGGAGGGGCCGAGCCGCTCGACCCGGTCCGGCGCCCCTGCGGCGGCGTGGATATCGGTATCGATGAGCCCCGGCGCCACGGCGTTTACCCGGATGCCTTCCCGCGCGACCTCGCGGGCGAGGCCGATCGTGAAGGTCTCGATGGCGCCTTTGGAAGCCGCATAATGCACGAACTCACCAGGCCCGCCGAGGAACGCAGCCATTGACGACAGATTGACGATGCTTCCGCCCTTGCCGCCACGCGCCGTAGACATGCGGCGAACGGCCTCCCGCGCGCAGAGAAAGCTCCCAAGGATATTGATGTCGAAGACCTCACGCAGCGTAGCGAGAGACACGTCCGTGATACGGCTGATCGGGCCGGTGAGGCCGGCATTGTTGACGAGGCCGCCGATCGGCCCGAGAGCTTTCTCTGTCTCGTCGAAAAGGCGCGCGACCTCGGCTTCATTCGCGACATCGCCCCGAACAGCGACCGCCCTGCCGCCCTTTTCCGTGATATCGCGCACCACCGCCTCGGCGGCGGTGCCATTGCCGCGGTAATTCACGCAAACGGCATAGCCCCGGGTGCCGGCGAGCCGCGCCGTGGCGGCGCCAATGCCGCGACTTCCGCCGGTAACGACGAGTGCTCCGCGCATCTATTGCCCCGTTTTCGCTCCCGCGGCGGAAGGACGCTAGCACAGCGCCGCCTCGGCTCCAAGGCACGCGGCTGGCGTACGGCCGGGATTGGCGCTACTTTACGCAATCAAAGCGTGATGGGAGATGAAGGACAGCCGCCATGAACGAAGATACGTTGAACATGGAGGTGCGGAAATTCCTCAAGGTGGTGGGCGTAACCTCACAGCGCGAGATCGAGGACGCCGTGCGCAAAGCCGTCGCAAATGGCAAGCTCAAGGGCAACGAAAAGCTCCAAGCGAGAATGGTGCTGACCGTCGACAAGATCGATCTCAGCCACCAGATCATGGGCGACATCAAGCTCGGCTGAGCGCGGGCCGCGCCCTCAACGCCGCGCCACGATGAGCTGCTTGATCGCCGCGATCGCTTGCGCCGGATTGAGGTGCTTGGGGCAGGTCCTGGTGCAGTTCATAATGGTGTGGCAGCGATAGAGGCGGAAGGGATCCTCGAGCTGATCGAGCCGCTCGCCGGCCGCCTCGTCGCGGCTGTCGGCGATCCAACGATAGGCCTGGAGCAAGACCGCGGGGCCGAGATAGCGCTCGCTGTTCCACCAATAGCTCGGGCAGGCCGTGGAGCAGCAGGCGCAGAGAATGCATTCGTAGAGGCCATCGAGCCGGGCGCGGTCCTCCGGCGTCTGTAGCCGCTCGCGATCGGGTGCGGTGGTCGCCGTCTTGAGCCAGGGCTCGATTGAGGCGTGCTGGGCGTAGAATTGGGTCAGGTCCGGCACCAGGTCCTTCACCACCGGCATATGCGGCAGCGGATAAATCCTGACCTCATCCTTGATGTCCTCGATCGCCTTGATGCATGCGAGGGTATTGGTGCCGTCGATATTCATCGCGCAACTGCCGCAAATGCCTTCGCGGCAGGAGCGGCGAAATGTGAGAGTGCTGTCGACCTCGTTCTTGATCTTGATGAGCGCGTCGAGCACCATCGGCCCGCATTCGGCAAGATCCAGGGTATAGATATCGATCCGCGGCTTCTCGCCCTCTTCCGCCGACCAGCGATAGATCTTGAAGGCTTTGGGCCGCTTGGCCGAGCCGGGTGCCGGGTGCACCTTGCCGGGCTGC
This sequence comes from Alphaproteobacteria bacterium, assembly GCA_035294245.1. GTDB lineage: Bacteria > Pseudomonadota > Alphaproteobacteria > JACZXZ01 > JACZXZ01 > DATGLG01. The sequence continues at coordinate 425,574 of DATGLG010000004.1, read as the reverse complement.
GGCTTGGAGTTCGCGGGCAGAGAGAATTCGGCCATCGATTATTCCTTTGGCGCGCCGGATTCGAGGCGACCGGTCAGTAGACGCGGGCCTTGGGCGGGAACGATTGCACTTCGTTGGTCAGCGTCTGCATATGCACGGGGCGATCCGAGAGGCTGTATTCGCCCTTCTCGTTCAACCAGACGAGCGAATGCTTCATCCAATTTTCGTCGTCCCGTTTCGGAAAGTCTTCGCGCGCATGGGCCCCGCGACTCTCCTCGCGGCTCAGCGCCGAGCCCATCGTGCAGATTGCCTGGGATAGCAGATTGTCGAGCTCGAGAGTCTCGACGAGATCGCTGTTCCAGATCAGCGAGCGGTCGCTGACCTTGAGATCGGCGCGCTTCTGCCAACATTGCTCGAGCTTCTTGGCCCCATCCCGCAGCACGTCGCCGGTGCGGAAGACTGCGCAGTCGCTCTGCATCGTCCGCTGCATCTCGAGGCGAAGCTTCGCCGTCGGCGTTGAGCCATCGGCGTAACGCAAGCGGTCCAAGCGCGCCAGTGCCGCTTCGCCGGCCCCCTTGGGCAGCGGACGTCGCCTCTCGCCGGGCTCGACGAGGGCCGTTGCGCGCTGGGCGGCGGCACGACCGAATACCACGAGATCGAGCAGCGAGTTCGAGCCGAGGCGATTCGCCCCATGCACCGAAACGCAGGCTGCCTCGCCGATCGCCATGAGGCCCGGCACCACATGGTCGGGATCGCCGTTGAGGCGCGTGACCACCTCGCCCTGATGATTGGTCGGGATTCCACCCATGTTGTAGTGGCAGGTAGGCAGCACGGGAATCGGTTCCTTCGTGACATCGACGCCGGCAAAGATCTTGGCCGTCTCCGAGATGCCGGGAAGCCGCTCGTGCAGGACCTTCGGATCGAGATGCTCGAGATGAAGAAGAACGTGATCCTTGTTGGGGCCGCAACCGCGCCCCTCGCGGATCTCGATGGTCATTGACCGGCTCACCACGTCGCGCGAGGCGAGGTCCTTGGCGTGCGGCGCATACCGCTCCATGAAGCGCTCGCCTTCCGAGTTGGTGAGATAACCGCCTTCGCCCCGCGAGCCCTCGGTAATCAGGCAGCCGGCTCCGTAAATGCCCGTGGGATGGAACTGGACAAATTCCATGTCCTGGAGGGGCAGGCCCGCGCGCAGCACCATGGCGTTGCCGTCGCCGGTACAGATATGGGCTGAGGTGCAGGAGAAATAAACGCGGCCATAGCCGCCGGTCGCCAGTATCACGAGAGGCGCCTCGAAGCGATGCATGGTGCCGTCGTCGAGATTCCACGCCATCACGCCGCGGCAGGCGCCCTCGTCGTCCATGATCAGGTCGACAGCGAAATATTCGATGAAGAATTCCGCCCGACGCTTCACCGCCTGACCATAGAGCGTGTGGAGGATCGCGTGGCCGGTGCGATCCGCGGCAGCGCAGGTGCGGTGCGCCGTGCCCTCGCCAAAACGCGTGGTCATGCCCCCGAAGGGGCGCTGGTAGATCTTGCCTTCCGGCGTTCGAGAGAAAGGCACGCCATAATGCTCGAGCTCGATCACCGCCGGAACGGCTTCGCGGCACATGTACTCGATGGCGTCCTGGTCACCCAGCCAATCGGAGCCCTTGACCGTGTCGTACATATGCCAGCGCCAATCATCCTCGCCCATATTGCCGAGCGCTGCGCTGATCCCCCCCTGGGCGGCGACCGTGTGGCTGCGCGTAGGGAACACCTTGGTGATGCAGGCGCATTTGAGTCCCTTCTCGGCGATGCCGAGCGTGGCACGCAGCCCCGCGCCGCCGGCTCCCACCACGACGACGTCATAGCTATGGTCGATGATCTCGTAGGCCTTGGCCATCAGGCGTTAGCTCCCGAGAGCGAGTCTGAGAATTCCGACGATTGCGCCCGTCGCGAGCAGCACGGCGAGAAACTTGACGATGATGATGCCGGCAAGCTTCGCCCCCTCGCCGTGAACATAGTCCTCGATCACCACCTGCAGGCCGAGCTGGGCGTGATGGAAGGTCGCGGCGAGGAGGAGGATGAGCAGCACCGCATTGCTCGGATGTCCGAGCCAGCCGACGATCTGCCCGTGATCGTAGCCCGCATGGGCAACCATGGTGAAAATGAACCACAAGGACAGAGGCACCAGGGCGAGCGCCGTGAGGCGCTGCATCCACCAGTGTTGGACGCCTTCCTTTGCGGAACCGAGGCCGCGGACGCGGCCGAGAGGCGTGCGAATGCTCATTCACCAGGCTCCGAGAACGGCATAACCGACGATCCAGGCGACGAGCGTCAGTACCACCGAGCCGGTCGCGACCAGCCAACCACTGCGATAGGTGTCCGCGAGGGAGAACCCCCAACCCGCGTCCCAGCAAAGATGCCGGATACCGTTCAGCAGATGGTAGAACAGGGCCCAGGTCCAGCCGAAGAGCAGGACGCGGCCGAGAAGCGACCCGATGAAGCCCTGGACGCCCGCGAAGGCCTCGGGCCCCCGCACCGCGGCGGCGATCCACCACACGAGAAGCAGCGCTCCGAGCGCAAGGGCGATCCCCGTGGCCCGGTGGAGGATCGACATGACCGAAGTGAGCTGCCAACGATAGATTTGGAGGTGCGGCGAGAGCGGCCTGTTGCGAACGGTCATGCGAACGCCATCGTCTGCGCGAATTTCCAGAGGCTGCGAGGGTCTACGCCGCCCTGCTCCTGCTTCGAAGAGCTAGCGAAGTATTCCGGTCGATGAGCCAGCCCCGCCAAGGTTCTAGGGCGCGCTTCCCGCCAAGTCAACTTCCGCACCGCAGCGCGTCACTCGAACGCCGATGAAAATACCGATCCGTCGATAGCAGCGCTCATGCCCAGCTGGAGCGGCATCGCGGCGCGCCTGTGGACAATTGTGTGAGTCAATTGTGGAGTCATTGTGAAGAATCGAGCAAATTACTCACAGGTTTTTTCAATAATAACCGATTTTTTTATTGCAGACTTATTTGAGCTGAGACAGTATCTAGTTGGCGCACGAAAGCGCAGAGGCAAGTATCCCCAAGCCGGCCCGCGAAGATCCTCGGATTTTTGCGGCAGGCGGTGGAAGAAAGCTTCGAGACGAGGCCGATCCTTCGGGAGCGGCACCGTCGGGCCCGATGGCAAGTTGGTCCTCGGACCACTGTCATCGGACGGGAGATCAAACTCCCGGTGAGCCGCCCTTTTCCGGGGCGTTACGGTCGGCCTTCGGGTTGGCCAGACCGCCGTGGAAGCTCGGGTCCTCGGACTGCGAGGCCAGGCGCGAGGCTTCTCTGCGGAGGAGCGTTGCGACGGAAGGGCGGGGAAGCCGTCGGGTGGATCTCACGCGGGCGATCCCTTCGCCAGAAGGGTACGCTGTCGAGCAGGGCATGCTCCTTTACGGGAGCGTTGCCAAGGCGCGATGGGCGGAAGCCGGGCCGCTTTCGAATGCCGCGGAGCTTCGGCTCCAGAGGCGTCAGGAGTGTCCCGCCCGGACACGTAGCGTGGGTTTCGCGACTTGCGCTCCTGACGCCTCCTTCTATTTTATTTCGGCCTGCGGCCGGGAAACGGCGTGCCGGGATCCACCGACGGGCGGAAGCGATCGGTTTAGCGAACTATGCCGGAGCGGCCGGAGGGTTCAGCCGCGCCGCGGTATCAGCACCGTGTAGTCGAGTTCGAGCACGATTGCCGGGTCGAACGTTCCGTCGGCGTTCTTATCGGGAAATCCGGCGCAAGCATGGTCCTTGGTCGCAATGCTGCGCAGCCGGAGGGCACCGATATCCTGCCGGCCGTGAATCTCCCAGCAATCGAGGACTTCCGTCCAGGCATAGAGCGTGTCGCCCGCGAAAACCGGGTTCGCATGCCGGCCGCCATTGATCGCCGCCACCTTGAAGGCGTTGGCCAGGCCGTTGAAGCTCAGCGCGCGAACAATGCTGATGACGTGACCGCCATAGACGAGCCTTCGGCCGGCACGCTCCGCCTGCTGAGCGTGCTGGTTGAAGTGAACGCGGGCCGTATTCTGGTAAAGCCGCGTCGCCATCATATGCTCGGCTTCTTCGATTGTCATCCCGTCGATGTGGTCGATGCGCTCCCCCACCGCATAATCGTTCCATGTGTGGCGTGAGCCGGCGGAAATCGCGTCATAGCGATGGAGCGTGAGCCCCGAGGGGACGCTAAGGGCCGACGGCGCCACAAAGCTTGACAACTCCGGCAGCACGGAGCGCGGAGACGGTGCGTTCTCGTTCCGCTTTCGAACCATTACCCAGCGCACGTATTCGAGAACTGGCTCCCCGTGCTGATTGGCGCCGATAGTGCGCACATAGACGATGCCGCTTTTGCCGCTCGCGGTCTCGCGAAGCCCGATCACGCGCGAATATGCCGACAGCGTATCTCCGGGATAGACCGGCGCCAAGAAGCGGCCATCGGCATAGCCGAGATTCGCCACGGCGTTTAGAGAAATATCGGGCACGGTCTTGCCGAAGACGATGTGGAAGACGAGAAAATCGTCGACCGGCGCCTGGCGATATCCGATTCGACGTGCGAACTCGTCGGAGGATTGGAGAGCGAAACGGGAGCCCGTCAGCGCCGTATAGAGGGCGGTATCGCCGACGCTCACTGTGCGCGGGGCGGCATGCGCAATCTCCTGGCCGAGGACAAAATCCTCGAAGAAATTACCGATGCGGGACTTGGCCTCGCGCATCACGCGGCGGAGGTCGCCTCGAGCCTCGCGATCGCCTCGGCGAGGGCCACGAGTCGCCGCGCGTTCTCGACGTGAAGATTCTCGATCAGCTTCCCATCGATCAGAACCACCCCCTTGCCGTCTTCCGCCGCCCGCGCGTGAGCCTCGATGATCCGGCGCGACCAGGCCACGTCGTCAGGCGAGGGCGCGAACACGTCGTTGGCCGTCGCGATCGTCTTGGGATGGATGAGGGTCTTGCCGTCGAAGCCGAGCTCCTTGCCCTGGCGGCAGGCTTGGGCGAAGCCTTCATCATCGGCGAGGTCGAGATGCACGCCGTCGAGGATGGCAAGCCCGAAGGCACGCGCCGCGAGCAAGCAGAGCCCGAGACTCGTTAACATCGGAAGGCGCTCGCGCGTATGGGCGGCGTGCAGGTCCTTCGCCAGATCCGAAGTCCCCATGACAAGGCAGCCAATCCGGCGCGACGCCCCGGCGATCGCTTCCGCGTGGAGCATGCCGAGGGGTGTCTCCATCATGCACCAGATCGCAAGCGACGCCGGTGCGCCGGCCTCGCCGAGGCGCCTTTCCACGTCATGGATCATCGCGGCGCTTTCGACCTTGGGAACCAGGATAGCATCGGCTCCGGATCGCGCGATCATCGCGATATCGGCGGCACCCCACGGTGTCTCGAGGCCGTTCATGCGGACGATGAGCTCGCGAGCGCCATAGCCGCCTTGCTTGAGCGCCGCGGCAATCTGCTCGCGGGCCGAGGCCTTCGCGTCGGGCGCTACCGCATCCTCGAGATCGAGAATAAGCCCATCGGCAGGGAGCGAACGCGCCTTCTCGATCGCGCGGGCATTGGAGCCCGGCATATAAAGCACACTCCGGCGTGGCCTCGTTGTCTGGTCCATCGCTCCCTCGAGGATCCCCACCCGATTGCGAAACCCTAACAAGGAAGCGCGTGGGGTGGCAAGGCGCGCAGAGCGCTAGGCACTGGATATCGCTCGTGGCAAGCTCCCGTCCGTCGCATGGAGCCGCTTGGAATGAACATCCTCTCGATCCAATCCACCGTGGCGCTTGGCCATGTGGGGAATAGCGCGGCCGTTCTGCCGCTCCAACGGCTCGGCTTTGAAGTGTGGCCCATCGCGACGGCGATGCTCGCGCATCATCCGGGCCACGGCACCTGGCGAGGCCGGGTGAGCACGCCCGGGGAGATTGCGACGATGCTCGACGGGATCGATGCGCGCGGCGGCTTTGTCGCTTGCGACGCCGTGCTGAGCGGCTATCTGGCCGATAGGTCCCTTGGCGTCCATCTCCTCGATGCGGTGCGCCGCATCCGCACCGCGAATCCGAGCGGCGTCTATTGCTGCGATCCCGTCATGGGCGATGCAGAGAAGGGATTCTTCGTGCACCCCGATATCCCCGCCTTCTTCCGCGATGAGGCGCTGCCGGCCGCCGACATTCTGGTGCCCAATACCTTTGAGCTCGCCTACCTGACGGGTCGTCCCGTCGACGGCCCGGAATCGGCTTACGCGGCGGCTCGCCTGCTGCTCACGCGGGGGCCGCGCCTCGTCGTGGTGACCGGCGTGGAGCGCGAGACCCGCGGGCGGCGCCAAATCGGCGCGCTCGCTGTCGAGCATCGGCGTGCGCTATACGCCGAGGCGCCGTGGATCGAGGCTCCTGCAAGCGGCGCCGGCGATCTCTTCGCAGCGCTTTTTCTCGGCCATTACCTCAAATCGCGGCGCCTGACCAAAGCTTTGTCATACGCCGTCTCGGGTGTTCATGGCGTGATGGTCGCGACGAAAGCCACGCGTAGCGATGAGTTGGCCCTCGTCGCCGCGCAAGACGCCTTCACCAAACCCAAGCGCCTGTTCAAAGCGAGCAAGATGCGCTAAAGGGGTCGCCTCCGCTTCTCGAGCGGGCCTCGTGCGTGCCGGCACAGGTCGCGTCATGCGAGCGCGGCACGGCTACATCTTGGCGATGGCCGCATGGATTTGCATTTTCTGTTGTTCGTCAAAGGCATCGCCGTGGGCTTCGCGATTGCGGCACCGATCGGCCCGGTCGGTATTCTCTGCATCCAGCGATCGCTCACCAAAGGCATGCTCTACGGCCTCGCCTCGGGCATAGGTGCCGCCTTGGCGGATGCGAGTTTTGGTGCCATCGCCGCCTTCGGCGTGAGTTTCGTCGCGCATTTCCTCACCCGCCAGCAATATTGGTTCCAGCTTGCAGGCGGTCTTCTACTGCTCGTCATGGGCGCGCACACGCTCATCACCAAATGGCAGCCACCGAGCGAGCGCGCCAATGCCAATCGGCTGGCGCAGGATTGGGTGACGACATTCCTGCTCACCATTTCCAACCCCATCACCATTTTTTCGCTGACCGCCGTTTTCGTCGCCGTCGGCATCACCACGGGAACCGAGACCTTCTTAGGCGGCGCTGCGGTGACGGCCGGTGTCTTTCTTGGCTCCGCGCTATGGTGGGCGATCCTCTGCGGGGGGGTCGCCTTCTTTCGCCGACAGGTCTCGGACGTCTATTTGGGATGGATTCACGCCGCGTCCGGGGTCGTCATGCTGCTTTTCGGCGGTGCCGTGCTCATCCACATCTGGACATAGCGGAGATCATCGCTTTGGCAGGCTCTTCTCGATCAGTCGCGCAAAGAAGCTCGCGCCAAGCGGGATGATATCGTCGTTGAAGTCGTAACGCGGGTTGTGGACGTCGCAGCTTGTCTCGCCCTTGCCATTGCCGATGAAGATGAAGGCGCCGGGGCGTGCCTGAAGCATGAAGGAGAAGTCCTCGGAGGCGGTACGGGGCGGCATATTGCGATCGACGTTTTCCTCGCCCACCACCTCGGCCGCCGCATTCGCGGCGATCTCGGTCTCGCGCGCGTGATTGATCAGAGGGGGATATGTCATGCGGAAGTCGAGCTTCGCCCTGGCGCCATAGGTCGCGGCGACGCCGTCGGCAATGCGTTGGATCGCCGGGCCGAGCTTCTCGAGAACCTCGGGCTTATAACCCCGCACATTGCCCTTCAGCACGACCTCCTCGGGAATCACGTTATAGGCGTCCCCGCCGTGAATCTGCGTCACGCTGACGACGACGGCATCAATCGCGCTGATGTTGCGGCTGGCGATCGTCTGCAGCGCCATCACCGTATTGGCGGCGACGACAACGGGATCAACCCCCTGCTCGGGACGCGCCGCATGGGCGCCCTTGCCGGCAATGGTGAGATCGAAGCTGCCTGACGCCGCCATGAGAGGGCCGGGGCGGATACCGAAAATACCGGCGGGGGCCGTTCCCCAGTTGTGCATCCCGTAGACCTCGTCGCAGGGGAATTTCTCGAAAAGCCCCTCCTCGATCATGACCCGCGCGCCGCCGCCGCCTTCCTCGGCCGGCTGGAAGATGAAATGAACCGTACCATCGAAATTGCGGGTTTCGGCGAGGTAGCGAGCGGCACCGAGCAGCATCGTGGTATGGCCGTCATGGCCGCAGGCATGCATGACGCCGTCATGCTGGGAGCGATGGCCGAACTCGTTGCGCTCGTGGATCGGCAGCGCGTCCAGATCGGCGCGGAGGCCGATCGCTCGATTCCCGGTGCCCGCCTTGAGGCGGCCCACGACGCCGGTCTTCGCCAATCCTCGGTGGACCTCGATGCCATAGGCTCGGAGCTGCGCCGCGACGAGGTCCGAGGTGCGGGTCTCACGATAGCCGAGCTCGGGATGTGCGTGAATGTCGTGGCGGATGCGCACGAGATCTTGATGGTAGGAGCGGATGCGATCAATCACGGGCATAAACCCCTCCCCAGCTCGGTTGGCGCCGGCGCCAACGACGGCGCCAAAGAAGAAGAGGCGGCCCGCAGGCCGCCCCGATCGTCACTGTATCTCACACGCGATTCACGCCGCCTTGCGCATGTGGGATTTGACCAGCTCTTCGGCGATTTGGACGGCGTTGAGGGCCGCCCCTTTGCGCAGATTGTCGGCGACCACCCAGAAGCTGAGGCCATTCTTCACCGTCGGGTCCTGGCGGATGCGGCTGACATAGACGGGATCCTCGCCCGCCGCCTCGGCCGGCGTCACATAGCCCTCGTCCACGCGATAATCGACGACCGAGAGGCCCGGCGCCGCCTTGAGCGCCTCGCGCGCATCCTCGACGGAGATCGGCTTGGTAAACTCGACGTTCACCGCCTCGGCATGGCCAATGAAAACCGGCACCCGTACGCAGGTGGCCGAAACGGCGATATCGGGATCGAGAATCTTCTTCGTCTCGACCACCATCTTCCATTCCTCCTTTGTCGCGCCGTCCGGCATGAAGACGTCGATATGAGGAATGACATTGAAGGCGATCTGCTTGGTGAACTTCTTCCGCTCGGGCTGATCCCCGACATAGATCCCGCGGGTCTGCTCAAAGAGCTCGTCCATGGCCTCCTTGCCGGCGCCGGAGACCGATTGATAGGTGGCGACGACGACGCGCTGGATCTTGGCAAGATCGTGGAGCGGCTTGAGCGCCACCACCATCTGAATCGTGGAGCAATTGGGATTGGCGATGATGTTGCGCTTGCTGTAGCCCTTGATCGCTTGCGCGTTCACTTCGGGGACAACCAGAGGTATGTCGGGCTCCATGCGGAAATGGGAGGTGTTGTCGATGACGACCGCCCCGGCCTTCGCCGCACGCGGGGAATGCACAGCCGAGACCTTGGCGCCCGGCGAGGACAAGACGATGTCGATGCCCTTGAAGTCGAACGTGGCCAGGTCGCGGACCTTAAGCGTGCTCTCCTCGCCGAAGGAGACCTGCTTGCCCACCGAGCGCTCGGACGCCAGCGCCACGACCTCGTCGGCGGGGAAGCCCCGCTCGGCGAGAGTTTGCAGCATCTCGCGACCGACATTGCCGGTCGCGCCCACCACTGCGACTCTATACCCCATGATGCGTTCCAGCTTGGCTTGAGTTGAAGAACAGGTTGACTTACGCCGAAAATCCGCAATTTTCAAGGCAGGCGCGCGAGATGGTGAACGCGGCCGCCGGGGCGGAGATGACGAGGCGCCCGACCCGCTATGTCGAATTCTGGCCCTACTACCTCGCCGAGCATCGCGGCGGGGCGACACGCGCTTGCCATTACCTCGGCACCGCCCTCGGCGTTTTGCTTGTGATCACGGCGATCATCGCCCGCGATTGGCGCTTCCTCCCGGTGGCGCTCTTGGCCGGCTACGGGCCGGCCTGGATCGGGCATCTCGTTTTCGAGCGCAACCGGCCGGCGACCTTCCGCCATCCACTCTGGTCCTTCGTGAGCGATTTTCGCATGCTCGGCCTCTTCCTCGCCGGCCGGCTGACGGCGGAGCGCCGCAAGCACGGCCTTGAGTAGCCGCGCGAGAAGACCGGCTTCAGGCCGCCTGCTTGTCGAGCTCCCGGATGATGGAGTCGCCCATCACCGTCGTGGAGACCCTGCCCTTGCCCCCCTGCATGATATCCGCCGTGCGCAGCCCGCCGTCGAGAACGCGGCGGACGGCCCGCTCGATGAGGTCGGCGTCCTCGGTCATGCCGAAGGAATAGCGCAGCAGCATCGCGAAGGAGAGGATCGCGGCGAGAGGATTGGCGATGTCCCGCCCGGCGATGTCCGGAGCGCTCCCATGCACCGGCTCGTAGAGGGCGCGCCGGCGGCCGCTGCCGTCGGCGGCGCCGAGGGAGGCGGAAGGCAGCATCCCGAGCGAGCCGGTGAGCATCGAGGCCTCGTCCGACAGGATATCGCCGAACATGTTGGTGGTGACGATCACGTCGAACTGCTTGGGGTTGCGAACGAGCTGCATCGCCGCGTTGTCGACATACATATGGCTGAGCTCGACGTCTTTGAATTCCGTATCGTGGAGCCTTTGCACCTCGTCGCGCCAGAGCACGCTCGATTCCAGCACATTCGCCTTGTCGATCGAGCAAAGGCGCTTGCGACGCTGCCGCGCCAGCTCGAAGGCCACGCGCGCCACGCGCCGAATCTCCGAAGTCGTATAGACTTCCGTATTGACGCCTTTCCGCTCGCCATTCGCAAGCGGCTCGACTCCACGCGGCTCGCCGAAGTAGATGCCACCGGTCAACTCGCGCACGATCACAAGATCGAGCCCCGCGACCAGTTCCGGCTTGAGCGTCGACGCATCGGCCAACGCCTCGAAGACGATCGCGGGGCGCAGATTGGCGAAGAGCTCCATCGCCTTGCGCAAGCCGAGAAGGCCACGCTCCGGACGCTTGGCGAAATCGAGCGTATCCCATTTGGGTCCCCCGACAGCGCCGAGCAGTACCGCATCCGCCGCCATGGCTTGCTCGATCGTCTCCTCTGTGAGAGGAGTCCCGTGGGCGTCATAGGAAGCACCGCCGATCAGCCCCTCCGTCACCTCGAAGCGAACCGCGCGGCGCCGATCGAACCACTCGATCACGCGGTTGACCTGCCGCATCACCTCGGGGCCGATACCGTCGCCGGGAAGAATAAGGAGCGATTTGTTCGCAGGCATGCGTGGTCCCCCTTGGAGGCGTTGCGTGCTGGCGCCGGCGCCGAGGCCGGCTCATCGATTTTCGGGAGCAGCTAGCGCCAAAGCCACGGCTGGCTTGCGCGCTGCTTGGCTTCGAACTCGCCGATAAAGGGGCGCTTCTGAAGCGTGAGCCCGATCTCGTCGAGGCCCTCGACGAGGCAGGTCTTGAGGAAGGGATCGATTTCGAAGGCGACTTTCTCGCCGTTCGGCCGCGTGATCGTCTGCCCAGGCAGATCGATCGTCAGCTGCTCGCCGGCTTTGGCGTCGGCCATCAGAAGCTCGACTTGGTCTGGACTCAACTTGATCGGCAGCATGCCGTTCTTGAAGCAATTGTTGTAGAAGATATCGGCGAAGCTCGCGGCGATGACGCAGCGAATGCCGAAATCCTGCAGCGCCCAGGGTGCATGCTCGCGGCTGGAGCCGCAGCCGAAATTCTCGCCAGCGACCAGAATCTTCGCATTGCGATAGGGCGGCCGGTTGAGCACGAAATCCGGCCGCTCGCGGCCATCGTCGAAATAACGCTTCTCGAAAAAGAGCGACTTGCCGAGGCCGCTCCGCTTGATCGTCTTCAGGAACTGCTTGGGAATGATCATGTCCGTATCGACATTGATCATCGGCAGCGGCGCCGCGACTCCGGTCAGGGTGGTGAATTTCTGCATGAGCCTCCCTCCCTAGGCCAGAAGCTTGCGCACGTCGGTGAGCTTGCCGGTCACGGCCGCCGCTGCCGCCATTGCCGGACTCACGAGATGCGTGCGGCCCCCGCGGCCTTGCCGCCCCTCGAAATTACGATTCGAGGTCGAGGCGCAGCGCTCGCCCGGCGCGAGCTTGTCGGCATTCATGGCAAGGCACATGGAGCACCCCGGCTCGCGCCACTCAAAGCCGGCCTCACGGAAGATCCTGTCGAGCCCTTCGGCCTCCGCCTGCTCCTTCACTAGGCCGGAGCCGGGTACGACGAGCGCGCGCACCCGATCGGCCACGCGCCGGCCTTTGGCGACGGCGGCTGCCGCGCGCAGATCCTCGATGCGGCCATTCGTGCACGAGCCGATGAAGACGGTGTTCACGACGACCTCGTCGAGCCGCATGCCCGGCTCGAGCCCCATATAGTCGAGCGCGCGCGACCATGCGCTTTCGGTATTCTCGTCCGGCGCCTCGCGGGGATCGGGCACCCGGCCGGTGATCGGCAGGACGTCCTGTGGCGAGGTTCCCCAGGTGACGTGCGGCTCGATAGTGGCGGCGTCGAGCGCAACCTCCTTCTCGTAGCGTGATCCCGGATCGGACGGCAGCGTCTTCCAATAAGCCACCGCCTGCTCCCACTGCCCGCCCTTGGGAGCCATGGGCCGGCCCATGAGATAGGCGAAGGTCGTCTCGTCGGGTGCCACGAGCCCGGCGCGCGCCCCGCCCTCGATCGTCATGTTGCACATCGTCATGCGCCCTTCCATGGAGAGAGCGCGGACAGCGTCACCCGAATATTCGATGACATGGCCGGTGCCGCCGGCGGTGCCGATCTTGCCGATGATGGCGAGAATAAGGTCCTTCGCAGTGCAGCCGAAGGGGAGTGCGCCGGTCACGGTAACGCGCATGTTCTTGGCCGGCTTCGAGAGAAGGGTCTGGGTCGCCAAAACGTGCTCGACCTCCGAGGTCCCGATCCCGAAGGCAAGCGCGCCGAAGGCGCCGTGGGTCGAGGTGTGGCTGTCGCCGCAGACGATCGTCATGCCCGGCTGGGTCATCCCCTGCTCGGGGCCGATGATGTGGACGATGCCCTGGCGAACATCCTCCATCGAGAAATACGGGATGCCGAACTCCTTGCAATTGACCTCGAGCGTCTCGACCTGCACGCGCGACTCATCGTCCTTGATTCCGTCCTTCCGGTCGGTGGTGGGGACGTTGTGATCGGCGACCGCAAGCGTCGCATCCGGCCGCCGGACCTTGCGGCCGGCGAGGCGCAGGCCTTCGAAGGCCTGGGGGCTCGTCACCTCGTGAACGAGATGACGGTCGATATAGAGGATGCAGGTGCCGTCCGGCTGGCGTTCGACCACATGGCTTTGCCAGATCTTGTCGAAAAGGGTCCGCGGCTGCGCCATCGACCGATCTCCGTTGGGTGATAGATCGCCGGTCAGGCCTGAGCCTGCTCGGCTTTTTTGGCCTTTTTCTTCTTCTTGTTCTCTCCCCCGCCTTCATCGGCGGGCGCGGCCTCGGCAGCGCCCGTGGCGAGCTCGGCCTCGAGGGCCGCGACGTCGAGCTGTGAGGCGCTTGCCACCTCGGCCGGCCCTGCGCCCGTCTTTTCGGCAATCCGCGCTGCCTTCCCGGTGCGTCCGCGCAGGTAATAGAGCTTCGCGCGCCTCACGCGTCCGCGGCGCACGACCTCGATCTTGTCGAGCAGCGGGCTGAACAGCGGGAAAACGCGCTCGACTCCCTCGCCATAGCTGATCTTGCGCACTGTGAACGCCGAGTTCACACCGGCATTCTTGCGCGCGATGCAGACCCCCTCGAAGACCTGGACGCGCTCGCGCGTGCCTTCCACGACCTTGACATGGACGCGCAGGGTGTCCCCCGGCGCGAAGCTTGGGACGGCGCCCTTGGCGGAGAGCTTCGCGATTTGCTCGTTCTCGAGCTGCTCGATGATATTCATAGCCTGTCACCCTCGGTTGCGTTGCCGGCGGCGAGATAACGACTCCAGAGATCCGGCCGTCGTTGCCGCGTGATGCGTTCGGCCTGGCTCAGCCGCCAAGCCCTGATGCGCTCGTGATGGCCGCTCAACAGCACATCGGGGACCTCGCGGCCTTCCCAACGCTGCGGCCTTGTATAATGGGGGTATTCGAGCAGCCCCCTTTCGAAGCTCTCCTCTTCCAGCGATGCCACCCGGCCCATAACGCCGGGCAACAGCCTTACGCAGGCATCGATCAGGCAGATGGCCGCCGGCTCGCCACCCGAGAGCACGAAATCGCCGAGACTAAGCTCTTCGATGGCGCGCGCCTCAAGGATGCGCTCGTCGATGCCTTCGAAGCGCCCGCAGATGACCACGATCTCCGGCTGTTCCGCGAGCGCCCGCACCTTGGCCTGGTCGAGCAGCCTGCCGCGCGGCGATAGATAGAGAAGCGGGCCGCGTCCACCCGCCGCCTCGATCGCCGCGTTCAGCACATCGGGCCGCATGACCATACCGGGCCCGCCGCCGAACGGGGCGTCATCGACCGTGCGGTGTTTATCGCGCGCGAAGGCGCGGATGTCCACAGCTTCAAGCTTCCAGACACCAGTCTCCAGCGCGCGGCCGGCAAGCGAATAGCCGAGCGGACCCGGAAACATCTCGGGAAAGATGGTCAGCACCCTGGCGGTCCAGGGCTTGCCCACGGCCGGCGTCACGAGTGCTCCTCCCCGCCAACCTCGTCGGCGACCAACGATGGCGGCGGCTCCACCACCACGCGCCCGCCGGCAATATCCACGACCGGAACCACTGCACGCGTGAAGGGAAGCATTATGGGCGCGCCTTCCGGCCGCGCGATCTCGAGCACGCTGCCCGCGCCGAAATCGTGGACTGCCCGCACCTTGCCGAAGAGCACGCCATCCGCGCGCTCGGCCGCAAGCCCGATCAGGTCGCCGTGGTAGTATTCCTCGTCGGCGGGCGGAGGGAGTGCCGCCCGCGACACATGAAGACGAAACCCCTTGAGGGCCTCGGCGGCATCGCGGCTGTCGACGCCTTGCACGTGCGCGACGAGCTGGCCGCGCGTCTCGCCGACGCGCTCGAGCGTAAGCTCGCGCCGACCCGCCTCATCGCTCAACGGGCCGTAGCCGAAGATCGCGTCGGGATCGGCGGTGAAACTCTGGACGCGCACTTGGCCGCGCACGCCATGCGCACCCTTGATGACGCCAAGGCAGACCTTTCGCTCGGGTCGCGCCATCATCGTCTTCCCTTCACTCGCCGCTCTCCGCCGCCGATAGACTTACGAAGCCGGAGCTTCCGCCGCCGCTCCTTCGCCGGCCGCGGCCTCGGCCGCCTTGAGTCGCTCCTGGGCCTTGGCCTTGGGCTGATTCTTCTTCGTCTGCTGCGGGATGGCCGGCACCGGCCCGAATCCAGCCTTGCCAAGAAACCGCGCGATGCGGTCGGTCGGCTGGGCGCCGACGCCAAGCCAATGCTTGAGGCGGTCCTCGTCGAAGACGACCCGCTCCGGATGATCCTTCGCCACCATCGGATTGTAGCTTCCGATGCGCTCGATGAAGCGACCGTCGCGCGGCGAGCGCGAGTCGGCGACGACGATGCGATAGAATGGGCGCTTCTTGGCGCCAGCGCGGGCCAAACGGATTTTCAGTGACATGGGGTGCGATTCTCCTGTCTCAATGGAACGGTTAGCGAGCTCGTAGCGGCCTCGTCCAAGGCATAGGTCAGCGGGGCGGCAACCCTGGGGGCAGGCCGCGCAGTCCGGGAAAACCGGAGCGCATCATGCCCTTCTTCCCGAGCTTGGTGACCTGCTTCATCATCCGGCTCATCTCCTGGAACTGCTTTAGTACCTTGTTCACATCCTGCACGCTGGTGCCGGAACCGGCGGCGATGCGCCGCTTGCGCGAGGCGTGGATAAGGTTGGGGTTGCGCCGCTCGTCCTTGGTCATCGAGCCGATGATGGCCTCCTGGCGCTTGAGCAACCCGTCATCGAGCTTGTGCTCCGCGATCTGCCTCTTGACCTTGGCGACCCCAGGGAGCAGCGAGAGGAGCCCTTCCATGCCGCCCATCTTGCGGAGCTGCCGGAGCTGCTGGGCCATGTCGTCGAGATCGAACTTACCCTTCTCGATCTTCTTGGCGAGCTTCTCGGCCTCCTCCTGCTCGATCATCTCGGCCGCCTTCTCGACGAGCGAGACGACATCGCCCATGCCGAGGATGCGGCCGGCGATGCGTGCCGGGTGGAAGGCTTCGAGGGCATCGAGCTTCTCGCCGACGCCGATTAGCTTGATCGGGCATCCCGTGACGGCGCGCATGCTGAGCGCGCCGCCGCCGCGGGCATCGCCATCCACCCGGGTGAGCACGATGCCGGTGACATTGAGGCGCTTGTGGAATGCCTCCGCGACATGAACAGCGTCCTGGCCGGTCATAGCATCGGCGACGAGGAGCGTCTCGACCGGCTTCGTCGCCTCGTGCACCGCCGCTACCTCGATCATCAGCTCGTCGTCGATATGGAGCCGGCCCGCGGTGTCGAGGAGCACCACGTCATAGCCTTCGAGGCGGCCCTTCTGGAGCGCGCGCTTGGCGATCGCGAGAGGCGGCTCGCTGGGCACGATGTTGAGGGTGTCGACCTCCGCTTGCAATCCCAAGGTCGCGAGCTGCTGCTGGGCCGCCGGACGTCGGGTATCGAGGGAGGCCATCAGGACCTTCTTGCGTTCCCGCGTCCTGAGGCGGAGGGCGATCTTGGCCGTCGTCGTCGTCTTGCCCGAGCCTTGGAGGCCGACCATGAGGATCGCCACAGGCGGCGCCGCCCGAAGGTTGAGCTCGGCCGCTTCCGCTCCCAGTACTTCGACGAGGTGATCGTGAACGATCTTGACCACCATCTGCCCGGGGGTGACGCTCTTGAGCACCTCCTGGCCGACGGCCTTTTCGCGGATCGCCGTGACGAGGTCCTTGACCACGGGAAGTGCGACGTCGGCCTCGAGGAGGGCGACACGGACCTCGCGCAAGGCGGCGTCGACATCCGTTTCGCCGAGAGCCCCGCGGCGACGCAGGCGGTCGAAGATGTCGCCGAGCCTATTGGTCAAGCCATCGAACATGCGCATGCCTTCGAAGCAACAAGGATCGCGAGCGGCGGCCCAAAGCCATATGCGCCAGTGCGCGACACTCGCGGACTGGCGGGCCCCCTCGGGAGCGCAAAGCTGCGGCTACCCTGCGATGGAGGCGCACTCTAGAGGCGGGCTGCGGGGGAGTCAAGCTGCAGGCCGCGGCCGCTGCGAGTGGCGGGAATCCCGGGAAATGAGGCACTTGGCGCTCCCTCGTGGGGCCGAAAGCGTTGGACTCGGCGCGCCCGCGCGCCATATAACCGGGCCATGATGCAACCCTCTCCGAACGCGCCGGTCTTCGTGAAGATGCACGGCCTCGGCAACGACTTCGTGGTGCTGGACACGCGCGCCCGGCCGCTTGCGCTGGATTCGGCGCGCGCGCGCGCGATCGCCGACCGCAAGACGGGGGTCGGTTGCGACCAGCTCATCACCATCGAGCCGCCGAACGACCGCCGCGCCGACGCCTTCATGCGCATCCATAACGCGGATGGTGGCGAGGTCGAAGCCTGCGGCAACGCCGCGCGCTGCATCGCCACCCTCCTCATGGAAGAGAGCGGGCGGGATCGCGTGGTCATTGAAACCGTCGTCGGCCTCCTCGATGCGGAGCGGCGGGAGGCGGGGCTCGTCGCCGTCGATATGGGGCCGGTGCGTCTGGACTGGCGCGAGATTCCGCTGTTGCGGGAGATGGACACGCTCCAACTTCCGTTGACGATCGGCCCCTTGAGCGATCCGGTCGCCGTCAATGTTGGAAATCCCCACGTCGTGTTCTTCGTAGCCGACGCGGAAGACGTCGATCTCGAGACCTGGGGACCGAAGATAGAGCGCGACCCGCTCTTCCCGGAGCGCACCAATGTCGAAGTGGCGAGCCGCCTCTCCGACGGGCACCTGCGCATGCGCGTCTGGGAGCGCGGGGTCGGCATCACGCGCGCCTGCGGCACCGGCGCCTGCGCCACCCTCGTCGCCGCGCATCGGCGCGGCCTGGCCGGGCGGAAGGCGAAGATCCTGCTCGATGGCGGCACGCTCGAGATCGAATGGCGCGCCGACAATCACGTGGTGCTTGCCGGTCCCGTGGCGACGAGCTTCACGGGTCGACTCTCGCCCTCTCTCGTTGGTTAAGCGCGCATGTCCGGGATCGAGATTGTCACATTCGGCTGTCGCCTCAACGCCTACGAATCTGAGGTGATGCGCAAGCTCGCGCGCGATGCGGGGATGGCGAATACGGTCATCGTCAACACCTGCGCCGTGACCGCCGAGGCCGAGCGCCAGGCGCGCCAGGCCATCCGCAAGGCGCGTCACAGTCATCCGGACGCCCATATCATCGTGACCGGCTGTGCTGCGCAGATTCATCCCGAGCGCTTTGCCGCGATGGCCGAGGTCGATCGCGTTCTGGGGAACGCGGAGAAGCTGACACCCGCAGCCTACTGTGATAACAGCGAACGCGTGACCGTCGCCGATATCCAGGCGGTCAAGGAGACGGCGCTTCACCTGATCGACGGGTTCGCTGCGCGCAGCCGCGCCTTTGTGCAAGTACAGCAAGGCTGTGACCACCGCTGCACCTTCTGCATCATCCCTTATGGTCGCGGCCCCAGCAGAAGCGCTCCGATCGGCCGCATCGTCGAGCAGGTGCGACTGCTGGTCGAGCGCGGCGTCCAGGAGATCGTGTTGACCGGCGTCGACATCACCGATTACGGCAAGGATCTGCCCGGACGGCCGACCCTCGGCCAGATGGCGCGACGCTTGCTCGCCGCCGTGCCGGGGCTCAAGCGGCTGCGCCTGTCCTCCCTCGATCCGGTCGAAATCGACGAGGACGTCTTCCGCCTGGTCGCGGAGGAGCCGCGACTGATGCCCCATCTGCATCTCAGCCTGCAGGCCGGAGACGACCTGATCCTCAAGCGCATGAAGCGGCGCCACAGCCGGGCCGACGCGGTTGCCGCCGCCGAGCGCCTGCATCGCCTCCGCCCCGACATCGCCTTGGGCGCCGATCTCATCGCCGGCTTCCCCACTGAGACGGACGCGATGTTCCGTAATACCCTCGCCCTCGTCGAGGATTGCGGCCTCGTCTTCCTGCACGTCTTTCCATATTCCACGCGCGAAGGCACGCCCGCGGCGCGGATGCCGCAGGTTCCCCCGGCCGAGCGAAAGGCGCGTGCGGCCGCGTTGCGGAAGTCCGGGGACCGCGCGCTTGTCCGCTTCCTCGCCGACCAGATCGACGCTTCCGTGGAGGTTCTGGTCGAGGAGGATCGGCGCGGCCGGACCGAGCATTTCGCGGCGGCGACCCTCGATCGCCCGGTGCGCCCCGGCAGCGTGGCCCGCGGGCGGGTCACAGGATTCGACGCCACGACTCTGAAGGTTCGCATCGCCGCATGACCGAGGATACGACGGAGCCGCGGCGCGGCTGGCTGAGCCGCCTCAAGGGCGGGCTTTCGCGCAGCTCGAGCAAACTCGCCGAGGGCATCGGCAGCATATTCACCAAGCGCAGGCTCGACGCGCAGAGCCTCGAAGAACTCGAGGAACTGTTGATCACTGCGGATCTTGGCCCCGCGACGGCGGCCGACCTTGCGGCAAAGCTCGGGACTATTCGCTTTGCGGGCGACGTCTCGCCCGAGGCCGTGCGCGAGGCCCTTGCCGACGAGATCGCCGGGATCCTCGCCCCGGTGGCGAGACCGCTTGCCATCGATCCCGCCAAGCGCCCCTTCGTGGTACTCGTCGTCGGCGTCAACGGCACCGGAAAGACGACGACGATCGGCAAGCTCGCCCATCTCTTCCGTGAGGAGGGCCGCTCGGTCATGCTCTGCGCCGGCGATACGTTCCGAGCGGCGGCGATTGATCAGCTCAAGATTTGGGGGCAGCGCACGGGCTCGGCGGTGATCGCCCGCGAGCAAGGCGGAGACGCGGCCGGCGTGGTTTACGAATCCCTCGAGGCAGCGCGCGCCGCCGGCACCGACCTGCTACTCATCGATACGGCGGGGCGGCTCCATAATCGCGCCGATCTGATGGCCGAGCTCCAGAAGATCCGCCGCGCCCTCGGCAAGCTCGACCCTGCGGCTCCCCACGCCACGCTGCTCGTGCTCGACGCCACGACGGGGCAGAACGCCCATGCGCAGGTCGAGATCTTCCGCAACATGATCGAGGTGACAGGCCTCGTCGTCACCAAGCTCGACGGTACCGCGCGCGGCGGCGTATTGGTGGCACTCGCCCAGCGCTTCGGCCTTCCCGTGCATGCCATCGGCGTAGGCGAGGGCGTCGACGACCTCCGACCCTTTGCCGCCCGGGATTTCGCCCGTAACCTTCTGGGTCTGGAGAGCTAGCTATCATTCGGCCGCGAGGGGCTTTTTGATTTGACGGCGTCGCGGGAAGCGGTCACTTCTTCCTTCTCATTCTGTGGCGGCCCTCTCGCAGCGAGGCGTTCGTGATGCCCCTCCAGCTTTCGGCGGCGGGTCTGGTCCTGCTCGCAGCCATCATGCATGCGAGCTGGAACGCACTGGTAAAGCGCTCCGGTGACCGCTTGCTGGTCATGGCGTTCGTATCGTTCTGGCCGATCCCGCCGGCACTCGCGGCGGCGCTGTTTTTGGAGCCGAGGCCGGCGCCGTCAAGCTGGCCCTTCATCGCCGGCTCGGTCATCATCCATGTCGGATATTATATCGGGCTCATCAAGGCTTACCGTTACGGCGATCTCAGCCTTGTTTATCCCCTTGCGCGGGGCACGGCCCCCGTCATGGTGGCCGCCCTTTCCGCGCTCACGGCGGGCGAGCTGCTGTCCCCCATGGCCGTTGCCGGGATAACCCTCGTCTCTCTGGGCACCGCCAGCCTCGCCTTCGAGAGCGGCCGCCCCCGCGGCGACCGGCGCCATTCTGTGCTCTTCGCCCTTTTCACGGCGCTCACCATCACCGGCTACACGGTGGTCGACGGCTTCGGCGTGCGTCGCTCGGGCGCCCCTCTTGGCTATATCGCATGGCTGTTCGCCATCGAAGGATTGCCGATCTTCGTGGCCGCGCTCATTCGCCGTCGGGGGGAAGTGCTGCCTTACCTGCGGGCCTCCTGGCATATCGGGATGATCGGCGGGTTTCTATCCTGCGCCGGCTATGGAATCGCGATCTGGGCGATGTCGCTGGGGGCCATGGGGCAGGTCGCGGCCTTGCGCGAGACCGGGGTCATTTTCGCGGCCATCATCGGCGCGCTCTTCCTGCGCGAGCCGTTCGGCCTTCGTCGCATTCTGGCGGCCGTCGTGGTCGCCATCGGCATCGTTATCCTGCAACTCGGGAGCTGAGGCCCGCAGCCCAGGTTGTGCCGTCACAGCATATTGCCGAGCTCGCCGGCCGGGTTGGTGCGCACGGCGAAGCTCTCGGCGGTGCCGATCTCGCGAAAATGGCCGAGCGCCCAGCGCACGGAGGGAAAGGCGAGATCATCCCACGGAATTTTGTCCCAGCCGAACAGCCCGACCTCCTCGCTTTCGGGTCCCGGTGCAATGGCAGGCGAGAGCAGGCGCGCGCGATAGATGAGCTGCACCTGGCTCAGCCGCGGGATATTATAGACGGCAAGCAATCCCTCGAGCGCGATCTTGGCGCGCGCCTCTTCATAGGCCTCGCGCAGAGCGCCTTCCTGCGTGGTCTCGTTGAGCTCGAGATAGCCGGCCGGCAGTGTCCAGAAGCCGCGCCGCGGGTTGATCGCACGCTTGACGAGGAGGACATGCCCGTCCCAATGCACGACGGCGCCCACGACGATCTTGGGATTGTCGTATTGGATGAAGCCGCAATCGGGACACATCAGGCGCTCGCGATTGTCCCCTTCGGGCACAGCGCGCACGCTCGGACCTTTGAGACCGGGCCCCGGAGGTCTTGTCGTCTCGGGCATGGCCCTACTCTGAACCATAGCCCGAAGGGAGACAAGGCGGCGGCGCGGGCCCGCACCGCCGTGGCAGCCGTCAGGCGAGGATGTTCACCAGACTGCCGCGCGGCAGGGGGCCGCGACTTGGCGCCGGAGCGCTTGCCCCGGCACTTGGCGGCGACGGCACGCGTTGAGCTTGCGCGACTGCGGTGGGGCGCGCAACGGCCTGCGGCCGTGCCGTTGCGTGGGGCGGTGTCGTTTGAGCAAGGGCTTGGAGGAGGCTGCTGGTGGGTGCGATCGGCATGCGCGTCCTCTCGTCGCGGGAAACGAGGCCAGCCTGACGGCGAAGCGCTTAACAAGTCGTTAAGGCAAGTTGCGGGAAGACTAAGCCCTGGAAAATCGGCGCGGATAGCTGACGCGCCAAATCGATTGGCTGACGTCGTCGGCGATGAGTCGGCTGCCATTCTTCGCGACGGCGAGCCCGGCTGGATGGCCCC
The DNA here is from genome assembly GCA_035294245.1 of Alphaproteobacteria bacterium. Lineage (GTDB taxonomy): Bacteria > Pseudomonadota > Alphaproteobacteria > JACZXZ01 > JACZXZ01 > DATGLG01. The sequence continues at coordinate 403,330 of DATGLG010000004.1, read as the reverse complement.
AGACCTCCGCTTGGTGTCGCCTTGCCATCGCCGGCGCCGTCTCACGGCAGCACGATCCGCCCCCGGAACCGCAGGGGTCGCTAGCGTTAATGTGATGCCCGCCTAAATGTTTGTTAACCGTTTCCTTTGCAAGGTACGGCATCAGCCATGAGGATGCGAGCTTCTCGCAGCCGCCGTGGAGGTTCGGATTGGTACTGGCCCTCAGCGTGAATACGGTGGAACAACTCCTGAGTCTGGCGCGGGACAAGACCGTCGCCGCGCGCACGCGACTGGCCGAAACCGTCAGCGACCTGTTTTTCGACCAGGCGAAGGTGCTGAGCGATCGCGAGCGCACGCTCATGATCGACATCCTGCGGCAGCTCATTCACGACGCGGAGATGTCGGTCCGGCGCACCTTGGCCGAGCGCCTGGCGGACAAGTCGTCGGCGCCGCGCGAGCTCATCGTCGAGCTCGCTAATGATCAGATCGAGGTCGCGTATCCAATTCTGGTGAAGAGTGACGCCCTGCACGATGCGGAGCTCATCGAGATCGTCCGTCACCGCACGCTCGAGCATCAGCTCGCGATCACGCTGAGGCGGTCATTGAGCGAGCCGGTCTCCGATGCCCTGGTCGAGACTAACAATCCGGCTGTCGTTACCTCGCTTCTCGAGAACCCGAATGCGCAGATCTCGCGCATGACGCTCGAGTATCTCGTCGAGGAATCGAAGCGGATCGACAGCTACCAGAACCCTCTTCTGCGGCGCAATGATCTCCCGCCGGCGCTCGCCAAGCGCATGTACTACTGGGTCTCCGCGGCGCTGCGGAAGCATATCCTCGACAAATTCGCCATCGACCCCACCGAGCTCGACGATTCGCTTGAGAGCTCGATCCGCTCGATCCTCGGCGACGACACCTCGGCGTCGCGGCCGACCGCCGAGCTCGCGGAGGCGCTGATCAAGTCGCACGCCGCCACGCCGCAATTCCTCGTGAAGGTGCTTCGCGAAGGCGAGATCCCGCTCTTCGAGGCGCTGCTGTCCCGCCTCACGGGGCTGCGGGACGTGCTTCTGCGGCGCTTCATGTTCGAGCCCGGCGGCGAGGCCCTCGCCATTGCCTGTCGCGCCATCGGCATCGAGAAGGCGGTCTTCGCGACCATCTTCCTCCTGAGCCGCAAGGCGCGGCCGGGGGATCAGATCGTCGATCCGAACGAGGTCAGCCAGGTTCTCGATTTCTATGACCGGCTGGACATCCCCGCCGCGAAGAACCTGCTGCGGCGCTGGCAGCGCGACCCCGATTTCCTGGATGCCATCCGCCGCCTGGAAAGCCCCAACGCGAAGAAGCCTCGATCGTAGCGGCGCGAGCCGAGCCCCGCTCTACGCCCTCGCCTCGAGTGCGGCGACGCCCGGAAGCGTCTTGCCTTCGAGCCATTCGAGGAAAGCGCCGCCCGCCGTCGAGACATAGGAGAGGGCGTCGAGCGCGCCGGCATGGGCGAGGGCGGCGACAGTGTCGCCCCCCCCGGCGACGCTGAGGAGCTTGCCCGCCTTGGTCAAGCGCGCCGCGGCCTGCGCCACGGCGTTGGTGCCGGCGTCGAAGGGTGCCGTCTCGAAGGCGCCGAGGGGACCGTTCCACACCAGCGTGCGGCAGGCGCCGAGGCGCTCGACAAGCGAAGTCGCCGTCGCGGGACCGATATCGAGAATCATCTGGTCCGCCGGAACCGAGGAGACGGGGACGGTTCGCGTCGGCTGATTCGGCGCGAGCTTCGCGGCCACAACGGCGTCTTGGGGGAGAAGGATATCGGCCTTGCGCTGCGCCGCCTGGGCGAGGATGTCGCGTGCCGTGTCGAGGAGATCACGCTCGCAAAGGGATGTGCCCACCTCCCGCCCCTGCGCGGCGAGGAAGGTATTCGCCATCCCGCCGCCGATGATGAGGGCGTCGACCTTCCGCAGGAGATTGCCGAGAAGCTCGAGCTTAGTCGACACCTTGGCACCGCCGACGATTGCGGCGACGGGATGCTGCGGATGATCGAGGGCGCCGCGCAGCGCCTTGAGCTCGGCCTCCATCAGCCGGCCGGCGGCGGCGGGCAGCAGCCGCGCCAGCGCCTCGACGGAGGCGTGGGCGCGATGGGCACAGGAGAAGGCGTCATCCACATAGAGATCGCCGAGGCTCGCAAGCGCGCGCGCGAAGCCGGCATCATTGGCCTCCTCGCCCGGCTCGAAGCGCAAATTCTCAAGCATGGCGACCTCGCCGTCGGTGAGCTTCGCCACCGCCGCCTGCGCCGCCGGCCCGACGCAGTCGCCGGCGAAGGCCACGGCGCGCCCGCCGAGGGCCTTGCTCAGCGGTGCCACGATGGGCTTGAGCGAGAGCTCCGGCACGCGCTTGCCCTTGGGCCGGCCGAAATGGGAGAGCACGACGACTCGCGCGCCGCGCCGCGCCAGCTCATCGAAGGTGGGGACGAGGCGGTCGATCCGCGTCGTATCGGTCACCTTGCCGTCCTTCATGGGCACGTTGAGGTCGGCGCGCACGAGGACGCGCTTGCCGCGCACGTCGAGGTCGTCGAGGGTTCGGAAGCCGGTCATTGTGGTCTCACTGCATCGGGATCGCTACGGCAACAGCCGCGCAAGCCATTGAGACGTCAGGTTTTCCTGAAGGCGGTTCTGGCCGAGGCGGGCCGCAAGCGCGGCCAGGTCCACATCCGCGAGCGGCTGGTGGGGATGGGCGCAGGCGAAGACGAGCTCGCTCTTGCCGGTCGCGGGATTCCGCACCGGCTGGAGGCAGCGGGCACAGACCTCCTTCATCATGCATTGCATGGGGGCGACTATGGCTCCCCATCTTTGCGCGGTCCCGACCCCCTCGGCGGTCCCATCTCCGCCGAAAGATCTAAGCGAAACAATGGCTTCGTCGGGACCGAGCACGACGACTCGCGCCACCGGCGGGAGGGACGCGAGGGGGGCGACGTTGGCATCCCTTTCGAGGGCGCCGAGCGCAGCAGCGAGATCCCCGGTCATCGCCGCGTCCTGGGGCCGCCGCGGCGCGGGTGCTGGGCCCGAGCCGGCGAGCCAGAGGACGCGATCGGCGACGGCCTCGATCTCCGCCTGCTTGAAGACGGCGTCGGCACGGGCAAAGGCGGCGAGGATGACTGTCGAGAGGCCGCGCGATCGGGCGGCGGCGGAGAGCGGCACCAAGGCGGCGCAGCCGAAGCCCTCGCCGGCGAAGACCATTGTGCCTTGCTCGGGCAGCTCGAGGGCCACGCCGTTCGGGCCCATGAGGGCGACGGGCTCGCCGGGGGCAAGGAGCGCCGCGAGGCGGCGCGACCCCGAATCCGTGGCGAGGACGAGGGAGACGAGGCCGCGCGCGGGATCAACCGCGGCGGGGAAGGCGGCGACGCCTTCCATGGCGAGCGGCGTGCCGCCGCGGCGCTGCGCCAGGGCCTCGAAATTCTGCAGGCGGAAGAACTGCCCAGGCCGCCAGGCGCGCGCGGCAAGGGGTGCGGTGACGGCGATCTCGACGAAGCCGGGGGCGAGCGGCGTCACCTGGGCCACGCGTGGGCGCAAGGCTGCGTCGAGCCCGGCAAAGAAGGATTCTGACGTCGATGGCGCCGCCGCCGGCGGACGGCGCGCGAGGAGACGGGTGATGAGGGCGGCGCCATGCTTGGCGCTCGCCATCGCCTTCACCACATTGCCGGCGAAGGAGGCGTGGAGATCGCCGAAGGCGGTGATGCCGCGGCCCTCGCCGTCGAGATGGACGAGGAGCTCCGCCTGCTGCGGCTTGGACACGCGCTCCGGCTTGACCGGGCGGCCCGCCTCGTCGATCGCCTGGAGGTAGCGCCCGTCGCGGCGGAAGCGGCGCGGGTCCTCGTCCGCGAGCACGGTGTTGGGCTGGGTCCCGGCGGCGACGAGGATGGCGCGCGCCGGGAGGGTGACGCTCTCGCCGGTCTCGGCGAGCTTGCCGTCGGCGCCGACGCTGGTGCGGCGCATGCGCAAGGCGGCGGCGTGGCCGAATTGGTCGAGCTCGACGGCCTCGGGGGCGAGGCATTCGGCGAAGCGCACGCCCTCCTCCATCGCCTTCTCCACCTCCTCGTGGTTGAGGGTGTAGCTCGGCGAATCGATGAGGCGGCGGCGATAGGCGATGGTGACCCCGCCCCAGGAATCGACCAGCTCGCGGATGCGCGGCGCCCGCCCCTCCCGCGCCGCCGCCGCGCGCTCGGCGCGGATGGCGCGGGCATGGGCGATGAACTCGTCGGCGACACAGCGCTCCTCCTCACCCCAGCCGGCGCGCACCGCCGCCTCGCCGCGCTCGGCCGCGAGCGCCTCGTAGCGGGCGAGGAACTTCTCCACCTGGATTGGATAGTAGGCCAAGGATTCCGTCGCCGTGTCCCCCGCCGTCAGGCCGCCGCCGATGACGACGACGGGAAGCCGGAGCTGGAGGTCGGTGAGCGACTCCGTCTTGCCGGCGCCGCCGAGCTGGAGGGCCATGAGGAAGTCGTTGGCGGCGCGCACGCCGCGGGCGAGGCCGTTCGGCACCTCGAGCATGGTGGGGCGCCCGGCGCCGATGCAGAGGGCGATGTGATCGAAGCCGAGCGCCCAGGCTCCGTCCACGTCGATGGTGCCGCCGAAGCGCACGCCGCCATACATGGCGAACTCGGCGCGGCGCTCGAGGAGAAGGCGGATCACCTTGAGATAGTTCTTGTCCCAGCGCACGGTGATCCCGTATTCCGAGAGCCCGCCGAAGCCGGCGAGGGTGCGCTCATCCAGGCGCTCGCGAATATCGGCGAAGCGCTCGACGGGCCGGAAGGCGACGCGCTTGCCCTCGGGCGTGACGCCGGAGAGGGTGTGATCGAGGGGCTCGATCTTGAGCCCGTCGATGGCGACGACGCTGTGGCCCTCGTTGAGCAAATGATGGGCGAGGTTGAACCCCGCCGGCCCCAGCCCCACCACCAGCACCTTGCGGCCCGTGGGCGGCTTCGGCACCGGCCGGCGCAGGTTGAGGGGGTTCCAGCGGCCGAGCAGCCCGTAGATCTCGACGCCCCAGGGCAGCTCGATGGCGTCCTTGAGGATGCGGCTCTCGCTGCGCGGGATGTTGACGGGCTCCTGGCGCTGGTAGACGCAGGCCTTCATGCAGTCGTTGCAGACGCGGTGCCCCGTCGCGGCGCAGAGGGGATTGTCGACGCAGATGACGGCGAGCGCGCCGAGAGGATGCCCCGAGGCCTTGAGGGTATGCATCTCCGAGATCTTCTCCTCGAGGGGGCAGCCCGCGAGAGTGACGCCGAAGACGCTTTTGCGGAAGCCCTCGCCCTGCTTCTCCTTGAGGCCCTTGGAGCAGGAATCCTTGTTCTGGGTGTGGCACCAGATGCAGTAATTGACATCGTCGAGGCCGAGGGTGAGATCGGCCCCCGGATCGGTGAGGTCGAAGCCCTCGCGGCGCGGCGCGTGGCTCATATTGACGCGCATCACCGCATGGCCGTCGACCGTCTCCGTCTCGACGGGGACGAGATGATAGGGATCGGTCTTGTGCGGCATCTTGAAGAGGACGCCGTCGCGATGGCGGGTCCGGCCCGCTTCGCTGTGGAGCGCCCAGGCGGCGTAGCGGCGCGCAAGATCGAGGGCCTCGGCGTGATCGGCCTCGGCCTCGCGCCACGCCATCACCTTGGTCGCGAAGGCGAGTTCGTCCCAGCCGGCGCCGAGATGGGCGTCGAGGGCCCGGCGCAGGGCATCGCCGTCGAAGCTCGCGGCCTCCGCCTCCTTATGGGCGCGGCTCGCATCGCGCTGCACGAAGAGCCGCTTGCAGGTGAAGAGGGGGGCGAGCGCCTCATGGACCGCCTCGAGGGCGGCGAGTTCGGCCTCGATGCCGAAAAGCTCGGCGAGGAAATCCTCGAGATGGGGCGCAAGGGCGATGAGAAGCTCGCCCTCGTCGCGGGCCGCGAGGGACTCGGGATCGGCGCGCCCGGCCATGAGGCGATCGAAGAGGGCCGTATCGGCTCCCTTGAGGCGCTCGCAGAAGAGCGCGTCGAGGCGCAGGCAGCCCTCGCGCGTATAGAGCGCCTCGAAGGCCAATCCATGTGCCAGCTTGAGACCGCTCATGCGCCTGCTCCGCCGCACCGCCACGCGCGCCGCAACCGCGTCGCGGCGCGCGCTCCTGATGTAAGAAGGCGGCGGCGGCAGAATCAAGCGCAATCGCACCGGCGCCCTCGCGGGATTTGCCCTTGACGGCGACGGTGCCGCGCACCCACCTTGGCGCGTCATTCCGCGATGCCAAGCCCGCGATGCTCAGGATCTGGGGACGCCGCAGCTCGTTCAACGTGCAGAAGGTGATGTGGCTGGTGGGCGAGCTCGGCCTCGCCCATGAGCACATCCCGGCGGGCGGCGCGTTCGGCGGGCTCGACGCGCCGACCTTCCTCGCCATGAATCCCCACGGCCGCGTTCCCGTCATCGCCGATGGCGGGACGGTGGTGTGGGAGTCCCACGCCATCCTGCGCTATCTCGCGGCGCGCTATGGCGGCGCGCGCTTCTGGCCCGCCGATGCCGGTGCCAGGGCCCGCGGCGACGGCTGGATGGATTGGGCGCAGACGACGTTGCAGCCCGATTTCCTCGGCGGGGTGTTCTGGGGCTTCTACCGCACGCCCGAGCCCGAGCGCGACTGGCCCGCCATCCGCGAGATGCTCGCGCGCTGCGCGCGGCATTTCCGCCTCCTCGACAAGGTCCTCGCAGACCAACCCTATCTCGGCGGCGACGCCCTCGGCCTCGCCGACATCCCGGCGGGAACCTCGCTCTATCGCTATTTCGAGCTGGAGATCGAGCGGCCGCCGGTCCCGAATGTCGAGGCCTGGTACCGCCGCCTCCAAGAGCGCCCCGCCTACCGCGCGCACGTCATGGTGCCGTTCGACGAGCTGCGCGGGAGGTTGGATTATTGAGGGGGTGGTGACGGTCCGTCATTGCCGATCGTCGTCATCGCCGACACCCCACCTCACCCTCGTCGCACCTGCAGTGCTCCTCTCCCTCTCCGCCCCGAATTTGGGGCGAAGAGGGAGGCGAACCTCCGGACAGCGATCCAGGGGGAGCGGATGAGGTGGGGCCGGCTTTGCTTCACGATTTGCTCGCCGCGGATCGCCTTCGCGCAGCGATCGCGCAAATGGCGCAATCTTGCTTCGCGCTCAAGTCGTCGTTGCGAGCGGAGCGAAGCAATCCAGCCGTAGATGTGTCGCTCGATGCTGGATCGCTTCGTCGGCGATGCCTCCTCGCGATGACGTCGTTTGAAGCGATTCTACCTGCGCGCGATGACCGTTGCGCTCATCGCCGACACCCCACCTCACCCTCGTCGCACCTGCGGTGCTCCTCTCCCTCTCCGCCCCGAATTTGGGGCGAAGAGGGAGGCGAACCTCCGGACAGCGATCCAGGGGGAGCGGATGAAGTGGGGCCGGCTTTGCTTCACGATTTGCTCGCCGCGGATCGCCTTCGCGCAGCGATCGCGCAAATGGCAAAATCCCGATTCGCACTCACGCCGCCGAACGCGTCGGAATCCGCTTGATCTCGTCGGCCAGGGAGCGCTCGGCTTCCCAGAGATCGCGGGCCTGCTGCATGCGCAGCCAGAGGTCGGGGCCGTTACCGCAGAACTTCCCGAGGCGAAGGGCCATCGCCGGCGTGACGGCGGCCCTGCCGGAAAGGATGGCATGCAAGGCCTGTCGGCTGATCTTCATCTCGCGCGCCGCCTCGCTGACGGTCACACCCATCGCCGGCAGCACGTCCTTGCGCAGAAGCTCGCCGGGATGGGTGGGCGGCCAGTTCGGATTTCGCTCGGCTCGGTATTCAGCCATGATTGGCTCCACTCAATGATACTGCTCCAAATCGACGCGGATTGCGTCCGTGCCTGCCCACTCGAACGTCACGCACCAGGGCCCATTGACATGAACTGTATAGCGGACGGGCTTGCCCCTGAGGCGATGAAAATCGAACCCAGGAACGTTCATATCGTCTGGCCGTCTCGCCTGATGAAGAGCCCGCAGCCGCCGCTTGATCCGTTCCTGTAGCGGCGGGCTGATCTTGCCGCTGACGCCAGTGTTCCAAAGCTCGGCAAGGCCCTTGCTGCGGAAGCTCTTGATCACTGCAAGAATGTAGTGTGTGACTTTACTTATGTCAACACAGGCTTTACAGAGGCCTTCGGTGCGACCGCGCTGATATCGCTTCGATAATAGCCCCCACCTCACCCTCGTCGCACCTGCGGTGCTCCTCTCCCTCTCCGCCCCGAATTTGGGGCGGAGAGGGAAACGAACCCCGGATGCAATCCGGGGGAGCGGGTGAGGTGGGGCCGGCTTCGTGTTCCGCTGGCTGCTCGACTGCTGCTGATCGGCTGCGCATGGCGATCGCGCAAATGGCGCAATCTTGCTTCGCGCTCAAGTCGTCGTTGCGAGCGGAGCGAAGCAACCCAGCCGCAGATGTGTCGCTCGCCGCTGGATCGCTTCGTCGGCGATGCCTCCTCGCGGTGACATCCGGGCCGCGAGCTATCGGCGCCGGCGGCGCAAGGCGCCGAGCGCCAGGAGCCCGCTCGCCAGCAGCGCCAACGATCCCGGCTCGGGCACGGCCGAAGTCGGCTGATCGAAGACGCCGGAGGCGGAAGTGAAGGTCACGCCCGGCGGCAGCTGGAAGGAAAGCGATGCCGTGTCGCTGAAATCGGCGGTGCCGATTTCGGCGTTCACGGAAAGGCCGGCGGCGACACTGACAAGCGCATCGGTGCCGGTCAGGGACAAGATGCCCTCTTCCTCGAAATCATTCGCGGTCTCGGTAATCGGCACGGCGGCCCAGTTGATGGAGTCGACGAAGTTGAATCCGAAGCTCTGCGGCGTGAAACTGACGCTCGTCGTGCTCCCGGACGTATTGGACGACCATGATACGTTTCCGGCGCCGCCCAGGACCACGTTGCAGCCGAAAAAGCCGTCGAAGCAGCCGCTGGGCCCGCCAAGGATCTGCACGTTCGCCGTGACGCTCGTATCCTGGCTCTCGAAGCCAAGGCCGGGTGATTGCCGTCCATCGACCGAGAAGAAGACCGGGATATTGGTGACCGTGCTTGCGGCAGCACCGGCCACGGTGAAGTGAAGCGAATCCCACCACTGGGCGGTGGCGGTTCCCTGGGCAAAGGAGCCCGGATCCGAAGCGGTCCCGAACGCGTGCAGCGAGGCGGTGGAGAGGTCGGCCGCCGCGCGCGCCGACGCCGACCCGACCGGCGGCCCGCCGAGCTCGCCGTTGTTGCTTTGGGCCGAGCTCTGGACCGAAGCCGCGGTCAGCCCCGGCGCGGTCGGCCCGGAATGCGAGACCGAGCAAGCCGGCGCACCCGTGGATGTGCTGAGGGCGGGGTTGGCACCCAATACCGTATTGTAGTCGTTGCTGCCGACGCCGCAGCCCGGCTGTGCGAAGCTTGACGTCGAGTTCGCCGTGACGGACACGCCGAAGATTGTGTCGGCATGGGCCGCCGTCATCGATCCCACGGCGAAGAGGGCGGCGATGGCCGTCGCTCGCAAGATTTGGCGCGTGCGCATGTGCTGCTCCCATTCTCCCAAACGGTTCTATCCATCCCTTCTTGCAAGAGAGACGCAGCAAGAGGCGTGCCAAATTCGGCGGCTCGCGAGGAGCGATCGCTTGCTCGGCTAAGCGGTTGATGTTGCTCGCGAGCCGATCCGGATGGTGATTGGGGAAGGGACGATCCGGCCGGGGCGCGGCTCACGCCGATTCGCTTGAAGATGTCGGGCGGCGCTGTCCCGCTGTACGAGAGCGCTTACAGGCTTTCCTGCGCCGCGGCTGGGCCGAGGCCCGGCCCTCGCGGGCTTGCTCGATGAAAAATCGAGGATATTTCCGAGCGCGCCGCTCCGCGTAATGCAAATGCATGAGTCGGCGATTCCGACGCCACGCGCAGCGACCGGCGCGCGGGAGGGAGGCGGCGAGGTCAGCCGATGAGGCCGGCGATCGTGCCGATCGCCGGCAGGGTCATCAGGAGGCGGATGAGCTCGGCCTGACGCCGGGTCCCGGTCTTCGCCATGATATGCGCGAGGTGCACCCGGACGGTGTTGTAGCTGATGCCGAGACGATCGCCGATCTCCCGCGCTTCGTGCCCCGCGAGGAGACCATCGAGGATCTCGACCTCGGCCGCGGTGAGCTTGAACATCGCGCTGGCCCAGCGCGCAGCACCTTGCTCCCGGTCGGGATCGGCGACGCAGAGGCAGGCCGCCGGCCGCCGCGGCGCCAGCCAATCGATCGGCCGGCGCAGCGGCACGGCAACGAGGCGCAGCGGCGAGGGGCTCGACCGCCGCGGCAGCAGCATCGCACCCCCCGCCGGCGCCTCTCTCCGACACCCGATGGCTTTCGCCACGATCGCCTCGAGCCGCGCAGTGAGGGACGATGTCGCCGCGGAGAACCGGCCGTCCTCGAGCGCGAGGCCGTCGCCCTCGGCGAGCAGCCGCTCGGCAGCGGCATTGCAGAAGACCGGGTGGCCGCCCTCGTCGATGATGATCACGGCATCGAGCAGCAGGTCGAGCGCCGCCGCGGCGCCGCCCTCGGCAAGATTGAGATGGCCGAGGCGCAGCTCGAGCTGCACCGCCCGCTGCAAGTGCGGCAGCAGCAGGCGCCCGAGCTCCACATCGGCGGCGTCGAACTCGCCGGCTTTGCGCGCGCGCACGATGCTCAGCGAGGGCTGCACCGAGCCGCGGCGCTTGAGCCACAGGATCAGCACGCTATGGAAATCGAGCGGGCGCAGGAAGCCATTGTAGTAGTCGCTGCGCAAAAGCTCGCGCTTGGGCAGCATCTGCTGGTCGGTCTCGACGGCGCTGGGGCGCGGCGCGCGGGCAAGATTGGCGAAAACGTTGCGATGCTTCCAGGGCCCGAAGAACTCGCGCTCGACCTCGGGCTCGTAGGTGCAGATCCAGTGCCCCGCCATGCTCCTCATGTCCCGCGCGACGAGTGCCGCACCCCGGCCGCGAAAGAGCGCCACGATCGAATCGAGGGCGCGCGGCCACGCTGCCGGCTCGACCGCAGCCTCGTAGATGCCGCTCGTCACACGCGAGAAGGTGTCAAGGTCCATCGGAGTCCCCACCCATCCCCGATTGCCGTGACGCTAAGCACGCCGGTCGCGCCGCCCCCACGCGGCGAGACGATTATGACCCGCAAGCTGCCGGCCGACGCCCCCGTCCGGCCCATCGCCGCGCAGAGGGCCGCCGGCGGGGCAATATTCATTAATATTAATCGGCGACGGCCGTGGCCATCCGTCACGTTATTTTAGCCGAGATTTGCAGGAAAAGCCTGAGAAATCGCCGTCGGCTTGGCAGGCTTGCCTTCGGCCCGACCCAGGGGTCCAGTCCCGAGGGCGTGGCGGCGCCCGTCTTCCAGTCGCGACGGAACCCCGACGCGGCCCGGCCGTTCATCCCCGACGTACCCGACAAGCGACGAGGTCCCCATGCCTGCACGATCCAAGGCTCAGCAGATGGCCGCCGGCGCCGCCCTTTCCGCCAAGCGCGGGAAGAGGAAGGTGCGCGAGCTCAAAGGGGCGGCGAAGTCGATGTACAGCTCCATGAGCGAGACGGAGCTGCGCAAGATGGCCTCGACAAAGCGGAAGGGAAAAGCCCGGCACGCCGGGAAGTCGTAACGCCCAAGACCGGCCTGCCAAGGACCGCCACCCCGAGGCCCTCATCCGCGGCAAGCCCGAGAGCCCGTGAGAGTGCTGCGGCTCACGCCGCCGCCGTCAGACGATAGTCGACGCCCTCCCAGCGCCGCTCCGCGGGCCAGTAGATGGTGAAGACGACGGCCTCGCCCTCGCGCAGCCGCGCCGTGTCGAGATCGGCGAAATGGATGCCGAAGCCGCTGTCCTCGGTCGGCGCATCATGGGTGGTGCGCCACCCATCGGCGCTCCAGTGAATGACGGCGGTGGCCGGCAGCTCCACGCGAAGAACCTTCCCGGCCGGCAGCTGGCGGCATTTGTGATTGAAGCGCCATACCGCGTGGCGCGAGCCGACGCCGTCCTTGACATAGCGCTGAAGCGGCTGGGGCGGCGCATCGAAGACCCGGCCATCGGCCAGGGAGCGCAGCAGCTTGATGTGCTCCGCATGGGCCCAGACGAGGGGCATGGCCGAGCCCGAGGGGCGGCCGCGGAAGAGCTCGCGCTCCGGAATATCGGGGCCGTCCCAGATCTGCTCGGGAAGCAGGCTGCCGTCGGAGGCGAAGCTCTCGAAGGCCGCGAGCAGCGTCTCGGCCTTGCCGCGGTTGCCGGCGGCGAGCTCGTAATGGGCGCGCTCACCGGTGAGGAGCGGCCACAGGCGGCCTGTCCCGGTGCCGTCGAAGGGGCCGCCATCCGCGTGCTCGCCATAGCCGTCGCCGTTGTAGCGGTGCCAGCACGGCCCGGTCGCGAGCTCGACCCTGAGCATGGCATCGATCGCGCGGATGGTATCGAGGATGCGGGGATCGTCGGGGGCGCGCAGCCCGAAGCGGACGAGGGCCAGGGCGTCGGGGCTCACCAGGAGCGCGGCGGGCTGGCTGCTGTCGGCGGGCGGGCGGTTCTTGATCGGCACGAAGCCTTCGAGGGGCGAGGCGCCGTCGGCGGTCTCGGGCGGGGCAATGCGCACGTAATAGCCCGCGATGCCGAGCTTCTTGGCGAGCGCGGTGTCCCGCGCATAGATCCAGCGCTCGATCTGGCTGTTCCAGAGATCGGCGGTCTCGCGCAGATAGGCGGCGCGCCCGATCCCGCCGAGCTTCTCGCAGAGCTCGGCCGCGGCGAGAAGGGCCGCAATCTCGACCGCCAAGGTGAAGGGCGAATAGCCGCCATCCTCCTCCCAGCGATCCTGCCCGGTCACGGGTCCGTTGCGGACGATATAGCCGGCGGCGCGCGCCACCATCGGCCAGAGTCCCGGCAGCGCCGTGTCGGAGAGAGCGCCCTCGCGCCGCGCGAGATCGACGAGGAGGATGGGGAAGGCGCATTCGTCCATCTGGATGCCGCCCCAATAGGGCCGGCCGTCGAGCCAGCAATTCTGCGGCCAATGCCCATCCGCCTCCTGGATGGTCGCGAGGTAGTTGATGACCTGGCGCGCCTCCCGCCTCGCCCCCGCGGCGAGGAGGCCGCCCGCCGTCTCGACGAGATCGCGCGGCCAGACGAGGTGGTAGCCGCCGAGATCCTCGTCCCCCTTGGCGAAGCCCCAGGGCACCGAGAGGCTGGCGATGTAGCCGCCGGCGAAGGAGCCCGCCTCGTGGCTGCGCAGCACCGCGGTGCCGACGCGATAGGTGTTGTGCGGGCCCGGCTGGCGCTGGGTGTCGAGGCGCAGCAGCCCCTCCTGCCAGGCGCGCCAGCCCGCCGTGTAATCCGCGAGCGCCTGCTCGATCCCGTCGCCGAGGCTGGCGCGGGCGCGATGGGCGGCCTCCTCGGCGCGCCGCCCGAAGCCGAGCGCCAGGCAGAAGCGGCCGTCGCAGGCGGCGAGGTCGATCTCGCCCGTGAGCGCCACATTGCCGTCGCGCGCATGATCGTAGCGCCAGCGCAGCTCGAAATGGCGGACGAGATCCTGCCAACCGTCGGAGACTCCGACGAAGCCGGCGCTGCGGGCGAGGAAGGGTGCCGTGCAGGCGACGGCCAGCGCCGAGCCGCTGCCCGCCGCGAACAGCATCGGCTCGCCCTTGAACTCGTCGATCCAGGCGCTGTTCCCGGTGCCGCGGTTGACGAGATGCGGCGCCAGCAGCGCGTAGAGGCGATAATCGGCGAGGGCGCCGATGCGCGGGTGGAAGGCGATCCGCTGCAGCACCACGTCGCGATGGGGATCGGAGAGCACCAGCTTCTCGATGCGGTAGCGCTCGCAGCTGCTGGAAATGAGGAAGGCGGGCACGCCGTCGGCGACCGGGCCGATGGTGCTGCGGCAGTCGCGCTTCTCCTCGGAGAAGAAGCCATGGCCGTCGGTGACGATGAGGCCGAAGTCGCGGGTGCAGGCCTCGTCGATGCGCGGGTAGTAGCACTCGTTGAGGATGCCGTGGCTGAGCGTGAACCAGACGCGGCTCTCGCCGCCGAGCGCGGTGCCCACGCCGCTCTTGGCGCTCGAGGTCCATCGCGCGGGGATGCCCGGCCAACCGGGGGCGTGGTTCTCGAAAGGCATCCGCAGGCCTGCCGCTCCGACACCCCCCGTGCGCCTGATATGGGACGCCGCCGCGACGGCGGCAACGGTTCAGAGCACCACCTCGATGAGGAACGGCCCCTGGGCGGCGAGGCCGGCGCGAAAGGCGCGCACCAGCTCGTCGACGGTCTCGGCGCGGCGGCCCTCGACCCCCATGCCCCTGGCCAGGCTCACCCAGTCGAGATCGGGATTGCCCAGGCTCAGTATGTCGAGGGCCTTGCGCCCGGGATTCCCGGCGCCGACATTGGCGAGCTCGTGGCGGAGGATGGCGTAGGCGCGATTGGCCCACACCAGGGTCAGGACGTTGAGGCCCTCCCGCGCCTGGGTCCAGAGGGATTGCAGCGTGTACATGCCGCTGCCATCGGCCTCGAGATTGATCACCTTGCGGCCCGGGCAGGCGACGGCGGCGCCGAGGGCGAGCGGCATGCCCTCGCCGATGGCCCCGCCGGTGAGCTGCAGCCAGTCATGGGGCGCTGCACCCGCGGTCATCGGGAAGAAGCCGCGCCCGGTGGTGACGGATTCGTCGCAGACGATGGCCCCCTCCGGCAGCAGCGCCCCCAGGGTCGCGGCGATGGCCTCCGAGGTGATCGGACCGCCGCTCGGCAGCGGCGGCCGCGGCGGGGTGGGGATCGTGTTCTGCCGCGGCGCGCCGATGGCCTCGGCAAGGGCGGCGAGCGCGCCGATGGCGTCCTCCTGCGGCGTTGCCAGGCATTGGATGTCGCAGCCGGGCGGGGTCAGCGCCCCCGGCTTGCCCGGATAGGCGAAGAAGGCGACGGGCGCCCGCGCGCCGACGAGGATGAGCTGCCGTACCTCCTTGAGCGTCGCGAGGGCGTGGTCCACGGGATAGGGGACGCGCTCGATCGCGACGCGGCCGGCGCCGCGCTCGAGGCGGGCATTCGACATCTGGGCGAGGAGGCGGGCGCCGGATTTCGCGGCGATGCGCTGGGCGAGCGCCAGGCCCTCGGCGCGCAGGGCCGCGCCGCCGAGAAGGATCAAGGTCGGCTCGCCGTTGCGCAAGCGCCGCGCCGCGGCATCGATGGCGGCCGCAGTGACGGGCGAACGCGGCGGCGGCGGTGGTGCCGCGACGATGCCGCCGCCCTCGTTCCACGCGGTATCGGCGGGGAGAATCAGGGTCGCGATCTGGCCGGGAGCGGCGCGCGCCGCGGCGATGGCGGCAGCGCCATCGGCGGCGACGCTGCGCGCATCCATGGCCGTGCGCACCCAGGCCGAGACCGGCCGCGCCAGCCCCTCGATATCGGCGGTGAGCGGCGCATCATAGGCGCGGTGATAGGTGGCGTGCTCGCCGACGATGTTGACGACGGGCGACTGCGCCCGCTTGGCGTTGTGGAGATTGGCGATGCCGTTGGCGAGGCCCGGGCCGAGATGAAGCAGGGTCGAGGCCGGCTTCTCCGCCATGCGCGCATAGCCGTCGGCGGCCCCCGTGGCGACGCCCTCGAAGAGGCACAGCACGCAGCGCATGCCCTCGACCTTGTCGAGGGCGGCGACGAAATGCATCTCCGAGGTGCCGGGATTGGTGAAGCAGACCTCGACGCCGCCCGCGACCAGCGTGCGGGCCAGGCTCTCGGCGCCGTTCATGACGCGGGCGCTCACCCGAGCACGCGCTTGACGCGCGCCATGGCGCGCTCGAGGAGATCGGGCGCCTGGGCGAAGCAGAGGCGGAGGAAGCCCTCCCCGCCCTTGCCGAAGGCGGCACCCGGCGCGATGCCGACGCCCGCCTCCTGCACCAGGCGCTTCGCCATGGCGAGGCTGTCGCTCATCCCCTCCACCTCGAAGAAGGCGTAGAACGCCGCCTCGGGCGGGACGAAGCGCACGCGGGGCAGCGTTGCGAGATGATCGGCGACGATGTCGCGGCCGCGCCGGCAGCGCTCGACCATCTCGGCGACGAAGGGCTCGCCGTCCCGAAGGGCCGTGACCGCGGCGGGCTGAAGGAAGGTCGGCACGCCGCTCGTGTTGTAGCCGACGAGCTCGCCGATGATGTCGCCGAGGGCCGCAGGTGCCGTGATCCAGCCGATGCGCCAGCCGGTCATGGCCCAGGCCTTGGAGAAGCTGTTGGCGACGAAGAGCGGGTCGTCGGGCTCGGCGATCTCGAGGAACGAGGGCGCCGCCTTGCCGTGATAGACGATGCGCGCATAGACCTCGTCGGCGAGCACCCAGATGTTCCGCGCACGGCAGAAATCGAGCACCGCACGCTGCTCCTCGCGGCTCACCATCCAGCCGGTGGGATTGCTCGGCGAGTTGATGAAGATCATCCGCGTGCGCCCATCGACGGCGGCGAAGAGCTCGTCGAGATCGAGGCGCCAGCGCCCCTGCGCCCGGCGGAGCGCCACCTCGCGCAGCTCGGCGCCCATGATGGCGACCGTCGCGGCGGCGTTGGGCCAGGCCGGCGTCACCATCGCCACATTGTCGCCGGCGTCGAGGACGAGCTCCATCAGCACCAGGATGGCGTTCATGCCGGCGGTCGCCACGGTGACGCGGTCGACGGCGATCTCCTTGCCGTAGAGGCCACTCATATACGAGGCGAGGGCCTGGCGCAGCGGCGGCGTGCCGCGCTTGTGGGTGTAGAAGGTCTCGCCGCGGTCGAGGGCGTCCTTGGCGGCGCGGCGGATGAATTCCGGCGTCGGCAGATCGGATTCTCCGTACCAGAGCGGGATGACGCGCGGATCGCCCAGGGCAAGGCGCGAGACGTCGCTGATCTTCTGCGGCTCGAGGGCCGCCATGCGCGCGCGGATCGGCCCGGCGAGGCGCGCGGCCTTGCCGAGAATAGGGGTCAATATCTCGTTCAATGCTGAAGCTCCGGGATATTCCTGTAGAGATCGAGGGCGTCTGGGTTGGC
This sequence comes from Alphaproteobacteria bacterium, assembly GCA_035294245.1. Classification (GTDB taxonomy): domain Bacteria; phylum Pseudomonadota; class Alphaproteobacteria; order JACZXZ01; family JACZXZ01; genus DATGLG01. The sequence goes on along the minus strand of DATGLG010000004.1, from coordinate 386,381 downwards.
GAGGGCTTCCTTGTTCTTGACCGGCCGGCCATGGACGACGTCGCGCACCGCGAGCTCGACGATCTTGCCGGATTTCGTGCGCGGGATGTCGGCGACCTGGACGATCCGCGCCGGCACGTGGCGCGGCGTGGTGTTCTTGCGGATCTGCGCCTTGATCCTGTCGACGAGTGCCGGGTCGAGGGTCTTGCCGTCGCGCAGCCGAACGAAGAGGACGACGCGCACGTCGCCCTCCCAATCCTGCCCGATCACCAGGCTCTCCACGACCTCGTCGAGCTGCTCGACCTGCCGATAGATCTCGGCGGTGCCGATGCGCACGCCGCCGGGATTCAAGGTGGCGTCGGAGCGCCCATAGATGACGATGCCGTCATGCTCCGTCACCATGCACCAGTCGCCGTGGCACCAGATGCCGGGAAACTTCTCGAAATAGGCGGCGCGGTAGCGCTTGTCGCCGGGATCGTTCCAGAAGCCGACGGGCATCGAGGGGAACGGCCTGGTGCAGACGAGCTCCCCCTTCTCGCCGCGCACCGGCCGCCCTCTCTCGTCGAACACCTCGACGGCCATCCCAAGCGCCTTTGCCTGGATCTCGCCGCGCCACACGGGCGCGTTCGGATTCCCGCCGACGAAGCAGGCGACGATGTCGGTTCCGCCGGAGACGGAGGCGAGATGCACGTCGCGCTTCACCCGGGCATAGACGTAATCGAAGCTCTCCGGGACGAGGGGCGAGCCCGTCGAGCCGATGGCGCGCACCGTGTCGAGCTTGTGCGTGTCGATCGGCGCGAGCCCGGCCTTGTGGCAGGCGTCGATGAATTTCGCCGAGGTCCCGAGGAAGGTCATGCCACTCGCATCGGCGAAATCGAACACGACATTGCCGTCGGGATGGAAGGGGGAGCCGTCATAGAGGAGAAGCGTCGCCTCGGAGGCGAGCGCCGAGACGAGCCAGTTCCACATCATCCAGCCGCAGGTGGTGAACCAGAAGACCTGGTCCCCGGCCCGGATGTCGCAATGGAGGCGGTGCTCCTTGAGATGGGTGACGAGGGTGCCGCCGACGCCGTGCACGATGCATTTCGGCACGCCCGTGGTGCCCGAGGAATAGAGGATATAGAGGGGGTGGTTGAAGGGCACCCGCACATAGGCGATCTCGCCGGGCCGATAGGGTGCCAGATACTCGCCCCAGGCGACGGCCGCGCGGATGCCGTCGAGCCTCGGCGCCGCGCGCGTATAGGGAACCACGATCACCCGCTCCACGCTCGGCAGGCGCGCCGCGATGTCCTTGAGGCGATCGAGGCAGTCATGGGTCTTGCCGTTATAGAAATAGCCGTCCGCGGCGAAGAGAAGCCTGGGCTCGATCTGCCCGAAGCGATCGAGGACGCCCTGCACGCCGAAATCGGGGGAGCTCGACGACCACACCGCGCCGAGGCTGGTGGCCGCGAGCATCGCGATGATCGCTTCCGGCATGTTGGGCAGCCAGCCGGCGACCCGGTCGCCCGCCCTGATCCCTTGCGCCTTCATGGCCTGGGCGAGGCGCGAGACCTCGTCGTGGAGCTCGCGCCAGCTCAGCTTGCGCCGCACCTTGTCCTCGCCCCAGAAGACGAGGGCGTCGCCGCCGTCCCGCCGCCGCAGCAGGTTCTCCGCGAAGTTGAGCCGGGCGTTGGGGAAGAAGCGGGCACCCGGCATCGCCTCCGGGTTCTCGATCCCGACATTGCCGCGTGTCTCCGCGACGACGCCGCAGAACTCCCAGACCGAGCTCCAGAACTTCTCCATCGCCTCCACCGAGAAGCGGTGCAGTGCCGCATAATCCGGCAGAGCGACGCCCCAATCCGCCTCCAGCTTGCGGGCGAAAGCCGTCATGTTGCTTTTGGCGATCTGCTCGGGGCGCGGCTGCCAGAGAGGCTGGGCCATGCGGGGCTCCATGCGTGATCCGGTCGTGGGCGACTCGTCGGACGATAGCTATACGCCGAGAGCGCGAAGGGGCGGAAGGGGTCTCGAAGCCGCCTGACGCAACGCCCCTCGCCTCGCCGCCGCCCTTCTGCTAAGGAAGAGCGCGCCGCTGGGGAGCGGCGGAGAAATTAGGCAAAAGAGGAAGCAATATCATGGACGTAGGCGGACATGCGGCGATCGTCACCGGGGGCGGCTCGGGGCTGGGCGCCGAGACGGCGCGATACCTCGCGAAGGCGGGAGCCAAGGTCGCCGTCCTGGATGTGAACATGCCCGGTGCCGAGGCGGTGGCGAAGGAGACGGGCGGCCTTGCGCTCCACTGCGACGTGTCGGACGCCAAGAGCGCCGAGGCGGCGGTCGCCGCGGCGCGGGCCAAGCACGGCGCCGCCCGCGTCCTCGTCAACTGCGCCGGCATCGCACCCGCCGCGCGCATCGTCGGCAAGGACGGCCCGATGCCGCTTGCGGATTTCGCGCGCGTCGTCAACGTCAATCTGATCGGCAGCTTCAACATGATGCGCCTCGCGGCCGCCGACATGATGACGCTGCCACCTCTCGACGAGGGGGAGCGCGGCGTCGTCATCTCGACGGCCTCCGTCGCCGCCTTCGAGGGGCAGATCGGCCAGGCGGCCTACGCCGCGTCCAAGGGCGGCATCGTCGCCCTCACCCTTCCGGCAGCGCGCGAATTCGCCCGCTCGGGAATCCGCATCCTCGCCATCGCGCCGGGCCTCCTCGGCACGCCGCTCCTCCTCAACATGCCGCAGCAGGTGCAGGAGAGCCTCGCCGCGCAGGTGCCCTTCCCCCGACGCTTCGGGCATCCGCATGAATATGCGCGGCTCTGCCTCCACATCATCGAGAACGTGCTCCTCAACGGCGAGGTGATCCGACTCGACGGCGCCATGCGCATGCAGGCAAAGTAGCCTCGGTTCAGCACGCCCATTCGCATGCCCACGCGCCATGACTTCACCACGCCGCCGAGCCTCGACGATCTCGAGGCCATGGGCCATGACGCGCTCAAGGCGATCCCCAACGAGCTGCGCCGCCATGTCCGCGGGGTGGTGATCCGCGTCGAGGAGTTCCCCGACGAGGAGACCGAGCGGGCGATGGGACTCGAGAGCCCGTTCGACTTGCTCGGCCTCTATCGCGGCGTGTCGCTCAACCGCAAGAGCGTCTTCGATCCGAGCCAGGGCATCGACATGATCTTCCTCTACCGGCGGCCGCTCCTCGACTATTGGTGCGAGACGGGCGAGGCGCTTTCCGACATCGTGCGCCACGTGCTGATCCACGAGATCGGCCACCATTTCGGCTTCAGCGACGAGGACATGGAGCGCATCGAATCCTCGATCAGGTGAAAGACGGCGCCTGTGGATGCAGCCGGGCCAAGTTAGTCACAATCGTCATGCGCGGGACGAGGAGGCGTTGGATTCCTATCCGTCGTCATGCCCGCGCTCCGTCGCGGGCATCCACGTCTTGAAACCAAGCAAAGGCGTGGGTGCCCGGGACAAGCCCGGGCACGACGATCAAGGATCGCTTGGGGACGCCAATTCGCCAGTCCGCTGGCCTCCCCATGCCGTCACGCGGGCCCCGGGTCCGGCCACGACGGCTCCGCTTTACTCGATCCATCTCAGACCACGTCGAAGCATTGTCATTCCCGCGCAAGCGGGAATCCAGCGAGTCCTGGGCCCCCGCCTGCGTGCTAGGGCATGCACACAAGTCTGGATGGGCGCCGCTTCCAAAGGAATGGCCGTCATTCCGGCCGGAGCGCAGCGGAGAGCCGGAATCCAGGTTTTCCGCGGAAATACTGGATTCCCGCTTTCGCGGGAATGACGAGGGGGAGAGTGCAGACTGAGATGTGTGCATGCCGTAGCGCCTGCGTAGGGGCGACAAAGAAAGGTGCTCCAACTGTCTAAGCGATCAGCGCCCGCACGCGCCGGCGGAGCTCGGGAAGGAGCTCGGCGGCGAACCAGGGATTGCGCTTGAGCCAGGCCGTGGTGCGCCAGCTCGGGTGTGGCGTAGGAATGAACTCGGGGAGATAGTCCCGCCAGCTCTGGACTGTCGCCGTCATGCTCTCCTTGCGCCGCTTGTCCAGGTAATAGGCCTGGGCGTATTGGCCGACGAGGAGGGTGAGCGCGATATTGGGAAGGGCCGCGCGCAGCGGCGGATGCCAGAGCGGGCCGCATTCTGGCCGCGGCGGCGCATCCCCGCCGCGCGGCAGGCGCCCGGGATAGCAAAGCCCCATGGGAATGATGGCGAAGCGCCGCTCGTCGTAGAAGGTCTCGCGGTCGACCCCGAGCCATTCGCGCAGACGCTCTCCCGAAGGGTCGTTCCACGGGATTCCCGTCTCGTGGACGCGGGTGCCCGGCGCCTGCCCGACGATGAGGACGCGCGCGGACAAGCGGCCGCGCAGGACCGGCCGCGGCCCGAGGGGAAGATGCGGCTCGCAGGCGCGGCAGGCGCGCACGCGGGCGAAGAGGGCCGAGAGCGATTCGCGACGGCTCATCTCATCTCCCGGCCAAGAGCTCCGCGACGAAGCGCGGCACGGTTTCCGTGGCCGGCCCGTAGCGGCGATCCTCGAAGCGCGACCAGCCCTCCGACGGCTCGAGATTGAGCTCGACCGTGCGGGCGCCGGCGGCCTCGCGCGCCTCCTCGACGAAGCCCGCGGCGGGATAGACGTTTCCCGAGGTGCCGATCGAGACGAAGATCGCGCTGCGCGCGAGGGCCGCGTAGATGCGCTCCATCTCGAACGGCATCTCGCCGAACCACACCACGTGGGGGCGCAGGAAGCCCGGGCGGCTGCAGGCGAGGCAGGCCGTGTCGCTCGCAAGGTCTGCCGTCCAGTGGAACACGGCGCCGCAGCCGCCGCAGCGGGATTTGAGCATCTCGCCATGCATATGCACGAGCCGCCGGCTGCCGGCGCGCTCGTGAAGGTCGTCGATGTTCTGGGTCACGAGCAGGAACTCGCCGGGCCATCGCCGCTCCAGCTCGGCGAGCGCCAGATGGGCGGCGTTGGGCCGGATGCCGGGAGCGAGAAGGGCGCGGCGGCGCGCATTGTAGAAGTCGTGAACGCGATGCGGGTCGCGCTGAAACGCTTCGGGCGTCGCCACGTCCTCGAGGCGGACCTTGGCCCAGATGCCGTCGGCATCGCGAAAGGTGTCGAGGCCCGACTCCTTCGAGATGCCGGCACCGGTCAGCACGACGATGGCTTGCGGCGGCGGTTCGCTCATCTTGACTCCGGATGGTTCGCCATAGGATAGCGAAGCCGGCTCGCGAGAGGTAGGCTTGCGCAAGATCCTCCTCGTCTGCACGGGAACCATCCGCCGCTCGCTGCCACGCCTTCTCGCGCGATCGAGCGCGTAAGGCGCGACGGCCGGCGCGGAGCCCTCAGCCCGCCGCCGTGAGATCGTAGCGCGCCTCGGGCTCGTAGATGGCGCCGCTGCGCGAGAGGAAGCTGGAGAACAGCACGAAGTGGCCGATGCGCGTCGGCCCGGCCTTGAACAGCGAATTCCCGGCGACGAAGGCGCCGAGCCGCGCCGAGGCGGAGTCCTTGAGCCGGGCGAGGGTGACATGGGGGAGATATTTGCGCGTCTCGGGCTCGAGCCCCGTGGCGACGAGCGCCCGCTCCACCTTGGTGCGCAGATTGGTGAGCACCTCGTTGCGCTGAACGCCGATCCAAAGGGTGTGCGGAGCGCTCTCCTTGCCGAAGATGTCGACTCCTTCGAGGGTGAGCTCGAAGGCAGGCGCCTGAATGCGCGAGAGCGCCATGTCGATGTCGTCGAAGCGTCCCTCGTCGACCTCGCCGATGAAACGAATGGTGAGATGGAAGTTCTCGGGCGGCACCCAGCGCGCGCCTGGAACGCCCCCGCACAGGCTCGAAAGCCGAAGCCGGATGTCCTCGGGCAGCTCCAATCCCACGAAGAGGCGGATCATCGCTTCTTCTCCCACGACCGCAAGCCGCCGCCGACGCAAGGCAGGCAGCAGACGAGTCCGATGCCGTAGCGCAAACGGCCAGGCAGGGAAAGAGCCTTGTCGCCGCGCCCTCTCAGCCGGTACCGGCCGCCAGGAGCTTTTCCATGTAGGGCAGCATCAGCCGGACGATCGCTTGCACGCCCTTGGCGTTGGGATGAATGCCGTCGGCCTGGTTGAGCGCCGCCTTGGCAGCGACGCCGTCGAGGATGAAGGGCACGAGCAGGCAGTGATGCCGCTTGGCGAGGGCAGGATAGATGCCGTCGAAGTCGCGGCCGTAATCGGCGCCGAGATTGGGAGGCGCCAGCATGCCCGCGAGCAGCACGCGAACCTTCGCCTGCGCAAGGCGGTCGAGGATGCGGTCGAGATTGGTGTAGGTCTCCTTGGGATCGAGGCCGCGCAGCCCGTCATTGCCGCCGAGCTCGACGACGACGATGTCGGGCTTCTCGGCCAGCATCCAATCGAGCCGCGCGAGCCCGCCGGCGGTGGTGTCGCCGGAGACGCCGCCATTGATCACATCGACGTGATATCCCGCTTTGCGCAGCGCCGCCTGGAGCTGGGCGGGGAGCGCCTCGTCCGCCGGGAGCCCGTAGCCCGCCGAGATGCTGTCGCCGAGCAAGAGGACGCGCTGCGCCGCCGCGAGCGCAGCGCCGCCGCAGAGCAGCGGCACGTTGAAAAGCGCCGCCGCCAGCACATATGGGAGAAGGGCGCGGGAGAGGCGGCGCCGCAGGACGCGCCGCCGCTGGATTCCGTTGCCGCCCGCCCACGCCGCGTCCATTCTGCCCACCGCCATTGTCCCGCGAGATGCGATGATCCGTCTCAAAGACGTCCACCTCAACTTGGCGAGCGCTGCGGGCGAGGTCAACATCCTCAAGGGCGTCGATCTCGAGGTCGCCGCCGGCGAGACGGTGGGTCTCGTCGGCCCCTCCGGAAGCGGCAAGTCGACGCTGCTGATGATCATGGCCGGGCTCGAGCGCCCAAGCGCGGGCGAGGTGGAGATCGCCGGCGTTCCGTTCCGCGGCCTGGACGAGGACGCGCTCGCGCGGTTCCGCCGCGATCATGTGGGGATCGTCTTCCAGGCCTTCCATCTCGTGCCCACCATGACCGCCCTCGAGAACGTCGCCGTCCCCCTCGAGTTCGCCGGCGCGCGGGACGCTTTCGCGAGAGCGCGCGCGGGGCTCGAGGCCGTCGGGCTCGGCCATCGGACGACCCATTATCCCGGGCAGCTCTCGGGCGGCGAGCAGCAGCGCGTCGCCCTCGCCCGCGCCTTCGCGACGGAGCCGCCGCTGCTCCTCGCCGACGAGCCCACGGGCAATCTCGATCGCGAGGCCGGCGAGAGCATCATCGAGCTTTTGTTCGATCTGCGCCGGCGCCGCGGCTCCACGCTTCTCCTCATCACCCACGATCCCGCCATCGCCGCCCGCTGCAGCCGCATCGTGCGGATCGTGGACGGGCGCATCGCCGAGGATCGCAGCGCCGAGGGCGGTGCCGTCGCCATGGCCGGACGATGACGGCGGCCGCGCCGTCCCTCGCGCTCGCGCTGCGCCACGCCCGGCGCGAGCTGCGCGGCGGCCTCAAGGGATTCCGCATCTTCCTCGCCTGCCTCGCCCTCGGCGTCGCCGCCATCGCCGCCATCGGCTCGCTCTCGGCCGCCGTGGATTCCGCCCTCAAGGGCGACGCGCGCGGCCTGCTCGGCGGCGATGTGGACATCGCCTTGAGCCATCGCGAGGCGAGCCCGGCCGAATACCAGGCCCTCGCCGACGCCGGCACGGTCTCGACCGTCGCCGAGATGCGGGCCATGGCGCGCGCCGCCATGCCCGGCCGCGGCACGGGGCAGCGCATCCTCGTCGAGCTCAAGGCCGTCGATCAGGCCTATCCGCTTTACGGGCAGCTCGAGCTCGCGCCGGCGCTGGGCGCTGCCCAGGCCTTCGACAGGCGCGACGGCGTCTGGGGCGCCGCCGTCGACGGCGAAGTGCTCCAGCGCCTCGGCCTAAGGCTCGGCGACCGCATCAAGGTCGGTGAGGCCGAGTACGAGCTGCGCGCCACCGTTGTGCGCGAGCCCGATCGCGGCTCCTCCGCCTTCATCCTCGGCCCCCGCCTCATGGTGGCGCGCGCGAGCCTGCCGGCGACCGGCCTCATCCAGCCCGGCAGCATCGTCTCCTACCATTATCGCGTGAAGCTGCGTGCCGGCCTCGATGCGCGCGCCTGGCTCGACCGCCTCACCGCGCGTTTTCCCGATGCCGGCTGGCGGACCCGGAGCTTCGACAACGCGACGCCGCGATTGCAGCAGCTCCTCGACCGCATCGCGCTCTATCTCACCCTCGTGGGATTGACGGCGCTGCTCATGGGCGGCATCGGCGTGGCCAATGCCATCAAGGCCCATCTCGACGGCCGCGTCACCACGATCGCCATCCTCAAATGCCTGGGGGCGCCGGGACGCCTCATCTTCCAGATCTATCTCGCCCAGACCGTGGCGATCGCCGCGGCCGGGATCGTCCTCGGCGTCGGGATCGGCGCCCTCGTGCCCGTCCTGCTCTCGGGTGTTTTGGCGCGCTATCTGCCCGTTATCGCCCATATCGGGATCTATCCGGGTCCCCTGCTGCTGGCGGCAGGCTATGGCCTGCTCACCACCCTCGTCTTCACCCTCTGGCCCCTCGCCGAGGCGCGGGAGGTGCCGCCCGCGCGGCTCTTCCGCAGCCTGGTGGCGCCGCCGGAGCGCCGCTGGCCGCGCCTTCCCTATGCGCTCGCCCTCGCGCTCGTGGCCGCGGCGCTCGCCGCCCTCACCGTCGTCACGGCGCGGGAGCGGCTCGTGGCCGTCTGGTTCATCGCCGGCGTCGTCGCGTCGCTTGCGCTGTTCCGGCTGGCAGCGTGGCTCATCGCGCGCCTCGCGCAGCGCGCCGGCCGCATCGACGCGCTCGCCACCGGACGGCCGACCCTGCGGCTGGCGCTTGCCAATCTGCACCGCCCGGGCGCGCCGACGGCGAGCGTCGCCCTCTCCCTCGGCGTCGGCCTGACCCTGCTCACCGCCATCGGTCTCGTCGAGGGCAATATCGCCCACGAGGTCACCGACCGGCTGCCCGAGACCGCGCCCTCCTATTACTTCATCGACATCCAGCCGGACGAGCTTGCCGGCTTCGACGCCACGGTGCGCGGCGTGCCGGGGGTCGGCGATCTCGAGCAGGTGCCGAGCCTGCGCGGGCGCATCACCCGCATCAACGGCATCCCGGCGGCGCAGGCCAGAATCAATCCGCGCTCGGCCTGGGTGCTCGACGGCGATCGCGGCCTGACCTACGCCGCCGATCCGCCCAAGGGCACCCGCATCGTCGCGGGAGAGTGGTGGCCCCACGATTACCACGGGCCCCTGCTGCTCTCCCTTGACGCCGAGGTGGCCAAGGACTTCGGCGTCGGCATCGGCGACACCCTCACCGTGAACGTGCTCGGGCGGGAGGTGACGGCGCGGATCGCCTCCCTGCGCGATATCGACTGGTCGGCCCTCAGCATCAACTTCGTCATGCTGTTCTCGCCGGGGCTTCTCGACCAGGCGCCCAAGACCTATATCGCCACCGCCAAGGCGACCCCCGCCGCCGAGGAGCCGCTCTTGCGCGCGGTCACCGACCGCTTCGCCAATATCACCGCCATCCGCGTCAAGGACGCCCTCGAGGCGGCGGCGCGCATCCTCGGCAATATCGGCGGTGCCGTGCGGATCACCGCCCTTCTGACCCTCGTGGCCGGCGCCCTCGTGCTCGGCGGGGCCGTCGCCGCCGAGCATCGCCGGCGCGTCTATGACGCCGTCGTGCTCAAGGTGCTGGGGGCGCGCCGCCGCACGCTTCTCGCCGCCTTTCTCATCGAGTACGGCCTCCTCGGCGCCGCCATAGCCGCCATCGCCGCCGGGATTGGCACCCTCGCCGGCTATCTCGTGGTCACCCGGGTCATGCGCGGCGATTGGGGCTTTTTGCCCGCGACCGTCGCCGTCACCATTCTCGGCTGCACCGCCCTGACCCTCGCCCTCGGCTTTGCCGGCACCTGGCGGGCCTTGGGCGCGCGCCCGGCCCCGCTCCTCCGCAACGAATAGCCGCGCCCGGGGCGGGCGCCTGCGGCGCGTCCGTTGACAAGCCCTTGATATTCCAGGAAGCACGGAACAAGCCTGTTGATTTCCGGGCCAATCATCCCAAAATATGCCGTGGACCCCCGCTCCCAGGGGCATTTTGAGTGAGGATGGACATGGACATTCGTCAGCAAGGCCGCGTTATCAGCCGCGCGGTCGATCGCGCGGAGATCGATGAGGGCCTGCGCAGCTATATGCTGCGTGTTTACAATTACATGGCCTCGGGGCTCGCGCTGACGGGCATCGTGGCCTATCTCGTCTCCCAGTCGCCGGCGGCGATGCACGCCGTGTTCGGCACGCCGCTCTTCTGGCTCGTGGTGCTGGCGCCGCTCGGCCTCGTCTTCTTCCTGAGCGCCCGGATCAACCGCATGCAGGCGTCGACCGCCCAGGCCCTCTTCTGGGTCTATGCGGCGCTGATGGGCGTCTCGCTCGCCTCGATCTTCGTCGTCTATACGGGGACCAACATCGCACGCGTCTTCTTCATCAGCGCCGGCGCCTTCGCGGGCCTGAGCCTCTACGGCTATACGACGCGGCGCGACCTCTCGGGCATGGCCTCGTTCCTGATGGTGGGCCTGATCGGCGTCATCATCGCGAGCCTCGTCAACATGTTCCTCCACAGCACCGGCCTGCAATTCGCGCTCTCGGTGATCGGCGTCCTCGTCTTCGCCGGGCTCACCGCCTATGACACCCAGTCGATCAAGGAGATGTATTTCGCGAACGACATGGGCGAGGTCGCGACCAAGAAGTCGGTGCTCGGCGCGCTGCGCCTCTATCTCGACTTCCTCAACCTCTTCCTCCTGCTGTTGCAGCTCTTCGGCAATCAGCGGAACTAAGAGTCTCGCCTCATAACCGACGGCATGACGGCCCGGAGATCCCTCTCTGGGCCGTTCCCGTATCCGCGCGGCGCCTCAGATGCAGCGCCCGCCGTCGATCTCCAGGGCGACGCCCGTGACGAGGGAGGCCTCGTCCGAGGCGAGATAGAGGGCGGCGCTGGCGATGTCGTCGGGCCGGGAGAAGCGCCCGAGGGGAATCGTCGCCACGAAGCGGGCGCGATGCTCGGGCGTGTCGCCGCCCATGAAATCCGCCAGCATGGGCGTATCCCCGGCGACGGGGCAGAGGGCGTTGACGCGGATCTTCTTCGGCGCCAGCTCGATCGCCATGGATTTCGTGAGCGCGATCACCGCGCCCTTGCTGCCGTTGTACCAGGTGAGCCCGGGACGCGGCCGCAACCCCGCCGTCGAGGCGGTATTGATGATGACGCCGCCACCGCGCCGATCGAGGGCGGGGACGCCGTGGATGGCGGCGAGATAGATGCTCTTCACATTCACCGCGAAGATGCGGTCGAAGCTCGCCTCGTCGGTGTCGAGCATCGGGCCGTTGCGCTGCGCCATTCCGGCGTTGTTGACGAGGATGTCGAGCCCGCCGAAGCGTTTTTCCGCGCGCGCGATCAGCGCCGCCACCTCGTCCTTCGCGGTGACGTCGGCATGGACGTAGTCGGCGGCACCGCCCGCCGCCGCGATCTCCCGGGCGACCGCCGCGCCGCGCCCATCGTCGATATCGGCGAGGACCACCTTGGCCCCCTCGCTTGCGAAACGGCGCGCGATGCCCTCGCCGAAGCCCGACGCCGCACCGGTCACGATCGCCACCTTTCCCGCGAGCCGCACGTTCCCCTCGTTTTGTTTCCCGCGTTGCCGGAAAAGCGTGTCAGACGGCGCGGGCGAGCGTCAAGCCGAACCAGCGCTGGGCATCGGTCCATTGCGCCGCGACCGCGAAGCGCGCGGCCTCGAGGGCCGCGCCGAATTCCGCGAGCACGAATTTCCGCGAGATCTCCGTCTCGATCGCCTCGCCGGCCGCGAGGCGAATCTCGAGCGCGAGCCCGGCAAGCTGCACCGTCTGCGCGGCAAGGCTGCGCAGGCGCATCTCGATCTGGCGCTTCTCGCGATTGTAGACCGCGATATGGGCATAGCGATCGAGGGCGAAATCGCCGCGGAAGCGCCAATTCACATGGCGCAGCATGTTCAGGTTGAAGGCGGCCGTGACCCCTTCGGCGTCGTTATAGGCAGCCTCGATGACGGCGGGGTCCTTGTCGAGATCCGTGCCCACGAGGAAGTAGTCGCCGGGGCGCAAGCTGGCGCGCAGGCGGGCGAGGAAGCGCGCCGTCTCCTCGGGATCGAGATTGCCGATGGTGCTGCCGAGAAAGAGCACGAGCCGCGGACGGCCCGAAGCGTCGCTGGGGCTCGCGCCGTCGGCGAGCGCCGCCAGGCCCAGCTCGTAGGTGCCGACGATCGCCTGGGCGGCGAGCGACGGATAGCGCGCGAGGAGGGCCGCCGTGCCTTCGCGCAGGCTGCTCTCGCTCACATCGATGGCGGCGTAGCGAAGCGGCGCGCCGGCGGCGCCATAGGCGTCGAGGATGACCTGCGTCTTGCTCGAGGTGCCGCTGCCGAGCTCGACGATGTCGCACGGCCCCGTCTGGCGCGCCATAGCATCGGCGATGTCGCCGAGCAGGGCGCGCTCGGTGCGCGTGAGATAGTATTCGGGAAGCTCGCAGATCCGCTCGAAGAGCTGCGAGCCGCGCTCGTCGTAGAAGAGCCGGCAGGGCAGGCGCTTCGGCGCCGCGGTGAGGCCTGCTATGATCTCCCGCTCGCCCTCGGCGAGTGTCGCGGCGTCGAGAAGTCTGCGCCAGACGAGACGATCTCGCGGCGGCGCGCTAAGCGGATGGGGACGACGCGTCATCGGCATAGCGAAACCCCGCGAAAATCTGGCGCGTGCCCGGCTCGTACCAATTGCGAAAGCTCGGCCGCAGGACGGGCGCCTGGGTCGCCCAGCTTCCGCCCTTGAGGACGCGGTGGCGGCCGTCGAAATAGGCGCGCGAATAGCCGGGATAGGGGAAGGCCTGGAATCCCGGATAGGCGGCGAAGACCGTCGAGGTCCACTGCCACACCTCGCCGAGCATGGCAAGGGACGGCGCGAGATTCGCGGCGCGCTCCCATTCCGCCTCGCTCGGCAGGCGCATGCCGATGAAGCGGCAATAGGCCTCGGCCTCATAGGCGCTCACCCCGTGCACGGAGACGTCGTCGCCGCCCGCGCGCCAGTAGAGGGGCCGAGTCACGCCATGGGCGGTCCGCCAGCGCCATCCCTCGTCCGACCAGAACCGTCGCGTGCGATAGCCGCCGGCGAGGATAAAATCGCGAAAGCGCCTCTGGCTCACCGGCCGCCGCGACAGGCGATAGGCCGGCAGAGCTTCCGGATGGGCCGGCCTCTCGTTGTCGAGCGCCGCGATGCCGTCATCGCCCCGGTGGAAGGTTCCGGCGGGAATCTCGATCATCGCGCCGTCATCGGCGGCGACGGGCTTGGGCAGCCGCAGATCGAGGCCGGAGAGGCGGCGGATGATGGCGATGGTCTCGCCATGCTGCGCCTCGTGCTGGAGAATGAACCGCCAGAGGCGCTCCTCGCCGGCGGCGAGGGCGGCCTCGGCGCGCGCCATGGCATGGCGGCGCGCCTCCGCGAGATAATCGAGAAGGGCGCTCCGCGGCGGCAACGCGCGGCGCGCGGCCTTCGGCAGCCCGTCCTGACGGAAGATCGTCTCCCATTCCGGATGAATGACAGCACTGGGCGCGAGCCACAGCGCCTCGGTATAGGCGATATGCCCGATATGCCACCCGATCGGGCTGAAGAGCGGATCGGGCTGCGCGCGCAGTATCTCGTCATCGAGATCGGCGATGAGCGCCAGCGTCGCATGGCGGCACGCGGCCATGGCCTCCGTCACGGCGCGGCAGCCCTGGCACTCCGCTCCGCGCGGTCTGGATGCGGTCATGACGCTGAGCCGTGGCGATGGGAGCATGAAGACAGGGGGACGACCAGGTGAGCCCGGCGAGCCGGCAATGCCATTGTTTCATGAAACCGCCGGCACGTGAACCTCCATGGAGTTAGGGCTCCTCGCGGCATTGTCAACCTGTCGCCCGCCACCGAGATCGCCAAGATGGCGCGACAAAGGCTCGCGCGACGAGGCTTCAGCGTCATGGGGTCGCGGCGCCAAGACCCGGACTCCGTGACGCTGCTTAGTGCGCTAAGTAGTTAAGCCGATCCTCAGCCCGGCAGGAAATCCTCGATATAGGCGCGGATGATCGAGTCGATGTCGGGATCGCAGACGAGGCCCAGGCCCGCCGCCTTGCGCCACGCGGTTCCCGTCGGCCAGCCGGCGACGATGCGCTCGATCGCGGGATCGGGTGCGACCTCGATCGGCCCCAGCCGACGTCCGCCGGCGACGCGCTTCAGCGCCGCCACCATCTCGCCGACGGTGACATCGAGGCTCGGGAAGCTGACGGCGCGATCCGGGCCGATCGCCTCGCCGGGCGCCTCGTGAAGCCTGATCAGGTTCTCGACGATCGAGCGGTAGCCCAGCACCGGCATCACCGTCTCGAGCCCGACGGGAAGGCGGCAGGGCTCGCCGCTCAGGGGCTCGCGAATGACGCCGCTCACAAAGCTCGAGGCCGCCTTGTTCGGCCGCCCCGGCCGCACGATCACCGTGGGCAGCCGCGCCGAGCGGCCATCGAGGAATCCCTTGCGCGTGTAGTCGTTGACGAGGAGCTCGCCGATAGCCTTGGTCACGCCATAGGTCGTCTGCGGCGTCTGCTTGGTGGAATCGTCGACGCGCGGCCCCATGCCGGGCGGGCCGAAGACGGCGATCGAGCTGGTGAAGACGAGGCGCGGCGTCGTCTTGCGCCGCCGGCAGGCCTCGAGGACGTGGCGCCCGCCGTCGAGATTGACCCGCATGGCGAGATTGAAATCCTGCTCGCCGCCCGCGCTCACCACCGAGGCGAGATGGAAGACCGCGATGTCGTCGCGATCGATCAGCGCCTCGATCTGCGCGCGGTCGGAGATCTCGCCGGTCACCACCTTGGCGCGGGCGGCGAGAGCGGGCGGAAATTCCGGCGGCACGACCGCATCGAAGAGCACCATCTCGTCGACGGGCTCGGCACCGCCCGAGGGGCCGGTGAGCGCGCCGCGCTCGAGAACGCGCCGCGCCAGCATGCGGCCGATGAAGCCCGTCCCACCCGTGATCACCACCTTCATTCGATCCTCACCTTCTCATGCTCGGAACATCGCCGCCGCTCACGCCGAGGGCAGCAAGGAGAGCGCCGCCACGGGACGGAACCAGCCGCTCGCGACGAGCGCCGCGGCGGCGGCGATGTCCGGCGCATGGGGTCGGTCCGATTCATAGGCGGGAACGCGCTCCCGCAAGGCGGCGACGACCTCCTCGAGGCGGGCGCCGGTGCGGAGCGGGCGGCGCAGCTCGATACCTTGCGCGGCCGCGACGAGCTCGATGGCGATGATGGCGCGGGTGTTCTCCGCCATGGTGAGGGTGCGCCGCGCCGCGTAGGTGGCCATGCTGACATGGTCCTCCTGATTGGCCGAGGTGGGCAGGCTGTCGGTGCTGGAGGGGGCGGCGAGCGCCTTGTTCTCGCTGGCGAGCGCCGCCGCCGTGACCTGCGGGATCATGAATCCCGAATTGAGCCCCGGCTCGCGGACGAGGAAGGGCGGCAGCCCGGCGCTCAGATTGGCGTCGGTCAAAAGCGCGATGCGCCGCTCCGAGATCGCGCCGATCTCCGCGATCGCCAGCGCCATGACATCCGCCGCCATGGCGACGGGCTCGGCGTGGAAATTGCCGCCCGACAGCACCTCCCCGCTCTCCGGGAAGACCAGGGGGTTATCGGAGACCGCATTGGCCTCGCGCTCGAGCACGCCGGCGACGAAGCGCAGATGATCGAGGCAGGCGCCCATCACCTGGGGCTGGCAGCGCAGCGAATAGGGGTCCTGCACGCGGCTGTCATTGGTGAGATGGGAGCGGCGGATGGCGCTGCCGGCGAGAAGGCGCGCGAGGCTGGCGGCGACGGCGATCTGCCCCGGCTGGCCGCGCACCGCCTGGATGCGCGGATCGAAGGGCGTGTCGGCGCCGAGGGCGGCGTCGACGCTGAGGGCACCCGCCGCGACGGCGGCGGCAAGCACGTCCTCGGCGGCGAAGAGGCCGGCGAGGGCCAGCGCCGTCGAGACCTGGGTGCCGTTGATGAGGGAGAGCCCTTCCTTGGGCCCGAGGGCGATCGGCTTGAGCCCGGCGCGCGCCAGGCCTTCCGCGGCGGGGAGGCGGCGCCCCTCGCAGCGCACCTCGCCGACGCCGATCAGGGCCGCCGAGAGATGGGCGAGCGGCGCCAGGTCGCCCGAGGCGCCGACGGAGCCTTTCGCCGGCACCACAGGGTAGACGCCCGCATTGGCCAGCGCCAGCAGCGCCTCGATCACCTCGCGGCGGCAGCCGGAATAGCCGCGCGCCAGGCTCGCGGCCTTGAGGACCAGGATCAGGCGGATGACGGGATCCGGCAGCGGCTCGCCGACTCCCGCCATGTGGGAGAGCAGCAGCCGCCGCTGCAGCTCGGCAAGGTCGCTCGCCGGAATGCGCTGGGACGAAAGCTTGCCGAAGCCGGTATTGACCCCGTAAAGAGGCTGCCCCGACGCGACGAGCCGGGCGATGGCGGCGGCCCCCGCCTCGACGGCAGCCCAGCTTTCCGCGGCAAGGGCCACCAGGGCCGTGCCCTCATAGGCCGCGCGCAACGAGTCCAGGCGCAACGCGCCCGGCATGAGAAGGAGGGTTTCGGTCATGGAACGATTCGGATCCCGTCGGTTCTCTGTGGCGGAGGGAGCTTAGCGCGCCCCGGCGGCCCATGCACGCCCGAGAGCGGGCGACCCGCCAATCCTCGGCATCTCCTTGCCACCCCCTGTCCGCCAGACTCCGCCTCCCCTATCATGGGCCCGTCCTGATCGCTCACCATTCGAGGCGTGCGTGACGCGAGCCTATCCCGAGCGTCCTTTCGTCGGCGTCGGCGTCATCGTCTTTCGCGGCGACGAGGTGCTCCTGGTCAAGCGCGGGCGGCCGCCCCGCGCGGGGAGCTGGAGCCTGCCCGGCGGGGTTCAGCATATTGGAGAGACCGTGGTCGCGGCGGCGGTGCGGGAGGTACGCGAGGAGACCGGCATCGAGATCGTGGTCGGGGAGGTGGTGGCTGTCGTCGATTCGATCACCCGCGACGAGGAGGGACGCGTGCAATACCACTACACGCTGATCGACCTGCAGGCCGAATGGCGAAGCGGCGAGGCCGTGGCCGGCGACGACGCGGCCGAAGCGGCCTGGGTGCCGCTCGACCGCCTCGACGAGCTGAAGCTCTGGCGCGAGACAACGCGCGTGATCCGGCTGGCGGCGACGCGGCGGCGCGATAGCGGCCTTGCGCCATACATCGCCTCGACATCGTGATATGCCGCAAGGAAATCGTCAGGCTCATGCGCCATCACGCCGCGCCTAAGATCGACATCGCCGAAACGCCGGATTGGTCGGCGCGGCGCGTACCTAGCCTAAAGACACTGGCGTCGAGGGGAGCCCGTGAAATTCGATTGGCTTTCGTTCCTGCCGCTCATCCTGATGGTCGCGACCATCATCGGCTTCATGGCCTGGGGGCTGGCATATTCGTGAGCGGCGGTCATGCGCGCCCGGCGCCATGGTCGCCCGCTTCGCGCCGCGGCGCGCGCTCGTGCGGCGGGGACTCGGCATGACGATCGCGCGTCGGATCGCCATCCTTCTCTTGCTTCTCGGCGGGCTGGCTGCGGCGATGCCGGCAGGCTTTGCCGCGGTCCAACCCACCTCGCCCGAGCAGGCGGCCGCATTCATCACCGATATCGGCAACCGGGTGATCAAGGTGCTGGCTAATCATGGCCTTGCGCCGGCGCAGCGCGATGCTCGGGTGAAGGCGCTTCTCGACGAGGGGCTCGATCTCGCGGCCATCGGGCGTTTCGCGCTCGGCCCCGCCGGCCGCACCGCGACGCCAGAGCAGCGCAGCGAATACGACAAGCTGTTCCACGACTACGTGCTCACCAGCTATGCGCGGCGCTTCTCGGCCTATTCCGGCGAGACCTTCAAGGTGACGAGCGCCCAGCCGATCGCGGGAAGCGACGCCCTCGTCCTGACCCAGGTGACGCGGCCGAGCGGCGAGATCGTCAATGTCGACTGGCGCGTGCGCGACGAGGACGGACATATGAAGATTCTCGACGTGCTGATTGAAGGCGTGAGCCTGGTCGTCACCCAGCGTCAGGAGTTCGCTGCCGTCGAGCAGAACAAGGGGATCGACGGGCTGCTCCAGTCGATGCGCCAGCAGATCAAGGCGTTCGAGTCGGGTGCGGGCGCCCCGTCGCAGTGATCGCGCGCGGCGGCGGGCTTGAAGCGGCCGCGAAGCGGCCCCAAATTCCCCGGATTGGCAGCCGGGACATCGCTCGGCTGGCGAGGAGATCCCACGAAATTGGAGATGGCGATGCCTGGCCGCAGACCTTTTCGAGTTCTTGTCGTTCTCGCCCTGACGGGGCTGATGGCCACGGCGGTGTCCTTGCGGGCCATGGCCGCGACGCCGACCTCGCCGGAGAAGGCGGCGAAATTCGTCCAGGATCTCGGCCAGCGCGCGGTGCAGCTCCTCGGCAATTACGACGAGGCCCATGCGGCGCAGCATCAGGCGGAGTTCAAGTCTCTCGTGCGCCAGGGCTTCGATCTCGACCTCATCGGCCGCTTCGTTCTCGGCAATGCCTGGCGCACGGCAACCCCCGAGCAGCAGCGCGAATACCAGCAGCTCTTCTCGAAATGGGTGCTCGACAGCTATGCCCGCCGTCTCGGCGCGTATAAGGGCGAGACCTTCAGCATCACCGGGAGCCAGCCGATCGCGAACACCGACGCCCTGGTGGAGACCCAGATCATGCGACCCGGCGGCCAGCAGCCGCTCAAGGCCGGCTGGCGTGTGCGCGAGATCGACGGCCAGATGAAGATCATCGACGTGGTCGTCGAAGGCGTCAGCATGGCGCTCACCCAGCGCCAGGAATTCGCCTCGGTCGTGCAGCGCGAGGGTCTCGACGGCCTCATCACCGATCTCAGGACACGGCTTCAGAATCTCGAGAAATCGCAGCAGAGCTGAGCCGTGGCCGCGCCGCCGGCGCGGCAGGCGTGATCACATGACCGACGGCAGCCCGAACGCCAGCCCGACAACGGCGATGAAGGCGCCGCTCGCCATCTCGCCATAGCGCTCGAAGGCGCCGAGCCGAAGCCGGTGCAGGCCGGCGGCCGAGCCGACGCAGAGCAGCACATAGGTGGCAATGGTGCTCGCGGCGAAAACGGCGGCCATGGCGGCGATCAGGCCGGCGCCGTATTTCGCCGCCGCAAAGAAGGCCGGAATCCCCTCCACCATCGGCGATGACCCGAGAATCAGCAGCAGCGCCGTGCGTCCCGTCGTCTTGTGGCGATGGTCATGGAGCGGCGGCGCGGCGGCAAGCGCTGCGGTAACCGCGTGCCACGTCGCGGGCGCGTGGTCGTGCCAGTGAAGATGTGGGGCGCCGCCGCCGTGGCGATGGAGATGCACATGGGTGAGAAGGCCTGCCGTGCTGCTCCGTAGCGGCAGATAAAGAGGATCCGCGGCGATCGCCGGCGAGGCTTCGCAATCGTGCGCGCGGGCATTCTCGCCGGGATGATGGTGCTCGTCGTGACTATGGCCGTGGCCATGCCCGAGGTGGGTGTGATGGTACGCATGGTGGCGATGCGCGGTGCCGTCCGGCGCGCGGAGATCCCGCCACGCCGCGACGGCGATCCAGCCGCCGAAGGCGACGAGGGCGATGCCCGAAAGGGCATCGACGAGATGGCCGAAGCGCGCGGCCAAGGCGAGCCCGGCGCCCCACACCACGAGGGCCAGCGCCAAGGTGGTAAGGACATGGCCGATTCCCGCCTGGAGCGCGGCCTGCGCCGTCTCCGCCTTGGACCAGCCCAGCTGGCGCGCGAGCAGCGCGATCGGCGCCCAATGATCCGGAACCAGGGTGTGCAGCACGCCGACGGCGGCGACGGCGACGACCAGCAGCGCTTGCGGGCCCAGGCTCATGCAGCGCTCTCCGGTCGCGACATCGCCATCCCTGTCAGAGGTACTTGGTGATCGCCTTGAAGGCCGCGACCGGCCCCCGTGCTGCGCGCGATACCGGGCCGACCGACTGCGCGAGGCAGTGATCGATGTGATCGTGGATCAGCGTCTTCTTGGCGCTGGCGATGGCCTTCTCGACGGCGTGAAGCTGCTGCGCAATGTCGAGGCAATCGCGCTCCGCCTCGATCATCTCGACGATCTTCCTGAGGTGCCCCTCGGCGCGCCTTAGACGATTGACGATCCCGGGATGGGTCTGATGCCTCTCGCCAGCCATGCCATATCCTATCCTCCGGGAGAGGATATCACAACTGGAATGGGTCGGGCCGACACGGAGTGCGGGCGTGGCGATGAGGACCCGACTGGAGAAACCGGGCGGCTTTGCTATGCTCGGGATGGCGGCCAGATCGATACTGCCGCCCGCGGCAGGGAGGACGGAATGGACGAGGCGCTGAGGCGAATCAAGGCGCAGATGCTGCCCTTTGCGACGCTGCTCGGGATCGAGTTCGTCAGCGCGGCGCCGGAGAAGGTCATTGCCGAGCTCATGGTGCGCGACGAGCTTTGCACGCGCCCCGCCGTGCTTCATGGCGGCGCCCTCATGGCCTTCGCCGATACGCTCGGCGCCACCGGCACGATGCTCAACCTGCCCGAGGGCCGCGGCACCACCACGATCGAGAGCAAGACCAATTTCGTCGCCCCGGCGCCCGTCGGCACGCGGATCGTCGGCGAGTCCACGCCGCTGCACCGGGGCCGGCGCACCATGATCTGGCAAACGCGCGTCACCACCGAGGAGGGCCGCCTCGTCGCCCTCGTGACGCAGACCCAGCTCGTGCTGTGATATGTGAGCCGCGCTCTACGCGGCGGCGCTCGCCTCGGCGCCGGCCCGGGAGCGCGCCAGGGTCTCGGCGAGATGGGCGGCCAGAGCCTTCATGCCGAAGCGGCCGGCGGCGGCCTCGGCCTCGGCGTTGTAATTCGTGTTCATGTTGACGTCGTAGGTATAGGCGTTGCCGGCCTTGTCGGTGATGAGCTCGAAGCCGGCGATCTCGATGCCGTGCGCGGCCATGAAGCGCCCATAGCGCGCGACGAGCGGGCTCTCGAAGCGCGCAAGGATCTGAAATTTGGGCGGCTTCGCGGGCGACGAATCTCCGTGCGCGCCGTCGCCCGTCGGGCAGAGGGTGTCGCCCACCTGGCAGGCATCGGCGGGGCAGAGCTCGAAGCCCTCCGAGGTATCGACGCGGACGGCGTAGAAGAAGCGGCCGCCGATGAACTCGACGCGGGTGATGAAGGGCTCGGGCGCCTCGATATAGCGCTGCACCAGGGTGACGCCGTCGACGGACTCCTCGAAGGCCGGGCCGTCGAGATATGCGGCAAGAGCCTCGAGGCTGCGGAAGAGATGCACGCCGAGGCCCTTGCCCGCGCGGTTGTGCTTGGTGATGAAGGGAGCGCCAAGCCGCCGGGCCGCCGCCAGGATCTCCTCGCGGCCGACCGCCGGTAAGCTGTGCGGCACGGCGAGACCGTGCCGGGTGAGGGCCGCGTATTGCGCCGTCTTGCTGAGCTCGAGGGCGAAAGCGGCGCTGCCGTTGACGACGCGCCGCCCATGGGCCTCGAGCCAAGCCAGCACGCAGGCCGTATATTCGGGCGCATAGCGATGGCCGCGGGTGTGGGAGGACGGGCTCACGCGATTATAGAAGACGCCGGCGGGGGGCGGCGCCGCGAGGTCGAAGAAGCCGCGATCGAGATGCCACGTCTCATGCGGCGCCCCGAGCTCGCGCAGGGCGGCGAGGAGGGGCGCCGTCCAGGCGTCGTTCTCGTGAAGGATGTAAATCTTGGCCGGCTCGTTCGCCCGGGCTCGCGGCATCGTATTCACCATGTGATTATGTTTAATATACGTGTCTTGATCGTAAGAGATGTTATTTGTCTCTTCTGCTGCAAGAGTCAAGCAGCAGAGATGGTATTTCAAAATATATACTGACAATAATTGTATAATATGGTGCCGCAGGCCGCGCCGGCAATGGTTAACCCAATTTTCACTTCGGAAACCTCAGGATAAGCCCGGCGCCGCGGTCAACCGAGAAGGTCGGGCCGGGGCCAATGCCGCGAGGCCGATGCCATGGACACCGGCCCGCCGAGCCATAGGGCAACCGCCGATGGGTCGCTTGCGCGACGGCGAAACGATTCGTGTCCTTCTTGTCTTGCGCGACGGCGAGGCGCTGGGGGCGCGGCTGAGCGAGATCGCCGGCGGCGGCATCGTCTGGACGGCGGCGGAAGGCGTTATGACAGCCCTCGAGCGCCTGCGCAACGAGCGCTGGGACGCCGTCCTCCTCGACCCGTCCTTACCCGACGCCGAGGGTGCGGCCGCGGTCGCGCAGTTCCGCGAGGCGGCCCCCGACATCGCCGTGCTGGCGCTGGGCGAGCGCCTGGACGAGAACTCCGCCTTGGCCTTTCTCGAGGCCGGCGCCCAGGACTGCCTCGATCGCGCCCAGGCGACGGATGACGATCTGTTGCGGGCGCTGCGCTATGCGATCGAGCGGCGCCGCGCCGAGAAGCGCATGGCGCAGCTCGCGGCCTATGATCCCCTGACTGGCCTCGTCAATCGCGCCACCCTCCTTCATCGCCTCGGACGCGCGATCGGTCGCGCGCGGCGCAGCGGACTGCAGATCGCCGTCTTCTTCATCGATCTCGACGGCTTCAAGATCGTCAACGACGCGCTCGGTCACGCCGAAGGCGACGAACTTCTCAAGGCCGTCGCCGCGCGCCTTACGGCGAGCGTGCGCGGCACCGATACCGTGGCGCGGCTGGGCGGCGACGAGTTCGCCCTCGTGCTCGAAGGCATCGCCGATATCCGCGACGTGGCGCGGATCGCCGAGAAGCTTCTCCATGCCATAGAGGCGCCCATCCCCATCGGCGGACGCGAGACGGCGATCGGGGCGAGCCTCGGCATCGCGCTCTTCCCCTCCTCGGGCTGGGAGCCGAGCGCCCTCCTCCGCCGCGCCGACGCGGCGATGTACCGCGCCAAGCAGCAGGGCGGCGGCTATCATTTCTTCGACGCGGAGATGACCACCCAGGCGGCGGAGCGCCTCACCATGGAGCGCAGCCTGCGCCGCGCCATCGAGCGCGACGAGCTCCTGCTTCATTACCAGCCGCAGATCTGCCCCGCCGACGGGCGCGTGGTCGCGATCGAGGCCCTGGTGCGCTGGAAGCATCCGGAGATGGGCCTTATTTTCCCCGATCGCTTCCTGCCATTGGCCGAGGAGAGCGGGCTCATCCGGCCGATCGGCGAATGGGTGCTGCGCCGCGCCTGCGAGCAGTTCCGGCGCTGGCAGGTTGCGGGGCTCTCGCCCGGCCGCATCGCCGTCAACCTCTCCTCGCGGGAACTGGTGCGGCGCGACCCGAGCGACACCCTTTTCCAGGTGCTGAAGACATGCGGTCTCGATCCGGGCGCCCTTGAGCTCGAGCTCACCGAGGGAACCCTCGGCGCTCATTCCGAGGGCGAATTCGTCAGCCTCTCCACCCTCATCGCCATGGGAGTGCGCCTTGCCATCGACGATTTCGGCACAGGCTATTCCTCGCTCGGCTTTCTCAAGCGCTTTCCCGTCGACACGCTCAAGATCGACGGCTCGTTCGTGCGCAATCTCGAGCGCGAGCCATGGGACACCCGCATCGTGACGGCGGTGATCGGGCTCGCTCATACCCTGGGGCTCACCGCCGTGGCCGAGGGGGTGGAGACGGCGAAGCAATTCGCCTTCCTGCGCAGCCAGGGCTGCGACGCGGTGCAGGGCTTTCACGTCTGCCCGCCGCTGCCGGCGGATGAGTTCACGGCCTGGCTCGTGGAGCGGGAGGGCGAGGCGCTCGCCGGCGCCGCCGTCGGCTGATCCCGCCGGCGCAATCACGCGCCGTCGCGCAGCGCCGCGAGGAAGGCCGAGAGCGCTGCGGTGAAGCTGCCGCCATTATCGACGACGGTGACGGGCACGCCCTTCGGCATGTCATAGGCGGCGCGCGCCAGCCGTTCCGCGATCGCCGCCGCCGTCTCACGGCCGCGCCGCGCCAGCCGCTCGGCGAGAATCGCAACCGGCGCCGTGACGAGGATCACCCGGAGCGGGGCGAGGCGCTGCGCCGCTTCCGCGATCACGCTGCGCGACACATTCGCCACCACGGTTCTGCCGGCGGCGAGATCCGCCTCGGCGGTCCGCGGGATGCCATAGGCGAAGCCGTGGCTGCGCCAATGCAAGAGGAGCTCCCCGGCGGCCACGGCGCGCTCATAGGCGGCGGACGAGATCTCGATGCTGTCCTCGTCGCCGGGCGGCCGCGTGATGAGGCGGCGGGGAAAGACGAAGCCACGCTCGCCCGCGAGGGCGGCCCGCGCCGCAGCGATCAAGCTGTCCTTGCCGGCCCCGCTCGGCCCCACCACCAGGATGAGGGTCCCTCGTTTCGCCGCCACGACTTCTCCCCTTCTCTTGCGGCTTCGGAGGGTGCGGTCTCCGCGCGGTATTTGCAACCCATCGGCCATGACGTAGCATCGTGGGGCACACAGCAGACGGGGCAAACCATGAAGACGATCGTATTGGGCGCGGGCGTGGTTGGCGTCACCACCGCCTATTACCTGGCCAAGGCCGGCCATCAGGTGGTGGTGATCGACCGCCAGAGCGCCGCCGCCGCGGAGACGAGCTATGCCAATGCGGGGCTGATCGCGCCCGGCCATTCCTTCACCTGGAACTCGCCGCGCGCGCCCAAGCTGCTGCTGCAATCGATCTGGCGCAAGGACCTCGCCTATCGCATGCATTTCAGCCTCGATCCGCGCTTCTGGATCTGGGGCCTCAAATTCTTGCGCGCCTGCACGGCCGGCAGCGCCAGGGCCAATACCCTGATCAAGCTCCGCCTCTGCCGCTACAGCCAGGCGAAGATCGAGGAGATCGCCGCGGCCGAGGGGCTCAGCTATCACCAGTACAAGAAGGGCCTGCTCTACTTCTACCGCGACCCCGAGCATTTCCAGCAGGGCATCCGGAATATGACCCTGATGCAGGAGCAGGGCCAGACGATCGAGATCGTCGACGCCCGGCGCTGCGTCGAGATCGAGCCGGCCCTGAAGCCGATCGAGAGCAAGCTCGCCGGCGCCATCTATTGCCCCAATGACGGCAGCGGCGACTGCAACCTCTTCACGCTGCAGCTCGCCGAGCGGTGCCGGCGCCTCGGCGTCGAGTTCCGCTTCGAGACGCCGATCCTCGGCCTCGAGGCACGCGGCGGCCGCATCGCCGCCGTGCGCACGGAGAAGGGCCCCGTCGCGGGCGACGCCTATGTGCTGTCCCTTGGCAGCTTCAGCCCCATCGTGGCGCGCTCGGCGGGCCTCGATCTTCCCGTCTATCCGGTCAAGGGCTTCTCCCTCACCCTCCCCATCGACCCGGCGCTCGCGCCGACCGTGGGCGGCGTCGACGAGGGCTCGCTCGTCGCCTATTGCGGCATGGGCGACCGCCTGCGCATGACGGCGACCGCCGATTTCTCCGGCTATGATAACAGCCACCGGCCCGAGGACTTCGCTACCATGATGGCGGTGGCGCGCGAGCTCTTCCCCAAGGGCGTCGATTTCAGCAAGCCGCGCTACTGGTCATGCCTGCGGCCGATGACGCCCGACGGCCCGCCCATCATCGGAGCGTCGCCCATCGCCAATCTCTGGCTCAATACCGGGCAGGGCCATATGGGCTGGACAATGTCCTGCGGCTCGAGCCGTGTGCTCGCCGACCTCATGCTGGGTCGCCAGCCGGAAATCGCCACCGCCGGACTCGATTTCGCGCGCTACGGGAACGGGGCCGCGGCGGCGCCGTCCGGAGACGCCCCGGCGCGCGCCGCGTAGGCGCGCCCGCGCCCAGTCAGAGCCGCAGCAGACGACCGAAGCCGGGCACGGCCTCCTTGTAGCCGGCGAGGCGGAGCGCGTGCCATGCCATGGCGTGATTGCTCGAGGTCACCGGCTTGCCCAGCTTCGCCTCGAAGGCCTCCACATGCTCGGCGACGCGCAGGCTGGTGCAGGAGACGAAGACGGCATCGACACCCGGGTGGCGGCCGAGCTCGAGCGCCGCCGCCTCGATCGAGGCGGGGGTGATGCGCGCCACCTCGTTGTCGATCGAGTGATTGAACGAGCCCATGACCGGCACTGCGACTCCGCGCGCCTCGATGTAGCGGCGCATCATCTGGTTGATCTCGTCGATATAGGGCGTGAGCAGCGCGATGCGCCGGACGCCAAGGGTACCGAAGGCGGCGAGCGCTGCCGTGATCGGCGTCGTGCAGGCGATTCCCGGCCGCGCCTCGCGGATGCGCGCGAAGACCGTCTCCTCGCCCATCACCATGCTGCCCGAGGTGCAACCATAGGCCATGACGTCGAGCCGCTCGCCGGGCCGGATTACCGCCGCCGCATCCTTGAGCAGCCCTTCCATGGCCCGCAGCGTGTCGGGATTGATCTCGGTCGAGTTGTAGAGCCGGCTCTCGTAGAAGGCGACGCCGTCGAGAGCGAGCATCTTGCGCCACTCGTGCTCGATCGTGTGGTCGGTCGCCAGCACCATGAGACCGATTGCCGCACGCGCGCAGACGCCCGCGTCGAGCTCGAAGGGGAGATGCATCCGGTTGACGAGGAGCTCGCTTTGCCCCTCGGCGGCCTTGCGCAATGCCTGGCTCATGCTCTCTCTCCCTTCGCCGCGGCGCGCCGGAGCGCGCCGATCACGCCGTCATCATGCCGCAGAACGGAGCGACTCGGAAGGGCTTCGCGAGCGGGCGATACGGTCGCGGTTGGACCAGTCGAATCGATGCGAGCCGCCGCGCAAGACTGCACAAGAGCGGCATTCCCGCGGTTTCGCCTGTGATTGCGAAAGGATTAAGACTCCGAATACAGAAATTCCCGATGCCGGGCGAATTTTTTATTGCATTTCCAGACCGCATGCCCCATATGGGCGAAATCTCGTGCCTGACCGAGACATCTTCTGGTTTGGGGGAGTGTGCGATGCCCACGACTCGCTTCAAATTGGGGATGGACTTGGGGCTCGCGAAGCGCACGGCCACGGCATCGGCGCAAGCGGTTACGCCCGACCTGTCCAGAACCGCGACCGGTGCAACTCCGGCATTCATCGAGATGGAAAGCGGCGCGACGAAGGACTACTTCGTCACGCGCAACGGCAAGTGCTTTGCCGGCACCCATCTCATCATCGAGCTCAAGGGTGCCGAGAAGCTCGACGACGTGCCCTTCATCGAGCGCACGCTGGTCGAGGCCGTCGAGAGATCCGACGCCACGCTGCTGCACATCCACCTTCACCACTTCACGCCCAATGGCGGCGTCTCCGGGGTGGCGGTGCTGGCCGAATCCCATATCAGCATTCATACCTGGCCCGAGCGCGGCTACGCGGCCCTCGACATCTTCATGTGCGGCAAGGCCGATCCGCACAAGGCGGTCCCCGTCCTCGAGCACGCCTTCAGGCCGAGCGCCATGGTCGTGCAGGAGCTGCTGCGCGGCGAGGTCACCGACGCCGCGGCGAGCTGAGCCGAGCGACCGGCGCCAATCCACCGCGAGCCGGCGGGGCGTTCCGCCGGCTCGCTTGCTTTGGCCGTCGCCGTCACCCGTCATTGTCAGGCGCAGCACCCTCGGCTAGTGTCGTTCGCGCGCGTCCGCAGGCCCTCGGCGTCCCGTCTCAATCGGAGCACGCGATGATGCGAAGCAAGCGCCCCCTTCTTGCAGCCCTCCTCCTCGTCGCGGCGAGCGGCTGGCCGCCTGGAGCCGCAGCGGAGGAGGCGGCGGCGCAGGGCTCGGGCGATGCGCATCGCCCGGCCTCGGCCGCAGTACTTCCCGCGGATAAGAGCGCCGTCACCCATCACGTCATTCGCATCGACGGCCGCGACCTGTCCTATCAGGCGGTCGCGGGCATCCTGCCCGTCGCCGCCATGGGCGATCTGCCGGAGGCCCGGATCTTCTATGTGAGCTACACGCTCGACGGCGCCGACAAGAAGGATCGCCCCGTCACCTTCGCCTTCAATGGCGGGCCGGGTGCGGCCTCGGCCTATCTCCATCTCGGCGCCATCGGTCCCCGCCGTCTCGTCCTCGACGCGGACGGCACCGTGCCGTCGCCGCCGGCGCGCTTCGCGGACAACCCGCTGACCTGGCTCACCTTCACCGATCTCGTCTTCATCGATCCCGTGGGCACCGGCTTCAGCCGGGGCGTGAGCACGAAAGCGGAGAAGGGCGAAGCGACGAAGGGCGAGCAGGTCGATGACAAGCCCTTCTTCGGCACCCGCGCCGACAATCTGACCCTCGGCCGCGTCATCCGGCTCTATCTCACGCGCAGCGACCGCTGGCTCTCGCCGAAATTCCTCGTCGGCGAGAGCTATGGCGGCTTCCGCGTCGCCTCGCTCGCCGAGCACCTGCAGTCGGATTTCGGCATCGCTCTCAACGGCGCCGTCCTGATCTCGCCGGTGCTCGACTTCGCGCTGATCCGGAGCAATCGCTACGGCGTGCTGCCCTGGGCGCTCAAGCTCCCGACCCTCGCCGCGGTGGCGCTCTATCACGGCAAGTCGAGCCTGCCCCACCCCGCCGGCGGCATCACCCGTGCGGCGCTCGCCGAGGTCGAGAGCTGGAGCCTCGAGGGCTATCTCACCGGCCTTGCCCAGGGAGATGCGCTCCCCGCGGCGGCGGAAGAGGCGCTCGTCGACAAGCTCGCCGCCTATACCGGCTTGCCCAAGGACCTCGTCGCCCGCAGCCGCGGCCGCATCCGCAACGGCGAGTTCGCGAAGATGCTCCTCCATGGCACCGGCCGCGTCGTCGGCTTCTATGACGGCTCGGTCACGGCCCTCGACCCCGATCCGGAAAGTCCGGTCCTTCGCGGCGAGGACCGCACCCTGCCTCAGCTCAACGCCGCCCTCGGTCCCGCCTTCAACGCCTATCTCCGCGAGGAGCTCAAATTCGATACCGATCTCCCTTATCTCGTGCTCAACCCGGCGGTCGGCCGCCAATGGCACTGGCATGGGGAGAGCGGCGATCAGGGCTTCGCCGAGGCCATCGGCAGCCTCAAGGCCGGAGTCACCTTC
This sequence comes from Alphaproteobacteria bacterium, assembly GCA_035294245.1. Lineage (GTDB taxonomy): Bacteria > Pseudomonadota > Alphaproteobacteria > JACZXZ01 > JACZXZ01 > DATGLG01. Next base: position 357,350 of record DATGLG010000004.1, on the reverse strand, counting down.
AATCCCCATCTCAAGGTGCTCATCGCCCACGGCCTCTTCGATCTCGTCACCCCCTATTTCGCCTCGGCCTATGCGATCAGCCAGATGAATCTCGATCCCGCGGTGCGGGCGAATGTCGCGCTCAAGACCTATGCGGCGGGCCATATGATCTATACCCACCGGGACTCCCGCGAGGCCCTCTTCCACGACGCCGCGGATTTTTTCCGCGGTGCAGCAGCGGCCGCGGCGCCACGCACGCCCTGAAACGCGGCCGCGCGCCTCGCGCGCTCGTGACTGCCCAATGCCGCCAAGCTGACATATCGTTTGCGCCGCCTTTCCCGCTGGTGCAACGTATGCCAGAACCGTCGTGAGCATATCCGAGGATCGAGACGCCGCCCCATGACCTGGTCGATCGTCGCCCGCGATCCGACATCCGGCGCCTTTGGCGTCGCCGTGACGACGCGCTTCTTCGCCGTCGGCGCCCTTTGCCCCCATGCGCGGAGCGGGGTCGGCGCACTCTCGACCCAGGCCCTTGTCAATCCGACCTTCGGACCGCGCGGGCTCGACCTCCTGGCGGACGGGCTAGCGCCGGCCGAGGCGATGGGACTCCTCCTGGCCGATGACGAGGGGCGCGAGCATCGCCAGCTCCACCTCATCGACAAGGCGGGGCGCATCGCCCAGCACACCGGGGCGCAGTGCATCGGCTGGTGCGGACATGTGGCGGGCGCCGATTTCTCCGTCGCCGGCAATATGCTGGCCAATGCCGCGGTAATCGAGGAGACGGCCAAGACCTATGAGGCGGGCCGCGGCCTGCCTTTCGCCGAGCGCCTGATCGCCGCCCTCGACGCCGGGCAGGCCGTGGGCGGGGACAAGCGGGGCAAACAATCCGCGGCGCTCCGCATCTTCACGACCGAGCTCTATCCCAGCCTCGATTTGCGGGTCGACGACCATTCCGAGCCCCTCGCCGAGCTGCGCCGGCTCTACGAGGTCAGCGGCCAGGTGTTCCGGCCCTTCATGGCCTTCCTGCCGAGCCGCGCCAATCCCTCGGGCATCTACGACCGCGCCGCGATCGACGCCGAGGTCGCGCGCCGCCTGGCCGCGCAAAAGGGCTGAGCCGTGGCGAGCGAGGCTGCCGCCGTGCGAGCGATGCGAGATGCTGCTCCGGCGCCGCTCCTCGAGGTGCGCGACCTCAAGACCTATTTCGCGACCGAGGAGGGCGAGTTCCGCGCCGTGGACGGCGTCAGCTTTGCGGTGGCGCCCGGCCGCACTCTCGGCATCGTCGGCGAATCCGGCTGCGGCAAGAGTGTCACCTCGCTCTCCATCATGCGGCTCATTCCGACCCCGCCCGGACGCATCGCCGGCGGCGAGGTGATGTTCGAGGGGCGCGATCTCCTCAAGCTGCCGACATCGGAGCTGCGCGCGCTGCGCGGCAACCAGATCTCGATGATCTTCCAGGAGCCGATGACCTCGCTCAATCCTGCCTTCACGGTCGGCGACCAGATCGCGGAGGCGATCCGCTACCACAAGAAAGTCAGCCGCCAGGAGGCGCGGGCGCGCACCATCGAGATGCTGCGGCGCGTGCGCATCCCGGCGCCCGAGCGCCGCGTCGACGAATATCCCCACAAGCTCTCGGGCGGCATGCGCCAGCGCGTGATGATCGCCATGGCGCTCGCCTGCGATCCGCGCCTGCTCATCGCCGACGAGCCGACGACGGCCCTCGACGTCACGATCCAGGCCCAGATCCTCGACCTCATGCGCGAGCTGCGCGAGGAGTTCGGCACCGCCATCCTGATGATCTCCCACGACCTCGGCGTGATCGCCGAGATCGCCGACGAGGTCATCGTCATGTATGCGGGCAAGGTGGTGGAGCGCGCGGCGGTGACGCGCCTCTTCGCCGATCCCCAGCACCCTTACACGATCGGCCTGCTCGGCGCCCTTCCCAAGCTGCATCGGGAGAAGCCGCGGCTCGCCACCATCGAGGGCACGGTGCCGAACCTCCTCGCCATCCCCGAAGGCTGCCGCTTCCATCCCCGCTGTCCCTTCGCGAGCGCCGAATGCCGCCGGGCCGAGCCGCCCCTCATCGAGGTGACGCCGAGACATCTTGCCGCCTGCATCAAGGCGCCGCTGGCGGAGCGGGCGGCATGAGCGCCGCGGCCCTCGGCTCTGCCCGCGCCGGCGCCGAGCCGCTCCTGCGCGTCGACGGCCTCCTCAAGCATTTCAAGGCGAAATCGGGCTTCTTCGGGCGGGCGCGCGGCGCCGTGCGCGCCGTCGACGGCATCGATTTCGCGGTCGGCGCCGGCGAGACCCTGGCCCTCGTCGGCGAGTCCGGCTGCGGCAAGTCGACCACCGGGCGCCTGGTGCTGCGTCTCATCGAGGCCGATGCGGGGACCATTCGCTTCGACGGCCGCGACATCTCGGGCCTGTCGCCGGCTGCGATGCGCGCCCTGCGGCGCGAGATGCAGATCATCTTCCAGGACCCCTACGCCTCGCTCAATCCGCGCATGACCGTGGGCGAGATGATCGCCGAGCCCCTGGCCCTTCACGGCCTCGCCGCCGGCCGCGCGCGGCAGGAGCGCGTGCAGGAGCTGCTGCGCCTCGTCGGCCTCTCGCCTCATCACGCGCGGCGCTATCCCCACGAGTTCTCCGGCGGCCAGCGCCAGCGCATCGGCATCGCCCGGGCGCTCGCCGTCGAGCCCAAGCTCCTCGTCTGCGACGAGCCCGTCTCGGCGCTCGACGTCTCGGTGCGCGCGCAGGTCGTCAACCTGCTCAAGGATCTCCAGGGCCGCTTCGGCCTCAGCTACATCTTCATCGCCCACGACTTGGCCGTGGTGAAGCATATCGCCGACCGCATCGCCGTCATGTATCTCGGCAAGATCGTCGAGCTTGCCGGGAAGAAGTCCCTCTTCGCAGCGCCGCGCCATCCCTACACCCAGGCGCTGCTCTCGGCGATCCCGCTGCCCGAGCCCGGCGCGCGCCGGCGGCGCCTGATCCTCGAAGGCGACGTGCCGAGCCCCCTCGACGTGCCGCCCGGCTGCCGCTTCCATACCCGCTGCCCCCATGCGCAGGAGCGCTGTCGGCAAGAGGCGCCGCGCCTCGAGGATGACGGCCGCGGCCATCTCACCGCCTGCCATTTCTGGCGCCAGATCCCGGCAGCCACGGCCCTCATCCCGCAGCCGGAGGACGAGCCGCCCAATCCCAGGCTCGAGCGGCTGCAGGCCTTCTTCACGCGCGCCCAAGGGGCCGAGGAGGCGCCATGACGGGCGCGCGCGAAACCACATCAAGAACCAGGCAAACAGGGAGAACGACCATGCCTCGAGCAAGACTGTTCGTGATGGCGGCGGCACTCACCGCGCTGCTCGCCGGCGCCGCCCAGGCCAAGACGCTGCGCATCGGCCTGGCCGAGGACCCCGACCTCCTCGACCCCGCGGTTGCGCGCACCTTCGTCGGACGCATCGTCTTCGCGAGCCTGTGCGACAAGCTGTTCGACATCACCCCCGATCTGAAGATCGTGCCGCAGCTCGCCGCCAGCTACCAATGGGCGCCCGACAACAAGTCGGTGACGATCAAGCTGCGCCAGGGCGTGCTCTTCCAGGACGGCACCCCGCTCAACGCCGAGGCGGTCAAGTTCAACATCGAGCGCGACCTCAACCTCAAAGGCTCGAACCGCAAAAGCGAGATCAGCGCCGTCAAGGGCGTCGAGGTGATTGACGACCAGACGGTCAAGCTCGATCTCTCCTCGCCGTTCTCGCCGCTGCTCGCGGCACTGACCGACCGCGCCGGCATGATGGTGTCGCCCAAGGCGGCCAAGGCGGAGGGCGAGAACTTCGCGGCTCATCCCGTTTGCGCCGGCCCCTACAAATTCGTCGAGCGCGTGGCCCAGGACCACATCACCGTCGAGAAGTTCGACAAGTATTGGAACAAGGGCCACATCTTCATCGATCGCATCGAGTATCGCACCATCGTGGACGCGGCCGTGCGCGTCGCCAACCTGCAGGCCGGCAGCCTCGATTTCATGGAGCGCCTGCAGCCGAGCGACGTCGCCGCCGTGCGCAACAATCCGAATCTCGAAGTCGCGTCGATTCCCGAGATCGGCTATATCGGCATCACCGCCAACATCGGCAACGGCGCCCGCGCGGCGTCGATCTTCGGCAAGGATCCGCGCGTCCGCCAGGCGCTCTCCCTGGCGATCGATCGCAAGGCGCTCGTGCAGGCGGTCTATAATGGCGAGTACCTTCCGGGCGATCAGCCGTTCTCGCCGGTGAGCCCGTGGTTCGACAAGAATTTCCCCGTACCCGGCCCCGACATCGCCAAGGCCAAGCAGCTCCTCAAGGAGGCGGGGCACAGCAATCCGACGATCGAGCTGATGGTGCCGACGACGAGCGACGACCAGCAGGTGGCCCAGGTCATCCAGGCGATGGCGCAGCAGGCCGGCATCACCATCAAGATCAAGGCCGTCGAATTCGCGACCTCCCTCGATCGCGAGCAGCAGGGCGACTTCGAAGCCTATCAGATCGGCTGGAGCGGCCGCGTCGATCCGGACGGCAACCTCTATACCTTCCTCGCCTGCAAGGGGAACCTCAATTACGGGCGCTACTGCAACCCCGAGGTCGACAAGCTGCTGGACCAGGCGCGCGAGACGAGCGATACCGCCGCGCGCAAGAAGCTCTATGACGAGGTCGATGCGATCGCGCAGCGCGATCTGCCGATCATCTATCTCTATAACCGCAAGTGGATTTACGGCTATACGAAGAAGCTCACCGGCTTCAAGCCCTATCCCGACGGCCTCGTGCGCGTCGTCGACCTCAAGCTCCAATAGGCGTGCCGCGGCCGGGCGCTCCGATCGCGGCGCCCGGCCGTCCCCGCCTCGCGGATCCGCTCGCGCCCATGCTCGCATTTCTCGTCCGCCGCCTGGTCATCACGATTCCGACGATCTTCTTCGTCTCGGTGCTGATCTTCGGCTTGCAGCAGCTGCTCCCCGGGAACCCGGCCGTGGTGCTGGCGGGGGAGGAGCAGGATCCCGCGGTGATCGCCTACATCACGCACAAGTATCATTTGGACAAGCCGCTGCCGGTGCGCTACGTGCTGTGGATCGGCGATGCGCTCCACGGCGATCTCGGCGAATCGATCCGCACGCGGCAGCCGGTGAGCGAGCTCGTGCTCCAGAAGCTTCCGGTGACGCTCGAGCTCGGTGCGCTCGCCTTCCTCATCGCCCTCCTGATTGGCGTGCCTGCGGGCATCGTCTCCGCGGTCAAAAGCGGCACCGCGGTCGATTACGGCGCCAATCTCTTCGCGCTCTGGGGCATCTCCACGCCCAATTTCTGGCTCGGCATCATGCTGATCCTGCTGATCTCCGTGGAGCTGCACTGGCTGCCCGCCTCGGGCTATGTGCCGCCCGGCGACGATCTCGCGCAGAACCTCAAGACGATGATCATGCCGGCCTTCGTGCTCGGCAACGCCGTCGCCGCGGTGATCATGCGCCACACCCGCAGCGCCATGATGCAAGTGCTTGGCGCCGACTATGTGCGCACGGCGCGGGCCAAGGGCCTCACCGAGCGCGCCGTCGTACTGCGCCATTCCCTGCGCAACGCGCTGATCCCGGTGATCACCCTGGGCGCCCTCGAGTTTGGCCAGCTCCTCTCGGGCGCGGTGCTCACCGAGCAGATCTTCACCATTCCCGGCTTCGGCAAGCTCATCGTCGACGCCGTCTTCAATCGCGACTTCGCGGTGGTGCAGGGTGTGGTGCTGGTGACGGCGACGCTCTACATCTTCCTCAATATCTGCGCGGACGTGGCCTATTTCCTCGCCAATCCGCGCCTGCGCTCGTGAGGCGGACGCCATGACCGCGGCGACGAGCGAGAATGTCGCCCTAATCGAGGAAGCGGGGCCGCTCCGCAGCGCACTGCGCCGCCTGTTTCGGCGCAAGAGCGCCGTTTTCGGCCTCGCCTGCGTCCTTCTCTTCATCGGCGTCGCGGCGCTGGCCCCCCTCATCGCGCCCTATAACCCCGATGTGCCCGATTTCCTCCTGGTGCGCAAGGCGCCGAGCGCGCTCCATGTCTTCGGCACCGACGAGATCGGCCGCGACGTGCTGGCGCGCGTCATCTACGGCGCGCGCGCCTCGCTCCTCGCCGGCGTCGTCTCCGTCGCCATCGCCCTCGGCCTCGGCGTGCCGATCGGCCTCATCTCCGGCTATGCCGGGCGCTGGATCGACGGCCTGCTCATGCGGATCACCGACGCGATGCTCGCCATGCCCTTCCTCATCCTGGCAATCGCGCTCGCCGCCTTCCTCGGCCCCAGCCTCACCAACGCGATGATCGCGATCGGCATCTCGGCGATGCCCACCTTCATCCGCCTGACCCGGGCCCAGACGCTTGCGATCAAGGTCGAGGACTATGTCGAGGCGGCGCGCGCCCTGGGCAACCCCCACCATCGCATCCTGCTGCGCCACATCCTGCCCAACATCCTGCCACCCCTCGTGGTGCAGGCGACGCTCACCATCGCGCAGGCGATCATCGCCGAGGCCAGCCTCTCCTTCCTCGGCCTCGGCCAGCAGCCGCCGGCGCCGAGCTGGGGCAGCATGCTCAACGTCGCCAAGGCCTATCTCGCCCAGGCGCCGTGGATGGCGCTCTGGCCCGGGCTCGCCATCTTCTTCGCGGTGCTGGCCTTCAACCTGCTCGGCGATGGGCTGCGCGACGCCCTCGATCCGCGGCGCAAGTAAGCCGGCGGCGCGCCCGTGTCACCAGTAGAGCGACCAGCCCTCGCCCGTCCGTAGGGCGTGGCCTTGCAGGGAGATGCGCTCGTCGCCGGCCCGGACGCGGCGCACCGGAGCGATTTGGTGAAGCGCATGACCGCTGTGGAGCACGAGCTCGCCCACCGCATAGACCACGCGACGGGCCGGCTTGGACCGGCTCATGCGCTGCGGCGTGACGTCGCGGTCGCGCGCCGCGGCCGCGAGGAAATCGGCATAGTCGATGTCCCAGAGATTGAGCCCGCCGCCGGCGCATGGCAGCCGCAGGGGCAACGTGAAGGAGAGCGCTTCACGCGCCGTGGGCGGCGCACCCCGCCCCGGCTCGAGGAGCTGATACTGGAGATCGAAATGCACGGAGGCATAGGCGCCGCGCTGCCGGCCGAAGAGGTCGAGGCGGGGAACGCCTGCGCTCAACCAGATATGGAAGCCGGGAAGCGCGTAGCTCTCGGTCAGCGCGCAGGGCTCCGCGAGAGCCGCCTCAAGCGCCCGCCGCACGGCCTCGTAGAGCGGCGCGAAACGCGCGCGCAGCAGCGCATTGGCGTCACTCGCACGGCGGAGATACTCGCGCCGCTCGCGCGGATCGCGACAATCGAAATAGCTCGCTTGCCCGAGGGTGAAGAAGCCGCAGGGCTTCCCCTCGCGCGGGGTCCAGAAGGGACGCAGCGCGTGAACATTGGCGCAAATCTCGGCGCATTGCGGGGCATCGAGCACCGGGACGCGCTGCACCGGGCTTTCCGGCAGCGGCCGGGCCGCGCGCATCGCCTCCCTCTCCACGCCAAAGCGCCCCGTCAGCCATGCCGGAATCGTCACGCGCTGAGCTCCGCTCTCGACTGGCCAGTGATCACCGCCCGGTCGCGGCGCGCGCTAATTCGGGGCGCGCCGCAGCGAGCCCGTCGAGGGCGGCGAGCGCCGCCTCGAGATCGCCGAAATCGAGCTCGAAGCCGTCGCAGCGGTCGATCAACGCGGCGAGGGATTCGAATCCGGCAGCGCCGAGGGGCTTGTAGTTGAAGCAGTTCTCCGAAGCCCGGATGAACGCCTGCGCCTTGCTCACAGGCACCAGGCGATTGCCGGCGCCGGCCGCATAGGCCGGAAACACCAGCCAGGCCGGGATCGCCGGATCGGCCACCCGTGCGACGGCGTCGGCCGGCGGGCGAAGATGGGCGACCTTGCCCTTGCGGGTGTCGGCGAAGACGGGGCCGAAGCGCGCCGCCGGCGCCAGAGCGCGGATCAGCTCGATCGACTCCTCTTTCAAGCCGATCGGGCGCGGGATGGGAAGGAGACGGCCGTCGCCCTTGTCGATGATCGCGAACTCATCGGAGAGGAGGCGCCAGCCGCTGTGGACGAGAGCCGCGCAGAGCGTACTTTTCCCCGAGCCGGGAGGTGCCGCCATGATGAGCGCGCGGCCGTTCCTCTCGACCACCGACGCATGCATCAGCATGAATTCATGGACATGCTCGTAGATGCACCAGTTGAAGCCCCATTCGAAGAGCGGCATCGCCAGGCTGGCCGGAAACGGCTCGAAGGGCTGGGTGTCGTCGAGATAGAAGAAAACCTGGGGCCTCAGCCACCGCCGCAGGCCGAGGGGCCGGCGCAGCCCGATGCGGAACTCCGCCGGCTCCGCCGCGTCCAGGAGAGGAAAATCGCCATAGAGGAAATGGAAGGTCCGCCCGAAGACGCCGCAATCGCCTTGGACGCTCACCGCAAAGGGGCCAACCTTGAGCCTGACGCCGCCCTGCGCCAATCTCCGCCCGGCCTCCTCGGGCGACAGCCCGCCGAAGATCACGGCGCTGCCGGTGCCACCAGGCCCAGCGCGTCGAAGCGCTGCAGCAGCGCCGCGATCTCGCCGAGGCCGGGCGGCTCGAGATTGTCCGGAAAGGCGCGGCGAAGCTCGCTGACGATCTCGTCGCAGCTCGCCGGGCGGCTCTCCAGATGGCGCAGCACAGCCGCCGCGATGAGATCGAGATAATGGGTCTCGCCGGAGGCTGTATTGAAGACCAGGAAATCGTCGGCCCAGCGCCGCCATTGCAGGGGAATGGCGGCGGGCACGGCCCAGCGTCGTGCGCCGTCGCTCATCTCATTCCCCCCACACCACGGCGGACACGGCCGAACCGGCTGGCGCGGTCAGGGCTTGCGGGTCACCGAGGCGAGATGGGAAGCGGTCCCGGAGTGGCGTTTCCCCCCTTTGCCGCCTTTTCCCCCCTTACCTCCCTTACCGCCTTTGCCCCCCTTGCCGCCTTTCCCGCCCTTACCGCCTTTTCCACCTTTGCCGCCCCAGCCACCCTTGCCATAGTACTGCGCCTCGACGGCATGGGTACCCAGGGTCAGCATGGTCGGGCCCGCGACGCTGGTGATGACGAAGCGCCGCCGGCCAAGCGTCCGCGCAATGCCGCTCTGCTCCGTGGTCGGATCGGCCGCCGCGGGTGTGTTGGGCTCAGGCTGCTTGTCGCTTCCGCTCATGATATCGTGTCCTGCGGAAAGGTTCGCGGTAGATCCTCGACGGGCTACGAAAACTGCAATAGGTGAAGAGGCTCCGGCGAGGTCTCACCTCGGGGTAGCATATAGTTTTACGTAACCAATATCAATGTAGAATCCGTTAATATTTTGACAATTGCCGGTCTCATTAACCATCACTGTATTTTATCATGTCGAGTGGTGACGAATTCTAAGACGCCCTAATAAAGACTCCGTATTCCACGAGCAAGGGAAGATTTGCCAAGTATCAAGCCAAGGGCTCGCCTCGTTTTGCCTGGAGACTCGTCGGGGTTTCACATGCCCGGCTCGGAGCCCGAGGCCGGCGTATTGAGAGCGGCGGGTCTCTCGGAAGCCGGCCGCGCGGCATATTGCCGGAACAGGATGTCGAGCCGTCCGCTCAGCCGGATCATGACGATCCGCCAGGTGCGCCGGGGGAGAAACCAAAGCACCACGCCATAGCGCGTATAGCCGAGGCGAAGGGAGCCCTTGCGGGAGCGCAAGCGCTCGAAATTGGCCATGGTGTAGGCGCGCCGATAGCCGGAGCTCTGGGCGAAGCGCAGCATCTCGTTATGGACGAATTTCTGGATGCCATAGCGACGCCAAGCCTGCGCGGTAAAGGCGTCGGTCTCGTAGATTTCGCCGGGGAGGAGGACCACCGGATGGCCCGGCACGGCCTCGCCCCATTTCCGGCACATCCAGTTCGAGTGGACAAGCTCCGCGCCGACATAAGCGAGAAAGCAGATCTCGCCGCGCGCAAGGCGGTCGCGATAGACGCGGCGAACGAGGGAGAGCGCGTCCTCGCCGTCCTCATTCTCGCCGTCCTCGTCGGCCGCCTCCGAGTCTTCCGACACCGGCCATTCCTCCAAGGCAAGGATGGCATCGATATCGGCCTCGGTCGCATGGCGGATCGTCAGATCCGCGCGCGCCGAGATGGGAGCGATCTCAGCGCCGAGATCGCGCTCATAGAGAATGTCGATGCTGAGCTCGCCGAGGGGCGCGAGGAGCTTGACGAGAATGCGCCAGAGGAGAATCCCCAAGCCGCCGTCGCGGAGCTCGTCCTTGGCGCGGCGCGAATAGTAGATCAGTCGCGCTTTGGCTGCGTTCAGATGATCAATCGCCATGACCCCGGGCGACGCCCCCGTGAATGGCCGAGTGCTAGCATAAGCCGGCAATGCGGTCCATGCGCCGAGCAGAGGCGTCTCCCGCGAGGACTGGAACCTAATTGGCCGGAAAAAGGAACGCTGCGCCAACATCAAGGATGGTCACGCTCGTAACCTTTTCGTAATGCTAAGCAGGGTAATTAAAAATTGGCCGGGTTGCCAGACGGGCGATGCGATCTATGTCGACGTAGACAGGTTCATCAACCGCTTATGCGCGGGCCTACAGCAGAGAACAGCCCGGGCGATCCGCGAGGGCTGCGGCCAAAGCCCGGCGAAGCGGCGGGGAGTGAGGCGAGCATGGCCAAGAAGCGCCTTCTTGTCGTCGACGACGAGGCGGAAATCTGCGAGCTGATCCGCCGCGTTTCCGAGCCGCTGGGCTACGACGTGGCGATCGCGGCCGATGCGCGGAACCTGATGGCAATGTACCGCGCGAGCAAGCCGGACCTCATCATTCTCGATATCGTGATGCCGTATATGGATGGGATTGAGATCCTGCGCACCCTCGGCGAAGCCAAATGCGCGGCGCGGATTCTCCTCGTCAGCGGATCGAGCGACATCTACATGACAAGCGCGGCGAAGCTCGCCGAAGGCTACGGTTTCGCCGATGTCGCGACGATGCGCAAACCGCTGCGGATCGCCGAGCTGCGCCGCTTCCTGAGCAGCATGTCCGAGCGACCGCCGCCATAGGCGCCCACGGGCGTCGCAGCCAGTCCCGATCCGCACCCCATCACGCATATGCTCGAATCATGGCGCTATACCACTAAATGTGGTAGGTTAAAACTTTAGAATACCCATGATCGAGGTGGGTAAATGAGGGGAAACCATTCGGCGCTCGTTCTGGCCGTGCTCGTCCTGGCCTCCGTCGCAGCGTGCTCCGGCGGCTCGGGCGGAAGCACGACGGCGCCTGCGGGAGGCGCGGCCCAGAGCCAGCAATTCACCGGGGTGGCGCTGCCCGCCGATTACAGTGTCGACGCAAATCGCAGCCTCGCCCTCGGCGCCGGGGACCGCTGGATCGGCCGCATTGCCTTCACGAGCGGCATGTCGAGCGACGAAGTCTTCGATTTCTATCGCCGCGAGATGCCGAAATACGGCTGGAGCGAGGGTGCCGTGGTCCGTTCGGCGACGAGCCTTCTCACCTTCACCTCACCCGCCACCAGCCGCATCGCCGTGGTGCAAATCACGAGCCGGACCCTGGGCGGCGCCGCAGTCGAGATGGTGGTCTCGCCCGCGAGCGACACCAGCGAGGCCATGGGAGCCCCGTCGTCGAATGGCGGCCGCGCCGTGAGCGGCCGCCCATCGGTTACCAGCCAGTCGCTTCAGTAGCCGGGCCGTCCGCGGCGCGCGGGGCCGGAAGCGGCGGCACCGCCTCGGCGAAGCGCGCAAGCTCGGCGCGGACCCGCTCCGGCGGGTCGAAGTCGATGCGCGGATGCCGGAACGGCACCCACTGGAACCGCGCCGAGAAGAGCCGCCCGGGATGGGGTGCTGTCGCATAATCATGTGCCGCGAGGGGACGGAGCGATTCGACCTCGCAGCCGATATGGGCGAGATTGCCGCGCTCCGAGCGATAGACCGCCAAGGCCGCCCGCTTGAGGGCCCGCTCCCGCGACGCCAGGGCAATAACCTCGTCACGAGGGCCCGCAGCGATGAAGCGCTGGCTGTGGATGCGCCCGGCGGCGAAGTGATACTCGGCGAATTCCATCACCGGCCGCATGGCCGCGAAGCGGGACGCGAGCACATTCGCCGCATCGTGGTCCTGATGACCGCCCTCCCAGGCAGGCGCCCATAACGCATCGATGCGGCGCGCGACGAGGATGGTTTCGACCAGGGCGAGGGCTTCGCCGAGATGGAAGCGCAGGCGCCGCGACGGCCAGGGCTGGAAGCCGACGGGCTCGAGGCCGATGAGCTTCGCCGCGGCGAGAGCCTCCTCGCGGCGCCGCGCGACGCGCATGTCGTATCCGGCGCGTTGCCACCGCCATAAGCGGTCGCGCTCGGGCACGCCCGTCGTGAGGTAGAGCACGAAAACCCGGGCCCCGGCGGCGCGCGCACGACGCGCAGCGACGGCGCAGCCGACGATCTCGTCGTCGGGATGGGGGGCCAGAATCAGGATGCGGCGGCCGGGCGTCACTGGAGCTTGCCCGCAGCTGCGGCGCGCCAATGGGGCAAGAGGTCCTCGGTCAGCACGTCTTGCCAGGATGGGAGGCGGCTCTCCGCATAGCGCCGCGCCGCAACGCCCATCCGCGCCCGGCGCTCCGGGTCTTGCGCGAGCCGGCGGATGGCCTCGGCCCATGAGCCAATGCTGTCTCCCGGGAGGACGCATCCGGTCTCGCCGTCGATGACGATCCGGCCCATGCCGCTCTCCGCCGCGACCAGGGCGGGCAGGCCCGAGGCGAGGGCTTCGGGCACGACATTGGCCGATTCCTCGATCTGCGACGGCAAGGCGAAGATATCGGCGGAGGCGTAGAGGCGGGCAAGCGTTGCGGGCAGCAGCGCCCCCGGGCATCGCGCCGCATCGCCGAGGCGCGCGCGGATGTCGTCGCGCAGATTCCCCTTCCCGGCGCAGACCAGGCGGATCGGCATGCCGCGCTCGGCCAAGGCGGCGACGGCTTCGGCGAGGAGCGTCACATTCTTGCCGCGGGTGACGCGACCGACGAAAAGGACGACGAAATCATTGGCAGGGATGCCGAGGGTCTCGTTGAGCCAGCCGCGGTCGCGCCGCGCCGGGGCGAAGAGCGCGCGATCGATGCCACGCCGCAGCAGCCCCGCCCGCCCGCCGAGCGCGGCGCGCGTGACGTCGAGCTGCTCGGGACGCGACACGAAGGTGAAGGCGCATTGGCGCTGATGCGCCTCTAGGCGCAGCTGCATGCGCCGCTCAACCCGGCGCCCGAGCCCCAGGCGGTCGATCAGGACATGCCGCAGCAGCCCGCTCCCGAACACGCGCTCGATCGTGGCCCCGGTATAGATGCCGCCATATTTCGGTGTGTTGGTGTGGACCGAGGTGACGAGGGGAATGCCGGCCGAGCGTGCGACGCGCACCGCCGTGCGCGCATAGGCGAAGAAGGCGTCGGTCGTATGGATGACATCGTAGCCGCGCAGGGCGCGGGCGAGCCGCGGATGCCAGGGGGCGAGATCCGTATGGTCGGGGACGTGGGAGAGAAAGCGCAGCCGCGCCGTGCTGAACACGGGGGGCTCGACCACGTAGCGGACATTCTCGCCGAGGAATTCGATGCGGCGCTCGGCACCTGCAAAATGCAGCGTGAGGTCGAGGATGTCGGGGAACGCGCATGCGGCGCGGGCCAGGCGCTCCCAGCATTTCACATGCCCGCCCGCCTCGACGCCGAGCTCGAGATCGACCAGCACACCGACTTTGAGCGGCCGCTTGCGCGCGTCCTGCGGGGCTTCGAGAGCCGAATATTCGAGCGCGACCATGACGTGCCCCTTCCTACCCGAGCACCCTCCTTGGCATCCCCCGCGAATTACGGCCGAAGATATGTTTCCCGGTGTACCGTGTCCATATTGCAGTGCAAAATGCCGGCGTCAGGCCTTCATCCCCGATTCTCGCCGCGGCCAGGGCGCAGGGAGCCTGCCCGATCTGGCCGACTGCCGCCCGGGCGGTCTCCCCCGCGGCTTTTGTTGCAATGCAAAGCGGGCGCGCGCCCAATGGTCATACCAATGCGATTGGGGTGCGATTGGGGGTGCAAAAAGCGAAAATTAGTGACAGAATCACAACAATTGGCTTGCTGAGGACCCTTGCGATGTCTAGGGAGATCCTGCGGTTTGCAGCGCATGGCGAGATCGAGGTCGACACCGCCTCGAGGACGCTCCGCGCGACATCCAAGAAGATGCTGAGCTATTTCGGCCTCAACGGGCGCAAGGCGCCGCCCAAGGAGGTGTCGATGCGCAAGCGCGCGCGGCGCGACCTGGAGAACTTCGTCACCGAGCGCTTCGGCGACGGCAAGCCGGGTTGGACTTGGCTCACCCCCGACGGGAAAAAGATCGCCAAGAAATAGCGTCCGCCGGCGCACACAGCGGATCGATCGGGCTTTGGATGCGGGAGCCGCCGGGCTAATGTCCGGGCCATGATCGACCCAATCGGAAGGCGCGCCGCGGGCCGCCGCTCGGCGAGGACGGCCCGCGCCGGGCAGGGTTTTTGCCTCCTCCTGCTTGTCGGCCTCCTTCTGCCGGCCAAGGCCGCGGCCACGCCCGGCTTTGCCGAGGAGACGCATCTGGGCTGCGCCGCCTGCCATACCGTCGCACCGGCGCTGACGCCGTTTGGCGCCGCCTTTCAGCGCGATGGGCATCGCGTGCCGCCCCTGCCCGTGCCGCGCGGGAACGCAGCGCCGCCTCCGCCGCCGCGACCGAGCAAGCGCCTGGAGCAGGCGCCGGTCCTGCCGCCCGACCCGCTGCCCGATCCCGACGATATCCCTCGCCCCGACGCGAAGGTGCAGCCTTAGTGACGAGCCCGGCTCTTGTGCGGAGCGTCGGCGGTCGCTGATTCGAGCCGGCCGCGACATCCATTCAGGAAGAGCTGCACCGAGCGACGCGCCCAGAGCTCGAGCTCCGCCGCCGTCATTGGCTTTCCGAGGCCCAAGGCGCGACGCTGCGGCGCGGCGACCACCATATGGAGGAATTGCTCCGCGGCGAAGGCCGCATCCTCCACCTCGAGGCGGCCGCGCCGCACTTCGCGCTCGAGCAGCGCAGCGATGGTCCGGAGCGCCTCGCGGCGCGCGCCCTGCTCGTCGAGAACGGCTGCCAGCTCCGGGAATCGGGTCGCCTCGGCGACGATCACGCGATGAAGCGCGAGGGCATCGGGAGAGAGGGCGGCGCGCAGGATCATGCCCGCGAGGCGCTCCAGAACGTCCCCGAGGCTTCCCTCATCGAGTCGAACGGCGCTCTTGGGCGGCCGCAGATGCTCGATCAAGCGATGCACGACGGCGCCGAAGAGGTCGGCCTTGTCGCGGAAGCGATGATAGAAGGTCCGCTTGGAAATGCGGGCGCGTTGGGCGACGAGTTCGATGCTGGTGGCGCCGTATCCTTGCGTGAGGAACAGGTCCGTCGCGATGCCGAGAATCTGCTCGCGGATCTGCTCGGCTTGCTGCCGCGATGGACGGCCGCCGCGCCGCGGCGTCGCGGCCGGCAGACGAGGTGCCGCGTCAGTCGCCAAAGCGCACCTCGCGGCGGCCCGGCGCCACCCGCGCCCGCGGCATGGCCGCGACGCCCATCACCCCCCGGTCGAGCTCGGTCATGCGCGTTCTGCCCCCGTGACGGATGGCGTCTCGCAGACCAGCATAGCCGAGAACGCAACGAAGCGGTATCGTTCGACGAGCTCGATCACAACCCGTTGAGTTCTCACTCGATTTTCTTTTCACAGCAGGGTGATATTTGGGGCGGAGCGATAATCAAGATAGAACGGCACCGTGGCGTTTTTGCGCAGGATATTCTATTCTCGCCCGTATACCGGATGAGCCGAGGAGCAAGGCCATGCGGCGCTTGAACAGCCTCAAGAGACGGATATCTCCGGCTATTCCACTGGCGTTGTCGGCGGCGATGCTGGCGGCGGCCGCAGCGGTCCCATCACCCGCCGCCGCGCATGTCTTCGTGAGGTTCGGCTTTGGCGTGCCGGTCTATGCCGGGCCGCCCGTCTTCTACGGGCCGCCCGCCTATTATTACGCGCCGCCGCCGGTCTACTACTATCCGCCGCCGGTGACCTATTACCCGCCCCCGGCCGGCTATACGGCGCCGAGCACGGCCCCGTCCACCGTGACCCCCGAGCACGAGTCCTATAGCGCGCAGACGTGCCGGGAATATCAGACGACGACCACCGTCGGCGGCGTGCCGCGACGGAGCTACGGCACGGCTTGTCTGCAGCCGGACGGGTCCTGGCGCATCGTCAATTAAGCCGCGCCGAAGGGAGGCATCGGTCATGAGCGGTCGATTGCTGTGCCGGGCGGCACTCCTGATCGGTATCCTCGGCGGCCTCGCCGGCTGCTACTACGCGCCGGCACCCGGCTATTACGCCTACGCGCCAAGCTACGCCTATGCCCCAGGCTATTATTACGCGCCCGGCTATTATTATGGGCCGCCGGTCTACGGCTCGGTGTTCATCGGCGGACGCATTCGGTGAGGTCCCCAGCCATGCTTCGCACCGCCTCGGCCGCCGCCCTTCTCGGGACTCTGCTCCTCGGCGCCTGCGCCGTCACGCCGCCGACGGGCCCTTCGGTCATGGCCCTGCCGGCGAAGGGCAAGACCTTTGCGGAATTCCAGCAGGATGACGCCGCCTGCCAGCAATTCGCCGCAGCGAGCATCGGCTATGGCTCGCCGGCGGATGCTGCGAATCAGAGCGCAATCGGCAGCGCCGCCGTCGGCACCGTGGTCGGGGCGGCGGCCGGCGCTGTGCTCGGGGCGGCGGCCGGCAACCCGGCGGCCGGCGCTGCAATCGGCGCGGGGAGCGGGCTTCTTCTCGGCGGCGTCTCGGGCCTCGGCAATGCGCAGGCCTCGGCAGGAACGCTGCAGCAGCGCTATGACATGCGCTACATCCAATGCATGTCCGCCAAGGGCGAAAGCGTCCCGGTTCCGGCGGGTGGCGTCAGCCCGCCTTACGCCTATTATTCCTACGGCGCCTACGCGTTCCCGCGCTATTACTACTATCCCTATTATCCTTATTGGTAACGGACCCCGCGACGCGAGCGCCCGGGACGGACGGTGTTCGGGCGCTCAGCGCGCGAAGGCGGGCGCGCTCGCGGCCGCAGCGGGCTTGGCGCTCGCCGTCTGCGGGCCCGGGAGCTCGATATCGATCTCGAGGGTCGACATATCGGCACCCCGCTCGAGCTTGACCGCGACCTTCTCGCTCGTCACCTGAACGTATTTCTTGATGACCTCGAGGATCTCCTTCTGCAGCATCGGCAGGTAATCGGGGCCGGAGCGGTCTTGCCGCTCATGGGCAAGCAGGATCTGCAGGCGCTCCTTGGCGGTCTGGGCCGAGCTCGGCGCCTGGGCGCGGCGGAAGAAGCCGAACAACGTCATGTCGTCCTCCACAGGAGCCGCTGCAGCAGGCCGCGACGCTCGCGTCCGAGGACGCGCATCTCGATCTGCTCGCCCATGAGCCGGGACACCGCGTCGGCATAGGCCGTACCGGCATTCGAGCTCTCGTCGAGGACGACGGGCGTGCCCACATTCGAAGCGCGAAGGACGGTCGGGCTCTCCGGAATGATGCCGAGAAGCGGGATGGAGAGGATCTCGAGGACATCCTCGACCTTCATCATCTCGCCTTTCGCCACCCGGGCGGCATCGTAGCGCGTCAGCAGAAGATGCGGCTTGACCGGGTCCTCGCCCTTCTCGGCACGCCGGGTCTTGCTGCTCAGGAGCCCGAGCACCCGATCGCTGTCGCGCACCGACGACACTTCGGGATTGGTGACGACCACGGCCTCGTCGGCGAAATACATGGCAAGATGCGCGCCGCGCTCGATGCCGGCCGGGCTATCGCAGATGATGTAGTCAAAATCATTGCGCAGCTCCTCGAGCACCTTCTCGACGCCGCCGCGGGTGAGCGCATCCTTATCGCGGGTCTGCGAGGTCGGCAGGATCGAGAGATCCGGGAGACGCCGGTCCTTGATCAAGGCCTGGTTGAGCTTGGCGTCGCCCTGGATGACGTTGATGAAGTCGAACACAACGCGGCGCTCGCATCCCATGATCATATCGAGATTGCGCAGCCCGACGTCGAAATCGATAACGACGGTCTTCTTGCCGCGCATGGCCAGCCCGGCGCCGAGGGCGGCCGTCGAGGTCGTCTTGCCGACGCCCCCCTTGCCCGATGTGATGACGATGATCTTGGCCACTGACAGTCTCCCCTTTGCGGCTCCGCCTCACTTCAGAGGCTCGATGCGGAGCGAATCATCCTTGAGAAAGACCTGGACCCGCTGCTTGCGCGCGGACGCGTCGATGTCGTCGCTGGTGCGATAGAGCCCGGCGATCGCAATCAGCTCGGCTTCCAGGCTTTGACAGAAGATGCGGGCCTTGGTGTCGCCGTTGACGCCGGCGAGCGCCCGGCCGCGCATCCGGCCGTAGACGTGGATATTGCCGCGGGCGATGAGCTCAGCGCCGGAGCCGACCGAGGCGACGACCACGAGATCGCCCTCATCGGCGAAGACCCGCTGCCCCGAGCGGACCGGGTCAGTCACGAGCAGGGCACCGCCGCTTGGCGGCGTTGCGGGCGGTGCTGTCGTAGCCCCGCCCTTCTCGTCCTCTGGCAGCAGGTCGCGGCCGCCTTGGAGCGTGATCAAGCCGGCGCCTACGGCCGCCCGGTTCTGCTCGATGGTGCCGTTCTGAACCCCGATCAGCGCGAGCTTGCGCGCCCGCAATTTCCGCACCAGCTCGATGAAATCGCCCGCGAGGCCGATTCCTCTCGCCTGCTCGAGATCGAGAACGAAGGGCGCGTTGGTGAAGAAATGGGGCGCCTGGGCCAGCTTGGTGTCGAGGGCCTCGTAGAATTTGGCGTCGGCCTCCCCGGCCATCTGGAGAACGACTGCCGTGAAGAAGCGTCCGCGAATCTGGAATGGCGCGATCGCCGATGTCGACCGCCCACTTCTACCGTCGACGCGCACTTGCTGCGAGAGAGTCATTTCATCCGCGCCTCTGCGACTCGGTCTATCTGATTCGCTTTCGAGGCGCTACCGGATCGCCGCGCAAAATCGTGACATTTAGGTGACCAAGACGAAGGATATCTCGTCGTGGCGCGGCGCGGCGCGCGCGCAACGAGACGCGCGGTTATTTCTAAAGCGCCGGATAGTCGGTGGCGTCGAGTCTCGTGCGCAATGCGCGCTGCTCCTCTGCGGTGAGGGCACGAAGCGGCGGGCACAGCCGTGTCCAGGTCGCATCGCCGTAGCGATCGGCGAGCGCCCATTTGACCCCGGCGATAAGGGGAGAGGCTGTGAAGGCGGCGCGCAGCGCCGCCGCAGCCGCAACCGCCTTCGCCCCCGACTCGGTGCCGAGCGCGCGCCACGCCTTCGCAGCGAGCGGCGCCGTGATGTTGGCGGTCGCCGAGATGCAGCCGGCGAAGCCATGCTCGCGCGCCATGGCCAAGGCGCCCTCGGCACTCGGGAATACGTCCAGCCCGGGCATCCGGCACGTGAGCTCGGCCGCATAGGCAAGATCGCCGGAGCTGTCCTTGAGTCCGAGAACTTGCTCCGGATGGGCGCGATGCAGCCTTTCGACCGCGGCGACCGAATAGGGCACCCCGGAATTCTGCGGGAAATGATAAAGATAAAGGCGAAGGCCGGCCGCTCCGAGCCTGGCGATCACCGTCTCCACATAGGCCACCAAGCTGTCGTCATCGATGCCCTTGTAATAGAAGGGCGGTAGCAGGAGCGCGCCGGCGAAGCCCAGGTCCCGCGCGGCCGCCGTCAGCCGCACGGAATCCGCGAGCGCCGCCGCACCCGTGCCGACCATGACGCGGTCGAGGGGCAGGCCGGATCTTGCTACGGCCTCCATCGCGCGCAGGCGCTGCTCCGTCGAGAAGGAGGTCGCCTCGCCGGTCGTGCCGAGCAGATTGATCCCGTCGCAGCCGATCCGCAGCAGCCGCGCGCAATGCTCAACGAGACGCGCCTCGTCGATCGCGCAATCCTCCGTGACCGGGGTCGCCGCGGCGGCGACGATGCCTCTCAAGCGCTCAATCGTCATGTATCTCTCCCGCAGCCTTGGATTTCGGAACCAGGAAATCGAAATCGCATCCCTCATCGGCCTGGAGCACGCTGCGCAGATAGAGCTGCTTGAAGCCGCGATCGGCGTCGTCATGCGGCCGGGGCGCTTGCCAGCATTCTCGCCGGCGGGCGAGCTCCGCCGGCGTCACCAGGAGGTCGAGGCGACGGCCTGGGACGTCGAGCGCGATCCGGTCGCCCGTCTCGACGAGAGCCAGCGGGCCGCCCGTCCAGGCTTCCGGCGTCACGTGGAGCACGATGGTGCCGAAGGCGGTGCCGCTCATGCGGGCGTCGGAGATGCGGACCATGTCGCGCACACCCTGGCGCGCCAGCGTCTTCGGGATCGGCAGATAGCCGGCCTCGGGCATGCCCGGGGCACCCTTGGGCCCCGCGTTGCGCAGGACGAGAACGTCGTCCGGCTGTGCGCCGAGCGCCGGATCGTCGATACGCCGCGCAAGATCCTCGACCGACTCGAAGACGATGGCGCGTCCGGTATGCTGCAGGAGCGCGGGCGAGGCGGCGGCGTGCTTGATGACCGCACCCCGCGGCGCCAGGTTGCCGCGGAGCACCGCCATGCCGCCGCTCTCGCGAATGGGAGATTCGCGCGGTCGTATCACCGTCTGGCCCGGGACGATCTCGGCGCCGTCGAGGTAATCGGCGAGCGTCCCGCCGGCGACGGTGCGCGCGCCGGCGTCGAGCTTGTCCCGGATCTCGCGGAGCAGGCGCGGCAGCCCGCCGGCCCAATGGAAATGCTCCATGTAATGATCGCCGGTCGGCTTGAGATCGACGAGAACGGGCACCTCGCGGCCGATGCGGTCGAACGCCTCGAGATCGAGACGGATGCCCCGCCGACCCGCGACCGCCGTCAGATGGATGAGGGCGTTGGTCGAGCCGCCAAGGGCCTGAAGCACGACGAGAGCGTTGCGGAAGGCGGCGGGCGTCAGCACCTCGCCCGGCCGCGGCCCCTCCTTGGCCAGGGCGACGGCGCGCAGGCCCGTCTGCTCCGCGCAGCGAAGCCGGTCGGCATGGGTCGCGGGGATCGTCGCGCTCCCCGGCAGCGCCATGCCGAGGACCTCGGCAAGACAGGCCATGGTGCTCGCCGTCCCCATCACCATGCAGGTCCCCGTCGTCGGCGCCAGCCGCCCGCTGATGCGGTCGATCTCGCTTGCGTCGATCTCGCCGGCGCGGTGACGACCCCAGAGGCGCCGGCAATCGGTGCAGGCGCCGAGCACCTCGCCCTGGTAGTGGCCGACGAGCATCGGCCCGACCGCGAGCACGATGGCGGGGATGTCGGCGCTCGCGGCGGCCATGAGCTGCGCCGGGATCGTCTTGTCGCAGCCGCCGACGAGGACGACCGCATCCATGGGCTGGGCGCGGATCATCTCCTCGGTGTCCATCGCCATCAGGTTGCGGGTGAACATGCTGGTCGGATACGCGAAGGATTCGTGGATGGAAATGGTGGGGAATTCCATCGGCAGCCCGCCCGCGAGGAGCACGCCGCGCCGCACCGCCTCGATCAATTTCGGCACATTGCCGTGGCAGGGGTTGAAGTCGCTGAAGGTGTTGGTGATGCCGATGATGGGCCGGTCGAGGGCGTCATCGGAATAGCCCATCGCCTTGATGAAGGCCTTGCGGAGGAAGAGCGAGAACTCGGGATCGCCATAGCTCGTCAACTGCTTGCGCATGCCGACGTCGTGCGCGCTCATCGCATCTCCTCCCGCGGGCTGGCCAGCGCCAGACTAACGGCTATTGCCGGCTCGCGCACCGTCCTCGATATTCTTGGTCGCCAGCGCGTTCTCGATGGCGGCTCATTTGCCTATCATGGAGCTTTGCCGCGACCGGCCGGCCGGCGCTATATCTGATATCTTGGACTTCCAGTCTATAGGCTGAATCGGATGACTGGTGCCTTTCTCGCCCTCGCGGTGACGATCGCCTCGCTTCTTGCGCTGTCGCCACAAGCTCTGGCCGCGAGCAACGAATCGCCCGCGGGCGAGGTGCCTCAGCATCACCGGGATCTCGCCCATAGCGGCCTTTACGTTACGCCTGAGCTGACTTGGGAGACGGCTCGCCATCTTCATCGCGATCCCCGCTTTCAGGCGCGGCTTGACGGGCCGGTCTATGCCCAGCCGCTCTATTGGTCCCCGGCAGACGGCAAGCCGGTGCTCATCGTCGCAACGGAGCAGAACCTCGTCTATGGATTGGACCCGGATACCGGGAATGTGATCTGGAAGAAGTCGCTCGGGCCGCCCGTGCCGTCTTCGGCGCTGCCTTGCGGCAATATCGATCCGCTCGGCATCACCGGCACGCCGGTGATCGATCAGCGCTCGGGCACCCTTTATCTCGACGCCATGGTCTGGGTGAACCGCCGGCCGGCTCACGAGATCTTCGCCCTTTCGACGAAGGACGGATCGGTGCTGCCGCGCTGGCCCGTCGACGTCGCCGCCGCGCTCCAAGCGCACGGCAAGACCTTTCTGGCGCAGAACCAGAACGAGCGCGGCGCCCTCACGATCGTCGGCGACAGGCTCTATGTCCCTTATGGCGGCCATTTCGGCGACTGCGCGACGTATCACGGCTGGGTCGTCGGGGTCTCTCTGCGCGATCCCACGCAGGTGTCGAACTGGTCGACCCGCGGGCGGGGCGGCGGGATCTGGGCGCCCGGCGGCATCGTCTCGGACGGCAAGGCGCTCTATGCCTCGACCGGGAACACCATGGGCGCTCGGAACTGGGCGGATGGAGAGGCGGTCATTCGCCTCGGGCTCGATCTGAGCCATTCGCAGAAGCCGGAGGACTTCTTCGCTCCGGCGAACTGGCGCGAGCTCGACGACGAGGATCTCGACCTCGGCGGCGCCAATCCCGTGCTCGTGACGCTACCGGGCGCCACCCCGTCCGATCTCGTCCTCGCCCTCGGCAAGGACGGCAAGGCCTATCTTCTCGACCGGCGCCGTCTCGGCGGCATCGGCGGCGCGCTCGCCGCAAAGACCGTCGCCGACGGGCCGATCCGAACCGCGCCCGCTGCCTTCCCCGGAGCTGACGGGGCATATGTCGTCTTCCAAGGAAGCGGTGCCGGCTGCCCGGCGGGGCATGGGGGTGATCTCACCGCCGTCAAAATCAGCCGCGGCGCCCCGCCCGCGCTTGCCGTCATCTGGTGCGCCCGCGAGCATGGGAGGGGCTCTCCCATCGTGACCACCACGAACGGCGAGGCGAACCCCATTGTCTGGGCCGTCGGAGCCGAGGGCGACAATCGGCTACGCGGCTTCCGCGGCGACACGGGGGCCGTCATCTTCAATGGAGGCGGCTCGGCGGATGCGATGTCCCTGGTGCGGCGATTTACGACGCTGATCGCCGTCGGACGCCATCTCTATGTGGCAGGTGATACCTCTGTTTATGCCTTTACCTATTAGTTAGGCGACCTGCCACCTTCCCGCTCGCGTCGGCGCGGCCGGCTGGCCGGCTGCGCGGATCAGGTGAGCATCGCCGCGCCCTCAAGGATGGCGCCGGCGATCACCTCGCCAGGGATTTTCGGCGGATCGCGCTCATGCCCGAAATGGCGCGGGCCGTCTCGATCACGAGAGGCGCAAGCTGCCGGCAAGCCTCATCGAGACGCCAGCGGCTCACCGGCACCGATATGTTGATCGCCGCAATCGCCCATCCGTCCGCGCCGAGAATCGGCGCGCCCACGTTGATATCGCCTCTGTAGTACTCCTGATCGGCATAGGCATAGCCGTCGCGGTGTGCCTGCCGCACCATCTTCCGGATCCGCGCGGGATCCAGCGTGGTGCTGGAGGTGTACGCCACCGGCGTCGACCGCGCGATGATCTCCGCCATTTCGGCCTCCGGGCGCGCCGAGAGATAGGCGCGGCCCGAGGCCGTGCAGTACATGGGCAAGCGGCGGCCCAGCGGCATATGGACCGCGATCGACTTATGGCCGGGGAAGCGCGCCACGAACACCATATCCGTGCCGTCCGGCTCGGAGAGGTTCACCGTCTCGCCGCATTTGATGTTGAGGTCGAGGAGATAGGGATTGGCGTGCTCGACGAGGGCGTCGGCGTGGACGTAATGGAGTCCCAGCTCCAGGACTTTCGGCGTGAGCGAGTATCGCTTCGTGACCGGGTCCTTTCGCAGATAGCCGAGCCGCTCGAGCGTGTAGGTGAACCGCTGAGCAGCACTTTTCCCAATGCCGGCGATGGTGCCGATCTCGGGCAGGTTCATGCTGCGCCGCTCCGACCCAAACGCCATCAGCACGGCGAGGCCCTTTGCCAGTGAGGTGTTGAAGAGCGGTGAATCGTCGTCGGTCGGGGACATGAACGCCTCGCGTGATGAGGAGACAATTTTATCAGCCGGCGGTCGTATTGTATATCGATATGACAAAATTGTTGCCCGATACGAATGGATCGATATCATAGGCGCATTCGGAAAAGGCGACCAGCGGCTGCGCATTGCAGTCGTCCCGGCCGTCAAGAAATCTAGGGAGAAAGCCATGTGGAGGGACGTCATCAGAGGGCGCGGCGCGATACTGGTCGCTATCGGCCTCGGGACTGCGGTGGCGATCGGGGCGGCCGGCTTTGCCGTTGCCCAAAGCAAGCCGGATAAGATCGTCGTGACGGCCTATGGGGGTGTGTGGGCGGAATCGGTCAAGAAGAACTTCGTCCCGTGCTTCGAGAAGAAGACGGGTGTGAAGGTCGAGGTCTTGACGGGCGAGTCGGCCGACTGGCTCAACAAGGTTCGTGCCAATCCGCAGCATTCGCCGATCGACGTTCTGACCTTGGCCGAGGCGGACAGCCTGCGGGCGGCGCGCGACGGGCTCCTCGACAAGATCACGACGGCCGAGGTGCCCAACCTCAAGGACATTCCCGATCGCTTCCACAAGCCGTGGAACGATTACGCCGTCGTCCAGAACTACGGCGCCATGGGCATCATGTACAACAAGGACGCGATCAAGGATCCGCCGAAGGATTGGAAGGACCTGATCGATGCCATCGCCGCCGGCAAATATGGCAAGCATGTCGCCTGGCCCGCGGGCACCTATACCTGGGGACCCGAATTCATCTGGTGGGTCGCCCAGCAATATGGCGGCGACATCGACACGGCCTTTGCGAAGCTCAAGGCCATGCAGCCTTACATCGTCAAGTTCTGGACGACGCCCGTCGAGGCGCTCAACCTCTTCGGCACCCACGAGGTCGACTTGCTCGCCTATTGGGACGGCCGCGCCTATTCCTTCATCGACAAGGGCAATTCCTGGGCCGCCTTCTACATCCCCGAGCCGGGAACCATCGCCGGCTCCGTGCTGGTCTCCAAGGTGAAAAGCGCGCCGCCCATCGCCTGGGAATACGTCAATTGCGTGCTGTCCCATGACGGGCAGCTCGGCCATGCCGAGACGATTCTTTACGGCATTACCAACAAGACCGTCACCTATCCGGACGCCATCAAGAGCAAGGTCACGGCCGCCGACCGGGTCGTGGTGCCGCCCTACGACAAGATCTTCGACAAGATTCCCGGCTGGATCGAGCGTTGGAACAAGGAGATGCAATAGGCGGATGCGGGCAGGGCGATGGCGGCTCCGACCTCAGTCGCGATTTCTTCAGCGCCAGCGGAGGCCACGTGCCGGCCGCTCCTCTGGCTCTGCCCGCTCATCCTCTTCCTCGTCATCTTCTTCGCCGGCCCGCTTCTTTTGAACCTCATGGAAAGCCTGCGGCTCGACAAGGGTGCCCCGACCTTTGCCGAATACACCCATATCTTCGGCGATCCCTATTATCTTCGTGTGATCGCCCAGACCCTGATCTTCGGGATCGTCGTCACGGCAATCTGCATCGTGCTGGGCTATCCCCTCGCGATCGCGGTCGCGCGCCTCGACGGGACCGGGAAAGCTCTTCTCATCTTCGCCGTCGTAGTACCGCTCCTCATCAACGTGGTCGTGCGCTCCTTCGGCTGGATGGTGATCTTGAGCCGTGCGGGCGCCTTCAACTGGCTGATGCGCGCCCTGGGCCTGCCGACCGTCGATGTCATGTACACCTGGACGGGGGTCACGATCGCCCTCGTGCATGTCCTGCTGCCCTTCATGGTGCTGGCGATCGCGAGCACCCTCGAGACCCTCGATCCGCGCCTCGAGGAGGCGGCGCGCGTGCTCGGGGCCTCCCGCGCCCGCGTCTTCCGGCATGTCACGCTGCCGCTCAGCTTCGAGGGGCTGATCACCGGCTCGATCCTCTGCTTCACCCTGACCATCGGCAGCTTCGTGACGGTTATGCTCCTCGGCAAGACCTCGACGATGATCATGCCGCTGCTCATCTATCAACAGCTGACCGTCAGCTCGAACTGGCCATTCGCGGCGGCGATGGGGATGACCCTGCTCGTGATCGTCACCGCGGTCCTGTGGCTGCAGCTGCAGCTGCGCCGGCCGCGCTGGAGGCGATGATGTCGCGACTCGGCCTCGGACTCTCTCTCTATGTCGGCGTCCTGACGATCTTCCTCCTGGCCCCTGTCGCGGTTGTCATCGCCTCGGCCTTCACCGGCGCCGAGTTCGTGACCTTCCCGCCCCACGGCGTTTCGCTCAAGTGGTTCGCCAAGGTTCTGGGCGATCCGCAATTCGTCGTCCCGCTCTGGAACAGCCTGCGTCTCGGCGTCCTCGCGACCCTGCTCAGCGCCGTGCTGGCGATCCCGGCGGCGATTGCGATGGTGCGCTATCGCCTCCCTGGGGCCGACCTCATCCAAGCCTTCCTCCTCTCGCCGCTGAGCCTTCCGACGATCATCCTTGCGGTCGGCCTGCTGTTCTTCGTGGCCCGGATCGGCATCGGCAGCTCGCTCCTGGCCCTCGTCGTGGGGCACGCGGTCATCACCGTGCCCTATGTGCTGCGCACCGTGCTCGGCGTCTATGCGGGGATCAATCGCGAGATCGAGGAGGCGGCGATGGTGCTGGGGGCCAATCCCCTGCGGGCATTCTGGCTGGTGACGCTGCCGCTCATCCGGCCGGGCATTCTTGCGGGCGCCATCTTCTCGTTTCTGCTGTCCTTCGACGAGGTGCCGGTGGCGCTCCTGCTCAGCAACACGGACACGACGACGCTGCCCGTCTCGATCTTGAGCTATCTCGTCTACAATTACGATCCGGCGGTCGCCGCGATCTCCACCATCCAGATCGCGATCGTGATCGCCGTGCTGCTGGTGCTGGAGCGCGTGTTCGGCGTCAAGCACCTGCTTTTCACGTCGCGCTGAGGAGACGCCTGTCGACATGAACGAGCGTCCGACCTCGACCCCGCATCTTTCGCTGCGCGGATTGCGCAAGAGCTATGGCGAGCACGTCGCCGTCGATGGCGTGGACCTCGATATTGGTGCCGGTGAGTTCGTAGCGCTGCTCGGTCCCTCGGGCTGCGGCAAGACGACGCTCCTGCGCTCAATCGCCGGCCTGGTCTCGCCCGGCGGCGGCGATATCCTGATCGAAGGCCGCTCGATATTGGGCGTTCCGGTTCATCGGCGGGACCTTGGCATGGTCTTTCAGAGCTATGCACTCTTCCCCCATATGACCGTCGCCGAGAATGTCGCCTTCGGCCTCCGCATGCGGAGGCTCCCGCGGCGGGAAGCCGAGACCCGCGTCGCCCGCGCGCTCGAGCTTGTGCGTATGAGCGGGCTGGAGGGGCGATATCCGCATCAGCTCTCGGGCGGCCAGCAGCAGCGCGTGGCGCTGGCCCGGGCCCTCGTCACGAACCCGGCCGTTCTTCTCCTGGATGAGCCGCTGGCGGCGCTGGATGCGAAGCTCCGGGAGGCGATGCAGGTCGAGCTGCGGCAGTTGCAGCGCCGCATCGGCATCACCACCATCTTCGTGACCCATGATCAGCACGAGGCGCTGGCGATGGCCGATCGCGTCGCGGTGATGCGCGGCGGCCGCGTCGAGCAATTCGGTACGCCGACATCCGTCTACGAGAATCCCGAGACGCCGTTCGTGGCGGAGTTCATCGGGCAGATGAACCGCCTGAGCGGCGAGTTGATCGCAAACGAGAGCGGGGTGGCGAAGGTGCGCCTGGCCGGTCGCGCAGAGCCCTTCGATGCCCGCTCGACATCGCAGATTCCGCCGGGCGGCGCCGTCATCGCCATGATGCGCCCTGAGAAGCTCGAGCTCGCACCCGCCCGCGTCAATGGTCATGCCTTACCCAACCAGATCGCCGCCAAGGTTACCGAGACACTCTTCAGCGGCGAGAAGATCACCTTCTATCTCGATACGGCGCTTGGCCCCCTGATTGCGACGATGCAGAACAGGAGCACCGAGGGCAAGGCGATCCCCCAGGTGGGCCAAGCGATCGAGATCGGCTGGCGCGCCGCCGATGCGCTGATTTTTGCAGCATCGCAAAGCGACCGCTGAGCCGGAGCACCGATTTTGAGAAGCGAATGGAGACGACGAGCATGACCCAAGCGGCCACCGAATTCGAGATCGGCGTCGACATCGGCGGTACCTTTACCGACGTCGTCTGCCGCGACAGGGCAGGCGCTGTGCGTCTCGTGAAGATTCCGACCACGCGCAAGAACCCGAGCGCGGGCGTGAAGGCCGCGGTGGAATATATGCGCCGCGAGTGGAACGTCGATGCCGGGCAGATCGCCCGCTTCGTGCATGGGACGACAGTTGCGACGAATGCCGTCTTGGAAGCGAAGGGAGCGAAGATCGGCCTTCTCGCTACGGAAGGCTTCAAGGACGTGATCGAGATCGGGCGTCAGATGCGGCACGCCATGTATGATCTCGCGCTCAAGCCCGAGACGCCGGCTTTCCTCGCCCCGGGCGCGCGGCGCAAAGAGGTGCGCGAGCGCATCACCGCCTCCGGTGAGGTCCTGGTGCCGCTCGACGAGGAGTCGGTCGTGCGCGCCACCGAGGAGCTGGTCGCCGAGGGCGTCGAGGCCATCGCGATAAGCTTCCTCTTCTCGTTCCTCAATCCCGCCCATGAGCGGCGGGCGCGAGAGATCATTCTTGCTCGTTATCCCGAGATGATGACCTCCCTGTCCTCCGAGGTCGATCCCGCCTTCCGCGAGTACGAGCGGACCTGCGTCACGGCCTTCGATGCCTATATCAAGCCGGTCGTCGGCCGATATCTCGAGAACATGGAGCGGGATCTCGCCAATGACGGCGTCTCGTCGCCGCTTCAAATCATGCAGTCCCGCGGCGGCATCAGCTCCTCGTCGATCGCCCGGCAGCGTCCGGTCCGGCTCTTCCTCTCCGGCCCCGCCGCGGGCGTGATCGGCGGACTGGCGGTCGGGCGGGCCGCCGGAATGGAGGATTTGATCACCGTCGATATCGGCGGCACGAGTTGCGATATCGCCTTGATCAGCCGGGGCCGTCCGCTGATACGCGCGGAAGGCGATATCAGCGGCTATGCCGTGCGCGTGCCCATGGTCGACGTGAACGCGATCGGGTCCGGCGGCGGCTCGATCGCCTGGATCGATGGCGCCGGCTCCCTCCGCGTGGGGCCGGAATCGGCGGGCTCGGAGCCAGGCCCGGCCTGCTACGGCCGGGGCGGCGAGCGGGCGACGGTGACGGATGCCTCGGTCGTCCTCGGCTATATCAATCCCGACTATTTTGCCGCCGGCTCGCTCAAGCTCGTGCCGGAGCTGGCCCGCAAGGTGATCGAGGAGAAGATCGCCGGGCCATTGGGCATGAGCTTGGAGGAGGCGGCCCTCGGCATCCACCGGGTCGTCAATGCGCAGATGGCCGAGGCCATCCGGCTGGTCTCGATCGGCCGCGGCATCGACCCGCGCGGCTATGCCCTGCTGCCGCTCGGCGGCGGCGGCCCTCTCCATGCGACGGCCCTGGCGCGTGATCTCGGCATCCGATGCATCGTCGTGCCGCCCCATCCCGGCGTGCTGTCGGCCGCCGGCCTTCTTTTCGCCCCCATCGAGCACGAGGCCTCGGCGGCCTTTCCCCGGCCGCTCCAAGGGCTCGCCTGGCCCGAGGTGAAGCGGGCGCTCGAGGCGCTCGACAAGTCCTGCGCCGAGCTGATGCGCCGCGAGGGCGTCCCGGCATCGCGCACGGAAATCGTCTATTTCGCCGATGTTTGCTATGTCGGCCAGTCCTATCATCTCGAGATTCCGCTGCAAGCCGGCGCACCGGATCCCCTCGCCGCGCTCTACGGCGACTTCCTCGCCGCCCATGACCGCGTTTATGGCCACAGCACCGAGAGCCCGGCGCGGATCGTGAACCTGCGCACCATCCATCGCAGCTCAGTCGGGCAGCCGCAGGCGATCGGCGCGCTCCGTCCCAACCCCGGCGAAGCGAGAAAGGGAAGGCGAGATATTCTCACGGCCGAGAGCGGCCGGTTCATTGCGGCCGACATCTTCGATCGCGCGGCACTTCCCATCGGCGCCGGGATCCCGGGCCCGGCGGTCGTCGAGCAAGCCGATACCACGACGCTGATCGAACCCGGTTGGCGCGGCACCGTTGCGGAAGACGGCAGCCTCGTCATCACCCGAGATTGATGGAGCTATTCATGTCCCCTCACGACAAGACGCAAGCTCTCGATCCCATCACGGTCGAGGTCGTGCGCCACAAGCTCGACGGCATCGCCAACGAGATGCAGTCGACGCTCTTGCGCAGCTCCTTCTCGCCGATCGTCAAGGAGGGGCTCGACGCCTCAGCCAGCCTGTTCACCCGCGATGGTACGACTCTCGCGCAATCCTGCTCGATCCCGATCCATCTTGCCACGCTGATCCCGGCGGTGGCCAGGGTGCTCGAGACCTACCCTGCCGATAAAATGCGCGACGGCGATATCTACATTCTCAACGATCCCTATACCGGCGGCACCCATCTTCCCGACATCGCCGTCATCATGCCGATCTTCCATCGCGGCCAAGTCATCGCCCTGAGCGGGGCGATGACCCATCACCAGGACGTGGGCGGCATGGCGGCGGGGTCGGTGCCCACAAACGCCACCGAGATCTATCAGGAGGGTTTGCGGATTCCGCCCCTCAAGCTGCGCGACGGCGGCGTCTTCAACGACACGCTGATCAAGCTGATCCGGCAGAACGTCCGTATCCCCGACACGGTGATGGGCGATCTCAACGCCCAGGTCGCGGCCTGCACCGTGGCGGCGCGCCGGCTCGCCGAGCTCGCCGACGCCTATGGCCACAACCAAATGACCGCGATCTGCGACGAGCTCCTGCTGCGCTCGGAGGTGATGACGCGCAAGGCGCTGGGCGCGATACCGGAAGGTACATACCGCTTCGTCGACTATCTCGACAATGACGGCATCGAGCTGGACAAGCCGATCCGCATCGAGGTTGCGGTCACGGTGAAGGACGGCGCTATCGAGTTCGATTTCGAGGGCACGAGCCCGCAAGTCAAAGGCCCGCTCAACTGCGTGCCGTCCGGCTCGCTCGCCGCGGCATGCTTCGCGGTGCGGGCGCTCACCGACCCGACGATCCCGACGAATGGCGGCTGCTTCCGCCCGGTCAAACTGCGCCTACCGAAAGGCACAATTGTCAATCCGGAGGAGCCCGCCCCGGTCAACGCCCGCACCTCCACCATCAAGCGCATCACCGGCTGCATGATCGGCGCGCTCGCGCAGGTGCTGCCGGAGCGCGTGCCGGCGGCTTCCGCCGGCGAGCTTCTCGTCATCGCGTTCGGCGGGCGAAGCCCGGGCGGCGGCCGCTACGTTGTTGGCGAGCTGATCGCGGGCGGCAGCGGCGCGAGCGCCGGGCTCGACGGCGTCGACGTCATCGAGACTGACGCCACGAACTGCATGAACCTGCCGGCCGAGGCCATGGAGATGGAGGCGCCCATCCGCCTCCATCGGGTCGCCCTGCGCCCGGATTCCGGCGGCGCCGGTCAATTCCGCGGCGGGCTCGGCGTCGTGCGCGAATACGAGATCCTCGACGGCGAGGTGTCGTTCTCCCATCGCGGCGAGCGCCATTTCTCGAGCGCGCCCGGGCTTGCGGGCGGCGTGGCGGGCGCCAAGGCGCATTCGGTGATCCGGCGCGCGGATGGCCGTGAGGAGGTCATCCCCTCCAAGATCGTCACGACGCTCGCCAAGGGGGACCGGCTGGTGATCGAGACCGCGGGTGGCGGCGGCTATGGCGATCCGCGCAAGCGGAGCCGCGAGCGCGTTCTCGAGGACGTGCGCAACGGCAAGGTGAGCGGCAAGGCGGCCCAGGCCGTCTACGGCCAAGCGTAAGGGCGATGGCGACTGCGACAGGCCCGGCCGCCCTGCCGGCCTCGGTCTGGGCGGCGACCGCTCATGCCGCGCCGTTGCTCCCCAGGCTGGAGCGCGAGGTTCGGACCGAGGTCGCCATCATCGGCGCCGGGTTTACCGGGCTGGCGACTGCTCATCACTTGCGCAAGGCCGGGATCGCAAGCGTGGTCTTGGAAGGAAGCGAGGCGGGCTGGGGCGCGAGCGGCCGGAACGGCGGAATGGCGGTCCCACGCTACAAGAAGGGCTTCGCGGCGCTGGCCGCCCGATACGGCACCCCGACGACGCTTCGGCTCCACGCGATGATCCACGAGGCGATCGACACGCTCGAGGCGACCGTCTCGGAATACCGCATTGATTGCGGCTTTTCGCGCGTTGGCCACATCACCGCCGCCCATAGCCGCGGCGCGCTGTCGGCGCTTGAAGCCGATCTCCGCTGGCTCGAGCGGGAGGCGAAAGACGATGTTCCCCAGCTCCTCGACAGAATGGCGGCCCAGGAGGCGATGGGCACGGACGCTTATGTCGGCGGCTATCTCGACCCGCGCGGTGCCGGCATCCATCCCTTGAACTATGCGCGCGACCTCGCCGCGGGATTGAGCCGGGCCGGCGTGCCGATCTATGCGGGCTCGCCGGTGACGAAGCTGACGGGCGGCGGGACATTCGCCGTGGCGACACCGCGCGGCCGCGTCCTGGCTCGGCATGTCGTATTCGCGACCAACGCCTATTCCGATCTGGCGCCTCCCGTCAAGGCGCTCCATCGGCGTGTGGTTCCCGTGAACACATCGGTCATCGCGACGCCTCCTTTGTCGGCGAGCGTGGCCTCCCATGTCCTCCCCTCGCGACGACTCGTGTCGGACACCAAGCAGCTGATGAATTATTTCCGCATGCTGCCCGACAATCGCCTGCTCTTCGGCGGCCGCGGCACCATCACCGGCGCCCAATCCGAAGCGATCTTCCGTGGCCTTCAAGCGCAGCTCGGCGCAACATTTCCCATCCTCGGCAAACCGGAGGTCGCGCAGACCTGGTCGGGGAAGGTTGCCGTCACCCTGGACGACTTCCCGCATCTCGGGCGCCTCGATGGAAATCTCTGGTATGCCCTGGGTTATGGCGGCCGCGGCGTTGCGCTTACGACTCTGCTTGGCAAGCTGCTTGCGCAGCTCATCGTGGGCCGCGCGATTGATGCCGGCCCGATGACCGCCAATCGCTTCCGGCCGATCCCATTCCACCAATTCCGCATCCCCGTCATGCAGCTGGTGGCCGCCTGGTACAAGCTGCGCGACGGCTGGGCGCGGTGAGACGGTGCCGTTGAAGCCGTCAATCGCCTTGCCGCGCGACCCCTGGCGGGCGGTCCTGACCGCCGCCTATCTCGGCACCGTCATTCTGTCTTGGGGCTCCAATTACGTCCTCATGAAGCTGGCGCTGCCGAGCATCGCTCCGCTCGCCTTCGCCGCTATCAGGGTCGCGGGCGCGGGTGTCGTCGTCGCCGGGCTGCTGGCGCTCGCGCGAAGGGATTTTCTACCGGTACCGGCGGAGCGTCTTCCCCTCGCCGCGATTGCGCTCCTACAGGTCGCCGGCATTCTCGGCCTTTCGATCCTGGGCCTGCGCTATGTCAGCGCCGGGCGCGCCGCGGTGCTGGTGTATACGATGCAGCTCTGGGCCATGCCGCTGGGGCATTGGCTCGTGGGCGACCGCGTCGCCCCGCGGCAGGTGATCGGCGGGATCATCGGCTTTGCCGGCCTGGCGCTTTACTTCAACCCAGCGCTGATCGATTGGCACGATCGTCGCGCCCTGCTCGGCAACGGGCTTCTCATTTTGGCCGCCATGAGCTGGGCCCTCGGCGCTTGCCTCTATCGTCGGCGGACATGGCGCAGCGGGCTCTGGAGCCAGACCTTCTGGCAGATGGCAACGGGGGCGATACCCCTGGCGCTCGCGGCAGCGGCAAGCTGGGAGCGTCCGATCGCCTGGAGCGCCGGACTCCTCGCCATCTTCGTATTCAACTGGCTGATCGCCACGGCCCTGGCCTATTGGTGCTGGACGCAGGTATTGACCATGATGAGCGCCGCCACGGCCGGCCAGGTGCTGATGCTGACGCCGATGGTCGGTTACGTCCTGAGCAGCGTTGTCTTCGGCGACCCGCTCACTCCCGGCGTCCTGATCTGCCTCGGGCTGATTCTCGCCGGCTTGACGCTGACCGTCGGCGCAAAGCAGGAGCGGAAACGGCATCCGGCCGAGCCTTGAATATGGCCGTATGCATTGACGAAGCGGCGTGAAGCCGCGAAGCTGGCTGCGCTGGAGCTTGCGGCCTGGGAGGCGTGATGGCGGAAATTGCCGTGGATATCCGGAACGTGTCCAAGTCCTATGGGCAAGTCCCGGCGCTCCAGGGCGTCTCGCTCACAGTGCATGCGGGCGAGGTGATGACGCTCCTCGGCCCGAGCGGATGCGGCAAGACGACACTCCTCTACTTGATTGCGGGTTTCATTCCCCTCGATGGCGTACGCCGCTCGCGGCGGCCACGGCCCGGACCCAGCGGCGCCGGCTAATCCTTGCACGAGTCGAGGACGCGATCGAGAACCCAGTTGCCGATCTCGTGGACCAGGGGCTCCCGGTGAGAGAACCGGCCCGGCAGGCAGAATGGCGAGGTGAGGCCGCGCTGCTGGCGCTCCGAGGCCACGATGTCCTCCTCGATCGTGATGTCCCAGCGCTTGTAGTAATTCTTCACGACATCCTCGAAATCCGGCTGCGCCAGGCGGCGGCGCGGAAAGAGCGCGCCGTGGATCAGCCGCGTGTGATCGGGACCGAGGGGCTGCAACTCGAGGTACCAGGCGCAGTCGATCGTGCAGGCGAGATAGGTGCTGGGATAGATGAGGGGTGCTGTGGTGCCGTTCGCCTCGCGCCGGCCGGCCAGGCTCTCGATCTTGGCGAACCCCTGGTCGCCCTTGAGCAGCGCCATGCTGCCGTCATGCTGGGCAAAGGTGATGACGTATTCGCCGTCGGGCTCCTCGACCCAATACCCGGCCATCCGCACCGAGGCGTATTTGTTGATGGTCGAGCGATGAACCGTCGCGATGTGATAGGACTCCTTGGCGTTCTCGACGAAGAGCTTCCAGTTGCAGCCCATTTCGTATTCCCGGCGGCGGACGCATGCCATCTCCTCGAGCCGGTAGGGCTCCATCCGCTGCGGGAGGTCGCCGAGGAACGACATGAGGTCGTCGGCCTCCCGATCGAAGTTGATGAAGAGAAAGCCGCCCCATGTCTCGAGCCGGATCGGCAAGAGGCCGAACGCTGCGGGGTCAAAATCATGCGTCTTCTGCATCTCCGGTGCGCCGATGAGGCTTCCGTCGAGCGCATAGCTCCAGCTGTGATAGGGGCAGACAATCGCCTTGCATCGCCCCCGCCCCGAGAGCAGCTCGGACCCGCGATGGCGGCAGCTGTTGAGAAAGGCTCGCGGCTGGCCGTCCTTGCCACGGATGATGATCACGGGCACGCCGGCGAAACTGAGCGTGAAATAGTCGCCAGCATTCGGGATCTGATCGGCCGCGCCGGCGAAATTCCACACCTTCATGAAGATCCGCTCGACTTCCCTGCGGTAGAACGCCTCGGAGGTATAGCACCAGGGCGGCAGGGTCTCGGCATCGAGCAAGGGTCGGCGCACGG
Organism: Alphaproteobacteria bacterium; assembly: GCA_035294245.1. GTDB lineage: Bacteria > Pseudomonadota > Alphaproteobacteria > JACZXZ01 > JACZXZ01 > DATGLG01. The sequence goes on along the minus strand of DATGLG010000004.1, from coordinate 321,499 downwards.
CCGCGTAGTGCCTGGGGTCGAACATCTCGGCTTCGGTGATCATGGCAGCCCTCGCTATCGCGTTGAGGGATGGGACATTATTAAACACCCATTCGGCCTGCAGGCCTAATAGCCGCGGCGCGGGTCGACCCGGTTCTTGAGCGGCTTCCCCGCGATCAGCCGCTCCAGATTCCGGAACACCAGGTCGAGCGTAAGAGGCATGTACCGCTCCACGTCGTCGGACGAGCAGTGCGGCGTCACAACCAAGTTTGGCGTATGCCACAGGCGCGAATCGCGGGGCAGCGGCTCGGGCTCGAAGACGTCGAGGACGGCGCCGCTGAGAGCGCCCGAGGCGAGAGCGTCGCAAAGAGCATCGTAATCGACGATGCCGGCGCGTCCGATATTGATGAGGGCGCTCCCCCGCTTCACCTGCGCCAGCATCGGGCGGCCGAGCAGCCCGCGCGTCTCGGGCGTCAGCGGCGCCGCCACCAGGACAAAGTCGGCCCGCTCGAGCGCCTTGGGAAGCTGCCGAAAATCGAAGACCTCGTCCGCGCTCCTGTGCGGCTTTGCGTGGCGGCGAACCCCAAGGACCTTCATCCCGAGGCGCTTGGCTTGCCGCGCTGCGGCACCTCCCATGTCGCCAAGCCCGATCACCGCCACCGTTTTGCCCGCGATCGAAGACGTGAACACCTGATCCCAGCGCGCCCTTTGCTGGTTGCCGATCATCCGCGGCAGGCGCGCATTGAGGAGAAGCAGCGCCATGGTGGCATATTCGCCGATCTTCTGCGCGTGAACGCCGCTGTTGTTCGTCAGCGTGACTGTCCGCGGCAGCCAATCGAGCGGCAACAACGGCTCAATCCCCGCACCGATGATGTGGATCCAGCGCAACGCCGGGGCCTTCGACTCGAGATCGGCAATTGGAAATCTCGCATCCCTGATGACGTCGTTGGATGTGACCAGGGCGGTGGCCGTGGCAAGCGGCGTCGTGTCATCGAGGTCGGCGCCGAGCGTCAGGTGGATATCCGCGGATGGGCGATGCCGTCCCGCCGCTTCCGCGATGAGCTCGTGCGTCATTTTGAAGACCGGTGGCTTGGCCGCTCGCGTCTCGAAATGCACATGCATAGCCGATAATTCCTACCACCCGTGAATGTGAGCTCCGCTTCCAAGGCAGCATCTGCGCAAACGCGGCGATCAACAGATCTCGCTGCGCTTCATTCCGCATTCGCAGGCGGACCCGGGTTCCCGACACGCGGCATCGTTATGATCTCGCCGAGCCGCGCGTAATAGGGACCACCGAGCCGCGCGAGGGGGCGAAAACGCCGCGTGTCTATTCGCCCACCGACCAGAAGGTCGTCAGAGATGTGGAACACGACGACCTCGCCGATGATGAGCTCGCTCCTTTGCACGCCCAGTTCCATGATCTGTTGCAGGCGGCATTCCAGCGCGATGGGAGACGCGGCGATGCGCGGAGGCCGCACGACATGGCTCGGCGCGAGCTCAATTGCGAGCAGGTCGGGCTCGCTGATATCCTCGGGATAATCGGCGGAGCTTTGATGCATCGGCCCGATCAAGTCCTCCGTCACCACATTGACGACGAACTCGCGGGATGCGCGGATATTGCGGGCCGTATCCTTGAAGCCGTCGCGGCGGCGCCCGCAATTGATGGCGACCATCGGCGGCTGATTGCAGACGAATGTATAGCAGCTGAACGGCGCCGCATTGATGCGCTCGCCCGATCCCATCGACGTAACCCAGGCGATGGGGCGCGGCACGACGGTGCCGACCAGGAGCGCATAAGCCTGGGATGCGGTCAGGTCGGCCGCTTCGATTCTGGGCATCCTCAGCTCCGCGCGGTTACGGTGCAGGGCGTCGATACAACCATGGCTAGACCATTGGCCAGATCGACGCGGCAATATCCGACAATCCGGCGCGGCGCGCCAGAGAGCGCGCGCGGTCCTTGGCCTCCGCGTAGAGATCGCTCTCATTGAGGGTCAGCACCTTCTTGTCGCGCATCAGGCATTTTCCGTCCACGAAGACGGTATCGACACATCCGCCGTGGGCGGAATAAACGATATTGGCGATGGGATTGTGGATCGGCTGCCATTCGGGGCGCATGATATCAAGCATTGCGATATCGGCCTTCTTTCCGACCTCGATCGAGCCAAGATCGTCGTCCCAGAGCATCGATCGCGCGCCGTTGATGGTGATCATCTCGACCGCAGTCTCCGGCCGGATCACCTTCGGATCGAGGCGCGCCTCGTGATATCCGCCCACCAGGAGGAATGTCTGGCGGATCGCGTCCAGGAAATTTCCGGACATCGCCGAATCGGAGCCCAGGGAGAGCGTGATCCCGAGCGCGTGCATCTCCGGCGCCTTGCCGTGGGAGATGTTCCCCATCGCCTGATGAAAGGTGGCGCCCGGCGCGAGCGAGATCTTCACATCGTGCTTTTGCAGCAGCATCAGCTCCTTGGTGTCGACCCACCCCATATGCATGAGCAGCAGGTTCGGGCCGAGGAGCCCGAGCTTCTCGAGCCGCGCGACGTCCCCCATGCCGTATTTCAAATGAGAGGCGACGGTCTCGTCCCGGTTCTCGCAGGCATGTCCAAGGATCCCGACGCCGCGCTTGCGGGCGAGGGCCGACAATTTCCGCAGGAGCTGATCGGAGCAGGCGACCGGAACGCGCATCGAGAACCAGGCCTTCAAGCGACCGTCGAAGGCATCATTGTACTCTGCCACCATCTCGTCGGCGCGCGCGAGGGCATCCTCGGTCGGCTCGAAGAAATTGGGCGGCAGATTGCCCATGGAGGTCTGGCCCATGTCGAAGACCGTGCGGGCGATCATGCCCCGCATGCCGCTCTCCTTCGTCGCCCGGGCGGTCTCCGCCGCGAAGTAGTTTCCGGGATCGGCGAAGCAGGTGATCCCGGCGCGAATGAGCTCGAGCTGCGTGAGCCGGGCGGCGCAGAGGGCGTCGCCGGCATCCATATGCGCCTCGACGACCCAGAGGCGCCGGAACAACCGCTCGGGCCCGGAATACGCCTCGTCGCCGAGGCCGCGACCGAGCTGCTGCGCATTATGGATATGGGTATCGAAGAGGCCGGGAAGCACCAGCTTCCCGCGAGCATCGATGGTCTCTTCCGGGGAGAAATCCGCGGGGATGTCTGCGCTTTTGCCGATCGCCGCGATCCGACCGTCCGCGACGGCGATGGCGCCGTCGCGGATGATCCGGCGATTCTTGTCGACGGTGACCACGAAATCGGCGTCCTTGATAAGGAATTTGCGCATCACGGCTCCTGGGAGCTTATCGGCGGGGCACGGTCTCCCTATCGGCCGGGCCTTGCCGGCGCTCGGGGGATAATTCGATCGGCGCGGCATAACCCAGCGCTCTGGAAATTGCGTCAGCGGCGGCAACGACCGCCGGCGCGAGCGTCTTGATGCGTCTCGGCTTGAGGCGCTCGGCCGGGCCGGAAACCCCGGTCGCCGCAATCACCGCGCCGGAAATGTCGCGGATGGGCGCGGCGACGCCGCACACCGCACCGCGCCATTCGCCTTGATTGACGGCGAAGCCTGCAGCGCGCACGCGCTCAAGCTCCGCCCTCAAGGCCTTCTCATTCCGAACGGTTCGGCTCGTAAACGGGTGGATCGATCGGGCGGCCGCTCGGATCACGGCGTCGGGCGCGAAGGCGAGCATGGCCTTCCCCGTCGCGACGCAATAGGCGGGGGCCCGCCCCCCAAGCCGCGAGTAAGTGCGCACGGGCTGCGGACTGTCGATCTTCTCGACATAAACGACATCACAGCCGTCGAGCAGCGAAAGATGCACGGTCTCGCGGGTGTGGTCGGCGAGCCTCTGGAGATGCGGCAGCGCGGCCCGCCGAAGGTCGAGCTGTGACACGACCGAGGATCCGAGCTCCCACAACTTGAGCGACAGGCCGTAATGGCCCGTGCCCGCATCCCGCCGCAGATAGCCTTTGTGCTCGAGCGTCTTGAGCAGGCGATGAACGTTGCTCTTGGTGAGGTTCATCTCGACCGCAAGCTCCGTCACGCCGCGCGGCCTGTCGCTGCGCGCTAACGCCTCGACGAGCTCGAGTCCCTTGACGAAGGTTTTTTCCAAAAAATGTGTTCCATATTGTGGAACGATATTATGAATATTGACACAACCTAAGTCCCTCCGGCTAAGCTGTCAACAGCGCCAGTCTGGGAGAACGTGATGGACTCGAAGCTTCCGCCGATCGGGCGGAAGGGAATGCCACATAATTTCGAGAACGGGTCGGATACGCGGCGCGCCGTGTCGATGCTGCCGAGCCGGATGCGGGAGCCCATGAGAAAGGGGCGTCCGCCGAATGGCGTGCCGCCTCATGCGCGAGCCATCCGCGGGCGAGCCGTCGGGCAATGAGCTACAACTGGTATTTTCAGGTCGTCTGGGACTATCGGCAGGTTTTTATCCGCGGCGCCGCCGTCACCGGCGAGCTCACGATCGGTGCGCTCGCCATCGGGCTCGTGCTCGGCCTCATCCTCGGCCTGCTCCGATCGTCCCGCATGCGGGCGCTGCGGTGGCCGGCGGCGCTTTATATCGAGCTCTTTCGCAGCACGCCGATTCTGGTGCAACTGGTCTGGATCTACTACGCCCTGCCGATCCTCTCGGGGGTCCAGATGGGGAACCTGACATCCGCCGCGGTCGGCATCGGCCTCTACGCCGCCGCCTATATCGCGGAAATCTTCCGTGCCGGCATCCAATCGATCGATCGGGGGCAAATGGATGCCGCCAAGTCCATCGGCATGCGCTACGGCCAGGCGATGCGCAGGATCATCCTGCCCCAAGCCGTGCGGCGAATGATCCCGCCCCTGATCAACGAGTTCGCGACTCTGGTGAAACTGACGACGCTCGGATCGGTGATCGCAGTGAACGAGCTTCTTCACGAAGCGGAGAACCTGATCAACAATACCTATCGGCCGCTCGAGGTCTATACGGTGCTCGCGCTCACATTCGCTGTGCTCATCTTCCCGTTCATCTACATGTCGCAGCGCCTGGAGCGCCGGTGGGGAGGACGCTCATGAGATGCGGCGGGCCTTGCCGATGATTCGGGTGTGCAACCTCCACAAGCATTTCGGCGGGCTGCATGTCCTTCGCAATGTCAGCTTCGAGGTCGCGCGCGGCGAGGTCCTGGTGATCATCGGGCCGAGCGGCTCCGGAAAGAGCACCCTGCTCCGCTGCATGAACTTTCTCGAGGAGTACGACAGCGGCGAGATCTGGTTCGGCGACAAGCTCGTCGGGTATCGCCGAGCCAATGGCGGGCGGATGATTCGCGACGGCGAAGCGAGCGTGAGCCGGGTCCGCACGCGAATGGGCATGGTGTTTCAGAACTTCAACCTATTCCCGCACAAGACTGTGCTCGAGAACGTGATCGAAGGCCCCATCATCGTGAAGCGCGAGACGCGCGAGGCGGCTGTCGCGAGAGCCGAGGCGCTGCTCGCGAAAGTCGGGCTTTCGGACAAGCGCGACGTCTATCCGGGCGTGCTTTCCGGCGGCCAGCAGCAGCGCGCGGCGATCGCCCGCGCGCTTGCGATGCAGCCTGAGGCGATGTTGTTCGATGAGCCGACGTCGGCGCTCGATCCAGAGCTCGTCGGCGAAGTTCTCGCGGTGATGCGCAGCCTCGCCGCCGACGGAATGACCATGGTCATCGTCACCCATGAGATGGCGTTCGCGCGCGACGTCGCCGATCGTATCCTGGTGATGGACGGGGGCGCGATCATGGAGCTGGGCACGCCGGATCAGATTTTCAATTCGCCCGCGCGGGAGCGGACGGCCGAGTTTCTGCGCCGAGTCCAGCACTGAGGCGAATTTTCGCGCAAGCCGCGCCGTATCGGCCGGCGATAAAAAGGGAGGCTCTCGTCATGTTAGCTGCTTCACTCAAGCGAATGATCGTTGCGGTCGTGGCGCTCACGATATCGGCGCCGCTCGTCATCCACGACGCCAAGGCCCAGGGGGCGATGGACCGGATCTTGAGGGACAAAGAGCTGAAGATCGGCTTCATTCCCGCACCGCCCGGAACCATCGAGGATCCCAAGACCGGCAATATCACGGGCTATTATGTGGACGGCATGCGCTTCGTCGCGCAGATGATCGGTGTCAAGCCCGTCTTCATCGAGACGACATGGGCCAATTTCGCGGCAGGCCTCAATTCAGGGCAATTCGACGTCTCGATCGCGGGGACCTTCGCGACGATTCAGCGCGCGGGCGCCGTCGAGTTCACCATCCCGATCAACTATCTCGGCTACAGTGCCGTCGCGAAGAAGGGGGATACGCGCTTCAAGACGCCCGCCGATCTCAACCGGCCGGACATCAAGATCGCCCTGGTCCAAGGAGGCGCGAGTAACGAATATGCCAAGATGAATTGGCCGAAGGCGCAGTTCGTCTTCCTCGCCACGGGAAACCTGACGGCGCCTTTCGTCGAGGTCTCCGCCGGCCGCGCCGATGTCGGGGTCGAGGACGCTTGGCAAGCGCGGCGCTACACCGCAGACCACCCCGAGGTCGTCGATCTGTTCGGCGACCATCCCTACAACGTGCTGCCAATCGCCTGGTCGGTGAAGCGCGGCAACGAGGACCTGCTCAACTTCCTCAATACGGCGATCAACTATCTCCTGGAGACCGGCACCTGGGAGAAGATGAGCGAAAAATATGGTCCGACCGGCCGGTTCTGGAACAAGCCGAACCTCGTTCTCTTCGGTGTGACCGAGGCCGCGGCGGCCAAGAAGCAATGACGCATCGCGACGCAAGGGGGCGAGCGGGCGACCGCTCGCCTCGCGACCGGCGAGCCCACGGCCTGGTCCAGTAGCGCGCGCTGGGCCAATATCGCGACGGGGACGGATCCTTGCGCCGGAGGCCCGGAGCTTCCCTTTGCAACATCGGAGCAAGAGCCATGGCGCTTCATTTTGATCGCAGCGAGTTCGCCGAACGCCAGCGGAAGGCCCGTCAGAAGATCCAGGCGGCGAGCTTGGATGGCTTGCTCGTCTTCCGGCAGGAGAGCATGTACTACCTCACCGGCTATGACACGAGCGGGTACAGCATGTTTCAGGGGATGTACCTGGGCGGCGACGGCGCATTGGCGTTGCTGACCCGCTCGGCCGATCGGCTCCAGGCGCGTATCACATCGGTTATAGAGGACATCCGGATCTGGACCGATCGCGAGGGAGCGACCCCCGGCGAGGATCTACGGCAAATGCTCGAGAGCTATGGTTGCCGGGGCAAGCGTATCGGGGTCGAGTATCACGCCTATGGGCTTACGGCTCAGCGCGGCAAGATGGTGGACGCTGCGCTTGCCGGATTTTGCGAGCTCGTGGATGCGTCCGACATCGTGCGGGTGCTACGGCTGGTCAAGAGCCCGGCGGAGATCGCGTATTTCCGCCGCGCCGGGGCGCTGGTCGACGAGGCGCTGGCGGTTTCGCAGGCGCAATCCCAGCCTGGGGCACAGATCGGCGCGATCTACGGGGACATGATCCGCGCGGTGATGCGGGGCGACGGCGATCCCTCGGCCAGCCGATGGCCGATGGGCGCCGGCGAGGAGGCGCTGCTGGTGCGCTATCATACCGGCCATGGCGCGATCGGTTCGCAAGACCAGGTGCAATTCGAAATCGCCGCCGCCTATCGGCATTACCATGCTGCGCTGATGTATGTGATCCTCACCGGCCGGGTCGACCCGCGGCATCAGCGCATGTTCGACGCTTGCGCCGAAGCCCTCGGCGCTTGCGAGGCCGTGCTGCGGCCGGGACATACTGTCGGCGACGTATTCGAGGCCCATGCCGCCACCTTGACCCGGGCGGGCTATGGCGACTGCTATTTGAACGCCTGCGGCTACACCATGGGTGCGACCTATCCGCCGACCTGGATGGACTATCCCATGATCCAGAGGGGCGATCCGCTGCCGCTGGAACCGAACATGGTGTTCTTCATGCATATGATCCTGCTTGATCAGCGGACCGGCCTCGGCATGTCGCTGGGCGAAACGGCGCTCATCACCGACGGCCCCTGCGAACGCCTTAGCCACGCGCCATCCCGGCTGATCGTGAATTGAGCGACCTCGACGAAGCTCCACGCCGCGGCTTATCGCCGGACGCCCCCGGCACGCGCGTTCGATCTCGATCGAGCGCGTCGGTAGGATTATCGAGACGATCGGGTGGCGCTCCTGTCGGTAGCCGCACCGATCCTCGGTCACCCCTCACTGTCGAGACCTCTTTGCGCGATGAGCGCTCGGGCGCGCGCAGAATTCATAAACGAACCGGTCGGCTCGCGAGATGGTCCGCCCCAGGAGCAGCGGCACGCCGCCCTTCCCGATCGGGGCGTATCGGATGGCAAGCACCGGGAACCCGGTCATGACATTGAGGAGTGCCGCTTGCTCGTCGGTGGCCGTCGACCCTTCGAACTGGTAGTCGATGTGATCGAACGCGATGTTATGAGCCTGGATCAACGACATCACAAAATGGCCATGGAGCTTGGGCTTCAGCACATCACCGAGCTTCTGGGGCAGCCAAATGGTATCGAGCGCCACCGGCTCATCGTCGGCGAGGAGGATCCGCTCGAGCCGATAACCGATGCCGAGCGACAGCTTCCCGGGCTGGAACGCGCCGTCATCGCCGGCATGGGCCAGCGTCAAGTGGAGCTCCTGGATACCGGGCCTGAGGCCGGCGTTGCGCATATCATCCTCGATGGGCGCAATGCAGTCCGCCCTCAGCAATCGCGTGATTCTTCGCTTGCTTGCGACAAAGACGCCGAGGCCTTGCCGGCCAACGAGATGGCCCTCGAGCGAGAGGTCGCGGATGGCGCGCCGGATGGTGATCGTGCTGACGCCGAACTCCTTGGCGAGCGCCCCGGCACTCGGCAGCCGCGCACCGGGCCCGTATGTCCCCGCATCGACGAGATGTCTCAGCTTGCGCGACACCGAGCGATAGAGAAAGCGGTCGCTCTCCGGCAGTCGGGACGATCCAGTTGTCGGGCGCTTAGCCATCATGAAACCCTGTTTCTTATCAAAGGAACAGCGGAACGGCCCCGGTCATAGCCGCTTTATTCCTTGCCCCGCAACTCTTCCGCGCGATGGCATGCCGCCGTCTGCGATGGGCCGACGGCCCGCAGCTCTGGGGCCGCGCTCCGGCACCGGTCGAGCACGTGGCCGCAACGCGGCGCGAAGCCGCACCCTGCGGATGCAAGCGGCCCGGCCTGCGAGGCGAACAACTCCGACGGAAGCTCGGCCGGAATATGCGTCGGATCCGGCACGGGCACGGCTGCTATGAGCTGTTTCGTATAAGGATGAAGGGGAGCCTCCATCACCCGGGCGGCGGAGCCATATTCGACAATGCGGCCCCGATAGAGAATCGCAACCTCGTCACAGGTTTGGCCGATGAGCGAAAGGTCATGGGTGATGAAGACGAGGGACATCCTCAAGCGATCGATCAGCGAGCGCAACAACCTCAAGATTCCCGCGCGCACCGACACGTCGAGCATCGATACGGGCTCGTCGGCAACCAGGACGGAGGGCCCGAGCACGATGGCGCGCGCGATCGCCACCCGCTGTCGCTGCCCGCCGCTGAGCTCGTGAGGATACTTGTCGAGGAAAGCGCCGCCGGGGCGCAGCTCAGCCTGGTCGAGCGCGGCCACGGTGCGCTCCATGCGCAAACCCGAGGGGCATCCCTGCACGATGAGCGGCTCCTCGACGGTGCGCCGTACCGTGAAGCGTGGATTGAGGGAGGCATAAGGATCCTGGAACACCATCTGGACGTGGCGATGAAATGCGCGTCGGCCGGATTTCTGCAGGCTGGCGAGATCGATCCCGTCGAACAGCACCTTGCCGCTCGTCGGTTTCTCAAGTCCGACGAGGATATTGGCGAGGGTGGACTTGCCGCTCCCGCTCTCCCCTGCCACCCCGAGGACGCGGCCCCGCTCGAGCGTGAAGGAGACGCCGTCGAGCGCCCAGGTCTCGTCGCCGGCCCGCGCTCGGAGCAGGAGCTCGCCGAGCCCGCGATGGCCGCGGTAGCATTTCCGCACCTCGTGGAGCTCGACGATGGGGCGATCACCCGTCATGGCGATCAGCGCTGCTGCCAAATCGAAGGGTCCGCCGCGCGTTCGCGGAAGGTGTCGGCCTCCTCGGCGAAATGGCAGGCCACTTGTCGTCTGGCGAGCTCACGCAGCACGGGCGCCTCGGTATGGCAGCGCCGACGCACGAACGGGCAGCGCGGCGCAAAGGCGCAGCCTGAAAGGGGGATGTCGAGAGGCGGAGGCGCGCCCGGTATGCTGATGAGGACGCGATGCGGATCACGAATATCCGGGAACGCCTGCTTGAGACCGATCGTATAGGGATGACACGGCCTGCCCAGGATGTCGGCGGCGGCGCCCTTCTCGACGATCCGGCCGGCATACATCACGGCGACGCTGCTGCAGAGCTCGGCCACCACGGCGATGTCGTGGCTGACGAAGATGACCGCCATCCGATGCTCGGTGCGCACCCGCCGCAGAAGGTCGAGGACTTGGCGCTGCACGATGACATCGAGGCCGGTCGTCGGCTCGTCAGCGACAAAGAGCGCGGGCTCGAACAGGAGGGAGAGGGCGATGATGACGCGCTGGCGCATGCCGCCGCTCAGCTCGTGGGGGTAGCTCCCGAGCCAGCGCGGGTCGAGGCCAACGCTCCGGAACAGCGCCTCGGCCGTTGCGTGCAGCCTGTGGCCGTCGCCGCGGCGGTGAGCGCGCCAGGTCTGCGCGAATTGGTCGATCACGCGGGCGACCGGATTCAGCGAATCCATGGCGCTCTGCGTCACATAGGCCACGGCCGTCCAGCGCAGCCGGCGGCGCGCCGCCTCGTCGAGACCGAGCATGTTCTGGCCCTGGAGCAGCACCGCGCCGTCGGCCACCACGGCGTTCTTCGGCAGGAGCGCCAAGATCCCCTTCACGAGAGTGCTTTTCCCGCATCCTGATTCGCCGACGATGCCAAGCGCCTCCCCATCTGCAAGGGAGAACGAGGCGTGGTCCACGGCGCGCAGCGTCGTTCCCCTCTGGCGATAGTCAATGGTGAGGTTCTTGACCGCGAGCGTCACCATCTCAAGGCTGCCGAAGCCGAGGATTGACCAGGATCTCGAACTCGCGCCCGATCATGAAGGCGGAAGCAACGAATAGGGTGATGCAGACTCCTGGCGGCACCACAACCCACCACGACGAGCGGAACGAGCCGGTGAGATAGGCCGAATAGAGCATCTCGCCCCAGCTGAGCATCTGAGGATCGCCGAACCCGAGGAAGCTCAGGCTTGCCTCGGCCAATACCGCCCATCCGATTCCGAGTGCCACGTAGAGCAGCGACATGGGCAGGACGTTAGGGAGGATATGGACATACATGACGCGCAGGTCGCCTGCCCCGGTCACTTTCGCCGCCTTGACGAAGGGCCGCTCGCGGAGGCTCAGCACCTGCGATCGGATCACCCGCGCCGTGGTTCGCCACAAGAGACATGAGATGGTGAGCACGATGTTGAAGAGCGAGGGATTGAGAAGGGCGACGAGAACGACTGCGAAGGGAAGGAAGGGAATCCCGAACACCACGTCGGTGATGCGCATGAGGATGGTGTCGACCCAGCCGCCATAATAGCCGGAGATGAGGCCCACATTGGTGCCGATGACGGTGATGAAGAACGCGGAAGTCAGCCCGACGATCATCGCCACGCGCGTCCCGACGATCAGCTGGCTCAGGACATCCCGGCCATAATAAGTGGTGCCAAAAAGGAAGCGATGCGAAGGCGGGAGAAGCTGGGCCACCCGGTGACCCGGGAGGTATTGGACCTGGAGCGGGTCATAAGGAACGAGCGCGGACGCAAAAATCGCCATGAGAGCGAAGAGCAGCAGGATCGCCGCGCCAGCGGCGCCGATGGGCGAGGCGAGGGCGACGGCGGCCGCCGCCCGCAGCCCGCGCAGTCGACCGGGGGCCGCAGCCGCAGCGCTACTCATAGCGAATCCTCGGATCGAGGAAGACGTATAGAACATCGATCGCGAGATTGAGCAGGACGACGATCACGGCCATGAGGAAGAATGCGGCCTGGGCTACCGGATAGTCGCGCTGGGCCACGGAATTCACCATGAGGCTTCCCATCCCCGGCCAGGAGAATACGACCTCGAGAAGAACCTGACCGCCCAAGGCGAAGCTGACCATAATTGCGATGTAGGTCAGAACCGGACGAATCGCGTTTCGGCGTGCCATGCGCCGCACCGTTCGGTCCGGCAGGCCGCGCGCCCGCGCAAAGGTGATGAAGTCCTCCTCGACCACATCGAGCATGCTGGTGCGCATGATCATCAGAGGATCCGAGACAAAATAAATAACCGCGGTCAGCACGGGCAGGATCATGTGCCGGACGAGGTCGTATCCCGGCAACGCCTCCAAGGCGCTTTCGGGGATGAAGGCCGGCGTGCTTATGCCGCCGATCGGAAACCAGTGCAGCCCGTAGGAAAACGCCATGAGGAGCATGATGCCGATCCAAAAGATCGGCAGCGAGCGCGGGATCAGCACGAGCAGGCTGCCGACCGCCTCGACGCGCTGGCCGCGCTTCCAGCCGAGATAGGCGCCAACGATAATCCCGATCAACATCGCGAGGGCCATCGAGACCCCCATCAACAGCACCGTGTTCAGCAGCATTGGCAGAAGGACATCAAGCACGGGACGGCGGAAGAAGAAGGAGGTCCCGAGGTTTCCGGTCAGGAGGTTGCCGATGTAATGGAGGTACTGTTGAGATAGGGGCTCATCGAGGCCCCAAGACCTCTTCAGCGCAGCGATTGCCGCCGGGGGCAGCTCGCCGGTGCCGAGGAAGACCGTCGTCGGGTCGCCGGGGATCAGGCGGAACATCCCCCACATGAGAGAAATGACGGCGAAAAGCGTGACGATCGCTTGGAGGAGGCGGTGAAGGATGTAGCGCCACAGGGTCATGAATGCCTGGGGTACGACGCGAGCGGATGCAAGGAGCGCCCAATGCTTCCGGCGGGACCACGGCCCCGCCCTTCCGCCGCATTCCGCATCCGGCTATCGCTCAGCGGCCGAGAGAGCGCCGGTCACGCCTTCGGATGGGTAAGCTGCCCATCTGAATTCCAGGCGTAGCCCGCCTTTTTGAGCGTCGCCCGCGCGTCGTCGATGCTGAAGGGCGGGTTCGGCACCTTTGGATTGCTCCAGAACTTGTTGATCGGAATGATAAGGGAATTGTTGGCAACCACTCCCTCGCCGCCAAAGATGAGATCAAGCAGCATCTTGCGATCGGTCGCCTGCTGCAGCGCCAGCCGGAAATTGGGGTCGTTCATCGGCGGCATGGTGAGGTTCAGGCGGATCTCGTGCATGCCGTGGTTTGGCGTCGAGACCACCTTCAGGCTCTTGTGCTGCGCAAGCATGTCGCCCTGCTTGCGGTCGATATACCAGCCGAGGAGATCGGCCTCCCCCTGCTCTACCATGCCCATCTGGTTCTCCAGGCTGGGGACGACGAGCCAATAGACGCCTTCGATGTGAGGAGCCATCCACCACTGCGGGTTCGACTTGAGGAAAAGGTATTGGCCGCGCTTCCACTCGGCGAGCTTGAAGGGCCCGCTGCCGACGGCCTCGTCATTGGGCCAATCCGCCGGCGTCTTGAGATTGCCCGACGAGGCGACGTTCTCCCAGATATGCTTGGGTGCGATGAATGCAAAGCCGAGCACATTCGGCACGAATGGCGCGTTCGGCTCTTTGAGATGGATGCGAAGCGTGGCCGGCGGGATGATCTCCGTGCTCGCGATGGTGTCGCTCACGCGCGCGAGCGCCGGGAATTTCCATTTGTCGATGAAGTCGAAGGTGAACTTCGCGTCCTCGACGGTTACGGGTCTGCCGTCGTGGAACTTCATGCCGCTGCGGATGACGACGTCGACCGTCTTGGGATCGGCGATCTTCCATGACTCAGCCGCCCAGGGGCTGGGCTTGAGCTGCTCGTCCCGAATGACGAACGTCGGATAGATCCAGCGCAGCAGGCTGGAATTGTACACCTCTGGCGTCGCGAACGGATTGAGCGTGTGGATGTCGTAGATCGAGGTCACCTTGACGATCTTGCGGCTCGTCTTCGGCCTCATCTTGAGATAGGTCCAGGGGATGTAGGGCATGGCGATGCCGCTTCCCATCATCGAGACCACGCCTTCCCAGCGATCGGCGTTGTAGGCCTGGATGTAGTTCCTTGAGAAGAGGACGAGGGAGGGATTGGCGGCCGCCGCGATCTCTTGCGCTTCGAAGACCAGCTTCTGACGCTTGGTGGCGTCCATCTCCTCGCGTTGCTGATTGTCGATGGCGTCGTACTTTGAATCGTGATAGTTGCCGTAGTTCAGCCCACCCTTTTCCATCCGGGTCGAGTTGAGGAACTCGGTGAGAAAGTAGTCCGGATCGATCCGGTCGGGAGCGCCGCCCCAGGACATGGCGGCGAGATGAGGCATCTGGTGCTGGCCCACGATCTCGGCCGTCCAGGTGTCGAGCGTCCCCTGCTTGACCTGCAGCGAGATGCCGAGCTTCTTCCACGCATCCGTGAGCTGGCGCGAGATCTCGATCATGTCGGGCCAGTTGGGAATCCAGAACTGGAGCGGCTCGACCGGCGCGCCGGGTGCGGCGGCGGCATGGGCGGAGCGGATGGTCGCATCAAGCGCGGCCAGCGTGCCGGGGCCCGCGATCGAGCCCAGGCCAAGGAGGCCGAGAATCCTCAGGCACTCCCGGCGATTGAGCGGCGACGACTCCGGCTGGAGACGGGTGCGATCATCCGACATGAGGTCCTCCCATCGGCCGAGGCGACGGATTCCCTTACGATCCGATTGTGTCCGTCGCTCCTTCGGCGCATGTCATGTGCCGCGCCATGTCCTTTGGGGTCTCGTCACCCTCGGCTCAGGTAGTCATAGGCTGAGAGGACATGCGTGCGCAGCACATGGAAAAAATCCTCGACCTTCACATGCTCGTCATAGGAGCCCATTCCCGTCGGGGGTGGTCCATAGACGTAGGCCGGAACGTTATGATAGCGCCACAAGCGCGCGTCGGTCCCCCCGAGGCTGACGATCGGGACCGGCTCGATCTTGGACATGGACGTCACATTGGCGCGGATGATATCAACCATCTCGCCATAGGGATCGCACCATGACGGCGGGCTGTAGTTGATCTGCTCGACCGCGACCTCGGGATAGCGGGCGACGATCTTCCTTACCTCCGCCATCACGGTCTTGTCGTCGACCCCGAGCGGCAGCCTGATATCGGCCTCGATGCGGCATTCGCCGGGTACCATGTTGACCTTGAGGCCGCCCTTCACCACGCCGATGTTGAGCGTCACCTGCTGCACGATTTGCGAAGCGCCTTGCCCCATCGCCTTGTCGACGGCGGGGGCGGCCTGATCGAGCGCGCGCACGACGTTGTCGGGAGCCTTGGCGGGTATCTTTGTCACCGCCTCGAGATCGGCGACGAGGCGCCCCGCGATCTTCGTCGCACTCGGGCTCAGATGGGTATAGGCGCCGTGGGCGCCGGGAGTGCGGATCGTAAACGCCAGCCAAAGGGGCCCCTTCTCGCCAAAGCGGATGGTGTTGAGTCCGCTTGGCTCGCCATTGAGCAGACAGTCGCCTCTCACTTCGGGATGGTGCTCGATGAGATAGCGCGCGCCCCACGGGCCGAAGGTCTCCTCGTCGGAGACGCAAGTCAGCGTCAGCTTGCCCTTGAGCTTCCGGCGGATGCCGTGAAGATAGTAGTAGGTGAAGATGGAGGAGCTGGTGCCGGCCTTCATATCGCAGGCGCCGCGTCCATAGATCTTGCCGTCGACAAGAGCGCCTCCCCACGGATCCTGCGTCCATCCGGGAGCACCCTCCTCGACCGGGAATACGTCGATATGGCCGTTAAGCACGAGATGCCGGCCCGCGGCACCTCCGTCGAAGCTCGCGACAATGTTCGGCATCTGCGCCATCGGCGCGACGGCGCGATGCTCCAACCCTTTGCCGCTCAGGAACTTCCGAATATGGGCGGCGGCTTCCGTGGTATCGCCCGGAGGGTTTGGGCTCCTCGCGCGAATGAAGCCGCGATAGAAATCGAGAATCTCCTCACGATCGCGCTCGATCGCCGAAAGCAGTTCCTGCCGCTCGTCTGCCATACTCTTTTGCGCATCCGCCGCCCGGTGCGTCCCGAGCCGGCGCCTCCCTGAAAATGCGAGACCGGCATTCACTGCCGTTGTTTATGTATGGAAGATATACTTAGAATACACAGTCGGTCAATAGGGGCGCCGGTCGCGCGGTTCCATTGTCGTCCGCGATTTCGAATCGCGTTAGGAGACCAAGGCGCCGCCGGACGCAGCAGGGGGGTCGCATCATGCCGGTCATGTCCGACGACGATTACAGTTACAACCAGCTGATGAAGACATTCCCGTCTCTCCCCGAGCCCGCATTCGAGAGCCGGGAGATGCAGGAGCTCGTCTGGAAAGCCCAATGGGGATGCACCAATGACGTGGGAAAGCTAAGAGTCGTTCTGGTGCATCGGCCGGGAGACGAGGTTGGCTTCGTCGAGACGTCGGCGTTCCTGTCCGAGATTGGCGCCTATGGCGATCCCAAAGCGGGGTGGTACTGGCGCGGCAAGGAGCCGCCGGACCTCCCGAGGATGCAGGAGCAGCATGATCGCCTGACGCAGGTCCTTCGCGCCGAAGGTGTGCGTGTCGAGAACATCGAGGACGTGCCGCGGCGTCAGCACAAATCGGTTTCGACGCGCGACGCGGTGGTCGCAGTCGACGGCGGCGCCATCGTCTGCCGCCTCGGCACGCGCTATCGGCGCGGCGAGGAGATCGCCGCCTCCCGCAAATTGGCCGAGATCGGCATGCCCATATTGCGCACGATACACGGTACCGGCATCTTCGAAGGCGGCAGCTTTGCATGGCTCGACGCGAAAACCGCCGTCGTCGGCCTCAGCACGCGCGTGAATGAAGAAGGCGCCCGGCAAGTCGAGGAAGTCCTGCGCGTAACCGGCGTTGAGCTGATTCGCGTGCACTTGACCGGCTACCGGCAGCATATCGACGGGCTTCTGGTGATGATCGACATCGCGACGGTGCTGATCAACCCCGTCCTGACGCCCTTCTGCCTCATTGAGCGGCTAAGGGAGATGAAATTCAAGATCATCGAGCTGCATCCCGAGGACCACCCCTTCACCATCAATTGCCTGGCAGTCGCGCCGGGCCGGGTGATCATGAGCGAGGCGTCGAGGCGCACCCTCGATCGTCTCGATCGCGAGGGCATCACCGTGATCTCCATCCCTTTCGATGCGGTCTACCGCGGCGGCGGTGGAATTCATTGCTCGACGGCGCCGCTTCTGCGCGACCCGGCAGATTGACCCGGCGCAGCCGGGCGCACCCATTCGCCGAAGCCGCGGCGGCGACGCGATACGCAGTGCAGGGATAGGGGCGCATTTTCATTCAGGGGGATGCATAAATGGCAAAAGGCATCAAGCACAACCGCACCAAGGATGGATTGAAGAGGACACTTCGCGACTTGTTGGCGCTTCACGGAGCACCGGGCTTCGAGCAGCCCGTCGTCGCCTATGTCAAGGAACGGTTTGCCGCGCTCGCCGACCGCGTCGAGATCGACCGTTACGGCAATGTTACGGCCACGCGCATCGGTGAGCATCAGCACCCAGCACTGATGCTGAGCGCCCATATGGACGAGATCGGGTTCATCGTGAAAGCGATCGAGCCGGACGGCTTCCTGCGCTTCGACCGGCTCGGCGGCGTCGGCGATGCCCTTCTCAGCTGCCGGCAAGTCAAGATCAACGGTCATTTCGGCCTGATCGGTTCGATATCCGGTCATCTGGGCTCTCCCGAAAGTCTCGCCCGGGTCACGCCTCTCAACGAGCTCTATATCGATGTCGGCGCCTCCAGCGCCGACGACGTCGAGAAGATGGGAATCCGCATTGGCGATCCCGTCAGCTTCATCGGCGAGCTGGCGGAGTTCGAGGGCGGCAACCGCGTCTGCGGCAAGGGCATGGATGACCGCGCGGGGCTTGCCATACTGATCCAGATCCTCGCCGAGCTCGAAGGGATAGTTCCTTTCGGCTGCATACATGCGGTGGCGACCGTCCTCGAGCAGGTCGGGCATCGGGGCGCCGCGATGGCGGCGTTCCGCATCAAGCCGGACTATGCCGTCGCCATCGACGGCACGCCGGCCGGAGATACGCCCGATTTAAGCACGACACGAGATATCCCCGTCGTCATGGGGTGGGGCCCGGTGGTCACGCTGGCGACCTCGACGGGTGCTCTCAACATCCGCGGCAGCATCGCCCACCCGGCGATGAAGCGGCATCTCCTTGGCGCGGCGGAGGCCGCGGCAATCCCCTTCCAACTGGCGACGACGATCAATCGCGGCAGCACGGAGGCCGGCCTGATCCACATCAGCAACGGGGGTATACCCACGATCAGCGTCGGCGTGCCGCGCCGGTATTCATATTCTCCGCATGAAGCGATCGACCTGAACGACGCCGAAGGTGCCGTCCGGCTCCTCGTCCGCTTCGTCCGGGATATGGAGCATCACGTGAGCCTCGATTTCTCGTAAACTGCCTCATCCTCGTCATGGCCCTTTTCACCGCCGACCGGCGGGGGCTCGGGGAGCGACGCCGCATTCAGTCCTTGGAATCGCCGCCCACCGCATCATTCTTCTGCCGATATGCATATTTGCGCTCAAGGTCGTCAAAGACAGGCTTCCGCACCAAGCGCTGACGTTCGCTGAACGGCGCTACTGTGGGGCTGGACTCGTCCAACCTCCCCATACTCTTAAGCTCGCGGAGGGCGGCCTGCATGCCGGCGATGGCCCCCTGGAGCGCCGCATTCGCGTAAAGCACGAGGCCGAAGCGCATCTCGGCCAGCTCCGCCAGGCTGAGGATCGGCGTCTTGCCGCCGATGACCATATTGGCGACCTGAGGTACTGGGAGCAGCTCTGGAATGCGCTTCATTTCGCCGAGGCTTTCCGGCGCCTCGACGAAGGTCGCGTCGGCGCCCGCCTCGATGAATCGGCCGGCGCGCTCGATCGCCGCATCGAAGCCGAATACGGCTCTCGCATCGGTACGGGCGATGATCAGGAAATCGTCGTCGCGGCGCGCATCGACCGCGGCCCGCAACTTTCCCGTCATGTCCTCGAGCGGGATCACTTCCTTCCCCGAGAAATGCCCGCAGCGCTTTGGCATTACCTGATCCTCGAGCTGGATCGCATTGGCGCCGGCACGCTCAAGCAGGCGTACGGCGTGGCGCACATTGAGAGCATTTCCGAATCCCGTATCGGCATCGACGATGATCGGGATCTCGACGGCCTCGCGAATCGCCGTCACATGCTGGGCCAGCTCGGGAAGCGAGATGAAGCCCAGATCGGGCAAGGCGAGGAGCATGTTGGTGACGCCGGCGCCCGTTACGTAGACGGCCTCGAAGCCGAGATCGGCGATAACGCGCCCGGCCAACGCGTTCGGCGCTCCGGGCACCAGGAGTCCGCGCCTTTCATTGAGCTTCGTCCTGAGCCTTCTGCCAAGAAGGTCGGCCACGAGATCTCTCCTTGCGCCGGACTTCCGGCACGCACGGTGTGTGGCGAGAGCTCGACGCGCTTCAGCCTGCGGCGCGCTTTGCCGTCGTCCGCTCCAGCGGCTCCAGCACGCGAAGCGCCTCGGCGAGCGTCATCACGTCCGCGTATTTCTCCGACATGTCGAACAGGTTGACCGCGTGGGAGACCTCGCTGCGATCGTAGACGCAGTCGTGCGGAACCACGACCCGGAAATTATACGAGAACGCATCGACGACGGAGCCTCGCACGCAGCCGCTCGTCGTGCACCCCGTCACGAAGAGCGTATCCGCGCCGAGATCGATGAGATAGCTCGCGAGCGGTGTGCCGTAGAAGGCGCTGGGATGCTTCTTCGGCAGCAGCACGTCCCCGTCGCGGGGCGCAATCTCGGCAACGAACTCGTAGCCCCTCTGGGCGATTTTCATCATCGCCGGATTCTTCTGCGCGAGGCGGCCGGTGTCGAACTTCTCCTTGGGCGCGACATAGGGGTACAGCACCGGCCAGCCATTTTTGCGGAAGACGCCGAGCAGAGTCTGGATGTTGTCGACGGCGCGCCATGCGACCTCGCCGCAGCTCGTGGGGAATTCCTTCACCGCCTTCCAGAACGGCATCGGCTTGGTGCCGACGGTGCGGTACTGGACGTCGATGATGAGAAGCGCCGGTCGCGTGCCGACGCCCGACGGTCGACCAAAGCCTGCGGCACGGTAGCGCTTCTGCTCCTCTTCGCTGATGATGGTGTCCCAAGGTCTCATCTTGTCCTCCTTCCACGCCGATTTGTGTATAGCACCGCCCGAGCGAACCTTATCTCGCCACCTGATTTTGCGGTAACGCCGACGGCACCGCTCATCGCTTGACCGCGCGATCGACGGCAGCCTTCCAGGCCGCCGAGGGGTCCCGCAGCAGGTCGAGCGCCGATTCGATCGCGGCGCGGTCGAGGTCGCGCGTGATGAAGACGAGGCGCGAGCGACGATCGTCGGACGGCCAGGCGTCCAGGCGGAGCGGCGGACTGAACACATGCTGCACACCCTGCACCACGTAAGGCCGCCCGGTGCCTTCGATCTCGATGAGCCCCTTGACCCGCAGAAGATTCTCGCCGCGCAGCGCCCGCAGCGCCTCGATCCAGGCGGCGTAGCCCTGCCAGCTCACGGGCTCGTCCAGGTAGATGCAAAAGGAGCGGACGCGGTCATCGTGACGATATGCAGTATGGGCGTGCCCGACGGTCTGCCCATCATCCTCATGGCCGCGATCATCCGCCGCATGGCCGTGTCCATGCGCCTCGCTCTCGGCGACCAACGCCTCCTCGCGCAGCCAGCGCTGCACGTCCAAGGATTTCCGGGACGGATCGTAGAGCCCGGCATCGAGGATTTCCGCCGGCTCTAGCTCGCCCTGCACGGCTTCGACCAGCCGCGCCGACGGGTTCAAGCTCTGAACCCGCTCGCGGAGCGCCGCGACGGATTGGCGGTCGACGAGATCCGCCTTCGTGACCACGATCCGGTCCGCCACCGCCGCCTGCTTCAGCGCCTCCATATGGGCGTCGAGCTGGCCCATGCCGTGCACCGCATCGACGGTCGCGACGACGCCGTCCAGGGCGTAATGGCTTGCGACGAGGTAATTGGTCATCAGCGTCTGGAGGATCGGCGCGGGATCGGCGAGGCCGGTCGTCTCGATCACGGCGCGCTTGAACGCGGGGATTTCGCCCCGCACCCGGCGGAAATAGAGATCCGCGAGGGTCTCGCTGAGGGAGTTGCTGATCATGCAGCAGAGGCAGCCGGAATCGAGCAGAACCACGTTCTCCTCGCCCTTGGCGACGAGGAGGTGATCGAGCCCAACCTCGCCGAACTCGTTGATGATCACGGCGGTATCCGCCATACCCGGCCTGCGCAGCAGCTTGCCGAGAAGCGTCGTCTTGCCGCTGCCGAGAAAGCCGGTCAGCACCGTCACGGGTATCGGCTCGCCGGCCTTTCCGACGGTCTCCATCATCGCCTCGTTCTTCCCCTTCCGCCTATCCCGCCGCGACGATCATATCGCGTGGATGCGCCGAGAAGTGCTCGACGCCGCGGCTCGTCACCAGCACCGTGTCCTCGAGATGCATGCCGCCATACTCCGGATCCCGATAAAATACCTCGAAGTTCATCGCAGTCGAGGACTCGACCGTCCAGCCGCCGGCGGCCTCCTCGGCCGAGGCATAGTCGAAAACGTTGAGGCCGATGGGATGGAACACCAGCGTCGCGAGCCCCGGCTCGAGCCCATGCTTGCGCAACACCTCGGCCGCGGCTTTCTGCACATCGGCCGTATGGATTCCCGGCCGCAAGCGGGCTTCCGAAGCCTCCAGAGAGTCCCGCACTGCGGCGTATAGCTCGCGGTGCCGCTTCCGCGGCTCGCCGACCACCGCCGTGCGCGCCATATCCGCGTGATACATGCGATAGGTGCAGATGGCGTCGAGCACCACCGAGTCTCCCGGGGCGAAGCGCTTGCTCTCGACATAGCGGTGGTCGAGCACGAAGCTGCCGTCCGGCCCGGAGCCGAAGAGCATGCCGCGCTCGCCGGACGGCTTGGCGTCCCTCTCCGTCAGCACCCTGCGATAGGCGCGGACCATGTCGTACCATGGCCGCCCCGGGATCACCGCGCCGGCTGCGGCTCGCACCGCCTCGTCATTGATCCTGGCCCCCGCGCGAAGGATGTCAATCTCGGCGGCCGTCTTCACGAGACGCGCGCGGCGCAACGCGGGAAGGCCGTCGACCGCCTCCAGGCGGTTGCCCAGCCTCGACTGCACCGCGGCGCCGAGCCGCAGATCGTCAAAGCCGATGCGAAGCGGGCCCGAGGAGAGCTCGTCGCGGATATAGCGCAGGATGGCCTCGATCAGGCTCGGCGTCCGGCTCGGCAAGGTCCGTTGATAGAGCGCGCGCAAGGGCTGACGAAGGTCGGTATCGACCCCAATTCCGCGGTTGATCCGGTCGAGCAGGCCGGCGGCGCTCGACCATTCGGCGCCGTAGACTCTCAACTCGGGCATCCAGGTCGGGTGCGTGACCAGGTAGGCGAGGTCGTATTCCGAGACGAGAAGGCAAGGCGGCGCGTCGGCATGGCTCGGCAGGATGGCCGCGTCCCAGGTATCGTAGAAATGGGCGAGCACGGAATCCGGCGCGTGGCCGGACAGGTAATAGAGGTTCGCGTCTTCCGTGGCGATGAGGGCGTCGAGGCGGTGCTCCGCCATGATCCGCCGGCAGCGATCGACATCCACGAGGGGAACCGGCGGGGTCGGCGTGAATTCGCCCGCGGGCGCGGGTTTGGAACTAGCCATCATCTTCCTCCTTTGCTTTCTCGCGACCCTCCATTCGCCTTCAGCCACGCCGCATAAGCGGCTATTCCATCGACGAGAGAAACCCGCGGGACATAGCCCAGGTCGCGCTTCGCCGCGGCGATATCGAGGGGGCCGATCGGCTGATCGAAAGGATGGGCTTCCGAGCCGAACTCCACATGCGCCTCCGGCACGGCGGCCGCGACAGCTTTCGCCACCTCCTCGAGCGTTGGATTGATTCCGCCGGAGATGTTGTAGGCGGCCTGCGGAAGATTCTTTCGGTCCAGTGCCGCGACGATCGCGGAAACCACGTCCTCGACGTTGACGTATTGCCGTCGCCAGGCGGCGCCGTAAGGCACATGCGTCGTCACGCCCGCGAAACCGTTGCGGATCATCAGGCGGATCAGGCAGTCGGTGGTGCGTCGCGGGCCGTAGACGGCGGTCACGCGCAGCGCGACGCCTGCGAGGCCGTGACGCGCGGAATAGGCGCGCAGGATCGCCTCGCCGCAGACCTTGCTTGCGCCATAGGGCTCGTCCGCCAGCAAGCATGCCGACTCCGGCACCGCGCGATCCATGGGTTGAGGACCATAGGCGACGATGCTCGACAGGAAGACGACCCGGCGCAGGCCGGCGACCCGCGCAGCCTCGACCACATGCATGGTGCCGACCACATTGGTCTCGAGCATCTGGAAAGGATTGTCCCGCTGCAGCATCGGCCCCGAATAGGCGCCGCAATGAACGATGCGGTCGACTCCATAGTGCCGGATGGTCCAATGGAGCCGATGGGGATCGGAGAGCTCGGCGGTCACAACCGGACAATTCAGGTCGCCGTCCGGCGGCAGGACCCTGTCCATGCCGACGACGCGACGATCCTCGGCGGCGAGCCGCCGCGCCAAGGCGAAGCCGATCATGCCGTTGACGCCGGTAATCAGGATGGAGCTTTCGGGCATATCGGCGCGCCCAACTCGAAAAGCCTTGGCATTTCCTGCGATGAAATTCCTCAGCCGACGACGTAGCCGCCATCGGCGATCACGGTCTCGCCGAGGATATAGCTCCCGTCCTCCGAGGCGAGAAACAGCGCGAGCTTGGCAATCTCCTCGGGCCGGCCGTATCGTCCCGCCGGCACGCGCGCGATCCCGGCCTTGTAGAGCTCGGGGTCGCGCGTCAGGTACTCGGTCATCGGGGTCAGCAGCCGGCCGGGCGCGATCGCGACGACGCGCACGCCGTGGCGTCCCCACTCGGCCGCCGCCGTGCGCGTGAACTGGGCGAGGCCGGCCTTGGCGGCCGCATAGGCCGCGCGGCTCTCGGCTCCGCAGAAGGCGAGCTGGGAGGATATGTTGAGGATCACGCCGCGGCCCCGCGCCGCCATGCGAGCGCCGATGTGCCGCGCGAGGACTATAGGCCCGATAAGGTTGGTCCGGATGACCTGGTCGACCTCCTCGGGAGCGGTCTCGAGCAGAGGCTTGACCAGCAATATGCCGGCGTTGTTGATCAGGACGTCGACCTCGCCCACCGCCGCGGCGAGGCGGGCGAGCGAGCCGAGCTCGGCCTGGTCGTAGCGGTGGCGCTCGACGCCGGGACCAAGTCCGCGCGCGAAGCCGTCAAGCGCCTCGCCGTCCCGGTCCGCCAAGACGAGCGCGGCGCCGGCCTCATGAAAGGCGCAGGCGAGCGCTCGGCCCAGGCCGCCGGCCGCCCCGGTCACCAGCACGCGCTGCCCTGCGAAGCGCTTCGCCTCCTCCATGGCGTCATTTCACCTCGAGCTTTCCGAGCGCTCGCACATGGAGACGCTCGCCGGGCATCACCGCGACCACCCTTCGACCCAGCGCGTCGAGCGGAACCGAGCCGACGGCGACCTGTGGATCGAGGATAGCCCAGGCGCGGAGCGCGGGGCCGCTCCGGCCAACCAGCTCGACGATCTCGTCCGCCCCGGCGCCGATCGCGCGCGCATCCGCCGGATTCAACCGGCAAATCCGATGCCGGCTATAGCGGCCCGCGAGGTAAGGCTCCTCCGGACTGTCGACGACTACGAGATGCACGCGAGCGGCGGCGATTTCGCGACGCAGCGCCTCGGTCGCGGACAGGTCGACAGAGCCGTCGTCCCGCAGCACAACGCCGTAGCGCGCCCGCGCGTGAGCAGCCTCCACATATCCTTCGCGCACGTCCTCGGCCACGGCCTCGGGCATCCGCTCGAGGGGATCGCCATATCCCCCGCCGCCCGCCGATTGGAGCACGATGACATCGCCTGCGCTCATCCGGAAGCCGCCGACCTTGCCCGGGGTCGGGAACCGGACCTCGCGTCCGTCGCAGATCGCGAAGGAATCGACGGGCGACGCGGCATAGCCGCCGAGCACCCCGAAGGGCGGCACCACGGCGCCGTCCGAGAGCAGCGAGTAGCTCGCCGTTCCGGCCGCGAGGCGGAGCGCGCGGCGCATGCCGAGCCCGCCCCGATGCCGCCCGTCGCCGCCGGAATGGATGCCCAGCCGCGACCATTCCACGATCAGCGGAAAACGCGTCTCCAGCACCTCGCTCGGCTGCACGGTGCTGAGGTCGCCCCAGTCGATGGTGGCCATGGCGCTGGCGCCGTCGCCTTCGGCAAAGGCGCCGTTTCCGCCCGACGACCATTCGTAATGGACGTATTCCTTCCCCGTCTTCGGATGGATGCCGCCGATGAGGTTATGGAAGGAGGTGCGGTGGATGTCGCCCGAGACGAGCTCGGGCACCACCTGGCTGAGCGCGCCGATCATCGTCGCCACCACCCGCTTGCGGATCTCGCCGTGGGAGCCGGCGGGAGCCGGATGCCTGACGTTGACGATGGTGCCCTCGGGCGCCACCACCTCGACGGGACGGAAGGAGCCGTGGTTGATCGCTGCCGTGGGGTCGAGCGCGGATTTCAGCGTGATGAAGACCGACGCTGCGGTCACCGCGAGTGTCGAGTTGACCGGGACCGGAACCTGGGGCGAGGCGCCGGTGAAGTCGGCCTTGAGAGAGTCGCCCTTGATCGTGAGGCGCAGCGGCAGCAGGAGCGGATCGAGCCTGCCATTGTCGAAGGTTTCGAGATAGTCCTCGTAGTAATACTCCCCGTCGGGAAGCCGCGCGATCTGCTCGCGCATGCGCGCCTCCGAGCGCGCGAGGTTGACGCGCACGCATTCGAGCAGCGTGTCGAGGCCGTAGCGGTCCACGAGCTCGTGGATGCGGCGCTCGGCCGTATGGCAGGCCGCCATGCCGGCATGGAAGTCGCCGAGCCGCTCGTCGGGCACGCGCATGTTGCTGAGGATGAGGTCCATCGCCGCCTTGTTGATGGTGCCGCGCTCGACGAGCTTGATCGGCGGAATACGCACACCCTCCTGGTAGATCTCGACCGCCGTGCCCGACATGCTGCCCGGCACCATGCCGCCGACATCGGCCCAATGCTCGCGCACGGCGGGGAAGAAGATCAGCCTGTCGCCTGCGAACACGGGATAGATCAGCGTCACGTCGTTCAGATGCGTGCCGCCTCGATAAGGATCGTTGAGTACGATCACGTCGCCGGGCGCCAGATCCTTGCCGAAGTCCTCCATCGCGTATTTGACCGACCAGGGCAGCGGCACCACATGCGCGCCGATATCCTCGGACTGGGCGACGACCTGGGTGGCGGGATCGAACAGGCCGCAGGAAAAATCCTTGGCTTCGTAGATCGCGACCGACCGCGCGGTGCGGAACACTGTCGCGCGCATCTCGCGCACCACCGAGATCAATCCCTCGGTCAGCACCTCGAGCGTGATCGGATCGAGCCCGCTCGCGGGATTCGCCTTCTCCATCGCGATCACCTCTGCTCGAGCACGAGATTGCCGAAGCCGTCCACCGCGGCGCGAAAGCCGGGCGGCACGATGGTGCTGGTGCCCGGCTCCTCGATGACGGCGGGCCCGTCGAGCCTGGCCTCGGCGGCGAGCCGCCCGCGATCGTAGACCGGCGTGGCGCTGAGCCGGCCGTCGAAGGCGATCTCGCGCTCGGCGCTCGGGGCGACAGCACCGACTCCGCGCGCGACCGGCAGCACCGGCTTGGGAATGATCCCATAGGCGGCGAGCCGGAACGTGACGATCTCCGCCGGCGCAGCCACAGCATAGGCATAGCGCCGCTCATAGGCGGCGAGGAACGCAGCGTCGATATCGGCCATGGACGAGGCCTCCTCGGGCACCGGCACGGAGAGCTCGAAGGCCTGGCCGACATAGCGCATATCGAGCCGCGCCTCGAAGCGCATGTCGTCCGGCGCAAATCCCTCCTCGGCAAGCCGCCGCCGTCCCTCCTCGCGCATCTCGGCGAGGATGCCGCGCAGCTCGTCGAACGGAAGCTCGGCGGTCGCCGTCACCCGCGTGCGCGCGTAGTCGTGGCGCACGTCGGCGACGAGAAGCCCGAAGGCCGAAAAATTGCCCGGCATCGGCGGCACGATGACACGAGGGCAGCCCAGCTCGGCGGCGACGAATGCCGCATGGAGCGGGCCCGCGCCGCCGTAGGCGAAGAGCGCGAAGTCGCGGGGGTCATGCCCGCGCATGATCGAGATCTCCTTGATGCTCGCCGTCATCTTGGCCACGACCAGCGCCAATATGCCGTCGGCCATGCGGCGCTCATCGATCCCGACGCGCTGGCCGATGCGGCCGATGGCGCTCCGCGCCAGCCCCAGATCGAGGCGAATCTCGCCGCCGAGCGGCCGCTCGGTCCCAAGGCGGCCGAGCAGGACGTTCGCATCGGTGACCGTGGGCTCCGTCCCGCCGCGCCCGTATGAAGCGGGCCCCGGCACCGCGCCGGCCGAGCGGGGCCCGACGGAGATGATGCGGCCGGCGTCGAGCCACGCGACCGAGCCAGCGCCGGCGCCGATGCTGTTGATCTCGATCTGCTGAAGCCTGAGCGGAAAGGCGCCGAGCTGCCCGTCCGTCGACATGACAAAGCCACCGTCCTTGATGAGGCAAGTGTCCGTCGAGGTGCCGCCCATGTCGCAGGTGATGAGGTTGCTGTAGCCGGCGGCGCGGCCGACGAAGAGCGCGCCGATCACGCCGGCGGCCGGCCCCGAGAGCGCCGAGCGCACCGGCTGCTCGACGATGCGCGAGACCGGCCAGGTGCCGCCGTTGGAGGTCATGATGTCAACCGGCCGACGATAGCCGCGCGCCCTCAGCTTCTCCTGGAGCGCCCCGAGATAGCGGCGCATGCGCGGCGCGACATAGGCGTTGAGCGCCGTACAGGAGAAGCGCTCATATTCGCGGTACTCCGGCAGCACGTCGGACGAGAGCGAGATCACGGCGTCGGGCAGCGCCTTGGCGATCGCCTCGCCGGTGGCCCGCTCGTTTGCGTCGTTCGCATAAGCATGCAAATAGCAGATCGCGACGGCCTCGACGCCCAGCGACTTGAGGCGCTCGGCGACGACCGCGATCTCCTCCGGCTCGACCGCGCGCCGAACGGTGCCGTCGTGAAGGACGCGCTCGTCGACCTCGAAAATCCGCGAGCGCGGAATGAGCGACGGCGGCCGCGTCGCCTTGATGTTGTAGAGCACGGTGCGGTTGCCGCGGCCGACCTCGAGCACGTCGCGAAAGCCGCGGGTGGTAAGCACGGCGGTCCGGTCGCCCTTGCGCTCGAGGATCGTGTTCGTCGCGACCGTTGTACCATGGGCGAGTCTGGCGACGGTCGCGAGATCGATGCCCATTCGCGCGATCCCGGCGAGAATCCCCCGCGACGGATCGTCGGGGGTCGTTGGCACCTTGTCGATCCTGAGCGCGCCCGTGCCTTGATCGTAGAGCACGAGGTCCGTGAACGTGCCGCCGACGTCAACCCCAAGCCACATCATGCCCGCTCGACCTTCTGTCCAATGTCTCCCTGGGAAGGATACGCCATGCGGCCTCAGCGGCCGAGATAGGAGGCGAGCACCTCGCGGCTGCTGATCAGCTCCTTGGCCGGC
Organism: Alphaproteobacteria bacterium; assembly: GCA_035294245.1. Lineage (GTDB taxonomy): Bacteria > Pseudomonadota > Alphaproteobacteria > JACZXZ01 > JACZXZ01 > DATGLG01. The sequence goes on along the minus strand of DATGLG010000004.1, from coordinate 292,744 downwards.
CCGCGATAGACGATCTCGCCGTTCTGCAGCACATGGGCGCTCTCCGCGACAGCCGCGGCGACGCCGACGTTCTGCTCGACGAGAAGAATGGTGAGCCCGCGCGCATGGAGCGTCCGGATCGTCTCGATCATCGTCTCGACGATGACGGGGGCGAGGCCGGCCGACGGCTCGTCCATCAGCAGAAGCCGAGGCCGGCACATGAGCGCGCGGCCGATCGCCACCTGCTGCTGCTCGCCGCCGCTGAGCGAGCCCGCGCGCTTGTGCCGGTGCTTGGCGAGGGCGGGAAACAGCGTAAAGATCTCCACCTTGTCCGACGCCACCACCTTGCGGTCGCGCCGCGTCACGGCACCCAGATCGATGTTCTCCTCGACCGTCATGCTCGCGAACACCTCGCGGCCTTGCGGCACCTGGGCCATGCCCAGCTTGACGATGCGGTCCGGCGGGCGCCCGGCGATCTCCTCGCCCGCGATCGAGATGGAGCCGCCGCGCGGCCGGATCAGCCCGGTCAGCGTATTGAGGATCGTCGTCTTGCCGGAGCCGTTGCCCCCGAGCAGCGCCACCACCTTACCCTCGGGAACCTCGAAGGTCACGTCCCGAAGCACCTCCGTGACGCCGTACCAGACGCTAAGATTCGAGACGCTTAGCATCGAATTCCTTCCCGAGATAGGCTTCCACCACCGCCGGCGTGGACACCACATCGTCGGGCGCGCCCTCGGCGATCTTGGTGCCGAAATTGAGGACGATCACCCGGTCGCACATCCCCATCACCAGGCGGACGGCATGCTCGATCATGATGAGCGTGACACCACGCTCGTCGCGGATCCTCCGGAGCAGGCGATCGAGCTCGCCCACGCGATTGACGCTCAAGCCGACAGCCGGCTCGTCGAGCAGGACCAGCTTGGGGTCGCTGATCAGCGTGCGCGCAATCTCGATCACGCGCTGCTGGCCAAAGGAGAGCGCCGTACCGGGCCGATGGGCGAAGCGCTCCATGCCGACATAGCAAAGCGCCTGCCAAGCCTTCTCGGCGGCCTTCTCCTCCTCCTCGCGCATTCGCCGGGTGCGGAGGGCGGCGGCAAAGACGCCAGCATGCGTCCTTCGGTGGAGCCCCGTCATCACATTCTCGATCACGGTCATGCCGGGAAAGAGCTGGGACATCTGGAAGGTGCGGCCAAGCCCAAGCGCCACGATCTGCTCGGGCGCCCGGCCCGTAATGCGCGTCCCGCCGAAGCTGATCTCGCCCCGGCTCGTCCGGTTCAAGCCGCAGATCGTATTGAGAAGGGTGGTCTTGCCCGCGCCGTTGGGCCCGATGATGCCGACGATCTCCCCCTCGCTCACGTCGAAGCTCACATCCTTCAGCGCATGGAGGCCGCCGAACGAGACCGAGAGATCGCGTATCGAGAGAATCGCCATTACGGCTTCTCGCGCACTGGCTGGGCCGCGGCGACCGGCGAAGGCGCTTCGACCCTATAGCGGGCGGAATCGAACGAGCTCACCGGCTCGTCCCAGCCGGGCAGGCGCCGGAGCAGCGTCGCGATGCCTCGGGGGCAGAATATGACGAACACGATGAGGATGGCACCGAACACGATCTCCTGGGTCGCCTTGAAGGCGCGCAGGCCCTCGAGCACGACGACCATCACCGTGGCGCCGATGACCGATCCGACGACCGAGCCCATGCCGCCCACGACGATCATCGACTTCTGGATGATCATCTGGATGAGATCAAAGCCCTCGGGGGAGATGTAGCCGAGCATCGGCGCATAGAGCGCGCCCGCCACGCCGGCGTAGAACCCGCTGATCGCGAAGGCAAGGGTCTTGTATCGCCACAGGGAAATGCCCAGGCACTGCGCCGCCACCTCGCTGTCGCGAATGGCGATGAACGAGCGACCGATGCGCGAGCGCGAGATCCACCAGGCGACGACGACGAGCGCGATGGTGACCAGCCAGCTTAGGTAATAGATGCCGAGATCCGGCCCCACCGGGATCGGGCTCAGGTTGAGATGCGGCACGGGGAAGCCGCCGCCGCCATAGGTCACCGAGTTCCAATGCAGCAGGACCCATTGGGAAAACATCGCGAAGGCGAGCGTGGCCAGCGCCAGATATATGCCGCTGAGGCGCAGCGCCGGCAGGGCGATCAAGGTCCCGATCAGCATGGCGAGCACGGCTCCGGTGGGTGCCGCCGCAAAATACGGCACGCCGAGCCTCACCTGCAGCAGCGCCGTGCCATAGGCGCCGATGCCGAACATCGCCGCGTTGGCCAGCGCGAATTGGCCGGCATAACCGACCAGGATGTTGAGGCCGGTCGCCAGGATGATGTAGAGCAGGATCGAGTTGCAGACGTAGATGATATACGGGTTGGCGACGAACGGAACGATTGCCAGCACGAGGAACAGCAGCGCGAGGAATTGCCGGATTCCGAGGATCGGCTTCACATCAAACCCTTCGCAACGCAGCGCCGCCGAGCAATCCGTTCGGGAGGAAGATGAGCACCAGCATGATGACGATGTACGAGGAGACGTCTTGGAGATTCGTGCTGATATAGCCGCCGGAGAACGCCTCGATGAGGCCGATCATGAATCCGCCCAGGACGGCGCCCGGGAGGCTCGTGAGCCCGCCGAGGACGGCCGCGGCAAACGCCTTGATGAACAGCACGAACCCGATATCCGGATAGAGGAGCGTGATCGGCGCCATCAGCACGGCGGCGGAGCCGGCCACCGCGGTCCCGACGGCGAAGGTGTACATATAGACTCTGCCGGTCCGAATGCCGACGAGCTTCGCGGCCTTGGGATTGTCGGCGGTGGCCTGCATCATCCGCCCGAGCTGGGTGAACTTGAAGAAGACCGCGAACAGCAGCATCACCACAATGGCGCCGGCGAGGACGACGAGTTGCTGCGGCGGCACGAGGATGTCGGCGAAGGATATCGGCGGCGAATGGACGAGCGGCGGGAACGGGATGAAATCCCCCTTCCCGCCCCAGATCGCGCGCGCGATGCCCTTGAGTACGAAGGAGAGCCCGATCGTCGTGAGCAATACGCTGGCGATGCCGTGCCCGATAGCGGGGCGGAAGGAGATCCGCTCGGATACGGCGCCGATCGCGAACCCGGCAATCACCGCAAGCACCAGCGATGCGACGTAGGGCAGGCCCCACATCACGTGGAAGGTATAGGCGATGAACCCGCATATCATGAACAGATCGCCATGCGCGAAGTTCACCGCCCGGGTCGCCTTGTAGACGATGGTGATTCCGATCGCCACGAGGGCATAGAGCGCCCCCGTGGTGATGCCGGTAGCGAGAAGGTAGCCGAACACCATCATGTCGGTCGGCCTTCGCGCGCGCCTCTGATCAATTCTGCTGGAGGTGAGTCACGCCCAGCGCCACCGCCTTGCCGTCCTTGTAGCCGAGCCAGGCCACGCTCTGATTGCATTGATGACTGACCGGGTCGTTGCAGACGATCTCCCCGGCATAGGTGTCTGTCTTGACGTGGATATGCGACATGGCCTCGAGGAACTTGTCGCGGGTCAGGTCGGGACCGGCCTTCTTGAGCGCCGCGACCAACACCTCGCCGGCGCCGATTCCCATCAAATTGAAGACCGAGAGATTGTCGTTGGGGAACATCTTCTTGATGCGCTCCACCCAGTCCTTGACCTCGGGATCCGTGGGCGCGTAGCGCACGGCGGCCGGCGTCACGAACTTGTCGGTGGCGCCGGGAATATCGACCTCCTTGGCGAAGGCGACGGGATCGGCAATGCCAGTCTGGCCGATCAGCATCGGGCTCTGGCCGAGCTTATTGAGCGCGCGCACCAGCACGGCGCCGGGCTTTGCGTAGAGCACCATGATGATCGCGTCGGCCTTCGCCTGAGCAATCTTGAGCGCCTGCGTGGTGGCGTCGTTGTCGTCGACCGTCATCTCGAGATCGAGCGCAGGCTTGAGGCCGCGCTTCTTGAAATCCTCCATGAGCGGCGTGTAGCGCGACTGGCCCCAGGCGTCATGCTGGGAGACCACGGCAATCGTCTTGGCCTTGTGCTCGATCGCATATTGGAGCTGAGCCCGGCTCTCGATCGAGGAGGTGGTCATCGTCGTGTAGATATACTTGCTGACCGGATCGCTGATCCCGTCGGCGACGGAGGCGAAGACGTTGAAGGGAATCTCGTCCTTGATGACCTCGGGCCTGGCGGCGAGCGCTGCGTTCGAGCAGCCTCCACCGATGATGGCGAACACCTTGTCCTCGAAGACGAGCCTCTTCACCGCCGCAATGGCCGTGGCAGGGTCGCACCGGTCGTCCTCGCGCACCAGCACGAGCTTGCGGCCGTTGACCCCACCCTCCTCGTTGACTTTGGCGAAGACGGCATCCACGCCGTTCATCGTCAGCTTGCCGTACAGGTAAGTCGGGCCGGTCAGCGAGCCGAACGAGCCGATCTTGATCTGGTCCTTGGTGACGCCCGGCACCTCCTGGGCCTGCGCGCCCATCCCCGCAAGGGCACTTCCTGCGAGAACCGTTCCGATTGCGACCAATGTCGTCCGCCATCCCATCATGTCGCTTCCTCCTGTTCATTCGCCGGTAGGGGATGCCGATTTCTCATCCTATGCCCTCCTCCACCGGCAACCGCGTCCATCGAAGCTCGGCTGAACCAGCGCGACGGCATGCTGCGCCCTGCACTCCCAGACAGGGCGCAAATCCTCGCGTCCGAGCGCGCGAGCGCGCATATCGGGTGACCGACCCTTAGCCGAACGAGTTTTCGGACTCGCACCTGCCTGCACAAATCCCTGTTGAATATTTTGTTTTACGTATATTTCAATTGAAAGAGTGCGAAGCAGGGGGGTTTTTGTCAAGCGCAAAGCGAGACCCATTGATCGACGCACTCGGACCAGGCGTCGGGCCCGGCGGCCGCGCCGTGACTCAATCCAAGCTGTTTGGCGATCCGCGAATGCTGGCGCGCGGCACGGTACCGCTCAAATCACGCGACGCGACATCACATTAAAGGGGGGAGCATGAGCTTCGATTGCATCGTCAAGAATGGCACAGTGGTGTTCCCCGATCTCGGCGTCCTGCGCGCCGATATCGGGATCGCAGAAGGTCGGATTGCGGCGATCCTTGAGCCGGGCCGGCATGCGGCACCGGCGCGCGAGACGATCGATGCCGCCGGCCATCATGTGTTCCCCGGGCTAATTGACGCACACCTTCATTGGGGGATCGCCGAGAGGATCACGGAATACACCACCGAGACCGTCTATGCCACGCAGGGCGGTTTCACCAGCGTGCTCGGCCATTTCCTCAACAGCGCGCCCTACAGCGAGACTTTCGTCAAGGAGCGGGCGGCGGCGGAAGCGCGCGCCTTCATCGATTTCGGATTCCATTTCGGCATGGGCACCGAGGCGCACATGGCCGAGCTTGGCCTCTATATCGAGGAGCTCGGCGTCACCTCGTTCAAGTATTTCACCAATTTCAAGGGCGACGAGGGACTCTATCTCGGACTCACGGGCACCGATGACGGCTTCATGTACGAGCTGATGCAGAAGATCGCGCGCTACCCCCAGGCGATGCTCGCCATCCACCCCGAGAACATCGAGCTCGTGCGGCGATATCGTCTCAAATTCCAGAGCGAGGGACGGGACACGCTCAAGGATTGGAGCCTGGCCAAGCCGCCGATAACAGAATCCATCGACACGCTGCGCGCAATGTACTACGCCGAGCAGGCGGGTTGCCCGGTCTACTTCGTCCATACGAGCAGCAAGCTTGCCCTTGACGAGATCCGCCACTATCGCCGGCGCTACCCGCGCGTCCACGTCGAGACCTGCCCGCAATACCTCACGCACACGATGGAATCGGACGCGGGCACGATCGGCAAGGCCAATCCGCCGTTCCGCGCTCAAGAGGACGTCGACGCCCTTTGGGAGGCGCTCGCCGATGGCACCATCGAGGTCGTCGGCGCGGATCACGTTGCGCGCAAGCGAGCGACGAAAGAGAAGAATATCTGGCAGGCTTCCCAGGGCTTCCCGGGCACGGCTACCATCCTGCCGGTGCTGCTGAGCGAGGGCTACCACAAGGGCCGGCTCACCCTGCCGCAGATCGCCCGGCTTCTCGGCACCAATCCGGCGCGCATCTTCGGGCTCGACAAGCGCAAGGGCGACATATTCGTCGGCGCGGATGCCGACCTCACCATCGTCGACATCGACAAGACTCGGGTGGTGCGGGCCGACGAGCTCGGCTCCTACGCGGACTACAGCCTCTATGAAGGCTGGAGCCTCAAGGGCTGGCCGGTCACGACCATCGTGCGCGGCACCGTCGTCATGCGTGACGGAAAGATCGTCGGGCCCGCGGGGCACGGCCAATTCCTCAAGCGGCCGCTCAGCGCCAATTAGGCTTGGGCGAAGATATTGGAGAGTGGAATGGCGCCCGCCGCGGACGGCCGACCGATCTCACGACGCATCGCCGATTTTGCCGGCTCGCTTCGCAGCGACGACATTCCGAAGCTGGTGGTCAAGGCGGCCAAGGACCACCTGCTCGATGCTCTCGGTGTCGGCCTCGCCGCCTCCGCGCTGAGGACCCGCCCGAGGATCGAGCGCGCCGTCCTCGCTCTCGGCCGCGGCAGCGAAAGCACAGGGCTGGGGGTTGCGGAGCGCCTGCCGGCACCCTCGGCGGCCTTGCTCAACGGCGCCCTCATTCACGCGCTCGAGTTCGACGACACCCACATCGCCTCCGTCGTGCATGGCAGCACCGTGGTCGTTCCGGCGGCCCTCGCCACGGCCGAGCGGGAGAGCGCGACCGGCGCCCGCCTCCTGAGCGCCATCGTGCTCGGCTGGGAGCTGTTCATCCGCCTCGGGCTCGCGGCACCCGGCACGCTGCAGCCTTACGGCTTCCAGGTCACCGCCGTCGCCGGCCCCTTCGCCGCAGCGCTCGCCGCGGCCGCGCTCATGGGCCTTGAGCCCGATGCCATGACCAACGCGATCGGCATTGCCGGCAGCCAGGCGGGCGGCCTCTTCGAGTTCCTCGCCAACGGCTCGACCGCAAAGCACATTCATGGCGGCTGGCCGGCGCATGCCGGCATCGTCGCGGCGGAGCTCGCGCGCGCCGGGATGAGTGGTCCGGGCACCGTCTTCGAGGGCCGCTTCGGCTTTTACCGCGCTTATGCGCGCTCTTCACAATGTGCGGAACGGCTCGGCGTTCTGATCGACGATCTGGGCAGGACCTGGCATCTCCCCGACGCTGCCTTCAAGGCCTATCCGTGCTGCCATTACATCCAGCCCTTCCTCGAATGCCTGGAGACGATCCTTGCCCAAGGCATCGCCGCCGAAGCCGTCGAAACGATCTACTGCCATGTTCCCAGGGAGGAGGCGCCGCTCATCTGCGAGCCATGGGAGGCAAAGCTGCGCCCGGCGAGCGCCTACCAGGCAAAATGGAGCCTGCCCTATTGCCTGGCCGCGCGGCTGCTCAACGGGCAGCTCGATGTGGAGACCTTCGATCGAACGGCGCTTGACGAGCGGCTGCTGTCGGCGGCACGGATGGTTCGCTGGACGCCGGTCGAGCACACGGGCTTTCCCGAGCACTATTCGGGCCGGATGGAGCTCATCACGCGTCAGAGCGCACGGTACACTGCTGAGGTGCGGGACGTCTTGGGCGGACCCCGCCGCCCGTTCGGGGACGAGAGATTGCGGCAGAAGTTCATCTCGAATGCAAGCCGCCGCCTGACCGATAACGGTGTCGACCGCGTTCTCGCGGCAGTTTCGAAAATCGAAGACGCACCGAGCTTGACCCCGCTCGGCGACGCCCTGCACGCGCTGCGCTAAGCGGCTCGCAACCCGACGGTGAGCCGGCCGGCGACCGCGCGACCGTCCTTGAGGATAAGCGCCAATCTATCAGCGTCCTGCAGGATGGCGATCTCGGCAAGCGGATCGCCGTCGACCACCAGCAAATCCGCCATGCGCCCCGCCGCGAGAGCCCCGGCGATGCTTTCGCGCCTGAGTGCGCGAGCGGCGTTCCCGGTCGCGGCCTGGATCGCCTCAAGAGGCGAAAGCCCGGCGCGCACGAGGTAGTCGAGTTCCCTTGCGTTCGAGCCGTGAGGAAAGCGGTTGCCGAGGTCGCCCCCCGCCGCGATCGGGATGCCGGCGGCATGGGCGCGGCGCACGCTGTCGAGCCAAAGCGGCTCGTTGACCGCCATCTCCTCGCGCTGCTTCGGCAGCAGATTGAGCTTCTCGCCAAGCTCCAGCACGCTAAAAAGCGTGCACAGCGTGGGCACGAGAATGCTGTTCGAGGTCCTGAACAACGCGATCGCCTCGTCGTCCATCCGCGTGCCATGCTCGACCGTGTCGACGCCCGCACGCAGCGCGAATTTCACCGCATCATATGACTGGGCGTGGATCGCCACCGTTCGGCCCCAGCGATGGGCCTCCTCGATCGCAACGCGCACCTCCTCTTCGGAGAAGGTCGTCATCCAGGTATAGGCGTAGGGGCCCACCTCGACGCCGCTGGCCGCGAGCTTGATGTTGTCGACGCCGTTGCGAATCTGCCGGCGCACGACCTTGCGGACGGCATCGGCGCCGTCGACAAGAACGCCGAGGCCTCCCCATTTACGCTCCCAATGGGGCGGCAGCGTATCGCCGAGACCCCCGGTCGGGCCGATGATCTGGCCGCTGGCCACGATGCGTGGCCCGGGCACCTTGCCTTGCGTCACCGCGTCGCGCACGGCAACCGCCACATTGGCGATGGTGCCAACGTCGCGCACCATGGTGTAGCCGGCCTCCAACACCTTGCGGGCGTTGATCACGGCGTTGATCGCCGCCGTCTCGATCGGACAGCGATCGACGTCCTCGAGGCTGCGGAAGCCGCTGTAGACGAGGTGGGCGTGGCAATCGATCAGGCCGGGCATAAGGGTGCGGCCATCCACATCGACGACCAGAGTGTCTTCATCGCCCTCCCGCAGCGCCGACATGGGGCCGACCGCCACAATCCGCGCGCCGTCGATCTCGATGAAACCGTCATCGATCGGTACGTTGCCAAGCCCGTCGATGATGCGGCCGTGGACGAACCGCGCCCGCGAAGCCCCGGCACTCAACCGCGCCGCATCCTCTTCTCGCATGGCCATGCCCATCCTCATATCGCCGCGACGAGTGTGGCGGGGACGGGCGCCGCGCGACGTATCTCCGCAAAGCTCCTGCCCACCCATTCGGCGGGCCGGAAAGCCGCGCCGATCGGGCCCCGCTCGGGCGACAGCTCTACTTCGCGCCCGTCCTTGAAGAGCGAGCGGATTGCGCGCTTGTCGCGAAGCACCGAGATGTCGTCGACGGGATCGCGCTCGAGGACGAGGAGGTCGGCCCGCTTGCCCGGCTCAAGCGTGCCGAGCTCCGAGCCTCGGCCGATCGCCGCCGCGGCAATCGACGTCGCCGCCGCGATAACCTCGAGCGGCGGATAGCCGAGGGCCGCAAAATACTCCATCTCGAGCACGCCATCGGGGGCGTGCGGAAAGCGATGAGCGGCATCGGTGCCAATCGCGACCTTGATGCCAAGCTCCCGAGCGCGCAGGAGTGCCGTGCGGGCCGCCGCATAGGCGCGCCACGCCGCGTCGAGGAACGCATCACTCGGTGGTGCTCCGGTGCCGGGAAGGCAACGGGCGTGAAGCCAGGCGATGGTCGGACTGAAGATCACGCCGCGCTCGCGCATGAGCACGAGCTCCTCGTCGCCGGCGAACTCGCCGGAGTGCAGCGAGATCACGCCCGCCTCGACGGCCGCCTTGATTCCGGCGCGCGAATGCGCATGGGCGTGCACGGGCTTGCCGTATTTCCCGGCCTCACGAACCGCGGTGGCGATCTCGTCGCGATCGAGATCCTCGATTTCGGCGGCGCTGAACGGCGAGCCCGCGACGCCGCTCGCCGCGACCTTGATCCAGTCGACGCCGCCCTTGATCTGTGCGCGGACGGCGCAGCGAACCTCCTCGGGGCCGCTCACCACAGTTCCAAGAGCTGCGTCGCTCTCCAGCCGCATCCAGGGCGGCGTACCGTCGAGCAACCCCGCCGGCCCGCAAAGGATTGGCCCGGCCGCGACCACCCTCGGCCCGGGAATGAGGCTGCGCGTCACCGCGTCGCGAATGGCCGGGCCAATGAAGCCGCGACAACCACCATCGCCGATCGTGGTGAAGCCCATCGCGAGGATTGCACGCGCATTGCGGGCGGCATAGAGCGTATTGAGCTCGACGCTTTCGTCGAAATCGAGCCGCCACACATCGGGCTTCTCGGCGTGATAGGTCAGGTGGGTATGGCAATCGATGAGGCCGGGCATGACGACGCGGCCTTCGAGATCAAGCCTGCAGGCGTCCTTCGACGCATGCCGGCGGCCGTTGCGCTCGGCCGCCCGGATAATCCCGTCGACGATCACGATGTCCGCCTCGGCCACAGGGTCACGACCGCTGCCGTCGATCAGCCGCCCGCCCACCAGCACCGTTTCCATGGCGTGTCAACCGGCGGCAGCCAGGCTGCCGTAGATCTCGGGCCGCCGATCGCGCCACCAGGGCAGGCTTTTCTGCGCCTTGTGGACGTCGTCGAGGTCGAGCGTGGTGACGATGACCTCCGGCTTGTCCTTGGAGGCGACTGCCATGATCTCGGCGCCGACCGGGTTGATGATCATGCTCTTGCCGATATGATTGCGCCCGTTCTCGTCGCCGGCGCGGTTCACGGCGACGACGAAAACGCCGTTCTCATAGGCGCGCGCCTGAAGCGGCAATTCCCAGGTATTGTCGCGAAGCTTGGTTTCTCCGTATGTCGCCGCGCAGATGGGCATGAACAGCACTTCGGCGCCCTTCAGCGCCAGCGCGCGCGAGCCTTCCGGAAACTTTCGGTCGTAGCAAATCTGGATGCCGATCTTGACACCGTCCAGGTCGAAGACGGGCCAGTCGCCGCCTGGCGAAAAATAGAATTTCTCGTAGCTTCCCGTGCCGCCCTTCAACGCGGACGGCAGGATGGCAGGGATGTGCGTCTTCCGATAGGTGCCGAGGAAGTGTCCCGATCGGTCGAAAACGCTCGCCGAGTTGTAAAAGTACTTTCCGGCCCGCTCTCCGTAGGGAAAGATCACCGCAATCTGCCTCTCGCGCGCCAGATTGAAGAGCGGATCGGTAACCGGATTGGGGAGCCCGATAAAGTACTTCGCGAAGTCCTGCGTCAGGCGATTCGGAAAGAAGGGGGTCAGGAAAAGCTCGCTGAAGCAGATGACGTCGGCGCCCTTCGCCGCCGCCTCTTCGACCATTGCGCAGGCCTTCTCCACACCGGGACCAATCTCATCGGTCAGAACAGGGCCCGTCTGCGCCGCCGCCACTGTGATCGTTCTCGCCATATCTGTCTCCCTCCCCATTGCAAACGACTCAAGAGCCGCCCGCACTCTAAAATACACCGCTCGCTACGAACCGCCTCGGGATCGCGTAAATGCGGCAGCGTGCACGGAAAGCCGGCAACATCATACGTGGCTCGGAGCGAGCAATTCGATCACCTCGTCACGCGAGCCAAACTCCGGAGCCGAGGGTATCGCCAGGGCGACCTCGTCGACCCCGATCGGCTCGAGTGCCGATATTTGCGCGCGGACATCTTCCGGCGTGCCCGCGAACGCGAATCGGGGTACCAGCTCATCCGGGATCAGCTGCGCAAAATCGGCCCGCGCATCGCCGTGCTGCGCGTAATTATAGCAGCTACGCACCCGCTCGGCAGTCGCCCGCGTCAAGTCGTCGATCGGCCCCGGAATGTTCCGCAAAATTGCCCGCGCCACGTTATACTTAACTGCGGCGAGCGACGTCCGTGGGTCACCTCTCCTGCTGTGACAAGCCGCCCATACGACGATTTTCACGGCATCAGGATTTCGTCCCGCCTCGCGCGTCCCGGCATGCACGATCGCAACGGCCGCTTCCACCAGCTCCGGCACTATCCCATTCATAAGAATGACACCGTCCGCCAGCTGCCCGGCGAGCCGCAACATGCGTGGCCCGGTCGCTGCGACGTAGATAGGAATATTCGTCCTCTCGGCATAGGCTATTCGGGCATCCTCTCCTTCAGGGATTCTGACCGGATCGCCGTTAATAAGCAGCCGTAAATTACCGAGCGCCTTGGCAAATGCATCCACGGTGACCGGCCTCAGTCCCATCGTCGCAAGGGCGCTGTCGCCCACGCTGATTCCGATGATCGCTCTGCCATTGGACAGCTCGGATAGTGTGCAGAACGCGCTCGCCGTGACCGTCAAATGCCGCGTAACCACGTTCGTGACGGCGCTTGCGAGCTTTATCCTCTTGGTTCGAGCGGCGATCGCGCCGAGAACCCCATAGACCTCGCGCCACAGCAGATGGGAATCTGCAACCCATAGCGTGTCATAGCCGAGGCGATCGGCGAGCTCTCCGGATCGCAGCAGTTGATCTGCGGGCTGGTTCGGGTACAGCCCCACGCTGATTTTCATAGCTCCCTGGTCCCCTCTTGGCCGCTCGAAAATCAAGACAGATACCACCGAAACAACTCATCACGATCGGTCAACGCCTCCGCCCCGTCCTCGACGACAATCCGGCCACTGCGGATGACATAGACATGGTCGGCGATCCCAAGCGCCATCCGGCGCAGGTCATGCGGCCGAAGATCTCAACGAAGCATGCTGATGGCCGAGCGTATGCGACGCCCTGCGGGCCGTCTCGACGACGACCGGCACGAGCCTCTGCTCTACCCGCTCGACCGACCATCGAGGCCACGGCACCGCAATATTGACGGCAGCGACCACCTTCCCCATGTGGTTGAACACGGGTGATGCGATCGAGATGTCGCCGATAAATGCCTCCTGGTTGTTGATGCAAAATCCCCGGGATCGGACCTCGGCCAGAATAGTCTTGAGAGCATGCTTGCCGGTTACCGTGAATTCCGTGCGCTTCTCACGACGAGAGCCTTCGAGAATTCGGTCCGCCTCGCTTGGCTCGAGATGAGCGAGAATCGCGCGGCCGGGAGCTGTGCAAAACGCCGGCAATCGAGAGCCAACCGACAGATCGACGCTGACGGCATGTCGGCTTGGATAACGCAGCACATAAACGACCTCATCGCGATCCAGCACGGATAGGTTAACCGTCTCCTCCGATTGCCGGTTCGCAGCGGCCAGAAGTGGCGCCACCTTTTCGCGGATGGCGTCCGCGCTGAGATACGCCCGCCCGAATTCGAGCATTTTCGTCGATAGGGAGTATGCCTTCGACAGAGGGTCTTGATTGACGTATCCCAACGTGCGCAATGTGAAGACGAAGCGTTGCGTCGCGCTCTTTCCGAGCCCGGTGAGCGGTACGATTTCCGATAGGCCCAGCGGCTTCCCCACCTCGTTCAGCACATCGAGGACACGGAACGCCTTTTCCACCGAGGCGACATATAAGTTGTTGTCGCCCTCGCTCTTGGGCCCGGCTCGACCTTTCGCTTTAGCTTTTCGCTGAGGCTTGTCTTTGGCTGGCATGGCGCGCGGCACGCGTCGATGTACCGTCATCCAGCGAGACTCACTGGGAGATGAGACGGTAAAGGTCGGGCCGCCTGTCACGCCACCATGGGAACTTCTTTCGCAACGCCGAAACCCGATCGAGATCTATTTCGCAGACGATGAGCTCTTCGCCCTCGGTCCCGGCCTCGGCGAGAATGCTGCCGCGCGGATCGACGACCATGCTTCGGCCAAGATGGCGCCGGACGCCTTCGGCGCCGACCTTGTTAGCGGCCACGACAAAAACACCGTTTTCGAAGGCGCGTGCGCGCAGCGCGACGTCCCAGATAGCGTTGCGGTGCTCCGGATCGCTGTAGACGGAATAGCAGATCGGCATGAAGATGATCTCGGCCCCCTGCAACGCGAGGACGCGCGAGGGTTCCGGGTAGAGGCGGTCGTTGCAGATCTGCACGCCAATCTTGACGCCGTCCACGTCGAATACAGGGAGGCTCTCACCCGGCGTGAAATAGAACTTCTCGTAGCTCCCCGTACCTCCGGCTTTCTCGTTGGGGAAATAGGCGGGGATATGAGTTTTCCTATACGTGCCGAGGTTGCGGCCGCTTCGGTCCAATATCATCGCGGCATTGTACATGCCCGAATTGGCTCGTTCGCCGAACGGCAGGATGAGGGCCAACCCCGCGTCGCGCGCAGCCTCCCGAATCTCGCGAATTATGTCGCTATCCGGCGCAGTGAAGAACCGGTCGAAGTCCTCGATCAAGCGGTTCGGGAAAAAGGGCGATAGGAACAGTTCACAGAAGGTCAGGATATCGACGCCGCGTTTCCTCGCCTCCTCAATCATTCTCAAGGCGGTCGGCACCATGCTCCGCATGTCGTCGGACTGTACGGGTCCGGTTTGAGCCGCGCCGACCTTGATTACTCTGCTCATCCCTGCCTTCCTCGCCGCTGTTCTGCAGCAGCCGGCTGCCCGATCGAAATTGACGGTGAGATCGGGATGCGATATTTGATTATTACAATTCGATATCACGCACTCATCTACCAGTCAACCCGGCTCCCTTCATCCCGTCGCGTAAATCGATGCCGCAGACACCATGCCACGAGATGCGTGAGGCGATCGAGAAAGCGCGAGGAAGCTTCCCGAGAACGGCCGTGGATCAAGGCTGGCGGACGGGTACGGCGAAACGAGGTGAGCGGCGATGACCTTCGATTGTATTGTGAAAAACGGGACCGTCGTCTTCCCACATCACGGGGAAATTCGGGCGGATCTCGCCATCGATAACGGGCGCATAGCGGCCATCCTTGAACCCGGTCGCCATTCCTGCGAAGCGCGTGACGTAATAGATGCTGCGGACAGGCATGTTTTCCCGGGCCTCATCGAGGCCCACATGCATTTCGGGATCGCCGACCCGATAGCCGAATACTCGAGCGAAACGGCTTACGCGGCGCGGGGCGGCTTTACGACGCTGCTCGGATATCTCCTCAAGAGCGTGCCTTACAGCGAGATGTTCGAAGAGGAGAAGGCTCGGGCAGAAAGCCAGTCACATGTGGATTTCGGCTACCATTTTGGCATGGCCAAGGAGGAGCATTTGGCGGAGGTTGCCCGCTATGTCGAGAGCTTCGGCGTGCTGTCGTTCAAATTCTTCATGAATTTCAAGGGCGACGAAGGCCTGTACTTGGGTCTGACCGGCGCCGACGAAGGCTTCATGTATGACTTGATGCAATCGGTGGCGCGCCACCCCAATGCGGTGCTCGGGATACATCCGGAAAATATCGAAATCGTTCGTCGCCATAGGCTCAAATTTCAGAGCCAAGGGCGCAGCACCTTAAAGGACTGGAGCCTATCCAAGCCGCCGATCAACGAGGCCCTCGATAGCCTCAAGGCCATGTACTGTGCGGAGCAGACCGGCTGCCCGCTCTACTTCGTTCATGTCAGCTGCCGCTTGGCTCTCGACGAGATCGTTCGGTTCCGCCGCCGTTACGAGCGGATATACGTCGAAACCTGTCCACAATACCTCACCCACACGATGGATGATGACCTGGGAACCGTCGGAAAAGCCAACCCGCCGCTCAAGACCAAAGACGATGTGGAAGCGCTGTGGGCGGCGCTCGCCGATGGCACCATCGAGGTCGTCGGAGCGGATCACGTCGCGCGCAAACGAGCCACGAAGGAGAAGAATATTTGGCAGGCATCCCAGGGTTTCCCCGGCACCGCGACGATTCTGCCCATCCTACTCAGCGAGGGGTATCATAAGCGCGGCTTGAGCTTGCAACGAATCGCTCAGGTCCTGACCAGCAATCCGGCTCGCATCTTCGGACTGGCAAACCGGAAAGGGGATATTTTCCCCGGTGCCGATGCCGATCTCACGATCGTCGACCTTAAGCGCGAACATATGGTTCGCGCCGAGGAGTTGGGATCGTATGCGGATTACAGCCTTTATGAGGGCTGGTCCTTAAAAGGCTGGCCGATTGCGACAATCGTGCGAGGCAAGTTGGTAATGGCGGACGGTGAGGTTGTCGGCCCGCCGGGCTGGGGAAAATTTCTGGCGCGTCCTCTCTGAGCCGCCTTCATGTGCACGAGCCACCTCCCAAAGGCAGTGCGCCCGGCGACAAGGTGCTGATGTTCGCGCCCGCCTTCTCCCTATGCTCGGAGAGCGGTTTGCGAAATCCGGGCTTAGTTGCTCGCCGGTTTTGCGAACCGTGCATCGCGCCACGCAAGCGCTGCCTTGAGTCCTTGCTCCTTCCGGATGCGGTTGAACTCCGCGCGCTCGGGCCCCGCCGCGGATTCGATGATGATATCCGTATCGAGAGCGGCTAAGAGCGCTTGGCGCATGCCCATGATCTCGTAGCTTCGATTGATCGCACGTTTGGTCAACTGAACGGAGAGTGGTGCCGCGGCGGCGATGGTTCGCGCCGCCTCCATAGCCGCAGCGAACGCGTCGCCGGCCGGCACAACAGCATTCACGATCCCCATTTCATAAGCCCGGCGGGCATCGAGACGATCATTCCCCGTCAGAAGCAATTCCTTTGCAAACTTGGGCGTCGTTGCCCAAGGGAGCAGCAAGGCGACGAGACCGGAGCCGAAACGCACCTCCGGCTCGCCGAGGCGCGTACCCTCGGCCGCAATCGTCATATCGCAGGCGAGCGCCAGCTCGAAGGCCCCCGCAAGGCAATAGCCGTGGATTGCCGCGATCGTCGGCTTCGGGCAATCCCAGAATTGCATGATGAAATCGAAATCCTTCTCGAGGATCGCCCGCCACTCCCCAACATCGATGGTGCCCCGTGCCGCGGATTCCTTGAGATCAAATCCCGCGGAAAAGGCCCGCCCTTCTCCGTGGACGACGACTGCAAGCACATCCTCCCTCTCGGCAAAGCCCGCCATAGCCGCCGAGATCTCCTCGACCATCCGGCTGTTGAATGCGTTCAGGACATCCGGGCGGTTCAGGGTCAAGACCGCGATGCGGTTCTCGATATGCGTCTTGATCGTCTCGTAGCTCGCTGCGTTCTTGCCGGACATGTCGAGCACCCTCGATACGACTTGCTTAAGCGCGACGCTTCAAGCCGCGCCAATCCTTGAGGATCTCGCGCGCTGCATTGTGGCCGGGAATGCCCGAGACCCCGCCTCCCGGATGGCATGAGGAGCCACATTGGTAAAGAGCCACAATCGGCGTCCGATAATCCGCATAATGCGGCACCGGTCGCTGGAAGAAGAGCTGATCGGGAGACAATTCGCCGTGAAAGATATGACCCTGGGGGAGGTCGAGGATTTCCTCGATGTCGGGGGGCAGCAGAATCTGCATATCGATGATCTTGCTCGAGAAGCCCGGCGCGAATTCATCCATGACGACGAGCGCGTTCCTCACGAAATTCTCGCGCTCATCTTTCCAGTCGCCATTGCGGAGCTTATAGGGCGCATGCCCACCGAAGAGGTTGATCACATGTTTCCCCGGGGGCGCCAGCGTATCGTCGACGATGGTCGGAACGACAGGCGTAATGAAGGGCTTCGTCGAATACCAGCCGTATTTGGCATCGTCATAGGCACGCTCCAGGTAATCGATATCCGGGGCGACATGCACATAAGTCGGGTACGCAAAGCCGGCCTTCTGCGGATCGAAGGATCGATAATGGGGCGGCGCTTCCGCCGCGACGTTGATCTTGAACGCCGTCGAGAAGGTGCGGAAGCGCCGGATCTCCTCGAGGAAGCCGCCGGGAAGCGCCGTTTCCGGCACGAGCCTGAGGAAGAGCGTCTTGCAATTGGCATTCGACACCACGGCCTTGGCCGAGAAGCTCCTGCCATCGGCGAGGCGAACGCCTGTTGCGCGGCCATTCGCGATCGCGATCTCGGCGACGGCAGCATCGGTCAGGACCTCGAGCCCGTAGCGCCGCCCTGAAGCGGCAATCGCCTGGGTAATGCTGCCCATGCCGCCGCGAATGAATCCCCAGCCGCCGGCACCCTGATGTTCCCCCATGATGTGATGCATGATGACATAGGCGCTGCCGGGTGATTTAGGGCCGGCAAAGGTTCCGATGGAGGCGTAATAGGCGAGCACCGTCTTGATGATATCGGATTCGAACCAGCAGGAGAGGTAATCGTAAGCGCTCTGGGTGAGGAGATCGACGATACGATAGGCCTTCTCGCCGATCTTGCGGTGGCGCCAAAGCAGCGAGGCGGCACTCTTGAAGGATTTCCAGCTTCGCTTCGTCGGGTCGATGGGCGTCTCGAAGAGGAGCTTGCGCACGATCGCCGCCGCTTCCTGGACATAGGCGTCGAAGGCCGGATAGGCCTCCGCATCGTGCTTGGAGAAGCGCGCGAATTCCGCCTGCGTCTTTCCGACGTCATCGCTGAAAATGATGTAGTCGTCGCCATAGAGCGGGCAGAAGAGGTCGTTGGCCGGCAGCACCTCGAGCCCAAACCTGCGCAGTTCCAGATCCGCGATCACGCGGGGGTGGAGGAGGCTCATCACATAGGAGAAGATCGAGGCTCGGAATCCGGGTGTGAATTCCTCCGTCACGGCGGCCCCGCCGATGACGCTCCGGCGCTCCAGCACGAGAACCTTGAGGCCGGCCTTGGCGAGATAGGCGCCGCAGACCAGGCCGTTATGCCCTGCCCCGACGATGATCGCATCATACGCTGTCGCCATAGCCTCCCTCGCCCAAATTTTAATTGTAGTGAAATTTATCCCATATAGTTTCATCGTTGTGAATAGAAGATTGTGAGGGGGAGCCCGCCGTGCTAGGGTGAGACATGAATATGGACGACGTATCTGCTCGGAGAGGCGTCCGCCGGCGCGCTCCCGTCGACGAGCACCTCACCTCGATCGGCCGCAAGATCCGCGACCTGCGCAAGGCGAAGAAGCTCACCTTGGCGGAAGTGGCCGCCGCGACCGGACTTTCGATCGGCCATTTGAGCCAGGTGGAGCGCGGGATCTCCGCATCCTCGGTGCGCCATCTGCAAAGCATCAGCGCCGCTCTTGGCGTCAAAATGAGCTGGTTCTTCGACGATGGAGACCCCGCGCCCGTCCATGAGCGCGGCGTCATTGTCCGCGCCCCGCGCCGGCGTCGCCTCGACCTGACGGGGCTCGGCATCACCGACCATCTCCTCTCGCCGAGTCTCTCCGGCAAGCTTGAGCTGCTCATGTGCGAGCTGGAGCCGGGAGCCGAGAGCGGCCCGGACTTCTATACCCATGAAGGCGAAGAGGCGGGCGTGATCCTCGATGGGTGCCTCGAGCTCTGGGTCGGCGATCACCACTACCGGCTCGACAAAGGCGACAGCTTCGGCTTCCCAAGCACAACCCCGCACCGCTATCGCAATCCGGGCACCTCTCGCACGACGGTGGTCTGGGCCATCACCCCGCCCAGCTACTGAGCGTTGTAATTTCATATAGGTGAAAATTCTGTGGCATATTTCACAGGGGGTGATAGAGTCGCTTCCTAATAAGCAAGGAACGGGGACGGATCACGTGCCGGAGCCCACAGGCCGCCCGGCGGTCGCAACGACCCGGGCGCTGCGTCTGCAACATGTTGTCGTTCCGGGACTTCTGCTGCTGCCGGCAGTCGGCTTCCTGGTGCTGTGGTTCGTTATCCCGCTCGGCCAGCTCTTCCTCTTGAGCCTCTCGGATCCGCGGGGCGCCTTCGTCACTTATCGCGAAATCCTCGCAGGAAGCGTTTATCGCCGCGTGCTGGTCAACACGATTCTCGTCGCGGCGAACGTCACCCTGATTTCGGTGGCGCTGGGCTATCCGACGGCCTATGTGCTGACGCGGCTTAAAGGCTTCTGGCTCGCCCTCGCCTTCTGGTGCGTCCTCGTGCCGTTCTGGATCAGCGTCCTTGTCCGCACCTTCAGCTGGATGCTCCTGCTCGAAGCGCACGGCCCCATCAATGCCGCGCTCTTGGCGCTCCATCTCGCCGATCGCCCGCTGCAGCTGCTCTTCAATGATGTGGGCGTCTATATCGGCATGGTCCATGTGATGCTGCCCTACGCCGTGCTGCCGATCTATGCAGGGCTGCTCCGCATCGACCATCGCCTGCTCCTTGCAAGCGATGGGCTCGGCGCTTCCCCCTGGATGACCTTCCGGCGCGTCTATCTGCCGCTGAGCTTGCCCGGTATTGGCGCTGCCGCAGCGCTCGTCTTTCTGCTCTCGCTCGGCTTCTTCATCACCCCGGCACTTCTCGGCAGCATGTCCAACCTCACCCTTTCCATGCTGATCGAGAATCTCGTCAATGAGCGCCTCGTCTGGCCATTGGCTGCGGCCGCATCATTCGTGCTCCTTGCCGGCACTTTGCTGCTTCTCCTCATCGGCGCCCGGTTGCTTCCCGTTCGCCAGATGACGCTCGCGGGATAGGCCCATGTCGCTCGCG
Source organism: Alphaproteobacteria bacterium (assembly GCA_035294245.1). Lineage (GTDB taxonomy): Bacteria > Pseudomonadota > Alphaproteobacteria > JACZXZ01 > JACZXZ01 > DATGLG01. Next base: position 272,474 of record DATGLG010000004.1, on the reverse strand, counting down.
CGCAAGATCACGCTCCACGCCCTGGTTGCGGCCGTGCTCGCCTTTCTTGTCCTCCCGATCCTCGCCGTGATCCCGGCCTCGCTCAACAGCGCCTCCTTCATCCGGTTGCCGCCAAGCGCGCTCTCGCTGCGCTGGTACGGCGCATTCTTTCAGGACGGTGAATGGACGTCCTCACTGCTGACGAGCGCCAAGGTCGCCGCTATTGCGACGGGGCTTTCCCTTTTCCTCGGCACGGCGGCGGCTCTCGGTCTCCGGCGTATCGAGGGGGCCTGGCGACGCATCCTCTCTGGATTCTTCCTCGCCCCTCTCATCGTGCCAGCGATCGTCACGGCCATCGCGCTCTATTACGTAAGCCGTCCGCTCGGCCTTGTCGGAACCACGATTGGCCTCGCGCTCGGCCATGCTCTCCTATGCCTCCCCTTTGTCGTCGTAAACGTGGGCGTCTCGCTCGCCGGCCTCGATCCGATCTTGCTGCGCGCCGCAGAGGGATTGGGCGCCTCGCCATTCCGGATCTTCAGGACCGTAACCGTGCCGAGCATCCTGCCGGGTCTCGTCGGCGGAGCCATCTTCGCCGCCATCACGTCCTTCGACGAAGTCGTGATCTCGATCTTCCTCGCCGGCATCGAGGCAAAGACCCTGCCGGTCAAGATGTGGGAGACCATCCGCGTCGAATTCACGCCCGTGGCCGCCGTGGCGGCAACGCTCCTCATCGGCCTGACGCTGGTCTTCTTCCTGACGCTTCACGCCACGCTGCTGCGCTCGCGGCGCCCGAAGGCCGCCTGAGCCATGGACAGAATCGCCTTCAAAGGGGTAACGAAGAGCTTCGGCCCGGTTACGGCCCTGCGGCCGATCAACCTTGATATTGCAGCCGGAGAATTCGTCACGCTTCTTGGCCCGAGCGGCTCGGGCAAAAGCACCCTTCTCAACATCGCCGCCGGCCACCTCGCGCCGTCCTCGGGGCAGGTCCTCATCGGTGATCGCGACGTTACGGCCCTGCCGGCGCGGCGGCGCAATATTGGCATGGTGTTTCAGAGCTACGCGCTTTTTCCCCACCTCAACGTCTACGAGAATGTCGCCTATGGCCTGCGTGCGCGCCGCGTCGCCGGAAAGGAAACCGCGCGCCGTGTGGAGGAGGCTCTCTCGATTGTCCAGCTCGACGGCTACGGACCGCGTGCCGTGCGTGAGCTCTCCGGCGGACAGCAGCAGCGCGTGGCGCTCGCCCGCGCCCTCGTGATCGAGCCGGACGCCCTCCTCCTCGATGAGCCCCTTGGCGCGCTCGACCGCCAGCTTCGGAAGCATGTGCAGCTCGAGATACGCCGCCTGCACCAGCGCCTCGGCCGTACCATGATCTACGTGACCCATGACCAGGAGGAAGCGCTCGTCATGTCCGACCGCATCGCCATCATGCGGGATGGCGGCATCGAGCAGATCGGGACGGCGCCGGAGCTCTACCGGCAGCCGAGCAATACCTTCGTCGCCGGCTTCCTCGGAGAATCGAACCTCATCGAGGGACGCATTGAGCGCATCCTCGGGGGCTTTGCAGAGCTCGCGACCGATGAGCTTGGCATCTCGATCCGCGGCGTTGCGGGCGCCGGCCTCGCCACCGGCGCTCCGGCGGCTGCGCTTATCCGCCCGGAGGCGTTGACCCTCTCGCCTGAGGCAACACCCCGATTGCCGGCCCGCATCGAGGAGGTCGTCTATCTTGGCGATATCCTCTCCATCCGCTTGCGCCTCGCAAGCAGGCAGGACATCTGGTGCCGACGCTTCGCCGGCAAGAGCGACCTCCCCTCAGGCACCGTCACGCTCGGCTGGTCGGAACAGGACGTCCGCATCCTGCCGATAGCGCCTCCTGGCAATCCGCGACCACAAAGCAACTGACAGGGAGAAAAGCCATGATCACGCGTCGTATGCTTCTCAAGATCGTCGCCGGCACGGGCCTGGCTGCGGCCGCATCCCCGCTTATTGGCTTCCGCAGCGCATATGCCCAAGGCAGGCCATTCGTCTTCGTCTCCTGGGGCGGTGCGCTCTCGGCTCTCGAGAAGGAAGCCTTCATGGATCCGGCGAGCAAGGAGTTTGGCGTCAATATCGTCAATACATCTCCCACCAACTACGCCAAGCTCAAGGCGATGGTTGAAGGCAAGAGCGTCGAATGGGATCTTGTTGATGTGGGGGGGCGATTCATTTTCCAAGGACGCGATCAGGGCCTCCTCGAGGAAATCGACTACAAGATCGTCGATGCCTCGAAGCTCGACAAGCGCTGGACCACGCCTTATGGCGTCTATACGTCGACCGGCGGCACCGTGATTGCCTGGAACACGAACCAATTCCCCGCCAGCAAGGGGCCAACCTCCTGGAAAGATTTCTGGGACGTCAAGACATTCCCTGGTCCGCGCGGCCTCTATAAGCAGCTCTATTACAATTACGAGGCGGCACTGCTCGCGGCGGGCACCAAATTCGACGAGGTCTATCCTGTCACCGACGAGAAAGTGAAGCTCGCGCTCGCCAAGCTCGGCGAGATCAAGCCGCATGTAAAGGTATGGTGGAGTGCTGGCGCACAGCCGCCGCAACTCCTCAGCACCGGCGAGCTCGCCATGAGCTCGGCCTGGACCGGCCGCATCATCGATATCCAGAAGGAGAAGGCGCCGGTTGCCATGACTCTCAAGGACGGCATCGCTTGGGGGAACGCCTATGTCGTGCCCAAAGGCACGCCCCATAGGGAGCTCGCCATGCGCGTGATCAATTACTGCATCAGCGAGCCGGCCCAGCTCCGTCTTCTTTCGGTCGGCACCTACGGGCCTGTGCTTTCTTCGGCGGCGGCCAAAGGCACGGCGGAACAACGTAAGCTGCTCGTGACCGCGCCCGAGAACATCAAGGATATGCTTGTGCTCAACGAAGAACAGGCCGGCCTCTATTCGTCCAAGTACGAAGAGGCATGGAACAAGTTCCAGCTCGGCTAGTCGGGCGATGCGGGCTGAGTGGGAGCGGCAACCGTGGAAGGCCTGAGGGGGATCGCAACGCCGGCGGCGCTCGGAGACAAGCATCCCTTGGCGCCGCTCCTCGCGCCCCGCTCGATCGCCTTCGTCGGCGCGAGCCCGAAGGCCAACACGCCAGGTAACGATGTCGTCCGCATGGCGCTGCGCGGCGGTTTCCGCGGCGCGCTTTATCCGGTCAATCCGAACTATGGCGAGATCGAGGGGCTGACATGCTACTCGTCGCTCGCGGCGCTCCCGGAGGCCGTCGACCTCGCCGTCCTCGCCATCGCCAATGGGCGGCTGGAGCAGGCCCTGGAAGAGGCGATTCGCCTCGGCGCACGCAGCGCCGTGATCTTCGCGAGCTGCTATCTCGAGGACGACCGCGACCCGCCCCTGACCAAGCGCCTCGCCGCCCTGGCGCGAGCCGCCGGGATGCCGATCTGCGGCGGCAATTGCATGGGCTTCTATCACGAGACCGCCAATACCTGGATCTGCGGGTTTCCCTCTCCCCGTCAGCCGGCACGGGGCTCGATCACGCTCATCTCCCATGCCGGCTCGGTCTTCGGCGCGCTTGCCCATAACGACCCGCGGCTCAAATACAACCTCGCCGTCTCGGCCGGCCAGGAGCTTGTGACGAGCGCTGCCGACTACCTCGACTATGCGCTCGATCAACCGGAGACCCGCGTCGTCGGCCTCTTCCTGGAAACGATCCGCGATCCCGCCGGTTTCATGCGCGCTTTGGGGAAGGCCGTAGCGAGGAGGATCCCCGTGGTCGCGCTCAAGGTCGGTCGGACTGAGGCAAGCGCGGCCCTCGCGATGAGCCATTCGGGCGCCATCGCCGGTAACGATGCCGCTTACGCGGCGCTCTTCGACAAGTTCGGCGTCATCCGTGTCGACAATGTCGACGAGATGGCGGCGACCTTGCTCCTCTTCGCACAAGGAAGGCCGGCTCAGGCCGGCGGCATCGCCGCCATCCATGACTCGGGCGGCGAGCGCGAGCTGGTGATCGATCTCGCGCAGGATCACGGCGCGCCCTTCGCCAGGATCTCTCCCGCGACCACCGCGGCTCTCCGCGCGCGCCTGGAATATGGCCTCGAGCCGGTCAACCCGCTCGATGCCTGGGGCACGGGACAAGGCTATATCGACCTCTTCACAGATTGCTTCACGGCGCTGATGAAGGATCCGGACACAGCGCTCGGTATTTTCTTCAACGATCTGCGCGATGCCTCCTATCTTTCGGTGGGTTTTTCCGAGGTCTGCAAGCGTGTCCATGCCGCGACCGACAAACCGGTTGCTCTCGCCACCAATTATTCCCAGGTTCGCCACGATAAGCTCGCCTTAGCGCTGACCGAGGCCGGGATTCCGGTCCTCGACGGCACCATTCCAGCATTGCAGGCGGCGCGCCATCTCCTCGCCCATCGCGACTTCCTCGCGCGAAGCTTCGATCCTCCATCGTCGCGACTGATCCCTCCACGAAACTGGGCGGAAGCACTCAAGGGACGCAGCGGCGCCTTGCCGGAGGCCGAGGCTCTTGCTCTGCTCGCCGATTACGGCATTCCGACGACGCCAGCGAGGATCGTCGGCAGCGTGGAAGAGGCATGCGCTGCAGCAAGAGAGATCGGATTCCCGGTTGTCTGCAAGACGGCCGAGCCGGGAGTCCTGCACAAGAGTGACGTCGGCGGGGTGAAGCTCGATCTCAAGGACGAAGCCGACATCGCCTCGGCCTATGCCGACCTCGCCGCGCGCCTCGGCCCGCGCGTTCTGGTGGCGCAGATGGCACGCCCGGGAACCGAGATCGCCCTCGGCCTCGTCCACGACCGCCAATTCGGGCCCGTCGTGATGGTCGCCGCCGGCGGGCTTCTCGTTGAGATCTTGCGTGATGCGAGCTACGCCCTTGCCCCCTTCGGCGCTGAGACCGCACGCCGCCTGATCGACGGCCTCGCTGTTCGCAGGCTCCTCGCCGGCGCGCGAGGCGCAACGCCGGCCGACCTCGGAGCGCTCGCCGAGGTGATCGCGCGGTTCTCCATTCTCGCCGCCGATCTCAGCGAGCGGATCAAGGAGCTCGATGTCAATCCCCTCATTGTGGGACCGAATGGAGCGATCGCCGTGGACGCGCTCGTCGTCCTCCGCTAGGAGACAGCTCATGGATCTGCGCATTTCCGACCAGGATCTGGCCTGGAAGGCGAAGGCAAAGGATTTCGCAGAGCGGTATCTCTTTCCCCATGAGGAGGAGCTCGAGGCAAACGGCCGTCTGCCGGCAGAGACACTCGCGCGCCTGCGCCGCGCCGTCGTCGAGCAGGGCCTTAATGCCATCAACCACGACAAGGAGGACGGCGGCCAGGGCCTGAGCCAGCTTCAGCAGACCCTCGTAAACGAGGAGGTCGGCAAGGCGACGGGAACGCTCTGGGCCATCCTGTGGCACCCGCCCATTCCGCTGAAGCACGGCACGTTGAGACAGAAGCAAGCCTATCTCGTACCGAGTTGCCGCGGCGAGCGTCGGGCCTCCTACGCCATCACCGAGGCCGGGGCAGGCTCGGATCCGCGCCTCGTCGCTACCCGCGCGGACTATATCAACGGCAAATACATCCTCAGCGGCGAGAAGTGGTTCGTCACCACCGGCGATTACGCCGACTATCTCGTGGTCCATGCCCATGTCGACGGCGATCCGGACAAGCCCACGCTCTTCCTCGTCGACAAGGACCTGCCGGGCGTCCGTATCAAGCGCATGCCTAAGTTCATGCACACCTATGTCTTTGGGCACCCGGAATTCGTGTTCGATGCCGTGGAGCTCGAGCCCTGGCGCGTTCTCGGCGGGGTCGGTGCGGGGCTTGAGCTGACGAAGGACTGGTTCGTCGAGGCCCGGCTGCAGATTGCCGCCAATTGTCTCGGCGCCTCGATCCGCGCTGCGGAGATCGCGAATAAATGGGCGAGCGAGCGCGTGCAGTTCGGCCGGGCGATCCGCGACTTCCAGGCCATCGAGTTCATGCTCGCCGATATGGCGGTGGACATCATGGCGATGAAAAGCCTCGTCTACCGCGCCGCCTGGGAGATCGACCAGGGCATCGACCGCAAGCTCGTCCATGCGCGGGCGAGCGCTGTCAAGCTCTACGCCTCAGAGACGGCGGGGCGGGTGGTCGACAGGGCGCTTCAGATTCTTGGCGGTCGTGGCTATATGCGCGAGAACCCCGTGGAGCGCCTCTACCGCGATATCCGCGTGGACCGCATCTGGGAAGGCACCTCCGAGATTCAGCGCGCGATCATCGGCGGCCAGATCAAGAAACGCGGCCTCGCGCCCTATACCGATTGGATGTGAGGGCATGCCGCCGACACCGGCACTTCCTCCATCGCTTTGGGCCGCCACGGCTGAGCCTGCGCCTGCGACGCCGCCGCTTTCGGGTGAGGCGCGCGCCGATGTCGCCGTGATCGGCGGTGGCTTCACTGGCCTCTCGGCAGCCCTCCATTTGGCCGAGTTGGGGAAGGACGTGCTTCTGCTCGAAGCCGGCGAGCCGGGCTGGGGCGCCTCCGGTCGCAATGGCGGGCAGGTCATTCCGGGTACCAAATATCCGCCCGACGATCTCGCAAATCTCCTGGGTGGAGAGATCGGCACCCGCGCCGCAGCCTTCGCCGAGACGACAGCCGACATCCTGTTCAGCATCGTCGAGCGCCATCGCATCGCCTGCCATGCGAGGCGAAGCGGCTGGATCAAGGCGGCCCATTCCGAGGCGACGCTGAAGCGGCTCGGCTTAGCCGCGGCGCAGCGGCAGCGGATGGGCGCTTCCATCGAGCTTCTGGACAGGCGGCGCATTGCGGAATTGCTCGGCGCAACCTCTTATAGCTATGTTGGCGGCCTGCTCGACCACCGTGGCGGCAGCCTACAGCCCTTGAGCTATGCCCGCGGCCTCGCCCGCGCCGCGATTGCCCAGGGCGCTCGCATCCATGGCGGCTCGAACGCCCAATCGATTATCCAGGATGGCAAAGGCTGGCGCGTCGTGACACCCGTAGGCGTAGTCCGTGCCGACCGCATCCTGATCGCAACGAATGCCTATACCGACGGCCTGTGGCCCAGGCTCCGGCGGACCGTGATCCCGATGAGCAGCGTGCAGATCGCAACGCCGCCGCTCGACGAGAGCTTGCGCCAGGAGATTCTACCCCAAGGCCACGTCATGTCCGATACTCGCCGCCTCCTGCTTTATTTCCGCCTCGATCCGGCGGGCCGTCTCGTCTTCGGCGGCCGCGGCGGGGTTTTGGAGATGGGGATGCAGCAGGCCTATGCCGCAGTGAAGCGTACAATGCGGCGAATGTTTCCGATGCTCGCAACCGTGCCCATCGAATACGCCTGGTCCGGCCATGTCGCGATCACGCCGGACGCCATACCTCATGTCTGGCAACTCGCGCCCAATGCCTTTGCCGCGCTCGGATATAACGGGCATGGGGTTGCGATGGCGACATCACTGGGGCAACGCCTCGCCCACTTCATCGCGACTCAAAGAGAAGAGGAGTTGCCGCTTCCAATCCAGCCTCTGCGGCCAATCCCGCTTCACGCGCTGCGATGGCCGGCGGTCGCGGCCGCGGTCCAATATCACCGGCTGATGGATGCGCTCGGCAAGTAGCTGCCGATACGACGCCCTTACGGTTGCGCTCCAGCCTCTATCCCGAGAAATTCGGCAGCATTGGCACTCACCACGCATGACTCCTCGCCTTAAACACCCACCCCGCTCTCGCGATTACCCGCACAGGCTCTTAGGTCGATCCAAAGCATAGCCGCACCGTCAGGCCTGGCTTGTTGTCCTCGATGCGCACGGGGATTCCGTGGAGCGATGCGACCGCGGCCACGAGGCTGAGGCCGAGGCCGCTGCCTGGGAGAGAGCGGTTCTCCTCAAGACGATAAAGCCTCTGGAAAACCTTCTCTCGAGCCTCGTTCGGAATGCCGAGCCCATTGTCGCTGACTGCGAGGTCCGGCCCGTCGGCACCAACATCCAGGACGATCCCAATGCGGCCGCCGGCTGGCGTGTACTTGATTGCATTGTCGACGAGGTTTGCGAGCGCGCGGAAAAGCAGGTCGCGATCGCCCGTCACTGTGGCCGGGGCTCGGATATCGAGGGTAAATCGCTGCCCTTTATCCTCGGCGAGCGGCTCGTAGAACTCAGCGACGTCGGTGACGAGGGTGGCGAGGTCCACGGGCGCGAACTTACTTCTGGCGCCACCCGCCTCGATCTCCGCAATCTTGAGCAGCGCCTCGAAGGTGTCGAGGACAGCGTCGACGCTGCCGATCGTGCCGTCGATCCAAGCCTCGTAATCCGCGGGCGGGGGCGGTGTGTTCCGCGCCATCTCGAGGCGTGTCTTCACCCGCGCAAGGGGCGTGCGCAGCTCGTGGGCGATGCTGTCCGAAACGCCCTTCACCGTCGTCATCAGCGTCTCGATGCGATCGAGCATGGCGTTGAGATTGGCGGCGAGGACATCGAAATCGTCGCCGCTGCCGCTGCGCGCGATGCGATGGGTGAGATCGCCGCCGATGATGCCGCGGCAGGTGCGATTGATCGCCTCGAGCCGTCGCACCATTCCGGCACTCGTCAGGAGCGCGCCCAAGGCGCCGAGCACCAGGGTCAGGCCCAGACCCCAGGACAGCGCCTGGAGGATCACGCGCTCGACCCTGCGGGCGTCGCCCATGCTGCGCCCGACGAGAAGGCGCTCCCCGCCGGAGAGCGTGAGGATCTGCGCACGGACGTAGCGCGGCCGCGGATAAGGCGGCCGCGTATCGATGCCCTTGAAGCTGATCCAGCCTGCCTTGGGCGCGCCTGCCGGCCAAGCGGCGAGATTGCCCGCCGCAAGCCGGCCGGTGCCGTCCTCGAGCCGGCAGAGCAACGTGCCGCGCGGATCGTCATCGACCCGATCCTTGATCGCCGCCGCGAGCGCCGCGCGACTCCCCTGGGCATAGATCTCGCGAAGACTCTCCACGTCGGCGCTGATAAGGTCGTCGGCTTGGCTCGTCAGGTAGTCCGCCGTCTTCCAATAGAGAAAGGCCATCAGGATGAGGATCGAGGCGCTGAAGAGGCCCATATAGATCAGCGCCAGCCGCAGAGCGGTGTTGCGGCCAAGGCTAATCGGGCGCACGGAGGCTGTATCCGGTGCCGCGGATGGTGTGGATCAGGGGGCGCTCGAACTCCCGGTCGATCTTGCGCCGCAGCCGCCCGATATGCACATCGATGACATTGGTGCGCGGATCGAAATGATAATCCCACACGCTCTCGAACAGCATGGTGCGCGAGACGACGCGGCCGGCGTTGCGCATCAGATATTCGAGGAGGCGGAACTCGCGCGGCTGGAGCGGGATCTCCCGTCCGCCGCGGCGCACGACGCGCGCGAGGAGATCCATCTCGAGATCGGCGATCCGGAGCACGGTCTGACTCGCCGCGGGTGAGCCGCGCCGGAGCAGGGCGTCGATGCGCGCCAGAAGCTCGCCGAAGGCGAAGGGCTTGACGAGATAGTCGTCGCCGCCGGCGCGCAGGCCACGGATGCGCTCGTCAACCTCGCCGAGCGCGCTCAGGATCAGGGCCGGCGTCGTCTTCCCGGCCGCCCGGATCGTCGTGATGATGCCGAGCCCGTCGAGCCCCGGAAGCATGCGATCGACAATGAGGGCGTCGTAATTCTCCCCCGCGGCGAGGAAGAGCCCGTCGCGCCCGTTATCCGCGTGATCGACGGCAAAGCCCTGCTCGCGCAGGCCCTTGACGAGATAGCCCGCCATCTCCCCGTCGTCCTCGATCACGAGCAGGCGCAGGATCGTCCTCCAGGTCACCGATTGGTCATGGCGGTCACCGATTGATCATCCGCCGCGCCCCCGAAAGCGGAGCGTGGAGCGTGCGACGGCGCGCATCGGCGCCACTCGCTGAGGCTAGAGCATGATGTCATGAGACCATGCTCTAGCATCCGCCATCTAACCGCGAGCCGAGCGGCGGATGAACAATTGGTCATCTTCGGCGCCGTCCTCAGCATCGCCGTAATCGGCCGCGAAATCCAGGGCCGGGAAGATGACCGATTTTTCATCGACCGGCGAGCTTCGCGTCATCCGCGATCGGCCATGACTCGTGGGCGAGCGGGGGGCGTTGAACGGCACGGGAGCATCTGGATGGCGGAGAACGGCGCCCCCCTTTCCGCCGGCGCGGCGGCACCGCGTCCCGGTCGGTTCGCGCCGATCGCGCTGGCCGCTGCGCTGGCCGCAGCCGGCCTCGCCGGCTGCGAGAGCTATAGCCCCCTGTCGCTGCCGGACGCCCCCGATCTTGCGGCGAGCCTGCCCAAGGTTGATGCGGCGCGCGTTCGCGCCGCCGCCCCCGAGCTGGCGCCCCATCCTCTCGCCGCGCGCGGCCCCCTCGACATGACCGACATCGCCATCCTCGCCGTACTCGAGAACCCCGAGCTCAAGGCGACGCGGCTCAAGCGCAAGGTGGCCCGCGCCCAAGCCTTCTCGGCCGGCCTGCTGCCCGATCCGCAACTCATCGCCACCCTCGATCCCACCACCAATTTCCAGCCCGGCGTCGTTCCCCTCGGCTGGGCGGTCGGCCTGCAATACGACCTTCAGAGCCTCGTCGTGCACGGCGCAAAAAAGGACGCGGCGCAAGCCGCCGCCGAGCAGGTCGACCTCGAGACCCTATGGCAGGAATGGCAGGCGATCCAGCAGGCGCGCACGCTTTATGTCGAGCTCGTCGAGGGACGGCGCAAGCTCGATCTCCTGCGTCAGGCGCGCACGCTCTATGCCCGGCGCTACCGCGAATCCGCGGCCGCCCTCGCTCACGGCGGCGTCACCATCGAGACGACGGGGCCGGATCTCACCTCGCTCCTCGACCTCGAATCCCAGACCATGCAGGCGGAGCGCCAGCTCGAGCAGACGCGCCACGAGCTCGACGCGCTGCTCGGCATCGAGCCCACGGTGCGGCTGGAGCTCGCCGGCCTGTCGGCGCCGCAAGCTTTGGCGCCCGATGTCGTCGCCCGCGCCATGCGCGGCATCGCGGCGCGGCGCCCCGACCTCCTGGCGCTCCGGGCCGGCTATCGCGCCCAGGAGGCGATGGTGCGCGAGGCCATCCTCGCGCAATTCCCCTCCTTCAGCATCGGCGTCCAGCGCGCCAGCGACACCACCGACGTTCACACCGTGGGCATCAGCCTCGGTATCGGCCTGCCCCTCTTCAACGCCAATCGCGGCGAGATCGCCGTGCAGCGCGCCACCCGCGCGCAGCTTCGGCAGGAATACCAGGCGCGCCTCGACCGGACCTACGGCGCCGTCGATCAGCTCGCCGAGAATACCGAGCTCCTCGCACGCCAGATCGCCGAGATCGATGCCGCGATGCCCGAGCTCGCGCGCATGGTGGCCGAGGCCGAGCACGCCTATCGCCACCAGGATATCGCCACCCTCTCCTATCTCAACCTGGAGAACAGCATGGTGCAGAAGCGCATCGAGCGCGTCGATCTGGAGCAGGCGCTGTGGAGCGCGCGGATCGGCCTCGATACCTTGCTCGGCTGGCCCGAGGGCGATTCCATGGGCGGCCACGCAGCGCCGGCGGCGGAGCCCCGCTCATGAGGATGCGCGCCGCTTTCGCCGGTCTCGCCTTGGCCCTAGCCGCGGCCTGGCCCACCACGGCTCTCGGCGCTGAAGCCGAGCCCAGCGTCCTGGTCAAGACGATCCCCCTCGCCACCCACGTCATCGCCGAGACCCTGAGCGGCTACGGCCAGGTGCAGGCGGATCCCGATAGCGAGAGCAGCATCGTCACGGCCCATGACGGCATCGTCGATCGCCTCGAGGTGCGCCTCGGCGAGCGCGTGGCGGCGGGAGCGCCGCTCCTCGAGCTCGAGACCGCGCCGACGGCGCATACCCAATTCGTCCAGGCCGAGGCGGCCCTGACCCTCGCGCGCAATGACCTCGCCCGCACCGAGCGCCTCCTCAAGGAGCAGCTCGCGACGACGGACCAGGTGGCGGCGGCGCGCAACGCCCTCACGCAAGCCGAGGCCAATCTCGAGGCGCAGAAGCGCCTCGGCGCCGGCTCCGATCAGGAGACAATCCGCGCCCCCTATGACGGCATCATCGCCAAGCTCCTGGTCAATCCCGGCGACCGCGTCGCCGCCAATACCACCATCGCCCTCATCGCCCGGGGCAGCGCCCTTCTCGTCCCCCTCGGCGTCGAGCCGGAGGATGCGGCGCGGGTCAAGCCGGGCATGCCCGTCGCCTTGTCCTCGCCTTTCACCGCCGACCCGCCGCTCAAGGGGACCGTCGAGCGCGTGCATGCCATGATCGATCCCGCGACGCGCATGGTGAACGCCATCGTCCGGGTCGAGCCCGCCGACTCCACGCAGCTCGTCCTCGGCATGGCGGTGAGCGGCACCATCACCCTGAGCCGGCGCGAGATTCTGGCGGTGCCCCGCAACGCCGTGCTCCACGACGACAAGGGCGATTATCTCTTCGTCGTGCGTGACGGCACGGCCCATCGCGTCAATGTCGCGATTCAGGGCGAGACCGACGGCCTCGTCGGCATCGCCGGTCCGCTCGCTGCGGGCGACCCTGTTGTCGTCACCGGGAATTACGAGCTCGACGACGGCGCTAAGATACGGTTGCAGCCATGAGCGTCGCCGCATGGACGGCGAGCCACCGCCGTTCCATCCTCTTCCTCCTGGCGATCCTCACCCTGGGCGGGGCGGCGAGCGCGCTCTCGTTGCCGGTGGCCCTCTTCCCCCAGGTGGACTTCCCTCGCGTCGTCATCAGCGTCGATGCCGGCGACCGTCCCGCCGACCAGATGGTCATCGCCATCACGCGGCCAATCGAGCAGGCCATCCGCGGCGTGCCCGGCATCGTCGAGGTCCGCTCCACCACCAGCCGCGGCAGCGCCGAGCTCGCGACGAACTTCGCCTGGGGCACCGACATGCCTCAGGCCACCCTGCAGGTGGAGGCGGCCATCAACCAGGTGCTGCCCTCCCTCCCGGCGGGAACGTCCTTCGAGGTGCGGCGGATGAACACGACAGTGTTTCCCGTCGCCGCCTACAGCCTGACCTCGGACACGATGAGCCTCGCCGACCTCCGCGATTTCGCGCAATACCAGCTCGTGCCGCTGCTCTCCTCCCTCGACGGCGTGGCGCGGGTAACCGTCCTCGGCGGCCAGGAGCGCGAGTATCACGTCGATCTCCTCCCGGCCCGCCTCGCCGCCTATAGCCTCTCCCCGGACGACGTAGTGAAGGCGCTCGCAGCGGCCAACGTTCTCCAGGCGGTCGGGCGTGTCGAGGACCGCTACAAGCTCTTCCTCGTCCTCTCCGATACCCGCTTCCATGACGCCGCCGACATCCTCACGACCGTCATCCGCAGCGGCGCCAACGGCACCGTGACCCTCGGCGAGGTGGCGAAGGTCGAGACCGGCGCGGTGCCGCGATGGGTCCGCGTGACCGCCAATGGCCGCGACGCCGTCTCGCTCCAGGTTTTCCAGCAGCCCGCCGGCAACACCGTGAAGATCGTGCAGGAGGTGAGGGCGAAGCTCGCACAGTTCACGAGCAAGATTCCGCCCGGCATCACCATCCAAAACTGGTACGATCAGAGCGAGCTGATCACCGCCGCGGCGCGCAGCGTCCGCGACGCCATTCTCATCGGCGTCGGCCTCGCCGCCGTCGTGCTCCTCGTCTTTCTGCGTAGCATCAAGATCACCCTCGTCGCCATCGTCGCCGTGCCCGCGGTGCTAGCCGCCACGATCCTCGTCCTCGATGTCTTCGGCATGAGCTTCAACATCATGACCTTGGGCGGCATGGCGGCGGCGATCGGCCTCGTCGTTGACGACGCCATCGTCATGATCGAGCACATCATCCGGCGCCTTCGCGGCGGCGAGGGCGAGCGCCACGAGCGAGTGCGGCTCGCCGCCACCGAGTTCCTGCCCCCGCTCACCGGCTCCTCCGCCTCGACCATCATCATCTTCCTCCCGCTCGCCTTCCTGAGCGGGGTCACCGGCGCTTTCTTCAAGGCGCTCTCCCTCACCATGGCGAGCGCTCTGGTCATCTCCTTCTTCGTCGCTTGGCTCGCCGTCCCCCTCATCGCCGACCATCTCCTCGGCGAGAAGGATGCCAGGCGGGAGGATAGCGGGCGTCTAGCTGCCGCCGTGCAGCGCCGCTACCGCGGCGCGCTCGAAGCGGCGCTCCGACGCCCTTGGCTAGCGTTGCTTTGCGTGGCGCCTCTCCTCGCTCTCGGGTATTTCGCCTATACCCGCGTTGGCACCGGCTTCATGCCGCACATGGACGAGGGCGGTTTCGTGCTCGACTACCACGCGCCGCCGGGCACCTCTCTCAGCGAGACCGATCGGCTGCTGCGGCAGGTGGAGGCGATCCTGCGCGCGACACCCGAGGTCGCCGCCTATTCGCGGCGCACCGGCGCCGCCTTGGGCGGCACGCTCTCCGAGGCCAATAACGGCGACTTCTTCATCCGCCTGAAGCCCCTGCCGCGACGGCCCATCGATGCGGTGATGGACGACGTGCGCGGCAAGATCGAGAGCCAGGTGCCCGGCCTCGAATTCGAGATGGCGCTTCTCATGGAGGATCTCATCGGCGACCTGACCGCGGTGCCGCAGCCGATCGAGATCAAGATCTATAGCAACAACACCCGCGAGCTCCTGGCGACGGCGCCCAAGGTGGCCGCGGCCATCAAGAAGATCCCCGGCGTCGTCGACGTGGAGGACGGCATCGTCTATGCCGGCGACGCGCTCGATATCGAGGTCGACCGCAACAAGGCGGCGCTCGAGGGCGTCGATCCCGACACCGTCACGCATGAGGTGGATACCATGCTGACGGGCGTCGTCACCGACAGCATCCAATCCGGCGTCAAGCTTATCGGCGTGCGCGTCTGGCTCGGGCGGGATCGGCGCAGCACCATCGACAAGATCGCCGCTTTGCAGCTCCGCGCCCCAGACGGGCACCTCTTCCCCCTGCAGCGGATCGCAACGTTGCGCATCGTCACCGGCCAGCCCGAGATCACGCGCGACGACCTCAAGCGCATGGTCGCCATCACCGGACGCATCAGCGGCCGCGATCTCGGCTCCACCATCGCCGATATTCAGAAGGCGCTCGCTCGGCCCGGTCTCATCCCGAAGGATACCTATTTCGACCTCGGCGGCCTCTATCGGCAGCAGCAGATCGCCTTTCGAGGCCTCATGGTGGTGTTCGTCGCCGCGGTCGCTCTCGTCTTCGCGCTTCTGCTCTTCCTCTATGAGCGGTTCCGCGTGGCGCTTGCGATTCTGGCGATGCCGCTGATCGCCACGACGGCGGTCTTCATCGGGCTGTGGCTCACCGGAGTCGAGCTCAACATCACGGCGATGATGGGCATGACCATGGTGATCGGCATCGTCACCGAGATCGCGATCTTCTACTTCTCCGAATACCGGCAGCTCATCGCCGCGGGCATGGCCCCGGAGCAGGCCATCCTCGACGCCGGGGTCAACCGCCTGCGGCCGATCGTAATGACAACGGCGGCGGCCATCCTCGCGCTTCTGCCGCTTGCGCTTGCCCTCGGCCAGGGCGCCGCGATGCAGCAGCCGCTCGCCATCGCCATCATCTCGGGCCTGGTCGTCCAGATGCCGCTCGTCCTCCTCCTCATGCCGGTGATCTTCCGCCTGCTCGGCGGCCGGCCTGACGCTTAGGGCCGCAGGCATGTCGCCCGAGAACCCGGCGGCGAAGGCACCTACGGCGACAGCCGCCGACAAGTCCTTCCCCCTGCGCGCGCGGTTCCGGCGCTGGATCGTCCTGGGCCTGATCGTCTTCTCGATATTGCTCGTCGTCGCCGTCGCGATCGGGACGCGCAGCGCCATCCAGGAGGTCTATCTCGACCTGGCCCAGCGTCGGGCGGCGGCCCTCGGCGCGGCGATCAACGAGAGCGCGCCGACCGAATGGCACCTGCTGCTCTCGGCACCCTCGGTCACGGATTTCTACGCGACAGCCCAGGGACGCAAGCTGGCGCAGACGGTTAAAGAAGAGACCCGCGAGCTCAAGGCAGGCCGGATCAAGATCTACGCGGCGAGCGGGCTCGTCCTCTTCGACGCCATGCCAAGCCGCATCGGACGCATTGTGGAGGCCCGGATCGTCACCGAAGTCTATGACGACAAGGAGCCCATCCTCGTCGAGGGCACCGACGATTACGGCGCCGCCGCGTATCGCATGTTCGTGCCGCTCGTCGGCCGTCACGGCGCCGTCGAGGCCGTGGTCGAGATCGACGAACCGACGGGCTATCTCGATCGCGTGATCTGGCAGAACCTTCTCACCCCCGCCGCCGCTCCCGCCCTACTACTCATCGCGCTGATCGGCGCGCTCTGCATACTCGTCAACCGCGCGCAGCTGCACATCGACGCCCGGACGCAAACGCTCGTGGCGATCCGTCGCCAATTGGAGGCCTTCGTCTCGCGCGGAACCGTGGCCGCCGCAGGCCAAGCCGCGGACTCCGGGGCGGCAATGGCGAGGCGGAGCCAATGCACGCTCCTTTACGCCGACGTGCGCGGCTTCAGCAGCTTCGCGGAGCTCGTCGAGCCGGAGACGGTGGTGGGGTTCCTCGGCAGGGTCACCGATTGCATCACCTCGTCCGTTCGCGAGCATGGCGGCGATATCGATAAGTTGCTCGGCGACGGCGCTCTGGCCCGCTTCGACGGCACCGAGCGGAAGGCGCGCGCGGTGGCCGCTGCGCAGGTGATTCTCCGGCGGCTCGCTGGGCTCAACCTGCCGCGCGGGATCGGCATCGGGTTGTATGACGGCGCCGTGATCGCCACGGTGATCGGCTCGAACGAGCGCAAGGACTTCACGGTGATTGGCGATGCGGTGAACATCGCGGCGCGGCTCTGCGATATCGCCGGCGAGGGCCAGATCGTCGCCGAGGCCTCGCTCCTCGACGATCTGCCGCAAGCGGCGCGCGGCTTCGGCGCCGTTGAGGAGGTGACGGTCAAGGGGCGGCGCAGCAGAGTGCGCGTTCGTCGCTGGACCCTCGGGTAGCGCTATGACCGAGGATCAGCAGTTCTAGGACACCACGTCAGCGGCACCACGGCCGACGGAATTCCGCAATCGTGGGCGGTCTGCTCGAACTGTCCTGGTGTCATGGCGTGGACGACATAGGGCCGCCAGATGCCGACGGCCATCGCGAGCTTCATCTTGCTACGGCAAATTTCGCGCGCATCGACGTTCGGCTGCGACGACATGACATCGTAGAATGGCGTTAGCCGAAACCGGCCTCCTCGAGGGATGTGGCCTGCTCGCTAATCCAGTCGGAAAAGATAGCGGAATTCGGGTTTTCGCTGCCGAGCGGCCTGACGAGATAGTAAGCGTTAGAGGGGCGCACCACCGTCTCTATCGGGCGCACGAGCTTGCCGCGCGCAAGCAGCTCTGTGACATAGGGTGTCCAGCCGAGCGCGACGCCTTGCCCGTCGACAGCCGCTTGCATCAGCAGGGGCAAGTTGTTGAACGTGAGCAACCGTCTCAGCCTTTTTGCGCTGAGCCCGACCTCCCGCAACCAGTCTGCCCAATCGAGCCACGACGTATCTAAGGCCTCTAGCTCGAGCAATGGAGCTTTCAGCAAATCCGCCGGCGTGTGAATGGGAATGGCGTCGAGCAATGACGCGCTGCACACCGGAAAGACCTCTGCTGCAAATAGTCGTGTTGCCGACAACCCCGGCCATTTTCCATTTCCATACTTGACGGCGACGTCGATCTCTTCCGCCAGGAGATCGAGATCGGCATCGGAGGTTATGATCCGGAGCTCAATCTCAGGAAATCGCGCGCGAAAATCGGGGATCCGTCGAATAAGCCAAAAGCTGGAGAATGCGACTGTCGTTGCAACGGTCAGATGCGGGCGAGCTCTCGTCTTCTGGAGCTCGGCGATAATTTCGGCGATGTGATCGAGCCCGGCCATGACCGCTTCGTGAAGCCTTTTGCCTTCACTGGTGAGCTGAACCGCGCGGCGAGCGCGCCGAAACACCGCCAGTCCCAGATGATCCTCCAGCGTCTTTATCTGCCTGCTCACGGCTGTCTGCGTGACATTCAGCTCTCGCGCGGCGCGCGTGAAGCTCTGATGGCGGGCAGCGGCCTCAAAGGCGAGAATGGAATTCGGTGGCGGCAGCTTCGTACGCAGACCCTTCATCGCCGGACTCCACCTGCCGCCAGCATGAACGCTCTCCTCGCGATCAATGCGAAAAAGTCATCGACTTCATCAGAATTTGGGCAGTTTACGCCTAACGACTGCGCGCATCTAATAGGCGGACTATAACCTGAGTGAGCCATGCTCAGACATCTGTGACTTTCGTCAGCCCATTGAGTGTAGCTGCTACACGGCTATCGGAGCAGCATTCCTATGGGTCCTGGCCAGTTGAACCACCATACGGCTTAGCGAGGAGATGCCGAAATGGACGTGCGGAATGAGGCACTCAATCTGTTGCGGTCTCGAAAAAAATACTTTTCCCTCCCGCAGCCATTTTACAACAGCCCGGGAATATTTAATTTGGACCTTGGAGGGATTTTCAACGGGCATTGGATCTTTGCCGGAATGTCGTCCGAAATCGCGACGCCGGGCAGCTATCTTACGCTCAGTATCGGACGTAGCTCGATCGTGGTGGCGCGCGATCACGATGGAGAAATTCGCGCCTTTTTCAACACGTGTCGCCACCGCGGCTCCAAGATTTGCTTGGAAGAGCACGGACGGGTGCGCAGGAACCTCGTCTGCCCGTACCATCAGTGGACGTATGATTTGTCAGGCAGGCTTTATCATGCGGGAAGGATGCATTCCGCCTTCGATGCCGATCCTGAGAAGAATGCTCTGAAGCGTGTGCATGTTCAGGATATTGGCGGATTGCTTTACCTCTGCCTCGCAGATGCGCCGTCAGAGTTGGAATTCGCACGTACGATCGAGCCATACCTCGCGCCCCATGACTTTGCGAACACGAAGGTCGCGTACAAACAGCACATCAATATCAAGGCGAACTGGAAGCTATTCATGGAGAACTCGCGGGAGTGCTACCACTGCCCGGGGAGCCATCCGGAGCTTCTGAAGTCGTTTGTCATGGCAAGAGACGAGCTCAATCCGGGCGATACCGAAGCCGTCGCCGATTTTTGGAAGCGATGCCGTGTTGCGGGGCTGCCATATGAACATAAGGAGGGCGATGACTTCGTGTTAGGCCGCATGCCCCTCCGCGAGGGCTACGCCTCTATGACCCTCCAACCAGGCCTCGCTGTGTCGCGGCCGATGAGCGCAGCGACACAAGACATGGGCGCGATGCGATGGGTCCACTACCCGAGCGCGACAAACAACCATGTGATGGGGGATTACGGGGTAACCCATCGGGTGCTCCCCCTCGATGCCGAATCGACGTTGTTGACGTGCTACTGGATTGTTCATCGCGATGCCGTGGAAGGACGAGATTACAATCTCGATGAGCTAACTAAGGTGTGGGTACAAACGAATGCTCAGGACCATGCGCTGACCGAGCATAACCAGGAAGGCGTCAACTCGGCGGGTTACCAGCCCGGCCCCTACTCCCAGGAAACTGAGCAGGGGGTGATTAAATTTGTCGAGTGGTACTGCGAGACGATGGAGAGGTACCTGGAAACTTCGCGCAGCGTATCGAGCCTCGCCGCTTGAGGGCCGCAATATCTGCAGCGCCGAAGAAAGCGCCCCTTCCAACAGCAGCTGTGCACCGGGCACGAGCGCACCACCATGCGGAGGCGCCGTCGACTCGCCTGTGTTCGACGGCGCTCCAGATGCCCGCAAATGAGCGGCTGACTCCGAAACGAGACCTCTCTCATCTATCGCCGCGGCTTGAGCTGTTGGCTTTCGCGAACCGCACCGGGCTAATGGCCTCGAGTTTCACGCCGCAATCCGCGATGCGGTCCGGGACATTCGAGCCCGTCGCGAGCGCAGCGGCAACTTCGGCTGCGGCAGGCGCGCCCATCACGCCATTGCCACCCTGGCCAGCCAGCCAAACAAAGCTCGGCTCATCTGGATCCGGCCCGATGACGGGCTGCTCGTCCGGCGCGAAGGTGCGAAGCCCCGCCCATTTGCTATGGATGCGGTCGACTTTCATCGTGGTCGCCCGCTCGATACGGTCGACGGCTATGGCGATGTCCAATTCCTCTGGCGCCGCATCGCAGGGAGCGGCGGGCGTCTTGTCTACGGGGGAGACCATGACCCGACCGGATTCGGGCTTGAAGTACCAGGTCTCGGCGACGTCAAAAGTCATGGGCCACGCGCGCACGTTGGATCCCGGTGGCGGATCAAAGGTAATCGCGGTCCGGCGATAGGGCTGCAGCCCTTTGGGCTGCACGCCGGCCCTCGCGGCCAGATCGTCAGCCCAGGCTCCCGCCGCGTTGACAACGGAGCCCGCGCTAAGTTCCACATCGCCGACGGCAAGACGCCAGGAGCTATGTCGGCGCTCCAGCGAGATCGCCTCCGCGGACAGAAATGCCTTGGTTCCATTGACCTTGGCGAGCTTGAGATAGCCTTGCAGGAGGGCGTTCGCATCGATGTCTGCGCAGCCCGGCTCGAAGAGCGCGAGCGAGAACTCGCCCGTTTTGACGACGGGGCAAAGAGCTCCGGCATCGGCGGCGGGCAGGAGCCGATGCTCAACCCGACGCTTCGTTAGCTCCTTCGCGGATTCGCGCAATTCCGGCTCCTCTTCCCGCGTCGCGAAATAGAGGGCGCCGATTGGGTGCAGAAGGGGATGCTCGGAGAAGCCGGGCGGCGGCGCTTCGAAGAAGCGGCGGCTGGCGGACACGAGCGCTTGCCAGCCCAATGGGCCGTAGTTTTCCGATATCACCGCAGCCGAGCGGCTCGTGCTGTGGTAGCCCCAAGCGGCCTCTTGCTCGATTAATGCGACGTTCGCCGCCTTCGACAGCTCATAGGCGACCGAAATGCCCGCGGCACCACCACCGATCACGGCGAAATCGAAATGCTCCATGCCCATCCCCTCACCGGCCTATTCGGCCACGTTTCCCGAGCCAGGCTTCCTGCTCGTTACGCTGCTTGCGATCGCGGCGTCGAAGATGCGGAGCGCCTCGGCGACATCGCGTTCCGTTGCGACGAGAGGCCCGAGAAAGCGAACGATGTTGCGATGTACCCCGCACTTTATGACGAGTAAGCCGCGCTCTCGCGCATTGCTCATGACGGCATCGGCAAACTGCGGATCAGGCATCTTTGTCCACCGGTCGACAACAAATTCCGCCGCGAGCATGAAGCCGAGGCCGCGCACGTCGCCGATCGCAGAATACTTCCGCTGAAGCTCCACGAGGCCATCGCGAAGCTGCTCGCCTCGGCGCACCGCTTGCGCGACGAGTTCACCGCCCTCGAACAAGTCGAGCACGGCGCCAGCGGCGGCACAAGCAAGCGCATTCCCGCCATAGGTCCCGCCCAGGCCGCCGGGTGCTGGCGCATTCATGATATCGACCCGGCCCACGACGGCGGATAGCGGCAGGCCGCCCGCGAGACTCTTGGCGATCGTCACGAGATCGGGGCGAATATTGAAATGATCAAAGCCGAACATCTTGCCCGTTCGCCCAAAACCGGTCTGGATCTCATCCACGATAAGGACGATTCCGTGGCGACTGGTCAGGTCGCGAAGCGCCTGCATGAAATCGGCGGGCGCCGGATTGAAGCCGCCGTCGCCTTGCACGGGCTCGATAATGACCGCCGCGACTCTGTCCGGCGCGATTTCCGTCGCAAATAGCTCGTCAAGCGCGGCGAGAGACGATGCCGCCGTCCAGCCTCGATAGGTATCGGGGAACGGCGCATGATAGATTTCGGGAGCAAACGGCCCGAAATTCTGGCGATAGGGCTGGGCGAAACCCGTCAGCGTGACGCCGAGCAAGGTGCGGCCGTGAAAGCCGCCGCGGAATGCGATGACGCCCGGCCGGTTCGTGTAGGCGCGGGCGATCTTGACGGCGTTCTCGATCGCCTCGGCGCCGGTCGTGAGAAAGACGCTCCGATAGTCCTCGCCGCGGCCGATGATCCGGTTGAGGCGCGCCGCCAACGCCACATAGGGCTCGTAGCCGGCCACCTGGAAGCACATATGGCTTACCGCCTCGAGCTGCCGCTTTACGGCGGCAACAATATGCGGGTGGTTATGGCCCACGTTCAGCACGCCGATGCCGGCAGCGAAATCGAGATAGCGGTTCCCATCGACATCCCACACACGGGCGCCTTCGGCCCGCTCGATGAAGATCGGATGCGCGGTGAGCAATCCCCGCGCGACCTGCGAAGCGCGGGCGACTGCCAGCTCGTCAGTTTGGCTGCCAAGCGCATTCATCTGCCTTTCCAATTTCCATCTCCTGTCACCGGCTTTGAGACTGCAGCGACAATGGCGGATCGTTGCGGCCGGGGCCCCTCCATGCCTCCCCGCGCCCGACGCCCTGGATTGTCGCTGTCGGCTCGCTTCATCCCATTCCGGTTGGAAAGGCTACCTGGCCTGATCGAGGGGGAGTCACCAATCTGGCGCCGATTTCTGCGCGAATTCGCTGAAACGCGATGCTTCGCCATGCATTCTTCCCAGGCGACCGCGTGACCAACGAGTTGAGGTGGAAATAGCTATAGACCCCAGCTGGAATAGAGAGTTTGGCCAGTTCCCAACGACACTTCAGCGTTTCTTCGCAGTGCTATGGCGGTACTATCACCTTGTGAGGCGGCTGCCTCGGCCGCCTTGGGCGAGTCCCTCGGTCCTATAGCAAACATTCGCAGGAGCCGTCATGAAACGCGTCACCGAGTTCACAACGCTCACGTTCGACTGCTATGGCACGCTGATCGACTGGGAGCGCGGAATTCTCGCCGAGCTGCGGCCCTGGGTGTCCCGGCACGGCCGCGGCGACCTGAGCGATGAGGCGATTCTGGAAGCATTCGGCTCGACCGAGGCGGCATGCGAGGCGGAGACGCCGGATCGGCTCTATCCGAAGATTCTGGAGGAAACGCAGAGACGATTAGCGAAGCGCTGGGGCGTTCCGATCAGCGCAGACGAAGCCGCATCATTCGGCCAATCCGTCGGGCGCTGGCCGGCATTTGCCGATAGCGCGACCGCGCTTCGATATTTGAAGCGCTATTACAAGCTCTGCATTATCTCGAACGTCGACCGCGCGTCCTTTGCGCGCAGCAATGAGCAGCTGGGCGTCGAGTTTGACCGAATCATCACGGCGCAAGACGTTGGCTCATACAAGCCCAACCTCCGCAATTTCCAATTTGCGCTGGCGGAGATCGAGCGCACGCTCGGGGCCGCAAAGAACCAAATCCTTCACACCGCCCAGAGCATCTTCCATGATGTCGTGCCCGCGCGCCGGCTCGGCCTCGCCACGCTGTGGATCAATCGCCGCAAGGAGGTCGGTGGGTGGGGTGCTACCCCGGCACCCGCCGCAGACAACAACGAGGCACGCCCGGATCTGGAGGTTCCCAGCATGGCCGAGTTCGTCGCCTTGCACCAGGCGCATCTGCGCGGCGAGGCGGTATAAGAGGGGTTTGCGAATGCGCAGAGCTACGGCACGCCCCGAAAGCTCACATGCTAGAGGGGGAGGCAATGAAACGCGGCAATACCAAGGCGCAAAAGCTTGACCGATTGGACGTGAAGATTCTCGCGACTTTGCAGGCGTCCGGCCGCATCACGAATATTGAGCTGGCGGAGACCGTAGGTCTGTCGGCGACGCCTTGCATGCAGCGCGTGAAGCGCATGGAGGCCGCGGGCTATATCCGCAGCTACCATGCGCTTCTCGACATCGATCGCTTGTGCGCAAACCTTATTGTCTTTACTGAAATAACCCTGCGCAATCATCGTCGCGAGGATTTTCTGCGGTTTGAGCGCGAAATCGCGCGCATTCCGCAAATCCAGAACTGCTTTCTGGTCACGGGCGGCTATGATTACCTCGCCCAGTTCATCGCCCGGGACATCCTCGACTATCAGCTGATCATCGAGGGCCTCCTCGAGCAGGATCTCGGCATCGAACGATACTTCAGCTATGTGACCATCAAGCAAGTGAAGCACAGCGTCGGCTATCCCTTGCCGCAGTTGCTCCCGGAGCCGGGCGGCTAGCGCGCCCTTAGGCTGGGATTGCAGGACGCTGCTTCGCTATGGCGGATACCCGCGCTCGACGAGGCCGAGCTCGAGGTCCTGATATTGGGCGCTGATGTCCTGCGCATC
Organism: Alphaproteobacteria bacterium; assembly: GCA_035294245.1. Lineage (GTDB taxonomy): Bacteria > Pseudomonadota > Alphaproteobacteria > JACZXZ01 > JACZXZ01 > DATGLG01. The sequence continues at coordinate 248,359 of DATGLG010000004.1, read as the reverse complement.
GGTGGATGTTGCGGAAGGCATCCATAGCCTGTCCGCGGCTGAGCCCAAGCCGCGCCGGCAGCTCCGGAGGATAGGCCCGCGATTATCTGCGTCGAGACATGTTCACGCGGCTTCAGTCGCCCAGATGCGCGCGATCTCGCGCAACGTCTCGACCGGTGTGCGGAGAAACCGGCCGGCAACCCTCCGCACTTTCGCCTTGTCGCGCTCGTCGACAAGATATTCGACGGGCGACTTCCCGTCGACCCGCGCCAGGAACAGTCCGGGCAGAAGATGCGCCGCTCGCGCTTCGAGCTCGGGCGGGGATTCCCACGAGACTCCCGCAAGATAGGCATCCACCAGGACCTCGAAAGCCCGCAGGAACGCCGTTGTGGCGGGCGGCGTCAACAAGCATTTCAGCAAGAGATGGTTGAGACAGAAGGCGAGATCGAAAGCCGGATCGCCATACCAGGCGCATTCCGCGTCGAGGAAGATGGGTCCGCGTGGCCCGAGAAGAATATTCTTCGGGCTCACATCCCCATGGACGAGGGCGCGGCGTGTGGCGGCCGTGACGCACAGCAGCCGGCGCAGGGGATCGGCCAGCGTACGATGCGCGCGAGCCGCTGCTTCGAGATAGGGCTCCAGCCGGATCGCATAGAAGATTTCGTCGCTTCGAAAGCTTTCCGCGACTGCCGCATCCCCGGCCGTGCCCGCATGGATCCGCGCGAGCCGAGCGCCGACCTCGCGCGCCGCCGCGAGATCGACTCTGCCTTCGCGCAATTCCGATTTCCACACCGGATAAAGCGCCGGGTCGAGAAATTCCATCACAAACAGCCCGGCGGCGGAATCGTGCGCGAGGACTTTGGGCACCGCCCCAGGAGCAATGCGACCCGCGAGTTGCAGCCAGGCGACCTCGTAAGCGTTGCGCTCCACAGGGGCTCGCCACTCCGCTTCCACTTTGAGCTTCGGCAAAGCGCGCTTGACGCAGATTGCTCCCCCGGCGAGATCGAGGCGCCAGATATCCGAAGCGACGCCCCCCGCGAGCGCCGTGGCATGCAACGCCTCGCCCGGTGCGAGTAGGCCCGCGCGGCGCAGCAGAGGCAGGAGCTCGGGCGGCAGCTCGCTCATCGCTCGGTCAGGCGTCACCGCGCCTGGGCATGATGCCGATGCACGCGATCACGCCGTCGCCGAGGCGCGCGTATGGACCATGAGCGCCGAGGCGCCCGCGTAGTGGCCCACCTCCTCCTCGATGCGGAGGAGCTGGTTATATTTGCTCAGCCGCTCGGAGGACCGGACGGAGCCGATCTTGATCTGCCCGCTGGCTGTTCCCACGGCGAGATCGGCGATGAAAGGATCTTCCGTCTCGCCGGAGCGCGCCGAGACGACGAGCCCATAGCCGGCGTCCCGCGCCAGCCGCAAAGCCGCGAGGGCGCCGCTCAACGTGCCGATCTGATTGACCTTGATCAGCACGCTATTGGCGGTGCCAAGCTCGATCCCATGCGCGATCCGCCCGGGATCGGTCGTGAACAGATCGTCGCCGACGATCTGTCTCCGCCCGAACCGCGCCGTGAGTCGGCGCCAGCCTTCCCAGTCCTCTTGATCAAGCGGGTCCTCGATGGAGAGGATGGGATAGCGAGCGACGAGGCGCCCGACCATTTCGATCATTTCATCCGTCGTCCGCTCGACGCCTTCGCGCGAAAAGCGGTAAAGTCCGGCCTGCGCGCAGAGCTCGCTCGCGGCACAATCGAGCGCAATGGCGACGTCGTCGCCGGGTCGGAAGCCGGCCTGTTCGATGACCTCGATCATGAGATCAAGGGCCTGGTCGCTCGTCGGAAAGCCGGGGCTGAGGCCGCCCTCGTCGGCGAGCAGGCTGGTGAGGCCGCGCCGGGTTGCCACCACATCCGCGGCGGCTCTCACGGCGACGACCATCTCGAGCGCTTCGGCATAGGTCGTGGCCGCCAGAGGAATCACCAGGAAATCCTGCAAGTCCATCCCGCGGCGCGCATGAGCCCCGCCGCTCAGAATGTTGACCATGGGGAGCGGCAGGATCGGCGCTGCCACACCGCAAAGCTCGGCGATACGCCGATAGACGGGCCGGCCTTCCTGGGCCGCAGCCGCCCGGCAGGCGGCGAGCGAGGCTCCCAGGATTGCATTGGCACCGAGGCGCCGAAGGTCTGGGGTGCCGTCGATTTCGCGCAAACGGCTATCGATTGCGCTCTGCTCCCGCGCATCCATCCCACGGAGAGCGGAAGCGATCTCGCCGTTGATATGAGCCACCGCCCGCAGCACGCCGCGCCCTTCGTAAACACTTGCATCGTCGTCTCGCAGCTCGTGAGCCTCGTGCCGCCCCGTCGAGGCGCCCGAGGGCACCACGGCACGGCCAATGGCACCACCGGCGACGCGAATCTCGGCCTCGATGGTGGGGCGGCCGCGGGAATCGAGCACCTGGCGTCCCCGGACATCGATGATCGATCCAGTGCTCAATTCATTTCCTCGCTCGAGCGTCCGGGTCGGGCAAGGGCTGCGACGCGCTCACTTCGGCGTCACATGGGTGACGGTGATCTTGCCGCCCTTCTGAAGGTCGACGATATCGAAATTAAAGACCTCCTCGCCGGTCTTGTCGAAGCGGATGGTCCAGAGGCCCGAATAGGTCATCGACAGCAAGGCTTGCTTCACCTTGGCGACGTCGTCGACCGTGCCGGCCCGCTTCATGGCGTCGACGAGCATGAAGACGTGGTCGTAGCAGGAGGAGGAGCAGAGCGGCGCCTGATCGTAAGGGAAGTCGCTCGTCTTATAGAACTTCTTGTAATCCTCGATGAATTTGGCGACCTTGGGCTCGGTTTTCTGCGCCTCCTCGAAATATTTCGGGATGTAGACGATATAGTCGTCGAGCGCAGCCTCGTTCTTGATGCCGGGTCCGAGCGAGCCGCGGATGAGCCAAAAGCGCGTGATCCCGATCTCCGTCGCCTGCCGCACGATATCGTAGAGCACCGCATCCGTGTAGCCGGGGAAGAGATAATCCGGCTTCCATGCCGCGATCTTGGCTAGCGTGCTCGAGAAATCCGTGGTCCCGGGCTCGAACCACTCCTCCAATAGCGAGATTCCCGCGTCCTTGAAGATAGGCGCGTAGACGTCGCGCGCGACGTGGCCGGCGGAATCGTTCTGCATCAGCATGGCGACCTTCTTGACCCCGTGCTGCTTCAGGTAATCGACCATGAGCGAGCCGAAGCCGCTGGGACCGCCGTCCCAATTCCAGGTGCGGATGAGATAACTGTGCTGCGGCTTGCCCAGATCGAAATGGATGCCGGTACCGCCACCCATCATGAGGAACTGCCCGTCATGGGCATTGGCATAGGCCTCGATGCCCTTGTAGACATTGGTGAGGAAGGGCCCGAAGACATATTTGACGTGCTCCTGCTCCAGCAGCTTCTTGAACTCGATCAGGCCTTGCTGCGGATTGCCCTGGGTGTCGGGATTATAGAGGGCCAGCTTGTACGTCTTGCCGGCGACCTCGAAGCCCCCCGCCTTGTTGATCTCGTCGACGGCCATGCGGACGCCTTGCGACGACATCCAGCCATAGGTTGTTAACGGTCCAGTCTGCGCCTCGATCTCGCCGATTTTGACGATATCCTGGGCCCGAGCCGGAAGCAGTCCGGCGCAGGCAATCATGCTTGTGAGGAGCGCCGCCCACGCGGGACGGCACCCCCAACCATATCGATGGCATCGCGGCATGGCCTCTCCCGTTTTCATTTCGCTCGCTGTTATCTTAGTGATATCTTAGCGGATCGCGTACGCTATCATCCCGGCTGCCGCGAGGCAAGCAAGGCCGGAAATCGGAAACGCCGGGGGCGCCGGCGCGCCGTAAGATTGGGAGGAGCCATGCCGAAACGTCTCAGCCAGGCACAGATCGAGCAATACCGCGAAGAGGGCTGCGTCTTTCCCATTCGTGTCATGTCCGAGGCCGAGGCAGGCCTCTATCGCCAGCGCCTCGAGGAGTTCGAGCAGCGCACGGGCGGCCCGCTCAACGGCGATCTTCGCCACAAATCCCATCTGCTCTTCGCCTGGCTCGGCGAACTCGTGCGGCGCAGCGACATCCTCGATGCGGTGGAGGATCTCTATGGCGGCGATCTTCTGTGCTGGACCACCAATTTCTTCATCAAAGAGGCCCGCAATCCCGCCTTCGTGTCCTGGCATCAGGATTCGACTTATTGGGGCCTGGACCGGCCGGATGTGGTGACCGCCTGGGTCGCCTTCACCGAGGCCAACGAGGCGAACGGCGCCATGGAATACATCCCCGGCAGCCACAAATTCGACCAGATTCCCCATCGAGATACTTTCGCCAAAAATAATCTCCTCACGCGCGGCCAGGAGGTCATGGTCGAGGTGGACAATGCCAAGCGCCGGGTGATCACGCTGCGGCCCGGGGAGATGTCCCTGCACCATGTGCGCCTGGTGCACGGCTCGCCGCCCAACCCGTCGTCCGACCGGCGGATCGGCTTTGCCATTCGCTACATTCCAACCTCGGTCCGCCAGATCGCCGGCGAGGACAGCGCCACACTGGTGCGGGGCACGGATCGCTTCCACCATTTCGAGCACGAGCCGCAGCCGACTTCCGATCTCGACCCGGCCTTCGTCGCTCTCCATAAGAAGATCACCGAACGGAACGCGCGCATTCTTTATCGCGGCACGGAGATCGAAAGCTATAACGACCCTAAGGCCTTGGCGGCGCGCGGGTCTTGACGTCGCCATAGGCCCAAAGCCCGCATCCGATCGCTCCGGCGTGACGACGGCGACGCTGACTCAATTGGGAAATGCCGCGGAAGAGCAAGAGGGGAGCCGAATGAGCGAGCGTCAGCGATTAACGATTCCCGATCTCAGGAAGAAGAAACGGGCCGGCGAGCGGGTCGTCATGGCCTCGATCACCGACTACATCATGGCGCAATGGGCGGAGCGGGGCGGCGTGGATATCGTCGCTATTGGCGACAGCTTGGCCATGATCACCTATGGCCATCCCAACACCTTGGCGATGACCATCGATCAAATGATCGAGCACACCAAAGCCGTCATTCGCGGCGCACCCCATACCATGAGCCTCGTGGCGATGCCCTACGGATCCTACGCCACCCCGGAGCTCGCCGTGACGAACGCGCTGCGCCTGATGAAGGAAAGCGGTGTCGATGCGGTAAAGATGCAAGGTGGTCGCGAGAAGTTCGCGATCATCAAGGCCGTCGCGGATGCCGGCGTGCCGGTGATGAGCCATGTTGGCATGTGTCCCCATTTCGTGCACAGCTATGGCGGCTTCAAGCTGCAAGGGCGCACCGCCGAGGAGGCGATGAGAATCGTCGACGATGCGCGCGCGATCCAGGAGGCCGGCGCCATCGGGCTGGAGATCGAAGCCGTTCCACCGGAGGTTGGCGCTGCCGTTGACGCCGCCGTCGACATCTTCACCTTCTCGATCGGTGCCGGTGGCGCCGGATGCGGTCAATTGCTGCTGGGTGCCGATCTCCTCGGCGCCTTCGACAACTTCAAGCCGAAATTCGCAAAGCGCTATGGCAATATCGCCGAGGTCGCGACGAGGGCCTTCGCGGCTTACGCCGAGGATGTCCGCACGCACCGTTTTCCTGCAGAGGAGCATTGCTATCGCATGAAGCCGGAGGAAGCCGAGCGCTTTCGTGAGATGCTCGGGCGGCAATGAGACGCCGGCCCCATTCTTGCGCTAATCTCGCGTTGACGGAGCCTGCTGCCACGGTAGAGCGAGAGGGGGAGATCGGAGCGTGACAGCAACTGCGACATCGCCCCTTCCCGCCTCGGCGCGGCGGGTGCCGGCGCTTCGGCGATCGTGGCTTTTCGTCCCCGGCGCCGAGCGTAAGTCCCTCCTCGCCGCCGCCAAGTCTGGCGCGGATGTCCTCATCCAGGAGCTGGAAGACTTTACCCCGCCCAATCGGCGTCCCGAAGCGCGGTCCATAGCGGGCGAGATCTACGCCGCCTGGCGCGCGGCCGGTGCCGTCGCGGCTGTGCGCGTCAATCCGCTGGAAGGCGATGGCCGCGAAGATCTTGTCGCGGTTATGCGCGGCCGGCCAGATGTCGTGCTCCTGCCGAAAGTCGCAACTCCCCGGCAGATCGTCGCTCTCGCCGAGGAGGTGGAGCGGCTGGAGCGTGCCCTCGGCATTCCGCCCGGCGCCACCGAGCTCGCACCCAATATCGAATCGGCGCGCGGCGTCATCCAAGCCTATGCGATTGCGACGGCAAGCCCGCGCGTGACGGGCGTGCTCGGCTCGACGGAGGACATGGCCGCCGACCTGGGAGCGATACGCAGCAAGGACGCGGTCGAGCTCGCCTATGTCCGCCAGCGTCTCCATGTCGAATGCGTGGCGGCCGGGGTTCTCTCGGTCGACTGCCCCTATACCTTCACCGATCTTCCCGGATGCGAAGCCGAGGCGCGCGCCGCCCGGCGCTGGGGCTATGCCGCGAAGAGCGCCGTCGACCCGAGCCAAATCGCGATCATCAACCAGGTAATGACGCCGGGCCGTGACGAGATCCGCGAGGCGCGCGCCGTGGTCGCCGCCTTCGAGGCCGCGCGCGCCCGCGGCGAGGATCGCGCGCGCCTCGGCGACCGCCTGATCGAGGTGCCATTCTATCGCAATGCCAAGCGCCTCCTCGCGCGCGCCGCCGCACTCGGCGTCGACGATAAGGCGGACTGATCGCGCGCTTCGGCGCGCGTGCTGCCATGCGGCCTGCCACCTTGCCATCCCCGAGACGCCGTGCTACCGTTGCGCTGAGATATCAGTAAGATAACACTAGAAACGTCAGCAGGGGGAGGCCATGCGGAACTGTCGACACCACATCGATCGGCTCTGCGCGGGCGCATTCGCGGCGGCGCTGTTTCTGGTCACGGCGGCGGCGACGCCCGTCGCGGCGCAGGAGATCGTCAAGATCGGCGAGATCGAGGCCCAGACCGGCGCGCTCAACACCTATGGCTGGATGTCGTCCCAGGGCATGCGCATGGCCGTCGACGAGATCAACAAGGCCGGCGGCTTCGAGGTCGCCGGCAAGACATACAAGCTGGCGCTGCTGAACCCGGATACCCAGGGCAACCCGCAGCAGGCGCTCATCGAGCTCAAGAAGATGCTCGAGCAGGAGCATGTCCGCTTCGTATTCGGGCCGTTCCTCACCAACGTCTACAAGGGAATCGAGCCCTATGCGACGGGGTTCGACGGCAAGTTCCTCCTGATGGGAGGGGCGACCGCGATCCATTTCGATCTCGGCAAGCCCAAGCACGATTTCGCCATCCGCACCTGGAACTGGGACGCGGGCGCTTCCGGTTTCGGCTCCCTGATGGTCGCCAATCTCAAGCAGCGCGGCGCCAAGAAAGTGGCGATGCTGATGCAGAACGATGCCTTCGGCCACGTCGCGCGCGACATCTATGCCCCGCTCTTCAAAGACGCCGGCATTGTCTTCGAGGAGGAATGGTTCGAGCCGGGTACGACCGACTTCTCGAGCGTGCTTGCCAAGATCGCCGCGAACAAGCCCGATTACGTCTTTCCCGGCTATTCCGACGCCGTGCTCTATGACATCGTGCATCAGGCGACGGAGCTTGGCCTGACGCGCTTCTGGCTGGTGCGCGGCTCCCTCGGGCCGGGCCTCAAGAACAAGGACTACCTTGACGACTACATCATCTACATCCCGAAATACTTCGAGGAAGCCCAGAACACCGAGCCAAAGGTCAAGAAGTTCGTGGCCGACTACAAGGCGTTCTACAAGACCGATTTCCCCTATGATCAGGCGCCCCTTTGCTCGTCGTCCTGCTATGACCACGTCTTCATGCTGGTCGAGGCGATGAAGCGGGCGGGAACCGTCGACGACGTCGCCAAAGTGAAGGAAGCCCTTCTCTCCTTCACCTATAACGGCCTATGGAATATCCGCTACGACGCCACTGGAGAGGAAGTGTTCAACTTCGACGTGGTCGATATCAAGAAGGGCGGAAAGATCGAAGTCACCCATATCGCGCCAAAGTAAGCCGTGCTTCAGCTTATCGTCGGACAGCTGCTGAACGGCATCATCATCGGCACGCTCTACGGCATCGTTGCCCTCGGTGTCACCCTCACCTTTGGGATTACCGGGATCGTCAATTTCGCCCTTGGCGCCTTCATGGCGATCGGTGCCTATCTCGGATGGTTTCTCACCGACGGCTTGGGGATCGCCTATCCCCTGGCGGTGCCCTTGGCGGTGGCGATCACGGCACTTATCGGGCTCGCCGCCGACCAGACGCTCTTTCGCTTCACCCGCAACAACCTGATCAACGGGCTCATCGTCTCGATCGGGCTCATCTCGGTGATTCAGAGCCTGTTGCTGCTGGCGTGGACAACGACGCCGAAGAACATGCACTACGTCTTGCCGGGCGTGCTCAATTTCGGCTGGTTCATCGTGCCGAAGATGAAGGGCCTGGTCTTTCTCATCCTCCTCGGCGTAATCCTCGCCACCTATGCGGCCCTCACCCGCACCTGGGCAGGGCGCGCAGCCTATGCCTATGCCCAGGCTCCCGAGGCCGCGACCCTGATGGGCGTGCGCACCCGTCTCCTTCAGACGGGTGTGGTCGTCTACTCGACCGCCCTCGCCGGGCTGGGCGGGGCGCTCTATGCGAGCCTCTACTCCCTCGAAGTGTCGATGGGCAGCGTCTACATCCTCAAAGGCGTCGAGGCGGCGATATTGGCGGGGATCGGCAGCGTGATGGGGTCGCTCGTCGGCGGCGTCGTGCTGGGGGTTACCGAGGCGGTCGGCTCGCTCTTCTTCCCCCAGGCCTATCGCGACGCCTACGGGCTCGTGTTCCTCGTGCTGATCCTGCTGCTTCGCCCATCCGGGCTATTCGGAGCCGGGCGATGAAGGCGGCACTGCTCTGGCTTCCACTCTTCTTCGTGCCGCTCGTGCTGCATAACGACGTCGTGCTGACCATTCTCGTCTTCACCTTCATCCTCGGCATCCTCGCCGTCAGCTTCAACCTCATCTTCGGCTATACGGGCCAACTCTCCCTGTTCCACGCGGCGGCCTTCGGCATTGGCGCTTATGCAACCGATCTCTCGATGGCGCATCTCGGCGTCTCGTTCTGGATCGGACTGGTGATTGCCGTACTGGTTGTAACGGCACTGTCGCTCATCGTCGGCACCATCTGCTTCCGATTCAGGCTGAAGGAGTTCTATTTCGCGATCGTGACCTTGGCCTTCTCCGAGATGGCGCGGCTCATCATCCTCAACTGGAACAGCTTCACCAACGGCTCTCTCGGCATCAACCTGACCGCCAAGCCCACGCTCTGGCTGCCTGGGGGGATCGTGCCCGTCGAAAGCACCGGGATGTGGTACTATCTGAGCCTGGTTGCCCTCATCATCACGGTCCTCGTCTGCACGCGCGTCGTGCGCTCTTGGATGGGGCGCTGCTTCGCGGCAATCCGGCTCAATGACGAGCTCGCCGATACTCTTGGGATCAACGTCTTCCGCTACAAGCTCGTGTCCTTTCTCGTCGGCAATGCCGGCGCCGCCGTGGCGGGAGCCTTCTACGCCTTCTATCTCAGCTATATCGAGCCCAACTATCTCGCCATCGACCAGTCCCTCGCCATCGTCGCGATGGCGCTTTTGGGCGGCCGTGAATCGGTAACCGGCCCCATCATCGGCGCGCTGATCCTCACAGCGCTTCCCCATCTGATAAATATCGGTGCCGAACTCCGCATCCTCGTCTACGGCCTGATCCTGATCCTCACGATCCTCCTGATGCCGCGCGGCATCCTCGGAACGCTTCTAAGGCGGCGCCGTGTTCTTTGAAGTCGACGCCCTCACCAAGCGCTTCGGCGGGCTGACGGCCGTCGCCGGCGTTTCCTTCTCGATCGCGCGCGAGGAGATCGTCGGCGTGTTCGGACCGAACGGCTCGGGCAAGACGACGCTTCTTAATCTCATCGCCGGCATCTATCGACCGACGGGCGGCCGGCTGATCTGGAAGGATCGGGCGCTCAACGGCACCAAGCCCCATGAGATTGCCGCCTTGGGCATCGTGAAGACCTTTCAGAATCCGCAGCTCTTCGCGGAGCTCAGCGTCGCCGAGCATGTGCTGATCGCGGCTCATCTCAAGCTCAAGCGCGAGCTGAGCCTGCGGCGCGTGATGACCCTGCTGCATCCAGCGCGTCACGACAAGACGCTGAGGCAGCAGGTCGAGCGTGTCTTGGTGCTTTGCCGGCTCACGGCGCTTGCCGACGAGCCGGCCGCCAGCCTCTCCTACGGCAACGAGAAGATGCTGGGCGTTGCCATGGCGCTTATGTGCGAGCCCCAACTTCTTCTTCTCGACGAGCCGGCGACGGGGCTTGGCCAGGACGAGATCGCGAATCTCGACGCCGTGCTGCGCAACCTGCGCGCTCACGGCACAACTCTCTGCATCATCGACCATAAGGTGGGCTTCCTCGGGCGCCTGGCCGACCGTGCGATTGCCATGCATCACGGCAGCAAGATCGCGGAAGGCCCGCCCGACGCGGTCCTCAAGGATGCTGCCGTGGTAGAAGCCTATTTGGGACGGCGCCATGCTTGAGCTCGAGGGCGTCAGCGCGCAATACGGCAAGCGGCCGGTGCTGCGTGGAGTCTCGCTAAAGGTCGGCAAAGGCGAGGTGATCTCGCTTGTTGGCGCCAACGCGGCCGGCAAGACGACGACGCTCCGCACCATCATGGGCCTCAAGGAGCCCACGGCGGGGACCATCCGTTTCGCCGGCGAGGACATCACCGCGCTATCGACGGCCGAGCGGGTCAGGCGCGGCGTCACTCTCTCGCCCGAGGGCCGGCAGATCTTCGCCAAGTTCACCGTCATGGAAAACCTGATCATGGGCGGTTATCACCGCGCCGACCGTAACCACCTGCAGGACGACATTGCGCGGGTGCTCGAGATGTTCCCGCGCCTCGCCGAGCGGCGGGATCAAAGGGCGGGCCTCATGTCGGGCGGCGAGCAGCAGATGCTTGCGATCGGCCGAGCGCTCGTCTCGCGCCCCAAATGCCTGCTCTTGGACGAGCCGACGCTCGGGCTCGCCCCGATCATGGTCGAGGAGATCGAGCACATCACCCGCGCCCTGGCGCGGAGCGGAATGGCGATCCTCCTTGCGGAGCAGAATGCCAGCATGGCGCTCTCGGTCGCCGACCGCGCCTATGTCCTCGAATCGGGGAACCTGTCCCTTGAAGGGCGAGCCGAGGCTCTCAAGGAGACAGCCGAGGTGCGGAAGCTCTATCTCGGCGCCTGAGCGCCTCATGGCAGCGGTCGAGGATGCGGAAGGAGCAAAGGAGGAGGCGATGAGCGGAGTGAAGGCGACCACCAAAGTGGCGGCACAGGCACGCGCGAGATCGGAAACCAAGGCGCCGGCGGCGCAAGGCAATGCCGCCGCGACAGAGCGCAAAAGGCGTACCATCACCGAGATCCGCGACTCGAAGAAGAGCGGCGAGAAGATGGTCTATATGTCGGTCCCGGACTACACCTCGGCACGGTGGGCCGAGCTGGCGGGCGTTGATGTCGCCGTCGTCGGGGATAGCCTCGCCATGGTCGCGCATGGCCACCCCAACACGATCCCGGCGACCATGGACATGATGGTCATGCATTCGCTGGCCGTGCGCCGCGGCGCGCCCAACACGTTCGTCCTCGGCTGCATGCCCTATCAGAGCTACAACACGATCGACCGCGCCTTGGTGAACGCCACTCGCTTCATGCAGGAGGCTGGGTGCGACGCCGTCAAGCCCCAGGGCGGCAAAAGCCAGGCGCATATCCTCAAGGCGCTCGTCGACGCCGGCATCCCGACGGCCTCCCATATCGGCCTGACGCCCCATACGATCGCGATGTTCGGCGGTTTCCGGATCCAGGGACGGACGGCGACGGACGCCTTCAAGATCCTCGAGGATGCGCTGGCGATCCAGGATGCCGGGTGCTTCATGCTCGAATTCGAAGCCGTGCCCGGCCGCATAGCTACGGTCATCTCGCAGCAGCTTGAGATACCGACGATCGGGATCGGCGCCGGAGTGGGTACGGATGGCCAGATCCTGCTTTGCTACGACCTGCTCGGCGTCTTTACCGATTTCAAGCCGAAGTTCACCAAGCGCTTTAGCAACTTGACCGAGGTCGCGGTTGACGGTATCCGGCGCTACGTAGCCGAGGTGAAGGCGGGCGAGTTCCCCGACGACGAGCATACATATTCGGTGAATGACGCCGAATACGAGAAATTCCTCGGCATGGTCGAGCGGCGCAGGCAGGTTTGAGTCGACGCCGGCGCAACCGAAGGACTCTGACAAAGCAATGGCGACACGAGCGGCAGTCAAGGAAAAGCGGCGGCGACCACCCGCGGAATGGACGGCCGCGACGCTGGCGGATCGCGCCTATCAGGAGCTCGAGGCGCAGATCGTAACGCTTCGCCTGCCGCCGGGTGCCGTCGTATCGGAGGCGATCCTGAGCAAGCGCCTCGGGATCGGCCGCATGCCCATTCGCGAAGCCCTGCAGCGCCTCGCTCGGGAGCGCCTCGTCGTGATCCTACCGCGACGCGGCATTGTCGTCTCGACAATCGACGTCAGCAGCCAGCTGCGCCTACTCGAGGTCAGGCGCGAGCTGGAGCGCCTGCTCGCCCGCCTCGCGGCTCGACGGGCGACACCGGCGCAACGCGAGGAGTTCCGCCGTATCGTCGAAGGTATGGAAGCCGCCGCGCGCGACGATGATGACGCCACGTTCATGCGCCTCGACCGCGCCCTCAACCTTCTCGTCATCGAAGCGGCGCGCAATGAATACGGCGCCGGCGCGATGGCCCTCATGCATGGCTTGTCGCGGCGCTTCTGGTACATCCATTACAAGGAGGTCGCCGACCTCCCGCTCGCCGCCCGGCTGCATGCCGATATGGCTCGCGCGATCGCCGCCGGCGACCAGGCCGGCGCCGCGACGGCATCGGACCGCCTCCTCGATTACATCGAGACATTCACTCGAGCGACCCTCACAGATGTCTGACGCCGCCGCGGCGCCCGGAACTCGGCGCCGTGAACATCAGCGGGTGCCCTTGACACCTCGCCTGATAATATATTAGACGTATATATGGGGGGCTATCCTAGGCTGAGCCTCGTGTCTGCTGGCCGGCCTCGGAAGAAGGGTGGTGAAGGGAGGAAGCGCATGATGCCGAAGCGACAGGAGGCATTTCGCGCCGATTACCGTCCGCGGATTTCGCCTTGGTATAACGGGCTGCTGCACGTGGCGGTCATTTATGCGATCGGCATCGCGGCCCTCTGGTATTTCATCCCTCATATCCATAATCCGGGCTGGGTGGAGTGGCTGGTCGTTCCGGTGACTTTCCTCGCGACCAACCTCTTCGAATGGTGGATCCACCGCTTCGTGATGCATCGTCCCGTAAAGGGCTTCATGGGGATTTATCGCCGCCACACGCTGGCGCATCACCAGTTCTTCACTGATATCGAGCCAACCATCGGCAATGTTCAGGACTTCCGCATCACGTTCTTCCCGCCCTACGCGCTCGTCACCTTCATCGGCATGTCCATTCCCGCAGCCCTCGTCCTTGGCTGGTTGTGGTCGGCGAATGCCGGATGGCTGCTGATGTGCACGACGGTGGGGATGTATCTGAACTACGAGTTCTTCCACTGGTGCTGCCATGTCAAGGATGACCGTATTGTCAGGCACGTGCCGTTCATCAATACGATCCGTCGCCATCATATCGCCCACCACAATCAGGCGATCATGATGGATTTGAACATGAACCTGACCTATCCCATTGCCGATTGGCTGTTCGGAACGAGCGATATCGATCGCGGCCTCCTCGGCACCCTCTTCAACGGCTACAGCACCAAGCACGTGCGGAAGAATCTCAAGAAGACCCGCGCCCGCGCCGACGAGGCGATGATCGCCGTGGTGCGAGCATGAGCGCGAACCTTGCCGATGGAGGAATCGCCGGCGTAAAGGGGGCGCCCTCGGGCCGGCTCAAGCGCTCGCGCGCCTCGCTGATCGGGGGCATCGGGACGGGGATCGGGGTCTTCGCGCTGACCGTCGCGCTGGCGGGAAATTGGCACGTGGGTACGATCATCCTCGGCATCGTACTTGGCGGCGCGCTTGCAGCTTGGGTGCGGCTCGCCGATTTGTAGCGAGTCGACGCGCTCCACATCCGTGCTCCATGGAGGATGGCGATGACGCCCGAACAGATTCTTTCCCATAAGCCCAATGTGCTGAGCCAGAAGCAGCGCGAATTCTATTTTGCGAATGGCTACCTGCTGCTGGAGCAAATCATCCCCGTGGAGACGATCGAGCGGCTGCGGCGAGCAACGGACGAGAAGGTCGAGGAGACACGCAAACTGGTCAAGTCAGACGCCGTGTGGGACCTTGAGGCGGGCCACAGCGCCGCGCGACCGAAATTGCGCCGCCTGTCGAGCCCCTGCGATCATCACCCCGCTTATTGGGACTATGCCTCGAAGTCATTGCTCGTCGAGATCGTGGCTGATCTCGTCGGCCCCGACGTCAAGTTTCATCACTCTAAGCTCAATTTCAAATCGTCGGATGGCGGTGCCGAGGTGAAATGGCACCAGGACATACAGTTCTGGCCGCACACGAACTACTCGCCGCTCACCGCCGGGACTTATCTTTACGATTGCGGTCCGGAGCAGGGCCCCCTCGGCGTCATTCCCGGCAGCCATGCGGGCGAGCTGTTCGACCAATACAACGACAAGGGCCAATGGGTCGGCTGCATTACCGACAAGGACTTGGCGCGCGTCGATACTGGCAAAGCGGTTTATCTTGAAGGGCCGGCGGGGTCGATCACGATCCACAACTGCCGCACCATTCACGGCTCGCGCGCCAACAATTCGGCAGACGGACGGCCTCTCTTCCTGGTCACCTATTCCTCGGCGGATGCGATCCCCTACACCTATAATCCGCTGCAGTCGCGGTATATGGGGCAGGTCGTGCGCGGCAAGCCGGCGCGCTGGGCACATCACGACCCGCGCCCGTGCCTCCTGCCGCCCGACTGGTCCGGCGGCTATAGCTCGATCTTTGCGCTTCAGCAGGAGGAGGATTGGAGCAAGGGAGAGCCGATCCGCGCCTATGCCGGATAAGGCCGCTTTAGCCGCAGCGCCGGCAGCGCACTTTTCCGAAGATTGCCGTCCAATCGCCGTCGGTTGCCGCATAATCGAGGAGGCAGCGCAAGGCCTTCGACGGATCTGGGAATTCGTACCGTCGAGCGACTTCGAGCAGCATGTCATAGGAATCAGGATAGATCTCGAAGGTCACGCGCAGCTTCTGAAGACCTGACATCGATCGTGCCTCGGCGAATAGCAAGAGAACAAGCGGGCGACGTAGGATCGGGCGGTCGCGCAAGTCCGTCAACAGCATCCGGACTAAGGCGGTAACTTCGCCAAGCAAAACGCAAGAGAGGGCGCTAGCGATGAAGGTCTATGAAGGCGCGCGATTCATCGAAGGTGCAACGGTGACGGTGGACGGCAAGCTGCTTCCGCCCCGCTATGACCTGGCCAAGCTCTCGGCAACGGGCTTTGAGTGGACTTATGAAGGCCCGGCCCCGGCCCAGCTTGCCTTGGCACTTCTGGCAGACCACCTTGGCGACGATCGGAAGGCACTTGCGCTCTACGACGCGTTCATGCGTGACGTCGTCGCCAACCTCGACAATTCGTGGAGGCTCACCTCCGCCGATATCGACGCGTCCCTTGCCGAAATCGGCGCGAAGGCGAAGCCCGGTCCTGCTTGAGGCCGAAATGATCTGATGACGGCCTATTCTTGATTTTTACTGAGCGCATCGTTTCAGCAGACGCGCCTCTCCTTGGAGTCGAGTTTCCGTTGTAATCCATCACGGCCGGCATCATCGGAGGCTGCTCGTTGAGGGGCGGCCAAATCGCGCACGGCGCTACTGGGTGATTCCTAGCAGTTAGCAAGCGTCAGGCGCCGTGAGGCTACGCTGATAAGAATGGTGCCGACGCACAGATTTGAACTGTGGACCTACTGATTACGAATCAGTTGCTCTACCCCTGAGCTACGTCGGCGCACCAGAGTGGGAAGCCGCCACATGGACTGCCCCTGCGGCAGGGCGCGAAACTACGCTTCACACGCCCGGCCGTCAACCGGCCGGCAGGGGTGGTGACCAGCGGCGCGCAGCGTGTCGACTTATCACGCGGTTCCCAGATCGGTGGCCGCCTCGGCCGGCGGTGGGGGCTCGACGGCAGCGGCGGGAAGGGGGGCCGGCGGCGGCGGAAGCGGCGTCGCGGTGACGCGCTCCGGACTGCGCCAAGCCAGGGAATCATAAGCGCCGCAGCGGTGGCAGAGGGATAGCCATTCGGCATGGGCGGTGCCGCAATGCCCGCAGATCCAGGCGGGGTCCAGGGGGGCCCTCGCGGCGCGGGCCAGCCAGGCGCGCGCGGCGGCGCCGTCACCATGCTCGGCCTCCTCGAGGGCCGCCCATAATTGACAGACGCGGGCGGTGCCAGGGCCGTCGACGGCTTCGAGTGCCCGGCGCGCCTCGCCCCACAGCCGCGCCGCCAGGGCCGCCTCGGCCAAGGCGAGGCGGCTCTCCCGATCATCGGGATGGCGGGCGATCAGCTTCTGCACGCGCATCACCCGCTCGAGCGGCGTCACGGCCTGCTCGAGGTCGAGATAGGCCTTCGCGAGCGCCGGATGGGGCGCGCGCGACCAGGCATCCTCGATGAGATGTCGTGCGCGCCGCGACTTGTCGGCCCTGGCCAGCAGCATCGCCGCCCGAACCACCGCGGCGACCAAGCCGGGATCAAGCTCCGCCGCCTCGACAGCCCGGCTCAGCGCCGGCTCGGGTTGGCCCGCGGCCTCGGCGGCGAGGCTCTGCTCGTAGCGCGCGATCGCGCGATTGCGCCGGGCCGCCTCCGCGGTCATCGCCTTGGCCTTGACTGCAAGCCGCGCCGTCTCCTCCGCGGCACGCCAATCGCCGGCGCGGACCTCGAGCTCGTGGAGCGTCGTCAAGACCCAGCCCGTGCGCGGCCGCAGCGACCGGGCGCGCCGCGCGAGCTCGAGCGCGCGGGCGGTTTCCCCCTTTCGCATCGTCTGCATGATGAGACCCCGCAAGCCGAGAAATTCCGTCTCGGGCCGCTCGAGCATCGCGGTGAAGTATTTTTCGGCCGCCGCCTCGTCGCCGTTGAGCTGTGCTGCCTGGGCCGCAAGCAGCATGGTGAGGGGCGGCTCCTTGAGCAGAAGATCGGCCCGGCGCGCCTGCCGCCTCGCCTCCTCGGCATCGCCGGCGGCCACGGCGACCATCCCTTGGGTAAGCGCGCGATAGCCCTTGATCCGCCGCCCCTCCCGGCGCCGGCGGACGAGCGCCTGCGGCGCGCCACGCAGGATCCGCCAGAATCGGTAGAGGATGGCCGCGGCGGCGCCGGTGAGCGCCGCCGCCGCGATCAGGACACCGACCGAGGTGTCGATGCGATAGCCTTCCCAGGCGATGCTGACAGCACCCGGGTGATCCGCAATCCACGCGATGCCGCCGGCGATAACGGCAAGAATGAGAAGAAAGACGGTGGCGCGGGCCATGGCCGCGACGCCGGGGCTAGGAGCGCGCCTCGCCCAGGCGCGCGATGGCGCGGGCGGCAAGCGTCTTGAGCGCGTCATCGGCGGCGAGGCGCGCCCGCGCATCGGCGAGCCAGGGCGCGACAGCCTTCGCGGGAGCGCCTTTCAAGCTGCCGAGCAGGTTGGCGGCGGCGGCGAGATCGCCCTTATGGACGAGGGTCTCCGCCCGTGCAAGCACGGCACCCGGGCTATCCCCGGCATCGGCGCTGTCGGTGCGCCGAATCACGACAAGGCGAGAAAGCTTCGAAAGCACCTTGCCCATCCATCCGGGCTGCGCGGGCTCGAGCACCGCCTGCGCCGCGGCGACGGAGACCCCGTCGAATCGGATCGCCAGCTCCTCGACGGTCGGCACTCCGGTCGCGGCGCGCGGTTTGAGCGCGGCGAGCGCCTCCGCGATATCCTTATCATCCCGGCCCAGGGCAGCGACGGCCGCGAGCGGCTGATCGTAGGGTGCCGAGCGAGTGAGCGCCTGCTCGAGCTGGCCCACCGCAAGCATGAATGCCGCGCGATGCGAATCGGCTTCTCGATTCTGCTGTGCTTGGCTCTCAAGCGCGGCAAGCCGCTGTCCGAGGGCGATCGCCTGCTGCGCGAGCGTGGCGTTCTCGCCCTTGAGCGCGGCGACCTGATCGGAGAGCGCCTTGAGCTGCGCTGCGTCCGCTTCGCCATTCCCCGCCGGACGGGCGGCAAGCTCGGCGAAGCTGCGCTCGAGAGCCGCCTGCCTCTTCTCATCCGCCGCAAGACGGTCCACGAGAGCCTTCTGCGCGGCAGCGAGCGCGCCGCCGTTCTGCCCTGCGAGTGCCTGCACGCGCCCTTCGAGCGCCGTCAGCCGCGCATTCCGCGCAGCCTCGTCGCCGGCGGTGTCGCCCGGGTGCAGGCCGAGTGGCGGCCCCCAATAGGAGAGACTGAGCGCGGCCGCGAGCACGAGGCCGGCGACTGTCGTTGCCCAGAGGGCGGCCGTCGCGGGGCCCCGGCTGCGTCTCGCCGCTGCCGGCTCGGCTGCTTGCAATTGATTAGCCGGCTTGGGTCCATCCACATCGTTCGGCCCCGGACGGCTGTCCGGCTCGTCCCTGGATATCTCTGCTGAGTCGCGTTCCTGCGTCACCGGCCTCTCTCCATTCCGCTGGCCCTGCTGGTCGCCCAAAAGCTCGAGAAGCGCGCCTTGCTCCGGCCGGGCGGCGATGCGGATGTCCCGCCAGGGAAGCCCGCGCGCCGCCTCGCCCACAGCCGGGCTCAAGCAGAGAGCGGCGAGTTGCGCGCAGCGCCCGGCAATCCCCGCGGCGCCGGCGAGACTAACAAAGGTCCGTGCAGTACGGGGAGAAAAAAGCAGCACGGCGTCGAGACGCCTCGCCTCGATCGCCGCGATCGTCGGCGACGACAGGGCTTCAGCGGGAACGGCCTCATAGAGGACGACACGCCGCAGCTCGAAGCCGGCGGGCGCCAGCAGCGCCGCGAGATCGCCCTTGCGCACTGCGCCGGCGCCGTGGAAGAGAGCGCCGCGCTGGGGATCGAGCCGCGAGCGCACGAGGGCCGCCAAGTCCTCGACCGTGCCCTGCGCGGCCGCGACCTCCGCGAAGCCGCAACTCCGCGCCACCTCCGCGGTACGCTCGCCGACGGCGAAGACCGGATGCGACCGGTGCTCCTCCCGCGCGGCGAAGGCGCGGACACCATTGGCGCTGGTGAAGAGCAGCGCCTGCACGCCCTCGAGCGGAAGCGCCGGCGTCGCGAGTTGCCGGATCGTCAGCAGGGGCTCGACGATGCAGTCGATGCCGCGCGCGCCCAGCGCCGCCGCCAAACTCGCAGCTTCTTCAAAAGGCCGCGTAATCAGAACCCGCATGACGAAGCTGTAACCGCTCGCCGGAGCAAAGGAAAGAGGGTGCGGCGCCGTCTCGTTCGGCTAAACTCGCCGTCATGATTGTCCTTGGCATCGAGACGAGCTGTGACGAGACGGCGGCCGCCGTCGTGCGCGATGACGGCGCCGTTCTCGCCGAGCGCCTGCTCTCCCAGGTCGATGCCCATCGGCCCTATGGCGGCGTCGTCCCGGAGATCGCCGCGCGCGCCCATCTCGACCATATCGATCGGCTGATCTCGGAAGCGATGGGGGAAGCCGGCCTCGCCTTCTCCTCTCTTGACGGGGTTGCAGCGACCGGAGGTCCGGGCCTCATCGGCGGGGTGATCGTCGGCGTGATGACGGGCAAGGCCATCGCCGCCGTGACGGGGAGACCCTTCCTTGCGATCAATCACCTGGAAGGGCACGCCCTCTCGGCGCGCCTCGCTGCGGCGGCACCCTTCCCCTATCTCCTTCTTCTCGTCTCGGGCGGGCACTGCCAGCTCCTCGCCGTCGAGGCGGTGGGACGCTATCGCCGTCTCGGCACCACCATTGACGATGCGGCCGGGGAGGCCTTCGACAAGGGCGCCAAGCTCCTCGGGCTTGGCTATCCCGGCGGCCCCGCGATCGAGGCGGCGGCGCGACGCGGCAATCCGGCGCGATTCCCGCTGCCCCGGCCGCTGCTGGGCCGGCCCGGCTGCGACTTCTCTTTTTCCGGGCTCAAAACGGCGATGCGCCAGCACGTGGAGACCCTGGGCGATTCCCTCGATGCCCAGGCTGTCGCGGATCTCGCCGCCGGTTTCCAGGCGGCGGTCGCGGATGTGCTCGCCGACCGCACGACACGGGCGCTCGCCGCCTTCAAGGAGAGCCATCCCGACGGCAATACACTGGTGGTGGCGGGGGGTGTCGCGGCAAATCTCAGCTTGCGCGTCCGGCTCGAGGCCGTTGCCACGGCGCAAGGCTTCCGCTTCCTCGCGCCTCCTCAGCGGCTTTGCACGGACAACGCCGCCATGATCGCCTGGGCCGGTATCGAGCGGCTGAAGCTCGGCCTTACCACCCCGCTCGACTTCGCGCCGCGCCCACGGTGGCCCCTGGACCCGTCGGCACCGACGGCGCGCGGCGCCGGTATCAAGGCCTGACTCCGGCGATGACACCGCCGCGCTACGCCGCCATTCTCTTTGATCTGCTCACGGCCCTGCTCGACTCCTGGACGTTGTGGGACGCGGTCGCCGGGAGCGCTGAGGACGGCCGACGCTGGCGCGCCGCCTATCTGCGGCGCACCTATCAGGCCGGCGCCTATCGCCCCTATGACACGCTGGTCGCGGAGGCGGCGCGCGAAACCGGTCAGCCGCCCGATTTGGCGAAGAGGCTTGCGGCGCGCTATGGCGAGCTGCGTCCGTGGCCTGAAGCGCCGCAGGTTCTGCGCCGCCTGTGGGCGGCGGGCTTACCGCTCGCCATCGTCACCAATTGCTCGAATGACCTCGCCGCCAAAGCCGTCGCCTGCACCGGGGCCGCCTTCGATGTCGTCGTCACGGCGGAGCGCGCGGGATTCTACAAGCCCGATCCCCGTCCCTATCGCCTGGCCCTCGACGAGCTTGGGGTTGCGGCAAGCCACGCCCTCTTCGTTGCCGGCTCGGCTTACGACCTCGTGGGGACGCATAAACTGGGCCTGGCAAGCTTCTGGCACGACCGCATCGGCATGGCGCCGCCGCCAGGAACGCCCCCGCCCTCGGCGCGCCACGCCTCCCTCGCGCCTCTCGTCGATTTCGTCGTCGGCGACCCTGTATAGCCGCCGCGGCGCGGGGAATATTGCGCGAGCGAGGCCGTCCTTCGAACTGACGGCCGCGCGGCGGCGGGATGGGGCGCTCAAGGGCGGGGAGAAGCCATGCGCGCGATACCGGCAGCTTCGGCGATGATCGCCTTGGCATTGGCAGGGTGCTCAAGCCTCCGGCAGACGCAGCCGCCGCGCAGCGCCATGGAGCAGCTCCTGATCTCGGCGGCGGCGGATCGCGCCGTCGATCAGTTGAAGCTGGACCTCCCTCCGAGAACCAAAGTCTTGGTCGACAGTCAATATTTCGAGGGGCTCGACGCGAAATACACCATCGGTGCCATCCGGGACCGGCTCTTGAAGCAGGGCGCCGACCTGGTGGCGGACCGAAACAGCGCCGACGTCGTCATCGAGATTCGCTCAGGCGGCCAGTCGATCGACAAGCGGACGACGCTATGGGGCATCCCGGGCTTCAACATCCCGATTCCCCTGAGCAGCGGCTCGCTGCCCTTCCCCGAGCTCGCCCTCTACAAGAAGGAACAGGAGATCGGCGTCTCGAAAGTCGCCATGACGGGCTATGATCGCAAGGGCGGCGAGTTCAAGACCGCGTCGGGCCCTGACTACGGGTTCTCCCGCCGCACTCACTACATCATTCTTCTGTTCTTCTCCTGGACGAATAACGACGCGGTGCCCGGAACCGAAGACAACAAATAGCCGCGACTCCGGGCACCCCGCGCAAGGCGAAGCCCTGCTCGGCGGAAATTGCATGGGGCTCCCGTAGGCAAGGCGCCCTTCGACGGCTATTAAATCAAAAATTGCCAAGCCGAAACAGGACCGGCTTTAAACGCGCATGGTATCCGGCGAAATGGAAGGAAAGGCGGAGGGACCCGGCCGGGACACCGAGTCCACGGCGCGGTCGCTCCTTGCCCTGGCGCGGGAGCATCAGCGCGCCGGCCGAATTGATGAGGCCGAGGCAGCCTATCGCCGACTCATCGAAACCGCTCCCGATCTTCCGCTTCCTCGGCATCAGTTGGGGCTTCTCTACGCGCGGACGGGTCGGCCGGCGCGAGCCATCGAGCACTTCGCCGCCGCGACCCGGCTAAGCTCGGAAAATCCCGCCTATTTCAATGATCTCGGCCATGCCTGCGCGGCCGCCGGGCGGATGGCGGAGGCGAAGGCGGCCTATTGCCGAGCCATCGCCCTGCGACCGGACGCCGCGGACGGGCACTTCAATCTGGGCAATCTTCACCGCCAACAGGGTGAGCTCGCCGCCGCGGCTGCCGCCTATCGGCGCGCCATTGCCGCAGCCCCCGACGCTCTCCACGCCTATATCAATCTGGGGGTGACGCTTCAGGACCTGGCCGCCTTTGACGAGGCACGCCAGATCCTCGAGCAGGCGACGGCGATGGCGCCCGGCTCTTTCGAGGCCCACTTCAACTTGGGCGTCATCTTGGACGCCCAACGCCGCCTCGAGGACGCCGCCGCGGCTTATCGGCGGGCGATCGCGATCAGGCCCGACGCCGCGGGGGCTCACCTCAATCTCGGGACGGTGCTGCAGAACCAGCACCGGCTCGATGCGGCCATCGCCTGCTATCAGCGCGCGGCGGCGCTCGACCCCACACTCGCGCAGGCGCATGTGAACCTCGGCGCGGCCCTCCACGAGAGCGGCGATGCGGCGGGGTCGCTCGCGGCGATCCGGCGCGCGCTTGAGCTGGAGCCATCGGACGCCCAGTCGCACGCCAATCTCGCGCTGACATTGCTCGAGCTCGAGGATCCGGAGGGTGCCGAGCTGGCCTTCCGCCGCGCCCTTGCGCTTGATCCGGCGCTGACGGCCGCCAAGGCGCATTTCGCGATCCTGCTGCAGCGAATCGGCAAGCTCGACGAGGCGCGACGCCTGCTCGATTACACGAGCCTTCTGGAGACGCGACGCATCGAGCGTGTTGCGGGCTGGCCGACGCCGACGGCCTTCAACGCCGCCCTCGCGCAATACGTCTATGGCCATCCGACCTTGCAGCGCGATCCGCCCGCCCGCGCCACCCAGCACGGCAGTCAGACCCTTGAGATCCTCAATTGCGACGATCCGCCGATCGCGGCACTCCAGCGCTTCTTCGAGGCCGCCGTCGCCGATTACCTGGCGCGCCTCTCCGCTGCCGATATGCCCTTTGCCGTATCGGCCCCACCGGCCTGGAAGCTCCACGGATGGGCCGTCGTGCTGCGCGCCGGCGGCTATCAGCTCGCCCACTTCCATCCGGCAGCGGTCGTGAGCGGCGTCTATTACGTGCAGATACCCGGCGCGGTGAAATCGACGGAGGCCGGCGAAGCCGGCTTCATCAAGTTCGGCGACCCCTATGGCGGCATGGCCGGCAGCCACGCGCCGTCACCGCCGCTGACCGCCACGGTCAAGCCGGAAGAGGGCAAGCTGATCCTGTTTCCGGCTTATTTCTGGCATCACACGATCCCCTTCGAAGACAGCCGGGACCGCATCTGCATCGCCTTCGACGTCATCCCCGATGATCGCCGCGGCGGGCGGGACGAAGCCGAAGCGATGCTGCGCCCAAGCTAAAGCGAGCTCGTGGGCGAGGGTGCGGCACGCTCGTTCATGCGCGTGCGCGCCTCGACGATGCGGTCGATCTCGGCCTTGGCCGCGGGATGGGCCTTGAGAAAGCGCCGGAAGTCCGCCGCGCTCATGGTGAGGAGCTGGCAATAGCCGAGCGCTACGACATCCGCCTGCCGGCGCCGGCCGCTGAGCAGCGCCATCTCCCCGAAGAAATCGCCGCGGCCGAGACGGACCTTGTGATTGGGGAGGACCACCTCGACGGCGCCCGACGAGATGAGAAACATGTGGGTGCCGCGGTCGCCCCTGCGAATGATCTTCTCGTCGGGAAGCGCGAGCCGCGGGTGGAAGAGGCGCGCCAGGGCTTTGATCTCGGCGGAGCCGAGACCCCGGAACATGCCGAAGCGCCGCAGCAGCTCCTCGGTGCGCAGGCCGAGATCGAGCGGCGGCTGAGCCTCGGCGCGGCGTCGCTCGGTCTCATGCTCGCGCCGCAGATCGTCATAAAGCTCACGCCCGATTAGCCCCTCGTCGCGCAGGTCGCGGTAATGAGAAAGCTCGAGGCGAAGCCCCGATTGCTTGAGGAAGCGCTGCTCGAGGGCTTCAGCATGCTCGGGATATTGCAGCCGGAGCGCTTCCAGGGCCCGCGAGGTCGCCTCGTGACGATCCGAGAGGATTTCGCCGAGAAGCCCCGCCAGTCGCGCGCCGAGCAGCGGCTGCAAGCGACCCCGATTGAAGCGCACGAGCTCCTCGAGGACGAGCCGGCGTACGAGGAGCGTCTCGAAGCGTGACGCGATCTGGCGGCGCAGGGGCCGGTCGAGTCCGAAATGGCGATGGAGGAAATGGGCGACGCGAAAGCCCTTGGGAAAGTCGAGGAGGGCGCGGGCGGCACGGTTGTAGCCGATGCGGCCCTCGGCCTTGGCACCGTCGAGGATGCGATTGGTATTGTACAGCAGCCGCTCGATCGCGGGCCCCGAGACGGTGCGCTGAGCATGATGATCGAGGATGAGCTGGCGCTCGCGATTGGCGAGAGCCACCAGCCCGATCGTCATGCGGTCGCGGTCGGAGATCGCTTCCTCCAGGTCCGGCTGCGACGCGACCTCGTTGATGCGCGCCTCGTAGGGTCGCGTTACGGCGCGCGCGACGGCAGGGGCGATCTCGTAGGCTTGCGCCATGTTCTGCACGGCATCCCGCACCTCGGCGAGGGAGAGCGCCAGCACCTTGCTGCGCAGCGCCTGGTTCAAGGGAGAGAGGCGATCGAGCTTGAGCAGGCGAATGAATGGGCGGAGGGAAAGCCCATTGACGAGAAGGCTGAAGAGGACGAAGCCGGTCGCAAGGACCGCGACGAGGCGCTGGATATGCGGATCGATATGCGGATTCTCGGTGACCGCAAGCGCCAGCGCCAGGGTCACGGCGCCACGCAGGCCGCCCCAGGTGATGGCGAGCTTATAGGCGCCGCTCACCTTTTGGCTGAGCCGGAGCGCGCTGAGTAGCGGCAGAAGCGCGAAGAGCACAACGACGCGCGCGAGGAGAGCGGCCGCGACCACCACCATGAGGAGCCCGAGATCGCGGAGGTCGACGCCGACCAGCAGCTTCGGCACCAGGATCGAGGCGGTAATGAAGATCAGCGAGCCCGCCCAGAAGCCGATCTGGTCCCAGAGCTGCTCGAGGTAGCGCCAATGGCTCGGCGCCAGCCGCACGCGGCCGACCACGCCCGTGGCGAGGCCGGCGGTCACGACCGCCACGACGCCGGAGACCTTGAAGACATGATCGCCGAGGAGATAGGCGAGATAAGGCAGCGCAAGGGCGAGGGTCGCCTCCGCGGTTCGCGAGCCGCCCAGGAAGGGCACCAGCACCCCAAAGACACGGCCTCCGGCGAGGCCAAGCGCGATGCCGCCGAGGAAGTCCACTGCGAAATGCGCAACGCTCGCCACCATGTCGGGCTGCTTGCCCGAGGCCAGCATCTCGAGCAGCACCGTGAAGAGGACGATGGCGGCCGCGTCGTTGAGAAGGCTCTCGCCCTCGACGAGCCGGGTGAGCCGCAGGGGCGCTCCGAGCTCGTGGAAGATCGTCACCACGGCCGATGGATCCGTGGTCGCAACGATGGCGCCCAGCAAAAGGGCCACGACCAGCGGGACTTCGGCCACCGCCGAGAGGCCGAAGCCGACGGCAGCCGCCGCGACGAGCACCGCGACAATGGCGAGGAGGAGGATGGGTGCCGCGTCTTCAACCATGTCTCGCACATCGATGGTGAGGGCTGCGTGGAAGAGCAGCAGCGGCAGGAAGACGATAAGGAAGATCGAGGCGTTGAACGGCAGATTGACCAGCGGTTCGACGATGTCGTTGAAAGCGTTGATCGCCGGGGTATAGAGCAGGAACGACGAGGCGGCGCCGACGCCGACGCCGACCACGGCGAGGAGCACCGTATAGGGCAGATGGAGGCGCGTGGCGGCCGGCTGCACCAGGCTGACGAGGACGAGGAGCCCCGCAATGATGAAGGTGATGGTCGCGACGCTGATCAAGCCTGCCTTGCCCTTACCGAAAGCTTGCTCTCGATTATGGCGCTTTCGCCGGGTCGCATAAAGCGCAGCGCGACGCCATGCCCATGAGAAAGCGAGGACTTGCCCTCGCTTCCGATTTCGGCGATTGCTCTCGAACATGGAGCGGATCGGGCCGTGACGCAGATTGGCATCGTCGGCGCCGGGGCATGGGGAACCGCCCTTGCGCTCGCCCTGACGCGGGCGCGGGGCGATGTGACCCTCTGGGCCTACGAGGCCGAGGTCGTGGCGGCCATCAATGGCCGCCACGCCAATCCCCTCTACCTCCCCGATATCTCCCTCGATCCTGCCATTCGCGCCACCGGAAGCTTCGCCGAGCTCGGCCGCTCGGACATCCTGTTCCTGGCGACTCCGGCGCAGCGCCTGCGGGAGATCGCAACCGCGCTACGCCCCCATCTGGAGCCACGGACGCCCGTGGTCATCTGCGCCAAGGGCATCGAGGAGGGGAGCGGCGCCCTGCTCTCGGAGGTCGTCGCCGAGACCCTGCCCGGCTTGCCGCTTGCCGTGCTCTCGGGACCGAGCTTCGCCGCCGAAGTAGCGCGCGGCCTGCCGACGGCCCTTACCCTCGCGACCGAGGAGGCCGAGCTCGGTCGGCGCCTTCTCTCCGCCATTGGCAGCGCCAGCCTGCGCCCCTACCTCTCCGACGATCCGGTCGGCGCGCAGATCGGGGGCGCGGTCAAGAACGTGATCGCGGTGGCTTGCGGCATCGTCGCCGGACGCCGCCTTGGCGATAATGCGCGGGCGGCGATCGTCACGCGCGGCCTCGCGGAGATCGCGCGCCTCGGCGTCGCCAAGGGAGCCCATCCCGAGACCTTCATGGGACTTTCCGGGCTCGGTGACTTGACCCTCACTTGCAACGGAGCTCAGTCGCGCAATTTCTCCCTGGGCGTGGCGCTCGGCGAAGGGCGCCGCCTCACCGAGGTGCTCGCCGAGCGCCGCTCGGTCGCGGAGGGCGTGGCGACGGCAAGCTCCGTGATGGCGCTGGCCGGTCGGCTCGGCGTCGAGATGCCGATTTCGGCCGCCGTCCACGCCATCCTGCATCGCGATGCGGCGATCGACGACGCCATCGGCTCGTTGCTGTCGCGCCCATTCCGAAGCGAGCGACGCGGCTCCCTGGATCAACCCGACGGTTTGGGCTAGGGTCGGCAGACCAGTCTGCCGACCGGCGAAGTCTGAGCGACGGAGGGAGCATCATGTTGTTTGCGATCACCTGCCTCGACAAGCCGGGCCACGGCGCGCTGCGCCAGGAGACCCGGCCCAGTCACCTCGCCTATCTCAAGAGCTTTCACGAGCAGCTCGTCCTTGCGGGACCTCTTCTCTCGGAGGACGGCAAGGCCCCCTGCGGCAGCCTCCTCGTCCTCGACTTCCCGGACCGGCGCTCGGCCGAGGCCTTCGCCGACGGCGACCCCTATACCCAGGCCGGCCTCTTCGCCGACGTCTCGATCCGGCCGTTCCGGCGCGTCCTGCCATGAGCGCCGCAACAAGCGTGGCCCATTGGCTGTTCAAGTCCGAGCCCGGCGCCTTCTCCTGGGACGACCTCGTCCGTGTTGGCAAGACGGGGTGGGACGGCGTGCGTAATTTCCAGGCCGCCAACAATATGAAGGCGATGAAGCTGGGGGATCGCGGCTTCTTCTATCACTCCGTCGACGAGAAGCGCATCGTCGGGATCGTCGAGGTCGTGGGGCTCTATCGCCCGGATCCCAGCGACGAGACGGGACGGTTCGGGATGGTCGAGGTCAAGGCGGTAAAGCCGGTAAAGCGGCCGGTGACCTTGGCGGACATCAAGGCCGAGCCGCGCCTGCGCAATCTCGCTTTGGTGCGGCAATCGCGCCTCTCCGTCGTTCCCATCGGCGCCGCGGAATGGAAGCTGATCTGCGCCATGGCCGGCGTCTCCGCCTAGCCTGCGCCCTATCCTGCATCGATGGCTCCCGGCGAAACGCGAATCCTATGCAAGCTCGCCGCGATTCCCGACGGCGAGGGCCTTGGCTTCACCCTCGGCGAGGGCGAGGCGCAGCGGCTCATCTTCGTCATCCGCCAGGGCGAGCGGGTCTATGCCTATGTCAATAGCTGTCCCCATGCCGGAACCCCGCTCGATTGGACGCCCAATCGCTTCCTCACCTATGACAAGCGCCATATTCTCTGCGCCACCCACGGCGCGCGCTTTCGCATCTATGACGGCTATTGCTTCGCAGGCCCCTGCCAGGGCGATCGCCTGACGGCGCTCCCCGTCGCCGTGGTTGATGGCGAGGTGGTGCTGGGCGCCGTGGCGTAGGCCCCGCGGACGCCGCCAAGCCGGTCTCCTCGTGCTTGTCGACCTCAGGTTGTTTCTCGATATAATCCCCCTTGGTCTGGCGCCACGGGCGAGGGCGGCGCCCGCCATTTGTCAGCGAAACCAACAATCGCCTGAGGAAATGCCATGGACACTCAGCTCATCCCCGTTTCCGCGGCCTGGGCGAAGAAGGCGTGGATCGACGACGCCGGCTATCGCAAGCTCTATCAGCAATCGCTCAACGACCCCGAGGGCTTCTGGCGGGAGCAGGGCAAGCGACTGGACTGGTTCACACCCTTCACCAAGGTGAAGGACTGCAGCTTCACCGGCGACGTCCATATCCGCTGGTATCACGACGGCAAGCTCAACGCCGCCCATAACTGCCTCGACCGCCACCTGAAGACGCGGGGCGACCAGACCGCGATCCTGTGGGAGGGCGACGACCCGAAAGAGAGCAGGCACATCACCTATCGGGAGCTTCACGCCGAAGTCTGCCGCTTCGCCAACGTGCTGAAGGAGCTCGGCGCCAAGAAGGGCGACGTCGTCACCATCTACATGCCGATGATCCCCGAGGCGGCGATCGCCATGCTCGCCTGCGCGCGCATCGGGGCCATCCATTCGGTGGTCTTCGGGGGCTTCTCGCCCGACTCCCTGGCCGGCCGCATCCAGGATTGCGACTCGAACTTGCTGATCACCGCGGACGAGGGCGTGCGCGGCGGGCGCAAGGTGCCGCTCAAGGCCAATGCGGACGAAGCCCTCAAGAACTGCCCGACGATCAAGAACGTGATCGTCTATCGTCGCACCGGCGGCAAGATCGACTGGACGCCCGGGCGCGACCATTGGTGGCACGAGCGCACGGCCAAGGCGAAGGCCGATTGCCCGGCCGAGCCGATGAGCGCCGAGGACCCCCTCTTCATCCTCTATACCTCCGGCTCGACGGGGAAGCCCAAAGGCGTGCTCCACACCACGGGCGGCTATCTCGTCTTCACGGCGATGACGCACCAATACGTGTTCGACTACCACGACGGCGACGTCTATTGGTGCACGGCGGATGTGGGCTGGGTCACGGGCCACAGCTACATCGTCTATGGACCGCTCGCCAACGGCGCCATCACCCTCATGTTCGAAGGCGTGCCCAACTATCCGGACGCCTCGCGCTTCTGGCAGGTCTGCGACAAGCACAAGGTCAACATCTTCTACACGGCGCCGACCGCGATCCGCGCGCTGATGCGCGAGGGCGAGGCGCCGGTCAAGAAGGCGTCGCGCCAATCCCTTCGTCTGCTCGGCAGCGTGGGCGAGCCGATCAATCCCGAGGCTTGGCTGTGGTACTACAACATCGTCGGCGAGAAGCGCTGCCCCATCGTCGACACCTGGTGGCAGACGGAGACGGGCGGCATCCTCATCACCCCCCTCCCGGGTGCGACGGCGCTCAAGCCCGGCTCCGCGACCCATCCCTTCTTCGGCGTGAAACCCGTCATTGTCGATGCCGAAGGCAAGGTGCTGGAGGGCGCCTGCGAGGGAAATCTCTGCCTCGCCGATTCCTGGCCGGGCCAGATGCGCACGGTCTATCGCGACCACGAGCGCTTCGTGCAGACCTATTTCTCCACCTATAAGGGCTATTACTTCACCGGCGACGGCTGCCGTCGCGACGAGGATGGCTATTACTGGATCACCGGGCGGGTTGACGATGTCATCAACGTTTCGGGTCACCGCCTCGGCACCGCCGAAGTGGAGAGCGCGCTGGTCGCCCATCCCAAGGTGGCCGAGGCCGCCGTGGTCGGCTATCCCCACGACCTCAAGGGCCAAGGCATCTATGCCTATGTCACCTTGAGGGCGGGCGAGCAGCCCACCGACGGGCTGCGCAAGGAGCTCGTCCAATGGGTGCGCAAGGAGATCGGCCCTATCGCCTCGCCCGACCTCATCCAATGGGCGCCGAGCCTGCCGAAGACGCGTTCCGGGAAAATCATGCGCCGCATTCTGCGCAAGATCGCCGCGAACGAGTACCAGGCGCTGGGCGACATCACCACCCTTGCCGATCCCAGCGTCGTCGAGGATCTGGTCGGAAACCGGATGAACCGCTAGTGTTGTGACTCCAACGGTTCGTTCTGTTTGGCCGTCATGCCCGCGAAAGCGGGCATCCAGGCATGCGACCCTGGATTCCGGCTCTCCGCTTCGCTCCGGCCGGAATGACGACCTTTGAATGCGAATCGAATGTCAAAATTACAACACTAGCGGAGCGGCGGCCGCGGATCAGAAATCGACGCAGCGGCCGTTCCGCTCCCAATCGCCGTAGCGCGTGGGCTCGGGGACGCTGGGACCGCCGATCTCTGGGATCTTCTTCGACGTCGCCGAGCTGGATGTCGCGGCTGCCGGCTGTGGCGGCTGAGAAGCCGCCGGTGGCGGCGAAGCGCGGTCGTCCTGCTTGTTCATGGAGCGAAGATAAGGCGCAAAGCGCGTTGCGCCAAGCTTGGGCGCGCGCTGCCGCTGGCCGAGGCCATCTCTTGATCGCACTGCCCGAAGCCCCATTTACATCTTCGTGATTTTCAAGGGCGCGGGCGTTCCATGAACATTCTACGCACGTCGATTCTATTGGCGGGACTGACGGCGCTGTTCATGCTCGTCGGCTATCTCGTGGGCGGGCAAAGCGGAATGGTGATCGCGTTTCTCGTCGCGGCGGCGACGAACCTGCTCGCCTATTGGAATTCCGACAGGATGGTGCTCGGCCTCTATGGCGCCCGGGAAGTCGACCGCGCGAGCACGCCAGGCCTTTACGGGATCGTGGAGCAGCTCGCCGATCGCGCCGAAATTCCCATGCCGCGCATCTACATCGTCGATCAGGACCAGCCGAATGCCTTCGCGACCGGACGCGATCCCCGCCATGCCGCCGTCTGCGTCACCACCGGTCTCCTCGATACCATCGGCCAGCAGGAACTCGCCGGCGTGCTGGCGCACGAGATTGGCCACATCAAGCACCGCGATACGCTGACGATGACGATCACGGCGACCATCGCCGGTGCGATCGGCATGCTGGCCAATTTCGCGCTTTTCTTCGGCGCCTTCGGCCGCAACGACGAGCGCGACAATCCGCTGGGAATCGTCGGCACCATCCTCGTCGCCGTTCTCGCCCCGATCGCAGCGACCCTGGTTCAGCTCGCCATCAGCCGCTCTCGCGAATACGACGCCGATCGTGCCGGCGCGGAGATCTCGGGGCATCCCCTCTGGCTCGCCTCGGCTCTCGACAAGATCGACATCGCTGCGCAGCTTCATGCCAACCCCGTCGCCGCATCTCATCCCGCGACGGCGCATCTGTTTATCGTCAACCCTCTCGCCGGCACACGGATGGACAATCTCTTCGCCAGCCATCCTTCCACGGAGAATCGCATCCGGCGTCTGCGCCAGATGGCGGGTGTCGCCGGGCCGTGAGAGTGATCGGCGGCACGTCACATTTTTCTCACCCCCCGCCAGACGCCCCGGCGGCTACTCTCTCCGGATCGCTGCGGGATGAGCATGAAAGGACACCCGTGACCTCCCACGCCGCCAAGCTTGCCGAGGCGCCGTCCGCACGCGCCGTCGCCCTCGACCTGCTCTGCCAGGTTCTCGAGCGCCGCCGCCCGCTCGACGAGCTGCTCGACGGCCATGATGAGCTGGCGAGCCTCGAGCCGCGCGACCGCGCCTTCGTCCACGCCTTGGCAGCCATGACGCTGCGCCGCCTCGGCCAGATCGATGCTCTTCTTGCTCATTGCCTCAGCCGGCCCTTGCCGGGGAAAGCGAGCACGTCGCGCAATCTGTTGCGGCTCGGCGTCGCCCAATTGCTCTTTCTCGGCACACCGCCCCACGCCGCCGTCAGCGAGACCGTCGAGCTCGCCCATGGCGTGGACGGCGGAGGCTATGCCGGCTTGATCAATGCGGTGCTGCGGCGCCTCGCGCAGGAGGGGCCGGCATTGCGCGAGGCGCAAGACGCCCCCTGCCTCAATACCCCCGGCTGGCTATGGCGAAGCTGGCGGGAGGCCTATGGCGAGGCCGTCTGCCGCGCCGTCGCCGAGGCGCATCTCGCCGACCCGCCCCTGGATCTCACCGCCAAGGCGGATGCTGCATCGTGGGCCGCGCGTCTCGATGCCGAGCTTCTGCCGACGGGCGGCTTGCGTCGGCCCGCCGCCGGCGAGGTCCGCGGCCTTCCCGGCTTCGCCGATGGCGCGTGGTGGGTTCAGGACGCGGCGGCGGCACTTCCCGCGCGGCTGCTAGGCGAGATCGGCAGCCGGCATGTCCTCGATCTCTGCGCGGCACCGGGCGGCAAGACGGCGCAGCTCGCGGCCGCCGGCGCCAACGTGACGGCAATCGACCGCTCCCCGGGCCGGCTGCGGCGCGTGGGCGAGAATCTGGCGAGGCTCGGGCTCTCCGCCCGATTGCTCGCAGCCGACGCCGGATTCTGGCGCCCCGAGTCACCTGCCGACGCCGTGCTTCTCGACGCCCCCTGCACCGCGACAGGAACCATCCGCCGGCATCCCGACGTGGCACGACTCAAGACCCCCGCGGATGTCTTGCGCATGGCAAGCGAGCAGGCGCGGCTGTTGCGGGCGGCAATCGAGATGGTGAAGCCCGGCGGCATCATCGTCTTCACCACCTGCTCCCTCGAGCTTGCCGAAGGCCCGGCCCAGATCGCGGCCCTCCTGGCGGCAGGGGCGCCGATTCGCCGGCGCCCCATCGCAGCGGCGGAGATCGGCGGCCTGGCCGAATTCGTCACCGCCGAGGGGGATCTGCGCACGCTTCCCAGCCATTGGCCCGAGCGCGGCGGCATCGATGGATTCTATGCCGCCCGGCTCGAGCGTCTCTGAGGCCCCGCCACCGACGCCTGCTTGCGACCGAATCGGCAAGCTGATAGGAAGCTCCCATGCAACGCCGCGTGCGCATTGCTCCGTCCATTCTCTCTGCCGATTTCGCGAAGCTGGGCGAAGAGGTTCGCGCCGTAACGGCGGCGGGCGCCGATTACATCCATGTCGATGTGATGGACGGCCATTTCGTTCCCAATCTGACGATCGGTCCAACGGTGGTGAAGGCGCTGCGCCCTTACAGCACGCTGCCCTTCGATGTGCACCTGATGATCTCGCCGGTCGATCCCTACATCGCCGACTTCGTCGCCGCCGGGGCCGACATCATCACCTTGCATCCCGAAGCCGGACCGCATTTGCACCGCACGGTGCAGCTCATCAAGTCGCACGGCAAGAAGGCCGGTGTCGCGCTCAACCCGGCGACGCCCGTCGATGCCATCGACTACGTCCTTGGTGATCTCGACCTCGTGCTTGTCATGAGCGTCGATCCCGGCTTTGGCGGACAGGCGTTCATTCCGGCGCAGCTCGAGAAGATTCGCGCGGTGCGCGCGCGCATTGACACGCTGGGCAAAGCCGTCGATCTCGAGGTCGATGGCGGCATCAATTTCGAGACGGCGCGGCAGGCGACGGAGGCCGGCGCCGATGTCCTTGTGGCGGGCACGGCGACCTTCGGCGAGGGCCCGGCCGCCTATGCCAAGAACATCGCCCGGCTTCGCGGTGACGCTTGATGGCCCGTCTCCGCCCGGCCGGCCGCGGAGACTGCCGATGACTCGCACGGCTCCGCCAGCAAAGCCCGAGACCGCCGCCTCTCGCATGCAGCTGAGCACAATTGCGGCACGGCTCGTCTTTTCCAGCGCGCCCTACCGCATGCTGCTCCGCGGCGCGGCGCCCTTGCGTCTCGCCCAAACGCCGAGCCCGGGTCGCGGAGAGCCGCAACGCGGTGCCGCACTCCTGCGCGGTGAGCTGATTCTTGCCGGCGAGCGACTCTCGGCGCCGGACCCATGGGCCTTCGCAGCGATCGAGGGCGACGAAGATGGGCGCGTCGCGCTGCACGGCTTCGCCTGGCTCGCCGATCTGCGTGCCGAGGGGTCCGAAGCAGCGCGAAAACGCGCGCGCGCCTTGCTGACGGGCTGGACCGAGCGCTTCGGTGAATGGTCGGCCCTGGCCTGGCGCGGCGACGTGCTCGGACGCCGGCTTCTTGCTTGGCTTGCCGAATATCCGTTCCTCGCTGCGGGCGCCGACGAGGCTTTCCATAGCCGGTTCCATGGCAGCGTGTCGCGCCAGCTGCGCCATCTCGAGCATCTCGCCCGGCTCGGCGGCGCCGCCCTGGGGCCCGCCGGGCATGGGCGCATCGAGGCTCTCGCCGCGCTCGCAACGATGCAGGCCTGCGCGGTGGGAGGAAAGGAGCGCCTGCGCCGCAGCATGGCGGCGCTTTTGCGCGAGCTCGCGCATCAGCTGCTTCCCGATGGCGGGCATTGCGAGCGCAGCCCCGCGATTCATTTTGCCGTGCTCCGCCATCTCGTCGACCTCCGTCGCGTGCTTCTCGCCGGCCGGCATGACGTGCCGGCCGAGTTGCGAGCCGCGATCGATCGCATGGCGCCGATGCTGCGCCTCTTCCGCCATGGCGATGGCAGGCTCGCGCTCTTCAACGACACGGCCGAGGGCGACGCGGCCGCAATCGATGCCGTGCTGACGCTCGCGGAATGCAGCGACAAGGTACTGACCAGCGCGTCCCATACCGGCTTCCAGCGATTGGAAGCGGGCGCAACACTGGTCCTCGTCGATGCCGGAGCACCTCCACCGCCCGGAAGCGATGCCCATGCCCACGCGGGTGTGCTGAGCTTCGAGATGAGCTTGGGAGCCGAGCGCCTTGTTGTGAATTGCGGCGCACGCGCGCAGGCACGGGGCGCCTGGCGCACGGCGCAGCGCGCCACTGCCGCCCATTCCACCCTCGTGCTCGGCAACGCGAATTCCTCCGATGTGCTGGCGACTGGGCTCGGCCGGCGGCCGCGCCATGTGATCTGCCGGCGTGACGAGGTCGAAGGCGCCATCCTGGTCGATGCGAGCCACGACGGCTATGCGCCGTCCTTGGGAGCACTCCACCGGCGGCGGCTCTACCTTGCCGCGCAGGGCGAGGATCTGCGGGGTGAGGATCGCCTGACCCGCGTCCAGCCGGGCACCACGACACCGTTCGCGGTGCGCTTCCATCTCCATCCGGATGTGCAGGCTTCCCTCGTCCACGACGGCAAGGCGGCGCTGCTCCGCTTGCCCAGCGGCGCGGGGTTCCGCTTCGACGCCAGCGGGGGCCGGCTCGCCCTCGAGGAAAGCATCTATCTGGGCGCGGCAGGCGGCCCGCGTCGCAGCGAGCAGATCGTCGTCGAAAGCACGCTCGCAGGCAACGAGGCCCTCGTCAAATGGTCGCTCAAGCGGCTGACCGCGAATTGACGGCGAGCTGATCGCCGCTCAGATCCGGCACCCGCGCGCCTCAGGAATTCGAGGCAGCCGCAGGCGGCCCGCCACCCGTCTTATCGCCGAGGGGCTGCATTGCGATGCGACGATCGCCCATGGCCAGCCAGACGATGCCGCCCGGCAAGGAGATGATTATGCCGAGGAGGCCAAACAGGACCGAGAGGGCCAGGGCCTGCTGCGAGGCGACGCCCACCATGCCGAAGCCCGCGACGAAGGCGCCCTCGCGCACGCCCCAGCCGGCGATCGAGATGGGAAGGACGCTGACCAGGAGCGTCAAGGGCACGATCAGGAGGCAGGCACGCCAGTCGACGCCGATCCCGAGACCGATTGCGAGAATATAGACGACGAGGATGTTCCCGCCCTGGTTGACAAGGCTCAGAAGCAAGGTGGGAACCGCCCAGCGCGGCGTTATGAGGATATGGCGCAGGCTGGCCGAGAGATGAGTCAGCCCGCGGACCAGCTTGAAGCGCTGAAGCGCGGCGGGCAGGCGATCGAGCATCATGCCGACCGGCAGACCGACGAAGCCGAGCGCGAGGAGGAGAATGACGCCGGTGCGCGCCCGTTGGTCCTCAACGATCGCGAACATGATCGGCATCGCGGCGGCGACGAGCAGGAAGAGCGCGACGAGGGCCACCAGCCGATCGATCATGACACTGACGATCGCCGTGGCGCCGTCGAGGCCGGCGCGATGGGCCTTCCACATCCGAACGGCGTCGCCGCCGACGCTCGAGGGCAGTGTCAGATTGAAGAAAAGCCCGATCAGCACGAGAGGGAAGGTCTTGCGGAAGGGCAGCCGCTTGCCCATCGCTTCCAGCACCTTGGACCAACGCTGGGCGGAGGGGATCGCAAGCGACCACAGCAGGAGCGCGGCGAGAGCCAGGGCGTCGCGATGGACAGCGAGCATTTGTCGCAGCAAGGCGCCGAGATCGCGATTGCGCAGCAGAAGCCAGATGAGAAGAACGGAGATCGCGCCCTTGGCCAGGAAACGCCACATGAAAGCCAGGCACCTCGTGCAGGAGACTGGCTTGATTACAGCGCTTCCGGAGGGCCGGCAAGCCCGAACGGCGCTTGACGGCTCGCCGCCCCTTCCACGAGAGTAGCCGCCGGCAAGCGGGCCGGTCCCGCTGCGCCGAGCCTGAGAGGAAACGACTCCATGTGCGGCCTCGTCGGCAGAGTTGCCCTCGGGGGCATCGATCGGACGGCGCTCGAGCCCCGCTTGACGGCCGCGATCGCCCGGCTGCGCCCGCGCGGCCCGGATTCGCAAGGATCCTGGGCCGATGAGCGTTGCGTCTTTGGCCACACGCGGCTCGCCATCGTCGATCTCTCGCCGGCGGGCGCCCAGCCCATGGCGCGGGCCGGTCTTGTCATCACCTATAACGGCGAGATCTATAATTTTCCGGCCCTGCGCGCCGAGCTGCAGAGCCTCGGCCACCAATTCGTCGGGCATTCGGACACCGAGGTCCTGCTCGAAGGCTGGCGGGAATGGGGAAGGCGCCTTCTCCCTCGGCTCGAAGGCATGTTCGCCTTCGCCCTCTGGGACCAGGCCACGGGCGAGCTCACGCTCGCCCGGGACCGCTTCGGCAAGAAGCCGCTGCTCTATAGCACCGCGGGCGATCGCCTGGATTTCGCCTCCGAGCTCACGGCGCTGCAACACCTTGCGGGCAGCGCCGGGGCTATCGATCCCGCCGCCCTGCGTCTTTACTTCGCCCTGCGCTATGTGCCGGAGCCGTGGTCGATCCTGTCCGGTGTGCGCAAGCTGCCGGCGGGGCATCTCGCCAGCTTCTCGCACCGCGGCCTCGCGATCGAGCGCTGGTACGAGCCGAGAAGCAACCGGCTTCCGCTGCTCCGCAGCGAGGACGAGGTGGCCGCAGAGCTGCGCGCGCGGCTGGATGCCGCCGTCGAGCGGCGGCTTATCGCCGATGTTCCCGTCGGCGCTTTTCTCTCGGGCGGTATCGATTCGGCCATCGTGGCGAGCGCCATGACCCGTCATGCCTCGCGCGTGCGCACCTTCACGGTCGGCTTCGCCGGCGCTGCGGAATATTACGAGGAGCGCCCGGCGGCCCGCCGCGTCGCCGATTACCTCGGCACGGAGCATACCGAGATCATCGTGACGCCGGAGGAGACGCTACGCGCGCTCGATGCCGTCTGGGACGGCCTCGACGAGCCTTTCGCCGACAGCTCGGCCCTGCCGCAATACATGGTGGCGCGGGAGACGCGGCGGCATGTCACGGTGGCGCTTTCCGGCGACGGCAGCGACGAGGTCTTCGGCGGCTACCGCAAATATCAGGGCGAGCTCCTGGCGCTCCGCTGCGAGGGTCTTCCAACTTGGCTCAAGCGCGCGCTTCTCGCGCCGCTCCTCCTATTGCCGGAGGGGAAGAGCCACCCGCTCCTCGAGCGAGCGCGGCGCCTGCGCCGCTTCGCCGCCCATGGCTGGAAGACACCGACCGGTCGGCAAGCCGGATGGGGGCGCAATCTCGGCGAGCGCGAGCTCGACGCGCTTCTTGTCGAGAAGGCGGCGGCACCTACGGTCGAGGCTCTCGTCGCGGAGCTGCGGGGCGCGAATGGCCGCGGCGATCCCATCAACGCCATGCTCGCGGCCGATCTCGGCCTCGGTCTCGTCGGCGACATGCTGGTCAAAGTCGACCGCATGAGCATGGCGAACAGCCTCGAGGTGCGCTGCCCCTATCTTGACAGCGCCGTGGTCGAATGTGCAGCGGCCATGCCGGGCCGCTTCAAGCTCGCTCCGGGAGAAGGCAAGCGCGTGCTGCGGCGCGCCTTCGCTGAGCGCCTGCCGGCCGAGGTCTTCGCGCGGCCGAAAAAGGGCTTCGAGATCCCGATCGCCGATTGGCTCAAAGGGGATCTCGCCGATCTAGCCCGGCGCGCCACCGATCCCGCGCGGCTGCGGCGGCAGGGCCTGTTCCGCCCCGAGCTGCCCCAGCGCTGGCTAAGGGCCCTCGCCGGCGGACGGCGCGACTGCTCGGAGCGGTTGTGGACGCTGATCGCGTTCCAGTCCTGGTGGGAGCGGCGGCAGGCGGCATGAAGATCTGCCAGCTTTGCGCCGTGGACTTCACGCTCTATCACTTCCTGACGCGGCTGATGACTGCACTGGAAGACTCCGGCCATCACGTCGTGGGCGTCTGCTCCGACGGCCCCTATCTCGAGCGGGTGCGGTCGCTCGGCCTGCGCGTCGTGCCCGTAGAGATCGCGCGGAGCTTCAATCTGCTGAGTCATTTCCGCAGCTATCGCCGCCTTTGCGCGCTCTTCCGGGAGGAGCGCTTCGACCTGGTCCATGTCCATACGCCGGTCGCCTCGCTCATCGGCCGCCTGGCCGCGTGGCGTTGCGGCGTGCCGCGCATCGTCTATACGGCGCATGGCTTCTATTTCCACGAGCGCATGGCCTGGTGGAAGCGCGCCGCCTTCGCCGCCCTCGAATGGCTCGCCGGACGCGTCACGGATGTCCTCTTCACCCAGGCGGAGGAGGACGCGGCGACGGCGCGGCGCTATCGCTTCTGCGCCGGCGGCACCGTCGTCGCGATCGGCAACGGCGTTGATGTCACGCGCTTCCATCCGGCGACCGATCGTAGCGAGCGGGCGGCGCTGCGACGGGCGTTGAACACACCCGAGCACGCCGTCGCCATCCTCATGGTCGGCCGGCTCGTGGCGGAGAAAGGCTATCTCGAGCTGTTCGAGGCGATGCGCCACGTCGACGCCGTGCTGTGGGTGGCGGGAGAGCGGCTGCCGAGCGATCATGCGTCGGCCATCGACCGCGCGCTCGCGGCGGTCGACCGTGATCCTCTGCTGGCCTCGCGCATTCGCCTGCTCGGCTATCGCGAGGACATGCCGGCGCTCATGCGCGCGGCGGACATTTTCACCCTGCCCTCCCACCGCGAAGGCATGCCGCGCTCGATCATCGAGGCCATGCTTTCAGCCTTGCCGGTGGTCGCCACCGATATCCGCGGCGCGCGCGAGGAGGTGGTGCCAAGCGAGACCGGCGCCCTCGTGCCGGTGAGCGACGCCGCGGCCCTGGCCGCAGCGCTCAACCGCCTGGTCGCCGATCCCGCGCTGCGCGCGCGGCAGGGCGAGGCAGGCCGCGCCCGCGCGCTCTCCCTATACGACGAGGCCAAAGTGGTGGCGCGGCAGCTTGCCCTGCTCGGCTTATAGGCATTCGCGCGCTTCCCGCACGCGGCCGGTCTCGCTATAACCCGCTGATGCCGTGGAGCTGGATCGCCGTCGTCGCCCTGAGCGCCGTTCTGAGCCTGGTCGGCACGCGGGCGGTGCTCACCTATCTGCGGCGCCACGCCATCCTCGATCACCCGAATGCCCGCAGCAGCCATCGCGTGCCGACGCCGCGCGGCGGCGGTCTTGCCCTCATCGCCGTGCTCGTCGGCATATGGGCCGTCATCACGGCATTGGCCCCAGACGCCCCCGCCGGTATCTGGCGCGTGCTCGCCGGCGCCATCGTCCTGGCGGCGATCGGCTGGCGCGATGATCGCGGCGGCTTGCCACCTTTGCTGCGGCTGATCGTCCAGATCGGCGCCGTCGCCCTCGGCCTGAGCGCCTTCGCCGGGACGGGGCCGGTTTTCCAGGGGTTGCTACCCATCACCCTCGACCGCCTTGCCGCCGGCTTCCTCTGGCTGTGGTTCCTCAATCTGTTCAATTTCATGGACGGCATCGACGGACTCACCGGCGGCGAGACGGTAGCCTTGGGTATCGGCATCGCTGCCGTCGCCGCTGCTATGTCCGCCGGGCACCCGCTCTCCCTTTACGGGCTCGCCGCCGCCGGCGCGGCGCTGGGATTCCTCTGGTGGAACTGGCATCCGGCGCGCGTTTTCATGGGCGATGTGGGCAGCGTTCCCCTGGGCTATCTTCTCGGCTGGCTGCTGCTCGCGCTGGCGAGCCACGGCTTCTGGATGCCGGCGCTGATCCTTCCCCTTTATTACCTCGCCGACGCCACGCTCACGCTTCTGCGCCGGCTCCTGCGCGGCGAGCGCGTCTGGGAGGCCCATCGCGAGCATTTCTACCAGCGCGCGGTCCAGGCCGGGCTGAGCCATGGCGCCGTCGTCGCAGTCGTGCTCGCCGCCGATGCCGCGCTCATCGGGCTCGCCGCCTGGACGGCGCGCACGGCAACCTGGTTAGTGCTGCCGCTCGCCGCCGGCGTGGTGGCCGCGCTTCTCGCGTTTCTTGGCCGCCGCCGGCCCCATTGAGCCATGCTGCGATGCCGCGAAGGGCTATTTGGGGCGGCCCGGCCCTATGCTATTGTCCCGCCCCTCGATCCCCCTGAGCGGACGCTGTCTTGAATCAGGTCCTGACCCGCGCGCGCCTCGTCTATCTCCATGACGTCGTCATGGCCGGGCTGTCCTTCGTCCTCTCGCTCTATCTGCGCGTGGGCAATGCCGTCGGCTGGTATCTCGAGAACTATCTCTGGCCCGGCCTGCTGATCTTCACCGGGGTCGCCGCCGTCATCCTGCTCTGGATGCGGACCCATCGCAGCATCTGGCGCTACGCCTCGATGTACGATCTCCTGACGATCGCCAAGGCCGTCACGCTCATCGTCCTCTTTTACCTGCCGCTGCTCTTCTGGTGGACGAGGCTCGAGGAGATGCCGCGCTCGATGCTGGTGATCAACTGGTTCATCCTGGCGGCGCTTCTGGGCGGGCCGCGCATCCTCTATCGCCTGTTCAAGGACCATCGCCTCGATCTCAGCCTGGCGCGGGCGGGGCATCGACGCGTGCCGGTGCTCCTGGTGGGGGCCGGGGATGGCGCCGAGCTCTTCATCCGCGCCATGCAGCAGGCGCCGACCGCCCATTACCAGGTCGTCGGCATCATCGACGAGAAGGGATCGCGCATCGGCCGCGACATCCATGGCGTTCCCGTGCTCGGCGCGCCGGCGGCCCTGGCCGAGATCGTCGAGCGTTGCGCCCAGCGCGGGCAGCGCCCCCAGCGGCTCGTCGTCACCAAGGAGAATCTCGAAGCGGGGCTGCTGCGCGAGCTTGTCGAGCGCGCCGACGCCCTGGGCCTCACCGTCGCGCGCACGCCGCGCATGACCGATTTCCGCGCCGGCATCGGCGATGCGGTTGAGACGCACCCCATCGCCATCGAGGACCTGCTGGGTCGCCCGCAGGCGGTTCTCGACCGCGCCGGCATGGCGGCGATGATCGCCGGACGACGCGTCCTCGTCACCGGCGCCGGCGGCACCATCGGCAGCGAGCTCGTGCGCCAGATTGCCGACTTCCAGCCGGCGCATCTGGCGCTTCTCGACAACGGCGAGTTCAATCTCTATCAGATCGAGCGCGAGCTCATCGAGCGCCAGCCCGCGCTGCCGCGCAGTGCCATCCTTGCGGATGTCCGTGACCGGGAGCGCATGGCCCGCATCCTTCTCCACGCCAAGCCGGAGATCGTCTTCCACGCCGCCGCCCTCAAGCACGTCCCGGTCGTCGAGAGCCAGCCGAGTGAAGGTGCCCTGACCAATCTCGTCGGCACCCGCAACGTCGCCGATGCCTGCGAGACTGCCGCGGTCGCGATGATGGTGCTGATCTCGACCGACAAGGCCGTGAACCCGTCGAGCGTCATGGGGGCGACGAAGCGGGCCGCCGAGAGCTATTGCCAGGCGCGCGACATTCTCACGGTAGAGGG
The DNA here is from genome assembly GCA_035294245.1 of Alphaproteobacteria bacterium. GTDB lineage: Bacteria > Pseudomonadota > Alphaproteobacteria > JACZXZ01 > JACZXZ01 > DATGLG01. The sequence continues at coordinate 205,901 of DATGLG010000004.1, read as the reverse complement.
GCGCGGCCACACGCGCTACATCACCGTCCGCTTCGGCAACGTTCTGGGCTCGACGGGCTCGGTCGTGCCGCTCTTCCGGCGCCAGATCGAGAGCGGCGGCCCCGTCACCGTCACCCATCCCGCCATCACGCGCTATTTCATGACGGTGCGCGAGGCCGTCGAGCTCGTGCTCCAGGCGGCCGCAATCGGCGGCGGCGACAGCATCGAGGCAGGCAAGATCTTCGTCCTCGACATGGGCGAGCCCGTGCGCATCCTCGATCTCGCCCGCCAGATGATCCGTCTGGCCGGGCGCCGCCCGGACAAGGATATCCGGATCGAGTTCACCGGCCTACGCCCCGGCGAGAAGCTTAACGAGGAGCTGCTGCACGAGCGCGAGCATCTCGTGCCGACCCGCTGCCAGGGCATCCTGCTCGCGGCCCCGCGCACGGCGGATCCCATCCTGCTCGGGCGGGCCATCGACGATCTCACCGAGGCGGCTGCGGCCGGCCGCGACGATCAGGTCATCACTCTTCTCGAGCGGCTCGTCCCGGAGTATCGCCGCTCGGGCGACGGCATGGAGCGCGCGGTAGCGGTACGATGACGAACGGCATGGTCACCATCCGCCGGGCCCTGATCTCGGTCTCGGACAAGAGCGGCTTGCTCGATTTCGCCCGCTTCCTCGCCGAGCGCGGCGTCGAGATCCTCTCGACGGGCGGCTCCGCCAGGGCCCTGCGCGACGCCGGCCTCGCAGCCAAAGAGGTCGCCGACCATACGGGCTTCCCCGAGATCATGGACGGCCGCGTCAAGACGCTGCATCCCAAGATCCACGGCGGCATCCTCGGCCGCCGCGACGAGGAGAGCCATCGCGCGGCCATGGCCGAGCACGGTATCGCCCCCATCGACCTCGTCGCGATCAATCTCTATCCTTTCGAGGCGACCGTTGCGCGCGGCGCCGCCTTTGCCGACTGCGTCGAGAACATCGATATCGGCGGCCCGGCGCTCATCCGCGCCGCGGCGAAGAACCATGATTTCGTGACGGTGGTGACCGATCCCGCCGATTACGCCGCAGTGATGGCGGAGATGCGCGAAGGGAACGGCGCCACCACGGCGGCGCTGCGCCGGCGCCTCGCCGCCAAGGCCTATGCCCGCACCGGCGCCTATGACGCGGCGATCAGCCGATGGTTCGCCGAGGGACTTGGCGAGATCTTCCCCGAGCGCCTCGTCATCGCCGGCGAGCGCAAGCAGCTCCTGCGCTATGGGGAGAATCCCCATCAGCAGGCCGCCTTCTACACCGACGGCACGGCACGGCCGGGTGTTGCCACGGCGCGGCAGCTTCAGGGCAAGGAGCTCAGCTTCAACAATCTCAACGACACCGACGCCGCCTTCGAGCTGGTGGCGGAGTTCGAAGCGCCGGCGATCGCCATCATCAAGCACGCCAATCCCTGCGGCGTCGCCTGCAGCACCAGCCTCGCCGAGGCCTATGGCAAGGCGCTGGCCTGCGATCCGGTGAGCGCCTTCGGCGGCATCGTCGCCGCCAATCGCCCGCTCGACGGCACCACCGCAGAGGCGATCGCGAAGCTCTTTGCCGAGGTGGTGATCGCTCCCGACGCGGATGCGGCGGCGCGGGAGCTCCTCGCCGCGAAGAAGAACCTCCGCCTTCTCCTGACCGGCGGGCTGCCCGATCCCATGGCACCGGGAATGACGCTGCGCTCCCTCGCCGGCGGTTACCTGCTGCAGACGCGCGACAACGGGCGGGTGCGCCGTGAGGACCTCAAGGTCGTGACTAGGCGGGCGCCGACGGCGGCCGAGCTCGACGACCTGCTCTTCGCCTTCCGCGTCGCCAAGCACGTCAAGTCGAACGCCATCGTCTATGCCAAGGACGGCGCCACGGTGGGCATCGGCGCCGGCCAGATGAGCCGCGTCGATTCCTCCCGCATCGCCGCCTGGAAGGCTGAGGAGGCGGGAAAGGCGGCACAGGAGCCGGCTCCGCGCACGCGAGGCTCCGTCGTGGCATCGGATGCCTTCTTCCCCTTCGCCGACGGGCTGCTCGCCGCGGTCGCGGCGGGCGCGACGGCGGTGATCCAGCCCGGCGGCTCGATGCGCGACGACGAGGTGATCAAGGCCGCCGACGCGGCCGGCATCGCCATGGTCCTGACCGGCATGCGCCATTTCCGGCACTGAGCGCGCCCCCTCAGCGCGCGACCTTCACCGTGAGCAGCAGCCCCAGCCCGATGGCGAGAAAGGCGACCACGACCGCCATGCCGGCACGCTGGCTGTCGAACGCCACGGTCAGCCAGCCATAGAGCGCCGGCCCGACGAAGGCCGTCACCTTGCCGGTCAGCGCATAGATCCCGAACATCTCAGCCTCGACCCCCTTCGGCGCCAGCCGCGCCATCAGGCTGCGGCTCGCCGCCTGGGCGGGGCCCACAAAGACGCCGAGCGCGAGGCCGAGTCCCCAAAACCATGCCTGGCTATGCACCAGGAGAACGGCGATGCCGAGGCCGATCAGGGCGGCGAGCGAGATGGCAATGGTCGGTTGGGAGCCGAGACCGTCATCGACCCAGGCGAAGAGGATGGCGCCGAGCCCGGCGGTCGCGTTGATGGCGATGCCGAAGAGGACCACCTGCTCCAGGCTGAAGCCGATGGCGCCGGCGGCGAAGATGCCGCCAAAGATGAAGAGGGTGTTGAGGCCATCGGCATAGATCATCCGCGCCACGAGGAAGCGAAAAAGGGTGCGCTCCCGCGGCAGCCGACGCAGGCTGGCGGCGAGGGCCGCGAGGCCTTGGCGCGTAGCGGCGGCGAAGCCGCGCGCGCCCTTCGGCCGGTCGGGCGCGAAGACGAAGAGCGGCAGCGCGAAAAGGGCGAGCCAGAGGGCCACAAGGGGCGCCGTGGCGCGCACCGGCGCCGCCGTCGCCTTCTCTAGGCCGAAGGGCGGCGTCGGCGACTGGATGAAGCCGAAGAGCGCGATGGCGAGGCAGGCGAGCCCGCCGATATAGCCGGCCCCCCAGCCCCAGCCCGAGAGGCGTCCGAGGCGCGATGGCGGCACGAGATCGCGCAGCATCGCGTTGTAGAAGACGGTGCCGAGCTCGTAGGCGATACTGGCGATGGCGACGAGGATCAGGGTCTGCGCGGCGGAGGTCGGACGCGGCAGGGAGAACCACAGCAAGGCGGTCGCCGCGACGCAGAGAAGCGCGAAGACGCCGATCCACGGCTTGCGCCGCCCGCCATGATCGGCGATGGCGCCGAGGACGGGGCTCAGGAGCGCGACGACAGCGCCCGCCACCGCCAGCGCCCGCCCCCAATCCGCAGCACCGGATTCGGAGCTCGCGGCGATGGCCTTGGTGAAATAGGCGCCCCAGACGAAGGTGGCGATGACGACGGGCCAGGCGGCGATGCCGAAATCATAGATGCACCATGCGGCGAGCGCGCGGCGCGGTGCGGCGCCGATCATGGGCGACGGCGCTTCCCGGGCAAGGAAGAGCGGCAGCGGCGCGACTCCGTCCTAGAGCACGATGTCATGCTCTAGCTCGCCAGCATGCTGCGCAGCCGGCGATTGGCGACGGCGAGCATGGCGAGATCGGGCTGGCCAGCGTTGCGGATGTCGGCGATGACGCTTTCGGCACGCGCGACAGCCGCCGAGCGCGCCGCGGCCCAGGCGCCGACCCAGCCTTCGGCGGAGGAGCCGTTGCCCGCCGCGGCGAGAACGCGGGTCACAAGCTCGCTCTGATGGGCGTAGAGATCGTCGATGATGGCGGCCGCAGCGAGCTTCTGCCAATGGCCGTCGGTGGGCAGCCGCTCGGCAGCGCTGCGCAGCCAATCGATGCCAAAGCGGGCGCCGAGCGCAAAATACACGCGCGCGACATCCTCGGCCTTGCGCCCGCTCGCGCGCGACACGCGCACAATATCGCAGCCGGAGACGAGGAAATCGAGGCTGGCGACGCGGCGGGCGAGCTCGTCGGGGACGCCCTTCTCGCCATAGCCGCGTGCCCGCTGATCGACCGTGGCGCGGTCCTCCTCGGAGAGAAGAGCATCGAGTCGGGACCAAATTGTCGCGATTCCGGGTCCGTAATCCCCGACCGTCTCGGTGACCCTGATCGGATGGGGCGTGTTCATGAGGAACCAGTGGGTGACGCGCTCGATGGCGTGGCGGATCTCGATCAGCATCGCCGTCTGAGCCGCAGCCGCGACCTTATTGTCGAGCGCCTCGATCGCGGTCCAGAGCTTCCGGAGCTCCAGCACGTCGCGGGTGACCGTATAGGCGCGCGCGATATCCGGCGCCTGCATGCCGGTCCGATCCTCGGTGGCTTCGACGAAGGTGCTGCCGACCCGATTCACCATGCTGTTCGCCACATAGGTGGCGATGATCTCGCGGCGCAGGCTGTGGCGCTCGATGGCGGCGCGATGCTGCCCGCGCAGGGCGGCGGGGAAGTAGCGCAGGAGATCCTCGAGGAGGAGCGGGTCATCCGGGAGGTCGCTTGGCAAGAGCTGGTCGTAGAGATCGATCTTGGCGTAGGCGAGGAGAATGGCGAGCTCGGGGCGCGTCAGCCCCTTGCCGCTCGCGGCCCGTGCCGCGAGCTCCTCGTCCGTGGGAAGGAACTCGATCGTGCGCTTGAGCCGCCCGCTCCGCCCCAGTCGCCGCATCAGGAGGATCTGCTGATCGAGCAGCGCCAGCCCCTCGGTCTCGGCCACGGTCAGCGCCTGAGTCTGCTGATAGTTATCGCGCAGCACCAACGCCCCGACGTCGTCGGTCATCGCCTCGAGCAGCGCGTCACGCTGCTTTAGCGTCATGTCGCCGCGCGCCACCACGTCGCCGAGGAGGATCTTGATATTGACCTCGTGGTCGGAGGTGTCGACTCCGGCCGAGTTGTCGATGGCGTCGGTGTTGATACGTCCGCCGGCGAGCGCGTAGGCAATGCGTCCGCGCTGGGTTACCCCGAGATTGGCACCCTCGCCGATCACCTTGGCGCGCAGATCCTCGGCGTCGACGCGAAGCATGTCGTTGGCCTTATCGCCGACCTCGCCATGGCTCTCGGCGCGCGCCTTGACGAAGGTTCCGATGCCGCCGAACCAGAGGAGATCGACGGGCGCCTTCAGCATGGCCTGGATGAGCTCGCTCGGCGTCACGCTGTCCTTGTCGATCTCATAGAGTCGCTTGATCTCCGGCGTGAGCTTGATCGACTTGGCCTTGCGATCGAAGATGCCGCCGCCCGCGGATATCAGCTTGGCGTCGTAGTCGCTCCAGCTCGAGCGCGGCAGCTCGAAGAGACGGCGGCGCTCGGCGAGGCTGGTCGCGGAGTCGGGATCGGGGTCGATGAAGATATGCAGATGGTTGAAGGCGCCGATGAGCTTGATATGGGGCGAGAGGAGCATGCCGTTGCCGAAGACGTCGCCCGACATATCGCCGATGCCGACGACGGTGAAGTCCTCGGCCTGGGTGTCCCGACCCATCTCGCGGAAATGCCGCTTGACCGATTCCCAGGCGCCCTTCGCGGTAATACCCATCGCCTTGTGGTCGTAGCCGGCAGAGCCGCCGGAGGCGAAGGCATCGTCGAGCCAGAAGCCGTACTCGTCGCGGGAGACGGCGTTGGCGATGTCGGAGAAGGTCGCGGTCCCCTTGTCGGCCGCGACGACGAGATAAGGATCATCGTCGTCGCGGCGGACCACGTTCGGCGGCGGCACGATCTTGCCTTGCTTGATGTTGTCGGTGATGTCGAGCAGGCCGCGCATCAGCGTGCGGTAGCACTCGATCACCTCGGCCATGAGCGCGTCGCGCCCGCCCGTGGCCGGCGGGCGCTTCACCACGAAGCCGCCCTTGGAGCCGACGGGCACGATTACCGTGTTCTTCACCATCTGCGCCTTCATGAGCCCGAGGATCTCGGTGCGGAAATCCTCGCGCCGGTCGGACCAGCGGATGCCGCCGCGCGCCACCTTGCCGCCACGCAGGTGAATTCCCTCCATGCGCGGCGAATAGACCCAGATCTCGTAGAGCGGGCGGGGCTCCGGCAGCTCGTCGACCTTCTTGCTGTCGAGCTTGACCGAAAGATAGGCCTTGGCGGCACCCGTCGCGTCGCTTTGGAAGTAGTTCGTGCGCAGGGTCGCCTCGACGAGATTGACGAAGCGGCGCAAGATGCGGTCGTCGTCGAGGCTCTCGACGCTCTCGAGCCGCGTCTCGATCTCTTGGCGCAGCCGCGCCACGCGCGCCTCCGCGTCCTTCTGTTTGGCCGGATTGAACCGGGCGAGGAAGAGCTTGACGATGCGGCGGGCGAGGCCGGCATTGCGCGCCAGCGCCTCCTCCATGTAGCTTTGGCTGAAGGCGAAGCCCGTCTGGCGCAGATACTTGCAATAGGCGCGCAGGATCACGACCTGGCGCCAGTCGAGTCCGGCGCGCAGGACCAGGCGATTGAAGCCGTCCGCCTCCATTGCCCCCGACCACACCTTGGCGAAGGCCTCCTGGAAGGTGTCGCGCAGCTCCTCGAGATCGATATCGGCGCCGTCCGAGCGCACCATGCCGAAATCGTGAACGTAGACGGCGTCGGCGCCACGCGGCTCGACGAGGAAGGGGACCTCCTGCAGGACCCGCAGGCCCATATCCTCGAGCATGGGCAGAATGTCCGAGAGCGGCACGGCGCTGCGCGCATTATAGATCTTGAAGCGCACCTCATGCTCCGCCGCCTCGATCGGGCGATAGAGATGCATCGCCATGGCCCCGGTCTCGAGCACCGCCTCGATCTTCTCGATATCGACGAGAGCCATATGGGCGTTGAAGCGCTCGCGATAATCGGTGGGAAAAGCCGCGGCGTAGCGGCGCAGGAGGCGGAGCCCGCGCTCCTCGCCATTGCCCTCGATAAGCGCGTCCTTGAGGCGGTCGGCCCAGGAGCGCACTGCGTCGATGAGCTTGGCCTCGAGCTCCTCGACATTGACGTCCGGGATCTCGCCGGGGCGCGTCGCGACAATGAAATGGATGCGCGCCAGCACCATGTCGGCGCCGAGCTCAGGCTCGTAATAGGTGACGGTACCCTTGAGATCGGCCTCGAGGATGCGCGCGAAGCGTTCCCGGAGCTCGGTGTTGTAGCGGTCGCGCGGCACGAAGATGAGGCAGGAGACGAAGCGCTCGAAGGGGTCGCGCCGCAGGAAAAGGGCGATGCGCTGGCGCTCCTGCAGATGCAGGATGCCCATCGCCGTCTCGAAGAGCTCGTCCTCCTCGATCTGGAACAGCTCGTCGCGCGGATAGCTCTCGAGGATGTGGAGGAGGGCCTTGCCGTCGTGGCTGTCGGGGGCGAAACCCGAGCGCGAGGCGACGCTCGCGACCTTGCGGCGCAGGAGCGGAATGTCACGCGGAATGCGGTTATAGGCGCCGGAGGTGAAGAGCCCGACGACGACACGCTCGCCCGTGACCTCGCCCGCGGCGCCGAACTTCTTGACCGTGACGACGTCCATCAAGGTGGGACGATGGACGGTGGCGCGCCGGTCGGATTTGTTGACGGTCAGCAGCTTGGGCTGGCGCAGAAAGGCCTGAACGTCGGGGGGAAGCGCCGACATGTTGCGCCGCCCGTGATAGACGAGGGCGGCGTCGTTGCGCAGGATGCCGAGGCCCGTCCCCTGCGTCACCTCCATGCGCGCCGCGGCACCGCTGCCGACGAAGTCGTACTCGCGATAGCCGAGAAAGGTGAAATGATTGTCCTCGATCCAGCGGAGGAAGGCGGTGGCCTCGGCGATCTCGTCGGCGGGAAGGGGCGGGGGCGAGGCCTCGAGATGGGCGATGAGATCGGTGATGCGCCCGCGCATGGTCTTCCAGTCGCCGACCGCCGCCCGCACATCGCCGAGCACGCGCTCGAGATCGGCGGCGATGCCCTGGAGGACGTCCGCGGCGCTCTGCTCGTCGATGGCGACGTGCATGAAGGATTCGCGCGCGGCCTCCGGCGGCGCGTCCGCCGGCGCGTAGAGCTCGAGGAGATTGCCCTTGCCGTCGCGCCGGACTCGCACCACCGGATGGATGACCAGATGCACAGTGAGGTCGCGCCGGTTGAGCTCGGCCGTCACCGAATCGACGAGGAAGGGCATGTCGTCATTGACGATCTCGATGATGGTGTGGCTCGACTTCCAGCCGTGATCCTCGAAGCGGGGGTTATAGACGCGAATCTTGGGCTGACCCGGAGTACGGCAGCGGCCGAAATTGAAGAAGGCGAGGGCGGCGCCGTAGAGCTGGTCGATCTCCGCACCGGCGACATCGTCGGGCGGAACGTTTGCGTAGTATTGGCGCAGGAACCGCTCGGCCCATTCCGACTTGCCGCGAGGCAGCCGTTCCCGTGCCAAGGACGCGACGCGGCCGACCAGTTCCTCCTTGAGCGCTTGCGCACGAGCGACCATGGGCACTCTCTCCTAACTTCGCGGAAACCCTCGCCTTTCCCGACCGGCGCAGATTAGACGCGGTTCGTTAACGAGAATCTATCACGATGCCGGAGCGACGCCAGGGCGATCACGGCGTAGAGCGGTCGAGCGCCGCACACGACGCGGGGATAGGATCAGCGCCCGGGCAAGGCGGCAGAATTTACAGGCTGGACATTGGAGGATTGGAGCGGGAGACGGGACTTGAACCCGCGACCCTCACGTTGGCAACGTGATGCTCTACCACTGAGCTACTCCCGCGCCGGAGCGGGGTGATAATAGGCATCACGGCCTCATTTGCAAGCCCGTTTCGGGCGGGATTCCCCGTGCTGCCGCCGAGGGTTGCGGCAGGCGGGCCAATCGCTATGCTAGCCGCCATGCCGATCACTCCTGACGAGCTGCTGGCCCGGCTTGCGACCCTGGGCATCTCCGTCGTCACCTACGACCACCCTCCCGTCTTCACGGTGGAGGAGAGCAAGGTGCTGCGGGGCAAATTGCCCGGAGGCCATTGCAAGAGCCTGTTCCTCAAGGACAAGGCGGATCGGGTCTGGCTCGTCGTGGCCCTCGAGGACCGGGCCATCGATCTCAAGGCGTTGCGCCGGCGCCTGGGGGCGCGCAAGACGCTCTCCTTCGGCAGCCCTGAGCTGCTCATGGAGCTTCTCGGCGTGATTCCCGGCTCGGTGACCCCGTTCGGGGCGATCAACGACCATGCGGGCCGCGTCCAGGTGGTGCTGGACCGCAACATGCTGTCCCACGATCCCTTGAACTACCACCCTCTCACCAACAGCCGCACCACGGCGATCGCGCCGGCCGATCTCCTCAAATTCCTCCGCGCCTGCGGCCACGAGCCCCTGGTCCTGGATTTCGACGCGGAGCCCGAGACGGCATCCGTCGGGGCGGACGCCCTTGCCAGCGCGCCCGGAAGCGGCCATTTACAGTAATCGCGCGGCGCCCCAGGCCGGTATGCGCGCGGGAAGAGGATGAACATGCAATCGATCGTTAACGAACAAGGTGTTGCCGCGGGCGGCGCCGAGGCCGGGCTCATCAAGGACACCTCGACGGCGACCTTCATGGCCGACGTGATCGACGCCTCGCGGACGGTCCCCGTCATCGTTGATCTCTGGGCCCCCTGGTGCGGCCCCTGCCGCCAGCTCGGGCCGCTGCTCGAGAAGGTGGTGCGCGAGGCCAAGGGCAAGCTTCGCCTCGTCAAGGTGAATATCGACGAGAACCCCCAGATTGCCCAGCAATTCCGGGTGCAGTCGATTCCGGCGGTGTTCGCGGTCGCGGAGGGGCGCGTCGTTGACGGCTTCGTCGGCGCGCTGCCCGAAAGCCAGGTCAGGGCCTTTGCTCAGCGCCTCATGGCTGCGGGCGGCGGCGAGGCGGATGACCAGATCGGCGAGGCGGTCGCCCAGGCGAAGCAGCTTCTCGACGCGGGCGACGTCGGCACCGCAAGCGCCCTCTTCGGACAGATCCTCCAGCACGAGCCAGAGAATCTCTCGGCCATGGCGGGACTTGCGCGCTGCCATGTCATGGCCGGCGATGTCGGGCAGGCGAAGAAGATTCTCGACGGCATTCCCGCTGAGAAGGCGGACGACGCGGAGATTGCCGCCGCGCGCTCGGCTCTCGAGCTTGCGGAACAGGCGTCGAAGAGCGGCCCCCTCGATGAGCTGAGGGCCAAGGTGGCAGCACAGGCGGGCGATCTTCAGGCGCGCTTCGATCTCGCCAACGCGCTCTTCGCCGCCGGGCAGCAGGAGGAGGCGGTGGAGCAGCTGCTCGAGATCGTCAAGCGGAACCGCGCCTGGAACGAGGAGGCGGCGCGCAAGCAGCTCGTGAAGCTCTTCGAGGCGCTTGGCCCGACACACCCCCTCACCGCCACCGGCCGGCGGCGCCTGTCATCGCTGCTCTTTGCATGAGCCGGAACGCCTTCGATCCGACCATCGAGGAGCTGCCTGCGACGCTGCCTATCTTTCCTTTGAGCGGGGTGCTCCTGCTCCCGGGCGGCAGGCTTCCGCTCAATATCTTCGAGCCGCGCTATCTCGCGATGACCCGCGACGCACTCAAGGGCGATCGGCTTATCGGCATGGTTCAGCCGCGGCACGGCGGGGAGGAGGACCCAAACGCGATGCCCGAGGTCTACCCCCTCGGCTGTGCCGGCCGCATCACGGCATTCAACGAGACGGATGACGGCCGCTATCTCATTACGCTGCGCGGCCTTTGCCGCTTCGAGATCGTCGAGGAGATCGCGATGATCAGCGGCTATCGCCGCGTGCGCGCCGATTTCTCGCCTTATTACGACGATTTCAAGGAGGAGGCCGACGGTGCGATCGATCGCCGGCGCCTGCTCGACGCCTTGCGCATCTACTTCAAGCTCCAAAATATTAAGGCCGATTGGAAGGCCATCGAAGGCAGCCCCGACGGGCAGCTCGTGACCACCCTCGCCATGGCCTGTCCCTTCGAGCCGAGCGAGAAGCAGGCCCTGCTCGAGTCGCCGACGCTCGCGGAGCGCGGCCGGGTGATCACGGCGCTGTTCGAGATGGCGGCCCTTGGCAGCAAGAACGGCGAAGCGCGCCACTGACGCTTATGCGCGAGGTGCAATGATGGTTGAAGGCAAATCGGGCGTCGATCCGAAGCTCCTCGAGATCCTGGTATGCCCGCTCACCAAGGAGCCGCTCAAATACGACTCCGCGGCGAACGAGCTGATCAGCGAGAAAGCCGGACTCGCCTATCCCATTCGCGACGGCATCCCCATCATGCTCGTCGACGAGGCGCGGCGGCTCGACGAGCCGCGCAAATGACAGGCGGGCGCGCGGCCGAGCTCGGCAGCCGGCACCATCCACTCGAGATCCGCCTCAAGAAAGCCGAGAAGCGCCTCGAGATCGATTTCGACGACGGGCGGACATTCAGCTATCCGGCCGAATACCTGCGCGTCGAAAGCCCCTCTGCCGAGGTGCAGGGCCATGGGCCGAGCCAGAAGCAGATTGTCGCGGGGCGGCGCCATGTCGGCATCATGGCCGTCGAGTCGGTCGGCAATTACGCGATCCGTATCGTTTTCGACGATCTGCACGATACCGGCATCTATTCCTGGACCTATCTCTACGAGCTCGGGGCCGAGCAGGCGGAGAAGTGGCAAGCCTATCTCGACGCCCTTGCATCCCGCGGGCTCTCGCGTGACCCGCCGCGGCGCTGATCCCAGGCAGTCGCGCGCGCCGAGGCCCGGCTAAAGCGGCTCGCCGCGCACGAGCCGTGGCAGCTCGCCCACGATTCCCATGGCGTGGCGCATGAAGAAGCGCCGCAGCGGCGGCAGCTCGTTGACGAGGCCGAGGCCGAGATCGCGCACCAGACGCACCAGGGGCGCCCCGTTGGAGAAGAGCCGGTTGAGGGCGTCGGTCGCGACCATCAGCGCCGTGTTGTCGAAGCGGCGCCAGCGCTGATAGCGTGCCAGAAGATCGTCGCCCCCGAGATCGAGCCCGAGGCGATGGGCGTCGACCAGGATCTCGGCGAGGGCTGCCACGTCGCGCAGGCCGAGATTGAGGCCCTGCCCGGCGATGGGATGGATCGCATGGGCGGCATCGCCGACGAGGGCCAGGCGCCGATCCACATAACGCTCGGCGTGGAGGAGGGCCAAGGGATAGGACCAGCGCGGGCCCTCGATCTTGAGCGCGCCGAGGGCGTCGCCGAAACGGCGGGCGAGGGCCGCGGCGAACGCGGCATCGTCGAGGGCAAGGAGGCTCGGCGCCAGCCGGCTATGCTCGGTCCAGACGATCGACGAGCGCGCGCCGCGAAGCGGCAGCACGGCGAGCGGGCCGGCGGGCAGGAAGCGCTCATGGGCCACGCCGTGATGGGGCCTCTCATGGGCGATGGTGCAGACGATCCCCGTCTGCGGATAGGACCAGGTCGTCGCCGCGATGCCGGCTTCATGGCGCAGCGGCGAGCCGCGCCCATCCGCCGCAACGGCAAGCTGCGCCTCGACCGTGCCACCATCCGCGAGATGCGCGCGAACGCGCGTCGACATGCGCTCGAGCGCGGTAAGACGCACGGGCGACAGCACCGTGACGCTCTTCGCGCTCTCGAGTGCCGTCACAAGGGCGCGGCGGATGTGCAGGTTCTCGACGATGTAGCCCAGGGGATGGTCCGCGACCTCCGCGTGGCGGTAATGGAGGAAGAGCAGCGAGGGGCCGTCGGAGACGCGGATCTCGCGGATGGCCTCGGCATCCGGGGCGAGGGCATCCCAGAGGCCGATACCCTTGAGGGCCTGGACAGAGCCCCAGGCGATCGCCGAGCTGCGCCCGTCATGAGCGGGCTCCTGCTGGCGCCTGAGGGGCTCGCGGTCGAGGAGAGCGACGGAGATACCGGCGCCGCCGAGGGCCAGGGCCAAGGTCATGCCGACCATGCCGCCGCCGATGATCACCACGTCGGCACGCAGCCGGTGCGCCTGATTTTCGCTGCCGTCGCTCATTGGCGCCACCATCGCGCCGGGCGGCGCAGCTGTCCAGATCAGCGGTGAAGAGCGGCCAATACGCCAGGGGGCGACGTTGGCATCCCCTTGCCTCCCCCTAGACCGAATTTCCGTTTACCTGCAATGAATTGCGATCAATTCAAGGGTGATTCGGCCGCCTGCCTGCCTAATTCTTCCGCAGTCTCGCCTTCATTGCTCAAAAACTAGGCGTCCGCGCGCGGCCCTTCGCAACAGCCAGGCATCGCCGGGCGGCGGGCATGCCGGAATCCCGCCCTCCGGCGCCTCGCGCGAGCAGCGGCGCCGCGCTTGGCACGGAATTTGAGACTCTAAGCGCGCGGCGGGCGAGCCTGTGCTCGGCCCGCGGACGCGCGCGAGCGGCTTAACGGCAAATCCAACGCGTGGGGGAGCGATCGATGCGGCAGGTGACCCGATGGGCGGCGGTTCTGGGAGCGGCGGCGATCATCGTTGCAGCAATGACGGGCGCAGCCTTCGCCGAGGAGGCGAAGCCGAAGCTCGATAGCGGCGATACCGCCTGGATGCTCACCGCGACGGCCCTCGTGCTGATGATGACCGTGCCGGGCCTGGCCCTCTACTACGCCGGGATGGTGCGGAAGATGAACGTGCTGTCGACGATGATGCAGAGCTTCGCCATCACCTGCCTCGTCACCGTGCTGTGGATGATTGCCGGCTACAGCCTCGCCTTCGTCGATGGTGGGCCGCTCATCGGGACTTTCCATCGCTTCTTTCTGCAAGGGATGACCGTCGATTCGGTCAACGAGCTCGCGAAGACCATTCCCGAATCGGTCTATATGTGCTTCCAGATGACCTTCGCGATCATCACCCCGGCCCTCATCACCGGGGCCTTCGCCGAGCGCATGAAATTCTCGGCGCTGCTGTGGTTCATGGGGCTGTGGTCGCTCCTGATCTATGCACCCATCGCTCATTGGGTGTGGAACGCCAACGGCTTCCTCAACAAGGCGGGCGTGCTCGACTTCGCCGGCGGGACCGTGGTGCATATCAATGCCGGGGTCGCAGGCCTCGTCTGCGCCCTCGTCCTGGGCAAGCGCCGCGGGCTCGGCTCCGAGCACCTCGCACCCCACAACCTCGTCCTCAGCGTCATCGGCGCCTCGCTCCTCTGGGTCGGCTGGTTTGGCTTCAATGCCGGGTCGGCGGTGGCGGCCAATGCCAATGCCGGGATGGCGATGGCGGTGACCCAGATCGCGACGGGAGCGGCCGCGCTCGCCTGGATGTTCGTGGAATGGGCCGCTCGCGGCAAGCCGAGCATCCTCGGCATCGTCTCGGGGGCCGTGGCCGGGCTCGTGGCCATCACCCCGGCCTCGGGCTATGTGGGGCCGGGCGGCGCTCTCGTCATCGGCATCGTGGCAGGGGTGGTCTGCTACTGGGGGGCCACCTGGCTCAAGCGGAAGGGCGGCTATGACGATTCCCTCGACGCCTTCGGCGTCCATGCGCTCGGGGGGATCGTCGGAGCCCTCCTGACAGGAGTCTTTGCGATCAAGGGGATAGGGGGTACGGCCGGGCTCATCGAAGGAAATTCGGGCCAAGTGCTGATTCAGCTCTATGGCATTGCCGTCACCCTCGTCTATGATGCGATCGGAAGCCTCGTCATCCTCAAGGTCCTGGATGCCGCCATCGGGCTCCGGGTGACCGAGGAGGTCGAGCGCGACGGCCTCGATCTCACGGTCCATGGCGAGGTCGTGCCCTAAGGTTCTCCCGTCGGTTGCCAGCGACGGAGCGGCCCGGTCTTCGGACCGGGCCGTTTGTTTCGAGCGACGGGGGAGGGGGCCCCCGCCTGGGCAGCGGCCGCTTAGATGCTCTGGCCGGTGCGCCGCAGGCGGCGGCGGAGATGCTGCTTCAGCTTGGCGATGCGGTCGATCCTGTCGCGCTCATCGTCATCCGGGGTCGCGATCAGATCGTGCTCGAGTCGTGCCGCCTTGGCATCCAGAGTCTTCTCAATCGCCGTCTCCTCCGCGGCGACGGCGGGGGTGGCGCGGGGTGCCGGGCTCGGCTTGGGCGTGGCGATTGTGCTGTCCTTCTTGGCGGCCGCCATTGCGGGCAGCTTCTCGAGGGCGCGGTTGACCTTCTCGATCTCGGCGAGGGTCGTCTTCACCGGCGGCGAGGGTGCCGCCCCCGGCGCGTCGACGCTGACGGAATAGCCGGGGCGCAACACCGTCCGGCTCTTGCCCCCCGAGGTCACGGTCATGTGCTCGCCGAAGAGAAAGGTCGCGCGCGTGGCACCGCCGGGCGCCACCTCGATGAGGGCGATGCCGCCGCGGATGCCGACCGTCGCCGTCGGCGTGGTGAAGGTCACGTCGCTCTCCTTGCTGATCCGTCCGCCGACATAGCGGGCGAGGCCCTCGCCGATCTTGATGGCAAGGGCGCCGGCATGGCGATCGGGATCGTAGACGAAGCGGTCGATCGTGATCTCCGAGCGCGGGCCGATCGAGAGCGAGGACTGGTCGAGGAAGAAGACCTGGGCCTGGCCCGCCTCGCCGGTGGCGATCTTCTCGTCGAAGACAACGTCGTTGCCGAGGTCGATGACCCGCACCGCGCTTGCCGCGGTGCTGCCGGTCGTCTCCGGATTGACGGCGGTGACGACGCCGACCTTGGGCGGCGCCTCCGCATGGCCGGGCAGCGCCGCGAAGGCGAGGGGAAGCGAGATCGATAGCAGGGCAATGACAACTCGCTGCATCTGTCGGCTTTGGTCCCTCAGAGGCCGCGCCAGCGCGCCGCCGCGGGAGTATCCTGCGGCAATGGTTGCGACGAGGTTTACGTGCGCTCCACCCGCGAGGGCCATGTCAGGCAGCCGCAAGCTTAATGCCCGCCGGCAGGCCGCCGCGCGGCCCATGAATGAGCACCGGGCCGGGAACTCGCGCGCGCCATAGCTGTTGCTTCGGTGTCACCGCGTCCCGACGGGTTCCCTGCATAGCCGGAAGCCCCCTCTCCGTCCCAATCACCGCGCGAGACCCCATGATCGACCGCAAGTGGAGGCGCTCCAACCATGCTCGCCGCTCCCGAGGGCGCCTCTGCGCATCGGGGGCGTGGCTCGCCGCCGGAGCGCTGCTGCTCGCACCCACGGCTGCGCTCGCGGCGGGCCCGCAGCCTCAGCCCTCGGAGCCGCTCTTCCTCGCTCAGATCCTGCTGCTTCTGATCGTCGGCCGCCTGTTTGGCGAGGCCATGCAGCGCCTTGGCCAGCCGGCGGTGATGGGGCAGCTATTGGCCGGGATCGTTCTCGGCCCCTCGGTGCTGGGTGCCGCCCTCCCCCAGCTCCAGCACGCTCTTTTCCCGATGGGCCACGGCCAGGCGAGCATGCTCGAGGCCGTCTCCCAGCTCGGCATCCTGATGCTGCTGCTGCTCACGGGCATGGAGACGGACGTGGCGCTGGTGAGCCGGCTGCGGCGGGCCGCCTTCAGCATATCGGTGACGGGGATCGGCGTGCCGTTCCTCTGCGGCTTCGCCCTTGGTGAATTCCTGCCGGAATCGACGCTGCCGCGGCCCGAGCTGCGGCTGATCACGGCTCTCTTCCTCGGCACGGCGCTCGCCATCTCCTCGGTCAAGATCGTCGCGGTCGTGGTGCGCGAGATGGATTTCATGCGGCGCACCGTGGGCCAGCTCATCGTCGCCTCGGCGATCATCGACGACACCATCGGATGGATTCTCGTCGCGGTGATCTCGGGCCTGGCGCTGCACGGCCGCGTCGATCTCGGCGCCTTGGGCTTCAGCGTGCTCGGCACTTTGCTCTTTCTCGCCGCGAGCTATTGGGTGGGGCGGCGCTGGGTCGCCGCGGTCATCCGCTGGAGCAACGACAATTTCGTGAGCGAGCTGCCGGTGATCACGGTGATCCTGGTGATCATGGGCGCCCTCGCCCTCATCACCTACGGCATCGGCGTGCAGATGGTGCTCGGCGCCTTCGTCGCCGGCCTCCTCGTCGGCCAGTCGCCGATCCTGACCGACCACATCCGCGAGCAGCTTCGCGGCCTCATCGTGGCCCTTTTCATGCCGGTCTTCTTCGGCCTCGCCGGGCTCACCGCCGACCTCCGGATCCTCGGCAATCCCGCGCTCTTGCTGGTGACCGCCGGGCTCGTGCTGATCGCGAGCCTCGGCAAGTTCGGCGGCGCCTTCCTCGGCGGCACGCTCGCGAAGCTCGGCCACCGCGAGTCCTTGGCGCTTGCCTGCGGCATGAACGCCCGGGGCTCGACCGAGGTGATCATCGCCACCATCGGCCTCGCCATGGGCGCCCTCAACCAGGCGCTCTTCACCATGATCGTCACCATGGCCGTCACCACGACAATGGTGATGCCGCCGATGCTGCGCTGGGCCTTGCGCCGCCTGCCGCTCGGCCGCGAGGAGCGCGAGCGTCTCGAGCGCGAGGCCTTCGAGGCGCGCGGCTTCGTCGCCAATCTCGAGCGCTTGCTCATCGCCGTCGACGACTCCGGGAATGGGCGCTTCGCCTCGCGCCTCGCCGGTCTCCTCGCCGGCGCGCAGCGCATGCCGACGACGATCCTGGAGCTCACCCCCGGCGACCCTCTGCCCGCGGCGCTCCGGCCCGCAGACGGAGGTGCCGAGGCCGTCCTGCGCGACGCCGCCGAGCAAGCGCCCCCCGACGCTGGCGCCGGCAAGGAGCGTGAGGCCGCCGACGTGACCACGCGCCGCAACAAGGCGCCGGGCCGGGAGGCGGTCGCCCGGGAGGCGCGCAAGGGCTATGACCTGCTGATGATCGGGATCGCGCAGACGGCGGCGCGCGACGGCGGATTCGACCTCGAGATCGCGCGGCTCGCCGGCTCGTTCGACGGCCCGCTCGGCATCGTCGAGGCGCGCGGCCCGCATCGCGAGGACCCCGTCGGTGCCGGCCTCGACATCCTCGTGCCGTTCACGGGCTCCCAGGTCTCGCGCCGCGCCTTCGAGATCGCCGTCGCCATCGCCCGCTCGGCCCAGGCGCCCGTCACCGCCCTCTACGTCTCTGCGACGGCGACCCAGGATGCGCGGCGCCGACCCCCGGGCATCCGCTTCCGGCGCGACGAGGATGCGGTGCTGCGCGAGGCCGTCGAGATCGCCGAGCGTTTCCAGGTCACGATCCGCACCGTGGTGCGCCGCCGCGTTCCCGTGGGCGATGCCATCGAGCGGCAGGCAAGCCGCGGCCGGCACAACCTGATCGTGCTGGGGGTGAGCCCCTCGGGCGGCGACACGCTCTTCTTCGGCAATACCGCGATGGACCTCCTGGAGCGCGCGGCCTGCTCGCTCCTCTTCGTCTCGAGCTGAGCCGTGGCGGGAGAGGGAGGTCGCGCGAATGGCGCTGGACAGCCCCACCGGGCTCGGCTAGAGCATGTCTCTCATCAGCGATTGGGAGCGCCATCACGACGTCGTCATTCCCGCGCAGGCGGAAACCTAGCGCTCCTGGGCCCCCGCTTGCGCGGGGGCGACGACGATGGCGTTCTCGACCCAGCGCCCGACTCGAAAGCCGCCGTCAGCCTTCGCCCCCAATGCTCTCGCAAAAGCCCATCCCCGCCAAGGAGCGCCTGATCTTCGCCCTCGACATTCCCGATGTCGACGAGGCCAAGGCCCTGGTGCGGCGCCTGGGCGACGCCGTGCAATTCTACAAGCTCGGCCTCGAGATCTTCATGGCCGGCGGCTATTACGAGCTCATCGACTGGCTCGCCGGCGAGGGCAAGAAGTGCTTCGTCGATCTCAAGTTCTTCGACGTGCCCAACACCGTCGGCTCGGCGGTGCGCCAGCTTCGCGGCCGCCACGCGCACTTCGCGACCGTGCACGGGAACGACGCGATCCTGAAGGCGGCCTGCGCCGAGAAGGGGGATGTGAAAATCCTCGCCGTCACCGTGCTGACTAGCCTCGATGACGGCGATCTGCGCGCCCTCGGCTTCCAGGTGAATGCGCGGGAGCTCGTGCTCTCGCGGGCGCGGCGGGCGCTGGCGATCGGCTGCGACGGCGTCATCTCCTCGGGGATGGAGGCCGAGCCCCTGCGCGCCGAGCTCGGCGAGAATTTCCTTGTCGTCGTGCCCGGCATCCGGCCCGTCGCCAATGTCGACGACCAGAAGCGCGTCGTCGATGTCGAGGAGGCGTTCCGCCGCGGCGCCGACTACATCGTGATCGGCCGCCCGATCCGCCAGGCCGCCGATCCCCGGCAGGCCGCCGCCGCCATCCAGGACCGCATCGCCCGCCTGTTTCCGAGGGCGTAGTTACAGCGCGCGCTGATGGAACGGCTATGCAGCGCGACGTGGCTTGCGGCTGGGCATTCTTGTTGCGCCGTAGACGGCTTTGACCGTTGCCGCGACGGCTTGGGGCTGGTGCAGAATGAACGCTGCGCCAAGGGGAATTCCCGCTCGATGGCGATACCGGAAATCCCGGGTCGCGATAAGCTTAACGGTATCTCGATTAGCCTCCGGTGATTATATACTTGAGAAAAGTAATGGGATGAGCAAGAATCTTACCCGACAGGCCGGCGACGGAATTGAGGCTACTCCCGCGATGATCGAGGCGGCGGTCAGGCTTTACCGCGCTTGGGAGTCCGCATACGACTATTTCGGCGGATCATCGGCAGATGATCTCGCATTAAGGTCTGTATTGGCCCGGATTCTTTCTTTACGTCTCGATAACGGTCGTAGAGGATCGCGAAGCTGTGCAGATCAAGCGTGCACCAGCGGATTTTCTCAGCCTCACGCCTAATACCGGCGGCAGTAAATTCCGGCTCATCTGGGGAATGACCAAGCCTAACGATTTTGCCCTTGGCTTTTAGGCGCTTCGGCCTGATTGCGCCCTTCTTCTGTCCTTTTGTGAATATGGAATGAACGGCATCATTCCGGACTAATTGTAGGCGTTCGATCTCCCCCATGAGATTTTTGAAGACGAGCTTTAGGCCTGCGGGCAGTATCGAATCCTCAACGAGTACCTTTAAGAGGTCTCGTTTCTGGTGAAAATTCATGGGCGCGGTTATTAGGTGTGCCTTTCCGATAGGAAGATGGAGAAATACCGCAATCGCGTAGTCGAGCGCAGAATCAAGATGGGGCCACCAGGAGGCAATTAGGCCTATATTCAGAACGTGAGCGCGCGTAAGCGGACCGGGCACAAAGATTTTGGTTTTTGCGGTCATTTCGATGGTTGGAAAAGAAAATCAAACTGAGGAGCAAGAGGCTGATCGCAAGCGCGATGAGGCGCTATTGCGGGCATTGAAGATGCCACCGAAGCCGCATCGAAGCGAGAGAGGGACGAGTTACAATCCCTCTCATCGCCGCGACACAGAGCCGAAGCAGCTAATTACTGTCGATTACATACCGGATCATATCGATGGCGGAGAGAAGTTTCCAAATCCAGCCTCTTCTGGTCATCACTCACCGCCAGAGTAAGTATATGTGTCGCCTTATTCCGGCGGATGCAATCAATTCGATGATGGTTTTCCACTTCATCATTTAATCGGCGATGGAAACTGTCCGTCTCACCGATATAAATGATAGTCCATTTCGTCCCATCATCTCTTGCGAATACATAGACTCCTCCAATTGCTTTGTAATCAACGCCGATCTCGTGAACCCAAAATTCGTGTTGGTTGTTATGTTCGTCATGGAGGGTTTGCTTTGTCGCAGTGGTCATATCTAACAACTCCTTAGTTACGGAGCAGCTTGACCACAGTGAGAAGGTGAGGCATAACGCTTGGCGCAAATCTTCACTGTTCCCGCGTCGGGCTGCAAAATCGCCGCGGGCGAGAGATTCGGGCCGCGGCTGCAACCGCGGCCTTTCTCTTGGTCAACTGGGACTCATGGCAGAAAAGTCGGACTCAATCAAGAGTATGCCGATCTGCTCTGACCCCCGATATATAGACGAAGTGACCCAGCACGGTTAATCGTCGTGCCCTTTATGCTCCTCGCTCCATCGAATTAACGCGAGGATTCTGCGCCATTCCGCTCGCGTATAGCAGCGCTTGGCGCGCTCGCCCTCAAGCAACCCGCCGATAGGTGAGGCGCTTGCCCTTGATGCCAGCAAGGGCCTTGGCGGCGCGCATGTCGTCGGTGATCTTGAGGGCCGCGCGATTGCTGTAGCGGAAGTCGAATTCACTCAGATAGCGGCTCAAATGCTGCTCGGAAATGTGGTGGTAGACGCCCACCACTCCGCGCTTGAAGATCGAGAAGAAGCCTTCGACCGTGTTGGTGTGGGCGTCGCCGCGGACGTATTCCTCGGCGCTATGATTGACCGTCTCGTGCGAGGCGAAGTCGCGCTTTAGGCCGTAATAGCCCTGCCATTCGTCCGTGCGGAGATGGGCGGTCTGAGAGATGTGCAGGCGAAGCTTGAGGCGCAGGGTGCGGGCGCTGGTCGATTTAACATGGAAGGAGCGCGCCTCGCCGCCGCGCTCGACCAGGGACACGACGATCGCCTTGCGCGGCTGGAATGCCTGGGCGCGCTTGGCCTTGCTGCGGTTCTCCTTCTTGCCGCCGACGAACGTCTCGTCCGCCTCGACCGTGCCGCCGCCCTTGCCCATCGGGCCGGGATATTGGGGATTGTGCATGGCCTCACGGATACGATGGGTCATGAACCAAGCGGATTTGTAGGTAATCCCCAGCATCCTGTGGAGCTGGTGGGCGCTAATGCCCTTTTTCGAGGCTGACATCAGGTGGAAGGCCAAAACCCACTTATGCAGCGGGATATGGGAGCGCTCAAAAAGGGTCCCGACCGTGACGGTGAATTGCTTGCCACAGGAATTGCAGTAGTAGAGGCCCGGGCGATGGGACTTCTTGGTGCCCTCGACCTTCACCATGCCTTCCGTCGCCCCGCAATGCGGGCAATAGCGGCCATCCTTCCACAGAAGGGCCTCTAGGTGCTCGCGGGCCGCGTTTTCATCGTTATAGATCGGGTTGCTGAGATCGCTCATGGCCTTGATCCCCTAAGCTCTTGGGGAAACAATGCCAGAGGCGGGTACTTTTGTCAAGTATATAATTCCCTAGCCTCCGAGTCGCGCGAATCGGAACAAAAGAAAAACGCGAGGAACGGCCCGCATCTACTTGTGGCCGTTCGACAACAGCCCGCCACATCCTGTGGCCCGTCCGCGGATCGGCGCTTGTGCGCCGCGGCGGGCGCGGGTAAACTCGTTTATGTTTTGTACCGAGCCCTTCTAGCTTCGCCGCGAGGAGGTGAGCGATGGCGCGTGCGGCTGCGCAACGATCCGGCCGGCCGATCCTCCTGCCGCCCGAGGTGGCGCAATTCCTGCGCCGCCGCCTGGCCGAGCTGGGGGGCGGGGCGCTCCTGCTCTGCGGCCTCGCCGTGCTGCTGGCGCTTGCGAGCTACAGCGCGGCCGATCCCTCCTTCAACCACGCCGTCGATCGTCCCGCCCGCAACCTCATCGGGCTCCCCGGGGCCTATGGCGCCGATCTTTTGCTCCAGACCCTCGGCCTCGCCGGCGCCCTCATCGGCATCGCCGCCATCGGCTGGGGCTGGCGCCTCGCCGCCCATCGCGGGTTACGCCATCCGCTCCTGCGCAGCCTCCTGATGGCGCCAGCCCTTCTTCTCGGGGCGACGGCCCTCGCCGTGCTGCCGCCCCCCGAGAGCTGGCCGCTCGCGAGCGGGCTCGGCGGCTTCGCCGGCAGCCTCGTCTTCGCCAAGCTCTTGGCGGCGGCCCAGGCGCTTCATCTCCGCCTCGCCGCCCATCTTCTCGGCCTCGCCGCGGCGGTGCCGGCGGCGGCCCTCTTTGTCTACGCCCTCGGCTTCAATTGGGCCGAATGGCGCGCCGGCGCTCGCGGCCTCTATTGGCTGGCGACGACGGGCCGGCGGGGCGCCATCGAGCACACCGGGCGCATCGGCGGCTTCGGCCGCGCCTTAATCGCGCGCCTGCGGCCGCCGCGGCGGCCCGACATCGTGCGCGGCGAGGAGCCGCGGCTCACCCGGGCCAGGCGCCAGAGCGAGCGCGGCGAGCGGACAGAGCCGAGCCTCGATGGCGCTAAGGCCGCGCGCACGGATACGGCCATCGTTGAGCCGCGCGCCGCAACGCCGGGCCGCGCCAAGCGCCCGGCGGCATCCCGCCAGGCGACCCTCGATCTCGACACCGACGACGAGTACGAGCTGCCGCCCCTCGACCTTCTCGCCCTGCCGCCCGAGGCGCTGCACCACGAGCGCGTCGACGAGGACTCTCTCGCCGCCAATGCGCGGCTCCTCGAATCCGTGCTCGACGATTTCGGCGTGCAGGGCAAGATCGTGAAGGTGCGGCCGGGCCCCGTCGTCACCCTCTACGAGCTCGAGCCGGCCCCCGGCACCAAATCCTCCCGCGTCATCAGCCTGGCCGACGACATCGCGCGCTCGATGAGCGCCATCTCGGTGCGCGTCGCCGTGGTGCCCGGGCGCAACGTGCTCGGCATCGAGCTTCCCAATGCGCGGCGCGAGACCGTCTATCTGCGCGAGCTTCTCGCCACCGAGTCCTACGAGCGCACCGCCGCCAAGCTCACCCTCATTCTCGGCAAGGATATCGGCGGCGCCCCCGTCGTCGTCGATCTCGCGCGCATGCCGCACCTCCTCATCGCGGGCACCACCGGCTCGGGCAAGTCGGTCGCCATCAACACGATGATCCTCTCGCTGCTCTACCGCCTGCCGCCGCGCCAGTGCCGCTTCATCATGATCGACCCGAAGATGCTGGAGCTTTCGGTCTATGACGGCATCCCCCATCTCCTCGCCCCGGTGGTGACCGAGCCCAAGAAGGCGGTGGTGGCGCTCAAATGGACGGTGCGTGAGATGGAGAACCGCTACCGCGCCATGTCGACCCTCGGCGTGCGCAACATCGCCGGCTACAATCTCCGCCTCCAGGAGGCGCAGAAGAAGGGCGAGGTGCTGAAGCGGCGCGTGCAGACGGGCTTCGACCCCGAGACGGGCAAGCCCCTCTTCGAGGAGCAGCCCCTCGATCTCGCCCCGCTCCCCTATATCGTCGTCGTCGTCGACGAGTTCGCCGATCTCATGCTCGTCGCCGGCAAGGACATCGAGGCGGCGATCCAGCGCCTCTCGCAAATGGCGCGCGCCGCCGGCATCCACCTTCTGATGGCAACCCAGCGCCCCTCGGTCGACGTCATCACCGGCACCATCAAGGCGAACTTCCCGACGCGGGTGAGCTTCCAGGTGACCTCGCGCATCGACAGCCGCACCATCCTCGGCGAGGCCGGCGCCGAGCAGCTGCTCGGCCAAGGCGACATGCTCTACATGGCAGGCGGCGGCCGCATCGCCCGCGTGCACGGCCCCTTCGTGCGCGATGACGAGGTCGAGGCCGTGGTGAGCTTCCTCAAGAGCCAGGGCGAGCCCGATTACCTCGAGGCGGTGACCGAGGAGGACGAGGAGGGCTTCCTTCCCGGCCTCGAGGGCGAAGGCGGCTCCGGGGACGAGCTCTACGACCGCGCCGTGGCCCTGGTCTGCCGCGAGCGCAAGGCCTCGACGAGCTTCGTGCAGCGCCATCTCCAGATCGGCTACAACCGCGCCGCGCGCATCATCGAGCGCATGGAGCAGGAGGGCGTCGTCAGCCCCGCCAATCACGTGGGCAAGCGCGAGGTCCTCGGCCGCAACATCGAGGACCCGGACGGCTGAGGCCGGCGGCCCTGCGGCGCCCCCGCGACAGCGCGCCCATCGACAGCGGCCTCGCGGCTTCCTACATAGGAGGGCATCCGGCCCCGTCTTTCTCGGCATCCTCGGCGGGGCGCGCAATGATGGAGACGAAGCTGCTCAAGCGTTTTTTGACGGTGGCCGCCCTCGCGCTGCTTCCTCTTGCCGGCGAGGCCGCGGTTCCCGCCACCAGTCTGAGCGCCCAGGACCAGGCCGATGTCGCGCGCGTCGAGCAATATCTCAACTCGATCCACACGGTCGCCGCCCATTTCCTGCAGGTGAGCTCGGACGGCGGTGTCACCCAGGGCAAGTTCTACCTGGAGCGGCCCGGCAAGCTGCGCATCCAATACGATCCGCCCAATCCTCTGCTGATGGTGGCGAGCGGCATCTACCTCACCGTCTATGACCCCCAGCTCAAGCAGACGACCTATCTGCCAATCGACTCCACCCCGGCCTATTTCCTCCTCAAGGACAAGGTCGGCATGGGCAACGACATCACCGTGAGCAAGGTCGAGCGCGGCAAGGATTCTCTCCGCGTCAGCGTGCACGAGACCAATCACCCCGATTCCGGACGGCTCACCCTCGTCTTCAGCGACAAGCCCCTCGAGCTGCGCAAATGGACCGTCTTCGATCACGACGGCAAGGAGATCGACGTCTCCCTCGTCGATGCCCATTTCGGCGCCAAGCTCGACCCCGACCTCTTCAAATTCGTCGATCCCTCGCCCTCCAAGGGCTCGCGGCCGTAACTCACAACACGAGCGGGATCAGCGCTGCCCGGGGCGTGCGGCTACGGGCCGGAACGGCCGCAGCAGAAGCGCGAGGAGGGGAAGCTCGTCCGCACGCTCGACGCCGATCGCCATCTCCGGCGTGCGCCGCGTCCAGCGGTTGCGCGAGCCGAAAAGGGGATCCCACACGCTGAGCACGGTGCCGTAATTGGAATCGGTGTCGCGCTGGACCGCGTGGTGATGCACCCAGTGGATCGAGGGCGTGATGATCACGCGCGCGAGGGCGGCTTCCAGCCTCGGCGGCAGCCTCAGGTTCGAATGATGGAAGAAGGTGGCGCACAGCACCAGCGTCTCGAACACGAGCACCGAGGATAGCGGGAAGGCCAATGCCACGACCACGGCGGCGCGCGCGAGGGCGGCAAGGATCACCTCGCCGAAGTGGAAGCGCACCGCGGTGCTCGTGTCGAGGAAGCGGTCGAGATGATGCACCGAATGGAAGCGCCAGAGGAAGGGTATCCGATGGGTGGCGCGATGCCACCAGTAGATCAGGAAATCGAGCAGCACGAGATCGAGGGCAAGGCCCGGCCCGCCATGCCAGAAGGCGGGGCGCCAGGGAAGGCCGCGACGGGCGGCCCAAGCCGTGAGGGGCACCACGATGAGGAGCGAGCCGATGACGTTGATGAGCCAGAGGATACCGTTGCGGGAGAGGCGCGCCCCGTCCCAGCGCCAAGCACCCCCGGGCCGCGCGGCGGGCCGCAGCCGCTCGCCCGTGAAGAGAAGCAGGAACCAGGCGAGGACGACGGCGCTCTTGACGGCGAGGAGCGCGGGAGCGACATGGGCCATGGCCGATCATAGCGCTGGCCGCGGTGCGGCGTTAACGATCTTGCAGTGCGTCGCGCGCCATGATTGCCTGAGCATGGGATCCACTGCCGCGAGCGCGCATCATGGTTGAAAGCGAGCCCCTCCGCCTGGTCGGCCTGCCGGCCTGCGTCAAGGAGATCAACGAGCATCCGTTCCACGCCTGCAACGAGCGTTATTTGACCGCCGTCGTGGTCGCCGCCGAGGCCGTCCCCTTGATCATTCCCGCCCTCGGGGATAGCTGCGCCTTGACCGCCTTGGTCGGGCGGCTCGATGGCCTGCTCCTGACCGGCAGCCCCTCCAATGTGGAGCCCCATCACTACGAGGGCCCTGCGAGTGTCGCCGGGACCAAGCACGACCCGTTCCGGGACGCGACGACCCTGCCTCTCATCCGCGAGGCCGTGCGCGCCGGCCTTCCGCTCCTTGCCATCTGCCGCGGCATCCAGGAGCTCAACGTGGCCTTGGGCGGCACGCTCCACCAGCGCGTCCAGGAGCTGCCCGGGAAGATGGACCACCGCATGCCCCAGGGTCAGCCCCGCGAGATCCAATACGGGCCGCGCCATCCGGTGCGCCTGACACCGGGGGGCTTCCTGGCCGGGCTGGCCGGGACCACCGAGATCATGGTGAACTCGCTCCACGCCCAGGCGATCGACCGCCCGGCCCAGCGGCTCGTCATCGAGGCGCTGTCGCCCGACGGCGTCATCGAGGCGGTGCGGGTCGCCGACGCGCCCGCCTTCGCCGTGGGCGTCCAGTGGCATCCGGAATGGCGGGTGATGGAGAACCCCGTCTCCCGCGCCCTCTTCGCCGCCTTCGGCGCCGCGGTCAGGGCTCGCGCCGAGGCCCGCCGCTCGGGCCGATTGGCCGGCCTCGCCGCCTGAGCCTCAGTCGTCTCAGCCTGCCGCGGTCAGGCGGCGCAGGCGTGCCAGGAGCTGCTCGCGCTCTTGCGCGACGGAGCGCATAGGCGCGCCGATCCGTTACGAGGGGCCGGCAAAGCGCCGCATGTCGGAGCCGTCCAGGATTTCGCGTGATTTCATGTACTTGGCAGCTTGCGCACGGCGCATGGCAGCTCCCCTCGACCGGCATGGCGAAAGGATTTGGCCGACCGCGCTGGGGGACCTATCTCCCTAGTGAGCGACCGTCGCCCTTGCGCGTCGGCCGTCCGAGGGCAGCTCCCCTGGTGTCCTCGGCTCCTCAAGGAGCATACCGAACGCCCGGTCGCCCCCCTGGCCGGGCGTTCGCATGCGTGGCGGCTTCGGAATGCGCGCCCGGCAGCGCGCCTTGAAAATTCCCTCGGTGGCTCCTAGCTTGACGGCCCATTCGCAGCGCCCGGGCGTTCTGCGATGACGGAAGCGCCAAAGACCCACATGGCATTCAAGGTGATCATCCGGCAGCAGGGCCGGCCCATCACGGTCGAGCTGGGCCAGACCATCCTCGAGGCCGCCCTCGCGCAGGATGTTCCCTATCCCCATGGCTGCCGGTCGGGCAATTGCGGGGCCTGCAAGTCACACCTCTTCGCAGGCGAGGTCGAGATGTCGCCCTATTCGGAATACGCGCTCACCGAGGCGGAGCGAGGGGAGGGGCTCATCCTCGCCTGCCGCTCGGTGCCTTGGTCCGATGCCGAGGTCGCCTGGCTCGAGGCCGACGAGACGGCCATCCATCCCGTGCGGCTTCTCGACTGCCGCGTCGTCGCCCTCGACAGCGTCACCCATGACATCCGACGCGTGCGCCTGGCGGTGGAGGCGGGCGGCCCCTTCACCTTCTCGGCCGGCCAATATGCCCGCGTGACCTTCGCCGGCCAGGCCCCCCGCGACTATTCCATGGCCAACCGGCCGGAGGAGCCGATCCTCGAGTTCCATATCCGTCAGGTCGCCGACGGCGCCGCTTCCCGCTATGCCGCCGAGCGGCTGCGGCTGGGCGAGGCCGTGCGGCTCGAGGGGCCGTTTGGCGTCTCCTTCCTGCGCGAGAGCCATACCGGGCCCATCCTGGCGATCGCCGGCGGCTCGGGCCTCGCCCCCATCAAGTCGATCGTCGAGACGGCGCTTGCCCGCGGCATGCGCCAGCCGGTCCATCTCTATTTCGGCGTGCGCGACGAGCGCGACCTCTATCTCGAGGATCACTTCCGCGCTCTCGCCGCAAGCCACCCCAATCTCCGCTTCGTTCCCGTGCTCAGCCAGCCGAGCGCTCCCACCACCCGCCGCGCCGGCTTCGTCCACGAGGCGGCCCTCGCCGATGCGGGCGATCTCGACGGGGCCAAGGCCTATCTCGCCGGTCCGCCGGTAATGGTGGAGGCGGCGACGGCCCTTCTCGCCGCGCGTGGAATGCGGCGGGAGGACATCCACGCCGATGCGTTCTATACTGAGGCGGAGAAGGCGAAGCTGCAGGCCCCGGCCTGATCCGATCCTGCGGCAAGGAGGTGCGGCATGCAGAGCGCGAGAGTGGAAGTCCATACGGCGCGCGAGCTCCAGGACCAGCCCGAGGAGTACCAGCGCGCGATCCGCAAGATCGTGATCAGCCATGCCGTCAACGAGCTCCATGGCGCGCAGGTCTTCGACGAGCCGGCCATCGCCCTGGCGCCGACGCCCTATGCCAAGTGGCTCACCTGCCGGGTGGCGATGGAGGAATACGGGCATCATGTGCGCTTTCGCGAGCTCGGCGAGGAGATCGGCATCGCGCCCGAGGAGATGACCCCCCAGGCCAAGCGGCCGCTCTCGATCTTCGACTTTCCCCTCAAGACCTGGGAGGAGTTCTGCGTCATCAAGCTCCTTGCCGATCTCGCCGAGATCCTGCAGGTCGAGGATCTGCTCCACTGCACCTTCCATCCCCTGCGCAACATCGCCCGCATGACCATGCCGGAGGAGCGCTTCCACGCCCAGTTCGGCAAGGACTTCACCACCGAGCTCGTCGCAACTGCGGAGGGCCGCCGCCGCGTGCAGGATGCCATCGACCGCTACTTCCCTCTGCTTCCCGCCTTCTTCGGACGGCCCAACTCGAAGAACAACGAGATCTTCCGCAAATGGGGCATCAAGCAGCGCGCCAATGAGGAGATGCTCGCCGATTACCTGCGCCGGGCGCAGGCCCTCGGCGGCGAGCTCGGCTTGGCGCTGCCCACCCTCAAGGCCGCGTGAGGTGCCGCCGCCGCATTTCTCGCCGCCGCCCACCATCTCGCGAACGATCGACGACAACCCGGCAAATTCCATCCTCGAGAACCTTCGGAGCCCCTCGTCATGAGCTACGTCATCCCGGCCTGGGACCTGCCGTCCCTGCCTGTGGCGGGAAGCGATGCGCGCTTCCCGGTGCGCCGTATCTATTGCGTCGGCCGCAACTACGCGGAGCACACGCGCGAGATGGGCGGCGATCCCACGCGGGAGCTGCCCTTCTTCTTCATGAAGCCCGGCGACGCCATCGTCCAGAACGGCGCCAAGATTCCCTATCCGCCCCAGACCAAGGACCTCCATCACGAGATCGAGCTCGTCGTGGCGCTGAAGTCCGGCGGCGCCGACATTTCCGCCGCGAAGGCGCTGGACCATGTCTACGGCTATGGCGTCGGCATCGACCTCACCCGGCGTGACCTGCAGGGGGCGGCGAAGAAGGCGGGGCGCCCCTGGGACATGGGCAAGGGCTTCGACAACTCGGCGCCGTGCACGGCGCTGGTGCCCGCGAGCAGGATCGGCCATCCCGCCAAGGGCGCCATCTGGCTCAAGGTCAATGGCGCGCCGCGGCAGAGCGCCGACCTCTCGGCGATGATCTGGAGCGTGCCTGAGATGATCGCCTATCTCTCGGGCCTCGTGGAGCTCAAGCCCGGCGACCTGCTCTTCTCCGGAACTCCCGCCGGGGTCGCCGCGGTGGTCAGGGGCGACAAGCTCGAAGGCCACGTCGATCAGGTCGGCGACCTGACCATCACCATCGTCTGACCGCACGTCGACTCGCCGCCGAGGCCCCCCTTGCGCGTCGTCAGCTGGAACATCAATTCGGTCCGCCTCCGCCTCGCCCTCGTCGAGCGGCTTATCGCCGAGGTCGATCCCGATGTGCTTTGCCTGCAGGAGATCAAGGCGCAGAACGCCGATTTCCCCCTCGAGTCCTTCCTCGCCCTCGGCTACCGGCACAATATCGTGCACGGCATGAAGGGCTATAACGGGGTCGCCATCCTCTCGCGCCTGCCGCTTGCGGAGGGCGGGACGCAGAACTGGTGCGAGAAGGAGGATTGCCGCCACGCCTTCGCGACGCTTCCCGGCGGCATCGAGCTGCACAATTTCTACGTCCCCGCCGGCGGCGACATCCCCGATCCGGCGCTCAATCCGAAATTCGCGCACAAGCTCGCCTTCCTCGCCGAGATGACGTCGTGGTGGCAGGCGCGACGGAAGTCACGCCGCAAGGCGATCATGCTCGGCGACCTCAATATCGCCCCGCTCGAGACGGATGTGTGGTCCCACAAGCAGCTCCTCGACGTCGTCAGCCATACGCCCATCGAGGTGGAATGGCTCGGCCGCATCCAGGCGGCGCATGATTGGATCGACGCCGTCCGACATTTCGTCCCGCCGGCGGAGAAGCTTTATAGCTGGTGGAGCTATCGCGCGCGCGACTGGGCCGCGGCCGATCGCGGCCGCCGTCTCGATCACATCTGGGTGACGCCGCCCCTTGCCGACCGGCTCGCCGGCGCGCGCATTCTCAAGGAGGCGCGAGGCTGGGCCTTGCCCTCCGACCATGTGCCGGTGATCGTCGACTTCACGCCGTGAGGCTCCCGGGCGCCGGAACGCGATAGAGGTGATAGCGGCCTGGCTCGATGTCGTGCGGTAGCGGCAGCGCCGTCCAGCCGCATCCGGCCATCGCCTGATCCCCCGCCACGATCCCGCCGGGCGCCATGAGGGGGGCGAGAAGCGGGGCGGTCGCCCGCGCCAGCGCCGCGCTCACCGCGGCGTCGCCCGAGCCGATATCGCAATGGGCGAGGGCCGCGCGCGCGCCCAGTCGCGCGCGCGCCGCGGGGAGGGTGTCGCGGAAATCGCCGAGGACGAGATGGGCGGCGTCGGGAAGAGCCGGAAGATCGGCGGCGAGCGCGCGCTCGAAGACGAAGATCTCGCGCTCGGGCAGCAGCGTGCGCAGATGGTCATAGGTGCGCCCATTGCCGAGGCCGAGCTCGAGCACCGGGCCGGGCAGCGCCGCGATCAGCCGCGCCGCGTGGTCGAGGCAGGCGCGTTGCGCCATGAGGCGCCGGATGAAGCTGTCGAGACGGCTCACGATGCCGCGTCCGGTCGCGCGGGGTCAGGAAGCGCCGCTCCGTGTCACCGCCTCGCGGAGCTGGCTCGTCGTGCGCTCGAGGCGCTCGGCGAGCACGCGCATCATCTCGACCCCGATCTGCGGGAACTCCATGATCAGGCGGAAGAACAGCTCCTTCGAGATGCGCAGGGTCACGAGCTCGCTCGTCGCCTTGACGGTGGCTGTGCGCGGCACATCGCAGAGAATGGCGATCTCGCCGACGATGGCGTTGCGCCCGAGCCGGGCGACCGTCAGCGGCCCCGTCGGCCCGTCGACGATCACATCGGCATCGCCGCGCAGGATGATGTAGGCGGCGTCTCCCGGCTCGCCCTGGCGGAACAGCACCTGATCCGCGTGATAGGTGAGGCGCTCCGAGGTGAAGGCCAGGAGCTTCAGCTTCGACGGCTCGATATGGGCGAAGAGGGGGATGTTGCGCAGGATCTCGACTTCTTCCTTCAGGCTCATGGCTGTCTCCCGCCTCACTCGGCCTGCAAAAATTCACGAAACGCCGTGCCCTCGCGGTTGAGGGCGTCGAAGCTGCCCTGCTCGACGATCTTGCCCGCGCGCATCACGAGAACGCGATCGAAGTTGCGCGCGAGCGTCACCCGGTTGAGGACGCAGAACAGGCCGCGACCCTTGAACTCCGCGCGCAGGCTGTCGAGGAGCTTGCTTTGCGCGCTGCTGTCGAGGGGCGCCAGGGCATCGTTGAGAACGAGAAGATCGGGGCGCTTCAGGACGGCGCGGGCGATGGCGAGCTTCTGCCGCTGCGCCGGGACGAGCCGCGAGCCCGCCGTGCCGACATTCGATTCGAGGCCGACCCCCATCACCGTGCCGCGTAGGCCGAGCGCCTCCAGAACCTCGCGGATGAGCGCGCCGACATGCTGCGCGCCGTGAGCCTGCCCATAGGCGAGCTTGCCGAAGAGCACGTTCTCCTGGATCGTCGCGGCGGCGTTGTAGCGCCCGGCCTCGAAGAACGCGACGGCGCCGGCGAGCTCGGGCGGGAGCTTCTTGGCGAAGACTTGCCTTGCCTGGAGGAGCCGCGCCTTGAAGCCGTCGTCGATGAGATCGAGGCGGTGGCGGGCCTCGACCAGCTTGAAGGGCAGGTTCAGGAGCCGCGTGCGGTCCTCCGCCCGGATATTCGCAAGCGAGCCGCGGTCGATGCGGGTGAGGAGCGCTTGGAACTCCGCCAAGTCGTCGGCGCTGATGAAAGAGTATTGCTCGAAGAGCTCGCTTCCCGGCGGCAAATCGGCGAAGAGCTCGACCATGGTCGCCGCGGTCTCGCGGCCCATGGCGAGCATGTCCTCGACCAGCCCGACCTCCTCAAGCACCGCGAGCACGTAGCGATTCTCCGCCAGCCGATCCATGTCGAAGGCGGGGCCGACGGGCGTGCCGAAGAGGAGATTCTCGCCGACGCTTGCATTGCTGTTGAAGCGTTCCACATCGAACACCTCGACGAGCTTGGCGATGCCGGGCTCGTCCAGCCGCTCGCGCATCGCCTGCCGCGCCTGGAGAATGCTCGCAGCCAAGGCCGGCTTGTCGAGAGGATCGATGACGCCGCGCAGGCCCAGCTGGTAGATGTCCTCCTCCATCTCGGCGAGGCGAAGAACGGCGAGCTCGCGCTCCGCGAGCTCGTCGCTGCGCGCGGCCCCGGTCCCCTCGTAGTCGATCCAATCGCTGTCGACGTCGAGGGCAAGGTTGCCGGTACGTGCCGCCTCGGCGAGCTCCGCCTTGCGCGCGGGGTCGACGATCTCGCTTGCGCGTGGCTTGTGCTTGAGGCTGTAGAGCAGATTGTCGCGCACCGTCCCGGAAAGCAGATAGGCGTTCTGGCCCACATAGGCGAGGCGGCGGCCGCTCACCGCATCGGGGAGCTCCGCGACACTCTGCTCGCCAATGGTGAGCTTGCCCCCCGTCGGCGTGAGGAGGCGGGCCATGACCTGGGCCAGCTCCTCCTTGCCCGAGGCGCCGACCCCGACCACGGCGACGTGGGTGGCGAGCGGGAGGCGGAAGGAGACGTTGTCGAGCAGGCGGATGCGGCCGTCCTCGGTCAGGCTCAGATTGGTGGCGACGATGTCGCCCGCGAGCGGCTCGATCTTCTCGGGCTCGATGAACTGCACGCGCTCGTCAATCATGTCGGGCGGCGCGAACTGCTCCACCACCTGCTCGTATTTGATGCGGGCGTCTTCCTTGCTTTGGTAATAATCGAGCAGCTCGCGCCAGGGCGAGGCGAGGTCCTTCTGGGCGTTGATCACGGCGACGAGGGCGCCGAGGTCGAGCCGGCCGTGGAAAACGAGATAGCCGCCGATGGAGAAGAAGAAGAAGGGCGTGAACTTGTCGAAGGTGTTGTTGATGTATTTGACCAGGAACTTCAGGACGTAGATCTTGAAGCGGATGCGGTAGATCACGCCGAGGCGCGCCGAGAAGTCCGCGCGCTCGTAGCGCGAGGTGTCGTTGGCGCGAATCTCGACGATGCCGTTCACCGTCTCGCCGATGCGGTCGGAGAGCTTGCGCTGGCGCAGGATGCGTTCCTTGCCAAGCTGATTGACGCGGCGTTGCAGCTTGGGAATGAGGTAGCCCTGGATGGGGTAGAGGGCCACGGCGGCAAGCCCCAGCCAGGGGTTCTGCATCAGGATGAAGAAGAGGGGAACGATGAGCAGCCCGCCCTGGAAGAGCGGGGTCACGAAGGCGTCGCCGATGAAGCCGCCGAGGGGCTCGACCTCGCCGGTGATCATGGGGATGAGCTCGCCTGCAGAGATCTTCTTGAAGTGGGGCAGGGGGAAGCAAATAATCCGGCTGTAGAGCGCGTAGCGCAGGCGCCGCAGCATGCGCTCGCCGAGACGGCCCTTGAACACATTGATGAAGTACTTGAAGGCGCCGTTGACGATAACGAGGGCCAGATAGGCCAGCGAGAGAACCATGAGCCAGCCAACGGCATCGAAATCTACGCCGAGAAGGCTATGGAGCGGATAGGTGTCCACGCGGCCGCGGCGCACGGCGAACTGGCCGACGTCCTTGATGTGGTTGACAACCAATTTCGGCAGGTCATAAGAATAGTAGAGGAACGGAAAGGAAATCGCCGTCGCAACCAAGAGGACGATCTGGTCCCGGAAGCTGTATTTGAGGATGAAGCGGTAGATATTCTTTTCCACGGTTCGTCTTTCCGCGCCCCCCGCGCCGCAACAAAAACGCAACACCGGAGTTTCAGAGTATCCCAGGCGACCCCCGCCGTAAATCGAGCCGGGGAGGGAAGCATAGGCCCGTGACAGGACTCGCCTTGGCGCTCTCCCCGGGTTAGTTTATGCCAACAAAAAGGGTTCAGGGGCTGGACGGCATGAGCGGCCGTAAGGGGACCAGGGTTCTCATCTACAGTCACGACACCTTCGGTCTCGGGCACCTGCGGCGGTGCCGCGCCATCGCGCATGCCCTCGTCGAGCACCACAAGGACATGTCGGTGCTCATTCTTTCCGGCTCGCCGATCATCGGCAGCTTCGATTTCCGCGCCCGCGTCGATTTTGTCCGCGTGCCGGGCGTGATCAAGCTGCATAACGGCGAATACACCTCGCTCAACCTCCACATCGACATCGGCGAGACCTTGGCGATGCGCTCGTCGATCATCCGCCACACGGCGGAGGCCTTCGCACCCGATCTCTTTCTCGTGGACAAGGAGCCGCTCGGCCTGCGCGGCGAGGTGGCCGATACGCTGCACCTTCTCAAGGCGCGCGGCGTTCCCCTCGTGCTCGGCCTGCGCGACGTCATGGACGAGCCCCATCTGCTCGCACCGGAATGGGAGCGCAAGAACGCCTTGCCGGCGCTTGCCGAGCTCTATGACGAGATCTGGATCTATGGCCTGCCGCAAATCTGCGACCCCCTCGAGGGGATCGAGGTTTCCGACTTCGTGCGCCGCAAGATGGTCTACACCGGCTATCTTGAGCGCACGGCGCCCAGCCATCCGCCTTCGGGGCAGATGCGGCCGCGGCCCGCGGGCTCCTATCTGCTCGTGACGCCGGGCGGCGGCGGGGACGGGGAAAGCCTCATCGATTGGGTGTTGCGCGCCTATGAGCATGATCCGGACTTGCCCTACCCGGCGCTGATGGTGCTCGGCCCCTTCATGCAGCCCGAGCGCCAGACCGAGTTCATGGCGCGCGCCAGCCGCCTCGCCAAGATCGAGATGGTCACCTTCGACGCCTGCATGGAGATCCTGATCGACGGGGCCGCCGGCGTCGTTGCCATGGGCGGCTATAACACGTTTTGCGAGATCCTCTCCTTCGACAAGCCGGCGCTCATCGTGCCGCGCACCGTGCCGCGCCTCGAGCAATATATTCGCGCGACGCGCGCCCAGGAGCTCGGCCTGGTGAGGGTCCTTGTCGACAACGCGGAGCGCGACCCGCGCGTGATGGCGGCCGCCCTTCGCCGGCTGCCCCAGCAGAGTCGGCCCTCCGCCGTCGTCGTGCCGGGCCTGCTCGACGGCCTCGGCAACGTGAACCGCCTGGTCGAGCGGCATCTGCGGCCGTGGCGCATGCCGCGTATGGCGCTCGCCTCCGGCCAAGTCTAGAGTCCACGGTCGTGCGACGCCGCGTCGCCGTCATCGTCAAGGGCTATCCGCGGCTCTCGGAGACCTTCATCGCCCAGGAGATCGCCGGCCTTGAGCGCCGAGGGCTCGAGGCGCTCGTCGTCTCGCTCCGCCGCCCGGCCGACACGGCGCGGCATTCCGTCCATGACGAGATTGCCGCCCCCGTTCTCTATCTGCCCGAGTATCTCCATGAGGAGCCGCGTCGCGTGCTGCGCGCCTGGCGCCGGGCACGCTCCTTGCCCGGCTATGCAGCGGCTCTGCGCGCCTGGCGCGCCGACCTCCGCCGCGACCCGACGCGCAACCGCGCCCGCCGCTTCGGCCAGGCCTTGGTCCTCGCCTGCGAGCTGCCGCGGGCGATCGAGCATCTTTACGCCCATTTTCTGCACACGCCAGCTTCGGTCGCACGCTATGCGAGCCTGTTGACAGGCCTGCCCTGGAGCTGCTCGGCCCATGCCAAGGATATCTGGACGACGCCCGCCTGGGAAAAACGCGAGAAGCTTGCCTCTCTCGACTGGCTCGTGACTTGCACGCGCGCAGGCGCCGAGCATCTCGCGGCCCTCACGCCCGATTCCGGGAAGGTCGAGCTCGTCTATCACGGCCTCGACCTTGCGCGATTTCCCCCGCCGCCACCCCGGCCGCCGCGCGATGGCCGCGATGCGGCCGACCCGGTGGTCATCCTCTCGGTCGGGCGCCTCGTCGAGAAGAAGGGCTATGGCGATCTTCTGGCCGCCTTGGCGCGGCTGCCGCCGAACCTGGCTTGGCGCTTCGTTCATATCGGCGGCGGCGCTCAGGGCGAGCGCCTTCGGCGGCAAGCCGCGGAGACCGGCCTTGCCGCCCGGATCACCTGGCTGGGTCCGCAGCCCCAGGCGGCGGTGCTGGCGCAATACCGCCAAGCGGATCTCTTCGCGCTCGCCTGCCGGACGGCGGCGGATGGCGACCGCGACGGTCTTCCCAACGTCCTCATGGAGGCCCAGAGCCAGGGGCTTGCCTGTCTCTCCACCACCGCGGGCGCTGTGCCCGAGCTGATTACCGCCGATGAAAGCGGCCTCCTCGTCCTTCCTGGCGACGTGCTGGCCCTCGCCCGAGCCCTCGAGCAGCTTATCCGCAACCCGGCGCTTCGCGCCCGACTCGGTGCCGCAGGCGCGCGGCGGGTGCGCCGTGAATTCTCGAGCGAGCCGGGGCTGGCACGGCTCGCGGCCAAGCTGGGCCTGACCCCGGAGCCGGAACGCGCGGAAGAGTCGGCGCGATGCGCATTGCCTTTTACGCGCCGTTGAAGGCGCCGACCCATCCCGTTCCCTCGGGCGACCGGCGCGTCGCGCGGGCCTTCCTGCAGGCCTTGCGCCTGGCCGGCCACGAGGTGGTCCTCGCCTCGCGCTTCCGCAGCTGGGAAGGTGCGGGTAGCCAGGAGCGGCAAAGCACCCTTGAGGGCCGTGGCCGCGCCATCGCCGCGCGCCTCATCGCGCAGTATCGCAGCGATGCCGGAGCACGGCCCGATCTGTGGTTCACCTATCATCTCTATCACAAGGCGCCGGATTGGCTCGGCCCGCCGGTCGCGGCCGCGCTCGGCCTGCCCTATGTGGTGGCCGAGGCCTCCGCGGCGGCCAAGCAGAGCCGCGGTCCCTGGGCCCGCGGCTACGAAGCGGCCTGCGCAGCGATGGCCCGCGCGGATGCCCTCATCCAGCTCAACGGCGACGACGCAGAAGGCGTGGCGCGTGTCGTTCCTGATGCAAAACGAATCGCCCGCCTCCCGCCTTTCCTCGACACCGCGCCCTATCGCCGCGCCACTCCCGCGCGGAGCTCTATCGCGGCCGCCCACGGGCTCGATGCCGAGATGCCTTGGTTGCTCACCGTCGCCATGATGCGATCTGGCGCCAAGCTCGCCTCCTATCGCGTGCTGGCCGCGGCGATGGCGCC
This sequence comes from Alphaproteobacteria bacterium, assembly GCA_035294245.1. Lineage (GTDB taxonomy): Bacteria > Pseudomonadota > Alphaproteobacteria > JACZXZ01 > JACZXZ01 > DATGLG01. The sequence goes on along the minus strand of DATGLG010000004.1, from coordinate 168,175 downwards.
GCTGCTCGCCCAGCCGTGGCAGCTTGTCCTGGTGGGCGACGGGCCGGCGCGGCGCGAGGTCAAGATGCTGTTCGCCGGCTTCCCCGAAGACCGCACGCGCTTTCTCGGCGTGCTTCCCGGGACGATGCTCCCGGCGCTCTACGCCTCGTCCGATCTCTATCTTTGGCCCGCCATCCACGAGGCCTTCGGTATGTCCTTCCTCGAGGCGCAGGCGGCGGGGCTGCCGGTGGTGGCGGGGCGGGAGCGCGGCGTCCCCGAGCTGGTACGGGACGGCGAGACGGGAATCCTTGTCCCTCCCGGCGACAGCCGAGCCTTCGCGGCCGGCGTGGCACGCCTGCTCGCTGAGGGCGAGCGGCGCCGGGCGATGGGGCGGCGGGGGAGGGCACTCATCGGCGCCGCGCATGACATCGCGCCGGCGGCCGAGCGGCTGGGGTCCATTCTCGCCGGGGCCGTCGAGCGGCGGCGCGCGGCATGACCGCCCTTGCCCTGATCCGCCATGGCGCAACCGATTGGAGCGAAGCCGGCCGCCTGCAAGGCCGTGCCGACCCGCCCCTGAGCGCCGCCGGATTGGCTCAAATCGCCGCCTGGCGACCCCCGCCGCTTCTTGATGGCTTTACCTGGATGACGAGTCCGTTGGCTCGGGCGCGGCAGACCGCCGAGCATCTTTGCGGCCGGGCCGCGGCCGTCGAGCCGGCGCTAATCGAGATGGCGTGGGGGGCCTGGGAAGGCCGCACCCTGGACGCCCTGCGCCGGGAGCTGGGGCCGGAGATGGCCCGCAACGAGGCGCGCGGGCTCGATTTCCGGCCCCCTGGCGGCGAGAGCCCGCGCGAGGTCCAGGCGCGCCTCGCCCCCTGGCTGGCCCGCCTTGCGGGCGAGGGCCGATCCGTGGCGGCGGTGACCCACAAGGGGGTGATCCGGGCCGTGCTTGCCCTGGCGACGGGGTGGGACTTTCAAGCCAAGCCGCCGGCCCGTCTCGACTGGTCTTGCGCCCATCTCTTCACGCTCACAGCCGATGGCCGGCCGCGAATATCACGGCTCAATCTCCCTCTCGCCTCCCCATGAGCGCGGCGCGAATCCTGTTCTACGTCCAGCATCTCCTCGGCGTCGGCCATCTGATGCGCGCGGCGCGCCTTGCCCGCGGCTTGGCCGAAGCCGGCTTCGCCGTCGAGCTGGTCTCGGGGGGCCCGCCCGTTCCGGGCCTGGATCTCGGTCGGGCCCGGCTCTTCCAGCTTCCTCCCTTGCGCAGCCGGGACGAGAGCTTCGCCGTACTTGTCGACGCCGAGGGACGGGCCGTCGACGCAGCCTGGCTGGCGGCGCGGCGGGAGCGACTCCTCGCCTTTTTTCAGGCGCAGCCGCCGGATGTGCTGATGCTCGAGATGTTCCCCTTCGGCCGACGGCAGATGCGCTTCGAGCTTTTGCCGCTCATCGAGCTTGCCTTGGCGGCGCGGCCGCGCCCCCTGCTCGTCGCCTCGGTGCGGGACATCGTGCAGGCGCGCCGCAAGCCGGGGCGCAACGAGGAGACGGCGGCCCTCGTCGAGCGCGCCTTCGACCTCGTCCTTGTCCATGGCGACCCGGCGCTGGTGCATTTCGAGAGCAGCTTCCCCTTGGCCGACCGCCTCGGCGGTCGTCTCCGCTACACTGGCTATGTCGCCGCCCCTCCGCCAAAGCGGGGCCGGCCGGGCGATCCCGGCTGGGACGAGGTCGTTGTCTCGGGGGGCGGCAGCGCCGTGGGCGCCGTCCTCCTGGCCACGGCCTTGGCCGCTCGGCCGCTCACGCGGCTCGCCACAGCGCCCTGGCGCCTTCTCGCGGGCGGCGGCGTCCCCGATGCCGATTTCCGCGGCTTGGCGGCGCAAGCGCCGATGGGCGTCATTGTCGAGCGGGCGCGGCCGGATTTTCCGCAAATCCTGGCCAACTGCCATGTCTCGGTGTCGCAGGCCGGCTATAATACGGCCATGGATGTCTTGAATGCCGGTGTCCCGGCAGTCCTCGTGCCTTTCGTGGGGCAGGGCGAAACGGAGCAGAGCTTGCGCGCCGAGCGGCTGGCGGAGCGCGGGCTTGTCCAACTCGTCGCCGCGCGCGACTTGACGCCGCACCGCCTGGCGGCGGCCGTCGACGCCGCAAGCCTGATGCGCCACCCGAGCGGCCTCCAGCTCGATCGCGGCGGTATCGCCAGGAGTGCTGCCATCCTCGCCGCGCGACTGGCCGAGCATCGGTCTCGTGGTGGAGCGCTTCCATGACGGGTTGGGTGGATCTCGCGACAGAGCTCGAGCTTTGGCGCGCTGCCGGGCGGCGGGCGACCTTCTGGTGGCGCGACGACGACGCCGTTACGGCGACGCCGGCCCTGGCGCGCCTCTTGGCCCTGAGCGATGCCCATGGGATTCCCCTTGCCCTCGCGGTGATCCCGGCGGCAGCGACGGCGGCGCTCGCCGAGATGGTCGCCACCCGTGCCCTGGTCGTTCCCATCCAGCACGGCTATGCCCATCGAAGCCACGCCGCACCCGGCAGCAAGACGGGCGAGCTCGCGCCGACGCGGCCGCGCGAGATCAATCTCGCCGAGCTGGCCGAAGGCTGGCGCCGCCTGAGGCATCTCTTCGGCAACGCCGCCGCGGCGATCCTCGCCCCACCCTGGAACCGTATCGACCCGGCGCTCATTTCCTCTCTGCCGGGCCTTGGCTTTCGCGGGCTTTCCACCTATGGCGCCCGGAAACGGAAGGAGCCCGTGACGGGTTTGATCGAGGTCAACACGCATCTCGACATCGTCGACTGGCGCGGCGGCCGCGGCTTCGTGGGCGAGAGCAAGGCGCTCGCCCAACTCGTGGACCATCTCCGCGCACGGCGACGCGGCATCGTTGACGGCGCTGAGCCGAGCGGGCTCCTGACCCATCACCTCGTCCACGACGAGGCCTGCTGGGCTTTCCTCGACGCGCTTTTCGCGGCAACGCGCCGCAGTGCCGCGGCCGCCTGGCTCGATCCGCGCGACATCTTCGCGACAGCGGCGCCGGTTGCGACCGAGGCGGCGTCGTGAGCGCCTATCGCTATCCCGCGGCCAGCCTGCGCGCCGATTACCTGCGCGCGGCCATCGGCTTCGTGCTCACCGCCGGACTCGCCGTGCTGGCGCGCGGCGAGGCGATCGCCGTCGCGGTTCTCGGCGCTTGCGCGCTGCTCTTCCTCGCCTTCGGCCTGCGCACCTGGCGGCGGCAAGCAACCGCCATCGAGCTGACCGAAGAAGGCATATCGACCTCCGGCGGCCGCTGCGTTACTCTGCCCTGGCGGGAATTGACCGGGTTCAAGCTGCGCTATTACGCGACGAAGCGCGACCGCACGGGGGGCTGGATGCAGTTGCATTTGCAGGCGGGGAGAACCCGGCTATCCGTCGAATCGACGCTCGACGGCTTCGCCGAGGTGGCCCGCCGCGCCGCCACCGCGGCGGCAGCGAACCGGCTGAGCTTCGACCCCGTCACCCGCAACAACCTCGCCGCACTTGGGGTCGCCACCGCCGATCGAGCATGACCAACCTCCTGACCGTTCGCGACCTCAAAGTCGAGTTTCATCTCCATGGCGCCACCATCCATGCCGTAAAGGGCGTCTCCTTCCGCGTCCGCCCGGGATCGACGGTCGCCATCGTCGGCGAATCCGGCTCCGGGAAATCGGTGGTGTCGCAGGCCATCATGGGCATCCTGCCGCGCAACGGCGCGATCACCGGCGGCGAGATCCTGTTCAACGATCCCGCCCGCAACGGCGAGACCGTCGATATCGCCGCCTTGCCGCGCGATTCCCGGGCGATGCGCGCAATCCGCGGCGGACGCATCTCGATCGTCTTCCAGGAGCCGATGACCTCGCTCTCTCCCCTCCATACCGTGGGCGACCAGATCAGCGAGGCGCTCCATCTCCATCGTGAGGTGAGCAAGGCGGAGGGCCTCGAGCTGACCAAGGAGATGCTGCGCCTGGTCGGCTTCGCCAAGCCGGCGCGGGCGGTCAAGACCTATCCCTTCGAGCTCTCGGGCGGGCTGCGCCAGCGCGCGATGATCGCCATGGCCCTCATCTGCCGGCCGGCGCTTCTCATCGCCGACGAGCCGACGACGGCCCTCGACGTCACCATCCAGGCGCAGATCCTGAAGCTCATCAGCGATCTCCAGCACGAGCTCGGCATGGCCGTCCTCATCATCACCCACGATCTCGGCGTCGTCGCCAACGTGGCCGAGGAGGTGGTGGTCATGTATAACGGGCAGGTCACCGAGCGCGGCATGCTCGAGGACATCTTCCGCAATCCCACCCATCCCTATCTGCGGGCGCTGCTGCGCGCCGTTCCCAAGTTCGACATGAAGCCCGGCGAGCGCCTGGTCCCCGTGCGCGAGATCAAGCCGAAAACGGGCATGCTGCTCGCGGCGAAGGAGCCGTGGCCCGCCGGCGCCGATAAGGCGGGGCCGCTCCTCTCGACGCGCGGGCTCTGCAAGACCTTCCACAACCGGCAGGGCGGCTTCTTCGGTCCGAAGCTCGAGCACGAGGTGATCGCCCTCGACAATGTCAGCCTGGACATCGCGCGCGGCGAGTGCCTGGGCCTCGTGGGCGAGAGCGGCTGCGGCAAGACGACCTTCAGCAAGGTGATCACCCGGGCGCTCACGGCGGATTCCGGCGAGGTGTGGTTCAACGACCGCGGCAAGCGCATCAACGTCCTGGCGTTGAGCGCCCAGGAGCTGATCCCCTTCCGGCGCCGCCTGCAATTCATCTTCCAGGACCCCTACGGCGCGCTCAATCCGCGCATGACGATTCTCGACATCATCAGCGAGCCTCTCGTCATCCACAACATCGGTGACCGGGCGTGGCGGTTGGAGATGGTGAAGGAGCTGATGGAGCTCGTCGGGCTCGACCAGCGCTATCTCAACCGCTACCCCCACAGCTTCTCGGGCGGCCAGCGCCAGCGCATCGGCATCGCGAGGGCCCTGGCGCTCAAGCCCGATCTCCTCATCTGCGACGAGCCGGTCTCGGCCCTCGATGTCTCGATCCAGGCGCAGATCCTGAATCTCCTCAAGGACCTCAAGGACCAGCTCGGCCTCACCTACCTCTTCATCTCCCACAACCTCGCGGTCATCGACTACATCTGCGACCGTATCGCCGTGATGTGCGCCGGCCGCATCGTCGAGGTGGCGCAACGCGAGGCGCTGTTCCGTCGGCCCATTCATCCCTATACGCGGGCGCTGTTCTCCGCCGTGCCGGATCCGGATCCGTCGCGCAAGCTCGATCTCGGCGCCCTGATGGAGGGCAAGGCCTCGATCCCAGCAGCCTGGCCGGCGCCCTTCACCGTCGACGGCCGCGGCCATGCCAAGCTCGTCGAGGTCGAAACCGGGCATTTCGTGCGCGTCGACCCCTCCGCCGACCTCCAGGCCCTCGCGTCATGAGAGGCGCCGCCGTCCTCTGGCTCCTCGCCGCAGCACTCGCCGTGGCGGCGCCGCGCGCCCACGCCTTCGAGATGCAAGAGACGCCGAGCCTGCGCGCCGAGGTCGCGGCGGGCAAGCTGCCCCCCGTTGCCGAGCGCGCGCCTGAGCACCCGGCGATCGTCGATCTCGCCGCCGAAGGCAAGTCGATCGGCCGGCCCGGCAAGGATCTCCGCATTCTCATGAACAGCGCCCGTGACACCCGCATGATGGTCGTCTACGGCTATGCGCGGCTCGTCGCCTTCAACGAGAAGTACCAGATCGTCCCCGACATCCTCGAAAGCGTCGATGTCGAGGACGGGCGCAGCTTCACCCTGCATCTGCGCAAGGGCATGCGCTGGTCGGATGGGCATCCCTTCACCAGCGACGACTTCCGCTATTACTGGGAGGACGTCGCCAACAACAAGAAGCTCTCGCCCTTCGGCCTCACCACCGGGCTCCTGGTCGACGGCGAGCCGCCCCAGGTGAGCTTCCCCGACGAATGGACGGTGCGCTACAGCTGGTCGAAGCCGAACCCGCTCTTCCTCCCCCTTCTCGCCAGCCCCACGCCGCTCGAGATCTTCATGCCGGCGCATTACCTCAAGCAGTTTCACGCCAAATATGCCGATCCGGAGCGCCTCAAGCAGATGATCAAGGCGGCGAAGCAGCGCAACTGGGCGGCCCTCCACACCCTGCGCAGCCATTCCTACAAGAACGACAACCCGGACCTGCCGACCCTCGAGCCCTGGGTGCTCGTCACCCATCCGCCCGCCGAGCGCTTCGTCTTCGTGCGCAATCCTTACTATTACCGCTTCGATAAGGCGGGGCATCAGCTGCCCTATATCGACAAGGTCTACATGGACATCGTCGACAGCAAGCTCATCCCCCTCAAGACCGAATCGGGCGAGACGGACTTGCAGGCGCGCTATCTGCGCTTCGACGACTACACCTTCCTCAAGCGCGGCGAGAAGCAGAACAACTACACCGTGCGCCTGTGGCGCACGGGCACCGGCTCCGAGATCGCGCTCTATCCCAATCTCAACGTGAAGGACCCGGTATGGCGGAAGATCGTGCAGGATGTGCGCTTCCGGCGCGCGCTCTCGCTCGCGATCAATCGCCATGAGATCAATAAGGTCGTCTATTTCGGCCTGGCGACCGAGGGCAACAATACGGTGCTGCCTGAAAGCCCGCTCTTCAAGCCGGAATATCTCACCGACTGGGCGCGCTTCGATCTCAAGAAGGCCAACGCGCTTCTCGACGAAATGGGCTTCACCGCGCGCGGCGATCAGGGATATCGGCTGCTGCCCGACGGGCGGCCTATGGAGATCGTGGTGGAGACCGCCGGCGGCGGGTCGGAGCAGACCGACGTGCTGCAGCTCATCCACGACACCTGGGAGAAGATCGGCATCCACCTCTTCGTCAAGCCGGAGCAGATCGAGGTGCTGCGCGAGCGCGTGGTCGCCGGCGAGGCCCTGATGTCGACGGCGGCCGGGCTGGACGACGGGGTGCCGGTTGCCGATGTGAGCCCCGCGGAGCTGGCGCCCACCTCGGCCGATCAGATGCAATGGCCGAAATGGGGCGACTATTACGATTCCCGCGGCAAGGCGGGCGAGCCGCCGAGCCTTCCCGCGGCGAAGGCGCTGCTCGACCTCTACAAGCAGTGGGGGGTAAGCGACGACAGCGCTGCGCGCACGCGAATCTGGCAGGAAATGCTGAAGATCCAGGCCGACCAGCAGTTCACGATCGGAACCGTCTCGGGCGTGCCGCAGCCCGTCGTGGTCAACAATCACCTCCAGAACGTCCCGGTAAAGGGCATCTATAATTGGGATCCGGGCGCGCATTTCGGCGTCTACAAGCCCGACACGTTCTGGTTCGACAATGCGCCGGTCCAAACGGCGAGCTCCGGGGCAGGGCGCCTTGAATAGCTTGCGGTAACCGGGAGGAGCCAGGTCCATGTTCGGCTATATCGTGCAGCGCCTGCTGATCATGATCCCGACGCTGCTCGCGATCAGCATCGTCGTCTTCGTCATCATCCAGGCGCCGCCCGGCGACTACTTGTCCAGCTATATGGCCGAGCTGCAGAGCCAGGGAGAGGCAGTCGATCCGCAGAAGATCGAGTTCCTGCGCCAGGAATACGGGCTGGATAAGCCCATGTTCGAGCAATATTTCATCTGGCTCACCGGCATGCTGCACGGCGATTTCGGCTATTCCTTCGAGTACAATCTTCCGGTCACCAAGGTCGTCGGCGACCGCCTGCTGCTCTCCTTCATCGTCTCGTTCTCGACGATCGTGTTCATCTGGGTCGTTTCGTTTCCGATCGGCGTCTATTCGGCGACGCACCAGTACAGCATCGGTGATTACTCATTGACCTTCCTCGGCTTCATCGGGCTGGCGACGCCGAACTTCCTGCTTGCTCTCGTGCTCCTTTATCTCGCGAACTCCGTCTTCGGCACCTCAGTCGGCGGGCTGATGGACGACAAATATCTCGGCGCGCCCTGGAGCTGGGACAAGATGCTCTCCGTCCTCGCGCACCTCTGGATTCCCGTGATCGTGATCGGCGCCTCCGGCACGGCGGGAATGATCCGGCGGTTGCGCGCGAATCTTCTCGACGAGCTCCAGAAGCAATACGTCGTGACCGGCCGCGCCAAGGGTCTGCCGCCGCGGCGGCTGCTGATCAAATATCCGCTGCGCATGGCGCTCAATCCCTTCATCGCGGATATCGGCAGCCTGCTCCCGCACGTCATCTCCGGAGCCGCGATCACCTCGATCGTGCTCTCGCTGCCGACGACGGGTCCGATGCTGCTGCATGCGCTGCGCAGCCAGGACATGTTCCTCGCCGGCTCTTTCCTCATGTTCCTCGCGACGCTCACGGTGATCGGGGTACTCATCTCCGATCTCCTCCTCGCAGCGCTCGATCCCCGCATCCGCTTTCAGGGTGGAACTGCGCGATGAGCGTCGAGACCCAGGACAGGCTCGAAGGCCCGCGGCTTCCGCATTACGTTTCCGAGGCGCCGTTCGACCCCTACGCCGTCGAGGCGATGGCAGCGGGGCAGGAGCGCTATTATCTCGCCGGCCAGTGGCGCCTCATGTGGTGGAAGTTTCGCCGCCATCGCGTCGCCGTGGCCTCGGGGATCTTCCTTATCCTGATGTATGCGTCGATCCTCGTCAGCGAGGTCTTGGCCCCCTACGAGCTGCAGACACGAAACACGGACTTCCTCTATGCGCCGCCCCAGGCGGTCCATCTCTTCCACAACGGGCATTTCGTCGGCCCCTTCGTCTACGGGCTGCGCACGTCGCTCGACATGGAGACGCTGCGCTGGGTCTACACGCCCGATCACAACGAGGTCGAGCCCATCCGCTTCTTCTGCTCGGGTGACCCCTACCGGTTCTGGAATCTCTTCGAGGCGCGCTTTCACCTCATCTGCCCGGCCGAGGGCGGCACGCTCTTCCTCTTGGGGACCGACCGGCTGGGACGCGACATGCTCTCGCGCATCATCTATGGGGCGCGGATCTCGCTCACCATCGGGCTGATCGGCATCTCCATCAGCTTCGTGCTGGGCATGACCCTCGGCGGGCTCGCGGGCTATTACGGCGGCTGGGTCGATAGCCTGATCCAGCGACTCATCGAGGTGATCCGCTCCTTTCCGGAGCTGCCGCTCTGGATGGCGCTCTCGGCGGTGCTGCCGGTGCGCTGGAGCCCCCTGATCATCTATTTCGGCATCACCATCATCCTCGGGCTGATCGACTGGACGGGGCTGGGGCGGGCCGTACGTTCGAAGCTTCTCGCCTTGCGGGAAGAGGATTTCTGCACCGCCGCGATCCTCATGGGCGCCAAGCCGCGGCGCATCATCGCTCGGCATTTGCTGCCGAGCTTCATGAGCCACCTTATCGCCTCGGCGACGCTCTCGATCCCGAACATGATCCTCGGCGAGACGGCGCTGAGCTTCCTTGGGCTGGGATTGCGGCCGCCAATCACGAGCTGGGGCGTGCTCCTCAACGAGGCGCAGAACGTCAACGCCGTCGTTGTCTATCCTTGGATCATGCTGCCGGTGGTGCCGGTGATCCTGACCGTGCTCGCCTTCAATTTCCTCGGGGACGGCTTGCGCGACGCGGCCGACCCCTATCACTGAGCCGGCCAGCAGCGGCCTCCCTCAAGGCGCCAGCACCACGAGGTCCAGGGGGAGCTCGACACCTGCAACCGCTCGGCCGGCACGGTGCTCGCAGGGGGCGGCCGGCGCCAAACCCTGAGCCAGCGCCGCCTCGTAGGCCTCGCGCGTCGCCAAGGCGCGCACCTTCTCGACCTTCGCATGCTTCTCGAGCTTGGCGGAAAGATTCACCGCATCGCCAATAACGGTGTATTCCAGCCGCGAGGCGTCACCGACGGCGCCATGGATGATGCGCCCCGTCGCCACCGCAGCGTTGATGCTGAGCGGCGTCGCGCCGGCCGCGCGCCGCTCCACACTCCAGGCCTCCGCCGCAGCCATGACCGCTTCGACCGCGCGCAGCGCATCCGCGGCGCAGCTCGCCGACGGCCGCACCGCGCCGAAGCTCGCGAGGATGCCGTCGCCGAGGAACTTGTCGATGGAGCCATTATGGTCGCGGATCAACGGGACGAGGCGAGACTGGTACTCGTTGAGGAGCTTCATGAGCTCGTCGGCGGAGACCTCCGCGGCGAGGCCCGTGAAGCCCCGGATGTCCACGTTCATGATCGCGGCGTCGCGGATGACGCCCTGACCTGGCCGCACCTGCTGCTCGGCGCGCGTGATGCTGCGCGCCACCTCCGGTGCGAAGAAGCGGGAAAGCTCCCGCGCAGCCGTCCCTTCCGCCACGGCCCGCACGAGGAGGCGCCGCGCGCGGGCGAGCGCGACGGCGACGACGATGGTCACCGTCAGGATCGAGACCACCTTGTCGAACTCGGCGCCGACGAGGACGCTGTTGGAGGTGAGATACTCCACGTAATTGTGCGTGATCATCGGGTCTCCCTTCACGTCCGTGACCACGTAGAGGACCATGAGAAGCCAGCCGGCCGCGGCGACCCCGCCCGCGATCAGCACATAGCGCGCCTCGAAACGGAGCGCGCGCAATGCGATGAAGATGAAGACGTAGAGCAGGGTCGGCTCCTTGAGGATGAAGGAGGCCGGCTGGCGATATTGCAGGTGGAAGCTCCACATCAAGCCGTAGAGGAGGCCGATATCGATGACGATCGAGAGGATAAGAAACCAGGCGGGGAGCCGCCATCGATAGGCGAGCCCCAGGCGAAGCACCGTGAAGAAGAAATAGGCGCCGAGGGCCCAGGGGACCGGCTGGATCTTCACGTTCATCATGAAGGTTTTGGGAGAGACGGCGTAGAGCGTGCCGAAGGTGAGGACGACCGCGAGCTGGATCCAGCCGATCAGGATCTCGCTGCGGTCCTGCTGGCTGCGAATCGCCGCGCGAACGCGCTCGGGCAGCGTCGCATCCGGCACGGGCGCGCTGGCCGTCCCGCCGCCGAGGATTTCGCTGAGCCACTGCAAAGCGACGCCTCCTCTCCTTTCCGGCACCCGTCCTCGCTCCGCCGGCCTCCGAGCGCGATTCTAAGGCTCGAGTGCCATGCCCTCGCGCGCAACGAGCGTTCCGGGGCGCGCCTTCTGAGCGGCTTCCGCAACCCGATCCATGAAGGCGTCGTCATGGCTCGGATCGTGATGGAAGATAACGAGAGTCTTGGCGCCGGCGCGATCGGCGAGCCTTACGCCTTCCTCCCAAGTCGAATGGCCCCATCCGGCGAAGCGCGAGAACTCTGCGTCGGTATAGGTGCTGTCGTAGACAAAAATATCGCTGTCGCGCACGAGCTCGACGATGTTCTCGTCGGTCTTGCCGATGACATGCTCGGTATCGGTCACGTAGCAGAGCGAACGCCCGGCATATTCGATACGATAGCCGGTCGCGCCGTTCGGGTGGTTGAGGGGTGCGGTTCGGATCACCACGCCCGGCCGCGGCTCCAGAACTTCGCGGACCTTGAAATCGATATAAGTGATGTCCGCCTTCAGGATCTCGAGAGGAACGGGGAAGAGCGGCGGAGTCATCATGTCGCAGAGCACGTCGCGGACGCGATGCTGGGGTAGGAGGTGCCCCGCCCAGAAGCGAAAATGATTTGTCGGCTTGAACGCGGAGCTGAAGAAAGGCAGCCCGGCGACGTGATCGAAATGCGTGTGGGTGAGAAACAGATCGGCGTCGACCACCGGCCGCTCGGCATCGAGGCTGCGGCCGAGCATGCGCAAGCCGGTGCCGGCATCGAGGATCAGGAGATGCTCGCCACAACGCACCTCGAGGCAGGAGGTATTGCCGCCATAGCGCACATAGTCCGGCCCCGGGCAGGCGATCGAGCCGCGTACGCCCCAAAATTTCAGCGTGAGCTTGCCCGCACGATCCAACGCGATCCCTCCTGCGGCATCGAAGCAGGTCGTAGGAGATTCAGTGCCGCCCCGGCAGTGACGGCCGTCACGGAATGAGACGATACCCCCCCGGCTCGGTGACGAGTATCTCGGCCTTCGAAGGATCGCTTTCGATCTTCTGGCGCAGACGGTAGACGTGGGTCTCGAGCGTGTGCGTGGTCACGCCGGCATTATAGCCCCAGACCTCATTGAGCAGGACCTCGCGCCCGACCACGCGCTCGCCGGCGCGATAAAGGTATTTGAGGATCGCGGCCTCCTTCTCGGTCAGGCGCACCTTCTTGTTGGTGCCGGTCTCGAGGAGGAGCTTGGCGGCCGGGCGAAAAGTGTAAGGGCCGATGGTGAAGACGGCATCCTCGCTTTGCTCGTGCTGGCGGAGCTGGGCGCGCAGCCGGGCGAGCAGCACGCCGAGGCGGAAGGGCTTGGTTACGTAATCATTGGCGCCGGCGTCGAGGCCGAGAATGGTGTCCGAATCGGTGATGGCCCCTGTCAGCATGATGATCGGCGATTTGAAGCCGTCGCGGCGCAGCAGCCGGCAGACCTCGCGTCCATCGATGTCCGGGAGGCCGACGTCGAGAAGAATTGCATCGAAGTGCTCTGCGCGGGCCTTTTCCAGCGCCCTGGCACCAATCTCCGCCTCGTCGGTCTGGAACTCCTCATGGAGCTGAAGTTGCTCGCGCAAGGATTGCCGCAGCGCCTGATCGTCGTCGACGATGAGGACCTTTTTCCCCGCGGTGTTCAATCGACGCTCCGAGATCGCTGCCGCACCGTGCTCGATCATGGTATCTCGACGCTTCGTGGTTCCGTCGCGGCGAGAATATCCCTATTCGACCGGCCGTTCTACAGCGCTCCGCCGGCCTCACCCTATCGAGCGCTTCCCGATATTTGTCGCCACACCGCCTGAAACAAGGGATTGGCGGGGTCACAGAAGCTGTCGAGAATGGAGAAATGCTGGTCATCCGGCAGCGGCACGATGGTCAGCGGCAGGCCCGCACCACGCCACGCATCGGCATAGGCCTGCTGCTGCCGCCGCAACTCGTCGGTCTCCTTGCCGCCGACGGCCAAGATGAGCGGCCCCGCCACGGCCGGCACGAGATGCAGCGGGCTGTTCGCGCGGGCGGTTGCCGGGGTCATGCGAAGGTCTTGATTCAAAAAGCAAAGCTGGATCGGCTCTAGATCGTAAAGACCGCTGATCCCGCAGGCGCCCTTGACCAGATCGGCAGGCAGGCCATGTGCCTTCCAATCGGTTGACAGCATCATCGCGGCAAGGTGGCCGCCTGCCGAATGGCCGGCAATGTGGATGCGGCCGGGATCGGCGCCGAAGGAGCGGGCATTGTGAAAGACCCAGGTGACGGCGCTGCGCAAGCTCGCGACGATCTCATCCATGGTGACAGCGGGAGCCAGGGGATAGCCCGCCATCACTACCGCCGCCCCTTTCGTCACGTAAGCCGGGGCGACGAAGGTGAAATCGCTTTTGTCGCGGGCCCGCCAATAGCCGCCATGGATGAAGATCAGGATCGGGGCATCCGGGGCGGGTGCCGGGAAAAAATCCAGGGTCTGCCGCGCCCCCGTGCCATAAGCGAGGTTGAGTCGCCCACCGAGCTGCGCGCGCGCCGCAGCGCTCGCCGGCGGCCAGGCATCGGTCCAGCGCGGATGGTCGGGGGTGGCCCGCCCGTTGTCGTATTGCGCATCGAGCGCAGCCTGGTCGTAGCTCCGATACACGGGCATCGCATGCTCCCCGCAAAAATTGGCGCCGCCTCGACCCGGCCCGTCCCCGAACTAGAGGCCAGGCGATCCCGAGGACCCGGCAGACAAGCCCCGGCAAATCTTGCCGGCTATCTTTCCCCCGTCCACCCTTTCACAGGCAAGAGATTGATTCAACGATCGATTTTCATTGGCATCGGGCTTGCGTAGAGAACGGGAGCCAAAGGATGGTCGGATGCCCACACCCCCTGCCCTCGTCTCGCCGGGACCGATGCCGATGCCCGGCGCCCCATCCCGGGCTGCCGGCGCCGGTGTTTCACCGAGTCCGGGCACAGGCTTCCGGCTGCCTGAAGCGGTCACGGGGCCAGAGCCTCATGAAGTGAGCACCGACGCCCCAAGCGCCGACGCGGCTGCGGCCAAGCCGTCATCCACCGCCGCGGCACCCGCGCCGGGCAGTAACCGGTCTGCCGCATCGGCCGGGGCCCCCTGGAGCCATTATCGGATGGGGGATGCGGACGTCTTCTATGCCGGTGGCACGTCCAGCTCCCCGCCGAATTATGTCGACCCCTCGCTCAGTATCGCTGCAGCGCAGCAGCAAAGCGGGGACGGAGACAAGCTCAACAAATTTCTCTGGGGCACCCACGGGCTGAGCTTTCACAGCCTGCTGCAGTCCCTCAATCCGCTGCAATACATCCCGATCGTCTCGAGCATCTATCGCGAAGAGACCGGCGATTCGATCGGTGCCGTCGCCAGCGCCATTGGCGGTACGTTGATCGGCGGTCCGATCGGGGCCGTGACCTCCCTCGCCAATTCTCTATTCGCGGCGGCGACCGGCAAAGATGTCGGCGGCCACGTCTATGCCGCGCTGTTCGAAAAAGACAAGTCGCCGGGCAACGGCAGCACGACGCCGGCGCTTGCGGCGAAACCGTCGGATACACTTCCCGCCGGCGCTACGCTCATCGCCGGCCTGCCCTGGCTTGGCCGGGAGGTGGGCGGCGGCGAGGCCATTGCGAGTGCGCCGCCCGTCCCTCCGACGCCGGCGCCACCCGCGCCCATTCCGGCGAGCGGCGGCCCGGCGCCGCAAAGCGCGGCGCCACCAGTCGCGGCCGGCGGCAAGGTGCCGTCCGATTTCGTCCTGCGCATGATGAACGCCCTGGACAAATACCAGGCTGCAGCCAAGCTCCGCGCGCAGGCGCCGCCGATCGTCGATACCGGAAGCTGAGCGGCGGCTTCAGCCGCCCCGCGACCGCGGCTATAACGTCGCCATGGACGCTCATCTCTCGGCCGAGGGCCATCTCGTCTGGAAAACACGCAGCTTCCGCTGCGCCATCGGGCGCGGAGGACTTAGCATCGCCAAGCGCGAGGGCGATGGGGCCACCCCCGTTGGCCGTCATCCATTCCGGCGGCTTCTCTATCGTCCCGACCGCCTCGCCCGGCCGACGACTCGGCTTCCCGTCGACCGCATCGACCGAGCCGATGGCTGGTGCGACGCCCCGACGGATGCGCGCTACAACCAACAGGTCCGGCTACCCTATCCTGCGAGCCATGAGCGCTTGTGGCGGGATGACCATCTTTACGATGTCGTCGTGGTGCTGGGCTACAACGACGCCCCCATCATTGCCGGGCGGGGCAGCGCTATCTTCCTTCACGTTGCGCGCGACGACTACGGCCCGACCGAAGGCTGCCTCGCCCTCGCCCTACCCGATCTTCTGACGCTGCTGGCGGAAGCCGGGCCGGAGGACGGGGTTGTCGTCCCCGCGCCCGGCGCGGACGCGCTTACAAGAGGCTCGGCAGCACGATCTCGCGGATGAGACGGGTCGGCGGCACCCACGGATCGGGCGTATTGCAGCCGCCAGGCATGACCGCCATTCCCGCACGCAAGAGGCGAGCCTGCAACGCTACGACGCGCGAGGTGCTGTGGCGCGCGCGCCGAAAATCGCGGTGCCGATGCGCACATGAGTAGCCCCGCAACGCACGGCGATTTCGAAATCCTCACTCATGCCCATGCTCACGAGGGGCAAGCCGCAGCGCTTGGCGAGCTCGGCGAGGCGCCGAAAGAACGGCTCGGCCGGCGCGCCCTGGGGCGGAATGCACATCAGGCCGACGAGAGGCAGCTTGTAGTCCTCGCGGCAGGCGGCGACGAAGGCGGCAACGTCGTCGGGCGCCACCCCGGCCTTTTGCGGCTCGCCGCCGATATTCACCTCCACGAGGCAGCGGGGCCGGCGACCTTGAACCGCCATCTCCCGCGCCAAGGCGGCGGCGAGCTTGGGGCGGTCGACCGTCTCGATGACGTCGAAGAGCGCGACCGCCTCCCTCACCTTGTTCGTCTGCAGAGGTCCGATGAGATGGAGATCGAGATCTGGGAAAGCGGCTTTGAGCGGCGGCCATTTCGCCTTCGCCTCTTGCACCCGGTTCTCGCCGAACATGCGGTGGCCGGCGGCAAGCGCCGGCCGTATCCGTTCTACGGGATGTGTCTTGGACACGGCGACAAGGGTGACGGAGCGCGGGGCGCGGTTCGCGGCCCGTGCAGCAGCCTCGATGCGCGCGAGCACGCGCTCGAGATTGCCGCGCACGGTCGCGGCCATCTCTTGCTCGTCATGCGCGGCATTCGTCATCACTGCGACCCCCGCCCATTGCTTTCGCGCTCGAGCGCGAAGCTGCGCTCGACATAGGCGACGATCTGCGCCGCGCATTCCTCGACGCCGCGACGATCCGTGTCGACGACGAGCTCCGGTGCCGCGGGCGGCTCGTAAGGTGCGGAGATGCCGGTGAACTCCTTGATGTCGCCGGCACGCGCGCGACGATAGAGGCCCTTGGGATCACGCGCCTCGCACACGGCGAGGTCGGCATTGATGTGGATCTCGTGGAACTTCCCGGGTGCTGCCTGGCGGGCGCGCTCGCGGTCGCTGCGATAGGGCGAGATGAAGGCCGTGATGCAAACGAATCCGGCATCGGCGAAAAGCGCGGCCACCTCGCCGACGCGGCGGATATTCTCGGCGCGATCCTCGGCCGAGAAGCCGAGATTGCTGTTGAGGCCGCGACGCAGATTGTCGCCGTCGAGCACATACACGTTGTATCCGCGCGCAAAGAGGCGCTGCTCGACCTCCATGGCGAGGGTCGATTTGCCGGCGCCCGAGAGTCCGGTGAACCAGAGAACGCCGCCGCGATGGCCCACCCGCGCCTCGCGCACCGCCTGGCTCACGCGATGGGCGACGGCGGTCAGGTTGGTTGCGCGTACCGTGACGAGCTCGCGCTGATCGGGGTAGCCCTCCATGCTGATCACGCCACCGCCGACGGGGAGATGATCCTCGACGAGCACGAAGCGCCCGGTGCGCGGATTGTCGGTGAAAGGATCGAGCGCGAGAAGCGCCCGCGTGCGCAGGATGATCTCGGCGACGCCGTGGCGCTCCACGACATCTGCCTTGCTCGTCGCGAGATCGGCGGGATCGATCACGCGCTCGATCTCCTGCACCTCCACCGAAACCGCCAGGGTGTTGAGCTTAAGCGTGTAGCGGCTGCCGATGCGCAGCGGGTGGTCGCCCAGCCAGAAGATGCGCGCGCGGAACACGTTGGTTTCGACGGGCGGGGTCTCAACATGGCTGATCACCTCGCCGCGCTCGACGAAAAGCTGCTCGTCGAGCGTGATGCCAACCGACTCGCCGGCCCGCGCCACGCGCGGCGCCGCGGCGGCAGGCCAGGCCTCGATGCTCTTCACGCGCGCCGTTTTGTTCGAAGGTGAGAAGAGCACCGTGTCGCCGACGGCAAGAGCGCCGCTCTCGATGCGGCCGGCGATGATGCGGCGCTCATCAAACTTGTAGACATCCTGCACGGGAAACCGGAGCGGCAGCTCGACCGGCGACGGTGACGGCTTGAGCGCCGCCAGCGCATCGAGCAGGGTCGGGCCGGCATACCACGGCATCTCGTCGGAGGGGCGCGCGAGATTGGCGCCGCTCCGCGCCGCAACCGGCACGACTGCAGCGGGCATCATGCCGAGACCGGCGAGGAAGTCGCGGTAATCGGCTTCGAGACGAGCGAAGCGCGCCCGGTCATAGCCGACGAGATCCATCTTGTTGACCGCGACGACGACCTGGCCGATGCCGAGGAGCGAGAGCAGCAGCCCGTGTCGGCGCGACTGCTCGCGAATGCCTTCGGCGGCGTCGATCAAGAGCAGGGCCGCGTCGCTCGAAGCGGCGCCGGTCACCGTGTTCTTGAGGAACTCGCGATGGCCAGGCGCATCGAGCAGAAGATAGTCGCGGGCCGGGGTGCGGAAACGGATATGGCTGACGTCGATGGTGACCCCCTGATCCCGCTCCGCCTGAAAGGCGTCGGTAACGAAGGCCCACTCGAACGGCATGCCGCGACGTTTGCACATTGCTTCCACCGCCGCGACCTTGCCGTCGGGCAGAGAGCCGGTCTCATGCAATAAGCGACCCACAAGGGTCGACTTGCCGTGATCCACATGACCGACGATGACGAGGCGCAGCACGGGGCGCGCCGTCGCGATCGCTGCGACTGCCGAGGCTGGCGCCGGCATCACATATACCCGTCGGCGCGCAGCCGCTCGAACGAATCCTCGGCCTCGTGATCCATGGCGCGCCCGCTTCGCTCGGCGATGCGCGTCTCCTCGAGCTCCGCGATGATGGCATCGAGGGTGGCGGCCTCACTGGCGACGGGCGCGGTGATGTCCTGGTCGCCAAGGGAGCGGTAACGCTTCCCCCCCTTTGCGAAATAGAGATCGACGACGGGGATGCTCTCGCGCCGCACGTAGCGCCAGATGTCGAGCTCTGTCCAATGGAGGATGGGATGGATACGGAGATGGCCGCCCGGCGGGAGGTCGGTCATGAACTGGTCCCAGAATTCGGGCGGCTGGTTGCGAAAATCCCAGCGGGAGCCTTCGAGGCGCGGGCTGAAGACGCGCTCCTTGGCGCGCACCGCCTCCTCATCGCGGCGGATGCCCGCGAAGATGCCCTGATAGCCCCTCGCGTCGATGAGCGCCTTGAGCCCCGCCGTCTTGCGCGCCGCCGCCCGCGCCGCCGGCGGCAATGTGGGGTCCATCGCCGCCGCGGGCGGGCATTCGCCGATGACGAGATCAAGCCCCCATTCGGCGGCGTAGCGGGCGCGGAAGGCATACATCTCGGGAAATTTCCGGCCCGTGTCCACGTGAACGACGGGAAACGGCACGCGCCCGAAGAAGGCCTTGCGCGCCAGCCAGAGCATCACGTTCGAGTCCTTGCCCAGCGACCACAGCATGGCGAGCCGGCCGATGCGGTTGAAGGCCTCGCGGATGATATAGATGCTTTGACTTTCGAGCGCGTCGAGCGGCGTCATTGCTGCCTGCTGCCGCCGCCGAGGCGGCGTGATGGCGTCGGGCTTTCCCTAGCCTCTCGCGGCCGCCTTGTAAAGCGCCGCAACCGCGCCACTGCGCCGTCCGCACGCGACCGCGACGATGCGGAAGTCCTTGATCTCTCGGAATCCCCCGCTATGAATGGGGCCGCGCGACTGGGTATAGTAGCGGCGAGGGGCGGCTCGACAAGGATGGAGTTCGGCAGGATGTCACCGGGGTTTGGCTGCCCGCAGGACGGCGCTGGGAGCACGGCACGCATGCTGGCGGCGTTTATCGCGCTTGCCCTCGCGCTCGGCGGCTGCTCGATCTTCGGCGAACGGCCGCCGGCCAAGGGCGTGACGCCGGCGCAACCACCACAAACGATCGTCTCGGAAAACACGGTGCGCCAGACGACCCCCAGCCTGCCCGCCTTCGCCAAGAACATCGACACGAATATTAGCGGCGGCCGCGTGGGGGTGAACACCTTCCTCTGGCGGGGTGCTCTCGACACCGTTTCCTTCATGCCGCTTCTTTCCGCCGATCCCTTCGGCGGCGTCATCATCACGGATTGGTATGCGCCGCCGGAGACGCCCCAGGAGCGCTTCAAGCTCACGGTCTATATTCTCGGCCGTGAGCTGCGTGCCGATGCCATTCGCGTCGCTGTCTTCCATCAGAAGCAGGTCGACGGGCAATGGCAGAACGTGCCGACCGAGAAGGCCACGGCGGACCAGCTCGAGGACACGATCCTCAGCCGGGCGCAACAGTTGCGCAGCCAGGCCCTGGGGACGAGCGGCGGGAGCTGAGGGGGCGGCGAGATCGATGTCGGCGCTCGCAAATCGGCGCCGCATCGGGACAACCGATAAATCGAGGCATCGGGGATCACGGCATGTCACGCTATAACCATAAGGAAACCGAGGCGAAATGGCAGGCCGTGTGGACCGAGCGCCGAACCTTCGAGACGCGCGAGGACCCAAGCAAGCCCAAATATTACGTCCTCGAGATGTTCCCCTATCCGTCCGGACGCATCCATATGGGGCATGTGCGCAACTACACGATGGGCGACGTCGTCGCCCGCTACAAGCGCGCGCGCGGCTATAACGTGCTCCATCCCATGGGGTGGGACGCCTTCGGGCTTCCCGCCGAGAATGCTGCGATTGAGGCGAAGGTCCATCCCGCCAAATGGACCTATGCCAACATCGATCAGATGCGCGCCCAGCTCAAGCTCATGGGGCTCTCGCTCGACTGGAGCCGGGAGATCGCCACCTGCGATCCCTCCTATTACCGGCACGAGCAGAAGATGTTCCTCGATTTTCTCGAGGCCGGGCTCGCCTATCGCAAGGAGTCCTGGGTCAATTGGGACCCGGTCGACCAGACGGTGCTCGCCAACGAGCAGGTGATCGACGGCCGCGGCTGGCGCTCGGGTGCGCCCGTCGAGCGGCGTAAGCTCAACCAATGGTTCTTTAGGATCACCGCCTACGCCAACGACCTGTTGCGCGAGCTCGACCGGCTGGAGCGCTGGCCGGACAAGGTGCGGGTGATGCAGCAGAAGTGGATCGGCCGCTCGGTCGGCGCCCGCGTGACCTTCCGCCTGGCTAAGCGCGACGATGCGCTCGAGATCTACACCACCCGTCCCGACACCCTGTTCGGCGCCAGCTTCGCAGCCATCTCGGCGGATCATCCCCTTGCCGAAACGATCGCCGCCCAGAATCCCGCCGCCGCCGCTTTTGTCGAGGAGTGCCGCCGCCTCGGCACCAGCGAGGCGGCGATCGAGACGGCCGAGAAGAAGGGCTTCGATACCGGGCTCAAGGCCATCCATCCCCTCGTCGAGGGGTGGGAGCTTCCCCTCTACATCGCCAATTTCGTGCTGATGGAATACGGCACGGGCGCCATCTTCGGCTGCCCCGCCCATGACCAACGCGACCTCGATTTCGCGCGCAAATATGGCCTCCCGGTGAAGCCCGTGGTGATTCCGGCAGGCGAGGCGCCCGAGCGTTTCGCGATCGGTGACGAGGCCTACACGGGGGACGGGCGTCTCGCCAATTCGGATTTTCTCGACGGTCTCGACGTGGAAACGGCGAAAGCGCGGGTGATCGAGCGGCTCGAGGCGCTTGGCCATGGCCGCGGCGAGGTCAATTTCCGCCTGCGGGATTGGGGCATTTCGCGGCAACGCTATTGGGGCTGCCCGGTGCCGGTGATCAATTGCCCGAGCTGTGGCGTCGTGCCGGTGCCCGAGAAAGACCTGCCGGTGAAGCTTCCCGACGACGTCACCTTCGATAAGCCAGGCAATCCCCTCGACCACCACCCCACCTGGAAGCACGTCGCCTGTCCCCGCTGCGGCGCTGCGGCGCTGCGGGAGACCGATACCTTCGATACCTTCGTCGAGTCCTCGTGGTATTTCGCGCGCTTCTGCTCGCCGCGGGCGAGTGAGCCCGTAGCGCGCGCCGCCGTCGACTACTGGCTCCCGGTCGACCAGTATATCGGCGGTATCGAGCACGCGATCCTGCATTTGCTCTACTCCCGCTTCTATGCCCGCGCGATGCGTCGCTGCGGCTATCTCGCCGTCGACGAGCCCTTCGCCGGGCTCTTCACCCAAGGCATGGTCTGCCATGAGACCTATCGCAGCGCCGACGGACGCTGGCTCAGTCCGGCGGAGGTCGAGCGCGACAAGAGCGGCAGGGTCGTCGAGCGCGCCAGCGGCGGAGCGGTTGCCATCGGCCGCTCCGAGAAGATGAGCAAGTCGCGCAAGAACACCGTCGATCCCACCGAGATCATCGAGACCTATGGCGCCGACACCGCGCGCTGGTTCATGCTGTCCGACAGTCCGCCGGACCGAGACATGGAGTGGACGGCTGAAGGCGTCGAAGGTGCCTGGCGCTATGTCAATCGCCTGTGGCGCGCCGTCGAGCAGAACGGCCCGCGCATGGCTTCCCTCGGCGCGCCGCGGCCGGCGCAACTCGGGAGCGCCGCCGAGACGGTGCGCCGGCGCATTCACAAGACGATCGACGGCGTCACCCAGGATCTCGAGCAGTTCCGCTTCAACCGCGCCGTGGCGCGCGTCCATGAGTTGAGCAACGGCCTCGCCGAGCTCGCCGGCGAGGAGCCCGACATCGCCTGGGTGCTGCGCGAGGGCTATGAGGCCTTGGTTCGGCTCATCGGTCCGATGATGCCCCATCTCGCCGAGGCGCTCTGGCAGCAGCTCGGCCACTCCCGACTGCTCGTCGACGAGCCCTGGCCGGTGGCGGAGCCCGCGCTTCTTATTGACGAGACGGTCACCATCGCCGTTCAGGTCAACGGCAAGCTTCGCGCTACTCTCGAGTTGCCGCGAGATGCGGAGAAGACGGCGGCGGAGGAAGCGGCCCTCGCCCTTCCCGCTGTCGCCAAGGCCGCCGAAGGGCGGCCCGTGCGGCGCGTCATCATGGTGCCCAATCGGGTGATCAATGTGGTGGTTTAGGGTCGCAGCCGCCCTCGCCTGTGCCGTGCTTCTTGCCGGCTGCGGGTTTCACCCGCTCAATGCAAGGCAATCGAATGGCGATTCGACGGTCGCGCGGCTCTCGCAGGTGAAAATCGAATTGATCGAGGACCGCCGCGGCCAGGAGCTGCGCAACGATCTCCTCGACCGCTTGAATCCCGACGGGCAGCCGGGCCAGCCGCGCTACAGCTTGGCCGTTGTGATCGACGAGGCGAATACCTCCGTCGCCATTGCCAAGGACGCCTCGACGATTCGGAACAATCTGGCTATCACCGCCCACTACAAGCTAACGGACCTGAGCACGGGCAAGTCCCTTTATGAAGGCTATGTCAATGGCCTCAACAGCTATGCCGAGATCACCAATTCCTATTCGACGATCGTCGGCCAGAAGGACGCCGAGTCGCGCGTGCTGTCGTCGATGGCCGATGACATCAGCCGCCGCCTCGCCCTTTATTTTCAGCGCAGCGCCTCGGAGCAGCCGTGACGTGATCGCCCGCGCCGCGCGGAGGAGGCCTGACAGATGAAGGTGCCGCCCGCGCGGGTTGAAAGCTTTCTGGCAAAGCCGGATCCTCTTGCGCGCGCTGTTCTCGTCTACGGTCCCGATGCCGGCTTGGTGCGCGAGCGCGCCGAGCGCCTCTGCCGGAGCGTGGTGGCCGATCTTAATGATCCCTTTCGCGTCGCCGAGCTGAGCCCGGCCGCATTGCGCGAGGCGCCGTCGCGGCTTTCCGACGAGGCTGCCCAGATCGCGATGACCGGCGGCCGCCGCGTGATTCGACTGCGCGAGGCTGGGGATGCTGCGGCAGAAATCTTAGACGCATTCCTTGATGCGCCAGCCGGCGATGCGCTTATCGTCATCGAGGCTGGCGACCTCCCTCCCCGCTCGAAGCTGCGCGCTTTGTGCGAGGCGGCGGAGAATGCGGCGGCTGTTCCTTGCTATGGCGATTCGAGCGAGTCCCTCGAGTCCGTGATCCATGCCCATCTGCGTGGTGCCGGGCTCCGTATCGCCCCGGACGCCTTGGACTATCTCACGCAGAATCTCGGCAGCGACCGCATGATCACGCGTCGCGAGCTCGAGAAGCTCATCCTTTACGTGGGCGCGGGTGCCGGCGAGATCCGCCTCGAAGATGTTGAGGCCTGCATCGGCGACAGCGCCGCGCACTCGGTCGACGACGCCGTCATTGCCGCCGCAGACGGCGACCCGAAAGGCGTGGTCGTGGCGCTCGCCCGCGCGTTCCTCGAGGGCGAGACGGCCGTTGGGGTGGTGCGCACCGCCCAGCGTTATTTCCAGCGACTTCACCTTGTCGCCGGCCAGATCGCTGCGGGCGCGCCGGTGGAGCGCGTGGTGGACGGCTTGCGGCCGAAACTGTTCTGGAAGCTGCGGGCCCGCTTCATCGCCCAGCTCCGCCAATGGCCCGCCCCCCGTCTTGCGCAAGCCCTTGAGCGGCTGACGATGGCGGAGATCGCGTGCAAATCGACCGGCATGCCCGGCGAGGCTCTCGTCACGCGCTGTCTCCTGGAGCTGGCAGGCGCCGCGGGACGGCGGCAGCGCAAAAATTAAACGGGCCTTTCGTCACTCGCGCATGAGACGGCGGACGAGATCATCGAGCTGGTTGAGGCTGTCATAATGCAAGATCAGCTCCCCCTTCGAGCCCTTCTCGTTGACGGTCACCCTGAGCCCAAGCATGAGCGAGAGGTCGTGCTCTAGGGCGCGCGTATTCGCGTCCTTCGCGGGAGCGGGCGGCCGTGCCTTCCGCGGTGCGCTGCCCGCAGCGCTCTGAGCCAGCTTTTCCGCTTCGCGCACATTTAAGCCCTCGGCGACGATCCGCTGCGCCAGCACTGCCGGATCGGGGGCGGTCAGGAGCGCCCGGGCATGGCCGGCCGAGAGCTTGCCCTGCTCGAGCAGCTCCTTGACCGGCGGGGGCAGGCTCAAGAGGCGGAGCGTGTTGGCGACATGGCTGCGACTCTTTCCTACCACGCGCGCCAGGTCTTCCTGGGTATGGGCGAACTCCTCCATCAGCCGCCGATAGGCCTCGGCTTCTTCGAGAGGGGTCAGATCCTGTCGCTGAACGTTCTCGACAAGGGCAATCTCAAGCGCCTCGCTGTCGGTGAGGTCCCGGACAATGACCGGAACCTCATGGAGCTGGGCCTCCTGCGCCGCGCGCCAGCGCCGCTCGCCAGCGATGATCTCATACGCCGTCGTATCACCCGGAAGACGGCGGACGAGGATAGGTTGGAGGATGCCCTGCGCCTGGACGGAGCGCACCAGGGCCGCCATCTCCTCGGGATCGAAACGATGGCGAGGCTGGAATCGCCCGGGGCGTAACACGCCGGTAGGGAGCTGGCGAACCGTCCGCAGCTTTTCGAGGGTTGCGAGGTCTTCGCTTTCCGAACCGAGCAGGGCCGAGAGGCCGCGCCCGAGACCGCGCCGCTTCGGCTCCGGTGTCGTCATGCGTTGGCCGCCGCCGCGAGCGGTGGCGGCGCGACCCCCTCCCGCCGAAGGACTTCGCTGGCCAAATGAAGATAGGCTTGAGAGCCGGCGCAGCGCAGATCATAGAGCAGCACCGGCTTGCCGTGAGAAGGTGCCTCGGAGACCCGGACATTGCGCGGAATCACCGTTTGATAGACTTTGACACCGAGATGCTGGCGCACATCAGTCGCAATAAGCTCGCTCAAGCTATTGCGTTTATCATACATCGTTAATACTATTCCTTGGATCTCTAGCCTCGAATTGAACGTACGTTTCACGCGATCGATGGTACCGAGCAAATGACTCAGGCCTTCGAGCGCATAGAACTCGACTTGAAGAGGGACCAGCACGGCATCCGCGGCGGCAAGGGCGTTGAGAGTGAGAAGCCCGAGAGCTGGCGGACAATCGATCAGCACATAGTCGTAGCGCCCCACAGAGCTTCCCAGCGCGGCGCGCAACCGGAATTCCCGTTGGGTGGCGGTCACCAGTTCAAGCTCGGCGCCCGTAAGGTCAAGCGAGGCCGGCACGATGTCCAAGCGCGGGATGCCTGTGGGAATCGCCGAGTTTTCGACGGAAACCCCGTCCATTAGTACGTCATAGGAGCTCAGATCGCGTTTGGCCGGCTCGATTCCCAGGCCGGTACTGGCATTTCCCTGGGGATCAAAGTCAATGAGGAGAACGCGTTGGCCCACCGCGGCTAAGGCCGTGCCAAGATTGATTGCCGTCGTTGTCTTGCCGACGCCGCCCTTCTGATTGGCAATGGCGAGAATGCGGGAGGTAGGACTCGAATGATCGATCGGCTTATCCCCCGGCTCATACATGAGCGATGTCCCCAAGTCGAACGACCCACCCGCCCGGTTCCGTCACGCTTGGAAAGCGTTCCAGTCGCATATTCCCCCCTTTCAGATTTGGGGTCAATTCCTCTTCCAGGCGTCGGCCTTTCAGAAACAGGCCAATGCCGCTCGATTTGAGAAAAGGGCGCGCATATCCGACGAGGACTTCGAGAGACGCCAGACCTCGTGCCGTCACGACATCGCAACCCGTAAGCCGGACCGATTCGATGCGTTCCTCATGCACGAATGCCGCTGTCCCGGTGACCCGTAGGGCCTCACGAAGAAAGGCGCATTTGCGGCCATCGGACTCGACCAGATGCACCTCCCCCACCCCAAGAATCGCCAGCACGAGCCCGGGGAACCCGGCACCGCTACCGAGGTCGGCTAAGCGGCACGGTGTCGTTGGTAGGTAAAATACGAGCTGCGCCGAATCGAGCATATGGCGGCGCCAAAGATCGGGGATCGTGCTGTTCGCAACAAGATTGACCGCGCGTTGCCAGCGGAGCAGGAGTTCCGCATAGGCTTCGAGGCGGCGCTGTGTTTCACGTGAAACATTCGCGGCGGCTGCAAACTGCGCCGGTGTGAGGGGCTCGACCAAGCTCTCAGGCCGAATCGCGAAAGTCTAGGTCGTCATGCCGGCGGACATAGCGCAATAAAGCCGTCAGCGCCGCAGGCGTTACACCGGAGATGCGCGCTGCCTGGCCAAGCGTGCGCGGCCGACTCTGCGACAATTTCTGCTGAACTTCCGCCGAGAGGCCGCCGATGCGGGCATAGTCCAGATCCGCCGGCAAAAGAAGGGATTCGTCACGACGGAAGGCTCGAATATCGGCTTCTTGGCGGTCGAGATAGCCGGCATAGGCCGCGTCGATGGTGATTTGCTCGGCCACGTCCGCGCGCAAGCCGCAAAGCTCGGGCCAGATCGTCTGGAGCTGCGTCAAAGTGATGCCGGGATAGCGGAGCAGATCGGCGACGCTGCGCCAAGCACCGTCGAGATTGACGCTCAGCCCTCGAGACCGCAGCATGTTGGGGAAACCACCGAGACTCGCTACCATATGCCGCGCTGACACCAAGGTCGCCTGCTTTTCCCGGAAGCATCGAGCGCGCGGCGTCGCAACACAGCCCGCGGCAATGCCGAGAGGCGTCAAGCGCTGATCGGCGTTATCGGCGCGTAGGCTTAGCCGATATTCCGCCCGCGACGTGAACATGCGATAAGGCTCACTCGTCCCCAGGGTCACCAGATCGTCGATGAGGACCCCGATATAGGCCTGCGAGCGATCGAGGAGGAACGGCTCCTGGCCGGCCGTCGCCCGCGCCGCATTGATCCCAGCCATGATCCCTTGAGCCGCAGCTTCCTCGTACCCCGTTGTGCCATTGATCTGGCCTGCGAAATAGAGTCGCGGAATGCGGCGGGTTTCCAGGCTCGGCTTCAATTCTCGAGGATCGACGAAGTCATATTCGATCGCATAGCCGGGGCGCAGCATCACCGCGTGTTCCAGGCCCGGTATGGCCTTCAACAAATCGTCCTGGACCTCCCGGGGCAGTGACGTCGAAATGCCATTCGGATAAACGGTGTCGTCATCGAGGCCTTCAGGCTCGAGGAAAATCTGGTGCCGAGGTTTCTCCGCGAAGCGGACGACCTTGTCTTCGATCGAGGGGCAATAGCGAGGCCCCACGCTCTCGATCTGACCGGAATACATGGGGGCGCGATGGAGATTCCGGCGAATCAGCGCGTGGGCCTGGGGCGTCGTATGGGTGATATGGCAGACGGTTTGGGGAACCGTGATGCGATCCGTGAGGAACGAGAAGGGCACAGGCGGATCGTCGCCGTTTTGCACGTCGAGGCCTGCCCAGTCGATGGTCCGGCCGTCCAATCGCGGCGGCGTTCCCGTCTTGAGGCGCCCCAAGGCGAAACCGAAGCGGGCAAGAGTTGCGGCAAGTCCAAGCGCTGGTGGCTCGCCGACGCGGCCGGCCGGGATTTTTTCGTCGCCGATATGAATGAGGCCTCGAAGGAAAGTCCCCGTCGTAAGGACGACGGCACCCGCCGCGACCGCCTCTCCCCCACTGGTCAAGACCCCGGCGACTCCTCCATTTGAGGCCAGGACAAGGTCTTCGACCGAGGCGGCACCAATCTCAAGGAGTGGAAATTCCTTGAGGAGTTCTTGAATGGCTCGACGATAGAGCTTGCGATCGGCCTGGGCACGAGGCCCTCGCACCGCGGGCCCCTTGCTCCGATTAAGAATGCGGAACTGGATGCCGGCACGATCAATCGCCCGCCCCATAACGCCGTCGAGGGCGTCAATCTCGCAAACCAATTGTCCTTTGGCCAAGCCGCCAATGGCCGGGTTGCACGACATCTCGCCAATCGTGTCGAGGCGGTGGGTAAGCAGAAGCGTTTTGGCCCCTAAACGCGCCGAAGCGGCGGCAGCTTCGCAACCGGCGTGTCCCGCCCCGACAACGATCACGTCATATGTTTCGCAGAACGCTGCCGCCATGAGCGCAATCTAAGCGGGTGGCCCCATTGAGTCAAAGCGCTCGCTGAGCATCGCAACGTTTCACGTGAAACAGACCGCGGAAGCGTGAATATGCATCCGGCGGCTATTTTCCGATGCAGAAATCACGAAAGATGACGTCCAGCAGTTCCTCGACATCGACGCGGCCGGTAATCCGTCCGAGGGAACGCAACGCCATCCGCAAATCCTCGGCAGCCAGTTCCGGGGCGGCGGCCTTCGCCGCCCGCTCGAGGGCTGCGAGACAATCGAGCAGCCCTTCGCGATGACGGAGCCGGGTCACGATCGGTGCCTCCCCGGCTGCCAAGCGCTTTGCGGCCTCTTCCTCAAGGCGACGAAGCAAGCTCGGGATGCCCTCGCCAGTCCGCACGGAGATCCCGAGAGCGGGTCGGCCATTCAAGATGAGCTCGCCGGCGGGCCGGGCCAGGTCGAGCTTGGTGGTCACGGGGATTGACCCATCATCGAGAAGAGGCGCCAATTGCGTAGGTATCTCCGGCCACTTTCCCGCCTCGACGAGGACCAGACGCAGATCCGCTTGCTCGGCGCGGGCGAGAGCGCGGCGTACCCCCTCTTTCTCAACGAGGTCGCCACTTTCCCGAATTCCCGCAGTGTCGGCGAGAATGACCGGATAACCACCGAGATCCAAATGCACCTCGATGACATCGCGGGTTGTGCCCGCCAGCTCGGAGACGATCGCCGCGTCGCGGCGTGCAAGCGCGTTCAACAGGCTCGATTTGCCGGCGTTTGGGGCGCCCAGGATGGCCACGGCGAGGCCGTCCCGAAGCCGTTCGCCGCGCCTATTATCGTCAAGATGTTGAGATATCTCCTCAGATAGACCCAATACCTCGGAGACTTGATCTTCGCTGATGCCTCTCTCGTCAACCTCGTCCGGAAAGTCGATACGAGCCTCCGCATGAGCAAGAAGGCGGATCAGCCGCGCGCGCCAGCCCTCATAGAGGCGGCTCAGCCCGCCGCGCAGCTGTCGCAAAGCTTGACACCGCTGCGCCTCTGTCTCCGCATCGACGAGATCGGCAAGGCCCTCGACGGCGGTGAGGTCGAGCTTGCCATTGAGGAACCCACGACGGGTGAATTCGCCGGGCTCCGCCAGGCGCAAGCCGGGCAGCTTGGCCAAGGCGGTCAGCACGCCGGCCGTCGTGGCGCGGCCACCGTGGATCTGAAGCTCGGCCACGTCCTCCCCCGTCTCGCTTCCCGGGCTGGGGAACCAGAGCACAAGGGCGTCGTCCAGGGGCGCGCCGTTCTCAGGATTCCTCAGCCGAGCGAAGGCGCCCCGCCGCGGCTCCGGCAGGGCGACCCGCCCACTCAGTTTCGCGAGGGCCATTCCGGCAGCCGGTCCACTGATGCGAATGACCGCAATGGCGGCCCGTCCCGGCGCGCTGGAGAGCGCAAAGATGGTGTCGTCGGTTTTCACTGGCAGGTTCCGTGCAACGAGAAGCGCGAGCGAGCCTATTTCCCCTTGCGCTCGCCACCTCCGGCGCCGGCGAGCTGCGACCAGAATGCCTTCTGCATCTGCTCCCAGCCCTGCAGGCCACCGGGAAACCAGGTCTTCAGCACTGTCTCGGGATCCATGGCGGTAAGCGCATGGCGCATGCGCTCCTCCAGATCCGCGAGGAGGCTCTGCTGGATGAATGTCAGGTCCGGCAAGCCCAGGAACATCCGCGCCTCCTGGGGCGTGCAGTCGATATCGATCTTCACTTTCATGCGAAGGCTCCACAATTCTGGAGTTGCGCCAGGCGGCGCCCGCCTCGCACTATGCTGCACACTACGCCTGCGGCATCGCGCAGGCAAATGCACCTCCGGGCTCGCAAGGCCCGTCGCTAACCCTCGGTGCGCCATGTCCGAGAATCAGCTCGCTTCCGAAACGAGCCCGTATCTCCTTCAACACAAGAACAATCCCGTGGCTTGGCGCCCTTGGGGGCCGGCAGTGCTCGAGGAGGCGCGGCGCCTGGATCGCCCGATCCTCTTCTCGATCGGCTACGCGGCGTGCCATTGGTGCCATGTCATGGCTCATGAGAGCTTCGAGGACCCGGCGACAGCAGCGGTGATGAACGAGCTCTTCGTCAACGTGAAGGTGGACCGCGAAGAGCGCCCCGACCTCGACTCAATTTACCAACAGGCCCTCGCCCTTATGGGCGAGCAAGGTGGTTGGCCGCTCACCATGTTCTGCACCCCCGACGGCGAGCCTTTCTGGGGCGGCACTTATTTTCCACCCGAGCCTCGCTATGGCCGACCCGGCTTCAAGGACCTGCTGCGCCGCGTCGCCGAGATCTACCACAAGGAGAAGGCGGCGGTGCGCCACAATGTGGACGCATTAAAGGAGGCGCTGACGCGGCTCAGCCGGTCGGAAAGCGGTGGTGGCATTTCCCTTGCGATGATCGACCAGGCGGCACGACAGCTTGTAGCCCAGGTCGACATGGCTCAGGGGGGCATCGGCCCGGCTCCCAAATTCCCGCAGGCGCCGATCTTCAAGCTTCTTTGGCGCGCCTACAAGCGGACTGGCCAGGAGGTCTACCGAGATGCCGTTCTTGTTACGCTGATTCGGATGAGCCAGGGCGGCATCTACGATCATTTGGGCGGGGGCTTTGCGCGCTACTCGACGGACGCCGAATGGCTGGTGCCCCATTTCGAGAAGATGCTCTACGACAATGCCCAGCTCCTCGAGCTCCTGACGGGGGCCTGGCTCGAAACCGGAAACCCGCTTTTCGCGGCTCGCGTGAAGGAAACCGTGGGTTGGCTTCTACGCGAAATGATTGCCCCCGGAGGCGGTTTCGCTGCGACCCAAGATGCCGATAGCGAGGGCCATGAAGGGCGCTTCTACGTTTGGGACGCAGCCGAGATCGATCGCCTGCTCGACGGCGACGCCCAGCTCTTCAAGACCGCCTATGATGTCCGTCCGGGCGGGAATTGGGAAGGCAGGACCATCCTTAACCGAATGTGCAGCAACGGGCTCGCCGACCCCGAGACGGAGGCCAAGCTTGCGATGGCACGCCAAGTGCTTTGGCGGCAACGGGAAACCCGTATCAAGCCGGGCTGGGATGACAAGGTCCTCGCCGACTGGAACGGCTTGATGATCACCGCGCTGGCTCGCGCGGCTCTTGCTTTCGACGAGGCGCCCTGGCTCGACGCCGCCCGCGCCGGCTTCGCCTTCGTGCGGGACCGCATGTTTCACGACGGCCGGCTCTACCACAGCTATCGCAACGGCCGCCCTCGGCATGCCGGCAACCTCGATGACTATGCGAACATGATCGAGGCGGCGTTGGCTCTGCACGAGGCGACGGGCGATGTCGCCTATCTGACCCATGCTGAGGATTGGGCCGAGGTGGTGCATCGCCATTTCCGGGATGACGCCGATGGAGGCTATTTCTTCACGGCGGACGACGTGACCGATGTGATCATCCGCACAAAGACGGCACATGATAACGCGACGCCGTCGGGGAACGGGGTGATGGCTGGGGCCCTCGCCCGCCTCTTCTATCTCACGGGAAATGATAAATACCGCCGGCGCGCAGAGGCGGCCCTGGCGGCGTTTTCCGGACAGCTTCAGCGCAACGTCTTTCCGTTCGCCACGCTCCTCAACGCCGCGGAGCTTCTCGCGCGGGCGGTCCAGGTCGTGCTGGTGGGTCGGCCTGGCGAGGCCGAATACGAGGCCCTGCGGCGAGCCGTCTATGGCACCTCTCAGCCTGATCGGATTGTCCAGCTTGTCGTCCCTGAGGCGGTGCTGCCGACCCAGCATCCGGCTCATGGCAAGGGGCTGGTGAATGGGCGGGCGGCGGCCTATGTCTGCACCGGCATGACCTGCTCGCTTCCGATCACGACGCCGGCCGGGCTGCGCCTTGCTCTTTCGCCGCGGCCGAGTGCGTCTTATGCCTAGCCTCGCCATCGAAAGCCCCCTCGGCCCGTTGACTCTGGTGCAGGAGGGGGATGCCATTGCCGCCCTCCATTTCGACGGGCGCGGCGGGCGCGACGGCACGCCCCTCCTGCGCGAGGCCGAAGCGCAGCTGGCCGCTTATTTCACCCGTCGCAGCACCGGCTTCGCCCTGCCCTTGGCGCCTCGAGGCAGCCCATTCCAACGCGCTCTGTGGCGCCGTCTTCAGGCGATCCCCTATGGCGAGGTGTGCACCTACGGTGCCCTTGCGGCCGAGCTCGGCAGCGAGCCGCGCGCTGTGGGATGGGGCTGCGGCAGCAATCCCCTGCCCATCGTCATCCCCTGCCATCGTGTGGTCGCGAGCAACGGTTTGGGCGGCTATTCGGGGGGCAAGGGCCGCCCCACAAAGGTGAAGCTCCTCGCCCTCGAGCGCATCGATCTCTTCTCGCCGCCGCCGTGACAAGGTGATGAGCAGGGGCTACTCTCGCCGGGATCACGCATCCGCGATCACCCGCTCAGAAGACAGGAGAGGATCATGGCCGATGTCACCATCGCCGCGTCGGACGGCGGCAAATTCTCCGCTTATCTTGCGCAACCCGCATCCGGCAAGGGCGCCGGGATCGTGGTCTGCCAGGAGATCTTCGGAGTCAACAAGGTCATGCGTGACGTCTGCGACGGCCTTGCCCGCCAGGGCTACTTCGCGATCTGCCCCGACCTCTTCTGGCGCCAGGAGCCCGGCATCCAGATCACCGACAAGACCGAGGCCGAATGGCAGCGCGCCTTCGCGCTCTATAAGGGCTTCGACGAGGCCAAGGGCGTCGACGATCTCAAGGCTACCCTTGCCTATCTGCGCAAGGTGCCCGGCTGCACAGGAAAGGTCGGCACGGTCGGCTACTGCCTGGGCGGCAAGCTCGCCTATCTCATGGCGACCCGCTCTGACAGCGATTGCAATGTCGGCTACTACGGCGTCGGCATTCCCGACGCGCTCGCCGAGCGCGGCAAAATCACCAAGCCGCTGATGCTGCATATCGCCGAGAAAGACTCTTATTGTCCGCCCGAGGCACAGACGCAGATCAAGACGGCGTTAGCCGGCAATGCGAAGGTGACGATCCACACTTATCCCGGCATGGAGCATGCCTTCGCACGCGAAGGGGGCCAGCACTACGACAGGTCGGCCGCAGGGCTGGCCAACCGGCGCACCATCGAATTTTTCAAGGCGCATCTGGTCTGAACAAAGCAACGCAAAAGGAACCCCGCCATGGTCAAAGTCGTGCGCATCACCCAGCCGGGTGGTCCCGAAGTGCTGAAGATGGAAGAGGTGGATTTGCCCAAGCCGGGACCCGGCGAAGTTGTCATCCGCCACCACGCCATCGGCCTCAACTTCGTCGATGTCTATCATCGGATCGGCCTCTACAAGCAGCCGAGCTATCCCGCTCCCCTCGGTGGCGAGGCAGCCGGCGTCGTCGAGGCGATCGGGCCCAAGGTCAAGGACTTCAAGGTCGGTGATCGCGTCGCCTACGGCAACAGCCCTCTCGGCGCCTATGCCGAGGCGCGTATCATTCCAGCGCATCGGCTGGTCAAGCTGCCCAAGGAGATCGATTTCAAGACCGCCGCCGCGATGATGCTCAAGGGCCTGACGGTCCAGTATCTGATCCGCCGCACCTACAAGGTGAAGAAGGGCGACACGATCCTCGTCCACGCCGCCGCTGGCGGTGTCGGTCTCATCCTCTGTCAATGGGCGAAATCGCTCGGCGCCAATGTCATCGGCGTCGTCAGCTCGGATGAGAAGGCGAAGCTCGCCAAGGCCCATGGCTGCAAATATCCGGTGGTGAGCGCGCGCGAGAATTTCGTCGAAGTCGTGAAGAAGATCACCAAGGGCGAGGGCGTGCCCGTCGTCTATGATTCCGTGGGCAAGGACACCTTCCAGGGCTCGCTCGACTGCCTACGGCACTTCGGTCTCATGGTCAGTTTCGGCAATGCCTCCGGGCCGGTCCCGCCCGTCGATCTCAGCGTCCTCGCAGCCAAGGGCTCGCTCTTCATCACGCGACCGACCCTCAATACCTACGCGGCAAAGCGAGAGGATCTCGTGGCCTCGGCGCGCGACCTCTTCCGCGCCGTCAAGAGCGGTGCCGTCAAGATCCGCGTCAACCAGACCTATAAGCTTGCCGATGCGGCCCAGGCGCAGCGCGACCTCGAGGCGCGCAAGACGACAGGCTCGACCGTGCTCCTGCCCTGACCCTGCGACGCCGTCCCGAGACAAATAAGGGGCGCTCCGCGGAGCGCCCCGTTTCGTTCGAAGCGTCCTCCCTACTGGTTCATCGACTGGAAGAACTCGCCATTCGTCTTGGTGTGGCGGAGCTTGTCGAGGAGGAATTCCATAGCGTCGTTCATGCCCATGGGCATCAGAATGCGGCGCAGGACCCACATCTTGGCCAGCACGTCGCGCTCGACGAGGAGCTCCTCCTTGCGCGTGCCGGAGCGGGTGATGTCGATCGAGGGGAACACGCGCTTGTCCGAGAGCTTGCGGTCGAGAATGATCTCCGAGTTGCCGGTCCCCTTGAACTCCTCGAAAATCACCTCGTCCATGCGCGAGCCCGTGTCGATGAGCGCGGTTGCGATGATGGTGAGCGAGCCGCCTTCCTCGATATTGCGCGCAGCCCCGAAGAAGCGCTTCGGCCGCTGCAGCGCATTGGCGTCCACGCCACCCGTCAGCACCTTGCCCGAAGACGGCACCACCGTGTTGTAGGCGCGCGCGAGGCGCGTGATCGAGTCGAGGAGGATCACGACGTCGCGCTTGTACTCGACGAGGCGCTTTGCCTTCTCGATGACCATCTCCGCGACCTGGACGTGGCGAACGGCGGGCTCGTCGAAGGTCGAGCTGACGACCTCGCCTTTCACCGAGCGCTGCATGTCGGTGACTTCCTCGGGCCGCTCGTCGATGAGCAGCACGATGAGATAGACCTCAGGATGATTCGCCGCGATCGAATGGGCGATATTCTGCAGCATCACCGTCTTGCCGGTGCGCGGAGGGGCGACGATCAATCCGCGCTGCCCCTTGCCGAGTGGGCAGATGAGATCGATGACACGCGCCGTGTAGTCCTTGAGGGTGGGGTCACCGATCTCGAGCTTGAGCCGCCGATCGGGATAGAGTGGGGTCAGATTGTCGAAATTGATGCGGTGGCGGACCTTGTCCGGATTCTCGAAATTGATCTCGTTGACCTTGAGGAGCGCGAAATAGCGCTCGCCGTCCTTGGGCGAGCGGATTTGCCCCTGCACGGTGTCGCCGGTGCGAAGCCCGAAGCGCCGCACCTGGCTCGGTGAGACATAGATGTCGTCGGGTCCCGGCAGATAATTGGCCTCGGGGGCGCGGAGAAAGCCGAAGCCGTCCTGCAGCACCTCGAGCACGCCGTCGCCGAAGATGGCAATGTCGCGCTCGGCCAATTGCTTGAGAATGGCGAACATGAGCTCCTGCTTGCGCAGGTTGCTCGCGTTCTCGACTTGCAACTCCTCGGCATAGGTGAGGAGGTCCGCGGGGGTCTTGGATTTAAGCTCTTGCAGATTCATGCCGCGCCTACTTTGCGACGGGTAATGGGAGAGGGGGTAAAGCGTTGGCGCCTTGCGTCAGGCTGATAAACGGCGGGATGCCGCCCCTAGGCGGCCGAGCCATCAAGCAATATTTGGCGGAAAACGCGGGTTTTGTCGCTGCTGGGTAACAACCTGCTGATAAATCGCCCAAAGATCCTATTCCGTCAAGTGAAATGCGGATGACCTTTTGGGGAGTGAGATGAGTCTAGCTCATAAGACCCTTAAAAAGGCTTAACCACCACCATGATCACAATGACGATCATCGCGAGGGTCGGCACCTCGTTCATCAGCCTGAAAAAGCGCGCCGGCCGTTGGTTCCGGCCGGCTACGAAATCCTTGCGCCAGAGCCCCATGGCGTGATGGAACCAAGTCAGCACCGCGACAAGAGCAAGCTTCACGTAAATCCACCCGGCGTGCCAGTCGACCATCGGCGAAATCCACAACAAGGTGCTGCCGAGGAGATATGTCGCGATCATCGCCGGGTTCATGATCAGCCGCAGCAGGCGCCGCTCCATAAGCTGAAAGCGCTGATCCTCGCGGGAACCGATGGTCGCCTCGCAGTGATAGACGAAGAGCCGCGGCAAATACAGAAGCCCCGCCATCCACGCGATGATGCCGATGACGTGAAGGGCCTTGATCCAGGGATAGAATGGCAGGAGCGCTTGTTGCACGGCGGGTCTCCGCTCATCGGGGCGATATAAGTTCGCGCATTGCGCAGCATCGCCGGTCATCCGGGCAAAGCCGCCGCCCCTCTCCGGAGCGCAACGCACCGGGTGCCGCCAGGGCGCCGCGCACGAGCCCGGCCAGGCCGGCGATGAAAGGCGGTAGCGTCGATACGGTCGGAACCCGAATATAGACTGGAACCCCCGAGCGCTTGGCAAGGGCGGCATATTCCATGTCGAGCTCGACCAAGGTCTCCGAATGCTCGGAAACAAAGGCGATCGGCACGACAATGACCGGCACGCCGTCACGGCCGGCTTGCTCGATCTCCGCATCCGTCCCGGGACCGATCCATTCGAGGCGGCCGACGCGGCTCTGATAGCAGATCCGCCAATCGAGATCCCGGCGGCCGAGAGTCGCGACCACAGCGGCACAGCTTTGCTCGACTTGCCAGCGATAAGGATCGCCGCGCACGACGATGCGCTTTGGCAGTCCATGGGCCGAGAATAACACCCGGGGCGATGCAGTCGCGGGAAGCTGGGCGAACGCGTCGCGCAAACGGTCTGCGATAGCAGTGATGAAGCCAGGCTCTCGCGGATAGCAGCAGACGAGGGTCGTCGGCGCTTGCAAGCCCACCCGCCGCTGCGCCCTCTTCCACGCGCGCCAGGACGAGCCCGTTGTGGTCGTCGAGAACTGCGGGTAGAGAGGCAGCAGTACGATGCGATCGGGCGCGAACGCCTTCGCCGCGGCGGCCGCGTCCTCGATGAACGGCCGCCAATAGCGCATCGCGACGAAGCAGCGCAGCTCACCAATATTCCGAAGGGATGCCTCCAGGGCTCGGGCCTGAGCCTCGGTATTGGCAAGAAGCGGCGAGCCTCCGCCGAGACGCGCATAGATGTCACGCGCGATCGGTGCGCGTCGCCGCGCGATCAGCTTGGCGAGCGGATAACGCAGGATCCCGGGCAGCGAAATAATCGCCGGATCATTGAACAGGTTGAAGAGGAAGGGCTCGATCGCCGTGGGGACGTCCGGGCCGCCGAGATTGAAGAGAACGAGCGCGATCTTCGTCATTGGTGAAACGCTGATGGGGCGGCCACGGCGGCTAGCCTCACTCGCGCCAGGACTTGATGAGGCCGACCAGCGAGGCGACATGCTCCGGCGGCGTCGATGGAAGGACCCCATGCCCGAGATTGAAGATGAAAGCGCCCTTCGACCAAGCCTTCAAGATGCGGTGCACCTGCCGCTCCATGACGGCACCTCCGGCCGCCAGCAGCGCTGGGTCGAGATTGCCCTGCAGCGCACTGTGTTGCTGCAGCCTCTCGGCCGCCCAGCGCAGCGGAACCGTCGGGTCAAGCGCGATGCCCTGAATGCCCGCGCGCGCAACGAGCAGCTCGCATCCGAACCCCCCGCCACGCGGAAAGGCGATGATGGGAATCTCGGGATGGCGCGCCCGCACCCTGCACGTAATCGCCGCCAGCGGCGCGATGCACCACCGCTCGAATTCGGCCTCGGCGAGGGCGCCGGCCCAGCTGTCGAAGATTTGCAGGGCCTCGGCACCCGCCTCGACCTGGCGAATGAGATAATCGGCCGTCGCCTCGACCAGGAGATCGAGGAGCCGCGCGAATTCTTGCTCATGGCGAAGCGCCCATAGCTTCACCGCGGAGAAGTCACGACTCGATCCCCCTTCAAGCATGTAGCACGCCACAGTCCACGGTGCCCCCGCGAAGCCGATCAGCGCTGTATCTGATGGCAATGCAGCAGCGACTTCCACAACTGCGTCATAGACGGGGCCCAATCGCTCATGAAAATTCGCGGTGCTCAGACGCTCCACGGCGTCGCCGTCTCTCACCGGATCGAGAACCGGCCCTTCCCCCTCCTCGAAGCGAACGGCTTGGCCGAGCGCGTAGGGCACCACAAGAATGTCCGAAAAGAGGATCGCCGCGTCCATGCCGAAGCGGCGCACGGGCTGCAAGGTGACCTCCGCCGCCAGTTTTGGCGTAAAGCAGAGGTCGAGAAAACTGCCAACGCGCTGGCGAACCGCGCGGTATTCCGGGAGATAGCGGCCTGCCTGCCGCATCAGCCAGACAGGTGGCCGATTTAGCCGCTCGCCCGCCAATGCACGAAGCAATGGTTTTGCGGGCGCTTTGCTGTGATTCCTCTGGAGCGCTTCCATAGGAGGTCAAAAATACTGCAAATAAGAATCTTAGAAGAAAAGGTAGTTGTCGTAGTGGATCGCTGTGGACTGCGGGGATGTAAAGTTATCCCAAGGAACGATCCTCAGCCAGTACCGGCGCGCTGTCCGGCTGCCGCTCCTGTGAATAGGCCGAGGATGGCGGGTCGGTCCGCCGGACGGCTCCTGTGGGATTGCTGCCGCTGGAATGACGGGGAAAAAGAGGATAAAGGGTGGAGCAAGCACGTCCGATCACTGGATTCACCTTTCACATCGATGCCAAGTCACAGGCTGAGAACTTCGCTCTCCGTTGCGCCGCGAGGAAGGATAGAATTCGGCCTCGCGCTCGAATGGCCGAGTTATACCCGTAATCCGGTCTTGTCCCCAGGTTCCAAAACTCGCCGAGGCCTCGGATGGCTGCCGTGAAGAAGCTCCATCTTCATATGGTTTCCGATGCCACCGGCGAAACGGTGCATAGCGTGGTCCGGGCATGCCTGGTGCAATTCGAGGGTATCGACGTCGCCGAGCACATGTGGCCTCTCGTGCGTACGAAGGGCCAGCTCGAGAAGGTGCTCGCCTCGATCGGTGAAGAGCCGGGACTGGTGCTTTACACCATGGTCGACAAGAGCCTGCACACGGCCCTTATCAATGGGCTGCGCAAGCTCAAGGTTCCACATATCTCGGTGCTCGACCCAATCATGGGTGCGCTCGCCAATTATCTCGGGTTGCAAAGCCGCAACTTGCCCGGCCGACAGCATGAGCTGGATGCGGAATATTTTAGCCGCATCGATGCCATGCAATTCGTCCTGACCCATGACGACGGCCAGGCGACGTGGGATCTGGACCACGCGGACGTGGTCCTCGTCGGAGTCTCCCGTACGTCGAAGACTCCAACCTGCATCTATCTCGCCAATCGCGGCATCAAGGCGGCCAATGTGCCGGTCGTGCCAGGTGTCGCACTTCCTTCCGAATTGCTCGAGGCGCGACACCCTCTCATCATCGGCCTGACGAAAGATCCGGTTCGGCTTGTGCAACTCCGTCGCAACCGGCTGCGGACGCTCAACGAAAGCGAGGATACCGATTATACCGATCTGGATACGGTGAAGCGCGAGCTTGCCTCGGCGCGCCGGCTCTTCACCGAGCATGGCTGGCACGTTCTCGATGTCACGCGCCGCTCGATCGAGGAAACCGCGGCTGCGATCATGCAGCTTTATGCGGATCGCCGAAAGCATCCTCTATGAGCAGCAAGGCAGCGTCCAGCAACAGGGTCGAGCGCAGCAAGGTCGTGCTCGCCTCCGCAAGCCGGACCCGGGCAAGCCTCCTTTCCCATGCCGGTGTTCCTTGCATCGCCGATCCCGCCGGCATCGACGAGGACGAGATCAAGCGCAGCCTCCGCGGTGATGGCGCTTCCGCAGCGCGGGCTGCGGAGGCCTTGGCCGAGCTTAAAGCGCTCAAGGTATCGAGCCGTCACGGCGGTGCGCTGGTCATCGGCGCTGACCAGATGCTCGAATGCGACGGGACTTGGTTCGACAAGCCCGCAGACCGTGCCCAGGCGCGTGCGCAACTCTCGGCCTTGCGCGGCCGCCGCCATCGCCTCGTTGCCGCCGTCGTCGCCATGCGCGATGGAATCCGGCTGTGGCATCATATCGATCATGCCGATCTTTCGATGCGGCACTTCTCCGACGCCTTCCTCGACGCCTATCTCGATCGGGCCGGGGATTCGGTCTG
This sequence comes from Alphaproteobacteria bacterium, assembly GCA_035294245.1. Classification (GTDB taxonomy): domain Bacteria; phylum Pseudomonadota; class Alphaproteobacteria; order JACZXZ01; family JACZXZ01; genus DATGLG01. The sequence goes on along the minus strand of DATGLG010000004.1, from coordinate 128,007 downwards.
CGCCTCGGTCGGCGCCTATCAGCTGGAAGGCCTGGGTGCCCAGCTCTTCTCCTCGATCGAAGGCGATCATTTCACCATTCTCGGCCTGCCGCTGCTGCCCCTACTCGACTTTCTGCGCGCCCAAAAGGTGCTGCCCACATGATCATTTCCGGCAAGGCGATGCTCGCCGGCGTCATCGGCTGGCCCGTCTCCCACTCGCGCTCGCCGCGCCTGCATAATTACTGGCTTGCCCATCACGGCGTAGACGGAGCCTATGTTCCGCTGCCTGTGGCACCCGAGAACCTACAGGCTGCGATCCGCGCCTTGCCGCTCCTTGGCTTTGCCGGCGTCAATATTACCCTGCCCCACAAGGAGGCGGCACTCGCAGTCATGGACCGCGTAACCCCGGCGGCCCGCCGCATCGGTGCGGTGAATACCCTTGTCATCCGCGACGGCGTGCTTGTCGGCGACAACACCGATGCCTTTGGGTTTCTCGAGAATCTCCGGTCCGGCGCGCCGGGCTGGCGATCCGAGGCGGGTCCCGCCGTCGTCCTTGGAGCGGGTGGCGCCGCGCGTGCCGTCCTGGCTGCGCTCATCGATGTCGGCGTCCCGGAGATCCGGCTTGTGAACCGGACAACTGGTCGGGCGGAGAAGCTGGCGGCAGAAATTTTCGGACCGATCCGAGTCTTGCCCTGGGCCGAGCGCGAGGCGGCGCTTGATGGCGCCAATCTCCTCGTCAATACGACGGTCCTCGGCATGGAGGGCGCCCCCCCGCTTGAGCTCGCCCTGGAGCGGCTGCCGCGCCACGCGGTGGTCAATGACATCGTCTATGCACCGCTCGAGACGGAGCTTCTGGCGGCGGCGCGCGCGGGGGGGCACACTGCCGTCGACGGGCTTGGCATGCTTCTCCACCAAGCCCGGCCTGGCTTCGAGGCCTGGTTCGGTATTGCGCCCGAGGTGACCGCTGCGCTGCGCGCGTTTCTCCTTCAGGGCGCCTGACAGGTGGTCATTCTCGGACTGACCGGATCGATCGCCATGGGCAAGAGCACTGCAGCGGCGACGCTCCGCCGCCTCGGCGTTCCTGTCTATGATGCGGATGCGGCCGTACATCGGCTTCTTGCCCGTCGCGGCGTCGCCGTTCGGCCGATCGCCGCGGCTTTCCCGGATGTCGAGCGCGATGGCGCCATCGATCGGCAGGCCCTCGGCGCCCGCGTCTTCAATGACGCCATGGCGCTGAAGCGGTTGGAGAAGATCGTCCACCCGCTGGTGCGCTGCGCTCAGGAGCGCTTCCTCCGCCGCCAGGCCGCCCGCCGTGCGCGACTCGTCGTGCTCGATATTCCGCTTCTCTTCGAATCCCGCGGCGAGTGGCACTGCGACGCGGTCATCGTCGTGAGCGCGCCGGGATTCCTGCAAAAGCAGCGCGCTTTGTCTCGGCCGGGAATGACGGCCAAGCGGCTCGCCGGCATCCTCGCCCATCAGATGCCCGATCGGGAAAAGCGGCGACGGGCGGACTTCGTGGTCACAACGGGGCTCGGCAAGCGACACAGCTTGCGCCAGCTGGCGCGCATCGTCAAAGTGATGCGGCAGATTCGGGGACGGCACTGGCCGCCTCGTCCGGGCTCGCGGAGGCCTCATGCGTGAGATCGTTCTCGACACCGAAACGACCGGGCTCGATCCCGCGGACGGTCATCGTATCGTCGAGATCGCCTGTCTCGAGCTCTACAACCACGTTCCGACCGGCCGGACCTACCAGTGCTATATCGATCCCGAGCGGGACATGCCGGCGGACGCGCTCGCGGTGCACGGGCTGACAATCGAGTTTCTCAGCGGCAAACCGAAATTCGCGGAGATCGTCGCCCCATTCCTCGCCTTCGTTGGCGACGCGCCCTTCGTCATTCACAATGCCGAGTTCGACATCAAGTTTCTGAATGCGGAGCTGGTGCGGTTGGGACATCCGCCCGTCCCCCCGGAGCGGGCCATCGACACCTTGGCCTTGGCGCGCCGCAAGTTTCCGGGCGCCCAGGCCAGCTTGGACGCGCTGTGCCGGCGCTTCATGATCGATACCACCGCGCGCACGCTCCATGGCGCCCTGGTCGATTGCAGCCTCCTCGCCCAAGTCTACCTGGAGCTCCTCGGCGGTCGTCAGCCCACTCTCGGTCTCGCGGCGGATGCCACCGCCGTCGTGGGCTTGCAAGCGATGGATCGGATCTTCCGGCCGCCGCGTCCTCACGCGCCCAGCCGCGAGGAGATCGCCGCGCATCAGGCCATGGTGGCCCGGCTCAAGGACCCCCTCTGGCCGCTATAGCCGGCCTGTCAGGCGTTGCGCGCCTGGCTCTGTTGGGCCACGTCGCGGCGATAGAGATCGACGAAATCGACGGGCTGGATGAGAAGCGGGGGGAAGCCGCCCTCGCGCGTGGCATCCGCGATGATGTTGCGGGCGAAGGGGAAGAGCAGCCGCGGCGCCTCGATCAGCAGAATCGGCCGCAGGTGCTCGGCGGCCACGTTTCCCACCGCTACGATGCCGCCATAGGTCAGCTCGACGAGGAAAAGCGCGTCCTCGCCGATCTTGGCATGGGCGTTGATGGTCAGCGTGACCTCGTAATCGGATTCGGTCAGGCGCTGCGCGCTGACATTCACCGTGATCTGCACGGCAGGCGGACTCTGCACGGCTTGAAGGCTCGCGGGCGCGCGAGGATTCTCGAAGGAAAGATCCTTCACATATTGCGCCTTGATGGCGAGCAGCGGATGCGTTCCCTGCGCAGGCTGCGCAGCGCCGGATGAATCGTCGCCATTTCCATTCGGCAGGCTGGTCGTGTCGGTCATGGCGCAACTCCTCGAGCGGCGGTGGCGGCGGATCGCGGTGTGGCTAGCATGGATCGACGTGGCGGGCAATCGCGGCGGCGCTTTCGCCAGGCTGCTTATTTCACGAGTTCTGCGGTGGGATCGAAATCGACATGGGTTCCATTTGCGATCGCTTGGCCCGTCAAGGCGCGGATGAAGCCCCAATGACTGACGACGCCAACGGCGCGCCAATCCGCCAAGGCCGCCATCGCCGTGCGGAAGCGCTCACAGCGGAGGCGCAGGGCGGCTTCGCTCTCCTCCCCCGCATGCCACCAGGGCTCCTCAAGATGGGCGAAGGAGAGATGAGGCCAAAGCCGGGAGAGCTCACCCCGCGACGTGCCGATGTCACAGGTAAAAGCAGCCCGCTCCCGCACCAATGGCTCTACGGTCACGGGAATGCCGAGAATGTCGGCGATGATCTGGGCGGTTTCGAGGGTGCGCGTATAGGGGCTGACGAGGAGCCGCTTGATGCCGCGGACTTTCAGCGCCTCCGCAGCCGACGCGGCTTGGGCGCGGCCAAGCTCCGTGAGCGCCGGGTCACGAATCCCGGGGTCGATTCGCGTCGTTCCATAATGCAGGTTGAAATAGGATTGGCCATGGCGCACCAGGATCATGGTCCGTTCCGCTTGTCGTTGCCGAGCCTCGGCCGCGCGGAGTCGGGCTTGTCGGCGCCATTTTCCTTCACGATCGTATATTCCGTCTCGATGACCGTGCCGTGAATGCGCTGTTCCCGCAATTTGAGCAGGCGCCAGAGCCGTTTGCGAACCCCCCGCCGGATCGCCGGCACGAAGAGAAGAAGGCCCAGCGCATCGGTCACGAAGCCGGGAATGATGAGGAGAGCCCCGGCAAGGAGAATGCAGAGCCCATCGAGAAGCTCGTCGAGAGGAGGCTCGTTGCGGGCGATCGTGATGCGGGCGCGCGCCAGGGTGGCGAGCCCCTGATGCCGCATCAGTGCCGACCCGGCGAGCATGGAGGCGAGTGTCAATGCGATGACCGGCCCCGCGCCGATGAGGCTGCCCACCTTGATGAAAACGGCGATTTCGACGAAAGGCAGCGCGAGGAGCGCGAGGACGATCATCGGCGCCATACTTGCAGCGCCTCCCGGGGCGACATATTTACCACAAGGCGCCTTACACCGCGGCGCGGGCTGCTGCGGTGGACCCCACGAGAGCGTTCGAGTATTGTCATGAGAATGGTTTAGCCCAAGCGGCAGGAGCCGGTCCAGCGCACGCCGGCGTGCAGAAAGCGATGGACGTGCACTTCATCGATATCATTTTCTTCGCGATGGTGGCAGCATTTCTCGTGCTGCGGCTGCGCAGCGTGCTGGGACGCCGCACCGGGCATGAGCGGCAGCGGCCCGACCCGTTTCAGCCGAGTCCAACCGAGCCGGGCGACAAGGTCGTGGCGCTGCCGGAGCGCAAGCCGCGCAATCTGCGCGAGGAGCTCGGCATTCCGGCGGCCGTTAAGGGCACGCCCCTCGAGTCCGGCCTCACCCAGATCGGTGTCGCCGATCCGAATTTCACGCCCGCGGGCTTTATCGAGGGCGCCAAGATCGCCTTCGAGATGATCGTGGGCGCCTTCGCCAAGGGTGATCGCAAGGCGCTGCGGCCGCTGTTGAACGATGCCGTGTTCGAGCACTTCCAGGCGGCAATCAAGGCGCGCGAGGAGGCCAAGGAGAGCCATGAGACGACGCTCGTCGGGATCAAATCCGCCGATATCCTCGAGGCGCGCGTCGAGAACCGTACGGCATTCGTGACTGTCAAATTCGTTTCCGAGCAGATCAATGCGACGCGCGACAAGGATGGCCACGTGACCGAGGGGGATCCGAGCCATGTGGCCGAGATCACCGATATTTGGACCTTCGCGCGCAATACGCGCTCCCGCGATCCGAACTGGACGCTTGTCGAGACGCGAAGCCCGAGCTGAGCGGCATGCCCGCAGACGCTGGCTCGCCGTCGCGGCTTTGGCGCCGATGCTTTGCCTTGCTGGCTGTCACCCATCCCCGAAGGCACCCGCTCCCGAACGGCTGACGCTGCAGCCGGTCTCGTTCGACGATCTGCCGGGCTGGCGGGATGACGCGGTCGCCGCGGCACTGCCGGCGCTGCGCCGCTCCTGCGCCAAGCTTGCGGCGGCGCCACCGGATGCGCCGGCGGGACCGGCCGGCACGGGGCTTCGAGCGCAGGCTTGGCAGGGCGCGTGTGCCGCGCTGGGGAGCCTTCCTGGAGACGACGAGACCCTTGCGCGCGCCTACTTCGAGCGCTGGTTCCATCCCTATCGTGCCGGCAATAACGGCATGGCCGAAGGCCTCTTCACCGGCTACTACGAGCCCGAGCTTCATGGTGCGCTCCATCGCTATGGCCGCTACACGGTCCCGCTTTACGGCCGGCCGCAGGATCTGGTCACGGTCGAGCTCGGCCTCTTTGATGCCGGCCTCAAGGGGAAGCGCATCGACGGCCGCGTCGTCGACGGCGCCCTTCGCCCCTATCCGACGCGCGCCGAGATCGAGGCCGGCGCGCTCGATGGCAAGGCGACGCCGCTCCTGTGGGTCGACGATCCCATCGAGGCTTTCTTTCTCGAGATCCAAGGCTCCGGCCGGGTGGTTCTCGAGGACGGCGCCGTCGTTCAGGTCGGCTATGCGGCGCAGAACGGGCGCAACTACCGCTCGATCGGCAAGCTTCTCGTCGAGCGCGGCGCGATGACCCTCGACGAGGTCTCGCTGCAATCGCTCAAGGCCTGGCTGCGCGATCATCCGGGCCAGGCGAAGGAATTGATGGACGAGAACCCCGCTTATGTGTTCTTCCGCAAATTGCCGGGCGAGACCCCCCTCGGGGCGGAAGGCGTCCCCTTGACGCCCGGCCGCAGCCTCGCCGTCGATCCGCGATTCGTTCCCTATGGCTGCCCCGTATGGCTTGACATCGAGAACCCGGTGAGCGGCGTCGGCCGGCTTCGACGGCTCGTGATCGCCCAGGACACAGGCAGCGCCATCAAGGGGCCGGTGCGCGGCGATCTCTTTTGGGGTACCGGAAGCCGCGCCGAGGAGATCGCGGGCCATATGCGTGCCCGCGGCGCCTATTATTTGCTCCTGCCGATGGCGCCGGATGGTGCCGTCGCCGCGTCGCCGGCCGCATCGGGCTGAGGCGGCCAAGGCTTGCCATCCTCCGGCGGAGCCTCCATTGTACGCGGGCTTCGCAATTGCCAAATGGAACCGTTGGGGGCATTCGCCAATGAAGGCCGGTCCCATGAAAATCGGGTTTTTCGTTACCTGCCTCGTGGATCTTTTCCGTCCCACGGTCGGCTTCGCCGCGGTCAAGCTCCTCGAGGAGGCGGGCTGCACGGTCGAGGTGCCGCGCGCGCAGACCTGCTGCGGCCAGCCCGCCTATAACTCCGGCGATAAGGCCGACGCCAAGGACATCGCGCGCGCGGTGATCTCGGCCTTCGAGCCGTATGATTACGTTGTCGCACCCTCCGGCTCCTGCGCCGGCATGATCAAGGTGCATTATGCCGAGCTTTTCGCCGACGAGCCCGCCTGGGCGCAACGGGCCCGCGCGCTCGCGCGCCGCACCTACGAGCTCATCTCGTTTCTTGTCGACATCTGCGGCGTCGACGCGGTCGACGCGCGCTATAACGGCACCGCCACTTACCATGACTCCTGCTCCGGCTTGCGCGAGCTCGGGGTCAAGGCGCAACCGCGCAAGCTCCTGGCAAGCGTCGAAGGCCTCACCCTGAAGGAGCTCCCCGGTACCGAGGTCTGCTGCGGCTTCGGCGGCACGTTCTGCATCAAATATCCCGAGATCTCGACGCGAATGGTGGACGACAAGATCAAGGACGTGGCCAATACGGGAGCCGACACGCTGCTTGCCGGCGATCTCGGCTGCCTCCTCAACATGGCGGGGCGCCTCGCCCGCGAGGGCTCCCCCATCAAGGTGCGCCATGTCGCCGAGGTGCTCGCCGATATGGGGCGGGTACCGGCGATTGGCGAGCCCTTGGCCTGAGGGCGGAGTCCGAGGGGCATGCAGCCGACCTGCCACGCCTTCAAAGAGAACGCGCACGCGGCGCTCAACGACGCCACACTTCAGCGCGCCATCTCGAAGCTCGGCTTCCAGGCGGCGCGCGCCGCGGCCGTCGCCCGCTTGCCGGAATTCGAGGCGCTGCGCGATCGCGGGCGCGACATCAAGAACCATGTGCTCGAGAACCTCGATTTCTATCTCGAGCGCTTCGAGGCGAAGGTGCGCGAGCGCGGCGGCGAGGTGCATTGGTGCCGGACGCCGGCGGAGGCGCGCGAGGCGGTGCTCGCCATCTGCCGCGGCGTGGGCGCGCGCACCGTCACCAAGGGCAAGTCGATGATCGGCGAGGAGATCGCCATCAACGATTATCTTGCCGCGAACGGCATAACACCCATCGAGACGGATTTCGGCGAATACATCATCCAGCTTCGCCACGAGCCGCCGAGCCATATCATCGCGCCGGCGATTCACCTCACCAAGGACCAGGTCTCCGACACCTTTCTCGAGAGCCATCGCCAATACGGAAAGACACGACGCCTCGCGGAGCCCGGCGAGATGCTCGCCGAGGCGCGAGAGATTCTGCGCGAGAAATTCATCGCGGCGGATGTCGGCATCACCGGCGCCAATTTTCTCGTCGCCGAGACCGGCTCCTCCTTCATCGTCACCAACGAGGGCAATGGCGACCTGACCCAGACCCTGACCAAGGCCCATATCGTGCTGGCGACGCCGGAGAAGCTCGTCCCCACCCTCGAGGACGCGACGACGCTCTTGCGGCTCCTCGCGCGCTCGGCGACGGGACAGGAGATGTCCGTCTACACCACCATGTCGACGGGGCCCCGCCGGCCGGACGACCTCGACGGGCCCGCCGCCTATCACGTGGTCATCCTGGACAACGGCCGCACCGCCCTCCTCGGCACCGAGTTCCAGGACATTTTGCGCTGCATCAAATGCGCCGCCTGCCTCAATCACTGCCCGGTCTACAACACCATCGGCGGCCATGCCTATGGCTGGGTCTATCCCGGCCCGATGGGCTCTGTGCTCACACCGGCGATTCTTGGCGTGGAAGAGGCGGGCGATCTGCCCAACGCCACGACGTTATGCGGTCGGTGCGAGAGTGTCTGCCCGATGCGTATTCCGCTGCCCAAGATGCTCCGGCATTGGCGCGAGAGGGAGTACGAGAAAGGCCTCTCGCCGCCGCGCTACCGCGCCGGGCTCCGGGTCTGGGCCTGGTTCGCCAAGCGGCCCGGCCTCTACCATTTGGCGGCGCGTTTCGGAATGAGCGTTCTTGGCGCCCTTGGGCGCCGCAAGGGCCGCTTCCACAGATTGCCCTTCGCCGGCGGCTGGACGTCGGGGCGCGACATGCCGGCACCGGAAGGCCCGACCTTCCACGCGCTTTGGGCGGCGCGGGGGGACGGCGCCGGCGCATGAGCGCGCGTGAGGACATGCTGGCGCAGATGCGCCGCGCGCTTGGGCGCGGCGTCCTCGATGAGGCGAAGAAGGCCGAGCTGGAGGCGCGGCTTGCGGCCCATCCGCGCAATCTCGTGCCCAAGCGGGCCCAGCTCGACCATCCGGCCCAGGTCGAGCTCTTCATCGAGATGGCTGAGCGCGCGGCGGCCACGACGGTGCGGGTTGCCAGCCTCGCCGAGGTGCCGACGGCAGTGGCGGAATTCCTCGCTGCCCAGAATCTTCCCGCCGCCATCCGCCTCGCCCCCGATCCCGGCCTCCAGGCCATGCCATGGCGCGACAGGCCGCTGCTCAAGGTCGAGACCGGCATCGCCCAGCCCGGCGACCGCGCCAGCGTGTCGCCCGCCTTCGCCGGGGTGGCGGAAACCGGCACGCTGATGATGGTGTCCGGTCCCACGAGCCCGACAACGCTCAATTTCCTGCCCGAGAACCACATCGTGGTGCTGCGCGCCGATCAGATTGTCGGCCCGTTCGAGGATGCCTGGGACCGCCTTCGCGCGGCGCGGCGCGGCGCCGATTTCCCCCGCGCCATCAATTTCATCACCGGACCGTCACGCAGCGCCGATATCGAGCAGCAGCTGGTGATGGGCGCCCACGGCCCGCGCCGGCTTCATATCATCTTGGTCGCGGAAGACAGCAATGCCCAGGCCAAGGCCTGACCGGGTGACGCTCTCGGAAGCGGAGCTTCGGCTCTGGCGGCACGTCATGCGCGATGCGAAGCCGCTCGACCGCCCCGCAGCGACGGCCCGAACCAGCACCCGGCCTCCAGTTGCGCCGCGCGCTAGCGTCACCGCGCCGGTGCCGGTCTCGCCGAGCGAAGGGCGGGCGCTGCCACGGCTGCCGCCGGCCGCGGCACCCTCCGTCGGGCTCGGCGGCGAGGAGCTAAACGGGCTCGACGCGCGCACCGCGGGGCGACTTCGCCGTGGCCGCCTTCCCATCCAGGGCCGCCTCGACCTTCACGGCCACACCCAGGCGGAAGCCCATAAGGCCTTGATCGCCTTCGTGGAAAGCAGCTACCGCCGAGGTGATCGCTGTCTCCTGGTGATTACCGGAAAGGGCCAGGGCAGCGCCGGCGGCAAGAGCCAAAGCGGTGTGCTGCGGGCCGCCGTGCCGCGGTGGCTCGCTGCCGAGCCGCTGCGGGGCCGGATTCTCGCCGTCACCGAGGCGCGGCCCCAGCATGGCGGCGGCGGCGCGTTCTATCTGCTGCTGCGGCGAGAGCGCAAGAGGCCCGCGGATTGATCCGGGATCGCAATGAATTCGAGCCGCTCTCGTAACGATTGCGGAGCGATGAGCCGGCATCGTCATGGCAACCATTGCTCAAATCGGGGCCTTGAGTCCGCCCCGGCATCACGGATGATGGCGTCCATGGCAGCGGCTCCGCGATCCTCCGGCCGATGACCCCGTTCGGCGAACGGGTCCGGCAGCTGCGCCGGCAGCGCGGCGTTACCTTGCGGCGAATGGCGCAGGACCTCGCCATCTCCGCCGCCTATCTCTCAGCCCTCGAGCATGGCCGCCGCGGCCGTCCCTCGAGCGGGCTCGTGCATCAGATTTGCACCTATTTCGGGCTGTTCTGGGACGATGCCGAAGCCCTCGAGCGGCTAGCCCGCCTCTCCCATCCACGGGTCATGGTCGACACGACCGGGCTGTCGGCAGCCAAGACCGAGCTCGCCAATCTTCTTGCCGAGCGCATCCGCGAGTTGCCGGACACCGACGCTGCGGAGCTGATCACTCGCCTCAGACGGCCGCGCGCGCCAAGGCGGCCATAGCCTACGCCCCGGCGCCACCTACAAGATGAATTTCGAGAGATCCGCGTCCTTGGCGAGATCGCCCACGTGCTTGCGCACGTAGTCGCGGTCGATGGCGACGTGCTCGCCCGAATGATCCGTGGCGGTAAAGCTGATCTCCTCGAGCAGCCGCTCCATCACCGTATGGAGACGGCGTGCGCCGATATTCTCGATGCCGCGATTGACCTCGGCGGCGATCTCCGCGATCTCCGCGATGGCATCGTCGGTGAAGCTGAGCGCGACGGACTCGGTGCCGAGCAAGGCCACATATTGCTTGATCAGGCTATTTTCCGGCTCCTGGAGGATGCGGACGAAATCCTCGCGCCCGAGCGCCTTGAGCTCGACCCGGATGGGGAGCCGCCCTTGGAGCTCCGGCAGCAGGTCCGAGGGCTTGGCGAGGTGAAAGGCGCCCGAGGCGATGAAGAGGACGTGATCGCTTTTGACCGTGCCATGCTTGGTTGCGACGGTGGTTCCCTCGATCAGCGGCAAGAGATCGCGCTGCACGCCTTCGCGGCTCACATCGGCACCCACGCGCTCGGAGCGCGCGGTGATCTTGTCGATCTCGTCGATGAAGACGATGCCGTTCTGCTCGACCGCCTGGATCGCCTCGCGCACGAGCTTCTCCTGGTCGAGCAGCTTGTCGCTCTCCTCCGCCATCAGCACGTTATACGATTCGCCGACTTTCATGCGCCGCGGCCGGGTCACGCCGCCGAGCGCCTTGCCCAGGATGTCGTTGAGATTGAGCATGCCCATCTGCGCGCCGGGCATGCCGGGGACCTCGAAGGTGGGAAGCTGGGCGAGCCCCGCCCCTTGCACCTGGATCTCGATCTCGCGGTCGTTGAGCTGCCCTTCGCGCAGCATCTTGCGGAACTTCTGGCGTGTGTCCGGGCTCGCGTTCTGGCCAACAAGGGCGTCGAGCACCCGTTCCTCGGCGGCGAGCTCGGCCTTGGCCGCCACCTCCTTGCGCCGACGTTCGCGCGTCATGGTCAATGACACCTCGACGAGATCCCGGATGATCGATTCGACGTCGCGCCCGACATAGCCGATCTCGGTGAATTTCGTCGCCTCGACCTTGAGGAACGGCGCTTGCGCCAGCTTGGCGAGGCGGCGCGCGATCTCGGTCTTGCCGCAGCCCGTCGGCCCGATCATCAGGATGTTCTTGGGCAGGACCTCCTCGCGCAATTCTTCCGGAAGCTGCTGGCGACGCCAGCGGTTCCGCAAGGCGATAGCGACGGCGCGCTTGGCGTCGTCCTGGCCGACGATGTAGCGATCGAGCTCCGAGACGATCTCGCGCGGGCTGAAATTGGCGCTCTGGGATTCGGGAACCGGCAGGCTCATATGCTCTCGATCACGATGTTGTCGTTGGTGTAGATACAAATCCCCGCAGCGATTGCCATGGCGCGGCGTGCGACGCCATCCGCATCCAGGTCCGGATGATCGATCAGCGCGCGGGCTGCGGCGAGAGCATAGCTTCCGCCCGAGCCGATGCCGATGATGCCGTCCTCAGGCTCGAGCACGTCGCCATTGCCCGAGAGGATGAGGGAGGTCTTGGCGTCCGCCACGGCCATCATGGCCTCGAGCCGCCGCAGATAGCGATCGGTGCGCCAATCCTTGGCCAGCTCGACGCAGGCGCGGGTGAGCTGTCCCGGATGCTGCTCGAGCTTGGCCTCCAGCCGCTCGAAGAGGGTGAAGGCGTCGGCCGTGGCGCCAGCAAAGCCGCCGATGACCGAGCCGTCGCCAAGCCGCCGCACCTTCCGCGCATTCGCCTTGAGGACGGTTTGCCCGAAGGTCACCTGGCCGTCCCCCGCGACCACCACCCGGCCCCCTTTGCGGACGCAAAGGATGGTCGTGCCGTGCCAAAGGCCCTTGCTTTCCTCGGCCATGAACCCTCGATGCGCAGGGGGACAGGAGAGAAGACCATTGTCCATTTGGGGGATCGCGGCGACGCGGTCAAGACCGGGCCGCGACCCGCGACCGCCCTCAGCCGGTGCTCTCGACCCGCAACGTGAAGCGGAAGGGCGACGTTTCGCCTCCCGCAATGATCTCATTATCGCCGGCAAGCAGCGAAGCGACATGAATGGGCGCAGGACCGCCGATGCGAATGCCGTTTACCTTGGTCCCCAATTGGCTGCCCAGATCGCGCACCACGAGAACCCGCTCCGTGCGCTCGATGAGGAGATGCCGGCGGGAGAGGTTATAGGGCTTCGTATCCTCGATCGCGAGGTCGTTCTCCTCGGCGGGAACGGCTTTGCCGGGCGCTGCCAGACGGCCGATGCGGAAGGGAAGCCGGGTGATCTCGACCCCGTCGCGGCGCAGAAGCCTTGCGAGCCGCTCGCTGGCGGGAAGCAGGCGGAGCCTCGGGGTGGCGGCTTCCGGCATGCGCGGCGTCGCGACCGGCCGTTCCGGCTGCGCGGCCTCGTCCTGCTCGTGCAGCCGGGCGAGCAGGGTCTTCAGCACCGGGCGGGCGGCCTCGGAATGCTGGTTGACCGCGGCGAGGAAGCCGGTCCGGCTGATCGCCCGCACCACGACCGGCGCCAACGCCCGCACCGTCACCGAGCGGCGCTGATCGAGCACGATGCCCATCTCGCCGAAGACGTCTCCCTTTCCCAGCACGGTCACCTGGCGCAGGCCGTCGGCCTCCCGCTTCAGGATCTCGACCTTGCCCGACTTGATGAAATAGGCGAAGTCGCTGGGGTCGCCTTCGCGGTAAATGACCTCGCCCGGGGCAAAGTGGCGTTCGGTCATGCCTGCGCTCCTCGGTCTCTCTCGCCTCTGCCTTAGCCGATCCGCCATTTGCGGTCAAACCGCATGGTCGCGGCCCGCCGAGAGTCTGGCACGGCGGGGGCCTTGCTGCTAAAAGTGCCGCGATTTTCGCCGCCGCTCATCCTGGCGAGACCGGCGGGGATATTCTAAAAGGAGCGGGCCATGCGCCAAGCGACCGTCGAGCGCAGGACGCGCGAGACCGAGATCACCGCCACCGTCAATCTCGACGGCAGCGGCCGCTATGACGTCTCGACCGGCATCGGCTTTCTCGACCATATGCTCGAGCAGCTCTCCCGCCACAGCCTCATCGACCTCGCCCTGCGCGCCAAGGGCGACCTCCACATCGATCATCACCACACGACCGAGGATACCGGCATCGTGATTGGCGAGGCCGTCGCCAAGGCTCTCGGCGCCCGCACCGGGATCATGCGCTACGGCGCTGCGCTCATTCCCATGGACGAGACCCTGACCCGCGTGGCGCTCGACGCCTCAAACCGGCCTTATCTCGTCTGGAAAGTCGCCTTCACTCGGGACAAGCTCGGCAATTTCGACACCGAGCTGTTCAAGGAGTGGTTCCAGGCCTTCGCCCAGAACGCCGGGGTGACGCTGCATATCGAGAATCTCTACGGCGAGAACAGCCATCATATCGTCGAATCTTGCTATAAAGGCCTTGCGCGGGCGTTACGGCAGGCCGTCGAGATCGACCCCCGCAAGGCCGATGCGGTGCCATCGACCAAGGGCACATTGAGCGGCTCTCTCTAGCGTCGCCGAGCCCTCGGCGGAACAAACAGGATGCGGCGCTCATGACCGTCGTCGTCATTGATTACGGGTCCGGCAATCTGCGCTCGGCAGCCAAGGCCGTCGAGCGCGCGGCTGCGAGTCTCGCCTCGCCGCCCGAGGTCGCCGTCGTCGCCGATGCGCGCGCCGTCCTGACTGCCGAGCGTATTGTGCTGCCGGGACAGGGCGCCTTCGGCGATTGCGCGGCGGGGGTGCGCCGGGTGCCGGGGCTGCGCGAGGCCCTCGAGGAGGCCATCATCCACAAGGGGCGCCCTTTCCTCGGAATTTGCGTCGGCATGCAGCTGATGGCGAGCCGTGGGCTCGAGCATGGCAGTCACGACGGCTTCGGCTGGATCTCGGGGGAGGTCGTGCGGCTCGAGCCCGGCGAGGCACGGCTCAAGATCCCGCAGATGGGCTGGAACGACCTTATCGTCGACCAGCCCGATCATCCCGTGCTCGCCGGGGTCCCGACCGGCACGGATTTCTATTTCGTCCACGGCTATGCCATGCGTTGCCGCGATCCGGCTCATATCCTGGCGCATGTCGAATATGGCCAGCCTCTTCCGGCGGTAATCGGCCGCGACAATCTCGTCGGTACCCAGTTCCACCCGGACAAGAGCCAGGCGGCCGGACTTCGGCTCATCGCCAATTTTCTCGCCTGGCGACCCTGACGGGGACACCCGGTGATCCTCTTCCCCGCCATTGATCTTAAGGACGGCGCCTGCGTTCGGCTCCTGCGCGGCCGCATGGACGAGGCCACCCTCTACAATCGCGATCCTGCGGCCCAGGCGCAGGCCTTTGAGGCGGCGGGCAGCCGATGGCTCCATATCGTCGACTTGAATGGCGCCTTCGCGGGGCGTCCGGTCAACGGCGCGGCCGTGCGCGCCATCCTCGCCGCGGTCACGATTCCGGTGCAGCTCGGCGGCGGCATCCGCGACCTCACCGCCATCGAGGCCTGGCTCGAAGCCGGCGTCGCGCGGGTCATCCTCGGCACCGCCGCCCTGCGCGAGCCGGCACTGGTGCGCGAGGCCTGCAAGCGGTTTCCCGGACGCATCGCCGTCGGCATCGATGCGCGCGGGGGCAAGGTGGCCGTCGAAGGCTGGGCCGAGACCTCGTCCGTGGAGGCGCGGGACTTGGCGCTCGCCTTCGAGGATGCGGGCGTCGCCGCGATCGTCTATACGGATATCGAGCGCGACGGCGCCCTCGAAGGCCCGAACGTGACGGCGACGGCGGCCCTCGCCCGCGCCGTCACGACGCCGGTGATCGCCTCGGGCGGCATCTCCTCTCTCGAGGACCTGCGGGCACTCAAGGCCCATGAGAGGGACGGCGTCGCCGGAATCATCATGGGACGCGCTCTCTATGACGGCCGTCTCGATCTCGCCGAGGCGCTCCAATTGATGGCCGAATAGAACGCCCATGCTCAAGGTCCGCATCATTCCCTGCCTCGACGTGAAGGACGGCCGCGTCGTCAAGGGGGTCAATTTCGTCGATCTGCGCGACGCCGGCGATCCCGTCGAGCAGGCGCGCGTCTACGATCGCGAGGGCGCGGACGAGCTTTGCTTTCTCGATATTACCGCGAGTCACGAGAACCGGGACACGCTCTACGACGTGGTGCGCGCGACCGCGGAGCAATGCTTCATGCCGCTCACGGTGGGCGGCGGCGTGCGGACGAACGACGACATCCGCAAGCTGCTCCTGGCCGGCGCCGACAAGGTCTCGATCAATACAGCGGCGATCCAGCGTCCCGACCTCGTGCGTGAGGCCGCCGAGAAGTTTGGCAGTCAATGCGTCGTCGTCGCCATCGACGCCAAGCGCGTGAGCGCGGACCGCTTCGAGGTCTTCACCCACGGGGGCCGACGCGCGACGGGGCTCGACGCCGTCGCTTGGGCGCAGCGCATGGCGGCCCATGGCGCCGGCGAAATTCTGCTCACCTCGATGGATCGCGACGGCACGCGCCAGGGCTTCGACCTCGCGCTCACCCGTGCGGTCGCCGATGCGGTCGGCGTGCCGGTGATCGCCTCGGGTGGTGTCGGCAGCCTCGACCACCTCGTCGAGGGCGTGAAAACGGGCCATGCCTCGGCCCTCCTCGCCGCATCCATCTTTCACTTCGGCACATTCACCATACGCGATGCCAAGGAGCGCCTCGCCCAAGCCGGCATCCCCGTGCGCGCACAAGCCGCCATCGCTTGACTGCGTCGCGCCATGCGCGGGCGGATGACCGAGGCGGCGAAATCTGCTAGCACGATCGCAGGCAACCGGTCCTTGCGGAAAGGAAAGGGATATGAGCGCAAGCGGCGACAGCACGATCCTCGCCCGGCTTTTTGCGATCATCGAGAGCCGCAAAGGCGCCGACCCCTCGGTCTCCCGCACGGCCTATCTCTTCCATCGCGGCATTCCCAAAATCGCGCAAAAGCTCGGCGAGGAGGCTGTCGAGGCGGTCATCGCGGCGGTGCAGGGCAATCCACGCGACCTCGTCAATGAGAGCGCCGATCTGCTCTACCATCTCTTTGTGCTGTGGTCGGCAATGGGGTTGAAGCCCGGGGACATTTATGCCGAGCTCGAGCGGCGTGAAGGCACCTCGGGCATCGAGGAGAAGCGCTCGCGCACGCGACCCTGAGGACGTCAAAGCGACAGCGCCGGGACGAAGGGGGCGGACTTCTATTCGAGAGGGGACCAGTATGGGATACGACTCCAACAACGTCTTCGCGCGCATCCTGCGCGGCGAGCTGCCATGCAAGAAGGTCTACGAGGATGCCCATGTCCTCGCGTTCCATGACATCCGTCCCCAGGCGCCCGTCCATATCCTCGTTGTCCCCAAAGGGGCGTATATCAGCCTCGATGATTTTCATGAGCATGCGTCCGATGGGGAGATCGCGGCCCTCATCCGTGCTATCGGCCGCATCGCCCGGGAGAACGGGCTCGATGCGAGCGGCTATCGCATCCTCGCCAATCACGGGCGCGATGCGAATCAGGAAGTGCCGCATCTCCATTTTCATCTCTTCGGGGGGCGGAATCTGGGCCGCATGATCAAAGTGGCCGAGGTCTGATCTTCCGGCCCTTGCCCTTGCGCCCACCGCCGCGAAGCCTATAGAAACGCGCTGAGGGCGACGGGGCGGCATCCGGCGGGGCATGACCTACACATTCCAGTTCGGCGAGGTCTTCAACAATTTCGACGAGCTTTGGCTCGGCGCCCTCCTCACGCTTCAGCTTTCCGCTGCGGCAATGGTCATCGGGCTCGCCGTCGCCATTCTCGGCGCTCTCGGCAAGACGATGGGCCCCCGTCCCGTGCGCTGGCTCGTCGATATCTATGTCGAAGCGATCCGCAACACCCCCTTCCTTGTCCAGCTCTTCATCGTCTTCTTCGCCTTTCCCGTCATCGGACTTCGCCTCGGGGCAAATCAGGCCGCTCTCCTCGCCCTGGTGATCAATGTCGGCGCCTATGCGACCGAGATCGTGCGCGCCGGCGTCGAATCCATCAGCAAGGGGCAGATCGAGGCGGCCCGCGCCCTCGGGCTCAAGCCGCTCCAGATCTTCCGTTTTGTCGTGCTGCTGCCGGCGCTGCGTGCGATCTATCCCGCGCTCACGAGCCAATTCATCCTTCTGATGCTGAATTCAAGCGTCTGCTCGGCAATTGCCGCAAACGAGCTGACGGCGGCTGCGAACGACATACAATCGCGCAATTTCCGCAGCTTCGAGGTCTATTTCGTGGTCACCGGCATGTATTTCGCGATGTCGCTCATCTTCTCGGGCGTCTTCGCCGCGATCGAGCGCGCCTTCCTTAGGCAGCGCGGCTGACGGGGCGGGGAATGCGCAGCTTCGGACCCGGCGATCTCCTCTTCATCATCGAGGCCGCGCGCTGGACCCTCGCCCTCTCGGCGATCGCCTTCGCCGGAGGTGCCGTCCTCGGCCTCCTCGTGGCGCTCGCTCGCACGGGCGGCTTCGCGCCGCTGCGCTATCTCACCATCGGCTATATCCGCCTAATCCAGGGCACGCCGCTCCTGATGCAGCTTTTCCTCGCCTTCTTCGGCCCCAATATCCTGGGCGTCAGTGTCAATCCCTGGACGGCGGCGGCCCTCGGCCTCATCGTCAACGCCAGCGCCTTTCTGGGCGAGATCTGGCGCGGCTGCATCGAGGCCGTGCCGCGGGGCCAGTGGGAGGCGGCGACGGCGCTCGGCCTGCGCTATAGCAAGCGGATGCGCTTCGTCATCCTGCCCCAGGCCCTCCGCATCGCCCTGCCGCCCACGGTGGGCTTCCTCGTGCAGCTCATCAAGGCCACCTCGCTCGCCTCCATCATCGGCTTTGTCGAGCTGACCCGAGCCGCGCAGGTGGTGAACAACGCCACCTTCCGCCCCTTCCTCATCTTCGGTGTGGTGGCGGTCCTTTATTTTGTGATGTGCTGGCCCCTGTCGTTGTATAGCAGGAGAATGGAGCAGCGGCTCGCGGCCGCCGGTCGCTAGCGCTTGAGTCTTGAATAACGTCAATGAGCCGCCCATGCCCCGACCGCATGGCGCAAGGATCGGCTCGAACCAACCGGTCGGAGAAGCGGGAAACGTCTCATGCGACTGCTGCAATCCCTCGGAAAATTCGGCTACGGGCTGATGGCACTCGCGCTATTGGCCTTCGGGACCCTGGCCGTGGCGCAACCAGCCCGGGCGCTGACCGTCGACGACATTCTCAGCAAGAAGAAGCTCGTCGTCGGCGTGCTCACCGACTTTCCCCCCTATGGCGGCACCGATTCCAACCAGAAGCCCGCCGGCTACGATGCCGATGTGGCAAGGTTGATGGCCAAGTATCTCGGCGTCGAGCTCGATCTCGTCCCGGTGACGGGCCCCAACCGCATTCCCTATCTCCTCACCAACAAGATCGATGTGCTGATCGCCACCTTCGGCATCACGCCCGAGCGCGCGAAGCAGGTGCAGTTCTCGATCCCCTATAGCAGCATCGATGTCTATCTGCTGGCGCCCAAGAAGCTCAACATCAAGGGCCCGGCGGATCTGAAAGGCGTCAAGATCGCCGTGGCGCGCGCCAGCACCCAGGATGCGTCGCTCACCGCGATCGCGCCCAAGGAAGCGAGGATCATGCGCTTCGACGACGACGCCAGCGCGATCCAGGCGCTCCTCTCGGGCCAGGCCGACGCGCTCGGGGCGGCGAATGTGGTCCTTGCCCAGCTTACCAAGTCCCATCCCGAGCTCCAGCTCGAGCCGAAGATCACGCTCCGCCATCAGCCCAACGGCATCGCGCTGCGTCGCCAGGACACGGACCTGCATCAATGGGTCAACACCTTCATCTTCTACATCCGCAACAATGGCGAGCTCGACGCCATTCACCGCAAATGGCTGGGCGTGCCGCTGCCGGAGCTGTCGTCGTTCTGAGGCGGGTAAGCGACGGGCGCGACATCGGCCGCGCCCGTCTCGGTCGACGCTTACACCCGCGATTTCCGGAGGAAATATGTCCCTCTCCGAAGCCCCTACCACCATCCGCCCTCGCAGCTCCGCCGAGATCGTGATCGAGATGCGCGGGGTGCAGAAATGGTACGGCGCCTTTCATGCCCTCAAGGGCGTCGACCTCCAGGTGCACAAGGGCGAGCGGATCGTGATCTGCGGCCCTTCGGGCTCGGGCAAGTCGACCCTCATCCGCTGCATCAACCGCCTCGAGGAGCACCAGGGCGGCGAGATCATCGTCGACGGCACGAAGCTCGATCGTGATCTGCGGCATATCGAGCAGGTGCGGCGCGAGGTCGGCATGGTGTTCCAGCAGTTCAACCTGTTCCCGCATTTGACCGTGCTGCAGAACTGCACCCTTGCTCCCATCCAGGTGCGGGGCATGGCGAAGGCCGAGGCCGAGAAGCTCGCCATGCACTATCTCGAGCGGGTGCGCATTCCCGACCAGGCGGGGAAATATCCGGGCAAGCTCTCCGGCGGGCAGCAGCAGCGCGTGGCGATCGCCCGCGCGCTCTGCATGAGCCCGAAGATCATGCTCTTCGATGAGCCCACCTCGGCCCTCGACCCCGAGATGATTAAGGAGGTCCTCGACGTCATGATCGGTCTCGCCGAGGAAGGCATGACGATGCTCTGCGTCACCCATGAGATGGGCTTCGCGCGCACGGTCGCCGACCGCATGATCTTCATGGACCATGGCGAGATCGTGGAAGAGGCGCCGCCCGAGGCCTTCTTCGCCCAGCCGAAATCCGAGCGCACCAAGCTCTTCTTGAGCCAAATTCTCAAGCACTGAGCGCGAAGCCGGCGCCGCTCAGCGTCCGAGGGCGATGCGGCGATAGGCGAGCGCCTCGGCGATATGGATGCGACGCACGCCCTCGCTCCTGTCGAGATCGGCGAGGGTGCGCGCCACGCGCAGCACGCGATGATAGCCGCGCGCCGAGAGCTTGAGCCGCTCCGCCGCCTGATGGAGCAACGTGCGGCCCTCGGCGTCGGGGGCCGCGACCTCTTCGAGAAGCTCACCGTCCGCTTCCGCATTGCTGTGGACGCTACGCTCGGACGTCGCGAGCTTGGCATAGCGCGCGTGCTGCCGCGCACGCGCCTCAGCCACCCGTTCCGCGACCGCGGCCGAGTTCTCGGCAGGCGGCGGCAGCGAAAGATCCGCTGGCGTCACTGCCGGCACGTCCACATGGAGGTCGATGCGGTCGAAGAGCGGCCCCGAGATGCGGGATTGGTAATCGAGGGCGCATTTGGGCGCCCGCCCGCAGGCAAGCGCGGCATCGTCGAGATGGCCGCAGCGGCAGGGATTCATCGCGGCGACGAGCTGGAAGCGCGCGGGATAGGTGACATGATGGTTGGCGCGGGCCACGGTGGCCCTCCCCGTCTCGATCGGCTGGCGCAGCGCTTCCAGGGTCTGGCGCGCAAATTCGGGAAGCTCGTCGAGGAAGAGCACGCCGTGATGGGCGAGCGACACCTCGCCCGGCCGCGCGCGCAAGCCGCCGCCGATGAGCGCCGGCAGGGTCGCCGAATGATGGGGATCGCGAAAGGGCCGGGCGCGGAGAAGCTTGCCGTCGCCGAGCTGGCCGGCGATCGAGTGAATCATCGACACTTCGAGGGCCTCGCGCGGATCGAGGGGTGGGAGGATTCCCGGCAGCCGCGCCGCGAGCATGGACTTGCCGGCCCCCGGCGGCCCGATCATGAGCAGGTTGTGGCTGCCGGCGGCGGCGACCTCGAGCGCGCGCTTGGCGGTCTCCTGGCCCTTGATCTCCTGGAGATCGAGATGATTGCCCTTGGCCTCGGCGATCCGCGGCTCCGGCCGGGGCAGGATCTGGGCGCCCTTGAGATGATTGATGAGGGCGAGAAGGTCGGTGGGCGCCAGCACCTCGATCTCCCCGGCCCAGGCCGCCTCGCCGCCCTGGGGCGCCGGACAGATCAGCCCGCGGCCACGGGCGGAGGCGGCAATCGCCGCCGGCAGCACGCCCGCGACGGGCGCGAGGGTGCCGTCGAGACCGAGCTCGCCAAGGGCCACATAGCGCCCCATCTCCTCTCCGGACAGCACCTCCATGGCGACGAGGAGGCCGAGGGCGATGGGCAGATCGAAATGGCTGCCCTCCTTGAGCACATCGGCGGGGGCGAGATTGACGATGATGCGCTTGCTGGGCAGGGCCAGGCCGAGGGCCCCGAGCGCCGAGCGCACCCGTTCGCGGGATTCTGCCACCGCCTTGTCGGGGAGCCCCACCAGGATGAACGCCGGCAGCCCGCTCGCCGTCTGCACCTGGACATCGATGTCGAGCACCTCGACACCCTGGAAGGCAACCGTGCTGACGCGCGCGACCATAGGTGAACGCCCCCGCCCCTCAACCGCGGCGCGATATTACGGGGTGCGTCGGCGACGCACCAGGGGCGGCGTGACGCCGAATGCCTCGGCGATGACCTCCTCGGGAAGGAGCCCATGATGAGCGAGACAAGGGCCGCAACGGCCGCTTTCCTCTTCGATCTCGACGGTACCCTGGTCGACAGCGTCTATCAGCACGTCTTGGCCTGGCACGAGGCCCTGGAGCAGACGGGCATCGAGCTCTCGGTCTGGCGCATCCACCGCCGCATCGGCATGAGCGGTGGCCTTTTCACCAATGCGCTGCTGCGAGAGACCGGGCTCGAGATCACCCCGGCCTTGGTCGAGACGCTGCAGCGCCTCCATGCCGAGGCCTATCTGCGCCGCGCGACGCAAATCCGTGTCTTGCCCGGTGCCCGCGAGCTCCTTGCCCATCTCACCAAGTCCGCAGTGCCCTGGGCGATTGCCACGAGCGGCCGCATGATGAGCGCGCGACCGACTCTGGAGGCCCTCGGGGTCGATCTCGAGCGTGTGCCGGTGGTCACGCGCGACCAGGTGCGATACGCCAAGCCCGATCCCGACCTCTTCCTCGCCGCCGCGGCGCGCCTCGGGGTCGCGATCGATCATGCAGTGGTGGTCGGCGACAGCGTCTGGGACCTATTGGCGGCGCGGCGCGCCCGCGCCCTTGGCGTCGGGCTCCTCTCCGGCGGCTACGGCCAGGACGAGCTGGAACGCGCCGGCGCCTATCGGGTCTATCAGGACCCCTCCGACATGCTCGCCCATCTCGACGAGGTTGGCGCGCGGCCGCGCTGAGGAGCGGCACCTACATGCTTCGGATCTGGGCGAGCACCTTGCGCACCTGTTGCGACAGCATGTCCGATTGCCGCGCCAGCGCGTCGGCGGCGCTCAGGACCTGGGCGGCGGCGGTGCCGGTCTCGCCGGCGCCGCGCGTCACCTCGACGATATTGGCCGAGACCTGGCTGGTCCCCGTCGCGGCCTGCTGCACGTTGCGCGCGATCTCCTGAGTGGCCGCCCCCTGCTCCTCGATCGCCGAGGCGATCGTGGTCGCGATCTCGCTGATCTGGGCGATGGTGCCGCCAATGGTGCGGATCGCCGAGACGGCATCGCCGGTCGCGCTCTGCATGGCCCCGATCTGGCTCGAGATCTCCTCGGTCGCTTTCGCCGTCTGATTGGCCAAGGCCTTCACCTCGGAGGCGACCACGGCAAAGCCCTTGCCCGCCTCTCCCGCGCGCGCCGCCTCGATCGTCGCGTTGAGAGCGAGAAGGTTCGTCTGCCCCGCGATGTCGTTGATCAGGTTGACGACCTCGCCGATCTTCTGGGCCGCCTCGGCCAATCCTTTGACGGTGCCGTCGGTCCGCGTCGCCTCGTCGACGGCGCGGCCGGCGATCTTGGTCGATTCGCCGACCTGGCGGCCGATCTCGCCGATCGAGCCCGCCATCTGCTCGGCCGCGGCTGCGACGGTCTGCACATTGGCCGAGGCCTGGGCCGCGGCGGAAGCGACCATCGTCGTGGTCTGGCTTGTCTCGTGGGCTGTGGCGCTCAGCGTCTTGGCGGTGCTGTGCATATCCGCCGAGGCCTGGGTCAGGCTCTCGACGATGCCCATGACGCTCGCTTCGAGCTCGGCCGCGAGCTCCATCATTGCGGCGCGCTTCTCCTCGGCTGCGCGCGCCTGGGCCTCGCGCTGGGCTTCCTCCGCCTTGCGCTCGGCCTCGCGGCGCTCGGCGGCGGCGCGCTCACGCTCCTCGGCAGCGCGCTTCTCGTTCGCCGCCTGCTCCTCGCGCAAGCGCCGCCGCTCGATGGCGTTCTCCTTGAACACCTGCATGGCCGCCGCCATGGCCGCGATCTCGTCCGAGCCGCCGGTCGGCACATCCACATCGAGATTGCCCGAGGCGAGGACGTTCATTCCCGCGGCCAGCCGCTTCAGGCGGCGGGTGAGGTTGCGGCCGGCGTAGAGCCAGGCGATGAGCATGGCAATGACCAAGCTGCCGAGGGCGATGGCGATGAGAAGCTGCCTCCCGTTCTTGATGGCCGCGTCCGCCCGCGCCGCGAGCGTGCCGATCTCGGCTTGCTTGGCGGCGGTCAGCTTGTCCACCTCCTGGGCGAGCTGGGCCGAGAGCGCGCGGTTGGCGCGCAGCGCGATCTGGGCCGTCGAGATGCTGTCGAGCTCGAATTGGCGCAGCCTGAAGACGCCGTTATCCCCTTCGCCATAGGCGATCAGCTGACGGACCTCGCTCTGCAACGCCTTCACCTTCTCCGCGTCGAGGCCCGTCGAGGACCCGCCGGGCGCCACACCTGTGGCATCCTTGGTCGTTTGCGCCGCGGCCTCGGTCGCCTGGCCCAAGCCATCGACGTTCTGCTTGAGATGCGCGGCCGCCGCCTTGAAGCGCTCTTCCATCGGCTCCAGTGCCGCCGTATCGGTCGCGTTCAGCGCCGCGATGAGGAGCCCGGCGATTAGATTGCCGTCGGCATGGATCTCGAGCACGCGCCGGATCGAGGCCACGCCGCCGTTCATCAGCTCGTTGATCGCGGCTTGGGAGCTCTTCGCGGTCTGCCCCGCCTTGGCGCGGAGATCGCGATTGACATCGTCGACCATGGGCTGGAGGGAGGACTGGAAATCCTGGTCCATGGCGGCGATCGCCTTGGGCGCCTGCTCCAGGCTCTTGAGGGTCGCCTGCAAGTCTTCGGGCTTGAGCTTGCCGGGATTGAGCGCCTGTTGCTTCAGGTGGAAGATGCCGGTCTCGCCGGTGCCGAGGGCGGTGAGGCTGCCCAAAAGCGTCGTGAGCTTATTGGCGAGCACGGCATCGGGGAGGTTGACGATATCCGCGCGCGCAGTGCTCGCGGCGTCATCGAACCGATGCGCCAGGGCGTTGAGCTGATCGACGGTCTTGGTCTGAAGCGCCTCGCTCAGGAGGCCGCTCAGCTGATGGCCGGTCGCGCGGATCTCGAGAATGACGCGGAGCGCTCCGACGCTGCCGTTCATCAGGTCCTGGAATGCCCTGCCTTCGCCGACGCTGACGGTGCCGCCCGAAACCCTGAGTGCCGTGTTTGCGTCATCGACCAGGGGAATCACCGTCGCAATGAATTTCTGGTGAAGGTCGGTGACCGATTTGCCGAGTGCCGCGCGCCGGGCGCTCAGCTCCAACCGTCGCTTGACGCTGTTGTCCAGGGCCTCGATGGCGGAGGCGATGAGCTGCCGATCCTCCTGGATCTTCTTCACCTCCGCATTGTTCTTCTCGCCGGCCGCGATGGCGGCGACGAGAGTGCCGAGATTGTCGAGGCGCTTGGTCAGATTCGCAGCCCCCTGCTTCCGCGCGTCCTCGCTCTCGGCGAGGCTCAGTTCCGGCGCCGCGGCGGCGAGCTCGGCGGTTTCCTGGGAGAGGCGCAGCGCCGAGGTGATCGCCGGCACCCCCGATCCCGTGACCTCGAGGAGCGCATTGCCGATCCCGCCGAAGATCAGCCAGGCGATCCCCGACGCCACGACGGTCATGAACGCGGTCGCGCCGAAAGCGAGGAAAAGGCGCGGACCGATGCCGAAGCGGCGTCGCCCTTTGGCGGTTCTCCCGGAAGGAGGGGTCATCTCGATGATCGTCATGACATCCTCGGCGAATGGCTGAGATGCACGCCTGACGCCTCCCGCGGCCGCTCGGCTGCGTCGTCGCATTTTGGCTCGGTCGGAGGGCGGATGTTGCGGCCAGGCCTCCGCCGGAGCGGTTCGTTCCGGTATAGGGCGGAGACGTGAAGGATCGGTAAAGCCAGCCGGACGGAAGGGTATTGACTTTAGTCACGTTGA
Source organism: Alphaproteobacteria bacterium (assembly GCA_035294245.1). GTDB lineage: Bacteria > Pseudomonadota > Alphaproteobacteria > JACZXZ01 > JACZXZ01 > DATGLG01. The sequence continues at coordinate 102,817 of DATGLG010000004.1, read as the reverse complement.
ATGTTGCGCAACGTCTGATCGCCGACATCGTTTCGTTAAAGAAACGAGAATCAAGGAGATAAACTCCAGAGCTTCCGCCATGATTTCGCTATAGCAACAAAATTCCGGCGATGGCTTAGATGGGCCGGAGGTTGTGGCGGGCGTTGAAGCGCGCCTCGATGGCATTCCACAGCTCGATCTCGATGGCGGTGCCGTCAAGCCGATTGATCTCCTGGATGCCCGTCGGCGAGGTCACATTGATCTCGGTGAGATAGGCGCCGATCACGTCGATGCCGACGAAGACGAGGCCGCGCTCCCTGAGAACCGGCCCGATCGCCTGGCAGATCTCGCGATCACGCGCGGTCAGCGTCGCCTTGGCCGGGCTGGCGCCGGCGTGGAGGTTGGCGCGCGCCTCCCCTTTCCTGGGGATGCGCGCCACGGCGCCGGCGGGCTTGCCGTCGACGAGGATGATGCGCTTGTCGCCTTGGCGGATCTCGGGAATGTAGCGCTGCACGATGATCGGCTCGCGGAAGAGCCGCGTGAACATCTCGATGAGCGCGTTGAAGTTCTCGTCCTCGGGACCGAGGTGAAAGACATCGGCGCCGCCATTGCCGAAGAGCGGCTTCACCACGATATCGCCGTGCTCGGCGCGGAAGCTGGCGATCTCCCGCTTGTCGCTCGTGATCAGGGTCGGGGGCATGAGCCCCTTGAAATGGGTGACGAAGAGCTTCTCGGGCGCGTTCCGCACATGGACGGGATCGTTCACCACGAGCGTTCGCGGATGGATGTGCTCGAGGAGATGGGTCGCCGTGATATAGGCGATGTCGAAGGGCGGATCCTGGCGCATGAGGACAATGTCCATGGCGCTGAGATCGAGGTTTTCCTCGCCACCGAGAGTGTAATGGCGGCCGCGCTCGCGCCGCACCTCGAGGCGCCGCGCGCGGGCATAGAGGCGCCCGTCCCGCAGCACGAGCTGCTGCGGCAGGTAATGCCACAAGGCGTGGCCGCGCCGCTGGGCCTCGAGCGCCAGCACGAAGGTGCTGTCCGTATCGATGTTGATGGCTTCGATGGGGTCCATCTGGATGGCGACGGCGAGGCTCATTTGCGCTCCCTGGAAGGCCGGGTCCGGCTCGCTCGGCACGGTTCCGCGGGAGAACTATAGCCGCGCCGCGCCGCGCGCCAACCGGAAAAGGGGGCGAGGAGCCCGCGTGGCCGGCTAGTTGAGCCGCGTGCGAATTTGCTGAAGGAGCGTCGCGGCGTGGTGGCGGGGCCCGTCCTCCTTGACGCGGGCGAGGAAGGTCTCGAGCGCAGCGATGGCCGACCGCAAGTTCCCGATCTTGGCATGCAGCATGCCGCAATCATGCCAGAGATGGAATTCGCCAGGCGCGAAGAGCAGCATGCTTTCGACCACGGCGAGGGCCCTCTCATTGTCGCCGCCCTGCATGAGGCGAAGCTTGAGATTGTTCTGGAGGCGCAACAGGATCGCGCGGTTGCCGACGGCGGCGTAGTGGCTGGGGTCGAGCTCGGCCTTCTGCCCGTGGCTGGTCTTCAGCATCTCGCGCAGCTCTGCCACCTCGCGCACCGTTCCTTCATTGAAGGGATCGATAATGGCGCGCTGGCCGCGATGCTGGAGACGGACCATGAAATGGGCGGGGAAGTTGATGCCCGCCACCTCCCAGCCCTGCGAGCGCGCCGCGTGGATGTAGAGAATGCCGAGGGCGACCGGCAGGCCGCGGCGCCGGTCGATGACGCGTATCAGGTTGGCGTTCTGGATGTCGTCGTAATTGAGGCTGTCGCCGCGATAGCCGTGGCCGCCGTAGATCACCTCGTTGAGGGTCGCGATGCGCCGCGCAAGCGTGTCCTCATCCGGCGCGATTTTTTTCGCGCACGCGCTCACGTCGCGCGACAATACGGTCAGATGCTCGCAATAACGCTCGAGCGAGACGTGCGGCCGGTCGAGGGCCGCGAGGGCGAGCGCCGCGACGGGAAGATCGATCTCGCTATCCGCGCGCTCGGCGAGGCCGCGCAGATAGGCGCGCGGATCCGCCTCGCCGCTGCCCAAGGCCGTTTCTGTCCGGGATCGCCCGCTTTGCGTCATGCGCCCTTATATTAAGCAAGGAGCGCGCGCCGGGTCACGCGCGATCGACAGCGGGCTCATGGCGCTATCGCGAGCGCTCCTCGCTCTGCCAGGCATTCGCGATGTGGCGGGGCCATCGCCAAGATCGCACCAGCATCACGTCGAAGCGGACGCTCAAAGCGGAAAGATGCCGGTTCTGCGCGAGGAAAGCCGTCGCGGCGCGCGCGATGCGCTGCCGCTGCCGCGCGCCAACGGCTTCTGCGGCGTCCTCCAGGCGCTGCCGCGCCTTGACTTCGACGAGGATGAGCATGGCGCCGCGGCGGGCAATGATGTCGACCTCGCCGACGGGGCTGTGATAATTCTGCGCCAGGATGCGATAGCCCTTGCACCGCAGCACCAGGCGGCAGATCGCCTCCGACAAGCGGCCGCGGCGATAGGCGCGCCGCCGCCGCGCAGCGGAGGCGTGCGCGGCACCAAGTCGCCGCAACCTCGGCTTTTCCGACCTCATCGCTCGCGGTGGGGCGCACCGATGGTGAGCGCGCGCGCATAGACACGCCGCCGCGGCAATCCCGTCGCGGCGACGATCTTGTCGACGGCATCGCGCAGGCTGCCGCCACCTGCCAAGGCATCGGTGAGGAGCGCATCAAGCGCCTCCTCCGCCGGCGCCTCCGCGGCCGCGGGTGGTGCGATGACGATCACGAGCTCGCCCTTGGGGGGCCCGGCCTCCTGGTAATGGGCGGCGAGCGCGGCCAGCATGCCCCGGCGCACCTCCTCATGGAACTTGGTGAGCTCGCGGCAGATTGCCGCCGGGCGATCGCCCAATATGGCAACGATGTCGACGAGAGCCGCGGCAAGCCGCGGCGCCGTCTCGAACAGCAGCAGCGTGGCCGGCACCGCGGCGAGGACGGCGAGGGTCTTCTGTCGCTGTGCCGGCTTGGCCGGCAGGAAGCCCGCGAAGAGAAAGCGGTCCGTCGGAAGGCCGGAGAGCGCCAATGCCGTCACCGGTGCCGATGGGCCGGGGACCGCGGTGACGGAGATCCCCGCGGCGATCGCCGCACCTACCAGCTTGTAGCCCGGATCGGAGACGAGCGGCGTGCCGGCGTCGGAGACGAGGGCGATGCGCGCGCCCGCCTTGAGCCGCTCGATCAAGAGCGGCCGCGCGCGCGCCGCGTTGTGCTCGTGATAGGGCGTCAGCGGCGCCGTGATGCCATAAGCGGCGCAGAGGCGCCCCGTGACGCGGGTATCCTCGCAAGCGATAAGGTCGACACCGCGCAAGGTGTCGAGGGCGCGCAAGGTGATGTCGCGGAGATTGCCGATCGGCGTCGCGACGAGATGAAGCCCCGGGGCCAGCCGGCGCGGCGCCTCGGACGCAGCCTCGGCGGGATCATGAGGATGCGGCCGCAACTCTGGTTTACTTCGCGTCGGGCAGCCGCTAGGCTCGCCTGCCTCCGCTTGCCGTGTTGGAGCCATTTCTTGAGTCGCCTCGCGACAATCCTCGGGTCGGTGCTGGGTCGCGCGCCGCTTGCTCTGGCGCCCTTTCTCCTCTCGCTCGCCCTCGCCGCCTGCCAAGGGGCGAACCTTACCGAGAAGGGACCACCGGCGCAAACGCACCCCGCGGTCGTTGCCCCGCCGCCGCCCGCTGTCACCGAGGCGCCCCTCGAGAATGCGCCGCCGGCGGAGAACGCCACGACGCCTCCAGGGCTGCCCGCGGGGACGAAAGTCGCGCTGCTGCTGCCCTTGAGCGGCCCGAATGCGGGACTCGGACAGGCGCTTCTCAACGCCGCGCAGCTGGCCCTGTTCGATCTCGGCGACGCCAATTTCGAGCTTCTGCCGGGCGACACCAAGGGAACGGCCGAAGGCGCGGCGCAAGCCGCACAGGCCGCGATCGGTCAAGGCGCCAAGCTCATCCTCGGCCCCTTCTTCTCCGCCGAGGTCGGCGCCGTGGCACCGGTAGCCCAGGCGGCGGGGATCAATGTCGTCGCCTTCTCGACCGACGAGCATGTCGCAGGACATGGCGTCTTCCTCATCGGCTTCCTTCCGCGCAGCCAGGTCGCGCGCGTCGTCGCCTATGCCCACGCGCAGGGCCTCAACCGCTTCGCGGCCGTGGTGCCCGATACGGTCTACGGCCAGACGATTGCCGATCTTCTGCGCCAGGCGGCGAGCAATGCCGGGGCAGAGGTCACCGATGTCGAGCTCTATGACCCGGCGGCCAAGGACGCCGCCGATACGGTGCGCCAGCTCGCGAAGAACAGCGGGAATTTCGATGCCGTCATGCTGCCCGAGGGCGGCGAGCGCCTGATCGCCCTGGCGCCGCTTCTGCCCTATTACGACATCGACACCACCAAGATCCGACTTCTCGGCACTGGTCAGTGGGACGATCCTCATGTCTGGCGGGAGCCCGCCTTGCTCGGCGGCTGGTATCCCGCCCCCGATCCCGCGGTGCGCGCCGATTTCGAGAAGCATTACACCCAGCTCTATGGCAGCGCGCCGCCGCGCATCGCCACCCTTGGCTATGACGCGACGGCGCTGGCCGCGGTTCTCGCCAAAAGCGCCGGCGGGCCCAATTTCAGCGCCGAGGCCCTCACCAATCCCGATGGCTTCGCCGGGCTCGATGGCATCTTCCGCTTCCGCGCCGACGGGCTTAACGAGCGCGGCCTTGCCATCCTCGAGATCCAACGGACCGGGCCTCATGTGATCAGCCCGGCCCCGGCAAGCTTCGTCGGCGAATAGAGCCCTTCGCTCTCCTCAGGCGAGCAAAGCGGCGAGGATGGCGTTCAGCCGCAGGCGTCCGGCGGTGGTCGCGCGGAGGCCCTGCCCATCAAGGACAAGAAACCCACCCTCGATCAGATCCGCCAGCCGCACGGGGTCCAGCCGCTCCTCGAGAGAAGCGCCCGTCTCGCGCCGAAAGCGCGCGCGCCCCACACCCTCGGCAAGGCGCAGCCCCATCATCAGCAGCTCCTCGAGGCGCTCTTCGGCCGAAAGCTCGGCCCGGCCCTGGGTGGCATGGCCATGACGCTCGACCCGCTCGAGCCAGATTTCCGGGGCGCGGTGCTGGCGCGTCGCGATCTTTTGCGCGCCGATGGTAAGGCGCCCATGGGCGCCGGGTCCGACGCCCACATAATCGTCGTAGCGCCAATAGGCGAGGTTATGGCGCGACTCCTCGCCCGGCCGCGCATAATTCGAGATCTCGTAGGCATGGAATCCCGCCGCGGCAAGAGCTTCGCCGGTCACCTCGTAAAGCGCGCTCGCCGTGGACTCGTCAGGGAGAGCGAGATCGCCCCGGGCGAAGGCCTGGGCGAAAGCCGTCTCCGGCTCGATCGTGAGCTGATAAAGCGAGAGATGGCCACCAGCATGGGCGAGCGCGCGAGCGAGCTCGCCCCGCCAGGCGGGGACGGTCTGCCCGGGACGGGCATAGATGAGGTCAAAGCTGACGCGCCGGAAATGCCGATGGGCGAGGGCGAGGGCCGCGCGCGCCTCAGCGCTCGAATGGCGGCGGCCGAGGAAGCGGAGGGCGTCGTCATCGAGAGCCTGGACGCCGAGAGAGATCCGATTGACGCCCGCTGCGGCGAAGCTTGCGAGGCGCCCGGCCTCGACCGAGGTGGGATTGGCCTCGAGGGTGATCTCGGGATCGTCGGGCTGCGGCCAATGGGCCCGCACGCGATCGATCACGGCAGCAACGGTCTCTGGCGCCATCAGCGAGGGCGTCCCCCCGCCGAAGAAGAGGCTCGCAACCCTCCGGCCCTTCGTTTCCTCGGCGTAATGATCGAGCTCGGCCAGCAGGGCCCGCCGCCAGCGCGCCTGGTCGATGCGCTCTCGGACATGGCTGTTGAAGTCGCAATAGGGGCATTTCGCGAGGCAGAACGGCCAATGGACATAGATGGCCAGGCGCTCGGCCGCACCGGTGTCGCGCCGCGCCGCCCTCCGGGCAAGCGCCTCGGTCATGGGGCGAAGCAGGCCGCGATCAGCTTGCGGAAGGCGGCGGCGCGGTGGCTGATCGCATGCTTGACGGCAGGTTCCATCTCCCCATAGGTGAGGTCGTGGCCCGCCGGAAGGAAGATCGGGTCATAGCCGAAGCCTTTGTCGCCCCGCGGCGGAAAGACGAGGCGACCTTCGGCGCGGCCTTCGACGCTCTCCACATGGCCGTCCGGCCAGGCGAGGCTCAAGGCGCAGACGAAATGGGCGCGCCGGTCCGCCTTTCCGGCCAGCTCCGCCTCGACGCGCGCCATTGCCGCGGCGAAGTCGCGCCCGGGACCGGCCCAGCGGGCCGAATAGATGCCGGGGGCCCCACCGAGTGCCGGAACGACCAATCCAGAATCATCGGCGAGCGCGGGCATTCCGTTCGCGCGCGCCGCGGCACGGGCCTTGAGCTCGGCATTGGCGACGAAGCTCGTCCCCGTCTCTTCCGGCTCGGGAAGGCCGAGGGCGCCGGCGCCGATCATCTCGGCGGCGTAGGGCCGCAGCAGATCGCCGATCTCCCGCAGCTTGCCGGCGTTGTGCGTGGCGATCACGAGGCGCTCCCCGGAAAACCGCCGGGCGGCCGGATGGCTCGGCATTTTCGCTCTCATCGGAGCATCCCGGCATCGGGGCATCTCGGCGCTCAGGGGAGCCTCAAGGCCTCCCGCTGCAGGCGGGCGAGCTCGGCGATCCCCTTTTCCGCCAGATCGAGGAGGGCCCCAAAGGCCGCGCGGGAAAAGGGGTGCTTCTCCGCGGTGCCCTGGATCTCGACAATCCGCCCGGCGGCCGTCAGCACGAAATTGGCATCGGCCTCGGCGCCGCTATCCTCCACGTAGTCCAGATCGATCACCGGCACGCCCTTGACGATGCCACAGGAAACGGCGGCGACCTGATCCGCAAGCGGTACCCGGTCGAGGAGCCCGGTCTTGATTAAATGCTGAAAGGCGAGGTGAAGCGCCACATAGCTCCCGGTGATCGCGGCCGTGCGGGTCCCGCCGTCGGCCTGGATCACGTCGCAATCGACGCGAATGGAGCGCTCGCCGAAGCCGGTAAGATCGGTAACGGCGCGCAGGGCGCGGCCGATCAGGCGCTGGATCTCCATGGTGCGGCCGCTCTGCCGGCCGCGGGCGGCCTCGCGATCGGTGCGCTGGCCGGTCGAGCGTGGCAGCATGCCGTATTCCGCCGTCACCCAGCCGGTGCCGCTGTTGCGCAGATGCGGCGGCACCCGCTCCTCGATCGAGGCGGTGCACAGCACATGGGTGTCGCCGAAGCGGGCGAGGCAGGAGCCCTCGGCGTATTTGCTGAAGCCCGGCTCGAGTCGGATCGGGCGGAGCTCGTCGGCGGCACGGCCTGAGGGTCGCATTGGGGAAATCCTTGGGAGCGGCAGGGGCAAGACGGCCCCTAAACTAGCCTCCGTCGCCCGGCCTCGTCCACCGCGCCGGTGTCCCTTCCGGGCACCCCACATTGACGCTCCGGGACCCGATCACTACATTCCAGCCCATTGCGAAGACGAAAACGAGATTTCGGTCGGCGCGCGGCATGGCCGGCGCGGAGATTGCGTGTGGTTGCAGTAAACCAGTCATCCGGAAAAGGCCGGGACCTGAGCACCGAGATTCCCATCAATGAGCGGGCGCGCGAGGTCTTGCGCCATATCGTCGATGGCTATCTGGAAACGGGCGCGCCGGTCGGCTCGCGCACGATCTCGCGCCAGATGGGGATGACCCTGTCCTCGGCGACGATCCGCAACGTGATGTCGGATCTCGAGGAGGCGGGCCTGCTCTTCGCGCCCCATACATCGGCGGGGCGGCTTCCGACCGATGCCGGCTTGCGGCTCTTCGTCAACGGCCTGCTCGAGATCGGCGGCATCGGCGAGGAAGAGAGGCAGACCATCGAAAGCCAGTGCAAGGCGGCGGGGCGCAGCCTTCCCCAGGTGCTGGAGGAGGCGACCGAGATGCTCTCCGGCCTCTCCCATTGCGCCGGCCTCGTGGTGGCGCCGAAGAGCGATGCGGCGTTGAAGCATATCGAGTTCGTGAGCCTCGGCGGCGGCCGCGCCCTCGTGGTGCTGGTGAACGGCGACGGGCTGGTCGAGAACCGCGTCATCGATCTGCCGCCGGGCATGCCGCTCTCCGCCCTTGCGCAGGCGAGCAACTACCTCAACGCGCGTCTCGCCGGGCGCACCCTCGACGAGGCGCGCAAGGAGATCCTGGCCGAGCTCGAGGCGCGCCGGGCCGAGCTCGACGAGCTCACCAGCAGGGTTGTGGAGGCGGGCCTGGCCGTGCCGTCCGGCGATGGACCCGCCGGTGTGCTTATCGTCCGCGGCCAGTCCAAGTTGCTGGAGGATGTGCATGTCCTCGACGATCTCGAGAAGATTCGTGCGCTTTTCGCCGTCCTCGAGACCAAGGAGAGCCTGCTGCGCCTTATCGAGGCGACGAGTCATGCGGGAGGCGTCCAGATTTTCATCGGGGCGGAGAACAACCTGTTCTCCCATGCCGGCTGCTCGATGATCATCGCGCCCTTCGGCAATAGTCGTGAGAAGATCCTGGGCGCCATCGGCGTCATCGGGCCCACGCGAATCAATTATGCCCGCATCATTCCGATGGTCGACTACACCGCAAAGGTGATCGGGCGGATACTAGGTTGAGTCGAGGTTAGGTCGAACATGTCCGATTGGAACGAACGTCGCGAACCCACTTTCTCCACGGTGTCGAAGAGTGGCAAGCCCAGGAACGACGAGCCGGAGGCGGCGGAGAAGGCTGCGCCGGAAAGCGACGCTGCGACCGGTGACGCCCCCGAAAGGGCTGGGGCTGAGGCGACGGCGGCCACCATCGCTGCCGCGGCGGAGGCGCGCATCGCCGTGCTCGAAGGGGAGGTGGCTCAGCTCAAGGATCAGCTCCTCCGCGCGCTGGCCGAGACGGAGAATACCCGTCGCCGCGCCCGGCGGGAGGTGGAGGACACCGCGAAATACGCCATCGCCAATTTCGCCAAGGACGTGCTCACCGCGCCCGACAATCTGCGCCGTGCGCTCGAGGCGATCCCCGCCGAAAGGCGCCAGGACGATGCGCTCCTCGACAAGCTCGCCGCCGGCGTCGAGCTCGTCGAGCGCGAGCTCCAGGCCCTGTTCGAGCGCTACGGCATCAAGAAGATCGATCCTCTGGGTCAGCCCTTCGATCATAATTTTCATCAGGCCCTCTTCGAGGTGCCGTCGACGGACTACCCGCCGGGTGTCGTGGCGCAGGTCCTCGCCCCCGGCTACGTCATCCATGACCGCCTGCTGCGTCCGGCCATGGTCGGCGTCGCCAAGGCCGCGAGCGGCGGCGGCGCCAATGACGACGCGGGCCTCAAGGTCGATACGACGATCTGACGCCCTCGCCGTATCGGGGAGTCGCTTCGGCGATTTGGCGGTGACGGCGCCGTCCGCGCGGGTTCTTGATTCGCTCGGCTCCCCACGTCATGCTGCCGGTCGTCATCGTCCCGGCGCCTGGGAACGGGGAGGGGAGCCGGACGCCAAGAGGGGGCCTGGCGGCGGGTTTCCGTTGAATCGAGCCCGTCCCCCGGCTTGCAGCCCCCTCGTCGCCACCCCATATCTCACCCCGAGGTCCACACCCCTTTCGATCAGGGTTTCGCGAACGGTTCAGTCGAGAACGGTTCATAGGCAATCATCCAGGGGGCCCGATCGGCGCTGCTACAGGCCGAGAGGGTCCGCCGCAAGAGGATAGGAATCATGGCAAAAGTCGTTGGAATCGATCTTGGAACGACCAACTCCTGCGTCGCCGTCATGGAAGGCAAGGAGGCCAAGGTCATCGAGAACACCGAGGGCATGCGCACCACCCCCTCGATCGTCGCCTTCACCGACAATGGCGAGCGCCTCGTCGGCCAGGCCGCGAAGCGCCAGGCGGTGACCAACCCCGAGAACACCTTCTTCGCCATTAAGCGCCTGATCGGGCGCCGCTACGACGATCCGATGGTCGAGAAGGACAAGGGCCTCGTGCCCTACAAGATCGTCAAGGGCGACAATGGCGACGCCTGGGTCGAGGAGCGCGGCAAGAAGTTCTCGCCGAGCCAGATCAGCGCCTTCATCCTTCAGAAGATGAAGGAGACCGCCGAGGCCTATCTCGGCGAGACGGTGACCCAGGCGGTCATCACGGTGCCCGCCTACTTCAACGATTCGCAGCGCCAGGCGACCAAGGATGCCGGCCGCATCGCCGGCCTCGAGGTCCTGCGCATCATCAACGAGCCGACCGCTGCGGCCCTCGCCTATGGTCTCGAGAAGAAGGGCTCGGGCATGATCGCCGTCTATGACCTGGGCGGCGGCACCTTCGATATCTCGATCCTCGAGATCGGCGACGGCGTCTTCGAGGTGAAGTCGACCAACGGCGACACCTTCCTCGGCGGCGAGGACTTCGATCAGCGCATCATCGACTATCTCGCTGACGAGTTCAAAAAGGAGCAGGGCATCGATCTGCGCAAGGACCGGCTTGCCCTCCAACGTCTCAAGGAGGCGGCGGAGAAGGCCAAGATCGAGCTGTCCTCGGCGCATCAGACCGAGGTGAACCTGCCCTTCATCACGGCCGATCAGACCGGGCCGAAGCACCTCAACATCAAGCTCACCCGCGCCAAGCTCGAGGCTCTCGTCGAGGAGCTGATCGAGCGCACCATCGAGCCCTGCAAGGCAGCGCTCCGCGATGCCGGCCTCAAGGCCTCGGAGGTCAACGAGGTGGTGCTCGTCGGCGGCATGACGCGCATGCCGAAGGTGATCGAGACGGTGAAGAACTTCTTCGGGCGCGAGCCCCATCGCGGCGTCAATCCCGACGAGGTCGTCGCCGTGGGGGCTGCGATCCAGGCCGGCGTGCTCAAGGGCGAGGTCAAGGACGTGCTGCTCCTCGACGTGACGCCGCTCTCCCTTGGCATCGAGACCCTGGGTGGCGTGTTCACGCGGCTCATCGATCGCAACACCACGATCCCGACGCGCAAGAGCCAGGTCTTCTCGACCGCGGAGGACAATCAGAGCGCGGTGACGATCCGCGTCTTCCAGGGCGAGCGCGAGATGGCGGCCGACAACAAGCTGCTCGGCCAGTTCGATCTCATGGGCATTCCCTCGGCTCCGCGCGGCGTGCCGCAGATCGAGGTCACCTTCGACATCGACGCCAACGGCATCGTCAACGTCTCGGCCAAGGACAAGGCGACAGGCAAGGAGCAGACCATCCGCATCCAGGCCTCGGGCGGCCTCTCCGAAGCGGACATCCAGCGCATGGTCAAGGAGGCCGAGGCGCATTCCGCCGAGGACAAGAAGCGGCGTGAGCTCGTCGAGGCGCGCAACCAGGCCGATGCGCTCATCCACACGACCGAGAAGAGCCTCAAGGAGTATGGCGACAAGGTCTCGGCCGCGGAGAAGGGCGCGATCGAGAGCGCGCTCCAGGAGCTCAAGACCGTGAAGGACGGCGAGGACGCCGCGGCGATCAAGAGCAAGACCGAGGCGCTGGCGCAGGCCTCCATGAAGCTGGGCGAGGCCATGTACAAGTCGTCTCAGGAAGCCGCGGCGGGCGGCGGCGCCTCCGCAGGCGCCGCGGAGCCGAATGCGGGCGGCGGCCGCGGCACCTCTGGCGCCGGCGGCGCCAACGAGAAGGTGGTCGACGCCGACTTCGAGGAGGTCGATGACGAGAAGAACAAGAAGTCTGCTTGAGCCGGTGCTGAAGCAGGCGTAAGACAACGGCGCCGCCCCGGTCCGTCCAGGTTCCGGGGCGGCTCCATGTTCGAGTGACGGGACGATGGCCAAGGCCGATTACTACGAGACGCTTGGCGTCGCGCGCGGGGCTGGCCCGGAGGACATCAAGAAGGCCTACCGGAAGCTGGCGATGCAATATCACCCGGACCGCAACCCGGGCGACAAGGCGGCCGAGCACAAGTTCAAGGAGATCAACGAAGCCTACGACGTCCTCAAGGACGATCAGAAGCGCGCCGCCTATGACCGCTTCGGCCACGCCGCCTTCGAGGCGAATGGCGGCGCCGGCGGCTTCCGCGCCGGGGGCTTCGATTTCTCGAGCGGCTTCGCCGACATCTTCGACGAGATGTTCGGCGAGTTCAGCGGCAGCCGCCGCCGCGGCCAGACCGCGGCGCGGGGCGCCGATCTCCGCTACAATCTCGAGATCACCCTCGAAGAGGCCTTCCGCGGCAGCCAGGCCAAGGTCCGCGTGCCCACCTCGGTCATGTGCGAGTCGTGCAACGGCTCGGGCGGGGAGGGTGGATCGCAGCCGGCGACCTGCCAGACCTGCCACGGCCATGGGCGCGTGCGCGCGCAGCAGGGCTTCTTCACCATCGAGCGCACCTGCCCGACCTGCCAGGGCTCCGGCCGCGTCATCCGCGACCCCTGTCGCGTCTGCCACGGCAGCGGCCGCGTCGCGCGCGAGAAGACGCTCTCGGTCTCCATTCCCGCGGGCGTCGAGGACGGCACGCGCATTCGCCTGGCCGGCGAGGGCGAGGCGGGGCTGCGCGGCGCGCCCGCGGGCGACCTCTACATCTTCCTCTCCATCAAGCCGCATCTCTTCTTCCGCCGCGACGGCGCCAACATCTTCTGCCGCGTGCCGATCCCGATGACGACGGCCGCCCTCGGCGGCACCATCGAGGTGCCCGCCGTCGACGGCACCCGCGCGCGGGTGAACGTCCCCGCGGGCACCCAGACCTCCCACCAGTTCCGCCTGCGCGGCAAGGGCATGTCGGTACTGCGCTCGAATGGGCGCGGCGACATGTATATCGAGGCGGTGGTGGAGACGCCGGTCAATCTCAGCAAGCGCCAGCGCGATCTCCTGCGCGAGTTCGAGGAGGCCGGCGGCGGCAAGTCGAACAGCCCCGAATCCGCCGGCTTCTTCGCCAAGGTGCGCGAGCTCTGGGACGACCTCACCGAGTAGCGCCGCGGTAAAAGCCCTCCCGGCCGCCCCCGCCCCGTGCTAAACCCCGGCGGGACTCACGGCAGGCGAGGGAGGAGTCTTCCATGGCGGAGATGCGGATCGGTGTCGTCGGCTGCGCGGGCCGCATGGGCCAGATGCTGGTCCGGGAAATCGTGGGGAACGCCCAGTGCAGGCTCGCCGGCGGCAGCGAGGCGCCGGGCCATCACGCGATTGGCCGCGACATCGGCGAGCTCGCCGGGCTCGAGCCCCTCGGCATCCGGGTCGGCGACGACGCCGCGGCCCTCTTCGCCCGCGCCGAGGCCGTCATCGATTTCACCACGCCGGCCGCGACCCAGGCGCATGCCTCGCTCGCCGCCGCCAATGAGACGATGCTGGTCGTCGGCACCACCGGGCTCGGCGCCGAGGCCGAGGAGGTCATCCGTCTCGCGGCGCAGAGGGTGGCCGTCGTCTGGTCGCCGAATATGAGCATTGGCGTCAATCTGCTCATGGCCCTCGTCGAGCGGGTCTCGGCCAGCCTCGATGCGCGCTATGACATCGAGATCGTCGAGATGCACCATCGCCACAAGGTCGACGCGCCCTCGGGCACGGCGCTCGGCCTGGGGCGGGCCGCGGCCAAGGGCCGCGGGGTCGCTCTCGATGCCGTGGCTCAGCGCGCGCGCGACGGCCATACCGGGCCGCGGGTGGCGGGGAATATCGGTTTCGCCGTGCTGCGCGGGGGCGACGTCGTCGGCGATCACACGGTCGTCTTCGCCGGCGAGGGCGAGCGCCTCGAGCTCACCCACCGCGCCGGGGGGCGGCAGATCTATGCCCAGGGGGCGGTGCGTGCGGCCCTCTGGACCCAGGGCAAGGCCCCCGGCCTCTACACCATGCGCGACGTGCTCGGATTCTAACGGGTGGTGCCGCTCAGCCTGCGGGCGAGGCGCCCGTATCGGCGGCCCAGGCCGCCTCGCGGCCGGCGTTGCGGCAGCGATCGAGGGCGTCGCGCAGCGCCCGCGCCACCTCGAGGCGCTCCTCGGGGGTGAGGAACGCCCCGATGGTGAGCTCCCGTCCATGGGAGGTGAGGACGAGGGCGCTGTCATGCTCCGGGGGATCGTCGATCTCGACGCGCAGCCAATAGGGCTGGAAGCTCCAGCGCTGGAGCCTGCCCGAGGGGGCGACCCGCTCCACGACGAGGGCGTCCTCGGTCAGCCGGATCGTCTCGTAGAGCCGGGCCGAGCGGTAGCTCGCCTTGAAGGCGAGATAGATGAGGAGCACGTCGAGGCCGAAATAACCGGTCACCGGCCAGGCGCCTCTGAGCACGAAGAACATGCCCGAGACGAAGCTGATCCCCGAGATCAGCGCCATCAGCAGCCAGAATCCCGTCGGGCTCAGGCTGCGATGGGGCATCAGCACGGCGTCGAAAAAAACGCGGCCGGCGGGCCGCGGCGGGGACGGGGACTCGCTCATTCGCCCCATCATATGGGGCCGCCGCGCCTGCGGTAAAGGGCGGGCACCACCTCCGGCGCGCGGCCGCCGGGCAAAAGCGGCTTTCGGGTCCGGTTGCGATGCGGGTAAAGTCGCCGCCATGAACAAGCCGGCCATCGAGGAGTTCTTCCGCCGACTCGCCGCGCAACGGCCCGACCCGCGCAGCGAGCTCAGCTATATCAATCCCTATACGCTCCTCGTCGCCGTGGTGCTCTCGGCGCAGGCGACGGACGCCAGCGTCAACAAGGCGACCGCGGCGCTCTTCGCCGTCGCCGATACGCCCCAGAAGATGCTCAAGCTCGGCGAGGCGGGGTTGCGCCGCTACATCCGGACGATCGGCCTCTATAACGGCAAGGCCAAGAACATCATCGCCCTCTCCCACATGCTCGTGCGCAACCATGGCGGCGAGGTGCCATGCAGCCGCGAGGCTCTCGAGGCGCTGCCTGGGGTCGGGCGCAAGACCGCGAATGTCGTGCTCAACGTTGCCTTCGGCGAGCCGACCATCGCCGTCGACACCCATATTTTCCGGGTCGGCAACCGCACCGGCCTAGCCCCGGGAAAGACGCCGCTCGAGGTCGAGGAGAAGCTGCTGCGCCGCGTGCCGGAGCACTACAAGCTTCACGCCCATCATTGGCTCATCCTGCACGGGCGCTATGTCTGCAAGGCGCGGCGTCCCGATTGTCCGGTCTGCGTCGTCCGCGATCTCTGCGCCTACAAGGCGAAGACGGTCGCCTGACCTGCGGCATCGTCAGCGCGCGCCGTCGCCGGGCCGCGGCCGCCGCGCGCTGCGCTCGAGGAACGAGACATAGGAGATGATCTTGTCGACCGTCGCCCCGTCCGAGGAGAGCGGGCAGTGGACGCGCGACATGAGATAGGGCCGGTCGCTGCGCACCGCCGGGACCGCCTCGCCCTCGAGGAACTGGGGCAGGCCCGATTCGACGACGGCGCAGTAATTGCGATAGGCGGAGGAGGTGATGTTGATGAGCGCCGTCTGCCGCACCCGTCGCCCGGTCAAGTCGCCGAGGCGGGCGATCACCTCCTCGCCGAGGATGCGGTATTCGAAGTCGAGGGGGTCGTAATGCACGTCGAGGAGAAGGATGCCCGAGAGGTGGCGGGGGATATGAACGGGGTCGATATCGGCGCGGGCCGGAAATCGCCGCCCGCCGCGCAGCCGGAGCCAGTACTCGTAGAAGGCCAGCACCGCCGCGTTGGTGACGATCGCCGGGTCGGTGCCGCAGTGAATTCCGTGCCCGCCGGCGCCGGCGGCACCGGAGTTGGCGACATCCTGGGTCACGGCTGGCCCATTCGTGGTTTGCACCGGCATTCCCTCGATGATCCCGCGCCGGCGTTTCGGATTGGTTAACGCGGGGAAAAGGAGCGGCCGCGGGCCGCGGCCGCAGGATTTAGGGGCTCGTCTGCGCCGATACCGGTGCCGCGGGATGCCTCGTCCAGGCCTTGGCCGCAACGCAGGCGGGCGGATTGGCGATCTCGGCGTCGTCGACGCGGACCTCGGAATAGGCGACGCGGAAGGTACCGCCATCGTCATAGAGATAGACGTGAAGCACGCAGCCGGTGCCGGCATATTGCCAAAGCTGCGCCGGGCCGTCGCGGCGCAAGAGCGTCGGCGTGCCGAGCACCCGCTTGAGCTCGCCCGCGGTCAGGCCCTTGAGCTGGGCCAGGCTCGGGCCGGCAGCACCGGCCGCGGCGGCGCTTTCGGTCGCCGGCGGGGCGGTCGGCGCTGGCGCGGCCGGAGGCAGGGCTGCGAGCTGGGATGTTGTATTAGCCGCCGCGGCAGGCGGCGCCGAAGCTGGTGGGGGGACCGGCGCCGGCGGCTCGGCCGCCGCGGATGGTGGCGCGGCCGCGGCGCGCTGTGACAAGAGTTGACGGATCTCGAAATCGCGCAGCGGCAGCGCGCCGTCGCTGAGCCGCCCATAGGGCATCCCGGCCAGGTGATAGCCCGGCAATGCCAGGGGCGCTGCCGCGGGATCCGTGGCGGCGCAGCCGGTGAGGGCAAGGAGGGCGAGGCCGATCACGCCGAGCCCGCAGCGTGATCGGCGCCTCGCCTTGATCGTTTCGTCCCCCACGATACCGCGCCCGCTATCCTCTGCCGAGCCTTGCCGTGCCGTTGAGCCGATGGGATGCCGAGCGGCCGGCGGTCACGCTATTCGCTCGCGATCGCCGGGATCGTCTCGCCGAGGCCCGTCGTCTCGCGCCGGAGGGGTGTTGCCGCCGCAACCCCCAGGCTGCGAATGTCGCCATTGATCTCGCCGCCCGGCTCGATCTCGAGACGGCCGTAGCGCACATCGCCATTGACGCGACCGCTAGCGCGGATCAGCAGACGCCCGCGCGCGGTGAGCGTTCCCTCGAAATGGCCGGAGATCTCGGCGCTCTCGATCTCGGCGGAGCCCTTGAAGCTGCCGGATTCGGCGATCTCGATCTTGCGGCAGTCGGTGAGCGCCGCCTCGACGCGGCCTTCGACGACAAGATGCTCGCAAGCGGTGATTTGGCCGTTGAGGCAGATATCGCGGCCGACGATCAGCTTCTTGCCCTCCGTCGCCGCGTCGGCCGCCTCGCCCCCCGGCTTGCGCGGCGCGGGAGCCGCCTCGCCGATGCGGCGGACGCCCTCGGGCGTTGCGCGCGGCGGTGGCGGCGGTATCGGGGTCTTCGCGGTGCTCGAGGGCGTCGCGCTCGGGACGGCGCCGCCGGTCGGGGTGCCGCCCGCCGCCGTCCGGGCGAGCCCGGTCTCGGTGACGAGCCCGCGCGGCATCGACCGCAGCGGCGGCAGGTCCGGATCGTCGTCCTCGATCAGGTGGGACTCCGGTCGGGGCATCTCGAAATTGCTGAGGGGCTTCTTGCGTCGGAAGATCATCGGGGACCTCGTCTCTCCTGCGGTCGAATCTGTGCTCCAGTCCCTGACCCGCTCGGTTTTTGCGCCGGCCCCGGCATGGGGCGCCTATGGCGCGCGCCTGCCGCGCGGTGTTCCCGCGAGGCGGTGATAGACATGGACCATGAGGGCCGTCGCGAACACGGGCGCGATCAGATTCACCACCGGCACGGTCAGCAGGAACGCGATGAGAACCCCCATGAGGAGAATCTGGCCCGGATAGGTCCGTCGCAACCGCCGCGCCTCCGAGGGCGCGAGCCGCCGGACGGCCACCAGCTCGAAATACTCCCGACTCAGAAGATACCCGTTTAAGCCATAGAAAACAAACAGATTTACCGCAGGGATCAATAAATATACGGGGAGCGCGACAAGGTTGAGGAGGATGCTGACGCCGGCAAAACGAAGGCCTTCGCGCAGGAGCTCGGCGAGGGGCTGGGGTCGCGCCGCGGGCAGGCCGGGGTAATGTCGCGCCTCGACGGCCTCGGCGACGCTGTCGAGAAAGAAGCCGACGACGATCCCCGCGATGCCGGGAAAGAGCAGCCAGGAAAGAACGAGGGTGGCGAGGCCGCCCAGGATCTCGATGATCCAGTGCAGCCAGGCTTGCGAGAGGACGAGATGCGCGAGGAGATAGCCGATCCCGACCCAGAGCAGGACGAAGATGATCAGCGTGCCGGCGAGGCTCTTCGCCAACACGCCGCGGATGCGGGGGTCGGTGAGCTGGGCGGCCGCGCGGGCGATGTCGGTGGGCATGGGCGGGAGACTCGGCAAATGGCGACGGGTGGATGGCGCGTAAAAACCCGGACTTGCGGGCGGCTTTTGCCTGACTATACTGCGCGCGGCCTGAAGATCAGCCAGCATTCGCAAATCACGAGGGAGCCGGGAGTGGCTGCGACAGCATCCGACGGCACGCGCTTCGATGTCGTCGGCATCGGGAATGCCATCGTCGACGTGCTCGCTCATGCGGAGGACGCGATCCTCGAGAAGCTCGGCCTCGTCAAGGGCGCCATGACGCTGGTCGATGCATCCGCCGCGGAGACGCTCTACGCCCATATGGCCGCGGCGATCGAGTGCTCGGGCGGCTCCGCCGCCAATACCATCGCAGGGCTCGCCTCATTGGGCGGCCGCGCCGCCTTCATCGGCAAGGTCAAGCGCGATCAGCTCGGCGAGGTGTTCGCCCACGATATCCGCGCGCTCGGCGTGCATTTCGCCACGCCGCCCGCCGTCTTCGGCGCCGCGACCGCGCGCTGCCTCGTCTTCATCACCCCCGACGCGCAGCGCACGATGCAGACCTTCCTCGGCGCCTGCGTCGAGCTCGGCCCCGAAGACATCGACGAGGCGCTCATCGCCGCCGCCAAGGTCACCTATCTCGAAGGCTATCTCTGGGATCCGCCGCGCGCGAAGGAGGCCCTCCTCAAGGCCTGCGAGATCGCCCATGCTCATGGCCGCAAGGTCGCCCTCTCGCTCTCCGACCCCTTCTGCGTGAAGCGCCACCGCACCGAGTTCCGCGAGCTCGTCGCCGGCCATGTCGACATCCTCTTCGCCAACGAGCAGGAGATCATGGCCCTCTACCAGTCGCCCGATTTCGACGCGGCGATGCGCGCGGTGCGCGGCCATTGCGAGATCGCCGCCCTCACGCGCAGCGAGAAGGGCTCGGTCGTCCTCAATGGCAAGGACGTCCATGTCATCGATGCGGCGCCGGCCCAGGTGCTCGACACCACCGGTGCCGGCGATCTCTATGCGGCGGGCTTCCTCCACGGCTACGCCCAGGGCCACGATCCCGCCGCGTGCGGGCGCCTCGGCGCGCTCTGCGCCGCCGAGGTGATCGGCCATATCGGCGCGCGCCCGGCGCGTCCTCTTGCGGAACTCTGCGCGCAGCTTATCTGAACGCGCATGGATCAGCGCAAGGACATCCGCAATCTCGCGATCATCGCGCATGTCGATCACGGCAAGACGACCCTGATCGATGTGCTGCTGCGCCAGAGCGGTGCGGTGCGCGCCAATCAGGCGATGGCCGAGCGCGCGCTCGACAGCAACGATCTCGAGCGCGAGCGCGGCATCACCATCCTCGCCAAGTGCACCTCGGTCACCTGGAGCGGCGTGCGCCTCAACATCGTCGACACGCCGGGCCATGCGGATTTCGGCGGCGAGGTCGAGCGCATCCTCGACATGGTCGACGGCGCCGTGGTGCTGGTGGATGCCGCCGAGGGGCCGCTGCCCCAGACCAAGTTCGTGCTCTCCAAGGCGCTGCGCCTCGGCTTGCGTCCGGCCGTCCTCATCAACAAGTGCGACCGGCCCGATGCCCGCGCCCACGAGGTGCATGAGGAGATCTTCGATCTCTTCGCTGCCCTCGACGCCAGCGAGGCGCAGCTCGATTTCCCGGTGCTCTTCGCCTCGGCGCGGGAGGGCTGGGCGGCTCCCGCCCTCGACGGCCCGCGCGAGAGCATGGCGCCCCTCTTCGAGCTCCTCATCGCCCATGTGCCCCCACCCCAGGCCGATCCCGACCGGCCCTTCGCCATGCTGGCGAGCACGCTCGAATACGATTCCTATCTCGGCCGCGTGCTCACCGGGCGCATCCACAGCGGCGTTGCGCGCGTGAACATGCCGGTCAAGGCGCTCGACCGCGACGGCAATGTGATCGAGCAGGGCCGCATGACGAAGCTCCTCGCCTTCCGCGGGCTCGAGCGCGTGCCGATCGAGCAGGCCGCCGCCGGCGACATCATCGCGGTGGCCGGACTCGCGCGCACGACAGTGGCCGACACCCTGGCGGCTCCCGAGGTGACCGTACCGCTCGCCGCCCAGCCGATCGATCCGCCGACCATCGCCATGACCTTCTCGGTCAATGATTCCCCGCTCGCCGGCAAGGCGGGGAGCAAGCTCACCTCGCGCGAGATCGGCGCGCGCCTGGAGCGCGAGGCGGAAGGCAATGTGGCGATCCGCGTCACCGAGAGCGAGGAGAAGGACGCCTTCGAGGTGGCCGGGCGCGGCGAGCTGCAATTGGGGGTCCTCATCGAGACGATGCGCCGCGAGGGCTTCGAGCTCTCCATCAGCCGCCCGCGCGTCATTTTCAAGGCCGACGCCACGACGGGCCAGCGCCTCGAGCCGATCGAGGAGGTGCTGATCGACGTCGACGACGCCTATACCGGCGTCGTCATCGACGCGCTCTCCTCGCGCAAGGGCGAGCTCGCCGATATGCGCCCCTCGGGGGGCGGGAAGACGCGCATCACCATGCTCGTGCCGTCGCGCGGGCTCATCGGCTACCAGGGCCAGTTCCTGACCGATACCCGCGGCACCGGCGTGCTCTCGCGGCTCTTCCACGGCTATGCGCCCTACAAGGGGCCGATCCAGGGGCGGCGCAACGGCGTGCTCGTCTCGATCGCCGACGGCGCCGCCGTCGCTTATGCCTTATGGAATCTCGAGGAGCGCGGCGCCCTCTTCATCGGCCCCGGCACGCGCATCTATTCGGGCATGATCATCGGCGAGCACAGCCGCGGCAACGACCTCGAGGTCAATCCCCTGAAGGGGAAGCAGCTCACCAATATCCGCACCACCGCGAAGGATGAGATGGTGCGCCTGACGCCGCCGCGCCAGATGTCACTTGAGCAGGCAATCGCCTATATCGACGACGACGAGCTCGTCGAGGTGACGCCCGACGGCTTCCGCCTCAGGAAGCGCCACCTCGATCCCCATATGCGCAAGAAGGAGGAGCGGGCGCGGCAGGCGGGGTGAGCAGCGGCGGCGCAACCGGCTTTTATTGTCGCTCTCGGCAGATCGCCGAACCCCTCACAACGCGCGATGTCGCCTTTTGCGGCTTATGACCAAGCACTTCGGTGTGGCCCTCAGTCAGGGGGCAGCGCGGCCGCGAAGTGGTACAACCTTGCCAGGGCCCTGGGTAGCACCAGCTCTGGACGACTCGTCGCTAGCTGGATCAATGGGGGAGATCACTTCCTCAAATTTTTTCAGCGCAGCAGCGGTCTTGGGGAGCGATAGGGACTGTAACGTCTCAAGATAGTCCCTACCCGTTTTCAGCGGGTTTTTGAGTCTTTCACAACAGGCCCTTGCGGCTCCCACCACCGCCGCCTCATCAATGTCGATCTGGTAATTGATGAACTCGTCAGGATGTATGGCCTCTAAATTGTGACGCGCCAGAATTATCGCCGGAAAGTCCTTGAGATTGTAAGTCACGATCGCATCTGCGCGAGCGTGAATGGTGGCTGCCATGACGTGGCGATCATTGCCGTCGGGCAACTCCACGGTGGAAATGAGGGCTTCGTAGCCTTTCACAAGACAATCCAAAACAGCCTCATTCATGAGTCGACATGTGCGCTCCAACTGCTCGCGCTCTAGGTCCTTCCGTTTTTCCAAGAGGCTGCGCATCCACTCTTCGTGAATTTGGTCGGTTCATTTGGCCCGAAAGAGATTTGCCGTTGCGAGCTGCATCAACAGATCTCGCAACGGCGCTGGATAGAGAACGCAAGCGTCGAAGATGACGGAGTAGTGAGCCGTTTCAGTAGCCCATATCTAGTTCCTGCGCCTGTGCCGCCAATTCGTCCAACGCCTTCTTGCTCGCCCTTTCTGCCGAAGCTTTGAATTCCTGTAAGTCCTCAAATCTTATTCGGCGATGCGTGCCCACTTTTCGATACTTGATCAGCCCCTGGTCCAATAAGCCAATCAAGTACGGACGAGAGACGTTTAGGCAATCCGCAGCCTCTTGTGTGGTGAGCTCGGCATGAATTGGAATGATTGTGACGGCATTACCGCGCCCCATCTCTGTCAAAAGATAAGACAAGAGGCGACTGGCGCCCCGTGGCAAAACAACCGTCTGACCGTCTTCCAGTTGAACGCGCAACTCCTCATTCCGAGCGGTTGTCGGCGCGAGAATGCGACTCGACTCTGCCGCGACCCTAGAATCCTCCTCGCTCGGAACGACAGTCTCGTCCCTCTTCAACAACGCAGTCATGGTTGCTCCCTCCTGTCGAGCAACGCCCTTATACCAGAAAATTGAAGCAAACGCAATAATCGAAGAATTCGAAATAGACGAAACAATCCAAAATAAGAATTTCCTTCAGATCAGAGGCTTACCAGGATATCGCGGCGGCGCGCCTGGGGCCATCAGATCAAACTCGCCATTGCTGACCTGACGATTGTCTTTGTGGCACACCATCTCTACCGCATGAGGCCCAGCGACATGGTGATGCTGGTCCATCTCGGCGCGGCGCATTCTCGAGAACAGATTTGCACGCCTCTAAGCGAA
Source organism: Alphaproteobacteria bacterium (assembly GCA_035294245.1). Taxonomy (GTDB): domain Bacteria; phylum Pseudomonadota; class Alphaproteobacteria; order JACZXZ01; family JACZXZ01; genus DATGLG01. Next base: position 80,306 of record DATGLG010000004.1, on the reverse strand, counting down.
GACGGCCAGTGGCTCGATCACTGGGCAGCGGGACGCCTCGCCGAACTCGGCGTCGCTAAGCGCCGGCAAGGGCCTTCGCCATGGCGCGCAGATTGGCGATCTTCGCCCGCACTTCGCCGCGTGACGATGGCGGGGCTGTTGCTCGGGTTGGTCCTCCTCTGTTTCGGCTATGCCTATGCCTGACTCCGAGCTGATCCTGACGTCGACGATCACCTGCCCCCGTTGCGGCGCCGCGACGGTCGCGACGATGCCCGTCGATGCCTGCCTCTTCTTCTATGACTGCCCCGCCTGCGGGGCGCGGCTCCGCCCCAAGCCCGGCGATTGCTGCGTCTTCTGCTCCTATGGGGACGTGCCCTGCCCGCCCCGCCAGGCTGCGGCGCGCCGCGGCGACGGCGCCCTGGCCTGCGTTGCCGATGGGTGGCAGCAAGCCCGCCGGCTGAGGCAAAAAAAGCCCCGCCAGAGGGGGACGGGGCGAGGTGGGTGTGTATGGGGGAGGAAGTACGCTCGTCTATGCTCGTCGGACCTCGTGATCTTATCAAAAATCAAGAAAAGGTCCAGCGCGTTGTGAGCCGTCACGGAATCGTGAACGTCGCCGCGCGGAGAGCCCGTGGCGCCTGAGCTGGCCCGCGAGGACCGCCTCAGCCCGGTCCAACCACGTCGCGCAGATAATCGCGCACCACCCCCTCCCATTTCGCCGTCCAGAAGAAGACGCGGATGTTGCGCACCCGCACGTCGCGGATGACGAAGAGGAGGCCGCGGCCGCCATTGGCGCGAAAGGCGTCGAAGTTCCGCGCCACATCGCTCAAGGGGTAGTCGGGATCGTCATCGGCATAGAGCCACAGCATCGGCACGGCGGCGCTGCGGCCGGCCGCGGCGAAGGTCTCGGCGTCGAGGGCCGCGCGCTTGTCGCCTGCCGGCCACCAGCCGCCGGAGAAATTGATCGCTCCCGCCACCTTGCCCGGATGGCGCGCGGCATAGGCGACCGACAGCAGCCCGCCGCGCCCGTATCCGGCGACGACGATGCGCGCGGGATCGACATCGGGCCGCGCCGCCATGGCGTCGACGGCGGCGTCGATATCCTCGAGCCCCGACGCCAATTGCAGGCGCGGCGCAGGCCGGTCCGAGAGATCCGCGGCCTCCTCCATCGGCCCGCCCGAGCCGCCGCGCCCCTTGCGCATCGGCACCACCACAGAATAGCCGAGGGCAAGGAGATAGCGCGCCTGGTCCTCGAAGCGGAGGGTCTCGCCGGCCTTGGCGTCATCGTCATTGGGCGAGCTGTGGTTGAGAATGATGAGCGGCCGGCGCCCGGGAAGCGGCGAGCGATAGAGGGTCGCCCGCAGCTCGATGCGTTGCCCCGCGGCGGCGCCGACCCGCGCCTCTTCCGGGATACGAATCTCCTGCCAGAGGGGATCGGAGCGCCGCCGCGCCGCCGCGAGCGCCGTTGCGAGATCGGGGGCGGCGATGCGCTTGAGGAGGACATAGCTGCGCCAGCCATAGGGGGTCGTGGCGCGGCCGAGCAGCCGGCCGCCGGCGGCGAAGCTGTAATCGACCCTCTGGTGCGTGTTGGGAAGGACGAATCCCAGATGCCCGTTCACGATCTCGCCATGCAGGCGCTGATAGCTGTGCACCTCGTGGGACGCCCAGTCCGAGCCCAGGGCATAGATCACGTCCGCCGCGCCATCGGCGCCGACGCGCTCGACCACGAGCGCATGGGGCACCGTCCCGTCCCAGCGATCGCCGGCCCAGATGCCGGCAAAGGCGGCGATCGCCGGCGGCACGTCGGGCCCGGGCCGCGTCAACGTGAGGTCCCCGGGAAGAAGCACGCCGGTGTTGAAGATGGCGAAGGAGAACACCCAATCGCCGAAGGCTGCGGCGGCGGCCATCAGGGCAAGGACGGCGATCGCGGCCTTCCACCCGAATTTCCACGGCCTCTTCGGGGCGCCGCCGCCCTCGCTGCGCCAGAACGCGAATAGCGCGGGATCGAGGCGGGCTGGGACCTTGCGGTCATCCGAACCGGCATGGTTCATGAGGTTTTCACGATCCGGCATGTGAACCTGCGCACGGCACGCACGGACGCGCGAGCGTCGCGGCAGCGACGGCTGCGCGGGGACGCTCGGCGCGGCTGGCGTTCCCTATCGCCCCATCCTATCATTCGCGCGCCGATGATTGCGCGACGAGGCTCTTCTTGACGATCCGCAGCTGGCTTGACGCCGCCGCCCTCTACCGTGATCGCCGCGTGCTCGCCATCCTGGCGCTCGGCTTCTCGAGCGGGTTGCCGCTCCTCCTCACCTTCTCGACCTTGAGCACTTGGCTCGCGACCGAGGGTGTGAGCAAGACCTCGATCGGCCTCTTCGCCGTGGTCGGCCTGCCCTATTCCTTCAAGTTCCTGTGGTCGCCGCTCATCGACGGGATTCGCCTGCCCCTCTTCGGCCGGCTCGGCCAAAGGCGCGGCTGGATGATCGCGGTGCAGCTCCTCCTCGCCGCGGCCGTGGTGGCGCTGGGCAGCCTCACGCCCAAGGCGGAGCCGCTCTTGACCGCCGCCTTGGCCGTCCTCGTCGCCTTCCTCTCCGCGAGCCAGGACATCGTGATCGACGCCTATCGCGTCGAGATCCTGAAGCCCGACGAGCAGGGTGCCGGTGCCACCATGGTGCAGATCGGCTATCGCTTGGGCATGCTGATGGCGGGCGCCGGCGCCCTCATCATCGCCGGGCGCTTCGGCTGGTTCTCGGCCTATCTGGTGATGGGCCTGCTCATGTCCGTCGGCATCGCGACGGTGCTCGCCAATCCGGAGCCGGCCGCAGGGCGTGGCCGCGGCGGAGGGAGCCCGCGCGCGCCCGGCTGGTTTGGCGCCTGGCTGCGCGCCCATCTCCTCGAGCCCTTCGCCGATTTCATGCGCCACGGCAATTGGGGCGCCATCCTCCTCTTCATCCTCCTCTACAAGCTCGGCGACGCCGTCGCCGGCATCATGGCCAATCCCCTCTATATCAATCTCGGCTTCTCCCTCGCGGAGATCGCGAGCGTGAGCAAGATTTTCGGCTTCTTCGCAACACTCCTCGGCGCCTTCCTGGGCGGCCTCATGGTGACGCGCCTCGGCATGTTCCCGAGCCTGCTCATCTGCGGCGTCGCGCAATCGGCGACCATCCTCACCTACGCGCTCCAGGCGGTCGCGGGCCACGACGTCGCCATGCTCGCCGTCACCATCGCCGCCGAGAACATCACCGGCGGCATGGGCTCGGCCGCCCTCGTCGCCTATCTCTCCGGCCTATGCAGCCGCGGCCACACCGCGACCCAATACGCGCTCCTCTCCTCGCTCGCCACGGTGGGCCGCACCCTGCTCTCCTCGACGGGGGGATGGCTCGCCGACCGCATGGACTGGGTCAGCTTCTTCACCCTCAGCACGCTGCTCGGCGTGCCCGGGCTCCTCGTGCTGCTCTGGCTGATGCGCCGCGAGCGGCGCGCGACCCTCGCCGCGGCCCAGCCCCGCGTCGGTTAAGCGGCACCCCTCACGGCCGCGCGATGGGCCGCCGCGAAGGCCTCGAGGCTCGGGAACTCCGCATCGGGCTGGACCGGCATCTCCGGCGGGCGCGTTGCGCCCCAGCCGGGCCTGCCGGCGCGGCGGTTGATCCACACCGTCGTCATGCCGAGGGCCTTGGCCGGCACGTGGTCGTGGAACAGGCTCTGCGCGACGTGGAGGATCTCGCCTTGCGCGATCCCCATCTCGGCGAGGCGCCGGAACGCCGCATGGAAGTGGTTGGGATTGGGCTTGTAGCTGCCGACATCCTGCGCCGTCACGATGGCGTCGAAGACGACGCCGAGCCGCTTGTTGCTATAGGCGAAGGAGGCGCGGTCGACGTTCGAGACGATCACCAGCTTGTAGTGCTTCTTGAGATAGGCAAGCGCCCCGGGGCTGTCGGGGAAGGCCGGCCAGTCCGGTACCGAGGCGCCGGCGCCGCGCGCCTCCTCCTCGCCCACGGCAACCCCGTGCTTGACGCCGAGGGCCTTCAAGGTCTCGGCGAGCACCCGGGGATAGAGAAGCGCCGGAGTCGCCGTCTGGATGCGCGATTCCGCCGCGGCGAAATCGGCGAGCAGCGCCTCGTCGTCGCTCCGGATTCCCTGTTTCGCGGCCCAGGGACGCAAGACGGAAAGAATTCCGGATTCCCAGTCGATCAGCGTGCCGTAGCAGTCGAAGGTGAGGGCGCGAAACCGGCGCCAGTCGATCGTCATCGCGATTCCTCCACAATGGATGTCAAAGTCGCCCCCCTCGACCGCCCCGGATTCCGCCGTTTTTCCTGGAAAGGGGGCGACAAGGGATGCCAACGTCGCCCCCTTCCGCGCGCGCGTGAAAGCCGTTTTCACCCTTCGGCATGATGTCGTTCTGATCTTTACCACGGCGTGAGCGAACGCCATACTCCCGCGCGCCAACAACAGGAGGAAGTCAGCCATGCGCGTCGGCGTGCCCAAGGAGATCAAGACCCACGAATACCGCGTCGGCCTCGTGCCGTCGAGCGTGCGCGAGCTCGTCCATCACGGGCACCAGGTGATCGTGGAGACGCAGGCGGGCGCTGGCATCGGCTTCGACGACGACGCCTATCGCGCGGCGGGGGCGACCATCGCCGGCACGGCCGCGGACGTCTTCCGCGCCGCCGACCTCGTCGTGAAGGTGAAGGAGCCGCAGCTTCGCGAATGCAAGATGCTGCGCGACGGCCAGGTGCTCTTCACCTATCTCCATCTCGCCGCCGATCCTCAGCAGGCTAAGGGCCTGATCGAGTCCGGCTGCACCGCGATCGCCTACGAGACCGTGACCGACGATGCGGGCGGGCTCCCCCTCCTCGCGCCGATGAGCGAGGTGGCGGGCCGCATGTCGATCCAGGTCGGCGCCCATTGCCTCGAGAAGGAGCAAGGCGGGTCGGGAATCCTGCTTGGCGGGGTGCCCGGCGTGCTCTCGGGGAAGGTGGTGATCATCGGCGGCGGCGTCTCGGGCACCAACGCCGCGCGCATGGCCATGGGACTCGAGGCGCATGTCACGGTGATCGACAAGTCGCTGCGGCGCCTCTACGAGCTCGATCTCCAATTTGGCGCCAAGCTTCACACCATGTTTGCGACGGTCGACGCGATCGAGCAGCAGGTGCTCTCGGCCGACCTCGTGATCGGCGCCGTGCTCGTCCCCGGTGCTGCGGCGCCCAAGCTCGTCAGCCGCGAGATGGTGGGTCGGATGCGGCGCGGTTCGGTCATGGTGGATATTTCCATCGACCAGGGCGGCTGCTTCGAGACGAGCAAGCCGACCACGCATGCTGACCCCACCTATGTCGAGCAGGGGGTCGTGCATTATTGCGTCACCAACATGCCGGGCGCGGTGGCGCGCACCTCGACTTTTGCCCTCAACAATGCGACGCTTCCCTTCACCCTTGCGCTCGCCGACAAGGGCTTCCGCCAAGCCCTTGCCGACAACCGGCACCTGCGCAACGGGCTCAACGTCCATCGGGGCCGCATCACCCACAAGGCGGTGGCGCAGGACCTCGACCTTGCGTTCCAGCCGAGCGAGGACGCGCTCGTGCATTGACGGCCAGGGAGGCGCGATGGCGCGGCTCGACGTCGTCGAAGGAGACATCACCAAACTCGCGGTCGACGCCATCGTCAATGCCGCGAACACCACGCTGCTCGGCGGCGGCGGTGTCGACGGCGCCATCCATCGCGCGGCCGGACCGGAGCTTCGCGCCGAGTGCCGTGCGCTTGGCGGCTGTCCGACCGGATCGGCCAAGGCGACGAAGGGCTACAGGCTGCCCGCCGCCTGGGTGATCCACGCCGTCGGCCCGGTGTGGCAAGGCGGGGGCAAGGGCGAGGATGCGCTCCTCGCCTCCTGCTACCGCACGGCGCTGGAACTTGCGGGCGAGAAGCGTGCGCGCAGCATCGCCTTCCCGGCGATCTCGACGGGGATCTATCGCTTTCCCCTTCAGCGCGCCGCCGAGATCGCCATAGGCACCGTCCGCGACGAGCTCACGCACAGCCCCACGATCGAGCGCGTGGTCTTCTGCTGCTTCGGCGCCGAGGTGGCCTCGGTCTATCGCCGTCTCCTCGCGGCGCAGCCTTGACGATGTGACGCAGGCGATATCTCACCCGATCTTGGCGGAAGGTCTCCCATGAGCATCCGCAACTTCGATTGCCTCTTCAAGCCGCGCTCAATCGCCCTCATCGGCGCGAGCCAGCGCCCCGGCTCCGTCGGTGCCGTGCTCGCACGCAATCTGTTTCACGCCGGCTTCGGCGGCCCGATCATGCCGGTCAATCCCAAGCATCAATCGATCGAGGGCGTGCTGACCTATCCCGATATCGCCAGCCTCCCGGTCACCCCGGACCTCGCCGTCGTATCGACGCCAGCCGAGGCGGTACCCGGGATCGTTGCGGATCTCGGACGCCGCGGCACAAAGGCTGCGGTCGTGATCACCGCCGGCTTCGGCGAGGGCGAAGACCGCGTCGGGGGTGCGCTGCGCCAGGCCGTGCTCGACGCCGCGCGCCCTCATCTCCTGCGCATCGTTGGCCCCAATTGCCTCGGCGTGATCGTCCCCCGCATCGGCCTGAATGCGACCTTCGCCCATCTCCCGGCCGCCCCAGGCGATCTCGCCTTCGTCACCCAATCGGGTGCCATGGTGACCTCGGTGATCGATTGGGCAGCGCCGCGCGGCATCGGCTTCTCCCATCTCGTCTCCTTGGGCGACATGACCGATGTCGATTTCGGCGACATGCTCGACTACCTCGCCGCCGACGGCGGAACGCGGGCGATCCTCCTCTACATCGAGGGCGTGACCCAGGCGCGCAAATTCATGTCCGCGGCGCGGATCGCCGCGCGCGCGAAGCCGGTGCTGGTCGTCAAGGCGGGCCGGCGCGCCGAGGGGGCCAAGGCGGCGACCTCTCATACCGGTGCCATGGCGGGCGCGGACGCGGTCTACGACGCGGCCATTCGCCGCGCCGGCATGCTGCGTGTCTACGAGCTCGACGAGCTCTTCGATGCCGTCGAGACGCTCGCCATGTGCCGGCCGATGGCGGGGAACCGTCTCGCCATCCTCACCAATGGCGGCGGGATCGGCGTGATGGCGACCGACAGCGCCATCGAGCAAGGAGGCTACCTGGCCGCGCTCTCCCCGGCCACTCTCGAGAGGCTCGATCGCGTGCTGCCGCGGACCTGGTCGCACGGCAACCCCGTGGACATCATCGGCGACGCGCCGCCGGAGCGCTACAAGGCCGCTCTTGGCGCCCTCCTCGAGGATAGTGGCGTCGACGCCATATTGGCGCTCCATTGCCCGACGGCGATCGCCTCCTCGACCGAGGCGGCGAAGGCGGTTATCGATGCGGCCGCCGCGCGGCGGATCAATCTCTTCACCTGCTGGGTCGGCGAGGAGGCCGTCGCCGAGGCGCGGCGCCTCTTTACTGCGGCGCGCGTGCCGACCTACGCCGCGCCAAACCAGGCGGTGCGGGCCTTCATGAACATGGTCTATTATCGGCGCAACCAGGATCTCCTGATGGAGGTCCCGCCCTCAGCGCCCACGGAGTTTTCGCCTGATCCGGGAAAGGCGCGGGCGATCATCGCGACGGCGCTCGCCGCCGGACGCGGGTGGCTCGGCGAGCCCGAAGCGAAGGACGTGCTCGCCGCCTATGGCATCCCTACCGTCGCGACCCGCGTCGCCCGTACGCCGGAGGGTGCCGGGCTCATCGCCAAGGCCTTCGGCGCCCCCTGCGCCCTCAAGATCCTCTCGCCCGACATTACGCATAAAAGCGATGTCGGCGGCGTTGCGCTCAACCTCGACACACCGACCGCGGTCAAGGACGCGGCCGAGGCGATGCTCAACCGCCTCGCGAAGAGCCACCCCAAGGCGCGGCTCGAAGGCTTCACGGTCGAGCCGATGATTCGCCGCGAGGGCGGGCACGAGCTCATTCTCGGCATGGCCGAGGATGCGCAATTCGGGCCGGTCATCCTCTTCGGACATGGCGGCACCGCGGCCGAGGTCATCGACGACAAGGCGCTCGCCTTGGCGCCGCTCAACCTGAAGATCGCTCGGGAGCTGATGGCGCGCACGCGCGTCTATCGGCTGCTCCAGGGCTATCGCAACCAACCTCCGGCCGCCCTCGACGCCATCGCACTTACGCTCGTCAAGATATCGCAACTCGTGGTGGACATGGCCGAGGTGGCTGAGCTCGACATCAATCCCCTTGTTGCCGACGCAAACGGGGTGACGGCCCTCGACGCGCGCATCCGCGTGACGCCCCGCGCGGGCGACGGTACGGCGCGTCTCGCGATCCGGCCCTACCCGACGGCGCTCGAATCGACGGTCGAGCTCCCCGGCGGCCGCCGCTTTCTCCTCCGCCCGGTGCGACCGGAAGACGCGCCGGCCTTCATCGACGCCTTCCAGAAGCTCTCGCCCGAGGACGTGCGCATGCGCTTCTTCGCCCCGATGAAGGTCCTCAGCCCCGGCTTTGCCGCGCGCCTCACCCAGATCGATTACGACCGGGAGATGGCGCTCGTGCTCTGCGCGCCCGACCGGCCGCCCGGAAGCACCGAGATCTTCGGCGTGGTGCGGCTCGCCGCCGATCCCGACAACGAGAAGGCGGAATTCGCCATTATCGTGCGCTCGGATCTGAAGGGGCTTGGCCTCGGCACGCTTCTCATGCATCGCATCGTCGACTATGCCCGTGCCCGAGGCATCGGCACGCTCTATGGCGACGTGCTGCGCGAGAATGAGGCCATGCTCAAGCTTTGCCAGGCGCTCGGCTTCACCCTGCACAATGTGGCAACCGAAGCCGATATCGTCGAAGTCCGCCTCGCTCTTCAGGCGACGGCATCGTCAAGGGCGTAGCCCGCGGAGCGCACGGTGCGGATCGGATCGGCATCATTCGCCGCGTTAAGCGCGCGCCGCAGCCGCCGGATATGCACATCGACCGTGCGCAGCTCGACATAGACGTCGCTTCCCCACACGGCGTCGAGAAGCTGCTCCCGCGAGAAGACCCGGCCCGGGTGCTCGAGGAGATAGCGCAGAAGACGGAACTCGGTCGGGCCGAGATGGACGGGACGTCCGCCGCGCATGACCCGATGGGCGGCGAGATCCATGACGATGTCGCTGAAGGCCAGCTTCTCCGCGGAGAGCGACGGCCGGACCCGCCGCAGGACCGCGCGGGCGCGAGCGATCAGCTCGCGGGGGGAGAACGGCTTCGCGACATAGTCGTCGGCGCCGCTGTCGAGGCCGCGAATGCGATCGCCTTCCTCGCCGCGCGCCGTGAGCATGATCACGGAAATCCCGCGGGTTTCCGGTTTGCGCCGCAGCTGGCGGCAAACCTCGAGCCCGGAGAGATGCGGAAGCATCCAGTCGAGGATCATGAGGTCCGGCGGCTCTTCGGCGACCATGACCAAGGCCTCTTCGCCATCCGCGGCGGTGGAGACACGAAAATCCTCCTGCTCGAAGTTGTAGCGAAGCAGCTCGACGAGCGCCGCTTCATCCTCGACGATCAGGACATGGGGCTTCATGCGTCTATGACTTCCTCTTCCGATCTCCCCGCCGGGCCTTGCCTTCAGGTTTCCGCGGCGGCAGCGGGGTGACGACGGTGAAGCTCGAGGTATCCCCCTTGGGCCGATTCTCGCGGAACGGCGTGCCCTCCACCAGGAAATGGACCGTCTCGGCAATATTGGTGGCGTGATCCCCGATGCGCTCGATGTTCTTGGCGATGAAGAGGAGGTGCGTGCACGGCGTGATGTTGCGCGGGTCCTCCATCATGTAGGTGAGGAGCTCGCGGAAGAAGCCGGCATAGGCCTCGTCGAGCTCGGCATCATGCTCCCACACCTGCCGAGCCTTCTCCACGTCGCGCTCGATATAGGCGTCGAGCACGTTCTTGATCAGCGCCTGGGCGAGGCTGCCCATGCGTGGAATCGTGAAGAGCGGTTGCACGGCGGGGACGAGGGTCAGCGCCGTCGCGCGCTTGGCAACATTCGCGGCATAATCGGCAATGCGCTCGATATCGCTCGAGACCTTGAGCGCTGCGACGATATTGCGCAAATCGCGCGCCATGGGCTGTCGCAGCGCCAGGAGCCGCACCACCTGGTTCTGCACTTCCTGCTCGAGTGCGTCGATCTTCGCATCGGCGGCAACCGTTTCGGCGCCGAGCTCGGCGTCGCGGGCGACGGCAGCCTGGATGGCATTGGCGAGTTGCGCCTCGGCCAGCCCGCCCATCTGGGCGATGCTGCTGTTGAGCTGATCCAGCTCCCGGTCGTACGCCTTGATGACATGCTCCGAGGCCATCGCCTTCTCCTGACTTCGCCCGCTTGGGGGCGGTACACGGATATCCGGGGTCATGGTAGGACGCACCAAGCGGCTCGGCTATAGCATGATGGGCCTCGGCACCCGCCAAGCCTAGCCGCCGCTCGTGTCACATTTACGACGGGGATGTGACGGTTCCATGACCGGGCGCGGCGTTGCTTCCGGTCCCCTCATCGCCGCGGCCTGCCGTGGCCGTCGGCAGGAACACGGTGAAAGTGCTGCCGCGCCCGATCGCGCTCTCGATCTGCAGAGCCCCGCGGTGGCGGTTCACGATATGCTTGACGATGGCGAGGCCGAGGCCGGTGCCGCCGAGCTCCCGCGACCGCGCGGCGTCCACCCGGTAGAACCGCTCGGTAAGGCGTGGAATCTTCTCCCGGGGGATCCCCTCCCCCTCATCGCTCACGGCGACCGTGACGAAGCCTCCCGGCGGGGTCCGGCTGATCGGCACGGGGCAGCGGTCGCTTTGTTGGGCGACCACGCGCACCTCGGTGCCGCGCCTGCCGTATTTGATGGCATTGTCGATCAGATTCTGGAATACCTGGGCAAGCTCGTCCCCATCCCCGAGCACCGGCGGCAGTCCGCTTTCGGGGAGAGTCATGGCAATGGTGATCTCTCGCGCCTTGCTCTGCGGCTGGAGCGCGTCGGCCACGCTGCGCAAGACGCGGAGGAGGTCGAGCGGCTCCGTCGGTGGCGTGTGCTCGCGAAGCTCGATCCGTGAGAGCGACAGGAGATCGTCGACGAGTCGCGACATGCGGCCGGCCTGCTCCTGCATGATGCCGAGGAAGCGCCGGCGCGCTTCCGGATCCGCGCTGGCGGGGCCTTGCAGGGTCTCGATGAAGCCCAGAAGCGTGGCAAGGGGGGTGCGCAGCTCGTGGCTCGCATTGGCGACGAAGTCGGCGCGCATCTGCTCGGCGCGCTTTTCCGCGGTCAGATCATGCATGACCATGACGATGGCGGCCTCGTCGCCGGTGAGCCCGGAGAGGCGCTCGACCCGGCAGATGAAGGAGCGCCGCACGGGACTTGCCAGCTCGAAGCTGACCCGCGCGCCCGCGCCGCGGCGAATGGCGGCCTGCGCCGCCTCGATGAGGGCCGGCATGCGCAGCATACTCGAGAGCTCGCGTCCCGCAGGCGACACCGAGAGCAACTCCCGCGCCGCCGCATTGGCGCGGAGGACACGCTGATGGCTGTCGAGCATCAGGAAGGGATCTGGCAGGCTGTCCAGCATGGCATCCAGGGTCGCGATCCGCCCCGAGAGCTCGTCGCGCCTCTGCTGCCATCGCCGCCTCACGCGACCGACGGCTACTGCGAGGGCCGCCACCAAGGGCGGCCATACGGGGCTCGGTTGCGCCTCCTGCCGACCTTCCGCGAGCCCGTCGAGATAGGCGGTGAGCCGGGCGACGCCCAGCACCAGGGGCCGGGCGACCGCCGCGGTCAGCGCGACATCGACGAGGACGGCGATAACCGCGACGCCCGGCTCGAGCGCGCCGAAGGCGCCGAGGGCGAGCAGCACGAGCGCCGCTGGCGACGCGAGGAGCGCAATCGTTCCGACGAGGCCGTTGGAGAGGGCGAAGGGGTGCGCCATGGCGCTCCAACTCTCCGCCAAACCTGGTGCGCATGCAAGGCGCCGCGGATGTCCGCGCGATCCGGAAGTCGTCGCGGGTGATGCGTCCGGTCAGTCGACGACGCCATGCGCCGTCAAGGCCGCGAGGTTGACGAGCTCGGAAAGCGTCGTGCCGAGAGGGGCGATCTGGGCCGGCTTTTCCAGCCCGATCAGGAGCGGGCCGATCACGGTGCTGCCGCCGACCTTCTGGAGCAGCTTCGCGGCGATGTTGGCGGCGTGGAGGCCGGGCATGATGAGAACGTTGGCCGGTCCCGAGAGGCGGCAGAACGGATAAAGCTTCATCACTTCGGGGTCGAGCGCGACGTCGACGGCCATCTCGCCGTCATATTCGAAATCGACCTTGCGCCGGTCGAGCTCGGCGACGGCGGCGCGAATCTCGGCGGCGCGCGCGTATTGGGTATTGCCGAAGCTCGAGAAGGAGCACAGGGCCACCCGCGGCTCGTAGCCGAGCTGGCGCGCCTTGGCCGCGGCCTGCACGGCGATATCGGCGAGCTGCGCCACCGTCGGGCGCTCATGCACCTGGGTATCCGCGAGGAGCACGGTGCGTCCGCGCGACACCACGATGGAAAGCCCGAATACCTGCTTGCCCGCCGCCGCATCGAGGGCGCGCATGACGTCCTGATAGGCGACCGTGAAGCTGCGGGTGAGCCCTGTCACCATGCCGTCGGCGTCGCCCAAGGCCACCATGCAGGCGGCGAAGACGTTGCGGTTCTGGTTCACCATGCGCTGACAGTCGCGATAGAGATAGCCGCGGCGCTGCAGCCGTCCGTAGAGATAGTCGGTATAGCGCCTGTTGTGGGTGGATTTGCGCGCGTTGTGGATTTCGAGGCCATTGGCCGTTTCCAGCCCGATCGCTGCCATGGCCTCGCGGACGGGCTCCTCGCGGCCGACCAGCACCGGCGTACCGAAGCCGCTGTTGCGAAAGGCAAGCGCGGCGCGGATCGTACGCTCCTCCTCGCCTTCGGCGAAGACGATGCGCCGCGGCTTGCGCCGCACGCTCTCGAAGATGAATTGAAGGCTGGAGGCCAGGGGATCCAGTCGGCCTTCGAGCTCGCGGCGATAATTGTCCATATCGACCCGCGGCCGCCGGGCGACTCCGGAATCCATCGCCGCCTGGGCGACAGCGCTTGGCACGGCGACGATCAGGCGCGGATCGAAGGGCGTTGGGATAATGTAATCGGGCCCGAAGCGCAGGCGCTGGCCGGCATAGGCCGCGGCAACCTCGTCGGGCACATCCTCGCGCGCCAGCTTCGCAAGCGCATAGGCCGCCGCGATCTTCATCTCGTCGTTGATGGTCGAGGCGTGCACGTCGAGCGCGCCCCGAAAGATATAAGGGAAGCCCAGGACGTTATTGATCTGGTTCGGGTAGTCGGAGCGTCCGGTGGCAATGATCGCGTCCTTGCGAACGGCCCGCACCTCTTCCGGCGTGATCTCGGGATCGGGATTCGCCATCGCGAAGATGAGGGGCTTCTCGGCCATAGAGGCAACCATCTCCGCGGTGACGGCGCCCTTCACCGAAAGTCCGAAGAAGACGTCGGCGCCGGCGAGGGCCTCGGCCAGGGTGCGCAGCTTCGTATCCGCGGCATAGGTCGACTTCCACTGGTTCATGCCTTCTTTTCGTCCGCGATAGACGACGCCCTTGCTGTCGCAGAGGATGATGTTCTCCTGGGGCATGCCCATCTTGACGAGGAGATCGGCGCAGGCGATCGCCGCGGCGCCGGCGCCGTTCATCACCATCCGCGTCTTCTTGAGCTCGCGCCCGGTGAGATCGAGGGCGTTGATCAACCCCGCGGCGGCGATGATCGCCGTGCCGTGCTGATCGTCGTGAAAGACCGGGATGTCGAGGAGTTCGCGCAGTCGCTCCTCGATGATGAAGCATTCCGGGGCCTTGATGTCTTCGAGATTGATGCCGCCGAAGGAGGCGCCGAGAAAGCGCACGCAGTTCACGAACTCGTCCACATCCCGGGTCGAGACCTCGAGGTCGACACCGTCCACATCGGCGAAGCGCTTGAAGAGGACAGCCTTGCCCTCCATCACCGGCTTGGCCGCCAGGGCGCCGAGATCGCCCAGGCCCAACACCGCCGAGCCGTTGGTGATGACCGCCACCACGTTGCCTTTCGCGGTGTAGTCATAGGCCAGTGCCGGATCGCGCGCGATCTCGCGACAGGGCACGGCAACGCCCGGCGAATAGGCGAGCGAGAGGTCGCGCTGCGTGGTGAGCGGCTTGGTTGCGCGAATCTCGATCTTTCCGGGCCGACCCGAGGCGTGCATCTGCAGCACCTCCTGGTCCGTTACGGTGAGGGTCCGTTTCGCGGCTCGTCCGTCCATGATGTGCCCCGTCTCCCTGGTTGGCGTGGGATTTCCCGCGCGTTCGGCTCTTTTCCCTTCTCGTAGTGTGGCCCGCGAAAGGATCCCGCCGGCAGCTCCCGACGCCGGCGTTTAGCATAGCCCCGCCTGCACCGGGCTGTTAAGGGGACGAGTGCTGCTGCGTTGCGGCATAGCCCGGCGGCGTTGCGCCATGCTATGGTGCCGCCGCCTCGGGCCATCGCCCGATCCTCGACGCCGAAACGCGATCCAAGCCTTGCCGCCGTCCATCGAGCCCATTGCGCAAGCCCCCGTGCCGAGCCCGAGCCTCGAGGCCGCCACGCCGATGATGGCGCAATATCTCGAGGCGAAGGCGGCGCATCCCGATTGCCTCCTTTTCTATCGCATGGGCGACTTCTACGAGCTCTTCTTCGAGGATGCCGTCGCCGCGTCCAAGGCGCTTGATATCATCCTCACACGCCGCGGCAAGCATGACGGCGAGGACATCCCCATGTGCGGCGTGCCGGTGCACGCCGCCGACGCGTATCTGGCGCGGCTCATCCGCCATGGCTTCCGGGTGGCCGTCTGCGAGCAGATGGAGGATCCGGCCGCGGCCAAGAAGCGCGGAAGCAAGGCGGTCGTGCGCCGCGAGGTCATCCGCATCGTCACCCCCGGCACGCTCACCGAGGAGACCCTCCTCGACGCCCGTCGCCACAACTATCTCGCAGCGCTGGCGGAGGCCCAGGGCGGGCTCGCGCTTGCCTGGCTCGACATGTCGACGGGCGATTTCCAGGTGCAATCTGCAGAACAGGCGGGACTCGCCGCCGTACTGGCGCGGCTCGCGCCGGGGGAGATCATCCTCTCCGAGCGCCTGTTGGAGCGTCCCGCGCTTTTCGAGCTTCTCGGCGAGTGGAAGGCGAAGCTCACGCCGCAGCCCGCCGCGCGCTTCGACAGCGACGGCGGACGGCGCCGGCTCGAGGCCTTCTACAAGGTGAAGGCCCTCGACGGCTTCGGCAGCTTCACCCGCGCCGAGCTTGCCGCCGCCGGCGCCTTGCTCGATTATGTGGAGCTCACCCAGAAGGGCAAGCTGCCGCGGCTCGGCCGTCTCCAGCAGCTCCGCGCCGGCGCCGTGCTCGAGATCGACGCCGCCACGCGGCGCAATCTCGAGCTCGTCGAGACCCTTGCTGGCGAGCGACGCGGCAGCCTGCTCGCGACGATCGACCGCACGCTCACCGCCGGCGGCGCCCGCCTGCTCGGCGCGTATCTGGCCGCACCGCTGACCGATCCTGCCGCGATCGCCCACCGTCTCGACATGGTGCAGTTCTTCGTCGCGAACGAGCCGTTGCGCGCGGCCGTCCGCGCCATCTTGAAGGGCATACCGGATCTCGCGCGGGCGATCTCGCGTCTCGCTGTGGGACGCGGCGGACCCCGCGATCTCGCTGCAATACGCGACGGGCTGGGAGAGGCGGCGCGGCTGGTCCAGGCGCTGAAGGCGCCAGGCTTGGTCGAGCCCCCCGCCGGCCTTCGCGCGGCTGTGCGAGACCTCGGCGAGCACGGCGTCCTCGTCGAGCGGCTGAGGCGGTCGCTCGGCGCCGAATTGCCGCACCTCGCGCGCGATGGCGGCTTCATCGCGCCCGGATATCACGACGCCCTCGACGGAGAGCGCATGCTGCGCGACGAAAGCCGACGACTCGTCGCCGCGCTCGAAAGCCGCTATCGCAGCGAGACGGGCATCGCGTCGCTCAAGATCCGCCACAACAACGTGCTCGGCTATTATGTCGAGGTGACCGCGACTCATGCGGACAAGCTGCCCTCGGGTGCGGCAGGGCGCTTCATCCATCGCCAGACCATGGCAAGCGCCATGCGCTTCACGACGGCGGAGCTTGCGGAGCTCGAGGAGAAGATCAGCCGCGCCGCCGATAAGGCCCTCGCGATCGAGCTGCAGCTCTTCGACGATCTCGCCGGCGAGGTGATGGCGCGGGCCGAGGAGATCGCGCTGGCGGCGCGCGCTCTTGCGGCCCTCGACGTGGCGGCGGCATTTGCAGAACTTGCCATCGAACGCCGCTATTCACGGCCCGTCGTGGACGACAGCCTCGCGTTCTCCATCAAGAGCGGCCGTCATCCCGTGGTCGAGGCGGCCCTGGAAGCGAGCCAGGCGGGCGCCTTTGTGACCAATGACTGCGAGCTCGCGCCGGCGCAGCGTCTCTGGCTGGTGACCGGGCCCAACATGGCGGGAAAAAGCACGTTCCTTCGGCAGAACGCGCTCATCGCCATCCTCGCCCAGATCGGCTCCTACGTGCCCGCGGAGGCGGCGCATATCGGCGTGATCGACCGCCTGTTCAGCCGCGTCGGCGCCGCCGACGATCTGGCGCGCGGCCGCTCGACCTTCATGGTCGAGATGGTCGAGACAGCGGCGATCCTCAACCAGGCGGGCGAGCGCTCGCTTGTCATCCTCGACGAGATCGGCCGCGGCACCGCCACCTTCGATGGCCTATCGATTGCCTGGGCGGCCCTCGAGCATCTCCACGCCGTCAATCGCTGCCGCGCGCTCTTCGCCACCCATTATCACGAGCTGACGACACTCGCGGCCAAGCTGGATGCGCTCGCCTGCTACACCATGCGGGTCAAGGAATGGCAGGGCGACGTCGTCTTCCTCCACGAGGTGGCACCGGGTGCCGCCGATCGCTCCTACGGCATCCATGTCGCGCGCCTTGCCGGCCTGCCCGCTGCGGTGGTTGCGCGGGCCGAGGAGATTCTGGCCACCCTCGAGAAGGGCGAGGAAGCGAGCGCCATCACCCGACTCGCCGAGGACCTGCCGCTCTTCAGCGCCGCCGCCCGATCACCCGCTGCTCCACCCGTCCGTTCATCCGAACTCGAGGAGCGCCTGGCTGCACTCCATCCCGACGAGCTCTCGCCCAAGGAAGCCTTGGACATTCTTTACGAGCTGAAAAGATTGCGGAGCGACGGGTGAGCCCGTCGCTCACGGCGACGGCGCGGGAATCTCGACGAAAGCCGGCGCCCCTTCGGCGTCGCTGAGCTCGATCGCGATCTTCCAGCGAGAGAAGCTCCGGCGATAGCCCGTGGGATCCGGCAAGGTGATCCGGGTGCTGGTCAAGGTACGCGGCGGCGCGTCGCGGTCCTTGCGTGCCATCGGCACGCCAGTGCCGATGCCGATCCCCGTCGACGAGCTGCCGAGCAGGCTGAAGCCGCTCGAGGGAAATTCGGTCTCGTAGCCATAGCTGCGCTCGACGGTGCGTTCGAGCGGGCCCGAAGGAAGACGCGCGCCATCGGGACCCAAGAGCTCGATCCGCTCGACGCGGTATTGGCTGGTGGGATCGCTGAGAAGGACGATGACGGCGCCTCCGTCGAAACGGGTGCGCCAGCCGAGGCTGGGGCCCGGTTCGGGCGCCGCCCGCACGTCCTTCGGGGGTGTCGCCACTGCAACGGGAGCTGCGTGGTCATTCGACGGGCCGCATCCCCCGAGAGCGGCGAGGACGGCAAGCGCGGCGAGCTGCTTCATGGTGAGACGTCACCTCACTCGACAAGGCCGGAGCCCGGCGCGGAAGCTGCTCGGGCGGGCGGCGCTAGCCCGTGTTCCTCCGCGCCGGACTATGGCAAAATATTACCTGGACTTCGGTGAGCTCGACTCCGGGAATTCTGCACCAAAACCGCGATGACCGCGATCAACACGCCGCGACTGATCATCAACCGCCGCGATCTAACGGCCAAGCTGCAGGCCCTCGGCGCCAGCGATCTTGGGGCGGATAAGCGGCGCGGGCGAGTTCTCGCGCTCTTCCGGGAGGCGCTCGAGAAAGGCCGCGCGGAGCTCCGTCAGCGCTTCGAGGGACAGCTCGCAGGAATGGCAACGGCGCGCGCGTTGAGCTTTCTCCTGGATCAGCTCATCCGCACGCTTCACGAATACGTGACGACGGTCATTTTTCCGCTGGCCAACCCGACGGCGGGAGAGCGCTTGGCGCTCGTCGCGGTGGGCGGTTACGGGCGCGGTGAGCTGGCGCCGTTCTCCGATATCGACCTGCTTTTCCTCCTGCCCTACAAGGCGACGCCCTATACCGAGCAGGTCGTCGAATGGATGCTCTATTTCCTTTGGGATTTGGGGCTCAAGGTGGGCCATGCCACCCGCTCCGTCGACGAGTGCCTACGGCAAGCCAAGGCCGACGTCACCATCCGCACGGCCCTCCTCGAGGCCCGTTTCATCTCGGGCGAGGAGAAGCTCTATCGTGAACTGCGCAAGCGCTTCGTTGGTGAGATCACGGCGGAGAATGGCATCGATTTCGTCGAGGCGAAACTCGCCGAGCGCGACAACCGACACCAGCGGCTCGGCGACTCGCGCTACGTGCTGGAGCCCAACATCAAGGAAGGCAAAGGTGGCTTGCGCGACCTTCACACTCTCTTCTGGATCGCGAAATATCTCTTCCGCATCGACGACATCCGCGACCTCGTCGCGCGCGGGGTGCTTACCGAGGAGGAGCACGCGATCTTCGCCAAGGCCCTCGATTTCCTGTGGACCTTGCGCTTTACGCTGCACTACCTCACGGGCCGAGCCGAGGAGCGGCTCACCTTCGA
The DNA here is from genome assembly GCA_035294245.1 of Alphaproteobacteria bacterium. Taxonomy (GTDB): domain Bacteria; phylum Pseudomonadota; class Alphaproteobacteria; order JACZXZ01; family JACZXZ01; genus DATGLG01. Next base: position 61,502 of record DATGLG010000004.1, on the reverse strand, counting down.
TGTGCAGCCGGAGATCGCGAAGCGCATGGGCTATACCGATCATGCGGGGACTCAGCGCGTCGAGCGCCTGATGAAGCACTACTACCTGGTGGCGAAGGACGTCGGCGATCTTACGCGAATCTTCTGCGCCGCCCTGGAGGCCGAGCAGAAGCGCCCGCCGCGCTTCTCGCTTGCGAGCCTGCTGCGGCGCCGACGCGACATCGAGGGCTTCCATCTCGAAGGCGACCGCCTTACGGTCGAAAGCGCGAGCATCTTCCAAAAGGATCCGGTCAAGCTCCTCGCGCTGTTCCGTGCGGCACAGCAGAACGATCTCGACATCCACCCGAAGGCGCTGCGCGCGGTGCGGCGGAGCCTCAAGCTGGTCGACGCCCATTTGCGCGAGAACCCCGAGGCGAACCGTCTCTTCCTCGATATGCTGACCTCGCCGCACGATCCGGAAACGACCTTGCGTCGGCTCAACGAGGCGGGCGTCCTTGGCCGCTTCGTCACGGATTTCGGCAGGGTCGTCGCCCAGATGCAGTACGACATGTATCATGTCTACACCGTCGACGAGCATACAATTCGCGCCATCGGGCTCCTTCACGGCATCGAGCAGGGCAGATACCGGGACGATCATCCGCTCTCGAGCGAGATCGTTCACAAGGTTCTGTCGCGCCGCGTGCTTTATCTTGCAGTACTGCTGCACGACATTGCGAAGGGCCGGGGCGGGGATCATTCGGTGCTGGGTGGGGAGGTCGCGCGAAAGCTCTGCCCGCGGCTGGGCCTCTCCGCGGAAGAGACCGAGACCGTGGCGTGGCTCGTGCGCCATCATCTCGCCATGAGCAATACCGCCCAGAAGCGCGACATGGGCGACCCGAAGACGATCAGCGATTTCGCGGAGCTTGTGCAGTCGCCGGAGCGCTTGCGCCTGCTGCTGGTGCTCACCGTCGTCGATATGCGCGCGACGGGGCCGAAGGTCTTCAACGGCTGGAAGGCGACGCTGCTTCGCGACCTTTATTACCGTGCCGAGGAGCTGCTCACCGGCGGGCTCGCCACGCGCGGCAGCGACGCGCGCGTCAAGGCGACGCTCGACGCCTTGCGAAAGGCCCTGCCCGAGTGGAGCGACGAGGATTTCGCCGTTCATGCCGCGCGCGCCCAATCCTCCTATTGGCTCTCTCTCGATATCGAAGCCCTGGCACGGCAGGCGCGCATCATTCGCGAGGCGGAGCGCAACAAGATGCCCGTCGCGATCGAGTGGAAGGTGGACCCTTACCGCGCGGTGACCGAGCTCACCATCTACACGGCGGATCACGCCGGCCTCTTCGCCAAGATCGCAGGTGCGATCGCGATCGCCGGCGGCAATATCGTCGATGCGCGTATCTTCACGCTCAGCAACGGCATGGCGCTCGACACCTTCCTTCTCCAGGATGCCGCCGGTGGCGCCCTCGACCGCTCCGACCGGCTTGCCAAGCTCGCCGCGACCATCGAGCGCAGCCTTGCCGGTCGCCTGCGCGCCGAGGAGGTTGCGGCAGCCAGTCGCAGGCTGCCCAGCCGTAACGACGTCTTCGAGGTGCCGCCGCGCGTGCTGATCGACAATAAGGCGAGCGCCACCCACACGGTCATCGAGGTGAACGGGCGTGACCGCCCAGGCCTGCTCTATGCGCTGACCCGGGCGCTGACCGAGCTCAATCTCCAGATCTCGTCCGCGAAGATATCCACCTATGGCGAACGCGTGGTCGACGTCTTTTATGCCAAGGACGTCTTTGGCCTCAAGGTCGAGAACGGAACGAAGCTCAAGAAGATCCACGCGCTCCTGATCGAGGTCCTCCGGGGCTCCGCCGCGGGCAAGACGCCTGCCCGCTCGGCGCGGCCCGCGGCGATCTCGGCTGCGCCGACCGGTTGACGGGCCGCGCATGGCGAGCCTGCGCGCTTCCTAAAGCGCAGCAATTGCTCTAAACAAAGCTCGCCATGGCCCTTCTCAAATTCAGCGCGACCGTCGGCGGCTATACGATGATAAGCCGCGTGCTCGGCTTCATCCGCGACATGATGATCGCGGCGGTGCTCGGCGCCGGGCCGGTCGCGGACGCCTTCGTTGTCGCCTTCCGGTTTCCCAATCTCTTTCGCAATCTCGTCGCAGAGGGCGCCTTCAGCGCCGCTTTCGTGCCGCTCTTCAGCCGTGCGGTGGAGGAGGAAGGCAAGGACGCGGCGCTGGCGTTCGCGGGCGAAGTGCTCTCGGTCATGCTCTGCGCGTTGGCACTCTTCACGCTTGCGGCGATGGCGGCGATGCCCTGGCTCATGACCGTGATCGCGCCGGGCTTCGTGGGCGACGCGGAGAAATACGACCTTGCCGTGCTCTTCACCCGGATCACCTTCCCCTATCTGCTCTGCATGGCCCTCGTCGCCCTCCTCGGCGCCATGCTCAACACCTATTTCCGCTTCACCGCGGCGGCGGTCTCGCCGATTCTCCTCAACGTCACCTTGATCACGGCGATGCTGCTGCCGAGCAGCTGGTCGACGACCGCCGGGCATGCGCAATCCTGGGCGGTTGCCGTGGCAGGCGTGGGACAGTTCCTCTGGCTCGCCTGGTCGGCCCGCCGCCATGGCCTGCTGCCGCGACTTCCGCGCCCGAGGCTGACGCCCGCCGTGAAGCGGTTGCTTAGGCTGATGCTGCCGGGCGCCTTCGGCGCGGGGGTCATCCAGATCAACATCGTCATCGGCACGATGATCGCCTCGCTGCTCCCGACAGGCTCCGTCGCCAGCCTTTATTACGCCAATCAGCTCTATCAGCTGCCGATCGGGGTGATCGGCACGGCGATGGGCACGGTGCTGCTCTCCGAGCTGTCGCGGAAGCTTCGCTCCGGCGACGTCGCCGGCGCGGCGGAAAGCCAGAACCGCGCCCTCGAATTCGCCTTGATGCTCACCATACCGGCGGCGGTCGCCCTCGCCGCGATCGCCGGCCCGATCACCCTCGTCCTTTTCCAGCACGGCGCTTTCGGCCCGGACGCGGCGCGCGTGACGGCGACGGCCCTTGCGGCCTATGCCTTGGGATTGCCGGCTTACGTCATCGTCAAGTCGCTGGCGCCCGCCTTCTACGCCCGCGAGGACACCACGACGCCGGTCCGCGCCGCGGTCACCGCCGTCGTAACCAACATCGTCCTCAGCCTTGCCCTTATCCAGGTCCTCGGCGCCATGGGGATCGCGCTCGCTGCATCGATCGCCGCCTGGGTCAACGTCGTGGTCCTCGTCTACTGGCTCAGGAGGCACGCGCATTTTTCTTTGGACGGCGGCTTTCGACGCCGCGTGCCGCGCATCGTGCTTGCCAGCGCGGCCATGGCGGGAGCCCTGGTTCTGGCAGCCCGTGCGCTGGCGCCCCTCTTGGCTGACGGGCTCGCTCTCAAGGCGACGGCGCTCGCGATCCTGGTGATTGGCGGTGCGGCATTTTATGGCGCGGTCGCCTTGGTCTTGGGTGCCGTCGAGATCGGCCTGCTCAAGCGCCTGATGGGGCGCCGCAAGCCGGCTTGACCGCCCCCGGGCGAGCCGCCATAACTCGCGGCGCATCCCGGCGTTCCACGGAGCTTTCCCCATGAACCGCATCTTCTCGGGCATCCAGCCCACCGGCAATCTGCATCTGGGCAACTACCTGGGTGCGATCCGGAATTGGGTGCGGCTGCAGCAGGAATATGACTGCATCTTCTGCGTCGTCGATCTCCACGCCATTACCGCGGACTGGCAGGAGCCGGCGGAGCTGCGCGCCAATACGCGCGAGGTCGCGGCCGGCATGATCGCCGCCGGCGTCGACCCCGAGGGGTGCATCCTCTTCAACCAGAGCCAGGTCTCGGCCCATGCCGAGCTCGCCTGGATCTTCAATTGCGTGGCGCGGATCGGCTGGCTCAACCGCATGACCCAGTTCAAGGAGAAGGCCGGCAAGCATCGCGAGAACGCCTCCTCCGGGCTCTATGTCTATCCGAACCTCATGGCGGCCGATATCCTCGCCTACAAGGCGACCCATGTCCCCGTCGGCGAGGACCAGAAGCAGCACCTCGAGCTCTGCCGGGACATCGCGCAGAAGTTCAACAATGATTACAAGGTCGCCTATTTCCCCCTTATCGAGCCGCTCATCCTCGGCGAGGCCAGCCGCGTGATGAGCCTGCGCGACGGCACCAAGAAGATGAGCAAATCCGACCCGTCGGATTACTCCCGCATCAATCTCACGGATACCGCCGATCTCGTCGCCCAGAAGATCCGCAAGGCCAAGACCGATCCCCATCCCCTGCCCGGCGATCCGGCGGCCCTCGAGACGCGGCCGGAGGCGGCCAATCTCATCGGCATCTATGCGGCCCTCGCCGATCTCAGCGCTGCGGAGGTGTGCCGCCGTTTCGACGGCGCGCTCTTCTCGAAGTTCAAGGACGAGCTCGCCGAGCTTGCCGTCTCGGTGCTTGGGCCCCTCGGGGCCGAGATGACTCGGCTCAAGAAAGAGAGCCATTATGTGGATGCGATCCTGCGCAAGGGTGCCGAGCGCGCGCGCGCTATCGCGCTTCCCATCCTGCGCGAGGTGCAGGACATCGTCGGCTTCCTTCACGTCTGATCGCGCTTCGCCGCCATGGTGGGCGGGTCGCCCGCTTCGGCGGCTGGGCAGGTGAAGATCTCCTCGGGCTCGCGGATGCCGCGCAGCACATGGGATCCGAGGGAGGCCAGCGGATAGCTGCAACGGCGCGCGAAATCGGCCGAGACGAGGAGCGGTCGCTGGAGCACCTTGGAGAGAGCTTCGATGCGGACGACCTTGTTCACGGCGGGCCCGATCACCGTGAAGTCGAGCCGATCGGGCGCGCCGATATTGCCATAAGCGACATCGCCGATATGAAGCGCAATGCCGAAGCGGATTTGGCGCAGGCCGTTGGCCGCCCGCGCCGCGTTGAGCCGCCTCACCGTGCGCAAGGCCTCGGCCGCGGCGTCCATGGCGAGGCAGACGCGATCGTCGCCGATCTCGGGATCGAGCGGAAAGATCGCGAGCATGGCGTCACCGATGAATTTCAGCACCTCGCCGCCCCGGGCCATGACCGGCGCCGCAACCGACTCGAAATAGGCGTCCAGCAGCTCGACAAGCTCGCTTGACGGCAGGGCGTCGGACATCGCGGTGAAGCCGCGCAGGTCGCAATACCAGAGGATCGCGTGGATGCTCTCGACCTCCCCGCGCCTGATGATGCCCTGGAGAACACGTCGCCCTGTCTGCGCGCCGAGATACACATCGAGGAGCGTGCTGCCGATCCGTCGCACCTTGTGGACTTCGACAATGAGGCTAAGGATCGGCAAAAGGTCGTCGAGAAGGCTCAAGGCCTGGGTGCTGAACCCGCCCGGCCGGTCCGACGCCCAGGTGACCGCAGCGGGCCGGCCGCTCATGTCGGCGACGGCCATCGCGACATAGTCGGTGATGCCGTCGGCGCGAAGCTCCTCGAGCAACGGGAAGTCGCACTGAGGATCGGCAAGGTCGAGGCGTCGTCGCAACCCGGCGGCACCTTCGTAGATGACGCGGATCGGGCTGTTGAGATAGGTGCTCGTCTGCTCGATGCCGTGAGCGCGCCCGATTTCCTCGATCTCGCCGCCGCGGCGCCATCGGTAATTCACCCCGAGGAGCTGGGGATGAAGGACCCGGACATGGAGCGTCGCGCGCGCCAGGGGAATTCCCGCCGCCACGAGGTGCTCGCAGAGGGCGGCGAAGAAAATCTTTCCGTCGACGATGTTGCGGCCTTCCGCGAGCATCCACGCGATTGGATCCGGAAGCGAGGGATGCGAAGGCAAGGCGGGCGAATGTTCATTCATTTGGGGCTCCCAATCCGCGACGGCGAGGGCGCCGAAGAGCGGTCGCTCGGTTGCGGCGCGGCACCCCTATCGGCTTGATTTTTGGGGCGCGCGGGTTCATCTAAGATCGGCCCGGCGCGGCATCGGCGGCCGGATCGTTAACGAGGGCACCATGTTCATCCAGACCGAGCACACGCCGAATCCGGCGACACTCAAATTCCTGCCGGGACGCGAGGTCCTCGCATCGGGGACGGCGGATTTTCCCACTCCCGAGACGGCGCATCGCTCTCCCTTGGCCGAACGCCTTTTTCAGATCGAGGGCGTGACCGGCGTCTTCCTGGGCGCCGACTTCGTCACGGTGACGAAGGCGGAGGGCCGCGACTGGGCGCTCCTCAAGCCGCCGATCCTGGGCGCAATCATGGAGCACTTCACATCCGGACAGCCGGTCATGCGCGAAGCAGGCTCTGCGACGGTCGTGTCCGAGGAAGAAGACACCGAGGTCGTTGCCCAGATCAAGGAGCTCCTCGACACCCGGGTGCGCCCGGCCGTGGCGCAGGATGGGGGTGACATCATCTTTCACGGCTACGAGGACGGAATCGTTTACCTTCACATGCAGGGCTCCTGCTCCGGCTGCCCGAGCTCGACTGCAACCCTCAAGGCTGGCATCGAGAACATGCTGCGCCATTATCTCCCCGAGGTCGTCGAGGTCAGGGCCGTTTAGCCGGCTCATTTCTGCCGTGGCGGCGGTGCGGGTCGCCGGCCGCGACATCCCCCGAGCACAAGAGCGCCAAGGGTTGCGATCCGGTCCGGGGCGGCCGCGCGGGGCCGCCTCTCCTCACATCATCGGCTGCGGCAGCGCGCGGTCGGAGATGAGCGGATAGCGGCGCGCATTGAAAAGCTGATAGTGCCACCATTCATTCCTGTAGAAGTCCCACCCAGCGGCGCTCATCAATCCCAGGAGGAGATGCCGATGGCGCTGAGCCTCGGGTGAAACCGCCAAATTGCCGTGATGGGAGAGCGGCGTAAACGCGTCGAACGGGGTGCCCATCTCGAGCTCGCGCCCATGAGGATCGATCAGGGTCAGGTCAACGGCCACACCGCGGGAATGGGCCGACCCGCGCCGCGGGTCGGCCAGGAATTCCGGATCGGGCGTATGACGCCACATGGTCCATTGCGCCTCGGTGGGACGGTAGGCGTCGAAGATTTTAAGTCGCAACCCGAGGGCGGCGGCGCTTTCGACTGCCCGCGACAGCAGGGCCGCCGCCTCTGGGTGCAGATAGCAGGCGGGGCGCCGATAGATCGGCTTGCCGGTGAAATTGTTGGAGGTGGCGTAAGCCAGATCGAGGTCCACCGGGTAGCGCGGGGATGCGATCTCCACCAGAATCATCGATTATCCTCTCGAGGAGCGATGGGCGTAACGGGCGCTCTGTGTAGCATGGGCGCATGGCAATGAGGATACTCGCGCTCGATAGCTCAGGCGCCGCCTGCTCCGCAGCGCTGTGGGTCGATGGCCGGATCCGGGCCCGCCGCCTCGAGATCATGGCGCGCGGCCAGGCGGAGCGCCTCGTGCCGCTTCTGCTCGAGGTGATGGCGGAGGGAGCGCTCGCTTTCACCGAGATCGACCTCTATGCCGCGACAACGGGCCCCGGCTTCTTCACCGGGCTGCGGATCGGGCTCGCCGCCTTGCGCGGACTCGCCCTTGCGGCCGCCAAGCCGATGCTCGGGATCACGAGCTTCGAGGCCGTCGCTCACGGGACGCGGGCCGACGAACGCCGCTGCCGCACGCTCCTCGTGCTCCTGGAGAGCAAGCGGCAGGATCTCTATGCGCAGGCTTTCGGGGAAACGCTCCTTCCGGCGGGCGATCCCGGCGCCTGGCTTCCCGAAGGTCTCGCGGCCACGCTTGCCGGACAGAGCCTTCTTCTTGCGGGTGACGCCGCCGGACGCGCGGCCTCGGCGCTTGCGGCCGCGGGCTGCGACATCCGCCATACCACGGCACCGGCTCATCCCGATGCGGCCGTCGTGGCGGCGCTCGCGGCGATGCGCGCGGCGTCGGCGAGCCGTTCGCCTCCCGCACCTCTCTATTTGCGTCCGCCGGATGTTACCGTCCCGGGTCCGGGCCTCCGATGACAACGTGGCGTATCGCGCCGGTCGGAGCGTCTAGCGCCGGTCTCCTCGCGGCTCTGCATGCCGCCGCCTTCGCGGAGGCGTGGACGGCGTCGTCTCTTGCCGGCCTGATGCTGACCCCCGGGGTCTTTGCCCTGCTGGCGGCAGCACCCGCTTCCGGCTGCGGCACCGCTCACCCCGCCGGGTTCATCCTCGGCCGCATGGCTGCCGACGAGTGCGAGATCCTGACCCTCGCGGTTCTGCCGGAACGGCGACGGCGCGGCGTCGCCCGCGTTCTCCTCGACGCCGCGATCCGGCAGGCCCGCGAAGCGGGTGCCGTCGCGATCTTCCTGGAAGTCCAGGCCGACAATCGCGCCGCTCGGCGGCTTTATGAGAGTGCCGGCTTCGAGGCCGTGGGAATAAGGAGGGCCTATTACTCGAATAAAACGACCCCCCCGGCCGATGCATTGGTTTTAAGGCTCAAGCCTCTTGACAAGTCCGGCGCTAATGTTGATCTCCCAACTTAAGAGAACATATTGTCCTAAAAGGACGAAGTAATTATATAACAAAGTGGTTATTTCGGAGGACCGCTCATAATGGCAGATCAAACGAATCCGGGCGAAATTCTGGCTTTGACAGCGAAAATCGTCGCCGCCCACGTCTCCAAGAATACGGTTTCCATTGAGGAGCTGCCGAATCTCATAAAATCCGTCCACAACAGCCTGTTGGGGCTGGATAAGCCGGTCGACGCGGTGATCGAGCGGCCCCAGCCCGCAGTGCCGGTCAAGAAATCCGTAACGGCCGATTACATCGTTTGTCTCGAAGACGGCAAGAAATTGAAGATGCTGAAGCGGCATCTTAAGACCGCCTATAACCTCACGCCCGAGCAATATCGGGAACGCTGGGGTCTGCCGGCCGATTATCCCATGGTCGCTCCCAATTATGCGCGCCAGCGCAGTCGGCTCGCGAAGGAGATCGGCCTCGGCACCCGGGCACGCAAGGGCGGCGCGCGCCAGGGCTAGGCGATAGCGGGCGATAGCGGATAGGCGCTTACGGGCTTTTCGGCTATAGTCGCCCGGAGAGGGATATCGTCGGCTGGACGAATGGAATTATGACGTCACGGCTCGAGAAGCTTTGCATTGACAAGGGCTTGAGAATGACCGACCAGCGTCGGGTGATCGCACGCGTGCTCTCCGAGGCGCATGACCACCCGGATGTGGAGCAAGTCTATCGGCGCGCGACCCAGGTCGATCCCCGCATCAGCATCTCGACGGTTTATCGGACGGTACGCTTGTTCGAGGAGGCGAGCATCCTCGAGCGCCACGATTTCGGTGACGGCAGGGCACGATACGAGGAAATCCCGGAATCCCACCACGACCACCTCATCGATATCCAGAGCGGCCGCGTCATCGAATTCACCAACGACAGGATCGAGCAGCTCCAGCGCGAGGTCGCGCGCGACTTGGGCTATGAGCTCGTCGACCATAAGCTCGAGCTTTTCGGCGTGCCGCTCGGCTCACAAGAAAAGCCGACCAAGTGAAGATTCCGAGTGGTCTTCACCGGAAGAGAACACGTCGAATGAATAAGGAGGGCGCGAAGTGAGCCAGGTCACGCCGCTGCGGAAAACGCGGGCTTCTCCTGATCAAGCGACCCGCGTCAGCAATCTCGAAGTACGCCTCGCCCAGGATCGGCGAGAGATCGAGGCCGCGATGGCGCTTCGCTATCGCATCTTTTACGAGGAGATGTCGGCCAAGCCGACCGCCGAGCTCGCCGCGCGCAAGCTCGATTTCGATCGTTATGACAGCGTCTGCGACCACTTGCTCGTAGTCGATAATGACAAGGACGATCCTAAGGATCGCGTTGTCGGGACCTACCGCCTGATTCGCCGCGCGATGGCGGCGCAGGTCGGCGGATTCTACAGCGAGAGCGAATACGATATTAGCCAGCTTAAGGATTATCCCGGCGAGATCCTCGAGCTCGGCCGCTCCTGCGTCGATGCGAATTACCGTACGCGCGGGACCATGCAGCTGCTCTGGAAGGGTATTGCCGATTACGTCTGGAAATACGACGTGGCGCTCATGTTTGGCTGCGGCAGCCTCCCGGGCACCGACCCGAAGGCGCATGCCGTGGCTCTGACCTATCTCCATCATTATCACCTCGCGCCCCCGGGGCTTCGCGCGCGCGCGGTGCCTGCGCGCTTCGTCGAGATGCTGCAGCTCGATCCGGAACCCATCAATCCGCGCCGAGCCCTCGCGGAATTGCCGCCGCTCATCAAGGGCTATCTGCGGCTTGGCGGCTTTGTCGGGGACGGCGCCGTCATCGACGAGCAGTTCAACACGACGGACGTGCTGATCCTCGTCAAGACCGGCTGGGTCACCGAGAAGTACCGCGAGCATTTCTCGCTCGAACGTGTCGCCAAGAGTGACGGAGCGCTCGATTAGTCCGATGGGCTCGCCACTTCGCGCCCTGTTCCGGCTGCTGCTTTATCTCAGCCTGACCTTCGCGCTCATCCCCGCCCAGGTCGTCGCGGTAGCGACCCGCTCGAAGCTGCGGGAACGGATCCCGCTCTTCTATCACCGCCTCTGCTGCCGAATTTTCGGGCTGAGCGTCGAGGTGAGGGGGCGTGTGGCGGCGGAGCGGCCCGTGCTCTTCGCCAGCAATCACAGCTCCTATCTCGACATCATGGTGCTGGCCTCGCTGATCCCCTGCTCCTTCGTCGCCAAGCGCGAGGTGGCGTCGTGGCCGCTCTTCGGTCTGCTCGCAAAGCTCCAGCGCACGGTGTTCGTGGTGCGCGATCGCCGCCACGCCGCCGAGCAGCGCGATGAGATGACCCAGCGCTTGAGCGACGGCGACGCCCTTGTCCTGTTCCCCGAGGGCACGAGCAACGACGGCAATCGCGTGCTACCGTTCAAGAGCTCCCTCTTCGCCGTGGCGCAGCGGGAAGTCGGTGGGCGCCCCCTTACGGTGCAGCCGGTCTCGGTCGCCTATGTAGCGCTCGATGGCATGCCGCTCGGGCGATTCCTCCGCCCTTTTTACGCCTGGTATGGCGATATGGACATGGCGCCTCATATCTGGCGGGTCGCAGGCCTTGGCAACCCCACGGTGATCGTCGAATTCCATCCGCCAGCGCCGCCCGAGGCATTTGATTCGCGCAAGGCCCTGGCCGAATATTGCTACAAGGCGGTCGCGAGCGGCGTGGCGCGGGCCCTCTCGGGGCGCGCCGATGTCGAGGTGACGGAACTCGGTGCGCTGGAGGCGGCCGAGTGAGGCAAGGACACCCTCTTGACGCCAGAACGGCGGCTGATACTTTCCGCCGCTTCGCCGCCGGCGGGACGACGAGATTGACGAAGACGCTCTTCATCAAGACCTATGGGTGCCAGATGAACGCCTACGATTCCGCGCGCATGGCGGAGATCTTGGCGCCTCTCGGCTATGCCCTCGCACCCGCCGCCGAGGAAGCCGACCTGGTCATCGTGAATACCTGTCACATCCGGGAGAAGGCGGCGGAGAAGCTCTATTCCGAGCTGGGCCGCCTACGCGCGCTCAAGGAGGCGAGACGGGACCAAGGCAAAGCGACGATCGTCGCCGTCGCCGGCTGCGTGGCCCAGGCCGAAGGGGCCGAGATCATGCGGCGCGCCCCTGCGGTCGATATGGTGTTCGGCCCCCAGGCCTACCACCGGTTGCCCGAAATGGTGGCGCGCGCTACGCGGACAGGCGGCGTGCTCGAAACGGCCTTCGAGGTCGAGCGCAAATTCGACGAGCTTCCAGAGATGCGGCAGCCGCAGGGTCCCGCCGCATTCCTCACGATTCAGGAAGGCTGCGACCGCTTCTGCACCTTCTGTGTCGTTCCCTATACGCGCGGCGCCGAGTACTCGCGCCCCGTTGCGGAAATCGCCGCGGAGGCGCGCCAACTGGTCGCGGCGGGGGCGCGCGAGATCACTCTCCTTGGCCAGAACGTGAATGCCTATCACGGCGCTGCGCCCCAGGGCACAGCAGGCTGGGGATTGGGGCGGCTCATCCGGCATCTCGCCGAGATCGACGGCCTCGCCCGGCTGCGCTACACGACCTCTCATCCGCGGGACATGGACGACGAGCTGATCGCCGCTCATCGCGACGTGCCCACACTCATGCCCTTCCTGCATTTGCCGGTCCAGTCCGGCTCGGATCGCGTGCTGGAGGCGATGAACCGCCGGCACCGCGCCGACGATTATCGTCGCCTTGCCACCCGACTCCGCGAAGCGCGACCTGACCTGGCGCTCTCCTCGGATTTCATCGTCGGCTTCCCCGGCGAGCGCGACGAGGACTTCGAGGCCACGCTAAAGCTCGTGGAGGAGATCGGCTTCGCCCAGGCCTACTCCTTCATGTACAGCCCGCGTCCGGGCACGCCGGCAGCGCACATGGCTGGGCAAGTGCCGCCCGGGATCAAGGCCGAGCGCCTGGCGCGGCTTCAATCGCTCATCGCCACACAGCAGCTCGCGTTCAACCGGGCAAGCATCGGCCGGCGCTTGCCGGTCCTGCTCGACCGCCGGGGACGGCATCCCGGTCAGCTTGCCGGGCGCACCCCTCATATGCAGGCGATCCATCTCGCCGCGCCGGACCGCCTTTTCGGCGTAATCGTCGAGGCCGAGGTCACGGCAGCACATCCGGTCAGCCTCTCTGGCCGCGTCGCGGCAGAGCCCGAGACGGCGGGCTTGCCGCGGCCGCCGGTTTCGGAGGCTCGAGTTCCCGCGTGAGCGCGCGCAGCCCGCAGAGCGGCGGAACCCCCGTTCAGCTGCAGTTCGAGGACAATCGGCTGCTACCGCGGCTTTACGGCCAGCACGATCAGCATCTGGCGCGAATCGAGCAGCAGCTCGGCGTCGAATTGACCCAGCGCGGCAATCAACTGGCGATCAGCGGCCCTAGCGAGGACGTCGAGGCGGCGCGCGAGGCGATTACGGCCCTCTACCGTCGCCTGAAGCGGGGGATGGACGTCGACATGCAGGAAGTCGATGCCGCCCTGCGCTTCGCTGCAACCGGCGGCGAGCGCACCGGCAAGAGCGAGATGGAGATCGTCACGCGCCGCCGCGTCATTTCGCCGCGGTCGCCGACCCAGGGCGACTACATCAAGGCGCTTCACGATTACGAGCTTGTCTTCGGCGTCGGCCCCGCTGGAACCGGCAAGACTTATCTTGCCGTGGCAACGGCCGTCGCCATGATGACGAGCGGCCGTGTCGATCGCATCATCCTCTCGCGGCCCGCGGTCGAGGCGGGCGAGAGGCTCGGCTTCCTGCCCGGCGATGTGCGCGAGAAGGTCGATCCCTATCTACGCCCTCTCTATGACGCGCTCTACGACATGCTGCCGGCAGACCAGGTGGTAAAGCGGCTTGGCAACGGCGAGATCGAGATCGCGCCGCTCGCGTTCATGCGCGGCCGCACGCTCTCCAATGCCTTCATCATTCTCGACGAGGCGCAGAATACCACGCCGGTGCAGATGAAGATGTTCCTCACGCGCCTCGGCGAGAACTCCCGCATGGCCGTGACGGGGGACATGACCCAGGTCGATCTGCCTCTTGGCGCCCGCTCCGGCCTCCAGGACGCCATGGACGTGCTGGATGGTGTTAAGGGGATCACCTCCATCCGCTTCACGGATGCGGACGTCGTGCGCCACCCTCTGGTGACACGGGTCGTGCGGGCCTATGATGCCAAGGATCGCCGCCTCGTCGAAACCGGGCGCGCTTCCAGAAAGAAGGGAGGTGCCGCCGAAACATGAGCGCGCAGGCCGAAATTGCCGTCTCCGTCGAGTGCGCCGCTTGGGTCGAGGCGCTTCCCGAGGCCGCGGCGGTTGCGCGGGATGCAGGGCGAGCGGCTCTCGCCGGCGCGGCGGGGCAGGACCCCACATTGCCGGTCGTCGCCGAATTGAGCCTGGTGCTTGCCGACGATGCATTGGTGCGCCGGCTCAACGGGCAGTATCGCCATCAGGATAAAGCGACCAATGTCCTCTCCTTCCCCGCCTGGCAGAGGGACGCCCGGGCTTCCGAGATGCCGACGAAGGCGCCGGTGCTTCTCGGCGACGCCATCATCGCCTTCGAGACGACGCGCCGCGAAGCCGCTGCGCGGGACCTGCCTTTGGCGCATCACCTCGCCCATCTCGTCGTCCACGGCACGTTGCATCTTTTGGGTTATGATCACATCGAGGACGCCGAAGCCGAGCGCATGGAGCGCCTTGAGGCGAATATCCTGCGCGGGCTCGGCATCCCGGATCCCTATCAAGTGGAGCGCGGGGCGCCGCCCGGCAGGCTGCGCCGTGCCAAAGTGACGATCCATGGCCGTTGACGAGACGTCCTCGCGCGGCCGGCATGGCGACGGCGCCGCCGGCCGGGCCTCCCTCATCGGCATTCTGCGGAGCTGGCTGCGGGGCTTGCGCTGGAACCGCAACGGCGAAGGCTCGCTGCGGGAAGCGCTCGGCGAGTTGATCGAGGAAACCGATGCCGCGGCCGCCGAGATCGACCCCCAGGAGCGTGCGCTCCTCGCCAATATCCTGAAGCTCCATGACCTCACGGCGGCGGACGTCAAGGTGCCGCGCGCCGACATCGTGGCGGTCGACCATACGCTCTCGCTCGACGAGCTCCTGCAGATCATGAGCAAGGAAGCCCATTCGCGAATGCCTGTCTATCGCGAGACCCTGGATGACGTCATCGGCATGGTGCACATCAAGGATGTGCTCGCTTGGTGGGGGCGCCAGGCGGACTTTCAGATCGCGAAAGTGCTGCGGCCCGTGCTCTTCATCGTGCCCTCCATGCGGGTACCCGACCTCCTCCTCAAGATGCGCGCGACGCGTCATCATCTCGCCCTCGTGGTCGACGAGTTCGGCGGCATCGACGGGCTGGTGACGATCGAGGATCTCGTCGAGGAGATCGTCGGCGAGATCGAGGATGAGCACGATATCGAAGCCGGGCCGATGCTCGAGGAGAGCACCGGCGGCACGCTGGTCGCCGACGGCCGCGTTCCGATCGATGTCTTCGAAGCGCGTGTGGGCGCTGTCCTCGGCGCGGAGGAGCGCGAGGACATCGAGACGCTTGGCGGCCTCGTCTTCGCCCTCGCGGGACGCGTGCCCGCGCGCGGCGAGGTGATCACACATCCCTCGGGCATCCAGTTCGAGGTGATCGACGCCGATTCTCGCCGCATCAAGCGGCTGCGCGTGCGCAATCTGCCTTCGCCGGCGCCCTCCTCGTGACGACCGCGCGCATCGCCATCGAGGCGCCGTCCGGCGCTTGGGCCGCTCTCGCGGCGAAGCTGGCGGCGTGCCGCGGCCGTCGCCGCTACGGCCTCGGCTTTTTCTTGGGAATTCTCGCCGCCGCGGCGCTGCCGCCAATTGACGCCATTCCCCTTCTGGTGCCGGCGTTCACCGGCTTGCTCTGGCTCCATGATGGCGTGGAATCCCGGCGCGGCAGCTTTCTTCTCGGCTGGTGGTTCGGCTTCGGCTTCTTCCTTGCCGGCCTCTATTGGGTCGGCATCTCGATGCTGGTGGATCCCCTCCACTTCGGTTGGATGATTCCCTTTGCCGTCGGCGGGCTTTCGGCGGGCTTTTCGATCTACACGGGCCTCGCGCTCCTGCTGGTTCGACTCTCGGGCGCCCGGGGCGTCGGCCGCGTGCTCGCCCTCGCGATCGCCTGGAGCGTCGGAGAATGGCTGCGCGGCCACCTGCTTACCGGGTTTCCTTGGAACCTCGTCGGCTATGCCTGGACGGTCGATGCAGCGCCGCTTCAACTCGCGGCACTCGTCGGCAGCTATGGCCTGAGCCTGGTTACGGTCCTGATTGCAGCGCTTCCCGCGGCACTCGGCGGCCCCGCACCCGTGCGCCGGCCTTTGAGCATCCTGGGCACCGCTGCCCTGCTCGTACTCGCGCTCTGGGGCGGCGGCGCTGCGCGCCTGGCCGGCGACACAGACATCATGGTCCCGGGCGTCCGGCTGCGGCTTGTGCAGCCGGACATCGCGCAGACGGCGAAATGGCAACCCGAGCGAATACGCGAGAATATCCTCACGCAACTCCGCCTCTCCGCCGGCCCGGGCGCCGACAAGATCACCGACCTCGTCTGGCCCGAGACGGCCGTGCCCTATGTCCTGGCCGAGGAGCCGGAATTGCGCGCCGCTCTCGCGACGGTCATTCCCAAGGGCGGCCTTCTCCTGACCGGGACGTTGCGCCGGACGCGCAGCGCCGGCAACGGCGCGGGAGAGGCGTTTCGCTATTACAATAGCCTAGCGGCCGTCGACGACCGCGGCGAGATCGTTGCCGCCTATGACAAATTCCACCTTGTGCCGTTCGGCGAATACGTGCCGTTCCGCGGCATTCTGCCGATCGACAAGCTGGTCCCCGGCCGGGGTGATTTCTCCACGGGCCCCGGGCCACGGACGCTGGCGCTGCCCCATCTGCCGCCGGTCAGCCCGCTCATCTGCTACGAGGCCATCTTCCCCGGGGAAGTCGTGGACGAGGCACAGCGCCCTGCCTGGCTCCTCAATGTCACCAACGATGCCTGGTTTGGGCGCAGCTCCGGCCCCTATCAGCACTTCGAGAGCGCGCGCCTCCGCGCCGTCGAAGAGGGCATCCCCCTCGTCCGTGACGCGAATACGGGCATATCCGGAATCGTCGATCCCTATGGTCGCGTCATCGCCAAGCTGGGCCTCGGCCAAGCGGGCGTCCTCGATTCACCGCTTCCGGCGCCAATCCCCGGCCGGACGCCCTTCGCCCGTTATGGGGAAACCGGCTTTGCGCTGCTGCTCGGCGCTTTCGCGGTGTTGGCGTGGGCCTTCTCGAGGCCGCGGAGATTTGTTTAACCCCCTGTTTTGAAACGCCTATCAAACATATTTATGCAGACAATTCAAACATACTATGGTATGCGAATATACGTTTGACCTTGGAAGGCCGCGTCTATACTTTTGATGCGGCAGGGATTTTTCATCAGAAATCTGGCAATACTCGAAATGGCTGCCCGTATCCGCGCGACCCGGGTGAAGACCGGCAAACCCAATCCTGTCGATGTCCATGTCGGTAGCCGGGTCCGCTTGCGCCGGACCATGCTGGGCATGAGCCAGGAAAAGCTTGGCGAGGCGATCGGCCTGACCTTTCAACAGGTCCAGAAATACGAGCGCGGCGCCAATCGCATCGGCGCCAGCCGGCTGTTCGAGTTGAGTCGCGTGCTCGATGTGCCGGTCTCCTTCTTCTTCGATGACATGCCGAGCGACGCGGCCTTGCGCAGCAGCCGCGCCGGTCATCTGGGCGAGGAAGGCGAGCCCGTGGAGCTCGACCCGATGGCCAAGCGCGAGACGCTCGAGCTCGTGCGGGCCTATTACAAGATTCTCGATCCCGGCGTCCGCAAGAAAGTCTTCGAATTAACCAAGGCGCTCGGTCGCGTCGCGGAGCCGACGGGCTGAGGCGCATTGGTCGCCGCATCGCGCTTGGCCCGAGTCTTTTTCTAGCAGCGCCACCTTTGTGACAAAGCTGCGCCTTTGGGTCGGACGGGTGGGTTGGGCTTGACGCCGCCGACAAAGGCTGCGACAAGACCGCCGCTCAAAGCCGGCGCGGTATCTCGCTCATAGCGCGCTGCCGGCGGTTCCGTTTTCATCCATGGATTTCAGGGGGTTGGCTGTGGCCCTGCGGGATTACCTCTTTACCAGCGAGTCCGTTTCCGAAGGTCACCCGGACAAGGTCTGCGATCGCATCTCGGATGCGGTCGTCGATACCTTCCTGACTGCCGATCCCCATGCGCGGGTCGCCTGCGAGACGCTGGTGACGACGAATCTCATCGTCTTGGCCGGTGAAGTCCGCGGCCCCGCCAGCATCACCAAGCAGTCGCTCGAGGAAGTCGCGCGCCATTGCGTGAAGGAAATCGGTTACGAGCAAGAGGGCTTCCATTGGGAGAAGGCGAAGGTCCAGATCCACGTCCACGCGCAATCCGCCGATATTGCCCAGGGTGTCGACGCGGCGGGCAACAAAGATGAAGGAGCTGGCGACCAAGGCATCATGTTTGGCTATGCATGCCGTGAGACTGATGCCTATATGCCGGCGCCAATCTATTACGCCCATGCGATCCTGCGCTCCTTGTCGGAAGCGCGCCATTCAGGGGCCGAACCGAAGCTCGGCCCCGATGCGAAAAGCCAGGTGACGCTCCGCTATGTCGATGGCAAGCCCATCGGCGCCACCTCCATCGTCGTCTCCACACAGCATGCCGAGGATCTCGACCAGGAAGAGGTCCGCGAGATCGTGCGCCCCCACGTCCTCAACGTCCTGCCGGAGGGTTGGATGTGTCCGGAAGCGGATTTCTACGTCAATCCGACCGGCCGCTTCGTGATTGGTGGGCCTGACGGCGATGCCGGGCTTACCGGGCGCAAGATTATCGTGGACACCTATGGCGGCAAGGCGCCCCATGGCGGCGGCGCCTTCTCGGGGAAGGATCCGACCAAGGTCGACCGTTCCGCCGCGTACGCGGCGCGCTATCTCGCCAAGAACGTCGTGGCGGCCGGTCTCGCAGACGAATGCACCATTCAGCTCTCTTACGCAATCGGCGTCTCGAAGCCGCTTTCCGTCTATGTCAACACCCATGGCAGCGGTCGCGTGGACGAGGCCAAGATCGTGTCCGTGCTGTGCGATCTCGTGAATCTGTCGCCGCGCGGGATTCGCGAGCACCTCGCTCTCAACAAGCCGATCTATGCACGGACCTCGGCTTACGGCCATTTCGGCCGCACGCCCGAGCCCGATGGCGGATTCTCTTGGGAGAAGATCGATCTCGTCCCCGAGCTCAAGCGCGCTTTCAAGCTCAACGGCGGCTGAGCCCGTCCGGTGGATGGGCGATCCGTCGGGGCGACGACTCTACGGCCGGCGCAAGGGCAAGAGGCTTCGGCCGCTACAACAGGCGCTGCTGCGCGACGATCTCCCGCATGTGGCGATTCCGCCACCCAAGCCCGGCATCGTCATTGATCCCGCTTCGCTGTTCGAGCCGCGCCCATCCGCGGTGTGGCTCGAGATCGGCTTCGGCGGCGGCGAGCACCTCATCGCACAGGCGAAATCCCACCCCGAGATCGGCTTTATCGGCTGCGAGCCCTTTATCAACGGCGTGGTTAGCCTCCTCGCTGCTCGACGGCGGGAGGGCGTGCGCAATCTACGCATCCACGCCGATGACGCGCGACCATTGCTCGAGGCGCTTGCACCGGCATCGTTGGGTCGGGTTTTTATATTGTTTCCGGATCCTTGGCCAAAAAAGCGCCATCATAAGCGGCGCTTCATTCAAGCCGTGACGCTGGATCTCCTCGGCACTCGCCTGCGCGACGGGGCGGAGCTCAGGCTGGCGACCGACGATGCCGATCTTGCGCTTTGGATGCGCGAGCAGATCGGCGCCCATGACGCCTTCGAAGGCCCTGCCGGAGGCCCGCTGGGGTTTGCCGAACGGCCGGCCGATTGGCCGCCGACCCGCTATGAAAGGAAGGCGCTCTTGCGCGGCGCGCGTCCCGCCTACCTCCTCTATCGGCGGCGTCCCCGGCAAGCGGGGGAGGGACGGACAGAAAGGCCTTGAAGCGGGCGGCTTTATGGCTATATTTCGGGAAAACGTGGTCCCGAAGGACTGATTGAGCGTCAGACCGGAACGAGAGTGGGTCCCAAGCCCACTCTTTAGTTTTATTGGGCTTAAGTATTACCGAGTTCGGCTTGGTTGCGAGGCCCGGCTGGCGCACATCCCGAAGCGCGGGCATGAGGGCCGTCGGTGGGAGGATCGGAGCTGCAGCGCCGCGTCGAGCGCCTTCTCGCCCCTTCGCTCGAGGCGATGGGCTACGAGATTGTGCGCGTCCAACTCAGCGGCGGGCGCAGTCCCACCCTGCAGGTGATGGCCGAACGGCTCGATCAGGGGCCGATGACCGTCGATGATTGCGCGGCGATCAGCCGTGCGGCGTCCGCCCTGCTCGATGTGGAGGATCCGGTGGCCGGCGCTTACATGCTCGAGATCAGCTCGCCGGGGATAGATCGGCCGCTGGTGCGGCCCAAGGATTTCGCCCGGTTCGCCGGGCACGAGGTCAAAGCCGAGACGACGCATCCCATCGACGGGCGTCGTCGCTTCCGCGGCCGATTGCTCGGGATCGACAACGGCATCGTCCGGCTCGCGCTCGACATCGGCACGGCCGAGCTGCCATACGAGGCAATCCAAAAGGCGCGCCTCGTCTTGAGCGACGAGTTATTGACAGCCGCTGCTGCGCGCGGCGCAAGTAAGGAAGGGTGAAGTAGACGGATGGCTACAGTTCATTTGACCGCAAGCGCTCCACGCGTCGAGCTTCTCCAGGTGGCCGATGCCGTGGCACGGGAAAAAGGCATCGATCGCGAGGAGGTGCTCGAAGCCATGGAGCAAGCCATCCAAAAGGCCGGTCGCTCCAAATACGGCCAGGAGCATGACATTCGCGCATCGATCGATCGTAAATCGGGCGAGATCAAGCTGATGCGCTTTCGCCAAGTCGCCGATCCAGTGGAGAATGAGGCCACGCAGATCACGCTCGCCGCCGCGCACAGGATCGATCCGGAGCTCAAGCTCGGTGATTTCATAACCGATCCGTTGCCGCCGATCGATTTTGGCCGCATCGCCGCCCAAACGGCCAAGCAGGTTATCGTCCAGCGGGTGCGCGAGGCCGAGCGCCAGCGTCAATATCGCGAATACAAGGATCGCGTCGGCGAGATCGTGAACGGCCTCGTCAAGCGCGTGGAGTTCGGCAATGTCATCGTCGATCTTGGCCGCGCCGAGGCGATCCTGCGGCGCGAGGAGATGATCCCGCGCGAGACCTTCCGTCAGGGCGATCGGGTGCGCGCTTATATCTACGACGTGCGCGAAGAGCCGCGCGGGCCGCAAATCTTCCTCTCGCGCACCCGGCCGGAATTCATGCAACGCCTCTTTGCGCAGGAAGTGCCCGAGATCTACGACGGGATCATCGAGATCCGGGCCGTCGCGCGCGACCCCGGCAGCCGCGCCAAGATTGCCGTCATCTCGAAGGATTCGAGTATCGATCCGGTGGGAGCCTGCGTCGGCATGCGCGGCAGTCGCGTGCAGGCCGTCGTCAGCGAGCTGCAGGGCGAGAAGATCGACATCATTCCATGGTCGTCCGAGCCCGCGACTTTCGTTGTCAACGCGCTCGCACCAGCCGAGGTCGCCAAGGTGGTGCTGGATGAGGATGCCGGCCGGATCGAGGTCATCGTTCCAGACGAGCAGCTCTCGCTCGCCATCGGCCGACGCGGGCAGAACGTGCGCCTCGCCTCCCAGCTCACGGGCTGGGATATCGATATCTTGACGGAGGAAGAGGAATCGCAGCGGCGCCAGGAGGAATTCCGGACGCGCTCGCAGCTTTTCATCGATGCTTTGGATGTCGACGACGTCATCGCGCATCTCCTAGTGACCGAGGGCTTCTCGACGATCGAGGAGGTCGCGTTCGTGCCGCTTGAGGACCTCACGGGCATCGAAGGATTCGACGAGAGCCTCGCAAGCGAGCTTTCCGCGCGGGCGCGCGCCTATCTCGAGGAGCAGGACAAGAAGTTCGACAGCAGGCGCCGTGAGCTCGGCGTTGAAGATGCGCTCGGCGCGATCGAGGGCATTACCCCTGCCATGCTGGTGACGCTCGGAGAGGCGGGCATCAAGACGCTCGATGATCTCGCCGATCTGTCGAGCGACGAGCTTACCGATCCGAATGACGGCATCCTGCGCAACCACGGCCTGAGCGCCGAGCGCGCCAATGCCATCATCATGGCGGCGCGTCAGCATTGGTTTGCGGGCGAGCCCGGTGCTACGGCTTCGGGGACCGAGCCGGGTGTGGAGGCGTGAGCACGGAGAGCCATGGCGGAGCTTTTGGCTGTGACGCTCTCGGAGGTGGAGGACGGCGGTGGCGCGGAGCCGCAAGGCCCGCTCCGGCGCTGCATCGCGACGCGCCAGGTGCTGCCGAAGGAGCGCCTCGTCCGCTTCGTAGTGGCGCCCGACGGCTTGCTCGTGCCGGATGTGGAAGGCCGGCTCCCGGGCCGGGGATTGTGGTTGCAGGCGCGCCGGGATGTAGTAGAAACAGCCTGCGAGAAGGGCAGCTTCGCCAAGGCCGCCCATAGCTCGGTCCGAGTACCCGACGGCCTAGCCGATCACGTGGCGGTCCGGTTGAGACGCCGTTGTCTCGACTTTCTCGGACTTGCACGTCGCGCCGGCAAGGTCGCCTCGGGCTTCGAGCAGGTGCGCGCTTGGCTTCGCGACGGGCGTGCCGCCGTTCTGGTCGCAGCCTCCGACGGTGCGGAGGGTGGCCGCGCCAAATTGGCGAGCTTGGGACGTGGCGTGCCGGTCGTCACGCTTTTTCGTGCCGGTGAGCTTGGCGCCGCGCTGGGGCGGGATAACGCCGTGCATGTGGCGCTGGCAGGCGGCAGATTGGCTCGGCGATTCCTCGTCGAGGCGACGCGTCTGGCCGGCTTTGAGTCCGAAGACGGTGTAATGCTGCCGTCACTCGATGCAGCAGGGTCCGAATAGGAAGATCGTACGGAATGACTGAATCGCACGAAGGTAACCGCAAAAAGCCCTTGGGGCTATCGCGCCCGGGCCGGCTTGAGCTCAAGAAGACGGTCGAGACGGGCCAGGTCCGTCAGAGCTTCCCTCATGGACGCTCGAAGTCCGTCACGGTCGAGGTCAAGCGCAAGCGGACCTTTACACAGGACGCCGGAGGGCTCCTCCACGAGGTGAAGACTCCAGCGCCCGATCTTGCCGCAGCTCATGCCGAAGCCGCCGCCGCGGAAGCCGGTACGGCGATTCCCCATACCTTGACGGATGAAGAGAAGGCGGCGCGGGTACGCGCGCTCAAGAGCGCCGTTCAAGCCGACCACGAGGCGCGCAAGCGCTACGAATCCGAAGAGATTCGCCGGGCGGAGGAGGAGAGCCGCCGTCGAGCCGAGGAAGAGGAGCGGCGCAGGGTGGAGGAAGAGGAGGCGCGCCGCCGGACCGAAGAGGAAGCGCGTCACAAATCGGAGGAGGAAGCGCGCGAGGAAGCTACGCGCGTCGAGGCCAAGCCGGTCGCAACGCCGCCCCAGGCAAGGCCGAGCCCGGCGGCCCGCGCTGTCCCGTCCGCAAAGCCGGTGCCGGCGCCGATCAGCCCCGATGCGCTTGCCGCCGAGGAGGAGGAAGGCGAGCGCGCCCCCAAGCGAGCGGCCGGCAAGGTGCGCCCGGCGCTGGCGCCCAAGCGGCTCGAGCCGCGCCGACGCACGGGCAAGCTCACGATCACCCAAGCTCTCGACGACTCGGAAGAGGAGCGGGTGCGTTCGCTGGCTTCCGTCCGGCGTGCGCGCGAGCGCGAGAAGCTGCGGGCCCGCCAGGCCATGGGCGAGGCGGCGCTCAAGGTCGTGCGCGAGGTCGTCGTCCCCGAGATGATCACGGTTCAGGATCTCGCAAACCGCATGGCCGAGCGCGGGGCCGATGTCGTCAAGGCGCTGATGAAGCTCGGCGTCATGGCCACGATCAACCAGGTGATCGATGCCGACACGGCGGAGCTGGTCGTCGCCGAGTTCGGCCATAAGATCAAGCGCGTGGCGGAATCGGACGTGGAGATCGGGCTCGAAGGCCAGGAGGATGCGCCGGAGAGCCTCGTCGAGCGGCCCCCGGTGGTCACCGTCATGGGGCATGTTGACCATGGCAAGACCTCGCTTCTTGACGCGCTGCGGGCAACCGATGTCGCCGCCCATGAGGCCGGCGGGATCACGCAGCATATCGGTGCATATCAGGTGGTCCTCGGCTCGGGCCACCGCATCACCTTCCTTGACACCCCCGGCCATGAAGCCTTTACCGCCATGCGCGCGCGGGGCGCCAAGGTCACCGATATCGTCGTGCTCGTGGTGGCCGCCGATGACGGCGTGCAGCCGCAGACGATCGAAGCGATCAATCACGCCAAGGCGGCCAATGTGCCGATCGTGGTGGCCATCAACAAGGTGGACAAGCCCGACGCCAATCCCGATCGCGTGCGGAACGACCTTCTCAACCATGGCATCGTCCTCGAGCAATTCGGCGGCGAGGTGTTGGGGATCGAGGTTTCGGCAACGAAGCGGCTCAATTTGGACAAGCTCGAGGAGGCCATTCTGCTTCAAGCGGAACTGCTTGACCTCAGAGCCAATCCGAATCGCCCCGCCCAAGGCACCGTCATCGAGGCCAAGCTAGAGCGCGGCCGCGGCCCTGTCGCCACGGTGCTTGTTGAGCGCGGCACTCTCCGGGTTGGCGACATCTTCATCGCCGGCAGCGAGTGGGGACGCGTGCGTGCGCTTCTCGATGACCGCAATCGCCCGTTGGACACCGCGGGTCCGGCGACGCCCGTCGAGGTGCTGGGGCTCAACGGCACGCCGCTCGCCGGCGATTCGTTCAGCGTCGTCGAGAACGAGGTGCGTGCGCGGGAAGTGACCGAATTCCGTCAGCGCAAGCTTCGCGATGTTCGCGTCGCGCGTGGCACGCGCGGCACCGTCGAGCAGATGTTCTCGAAGATCGCTGCTGGTGAGGCGAAGGAGCTTCCGATCGTGGTCAAGGCGGACGTCCAAGGGTCGGTCGAGGCGATCGTCAACGCGATCCAGCGCCTGACGACGAACGAGGTCGCCGTACGCGTGCTCCACGCGGGGGTCGGCGGCATCAACGAGTCGGATATCGCCCTGGCGGCAGCGTCTCAAGCATTGATCGTCGGCTTCAATGTCCGCGCCAATCCTCAGGCGCGCGAGTTCGCGCGGCGCGACGGCTTGGAGATCCGCTACTACTCGATCATCTACGACGTCGTCGACGACGTGAAGAAGATGCTCTCGGGCCTCTTGGCGCCGACTGTTAAGGAAAATCTGCTGGGCCACGCCGAGGTACGCGAGGTCTTCTCCATCAGCAAGGTCGGCAAGGTCGCGGGCTGCATGGTGACAGATGGCCTGATCAGGCGGAGCGCGCGTGCGCGGCTACTGCGCGATAACGTGGTGATCCATGACGGCCGGCTCGGCAGCTTGCGCCGCTTCAAGGAGGATGTGCGCGAGGTGAAGGAGGGTTATGACTGCGGCATGTCCTTCGAGAATTACCAGGATGTGCAGCAGGGCGACGTCATCGAGTGCTACGAGGTCGAAGAGGTCGCACGCGCGCTGCAATAGGCTGTTCAGCCGCCGCGATGAACCCGGTGGCGAGCGCAGGCCGTGGTGAGCATGACCAGGCAACATCTCAAGCCCCAGACCCAGCGTCAGCAGCGGGTCGGCGAGGAAGTCCGACACGCCCTGGCGCGCATCTTCGAGCGCGGGCATTTTCGTGATCCCGACTTGATGGGTATTTCCATCACGGTGACCGAGGTGCGGGTCAGCCCCGATCTCCGCCATGCCACAGCCTTCGTGTTGCCTTTCGGGGGCGGGGATACGTCGGCGCTGGTGAAGGGGCTCAGGCGGGCGGCATCCTATCTGCGCGCACAGCTCGCCCGCGAGATCCAGCTGCGCTATCTCCCCGAACTCGTCTTCGAGGCCGACACGTCGTTCGATCGTGCAGCCCAACTCGATCGCCTGCTGCACAGTCCCGCCGTCGCCCGCGATCTCCCCGCCCATGACATGCGCCGGGATCTGCGCGACGGAGCGGAGGACGAGGACAGCAATGGCTCGTAAGCCCAAGGGCCGGAAAATCGACGGCTGGCTGGTAATCGACAAGCCGTCGGGCATGACCTCGGCGACGGCCGTCGCGCGGCTGAAGCGGCTCCTCGACGCCGCCAAAGCCGGACATGCGGGGACCCTGGACCCGATCGCCACCGGGGTGCTGCCGGTCGCCCTCGGCGAGGCCACGAAGACGGTCGCTTTTGCCATGGACGGAAGCAAAAGCTACCGTTTCACGGTGCGCTGGGGCGAGCAGCGGACGACGGATGATTGCGAGGGCGAGGTGGTCGCAAGCAGCGACCATCGGCCGACGGATGCCGAGATACGGGACGTCCTGCCGCGGTTCGTCGGTGAGATCGAGCAAGTCCCCCCCGCTTATTCGGCGGTCAAGGTGGGCGGCCAGCGGGCCTATGCCCTGGCACGGGCGGGGGATGCGCCATTCCTTGGGCCACGTTGGGTGAGGGTCGATCGCATCACCCTCACCGACCGGCCCGACCGGGATCACGCAACCTTCGAGGTCAGCTGTGGAAAGGGCGCCTACATGCGTGGGCTGGTACGGGATTTGGCCGCAGAACTAGGCACTTACGGGCATATCACCGCTCTGCGGCGGCTCTCGGTGGGTCGTTTCTCCGAGGCTGCGGCGATTTCCCTGGATAAACTCGAGGCGCTCGGGCATAGTGCCGCCGCACTCGAGCACCTGCTGCCGATCGAGACCGCGCTGGCCGACATCCCGGCGCTGGCCCTGACGGAAATCGAGGCGAAGCTTCTGAGGAGCGGTCGTCCCGTCCAGGTGCTCCGCACTGCCGACAAGGTTCAGGTCGACGGCATGGCGGACGGCGAAACGGTTTGTGCGATGGCCGATGGCAAGCCGGTCGCGCTCACCCGCCTCAGTCATGGCCCCGTCTTGCAGCTTCATCCGGTGCGGGTGCTGAATCTTTAACCGTGGGAGAGGACGATGTCGATTACTGCGGAGCGCAAGCGCGCGCTCATTGGCGAATATGCTCAGGACGAAAAGGATACCGGCTCGCCCGAGGTCCAGGTCGCGATACTGAGCGAGAGAATCAAGAATCTTACCGACCATCTCAATACCCATAAGAAGGATTTCCACTCCCGGAGAGGCCTCCTCATGATGGTCGGCCAGCGTCGTCGGCTGCTCGATTACCTCAAGCAGAAGAACAGCGGGAGGTATGAGGAGCTGATCAAGCGCCTCGGCTTGCGCCGCTGATGCGCTGAGGACGCGGTGGCAAGGCTCGACCGAGTGCCCGGCGTCCTATCAATCCTCCCATGCATGCATGGTGCGGGCCCGGCTCATGCGCGTGTCCCGGCGGGATTGCCGGGGAACGCGGCGAAGCCGGTCGTCGTTGTTGGTCCGGCAGGGGTCGGATCGCGGAAGGAATGGCGGAAGGAAGGAAAAGGAAATGTTCAAGATTTATCGGAAGGAGCTCGACTGGGGCGGGCGCAAGCTGGTGCTGGAGACCGGCAAGATCGCGCGCCAGGCCGACGGCGCGATCATGGCAAGCTATGGGGAGACGACGGTGCTCGCAACCGCCGTGGCGCAGAAGACCGTCAAGCCAGGTGTCGATTTCTTTCCCCTCACCGTGAATTATCAGGAGAAGACCTTCGCGGCAGGCAAGATCCCCGGTGGCTTCTTCAAGCGTGAGGGTCGGCCCAGCGAGAAGGAGACCCTGGTCTCACGGCTGATCGACCGGCCGATCCGTCCGCTTTTCGCTCATGGCTTCACCAACGAGACCCAGGTGATTTGCACCACCCTGAGCCACGATCTCGAGAACGATCCGGACATCGTCGCGATGGTCGCGGCGTCGGCGGCACTCACGATCTCGGGCATTCCCTTCCTCGGTCCGATCGGCGCCTGCCGTGTGGGGCGCATCAACGGGGAATTCGTGCTCAATCCGCGCATGGACGAGATCATGAACTCCGATCTCGACCTCGTTGTGGCGGGCACGGCCGAGGGCGTTCTGATGGTCGAATCCGAGGCGAAGGAGCTGCCCGAGGAGACCATGCTCGCCGCCGTCATGTTCGGTCACCGGAGCTTCCAGCCGGTGATCCAGGCCATCATCGAGCTGGCCGAAGCCTGCGCCAAGGATCCCTGGGCGCTCCCCGAGGAGCACCCGGATAAGCAGCGTACCGAGGCGCGGCTGCGCGAGCTCGCCGAAGAGCCCCTGCGCGCCGCCTATCGCGAGACGGTCAAACAGGCGCGCGTCGAGAAGGTCGCCGCCGCCAAGGCGGATGCCGTCGCCAAGCTGACCGAGGAAGGCTTCGAGCCGGAGCTCGCGACTGCGCTCCTGAAGCCCCTCGAGAAGGACATCGTGCGCGGGAACATCTTGAGGACCGGGCTGCGTATCGATGGCCGTGACACCAAGACCGTGCGGCCTATCGTCTGTGAAGTCGGTGTGCTGCCGCGCGCCCATGGCAGCGCGCTCTTCACGCGCGGCGAGACCCAGGCGCTTGTCACGACGACCTTGGGCACCGGGCAGGACGAGCAGGTTATCGACGCGCTCGAGGGCGAATATCGCGAGCATTTCCTCCTGCACTACAATTTCCCGCCCTATTCGGTCGGCGAGGCGGGCTTCCTGCGCTCGCCAGGCCGGCGGGAGATCGGCCACGGCAAGCTCGCCTGGCGCGCGATCCACCCCCTTCTGCCGGCGAAAGAGAGTTTCCCCTATACGATCCGTGTCGTTTCCGAGATCACGGAATCGAACGGCTCCTCCTCGATGGCGACGGTGTGCGGGTCGTCGCTGGCCTTGATGGATGCGGGCGTGCCTCTCACCCGTCCCGTCGCCGGCATCGCCATGGGGCTCATCAAGGAGGAGAGCGGGATCGCGGTGCTCTCGGACATTCTCGGCGACGAGGATCACCTCGGCGACATGGACTTCAAGGTGGCGGGCACCGAGAAGGGCGTCACCTCTCTCCAGATGGATATCAAGATCACCAGCATCACCGAGGAGATCATGCGAACGGCGCTCGCACAGGCGCGCGACGGCCGCATGCATATCCTCGGCGAGATGGGAAAGGCGATCGCGGGGTCGCGCGAGGGTGTCAGCAAGCATGCGCCACGCATCACCACCTTCACCATTCCCAAGGACAAGATTCGCGAGGTGATCGGCACCGGCGGCAAGGTGATACGGGAGATCGTCGAAGTCACCGGCGCCAAGATCGACATCGAGGACGACGGCACTGTCAAGGTCGCGGCAGTCGACGAGCGGGCAAGCCAAGCGGCGATCGATTGGATTCGCAATATCGTTGCTGAGCCCGAGGTCGGCGTCATCTATCGCGGCAAGGTGGTGAAGCTCGTCGATTTCGGCGCCTTCGTGAATTTCCTCGGCAGCCGGGACGGGCTGGTGCACGTCTCCGAGATGGCGCCGCACCGCGTGAAGCAGCCCTCTGACATCGTCAAAATGGGGGACCCCGTTTATGTCAAGGTGCTGGGGATCGACGAGCGCGGCAAGGTTCGCCTCTCCATGAAGGCGGTCGATCAGAAAACCGGCAAGGAGGCGGCGCCCTCAAGCGGCGGCAATCGCGAGGCCGGCAGCGCCGGCTGAGTCCGAATGCGGGATGCGACGGGGCGGCCGGCAGCGTTGCGGCCGCCTTTTTGCCGAGTGGATGCGATGCCGTCATGAGCAGCGTTGAGCTTCGGCTTCCGCGTGTTATCGGCCATCGTGGCGCCGCCGGGCGAGCCCCCGAGAACACGCTCGCCGGATTCCGTCGGGCGGCCGAACTCGGCTGCCGTTGGGTCGAGTTCGACGTGCGACTTAGCTTGGACGATCACCCCGTCGTGTTCCATGACGATCGTCTCGATCGCACCACGCGCAGCACCGGCCCGGTCGGGGCCACGGCCTATGCCGATCTCGCCGTTGGCGATGCGGGGTCTTTTTTCGCACCGGAATATCGGGGTGAGCGCATCCCGTCCCTCGACGAGGTCCTCATGCTGCTGCGCGAGATCGGCCTCGGCTTCAATCTCGAGATGAAGGCAGAGGCCGGGCGCGAAGGAGCGCTCGCGGACGTCGTGGCGCGCGGGCTCGCACGGCTGTGGCCGCAAGGCGCACCATTGCCTCTCGTCTCCAGTTTCGAGGAGGCGGCGCTCACCGCCTTTGCGCGGCGGAGGCCCGATATTCCACGCGCCTATCTCGTCGGAAGGCTTTCGCCGGGCTGGCGCCGCGACGCCGAGCGGTTGGGCGCCGCGGCGATCGTGTGCGATCACAAGCGGCTTTCGCGGGACACGGCTTGCACCGTCAAAGCGGCCGGCTACCCGCTGCTCGTCTATACGGTGAACCATCCGGAGAGGGCGGCGGAGCTCTACGCCTGGGGCATCGACACCATTATCAGCGACGTACCGGACGCGATCCTATCGGTTGCATGAGCCTGGCTTCGCGCCCCTCGGGCGCCGTGATCCGATCACGCGGCGCGCGATTTAGCTTCATATAGCCCCCGGCCTGAACTATATGCAGGGGTACGACCGCGGTAGCTCCATGCGCCGTGGGCGGGTCGCGCGTCGGGAACGTTGAAACGTGAAAGCGCTCAAGTCGTTGCTTTTATCCGGCCGGGAGGCGCTGCCGCTGATCGAAGGCGGCAAGGGCATTTCCGTCTCCAACGGAGAAAGCTCCGGCGCCTGGGCGGCGGCGGGGGGCGTGGGCACCTTCTCGGGGGTCAACGCCGATTCCTATGACGAGCAGGGGCGGCTGATCCCTCAGCTCTATTATGGCCGTACGCGCCGCGAGCGCCACGAAGAGCTCATCGCTTACGCCATCAAAGGCGCCGTGCACCAGGCCAAAGTGGCCTATGAGAGCGCTTGCGGGCGTGGGCGGATCCACATGAACATCCTCTGGGAGATGGCGGCAGCCGAGACCATACTCCACAGCGTCCTCGACCGGGCCAAGGGCCTTATCAACGGCGTCACCTGCGGCGCCGGCATGCCGTATCGCATTGCGGAAATATCCGCCAAATACGGCGTCTATTATTACCCCATTGTCTCATCCGCCCGCGCCTTCCGCGCCTTGTGGAAACGCGCTTACCACAAGTTTCGCGAGTGGCTCGGCGGGGTGGTCTACGAGGACCCCTGGCTCGCCGGCGGCCACAACGGGCTCAGTAACGCCGAGGATCCGACCAAACCCGAGCCGCCCTTCCCTCGAGTCCTCGCTTTGCGCCAGTTGATGAACGAGGTCGGGCTGCAGCAGACCCCAATCGTCATGGCCGGCGGAGTCTGGTTCCTGCGCGAATGGGAGGACTGGATCGATAATCCCGATCTCGGCCCGATCTGCTTCCAATTCGGCACGCGCCCCCTTCTGACCCGGGAGAGCCCGATCTCCGATGATTGGAAGCGTCGCCTTCTCGAGCTGCGCTCCGGCGACGTGCTGTTGCACAAATTCAGCCCGACGGGGTTCTATTCCTCGGCCGTCAGGAACAATTTCCTTGCGGAGCTCTACGAGCGCTCGGCCCGACAGGTGGCATTCACCGCCGAGCCGGTCGGTGAGCACGACACTCCCTTCGCCGTCGGCCCGCGCGGGCGCATCGTCTATCTCACGGCCGTCGACAAGGCGCGCGCCGATGGATGGGTGGCGCAGGGGTTCACTGACGCGCTCAAGACACCGGATTCCACCCTCATCTTCGTCACGCCTGAGAAGGCTCGGGAAATCCGCACCGACCAGATCAATTGCATGGGTTGTCTTTCCGCCTGCATGTTCTCGAATTGGGCGCAGGTCGAGCCCTACAGTACAGGCAAGAAGGCCGATCCGCGCTCCTTCTGCATTCAAAAGACGCTCCAGCACATCAGCCATGGCGGCGACGTGGAGACGCAGCTCATGTTTGCCGGCCACAACGCCTATCGTTTCGGTCAGGACCCATTTTACGCGGGCGGCTTCATTCCCACGGTGGAGCAGCTTGTCGAGCGCATCTTGACCGGCGATTGAGACGGCTGCGCTGCGGCGCGGCGGGCCCCCGGATGCGCTTTATGTCTTTATTTCTTCCCGGAAACAGGGCAGGGTATCGCCCCCCAGGGACCTTTGCGTGAGAGGGATGCGGGCCCATATGGGTTACATGGCCATAACACGCCAATTCGCTTCGGTGCTCGAGCGCCTCCGCCAGGCCAAGCTGCGGCCGACCCGCCAGCGCTTGGCCTTGGCCCGCCTTCTTCTCGAGCAAGGCGACCGCCACGTCACCGCCGAGCAGCTCCACGCCGAGGCGACACAGGCGAAAATCCCCGTCTCCCTGGCGACTGTCTATAATACTCTGCATCAATTCACGAATGCGGGGCTGTTGCGCGAAGTGGTGGTGGAGCCCGGGCGCTCCTATTTCGATACCAATATCGCCGAGCATCATCATTTCTATGATGAGGAAAACGGTCGTCTGCAGGACATTCCCGGCAACGAGCTCGCCGTTGCAGCCCTTCCAAGCCCCCCTTCCGGCACGACCATCTCGCGCGTCGACGTCATCGTGAGGCTGCGCAAGGTGAGTTGAATTTATCTCCCTTGTGACAAGGCGATAAAATTCTCCTTCGAATAATTCCAATCTGTTGACACGGCGCTTCGGCGGCGCGATAAAGGGATTGTCGGCTGGCGGTTCGCCGAACTCGCCGCGCCATTGCTGGCGTCGCGATCGGGACCCGGCGCAAGGCCAAGGCGGCGTTGTTCGCAAAGGCGACATAGCCGGCCCCTTATTCTCATCCGAACCCGAAGGGAGGGTATCATGCCATCGCTCAAGGGAAGCAAGACCGAGGAGAACCTGAAGGCGGCCTTTGCCGGGGAGTCCCAGGCCAATCGCCGCTACCTCTATTTCGCGCAAAAGGCCGACGTCGAGGGCTACAACGACGTCGCCGCCGTCTTCCGCTCCACCGCCGAGGGCGAGACGGGTCACGCCCATGGCCATCTCGAATTCCTCGAGGCGGTCGGCGACCCGGCAACGGGCAAGCCAATCGGCAAGACCTCCGACAATCTCAAGGCCGCCATCGCCGGCGAGACCCACGAATACACCGACATGTATCCCGGGATGGCGCGGACTGCCCGCGAGGAGGGATTCGACGAGGCCGCGGATTGGTTCGAGACCCTGGCCAAGGCTGAGCGCTCTCATGCCGGCCGCTTCCAGAAGGCTCTCGACGAGCTGAAGTAATCTGCGACCGCGCGCAATCTGGCACGAGAGGAGCGTCCTTCGGGGCCCCTCTCGCGGCCACTTCCTCGCGCCCTGCGTCGAGAGGGAAGCGATGAGAGAAGGCAGCCTCGAAGCACCGACGCGGCATCCTCTCGCCTGGGAGGATCCCGATTTCTATGACCGGCAAAAGCTCGATACCGAACTCCGGCGCGTCTTCGACGTCTGTCACACGTGCCGACGCTGCTTCAATCTCTGCGATTCTTTTCCGCGGCTCTTCGATCTGATCGATCAATCGAAGACGGGTGAGCTCGACGCCGTGGACAGCAAGGACTTCAAGTCCGTCGCCGATGCCTGCACGCTCTGCGACATGTGCTTCATGACGAAGTGTCCTTATGTCCCGCCGCACGAATTCAATATCGATTTTCCCCATCTCATGCTGCGCTACCGCGCGGCCGAAGCACGCGACGGGAAGGTGGCGCTCGCCGACCGCGAGCTCGCCAAGACCGACCGCAACGGCCGCCTCGGCGGTCTGGTGGCACCACTTGCGAATTGGGCCAGCGACACGAAAAACAACATGACGCGGCCGGTCCTGGAGAAAGCCGCCGGCATAGACCGCCGCGCCGCCCTGCCGAAGTTCCACGGCAAGACCTTCGCCTTGCGTGCCAAGGAGCAGCCGCCGGCGATCAATACCTCCGCGCCCGCCTACGGTCGCAAGGTCGTCCTCTATGCCACCTGCTTCGTCAATTATAACGAGCCGGATGTCGGGGTTGCTGTTCGCGCCGTGCTCGCCAAGAACGGCGTCGCGAGCGAGGTTGCCTATCCCCGTTGCTGCGGCATGCCCCATCTGGAGCAAGGCATGATCGACAAGGTGGCGGCGAGCGCCAGGGCTGTTTCGGCCGAGCTCTGCGGCTGGATCAACCGCGGTTATGACGTTGTCGCCCTGGTCCCCTCATGTGCGCTCATGTTCAAGTTCGAGTGGCCGCTCATCCTGCCCGACGATGCGAATGTGGAGCGACTGGCGGACGCCACCTACGACGTGAGCGAATATGTTGTCGATATCGCCCAGAAAGAGGGTCTCGCCGACGGCCTGCGTCCGTTGGCGGGCGGCGTCGCCGTCCACCTCGCCTGCCATGCGCGGGCGCAAAATATGGGCCCGAAAGCCGCTGAGATGTTGCGCCTCATTCCCGAACTCGATCTCCAGGTGATTGAGCGTTGCTCGGGACATGGGGGCTCCTGGGGCTGCAAAAAGCCGAATTTCGACGTAGCGCTGAAGGTCGGCCGCCCGGCCGCGCGTCAGGCCGCGGAAAGCGGGAAGGCCTATGTCGCCTCCGAGTGCCCTTTGGCGGGCCTGCACATCGCGCAGGGAATCGAGCGACTCAAGAACGAAGGCAAGGCGCCGGCCCTCATTTCGCATCCGATCCAGCTCGTCGCGCGGGCCTACGGCTTGACCTCGGATTGACCCCTCGCGCAAGGGACTCTGACATGGGGAATAAGCACGAGATCGCCGTCGCGGACATCCTTCCCCGCGAGGCCTACGGCAAGATTCGGCAGGAGCAGCGCCGCCGGATGGTGGCGATCAAGCGCAATCGGCGCGTCGAGGTCGGCCCCTTCGCCACCTTCTATTTCGAATGCTACGACACGATGTGGCACCAGGTGCAGGAGATGCTCTTCATCGAGAAGAGTGAGGCCGCGCAGATTCCCGACGAGCTGGCCGCCTATAACCCCCTTGTCCCCAAGGGCGACGAGTTGGTCGCGACCTTGATGATCGAGATCGACGATCCGCTGCGGCGCAGCCAGATTCTGGCCCGGCTCGGCGGCATCGAGAACACGGCCTCACTCGGCTTCGCCGGCGAGACGATCAAGGGTGAGGCCGAGGCGGATCAGGAGCGCACCACGCCCGACGGCAAGACCTCCTCGGTGCAGTTCGTGCATTTCCGCTTCACGCCCCCGCAGATCACAGCCTTCAAGAGAATAGGGGTTCAGGTCGTGCTCGGACTGGCCCATCCCAATTACGGGCACATGGCCGTTATGCCCGAAGCCGTGCGCGCCGAGCTCTGTCGCGATTTCGACTGAGGCCGGACGCCGCTATTCGATCTTCTCGTTCGGGTAGACGCCCCAGAATTCACCTCGTTTGAGCCAGCCTCGGAACCCGCTGAGGTCGACGCGACACCATGGGCCGGCGCATTCGAGGAGCTGACCGATAACGTCGGGCTCTGCGCGCGCTACGATCGGCGCATCGTCGCGGGGCTCGCGACGGAGCGAGCGTATGCCGCCCGTCACGATGACGCCGCGCCGGCTCGACAGCAGATTCTGGTTGACCCAGCCCTCGGTTCCCTCGATGTCCCGCACCTTGCGCCAGACGTCGGACTCGGCAACCACTTCCACCGGCATGCCCTTGCGCTCGAAGACCCATTCGATGGGATAGCGCACGCCGGGGCCGGCGCGAACATTCACCTTATCCGAGCGCAGGGTGACGAAGCGCGGGATGGGCAGCCCCGACTCAGCGGCAGCAACGCCGCCGACGGCAATTGTGAAGGCCAGGACGCAAAGGCTGGCGGCGAGCACGGCGAGCCGATTCTTGGAATGATGCATGAGCTTTGAAATGTAGAGGGCTCGCGAGGGTCGATCCGTTCCGCCTGTTTAACGAGACGCGCTTTCCTTGGTCAAGCCGTTGCGCAAAAACGCGCCGCGCCCTGGACAAGCCTTCCCGGGGTTGCTATGGCAAGCCTTGCTGCGCAATGCGGGGAGCCATTCATGCCAAAGCGCCGGCCGCTCGTTCTCGTCACGCGGAAGCTGCCCGACGTGATCGAGACACGGATGATGGAGCTTTTCGACACCCGGCTCAATCGCGACGACAAGCCCCTCTCCCAAGCCGAGCTCGTCGAGGCGGTCAAGCTGGCCGATGTGCTGGTGCCGACGGTAACCGATCGGATTGACCGGGCGATCCTCGCGGAGGCCGGCCCGCAACTGCGACTGATCGCCTCCTTCGGCACCGGGGTCGACCATATCGATCTCGCGACCGCTCGGCAGCGCGGCATCACGATCACCAACACGCCGGGGGTGCTGACGGAAGATACCGCCGACATGACGATGGCGCTGATCCTCGCCGTCTCTCGCCGCCTCGTCGAGGGCGAGCAGCTGCTCCGCGCGGGCAAATGGGAGGGCTGGGGTCCGACTTTCATGCTCGGCCGTCGGATCTGGGGCAAAAGACTGGGCATTATCGGCATGGGCCGCATCGGCTCCGCCTTGGCCCGACGCGCCCGCGGCTTCGGCCTGTCGATCCATTATCACAATCGGCGCCGCCTCCACGTCGAGGTCGAGAACGAGCTCGAAGCCACCTATTGGGAGAGCCTCGACCAGATGCTGGCTCATGTGGACATCATCTCGATCAACTGTCCCCATACGCCTGCAACCTATCATCTTCTTTCGGCACGGCGGCTGAAGCTCGTCCGGCCGCACGCTTATATCGTCAACACCTCGCGCGGCGAGGTGATCGACGAGAACGCCTTGGCGCGCATGCTTGCCAACAAGGAGATCGCCGGGGCGGGGCTCGACGTCTTCGAGCAAGAGCCGGCCGTCAATCCGAAGCTCCTCAAGCTGCCGAACGTCGTCCTGCTGCCCCATATGGGGTCCGCCACGGTCGAGGGCCGCATCGACATGGGCGAGAAGGTGATCATCAACATCAAGACCTTCGTCGATGGACACACGCCGCCGGACCGGGTGCTCGAGCTGATGTTCTGAGCGCCGCGGCTATGCCGCCGCGTGGTGATGAGCAAGCGTGGTGAGGCTCGGGGCGGCGCCGCAAAGGGCGCAATCGGCGGCTCGGTGGACCCTGAGCTTGCGGAAGGTGGCGCTGAGACCGTCATAGAGTAGCAGGCTGCCGGAGAGGCTTTCGCCGAGCCCGAGCAGCTCCTTGAGCGCCTCAACCGCCTGGAGCGAGCCCACGGCGCCGGCCACCGCGCCGAGAATTCCCGCCTCCTCGCAGCGGGGAATAAAATCGGCCGGAGGTGGAGCGGGAAAGAGGCAGCGATAGCAGGGGTGGTCGCCGTCCTGATAGGCCTTGAAGGTCGCGATCTGCCCGTCAAAGCGCAGCAGTGCCGCCGAGACGAGGGGGATCCGCGCGAAATAGCACGCGTCGTTGAGGAGATAGCGCGTCCGGAAATTATCGCTGCCGTCGACGACGAGATCGCAGCCTTCAAGAAGAGCCGTCACGTTTTCGGCGCCAAGGCGGAGCCGCCGCGCCTCCACGCATACCTCGGGATTGAGAGCCCGAAGGGTACGGGCGGCGCTCTCGGTCTTGGCCATGCCGAGGCGATCGGTAGCGTGGACGATCTGGCGCTGGAGGTTGGTGATGTCCACTTCGTCGTCGTCCACGACCACGAGATTTCCGACCCCCGCAGCCGCCAGGTAGAGGAGGACCGGTGCTCCGAGTCCACCGGCACCCACGACCAGAACCCTGGCCCCGAGGAGCTTCTCCTGGCCTTCCTCGCCCACCTCCTCGAGGATGATGTTGCGGGCGTAGCGCTGCAGTTGCTGGTCCGAGATCGTCATCAGAGCCCTTCGAAGAGTTGGGTCGAGAGATAGCGCTCGGCAAAGGAGGGCAAGATCACGACGATGCGCTTTCCCGCCATCTCCGGCCGGCAGCCGATCTCGATTGCCGCCGCGAGTGCCGCCCCCGCCGATATGCCCACCGGCACGCCGTCGAGCTTCGCCGCCTTTCGCGCCATGGTGAAGGAGGTGTCGTTGCCGATGCAGATCACCTCGTCGATCAGGGAGGTGTCGAGAATGGCGGGGATGAATCCCGCGCCGATCCCCTGGATCTTGTGCGGGCCCGGCAGGCCGCCCGAAAGCACGGGGCTGTCTTCCGGCTCGACGGCGACCATGCGGAGATGGGGAAGGCGGGGCTTTAGCGCCTGCCCGATCCCGGTGATCGTGCCGCCGGTGCCGACGGCCGAGACTACGACGTCGACGGCACCGCCGGTATCCCGCCAGATTTCCTCCGCGGTCGTCCGGCGGTGGACTTCGGGATTCGCCGGATTGTTGAATTGCTGCAGCATGAGGGCGTCGCCGAGCTTCTCGACGAGCCGCTCTGCTTCTACGATGGAGCCCCGCATGCCTTCACTTGCCGGCGTGAGCTCGATCTCGGCGCCGAGCAGCAGCAGCATCTTGCGTCGCTCAAGCGACATGCTGTCCGGCATCGTGAGGATGAGCCGCCGGCCCTTGGCTGCACAGACGAAGGCGAGGGCGATCCCGGTATTCCCCGAGGTGGGCTCGACCAGCACCGTCTCGGGCCCGAGCTTGCCGCCGCGCTCGGCGGCCTCGATCATCGCCAAGCCGATCCGGTCCTTGACCGAGCCGAGGGGGTTGAAGAACTCGGCCTTGCCGAGGATTTCCGCGCGACACCCCTCGGCCTCGGCAAGCCGCCGCAGGCGAATGAGGGGCGTAGCGCCGATCGTTCCGAGAATATTGCCGTAAATACGCCCGCGGAATTCGCCGAGGGGTGCTTCTCCCGTCGCGGGGTGGTCCATTGCCGTCGCGCCTCGCTTCATATCAGATCACGTAGTCGAGCTTCTGCTCGGCTTCGCTCTTCAAATTGGCCTGGTGGGCGCGGCGGCATAGCTCCTCGATGGTCACCGCATCGAGCCGTGCCGCGATCTCCTGCTGAAGCTCCTGCCAGAGCGGGCGCACCACCTTGTGGCCGAGCTCGGATCCGGCCGGATCCGCGATGGGATCCTCCGCCCGCTCCATCGAGCGGACGATTCGGGCAATCTCGCCGACGGTGACTCTACGCCGCTCCCGCGCCAGCCGGTATCCGCCACGCGGCCCGCGTACGCCGGCCAGAATGCCCGCGCGGACGAGCTGCTGGAGCACCTGCTCGAGATAGCGCCGCGGAATGCCCTGGCGCCGGGTGATCTCGCGCGACTGCACCGGCTCGGCACCGGCGTTATAGGCGATATCCAGGACCGCCTCGATCGCGAACATGAGCTTCTTGGAAAGCCGCAGCATCCTATGCCTCCCGCCCGTGCTGCGCTTCATGCCCGGTCGAGCCGAACCCGCCTTGCCCGCGCATCGAGCGCGGAAGCTCGGCGACTTCGTGGAGAACGGCCCGCGCGACCGGCGCGATCACGAGCTGCGCCACGCGCATGCCGCGGCTGATCGTGAAATCCTTGGCGCCGAGATTCGCGAGGATCACGCCGACCTCGCCGCGATAATCCGCATCCACGGTGCCCGGGCTGTTGAGCACCGTGATTCCGTGTCGCGCGGCAAGGCCCGAGCGCGGCCGGACTTGCGCTTCATATCCCTCCGGGAGGGCAATAGCGAAGCCTGTTGGCACCACGGCGCGCGCGCCCGGCGCGAGAACGAGATCGCGCTCGACGGCCGCAGCGATATCCATTCCAGCACTCCCCGGTGTGGCATAGGCCGGCAGAGGCAATTCCCGGCCATGGGGAAGGCGCAGAAGCGCGATTTCCGGTGCCCTCATTGCGGCACCTCGGCGAGAGCGGCGGCAATGCGCGCGGCCAGGCGCTTGGCGATCTCGAGCTTCGTCATGGTGGGCCAAGTCTCGACGGCGTCATCGGTGATGAGGTGAATCGTATTGACCTCGCCGCCGAAGATGCCGGCGGCCGGCGACACGTCATTCGCGAGAATCCAGTCGCAGCCCTTTTTCTTGCGCTTCGCCTGGGCATTGGCAACGACATCCTGTGTCTCGGCGGCGAAGCCGACAACGAGGCGCGGGCGCTTGTTTCCGGCCTGGCTGAGGGTGGCCAGGATATCCGGATTCTCGACCAGCGGCAGCTCCGGGAGCTGGCCGTTCTTCTTCATCTTCTGCGCAGCGACTTCCGCCGGTCGCCAGTCGCTGACGGCAGCGGCGCAAACGGCCACATCCACCGCGAGCGCCTCCATGCAGGCTGCCAGCATGTCGCGTGCCGACTCGATCCGGACCACGGCGACGCCCGGAGGATCCGGCTCATGCGTGGGGCCGGTGACAAGGGTGGTCGTGGCGCCAAGGCGCGCGAGGGCCGCTGCGATGGCATGACCCTGCTTCCCGGAGGAGCGGTTGGCGATATAGCGCACCGGGTCGATCGCCTCGTGGGTCGGGCCGCTCGTGACGAGCGCGCGGCGGCCGCGCAAGGGCAAGCCGCTGGCGAAATGGTCCTGGATCGCGGCGACGATCTCCAGCGGCTCCGCCATGCGGCCCGGCCCGTACTCGCCGCAGGCCATGTCGCCCTCATTGGGCCCGATGCGAAGGACGCCACGCGCCTCCAAAAGGCGCAAATTGGCCTGGGTCGCCGGATGCAGCCACATGCGCAGATTCATTGCCGGCGCGATCATGACCGGCTTGTCGGTCGCAAGGAGCGCCGTCGAAGCGAGGTCGTCGGCCAGCCCCGTCGCCATCTTCGCGAGGATATCCGCCGTCGCCGGCGCCACGACGAGAAGGTCCGCCGCGCGCGAGAGCTCGATATGGCCCATCTCGCTCTCGTCGGTCAGCGAGAATAGGTCCTGGTATAGCTTTTCCTCCGTCAGGGCAGCGACGGAGAGGGGTGTTACGAATTCCGCGCCGCTTCGAGTCAATATGGCGCGCACTGCGGCTCCGCGCTCGCGCAGCCGCCGAATGAGCTCGAGGCTCTTATAAGCGGCGATGCCGCCCGCGATGATCAGCAGGATGCGCTTGCCGTTTAGCACTGTGAAAGCTCTAAAAACTACGTTGAATTATTGTGAATAAGTTACAGGCCTCAACGGTGCTTCGCAACCCTTTCCCTGCGCATTCGGGATTTCAGTGGGCGGAGATCACCGCGATCAGGATGAGAAGGAGGAGAACCACCGCACCCCAGAGAGGCCAAAGCAGGAGGCGAGTTTCGGTTCCACCTGTCGTTGTCAGGGCCCGCAAGGTGTCCGGATGGAGCTTGAAGCCCCCGTCGGCAAGCAGCGCGATGGCATCCTCGGTCTGGCGTAGCAGCTGCGGCAGCCGCTGCAGCGCTTGTGCCACGTCCTGCGCCGTTTCCCGCAACCGGGCCTCGGGACCGCGATTTTCCCGCATCCACGTTTCGACGAGGGGACGTGCGAGCTGCCACATATTGACCTCTGGATTGAGGCGCCGCCCGACTCCCTCGGCCAGCAGCATCGATTTCTGCAGCAGCAGGAGCTGCGGCTGCGTCTCCATCTCGAAGGTTTCCGTCACCTGGAAGAGCTGACCGAGCAGGCGCGCAAAGGAGATTTCGTGAAGCGGCCGGTTGAAGATCGGCTCGCCGATCGAGCGGCAAGCCAGCATGAAGGCTTCCATGGACTTGTGCGGCGGCACGTAGCCCGCGCGGAAATGGACTTCCGCCACAGCGCGATAATCACCCTGGAGGAAACCCATCAGCATATCGGCGAGGTAGAAGCGTGTCTTGCGGTCGAGCCGACCCATGATGCCGAAATCCACCATTACGATCTGGCCCTCGGCATTGACGAAGAGATTGCCGGGATGCATGTCGGCGTGGAAATAGCCGTGGCAGAAGACTTGGTTGAAGAATGTCTCGGCGGCGCGGGCGATGATCCTGGTGGGATCGTGCCCGGCAGCGACCAGTGCCTCCCGCTCGTCTACGGGTATGCCGCCGATGCGTTCCAAGGTCAGCACACGGCGCGCCGTGCGCGGCCAATCGACACGAGGAATGCGGATATTCGGGTCGTCTGCGAGGGTTTCAGCGAATTCCGCCGCGGCCGCCGCCTCAAGGCGCAGATCCATCTCGACCGCCACCATGTCCCGGAACGTGGCGACCACCTCGACGGGCTTGAGTCGGCGCAATGCTGGTCTGGCCCGCTCGGCGAGGCCAGCCAGCCAGTAGAACAGCGCTAAATCGCGCGCGAAGGCGCCCTCGATCCCTGGCCGCAAGATCTTGACCGCGACCGGCCGTCCATCCGTTGTCTCGGCATAATGGACCTGCGAGATCGATGCAGCCGCGACGGGCCGATCGTCAAAAGCGGCGAAGAGCGCCTTGATCGGCCGTCCGAGCTCGGCTTCGATCGTGGCCCGTGCCGCCGCCGCGGGGAAGGGTGGCAACCGGTCCTGCAGCAAGGAGAGGTCCTCGGCCATCTCCTCGCCGAAAAGATCGGAGCGCACCGAGAGCGCCTGTCCCAGCTTGATAAAGCTTGGCCCCAATGCCTGCAATGCCGCCGCCAAGCGTTGCCCGCGGCGACCGCCGTTGCGGCGCTTCCTCGCAAGGCTGCTCGCGATGAAAGTCGCGATGGGGGCTAGCCCGGCTTCCTCGAGCGGAAAGAGCGCATCATGCGCCGCCAGCGTGCGCGCGATCGCGAGCAGGCGGGCGATATGGCGGGCCGTCGTCAGCATCCGTGAGGTCAGAGGCGCCAAGCGGAATGGAGCGCCGCTATGCCGCCCGAGAGGTTGCGCACGCTGACCCGGCCGAAACCGGCATTTCCGATCCGGGCCGCAAGTGCCTCCTGAGCTGGGAATTGGCGGATGCTTTCCACGAGATAGCGATATGCCTCGCGATTGCCGGCGACGATCTCGCCGATCCAGGGGATCACGGTGAAGGAGTAGCGGTCATAGAGCGCTGTCAACAGCGGGACGGTGACTCGGCTGAATTCGAGACAAAGGAAGCGGCCGCCCGGCCTGAGCACACGGCGCGCCTCGCGCAAGGCGTGATCGATATCGGTCACGTTGCGCAGTCCGAAGGCGATGGTATAGGCGTCGACGCTGCGAGAGGCGAGTGGGATGGCCTGCGCGTCGCCGCAAACCCAATCGATGCCACCGACCAGCCCGCGATCGAGCCCCCGGTCCCGCCCGATCCGCACCATGGCTTCGTTGATGTCGCAGACCACGATCTCAGCCTGGCCGCGCGTGCGGGCCAATAGGCGGAATGCGATGTCGCCGGTTCCCCCTGCGACGTCCAGCAGCCGCTGACCCGGGCGAGGCGCCAGCCAGTCGATCATCGCGCCCTTCCAGAGGCGATGAACGCCACCGCTCATGAGGTCATTCATCAGGTCATAGCGTGTCGCGACCCGGTCAAAGACGTCGCGGACCAGGCGCGACTTCGCAATGCGCGGCACCTTGCGGAAGCCGAAATCGGCCTCCGCTTCCGTCTCGCCGCCTTCCTCCCGGGAAACCCCTTCCGACATGGAGCGGACCATAGCGCAGCGCCTCCGCATAGGCTAGCTTGGCGCCCATGCCGGAGCTGCCCGAAGTCGAGACCGTCTGCCGGGGCCTAGCCAGCAAGCTGGTCGGCCGGCGTCTGGTGCGCGTGGAGGCGCGGCGCCCCGATTTGCGCACGCCGCTGCCGGATGGGTTCGCCCGGCGCCTGCGGGGCCGGCAGGTCATGAAAATCACCCGGCGCGCCAAATATATCCTCGTTCATTTCGACAACGGCGCCGTCCTCATCGCCCATCTCGGCATGTCGGGACGCATGGTGATCGCCGACGGCGCTCCGCCGGGTGCCCATGACCACGTCATCTTCGCGACGGAGGATGGGACCGAAATCCGCTTTGCCGATCATCGCCGCTTCGGGCTGATGACGTTGACGAGCGAGAACGAATGGCCGGATCACCCCCTCTTGCGCAGCCTCGGGCCCGAGCCTCTCGGCGACGACTTCGATGGCCCGATGTTGGCGCGCTCGCTTGCCGGCAAGGCGACCCCGATCAAGGCGGCGCTGCTTGATCAGACCGTCGTCGCCGGGCTCGGCAATATCTACGCGTGCGAAAGCCTCTATTGGGCGGACATCTCCCCGCGCCGCGCGGCGGGCAGCTGCACCGGCGCGCGTGCAACACGGCTCGTGGCGGCGATCCGCAAGGTTCTCGCCGCAGCGATCGCCGCGGGTGGATCCTCCCTGCGCGACCATGTTCAGCCTTCCGGCGAGCTCGGCTATTTCCAGCACAACTGGGCTGTCTATGGAAAAGAAGGCGAGCCTTGCCCGCGCTGCGCCGCCGACGGCACCCCGTGTGGCGTGCGCCGCATCGTCCAAGGCGGGCGATCGACCTTTCTCTGTCCCCGGTTCCAGCGTTGAGGGCGGCGGCATGATTGGTCATGGTCAAGCAAACGGTACGCGGCACCGCCGGATACGGGGTGTGCTCATAGCGGGCTTGGCGCTTTTCGTCGCAATGTCGCTGCCCTTCGGGCTGCGAGCGGCCGACCGCTTCGTACCCGGCACCGAGGATCTGCCGCTCGCCCCCCTGCTCACGCCCGTCGACGGCGCCGGGATCGTTTTCGACACGCCGCAAGGCCGTATCATCGAGGCTTACGCCAAGGGAAAGACGAAGGACGCCGCAGTGCTCGATTTCTACGCCAATACCCTGCCTCAGCTGGGCTGGTCGGCGCGCAGCCGAAATATCTATCAGCGGGAGGGCGAGACCTTGCGCCTCGAGCTCTATCGGCGGGCCGGCGAGCTTACAGTCCGCTTTTATCTGTCACCCGAATGAGCGACCCCGTCCTGCGGTCCGTTATCTTCGAGAAGGGAAGCAGCAATGGCCTATGAGCACATTATCGCCGAGACCCGGGGAGCCGTCGGTCTCATCACCCTTAATCGACCGAAGGCCCTGAATGCCCTTTGCTCGCCCCTGATCCGGGAAATGGGGGAGGTCCTCGACGGCTTCGAGGCGGAGGATGGGATCGGTGCCGTCGTCATCACCGGCAGCGAGAAGGCGTTCGCCGCCGGTGCCGATATCAAGGAGATGCAGCCCCTCGATTACCAGGACGTTTACCTTCGCGACTTCATCACGAAGGGCTGGGAGCGGATCACGACATGCCGCAAGCCGATCATAGCCGCGGTTGCCGGCTTCGCCCTCGGCGGCGGCTGCGAGCTCGCGATGATGTGCGATTTCATCCTCGCCGCGGAGAACGCCAAGTTTGGACAACCAGAAATCAAGCTCGGCACCATCCCCGGCGCCGGTGGTACCCAGCGCCTGACCCGCTTTGTCGGCAAGTCGAAGGCGATGGAGATGATTCTCACCGGGCGCATGATGGATGCGGCGGAGGC
Source organism: Alphaproteobacteria bacterium (assembly GCA_035294245.1). Classification (GTDB taxonomy): domain Bacteria; phylum Pseudomonadota; class Alphaproteobacteria; order JACZXZ01; family JACZXZ01; genus DATGLG01. The sequence continues at coordinate 16,961 of DATGLG010000004.1, read as the reverse complement.
GGAGCGTGCCGGCCTGGTCAGCCGCGTCTTGCCGCTGGGCGATCTCCTGTCCGAGGCGATCAAGGCGGCCGAGGTGATCGCGGCGCTCTCCCGGCCTTCGGTCCTCATGGCGAAGGAGGCTGTCAATCGCGCCTACGAGACCACGCTTGCCGAGGGTATCCGCTTCGAGCGACGCCTCTTTCATTCGACCTTCGCCCTGGCGGACCAGAAAGAAGGCATGCAGGCGTTCATCGAGAAGCGACCCCCTCACTTCAAGAATCGCTGACATGGAAATGGCGGATTTCGGCTATTTTCATGGGGTATTCGCGATCGCGCCGCCCTTGACGGCCGGGGTGGCCGAGGGCTATAACCCGCCGTTCGCGGCCCGGAGCGCCTGTTCCGGGCCCTGTTCATTCATCGGTCTTCAGCTCGCGTTGATGGTGTCGCATGGCGAATACTAAGTCAGCTAAGAAACGGGTCCGGCAAACGGCGCGGCGCAGCGATATCAATCGCGCGCGCGTGAGTCGCCTCAGGACTTTCATCCGGAAGACTGAGCTCGCAATCGCGAGCGGCGACAAGGCGGCGGCGCAGACGGCGTTCCGCGAGATGCAGCCCGAGCTGCAGCGCGGCGCGACCAAGGGCGTCATTCACCGCAACACCGTCGCGCGCAAGCTCTCCCGCCTTTCCGCGCGCATCAAGGCGCTCTAGCGCGATTGCATTCCGTCTGAGCGAGCCGCGGTCCTCGGGCCGCGGCTTCGTGGTCTTTGCGTGACGAAACACGCAAGCGTCATCGGACGATCAAAAATTTTTCCCCGTTCTCTATTCGTCTAGTTGCATGCCGCTAGAGCCACGAGTAGATTCCTTCGACACAGCGGCCGACAGCCGCGTTATCGGTTAATCGCAGACAACTTTAGACACCTCGAACTCGGCATTGGTCTGGGAGACGTCTGTTGTGCGGTTTGAGGGTCGAGGCTGGGTCGGTCCGTAAAGGCAAAAGTCTAGTAGTCGGCGGCGACAGATAAAAATGCCGACGGGGGTAACAAAGCGATGGCCGGAAGATGCGGCCATCGTGGGGGCAGCTGGTGTTCGATCTTTCTGCTGATGTCGTGCCGGAAACGACACGGCGCCTCTCACATCCTAAGGGCTCAACGTGGAGGGCGTCGCCGGGCAGTGTCGCCTTCGAGACGAACGGCGCGGCTGTCCGATGGGCTGCCGGCATGGCTTGGGAATAGGGTCCAGCCATGACCGACAGCGGATTTCGCGGCAAGGTCGATGCACAATGGGCGCGCGTAAGGGGGCGGCTGCGCGCGGAATATGGGGAAGCGGCCTATAAGAGCTGGCTCAAGCCCCTCACGCTCAAGACCTTGGACGGCGGGCAGGTGCGGCTCGCGGCCCCGACCCGCTTCATGCGCGACTGGGTCGTCACCCATTATGCCGATCGCATTCGCGCGCTCTGGACCGGCGAGAATGCCAGCGTCCAGGTCATCGAGATCCTTGTCGATTCGATGCGGGACGGCGCGACGCCCGGCAAGGCCAAGGCGCAGGAAGCGGCTCCCGATCCGGTTGAGCCCGAGCAGGACGGGCGCGCCAGTCTTTCAGCACCCCTTGATCCGCGCTTCACCTTCGAGAATTTCGTCGTGGGCAAGCCGAACGAGCTCGCCCATGCGGCAGCGCGCAGGGTTGCCGAGTCCACGAGCGTGCCGTTCAACCCCCTCTTCCTCTATAGCGGCGTAGGATTGGGGAAGACCCATCTCATGCATGCGATCGCCTGGCATATCCGCAAGCGCGATCCCGGCCGACGCGTGATCTATCTCTCGGCCGAGAAATTCATGTACCAATTCATTCGCGCTCTTCGCTACAAGGACACGGTTGCCTTCAAGGAGCAGTTCCGGTCGGTCGACGTGCTGATGATCGACGATGTCCAGTTCATCAGCGGGAAGGATTCGACCCAGGAAGAGTTCTTCCACACCTTCAACGCCCTGGTGGATCAGAACCGGCAGATCGTGATCTCGGCGGACAAGTCGCCCTCTGACCTCGAGGGGCTCGAGGAGCGCCTGCGCTCCCGGCTTGGCTGGGGGCTGGTGGCGGATATCCATCCCACCAGCTATGAGCTGAGGCTTGGCATCCTCCAGTCGAAGGCGGAGAGCCTCGGGAATCAAATTCCCGTCAAGGTCATGGAATTCCTCGCCCATAAGATCACCTCCAATGTCCGCGAGCTGGAGGGTGCGCTCAATCGCATCGTCGCCCATGCAACGCTGATCGGCCGGCCTATTACGCTCGAGACGACCCAAGAGGTGCTCCACGACCTCCTTCGCGCCAACGACCGCAGGGTTACGATCGAGGAGATTCAGAAGCGCGTCGCCGAGCATTTCAATATCCGCATCTCCGACATGCACTCGGCCCGCCGCGCCCGCGCCGTCGCCCGCCCCCGGCAGGTCGCCATGTATCTCGCCAAGCAGCTGACGGCCCGCTCCTTGCCCGAGATCGGCCGGAAATTCGGCGGCCGGGACCACACCACGGTGATGCATGCCGTGCGCAAGGTGGAGGAGCTGCGCTCGACGGACTCGACCTTCTCCGACGATGTCGAGCTCCTGCGGCGCATGTTGGAAGGTTGAATTCTAGCCGGCAAAACCGCTATGGCTGGTTTGGTTTATGCGGCCGCCGGTAGCGGAAAACGCTTCTGACTCCAAAAGCTTCTGCTATACTGTTCCACCGCTCCCTTGCGCCATTTCGGCGCGCCCCGGGCGGGGTCCTTGGGCGCCGCGACGCGCCTGTTTCGATTGCCGTTCCTAGGGTCAATTGCTCGGCTCCGATCCGTCATGAAACTCACCATCGAACGCGCGGCTCTCTTGCGGGCGCTTGCCCATGTCCAGAGCGTGGTGGAGCGCCGCAACACGATCCCGATCCTCGCCAATGTTCTGCTCGAGGCCAAGGCGGGGGCCCTGGCCTTGACGGCGACGGATATGGATCTCGAGATCATCGAGCGGGTTCCGTGCGAGATCGGCAAGGAGGGAGCCATCACCGCGCCGGCCCATACCTTCTACGACATCGTGCGCAAGCTGCCCGAAGGGGCCCAAGTCGAGCTCGGGACGAATACCGAGCGATCGCAGCTCCTCATCCGCTGCGGACGCTCCCAGTTCACATTGGCGACGCTGCCGGCCGAGGATTTTCCGGTCATGACCGGTGGCGAGCTGCCGAACGAATTCGGGCTGGCGGCGAACGAGCTCCGCATGCTCGTCGACCGTACCAGCTTCGCCATCTCGACGGAGGAGACCCGTTACTACCTGAACGGCATCTTCCTTCATGCGGCGGTTCAGGGAAAGGTGAAGTTGCTCCGGGCCGCCGCCACGGACGGCCACCGCCTCGCCCGCGTGGAAATGGCGCTGCCGGCGGGCGCCGAGGGCATGCCGGGCGTGATTCTGCCGCGCAAGACCGTTGCCGAGATGCGCAAGCTGATTGAAGGGAGCGAGGCGCCGGTCCAGATCGCCCTGTCCGAGACGCGGGTTCGCTTTGGCTTCGATGATATTATCCTCACGTCCAAGCTGATCGACGGGACCTTCCCCGATTACGAGCGGGTGATCCCGCAGAACAACGACAAGGTGATGGAAGTCGGCCGGCAAGAATTCGCCGAGGCCGTCGATCGAGTCTCGACGATCTCGACGGAGAAATCACGCGCAGTGAAGCTCAGCCTCGCGGACGGGGTCCTGACCCTTTCGGCGAGTAGCCCCGAGGCAGGGAGCGCGACCGAGGAGCTGGAAGTGAAATATACGGCCGGTGCCCTCGAGATCGGCTTCAATTCCCGCTATCTCCTCGATATCGCCCGGCAAATCGAAGGCGAGGGGGCGCAGTTCGCCATGTCTGACGCGGCCTCGCCGACCGTGGTGCGCGATGTCGCCGATTCCAGCGCGCTTTACGTGCTGATGCCGATGCGGGTGTGAAGGAAGCGGCGCTCAACGATTTGGCAATGGTGGCTTTCGCGTCGAGACCCGTCGCGGCGCAGGAGGGTCGACTCGTCGTAAGGCGACTCGCCCTCACGGACTTCCGTTGCTACCCGGCGTTGCAGATTGAGCCTGACGGGCGCCCGGTGGTGCTCACTGGACCCAATGGCGCCGGCAAGACCAATCTCCTCGAGGCTTTGTCATTCCTGGCGCCGGGGCGCGGTCTGCGGCGGGCTCGCCTCGACGAAGTGGATCGGCGCGGCGGCGGATGCTGGGCGGTCGCGACCTCGCTCTCGACCCCGGCGGGGCCGCTGGATATCGGCACCGGTCGCGATCCCGAAGGGGCGGCTGGGAGTCCGCGGCGTCTTGTGCGCATCGACGGCAAGCCGGCACGGAGCCAGGCGGACCTTGCCCGCCAGCTCGCGATCCTGTGGACGACGCCGGAAATGGACCGTCTCTTCCAGGAGGGCGCCGGGGGCCGGCGTCGCTTCCTCGATCGCATGGTCTACGGCGTCGATCCGGATCACTCTGGCCGCATTGCCGCTTACGAGCACGCGCTTCGCGAGCGCGCCCGGCTCCTACGGGACGGTGTCCAGGATCCCGTCTGGCTCGACACCCTGGAAGGAGCAATGGCCGAGAAGGGGGTTGCGATCGCCGCAGCCCGCCGAGCTCTGGTCCGCCGGCTGCAAGGAGCCTTGGCCCTCGGTGTCGGGCCATTTCCGCGCGCCGAGATCGCGCTACAAGGCACTGTCGAGAGCTGGCTCGATACGGCGCCCGCGCTCGAGGCCGAGGAGCGGTTCAAAGGCCTTCTTGCCGGCGCGCGCAGCGAGGATGCGGCCGCGGGAGGCGCAAGCGATGGGCCACACCGCAGCGATCTCGTGGTCCATCATATGGATACAGATATGCCGGCGGCCTTGTGCTCGACCGGCGAGCAGAAGGCGCTGCTGATCGCCCTTGTGCTCGCCCAGGCCCGCCTTCTGGCACTCGAGCATGCGGCGGCCCCGCTTCTCCTCCTGGACGAAGTCGCCGCTCACCTGGACCGGGTGCGCCGCGCAGCCCTCTACGAGGAGATCCGCTCCCTCGGATCCCAGGCCTGGATGACGGGTACGGACGAAGCGATGTTCGAGAGCCTGGGCGACCAGGCCCAGTATTTCCGCGTGGTCGGCGGCAACGTCGTACCGCGTTGAAGGACAGGCGAAAATGACCGAGAAAGCCACAGCACCCGCCCCGACGGGCAATGACGATACCTACGACTCCCATTCGATCAAGATCCTGCGCGGCCTCGACGCGGTGCGGAAGCGCCCGGGCATGTATATCGGTGATACCGATGACGGCTCGGGGCTCCATCACATGGTCTACGAGGTGGTGGACAATGCGATCGACGAAGCCCTTGCCGGTTATTGCGATCGTATCGAAGTGACGCTCAACGCCGACGGCTCGGTGACGGTAAGGGACAATGGTCGCGGCATCCCCGTCGACATCCATGCGGAGGAGGGCGTCTCGGCGGCGCAGGTCATCATGACCCAGCTCCATGCCGGCGGGAAATTCGACCAGAACTCCTACAAGGTCTCGGGCGGCCTGCACGGGGTGGGCGTCTCGGTGGTGAATGCCCTCAGCGAGACCCTCGAGCTTCGCATCTGGCGCGACGGCGCCGAGCATTTCATCCGCTTCCACGACGGCGAGCCCGAGGCTCCGCTTGCCGTCATCGGCCCCCATGCTGGACGCTCCGGCACCGAGCTGACATTCCTGCCGTCGAAGAAGGTGTTCACCAAGACCGAGTTCGACTATGCCACGCTCGAGCATCGACTCCGCGAACTCGCCTTCCTCAACTCGGGCGTCTTCCTGAAGCTTACTGATGCCCGCGGCGTGCAGCCCAAATCCATCGAGCTGCACTACGAGGGCGGTATCGAGGCCTTCGTGCAATGGCTCGATCGCTCGAAGACCGCGCTGCATCAGGGGCCGATCGCCGTCAGCGGTGCGCGCGACGGCATCACCGTGGAAGTCTCGCTGCAGTGGAACGACAGTTATCACGAGACGATGCTGTGCTTCACGAACAACATTCCGCAGCGCGACGGCGGCACCCATCTGGCGGGCTTCCGCGCGGCGCTCACCCGCACGATCAACAATTACGCCAACGAGCAGGGCATCGCCAAGAAGGAGAAGGTCCAGCTCGCCGGCGACGATATGCGCGAAGGGCTGACTTGCGTTCTCTCCGTCAAGGTGCCCGACCCTAAATTTTCATCGCAGACCAAGGAGAAGCTGGTCTCCTCGGAGGTACGGCCGGTCGTCGAAGGAATCCTCGGAGACCGGCTCGCGCAGTGGTTCGAGGAGCATCCCGCGGATGCCAAGCGCATCGTCGGCAAAGTGGTCGAGGCCGCGGCCGCGCGCGAGGCGGCGCGCAAGGCGCGTGAGCTCACGCGCCGAAAGGGGGCTCTCGATATGGCGAGCCTACCGGGGAAACTCGCCGATTGCCAGGAGCGCGACCCGGCCAAATCCGAGCTCTTCATCGTCGAGGGGGATTCCGCCGGCGGCTCGGCCAAACAAGGCCGCGACCGCTCCATTCAGGCGATCCTGCCGTTGCGCGGCAAGATCCTCAACGTCGAGCGCGCCCGTTTCGACAAGATGCTGGGCTCGGCGGAAATCGGCACCCTGATTTCCGCCCTCGGCACCGGGATCGGACGAGAGGATTTCGATGTCTCCAAGCTGCGCTACCACAAGATCATCATCATGACCGACGCCGATGTGGACGGCAGCCACATCCGCACGCTACTCCTCACCTTCTTCTATCGTCAGATGCCCGACCTCATCGCCCAGGGGCATCTCTTCATCGCCCAGCCGCCTCTCTATCGCGCGAAACGGGGTAATTCCGAGGTCTATCTCAAGGATGACCGTGCGCTCGAGGACTATCTGATGGGGGCGGCGCTGGAGGAGGCTGTCTTCGCAACCCATGACGGTGTTCAGCATGGCGGCAGCGATCTGCGGGAGATCGTGCAAAGGGCGCGCGCGGTAAAGGGGCTGCTCCAGCCCCTCATTCGCCATCTCGGCAACGCGCAGGTGATGGAGCAGGCGGCAATCGCCGGCGCCCTCAACGCGGAGGTCCTTGCGAACCGTGCCCAGTCGCAGGCGGCGGCTGATTACATCGCCTCGCGCCTCGACCGCTTGGCACCGGAGCACGAGCGCGGCTGGAAGGCCGAGCCGCTGCCCGATGGCAGTCTGCAGTTTACGCGCACCTTGCGCGGGGTCACGGAGCGCCATGTGATCGACGGTGCCGTGATCCGCTCGGCGGAGGCACGCCGCATCGACGGCTTCGCCGCCGAGCTGCAGGCGCTCTACGTGAAGCGCGGCAAGCTTATCGCCAAGGACAAGGAGTTCTCGATCGCCGGCCCGATCGGCCTTGTCGACGCCATCATGGAGCTGGGCCGCAAGGGTGTTGCGATCCAGCGCTATAAAGGCCTCGGCGAGATGAACCCCGAGCAGCTCTGGCAGACCACCCTCGACCCCCAGGCACGCTCGCTCCTCCAGGTCAAGGTTGAGCATATGGACCAGGCCGAAGAAGTCTTCTCGACGCTCATGGGCGATGTGGTCGAGCCGCGCCGCGACTTCATTCAGCAGAACGCGCTCAAGGTGGCGAACCTGGACGTCTAGGAATGCCGCCCTTGTCAGTGCGGTGGAAATCACGGCGGGGATCATGGGAGATGCACCGATCCTTGGCGCCGAAAGCCTATCGAAGCGGGGCCGCTTCGCCAGATCGGCGCTGCTGCTCATCGCAGGGGCGGCGATGACGGCAATATGGCCGATGGCGCGCGGCCGCGCCGCCGATGGCGGTCCGCCGTCGCAGCGCGCGATCGTCCCGCTCATCGAATACCGCGCTTTTCGTGGGCCGACCCTCGACGGTTGGAGCCGGCGACGGTTGCGCGAAGCCGATTCCGCCGTGATCGAAGCCATGGGCGGCCGGGAGAATGCGATCCGCGTAACGCTGCGCCCCGGGGATTATGTCTCGGAGGGTTGGCGTGCCGAGCTCGCGGACATCTATCACGCGCCGATCGGGCGAGACCTGTGGTACGGCTTCAGCACCTATATCCCCGCAGACTATCCTGTCGGCGAGGACAATATCTGCGTTCTCGCCCAATGGCATGATCAGGCAAATCCTGGCGAGCCCGCCCACAAGCCGATGCTGGCTCATCGCTACAACAAGGGCGTCTTCTATGTGAGCCATGACGGCCCAGGCATCCGGCAAATCGCGCTATACCGGGAAGCTGGCTTCGCGCGCGGGACTTGGCACGACTTCATCTACCACATCCGCTGGTCGGAGCAGCCCGACGGATACATCGATGGCTGGATCGACGGGCGGAACGTCGTGCATTTTCACGGTACGACGATGTATCCGGGACAGAAGCTGGGGCCTTATTTCAAACTCGGCGTCTATTGCGCGCATGACGTGAAAACGCCCCACATCGCCTATCACGCCGATTACAGTCGAGGAGGCGCATTCGCCGAGGTCGATCCGGCTCGGGCAGGCGAACTCCTTGTCCATGGCCGCCGCCGCTGAGGCCGCGGAACGCGCGCTTATCGTGCGCGCTTCGCCTCCAACCGTTTTGCCAGCCGGGCAACGTCGACGACCACGCGCCCGTGGCGGCCTTCGCCGATCACCTCCACTTCGTCCGCAGCCCGAACCGTGAACTCGATGCGCCGCCCCTCCGCGCGCGTCACCTCGGCCTCGCCGACGACACGCATGCCGATCGGCGTTGCGGCAAGGTGCCGTACCTCGATCTTGGTCCCGACCGCGCTCTCGCCAGGCTCGAGATAGGCCTTGATCGCGTTGAGCGCGGCGTTCTCCATCACCATGATCATGACCGGAGTGGCGAGCACAGGCGGCAAGATGGCGTCCTTGAAGCGGTTCGCAAGATGCTCCGCTCTGACCTCGATGGCAAAGGATCCCTTGGTTCCGACGGGTATCGGCTTCACGTCGCTCCCTTTCGTGCTTTCAGTGCCGCACCGGCGGCTCTCAGACGCAAATCGAGCGTGCAGTTTACCCGGATGGAAAAATTTGTGTAGCTGACGCGTCAAGTTGACCGGTTTTTGTAGCGCATCAAATGACCGCTTCTGCTGTGGTTGGGGCTGTGGGCAAGCCGGAGGCTTGTCCACAGCCGTTGCGCCGGCGAAGCGGCTTAGGCGGCGCACTCAGGGGTGAGGCGAGGAGGCGGCCGGCCGCATCGTAGTCGGCGAGGCGGTGCGGGCCGTGGAAGAGGGCGATCGCGCCGTCGGGATATTCCTGGACGCGGACGCTGGCGCGGACGAAGTGGGGGCGCAGCGGGCTGGGCGGGATCTGCAGGACGAGGCGGCGCCATTTGACCGTGTTGTCGTTGCCGACCCGGCGCTCCTCCTGGATGGTCAAGACCTCGCGGGCGAGGCCTTTGGCATCGGGCGTGAAGGCGGTGCCGGCCTGCTCGGCGGGAACGGCGAAGCGGGCGTTGTGGGCGGCGATGTAATGCGTCGCCAGCCAGCGGTTGGCGGCCTCGAGGGTGGCGATCCCGGCCAGGCGCATCTCCTTGGGCAGGCGATCCTGCAAGGTCCGGAAGACGCGCTCGCTGCGCCCGCGCGCTTCCGGCGAATAGGCGGCGATGTGCTTGATGCCGAGCTGCGCCAGCGCCCGTCCGACCTGGGTCAGATGGCGGCTCGACACCTGGCCGCCCGCTTCCGGGGTGTGGAAGTAATGCGAGCCACGATCCGTGTAGAGGGCGCAGAACAGGCCTTTCGCCGCGATCACTTCGGCGAGCGCCCTGAAGGTCGAGCCCGTGCCTTCCTCGGCGACCAGGATGGCGGAGTAGATCTCGCTGGTGGCATCGTCGAGCGTCACCACCAGGTCGTATTGCCGCGCCTCGCCGGGCAGCCAGGCAAAGCGCGAGGCGTCCTGATGCAGCATCATCCCCGGCAGCGGCCGGCGCGGCCGCTTCTTGCGGTGCGTCGAGCGGCGCGGCGCCGGCCGCACCAGTCCGGCCGCGTGCAAGGCCAATCGCGTCACCGTGTAGCCGAGCTTGTAGTCGTGGCGCTTCACCAGCTGCTCGTGGAAGTGCTTCACCGTGAAGTCGCCATACTCTTCGCGGTAAAGGCCCAGCATCCGCTGGATCTCCGCCACCGCCGCCCGCCGGCTCGACGGCTTGCCGAGCCGGCGGTCGCGCAGCCCCTCGACCCCGTCCTCACGGTAGCGATCGCGATGACGCCGGAACGTCCGCTCGCTCATCCCCAGCAGCTCCGCCGCCTCCCCCTGGCTCAGCTCACCGCGCTCGTGCCGATCCAACAACGCCTCGAACCGCAGCACCCGGATCTCCTGCAACGTCCTTGCCCGCCCCATCGCTCGCTCCCTTTTGGAGCGATTCAAAAACCGGACAAATCACGCGTCACGAAAACCGGTCAGATCACGAGCTAACTACAAAGATAGGATACGCCATTGCCCGCCCTCCATTCCTTCGGCTAAGCTGCGCCCCCTCTAACCTGCAAGCCCTTTCATCTGCTTCGGATTTCCGGAAGGTCCTGTGCCGGGGGGCCGGCCGCGGGGCCACGGGAGCTTGCCTTTGGCGAGGCCGGAGCGATCTCAGGGCGCAAGACCGAGGAGGAGGGACGATGATCGACGTCTATAGTTGGGCGACGCCCAATGGCCACAAGATCCACATCATGCTCGAGGAATGCGGGCTGCCCTACAACATTCATGCCGTCGATATCGGCCAGGGCGACCAGTTCAAGCCGGAATTCCTCGCCATCAGCCCCAACAACAAGATTCCCGCCATCACCGACAGCGACGGTCCCGGCGGCCAGCCCATCTCCCTCTTCGAGTCCGGCGCCATCCTCATCTATCTCGCGGAGAAGGCGGGCAAATTTCTGCCCAAAGAGCCGCGGGGCCGCTATGCCACGCTGCAATGGCTGATGTTCCAGATGGGCGGGATCGGCCCCATGTTCGGCCAGGCCCACCACTTCCGCAACTACGCCCCCGAGAAGATCGACTACGCCATCAAGCGCTACACTAACGAGGCGGGGCGGCTCTATGGCGTCATGGACAAGCGCCTTGCGAACAACGCCTATCTCGCCGGCGCGGAATACACCATCGCCGACATCGCCACCTGGCCCTGGACGCGCTCGATCAAGAACCAGGGACACGAGTTCGACGAGTTCCCCAATGTGAAGCGCTGGTTCGTCGCGATCGAGGCGCGCGCCGCCGTGCAGCGCGGGGTGAAGGTTCTCGCCGATCTGCGCCGCGACGTGGCGACCGACCAGAAGGCCAAGGAGGTCCTCTTCGGCGCCGCCCAATATCAGCGGCGATAGGGGCGGCGGCGTGCTTCGCAGGTTGCGGTATTCCCAACCTTGAAAGTCATCGTTCCAACTGAAGCTCGCGAGTCCAGCCCCGATTGTCCAGTTGAGCAATCCCGTGTGCAGAGGAACAGGCTTTGGGCTCGGCTTGATCGTCACGCGCGGGCCCCCGGGTCCGGCCGATGGCCGGCCCGAGGACAAGCTTCACGTCCCGCGCGTCCACGTCTTCTTCGAGTCACGACGCCACGTGGATGCCCGGGACTCGGCCTTGGCGGCCGGCCCGGGCACGACAGCCAGAATTGGAAGCTCGACCGGGGCGTCGGGTTCAGCGCGACCCAGCCGATAGCGCAGAGACGTGACCTTGCCTGACAGCCCGACCCCTTCTCCATACAAACCTTCGATGACAACGACAGCATCCGCCGGCGGCACGGCACAGCCCTCGCGGGAAAATCTCCGCATCGCCGTGCTGGCTATGCTTACGGCCTTCGGGCCGATGTCGATCGACATGTATCTGCCGGCGCTGCCATCAATCGCCCGCGACCTCGGCGTCGCGGTGGCGGACGCGCAGCTCACCCTGAGCGCCTTCTTCTTCGGCTTCGGCGCCGCCCAGCTCGTCTATGGCCCGCTCGCGGATCGTTTCGGCCGCATCCGCCCCCTCGTCGGCGGGCTCGTTCTCTTCACCCTGGCGAGCCTGGGCTGCGCCCTGGCGCATAGCCTTGGGAGCCTCATCGCCTTCCGCTTCCTCCAGGCGCTTGGGGGCAGCGCCGGGCCTGTCCTCGCGCGCGCCATCGTGCGCGACCTCTATGACCGCGACCGCGCCGCCCATGTGCTCTCGCTCATGGTGCTGATCATGTCGATCGCGCCTCTCTTCGCCCCCCTCGTCGGCGGCCAGCTCCTGGTGCTGTGGAGCTGGCGGGCGATCTTCCTGCTCCTCGTCGGCTTTGGCCTGCTCTGTATCGCCGCGACCTGGGGTGCGGTGGGTGAGACCCTGCATCATCAGCGCCGCCGCGGCGGGCCGGTGCTGAGCATGCTCCTGAGCTATGGCGTGCCCCTGTCGAGCCGGCGCTATATCGGCTATGCTGTGTCAGGGGCGCTGATCTATGGCGGGCTTTTCGCCTATCTCACCGGCACGCCCTATGTCTTCATCACGCTCTATGGCGTGCGCCCCGAGCATTACGGCCTGCTCTTCGGCCTCAACGTGATCGGCATCATCCTCGCGGCGCTGCTCAACCGCCGGATCGTGCTGCGCTACGGCGTCGATCGCCTGCTCGCCGCCGGCATCCTCGTGGCCGCCATTGCCGGTGTCGCTCTTGCCGTGGTCGCGGCGACGAAATGGGGTGGGCTCACCGCACTGCTCGTTCCCATGTTCTTCTTCCTCGCCAGCCTCGGCATGGTCGGCGCCAACAGCATGGCCGGCTGCCTGGGGCTTTTTCCCGAGCGCGCCGGCGTCGCCTCGGCGCTTGCGGGCACGCTGCAATTTGGCATGGGTGCGGTGAGCGGCACGCTCATCAGCGTGCTGGCCGACGGCACCGCCTTGCCGATGGCGGGCACCATGGGAGCCGTGGGCGTGCTCAGCCTCGCGGTCCAGCGCTGGCTGGCGCCGGCCAAGGCGTCGGCAGCCGGTCACTGAGGAGTGGCGACGTGGAGAGCTACGCCACGGCGCTTTGCTCGCGCCGCTTGCGGATGCCCTCGACGAAGCGGGCAAGTGTTCCCGACAGCGCGCCCCGCGGGATCATCGCCTCGATGAGCTGGAAGCGGCCGCGCGTCGTCGCGGCATGCTCGATGGCCGCCGCGAGCTCGCGCCGCGTGGCGACGCGCACCCCTTCGCCGCCGATGGCGTTGGCGGCTTCGGCGAAGTGCCAGTCGTCGAGGTCGTTGAAACGGGATTCCGGCTGGAAGCTGCGCAGCATCTCCCAGCTCTGGTTGTTGAAGACGATGACGATGGGATCCCAGCCATAGCGGCGGCAATTGCCGAGCTCCCAGCCCGTCATCTGGAAGGCGCCGTCGCCGACGAGGATGAGGACGCGCTCGCCCGTCGTCGCCTGCACGCCAAGCCCCGCCGGCACGCCGTAGCCCATCCCGGCGTAATAGCCGGGGGCGACGAGGCGCGTCTGCTTCATGTCGAGGGCGGTGAAGAGGCAATCGCCCATATCGGCGGCGATCGGCATGAGGCCGTGGCGCTCCATCATATCGTTGACGCCGCAGGCGATGTCGTCGGGATGAAGGGGGCGCTCGTCGGCGACGAGCTTGGTCGGGTAGGCGCGCGGCCGCGGCGCCGGGGGCTTGCCCGCGGGCCGGCCGATGCGCGCGAGCAGGGCCTCGACGAAGGCCGTGATCGGAATATTGGGATAGACGTGATAGCCGAGGCTCACCTGGCCATCGAAGGCCTGGATGGTGCGGCGGAGATCGATGGTCCGGCGCGAGACGCCAAAATTGGTGTCGGAGAGGATGACGCCGAGGAGGAGCAGGCCATCGGAGTCCTCGACCATGCGCGTGATGTCGTCGTCGCCGGCGATACCCATATAGGTGCCAAGGGGCGGGGGTGAGGCCTCGGCCAAAAGGCCGCGGCCCATGAAGCTCGTCACCACCGGCAGGCCGAGGCGGCGCGCCAGCTCCGCCACCTTGTCCTCGATGCCGTAGCGGCGAATCTCCACGTCCACCATCATCACCGGGGCCTTTGCCTGGGCGAGATGGGCCAGCACCTCCTCGGCGCAGGCGGCGAGGGCGTCCGCATCCACCGCGGAGGGCGCGTCGGCGGGCACTGGCCCGCATGTCGCGCTGACCCGGTCGCGCGGCAGCTCGATATAGACGGGGAGCGAGCGCTCGCGGCAGCTCTTCAGCACGCGCGCGATGGCCTGGGGCGCGGTTGCTGGGTCATCGAGCCGCGCCTGGTCGCAGGTGATCTCGCGATAGACGAGATACTGGGAATCGATGGTCTTGGCCTGGTGATGGACGAGGAGGCCGTGGCCGCGCTCGCTGAGCCCCGGCGCCCCCGAGATCACCGCCACCGGCACCCGCTCAGCATAGGCCGCGGCCACGGCATTGACCATGTTGAAGGCGCCGGCACCATAGGTGACCGCGGCGACGCCGATGGCGCAATTGAACCGCGCCGCCGCATCCGCGGCGAAGCCCACCGCCGGCTCGTGGCTCAGGCAGTAGAAGGGCAGGATGCCGGATTCCTCGACCACCTTGAAGAAGGGCAGCGCGAAGTCGCCGGGAATGCCGAAGAGCTCGCGCGCGCCGCGCGCCTTGAGGGCATGGAGAAGGGCCTCGGCGACGATCACGGCGCCGCTCCCGGCCGCTGCCGGCGGCAGGGGCTCACGCGCCCTCGACGAGAATGATGCGGCCTTCCGAGGCGCTCTGGCGCAGGCGGATGAGCGGGCTATATTCCTTCGAGCCATACCAGGCCTTGGCGGCCTTGGCGTCGGGGAATTCCAGGACGACGATGCGCTCCGGCTTCCAGCCCCCCTCGAGAGGCTCGACGGCGCCGCCGCGCACGGCGAAGCGGCCGCCATACTTCTCGACCGTGGCCAGCACCTGCTTGCGATAGGTGTCGTAGGTCTCCTGGTTCTTCACCTTGACGTCGGCAATCACATAGGCCGCCATGCTGTCCTCCTCGAATACCCGCGCGGCGATCCCGTTGGCGCCGCCGCTCCGCGCCCAGTATGCTGATCCCGCGCGCCGCCCGCCAGCCCCACTGCACCCCAACAGATCGGCCCGAAAGCCATGCCCCAGGACACGACATTCCAGCCCAGCACCCTCGCCGCCCAGGCTCTCGGCTATATCGATCCGGCGACCAACGCCGTCGTGCCGGCCATCCATCCCTCGACCACCTATCTCCGCGACCCCGACAACCAATACCGCAACGGCCTCTGCTACAGCCGCGACAACAACCCCAGCTATGACCAGGCCGAGGCCCTGCTCAACGCCCTCGAAGGCGGGCAGGGCTGCCTGCTCTTCGCCTCGGGCATGGCGGCGGCGACGGCGGTGTTCCAGGCGCTCAAGCCGGGCGACCATGTCGTCGCCGAGACGGTGATGTATTGGGGCTTGCGGAAATGGCTGACGGAGGTGGCGGCGGAATGGGGCCTCGCCGTGGATTTCGTGCCGACGGGGAATACGGCGGCCTTGTCGGCGGCCCTCAAGCCGGGCCGCACCAAGCTGGTGTGGGTCGAGACCCCGGCCAACCCCACCTGGGAGGTCACCGACATTGCCGCTTGGGCCGAGCTCGCCCATGGGGCCGGCGCGCGCCTCGCCGTCGACAGCACAGTGGCGACGCCGGTCTTGACGCGGCCCATTGCCCATGGCGCCGACCTCGTCATGCACGCCGCCACCAAATACCTGAACGGCCATAGCGACGTGATCGGCGGCGCCCTCGTGACCGCGCGGCAGGACGCGTTCTGGGAGCGTCTTTGCCGCATTCGCCACGACGGCGGCGCCGTGCTCGGCCCCTTCGAGGCCTGGCTCCTCCTCCGCGGCATGCGCACGCTCTATCTGCGCGTCGAGCGCTGCTGCCGCAACGCGCAGGCGCTCGCCGAGCATTTTCAGGGCCATGGCAGGATCGCCGCCGTGCACTATCCCGGGCTCGGCAACGATCCCGGCCACGCGATCGCCAAGCGTCAGATGACGGGCGGCTTCGGCGGCATGCTGTCGGTGCGGGTGAGGGGCGGGGAGGCGGCGGCGATCGCCGCGGCGGCGCGGGTGCGGCTCTTCAAGCGGGCGACCTCGCTCGGCGGGGTCGAGAGCCTGATCGAGCATCGCGCCAGCATCGAAGGGCTGGAGTCGCCGGTGCCACGCGATCTCCTGCGCCTCTCGATCGGGATCGAGGATGCCGGCGACCTGATCGCCGACCTCGACCAAGCGCTCGGCTGAGCGCGGGGCTCAGAGTGCCGCCTGCGTCGCCGGCTCGGTGGCGCCGGCGTCCTTGCGCGGGAACGGCACCACGGCGCCGTTGCCGCCCTTGCGCATCTCCATGATCGCCTCGAGCTCGCGCTTGCAGATCTCGAGAATGGTGACCTCGCGCGCATCCTCGCGGTCGAAGACCTGCATCGAGGTGAGCTTGTTGTCGACCAGGTCGATCAGCATCTCGACGCATCGCTTTGAGAGAGACATGACCCGCCCCCAGGCTGAGACCACTACGATGATCCCAGTTTTTTCGGGAATTATTTAAAATTGCGTGAACTGCAGAAGGGCGCCCGGAGACGCGTCTCTACACGGTTACAGACCATTCGGCAGGGACGTCCACAGCGCGGCACGCAAGCCGGCTGACACGGCGCCTGCTCGGCCTTCCGCGATGCCCAACGCGGATGGACGGGATGCCCTCGTTGACAGTGCCGCTGGCTCCCGGTAATTAACCCTGCCGCGCCGTGCCCCGCCGAGGGCGCGGAAGATCGCATTCGGCCCTGGAGCGATGGGTGAGTGGCTGAAACCAGCGGTTTGCTAAACCGCCATACGGGCTTAAACCCGTATCGAGGGTTCGAATCCCTCTCGCTCCGCCATTTCAGAATGGTCCGTACCGGAGACATGGGTAACGGACTATTCTTGAGACATAGGTAACACATTTTTGCCGAACGGGTTAGCGATCGGCTCGAGGCGACACGCGTTCTCGTCGAAGTAGCCGAGATCGTAAGTCATGAAGCTAGCCAGCCAGAGCTTGTCGTCGACCTGCTTGATGCCGATCTTCTGGCCGGCGAAGACGGTGGAGAGGTTGACCTTTTTTCGGTTGAGGCAGAGGCGTCCGCAGGC
>DATGLG010000003.1:0-74809 GCA_035294245.1 Alphaproteobacteria bacterium | reverse complement strand
TCCAGACGGGTGCCTCGCCCTTCGGCGACGGCGTCATCACCGGCAACGGCACGACGACGCCGAGCATCCTGCTCAACACCAACTATGGCGGGTTCATCTGGTACCAGCACTTCTGGACCGACCAGTTGCGCTCGACCCTCGTCTATGGCAGCCAGTCGACCGACTGGCAGGGCCCAGTTCCCAATGTCGCGGGCGCGGTGGCCGGGAACAATGCCGAGGTCAAGCGGGCGCAGACGATCCACGCCAACCTGATCTGGAGCCCGGTCAAGGCGGTGAATATCGGCCTCGAATTCATGTGGGGCGAGGATTACTACCGCACCCCGCCGGGCAGCGATCTCGCGGGCGGCAGCCGTGGCGACGCCAAGCGCCTGATGGCCAGCATGCAGTACGTGTTCTAATCATCAGGCCCGGCCAACGGGCTCGCTCAAGACATGACTACCGGTGGCGCTGCGCAAGCAGCGCCACTTTTCTTATAGTCGAGTGCAGGCGGGCGGGTTGATGCCCTCGAAACCGGTTATATCGAGAGCCGAATTACTAATTATCCCGTTATGGCAATCGCAGCTAGCTTGCAGACAATAAGACGAGTCGCACGGATTCGGCGCCGCAGAGATGCAGTGATGACAAAAGCGTGAAGAGAATCAACCTTGTTGAGCGCCATGGGAGGAAGCCTTGTCGACCTTATTTTGACCGGTGGTCGCATCATCACCCTCGATGGTGCCGGGACGATTGCAGAGGCCGTCGCAATCGCTAGCGACCGCTTTATAGCCATTGGATCGACAAAGGAGATCTCAGCGCTCGCGGGCCCGTCTTGCCGCCGCATCGATCTGGGCGGCCGAGCGGTCATTCCCGGTTTGATCGATGGCCATGCGCATCTCGATCGCGAAGGATTGAAGAGCGCGCTGCCTTCGCTTGCCGGCGCACGGTCGGTCGCCGACATTCTCGCACGCATTCGCGAATTGGCCCAGTCGGCCGTGCCCGGTGCTTGGATTGTCACCGGCCCGATCGGCGATCCTCCCGAGTATCAAGGCGTTCCCGCGAATCTTCGTGAAGGCCGTGCTCCCACTCGCTGGGAGCTCGATGAGGTCTCTCCCCATAACCCGGTCTACATCCGAGCTCCGTGGGGCTATTGGAGCAACGAAGCGCCACTTCTTTCAGTTGCCAATAGCCTTGCGCTGGCAAAGGCCGGCATTGATTGCCATACGCAACCGCCTTCTCCCCTTATCGAAATTGCACGGGATCCGGCCAGCGGTGAGCCGAGTGGCGTCTTTCGCGAAGCGACCCTCATGCCGATCGTCGAGTTCACGCTGATGGCGGCGGCACCGAATTTTACCGCTGCCCTCCGCCATAAGGCATTGGCCGATTCGATGGCGATCTACAACCGCTTCGGTACGACGAGCGTATTCGAGGGGCACGGCGTTGCGCAGGAAGTCATCTCTGCATATCAGGAAATTCGCAGCACTGGCCGTCAGACCGTGCGCGCACATCTTACCTTCAGTCCAGGTTGGAGCGGAATCCATCCCAGCGATATCTCCTGCATGATTCGCTCTTGGGCCCAATGGCTTCGAAGGCGCGGATCGGGTGACGAGTGGCTGCGGGTTGCGGGGCTCTATACGGAGATTGACGAGG
The DNA here is from genome assembly GCA_035294245.1 of Alphaproteobacteria bacterium. Taxonomy (GTDB): domain Bacteria; phylum Pseudomonadota; class Alphaproteobacteria; order JACZXZ01; family JACZXZ01; genus DATGLG01. The sequence continues at coordinate 73,183 of DATGLG010000003.1, read as the reverse complement.
CTTCGGAGGGGCGTTTGCGCGCGCAGGCCTCGCCGATGACCGGCTGGGCCGGCTTTTCTCCGGATTCAGGCCTGCCGCGCAGCGCCGTGCTCGAACTGCTTCAAGAGGCGGCGCGCAACGAGATCCGAGTCGTCGGCATCTGGGCGAATCTTCTCGATCTCTTCGCAGAGGTCGACCGCGCGATCCCCATATCCGGCTGCCGTTGGGTCCTAGGGCACCAAAGCACGCTTTCACCTGACCAGATCGCCCTCATTCGTGATCTCGGCGTTGTCCTGACGACGCATACGAACCGCCATATTTACAAGGAGGGCGCCAAGCTGCGAGATCGGCTCGGCTCCGACGGCGTTGATGCGATCGTTCCCCTTCGCCGGCTCATCGATGAAGGTGTTCCGGTTGCCTTCGGAAGCGACAATCTTCCACCGAGCCTATTCCATCCGATCTGGCATGCCGTCGCCCGGATGGAGCGCAGTCGCAAAGAGATCATCGCACCGGCGCAACGGATCTCGCGTCTTGAGTCACTGCGCTGCGCGACACTCGGCGGCGCCTATCTCTCCTTCGAAGAGCACGACAAGGGCTCGATCGAAGTCGGCAAATATGCCGACTTGGCCGTACTATCGGATGATCCGCTGACGGTCGACCTTGCCGCCCTCCCCTCTATTACCGCGATGGTGACGGTCGTGGGAGGGAAGATCGTCCATCAGATGCCCCCGGGCGAATCAGATAGGACGGCTAATAGCGATGCTTGATAGTCCTCGCAGCATTCAAGACAAAACGGCTTGGACCGGGCGCTCTCTATTGAGAACCGAGGACGCTCGTCTGCTGACCGGGCGCGGCCGTTTCATCGAAGATATTCGGCTGCCGGACTGCCTCCACGTCGCGTTTGTCCGCAGTACGCATGCCCGCGCAAGAATGACGTCGCTGAACGTGACGCCGGCGCTTGCCGTACGCGGCGTCGTGGCAGTCTTCACCGGGGCTGATATTCGTGAGCTCGGGGAGCCCGCGGTCAATTTGCTGGTTCCGGAGATGCGCGCGGTTCCGTTCCGCGCCCTCGCGCTTGACGCGGTGCATGCCGTGGGGCAGCCCTTGGCCGCAGTGCTGGCGGAAAGCCCCGAAGTGGCGATCGCCGCTGCGGAACTCGTCGAGGTCGAGTATGTGCCGATCGACCCGGGGATCACGGGTGATGGCGAACCCGCCGCTGCGCTCTCGCAGCAATGGTGCTGCGGTGACGTAGAGCAAGCTTTTCGCAACGCGGCCAAGGTCGTGCGCGCCTCTATCCAATATGCGCGGGTGGCCGCGATGCCTTTGGAGCCGCGTCACGCCCTCGCTGCGTGGGATCGGGACGCTGAGCACCTGACCGCCTGGTTGCCTACGCAAACGCCTCATCGTGCCCGTGAGGATATCGCCCACATTCTCGGGCTTGACATCCACAGCGTCCGCGTCGTTGCACCTGATGTTGGCGGAGCCTTTGGCGCTAAGGCGTCGATCTACCCGGAGGACGTTGTGGTCGCATGGGCCGCGCGACGGCTTGGCCGTCCCGTCCTCTGGCGGGGCTCACGCGGTGAAGACCTTCTCGCTGGGACCCATGGTCGGGGTGCGTGCCTAGAGGGCGAATTGGCCCTCGCGGAGGATGGCACGATGCTAGGGTTGCGTGCTGACCTCAACTTCCCTCTCGGCCATTGGATGACCTATAGCGCCGCTGTTCCCGGGCGCAACGCCGCGCGAATCCTGCCGGGCCCCTATCGCGTGCCGTCAGTCGAGATCAGATTGCAAGCTTCTCTCGACAACACAGCAGCGGTCGGAATCTACCGAGGTGCCGGTCGGCCCGAAGCGGCGATGCTGATGGAGCGGCTCGTCGACGAAGCTGCAGCGGTCCTCGCTTGCGATCCTCTGGAGCTTCGCCGCCTAAACCTCCTGCCGGTTGACTCCTTTCCTTATGTCACGCCGACGGGAGAGACCCTCGATTCGGGAGACTATCAGCGACTACTCGATTGTTTATCGGCCTTTTCAAGCTATCGGGAGCTTCGTACGGAGCTGATGAAGCGACGGGCGGCAGGGGAGATCGTGGGAGTTGGTATCGCCTTCTACCTTGAGCCATGCGGTCAAGGCTGGGAAGCCGCTCGGGTTCGGCTTGCTCCCGACGGCACCTTCATAATTGGCACGGCAAGCGCGGCGCAAGGGCAGGGGAGAGAGACGACGTTCGCCCAGCTAGCAGCCGACGTGCTCGGCGTTCGGCCTGAAAGGATATCGGTTGCTCATGGCGATACGACCGTAACCGATTCCGGTGTCGGCTCGCTTGCCAGTCGGAGTACGGCCATCGGCGGCAGTGCCGTCGTAAAGGCGGCCGAGGAGTTGCGCCGTAAGGCAACCGTCGTTGCTGGCAGGTTGCTCCAAGCAGCGCCAGACGACGTCGTTCTCTCGGAAGAGGGATTCATGCTCCGTGATCACCCCGAACGACGCCTCGACTGGCGAGCGATCGCCGAAGTTGTCCACTTGGAGCACAGCATCGGCGAAAGCAAAAAAGGTATCGAGTCATCCGCAGTGTTCCACGCGGAGGGAGAGGCCTGGAGCAGCGGCGCTTGCGTCGCCTTCGTCGCGATTGACTCCGAGACTGGTACTCCGATTATCGAGAGGATTTTCTGTGTTGACGATGCTGGAGTTCTCGTCAACCCGATGCTTGCGCAGGCGCAACTCATGGGCGGATTGGCGCAAGGCATAGGCGAAGCGCTCATGGAGCGAGTCGTTTACGACGAGCACGGGCAGCTCCTCACGGGATCTCTGATGGACTATGCGCTGCCGAGGGCACGTGATATCCCGCCGATTCACCTAGCTAGCTGCCACACACCTTCGCCGACCAACCCGCTCGGCGCGAAAGGCGTCGGTGAAGCCGGCTGCATCGGAGCACCTGCGGCAATCGCCAATGCGATCATCGATGCAGTCGCTCCCCTCGGCGGGCGCCAGCTTGATATGCCGTTGACCGGCGAGAGGATCTGGCGAGCCCTGGCCGATGCTCGGGCGAAAGCGAAGGAGACAGAGGGATGAGGTATCGAAAACGCGATGCCAAGGACTATGCGCGCGAGCATATGAAAGGCATCTGGGCGGCCGCACTGATGCCGTTCTCGCCGGATCTCGCCATCGACGAGAGCGGCTTTCGCCACAATCTTCGACATTGGATCGACGATCTTGGCATCGATGGCATCTTCATTTGTGGTAAGCAAGGCGAGTTCTTTTCTATGTCCATTGCCGAGCGGAAGCGGTGCTTCGAGCTCGCCGTCGAGGAGACGGCGGGCAAATCCGGCACGATCATGTCGTGTTCCGACCAGAACCTCGATACCGTGATCGAGCTTGCTCGGCACGCGCAAAATATCGGCGCCGAGTACATCGTGGTGCACGCACCGGTTTTGCATTTCGTCGCTTCGCGAGATGAGACACTTTATGAATATTACCGCTACATCAGCGAGCAGGTCGAAATTGGTATTGCGTTATGGAGTCATCCCGACAGCGGCTATCTTATGAGCCCGGAACTATGCGCGCGCCTTGCCGACCTGCCGAACATTGTCGCGATCAAATACAGTGCCTCGCGTGAGATGTATGCGAAACTCACGAGGATTGCCGGGGACAGGCTTATCGTGAGCACGGCTTCGGAGGAGGAGTGGCTGGACAACATCCTAGAACTCGGCTGGCAGGTTTATCTCTGCTCAACGCCCCCATATCTGCTTCAGACCAAGTTGGATCGCCGTATGCAAGACTATACGGAGCTTGCCATGCGCGGCGAAGTGAAGCGCGCGCGCATCGTCAGGGATAGCCTCGATCCAGTGCGTCGCGCGCTAAAGGAGTCGCGCCCGCCAGGTAAGCCTCATGCCCATCAGAAATATTGGCAGGACCTCCTGGGTCAAGTCGGCGGGACCGTTCGCCGGCCGCTTCTACCGTTGACAGAGGCGGAAAAGGAAGCGACGCGCGCGGCTTTCGATCGCTGCGGATTGGTACTGAAGGCCGCGTGATGTTTCTCTAGCGTGCGGTGAGGGCAAAAAGCGAATGCGGTGAGGTCTCGATGTCGACAGCTTCTAGGGCTTTACCCTTCAATTTCAAGCGGTGGATCGATGCCAATGCCCATCTGCTCAGGCCTCCGGTCAGCAACAAGCTTCTTTTCGAAGGAGCCGGAATGGTTGTCCAGATCGTCGGGGGCCCTAATCAGCGGGTAGATTTTCATGACGATCCCGTCGAGGAATTCTTCTATCAGCTTAAGGGTGACATGATCCTCAAGATCCACGAGGAAGGGCGGATCGTCGACGTCCCGATCCGGGAAGGCGACGTTTTTCTGGTGCCGGCGCACACGCGCCATTCACCCCAACGACCCGTTCCCGGATCGGTCGGGCTCGTCGTTGAGAGCGCGCGAAGCCCCGCGGATATCGACGGATTTGAGTGGTATTGCTTCCAATGTGGAAGCCTGGTGCATCGCGTCGAAGTGGCCGTTAATAATATCGTGAAAGATCTACCACCGCTCTTCGAGGCATTTTACGCGGACGTGGAAACCCGAACCTGTAGGCGCTGCTGGGCGGTCCATCCTGGGAAAGAGCCGCCACCAGGCTGGGTGGCGCTTTAGGTTGCGCGGTGGGAAAGTAAAAACTCGCCTGACGGTTCCCTGATCAGGCTGCGACATTTGAATTCCGCAATGTTGCCTAGATTACAACGGCAGCCGCGCGATTCTCTATCGTGCGGAGGATGCTGAGCGCAGCCAGCGTCGAGGTCTTGGGGTTATCCGGCAAAGGTCTTCCGAATAGCGTGATCGTGAAGCGCCCGAACGCGCCCTCTGCATCGATCAAATGCACATTGCCCGCAGCCCTTGGATCTGCCACGAGGCGAACGCGCGTCGCCTCGAAGCCAAGCCCTGCGAGCGCAACCGTGGCTGCCACATTGGCATTCTGCGGATAGAGTCGCGCCGCCTCTTCGGCATTCCCCTCGAATAGCACGGTCGCATCCCGGATCGACGCGATATCGCAAACGGTCTCGGCGTAAGTGCCTTTCCAGGCCAGTGGCGGCTTGCGCGATCGGTAGGTCACGCGCGCGAGTCCATCGCGACGAGCAGCCGCGAGCGCGTCGACCCCGGCTATCGCCCCCGCCGGCAAGATCAGTTGGGCGCCCGAGCTTTGTGCCGCAGCGACCAGACGTCCACGCAACTCAGCATCAGCCATGGCGCCAATCGAAACCACCGCAAGGTCGATACCTTCAGAAAGGATCGCTTCGCCATATTGATGCACTGCTGCGTGCCCTGCGCATTCGACGACGAGATTCGGTTTGATCGCTGCAAGCTCAATGGCCGAGCCAACAGCCGGAATATTGTTGGGTAAGATGGTTCGGGATTCAGCTACTTTCTCTGGGCGCACCAACGCCCCAGCGACAGTGATCCCGCGGGCGTTATACGCCAACCGCTCCAATACAAAGCGGCCGATGGCTCCCAACCCGATAAGTGCCACCTTTTGAGTCACCGGCGCTTTGGAAATCAACATCTAAAGCCTCGCTTCGCAGGAGCGTCGACATAAACGTCCATTTGAGCTTGCGACAATGATTTGAACAATATCCTGCCGATCTCGGGCAAGGCTAGTAAAGGCCTCTTCCGCAAATGGGGCAACAAGGCCTCGGGGCGCGGCTTCTCATGCAGCGTCATATGCACCACGCGCCTGATTGTCTCAGGGCTCAACGGCTTGACCCGCGAGGGGCAGGTTGCGTCCTTCAACAGCCGTCCACGCCCTTCACCACGTAGCGGCGGCGCCAGCGGCGGACCATGAGCAGGCTCTTGCCCACTGCCGCCGCAATCCCCTCCGCTGTCAGCCCGTCGCTCGTCAGCAAGACGATGCGCGCCCGCTAAACTATCTTCTGCGGCGTATTGCGACCCTGCACCAGCCGCTCCAGTCGTTCACGATCAACTCCGCTGATCGAAATCTGCTCGATCTTCCGCATCGGCACAGATGCGCAGGTTTGCGCCGATTTGTGGATCCACTGTCAGCAACGGAACACTAACCCTTCTTGCGCATGCGCTCCAGCAGCGCGTCGTCAGGGTCCAAAATGGCCCCCTCTCGGCTCATCCAGCTGCAGTGCTCGATGGTAAATCCGTGAAGGGGAACCGAGCCGTTCGCTTAACGAATTGAATTTTGCGGCGATCCGAATCTGTCTTCAGCTTCCTAAAGAATTTCCGCCGTCGGCAGGCGCAGGCGGATGCCTGTCTCGTCGGCCTCGCTCGCCTTTACGAAGGCATTGGTGCGTGCCATCACGAAGTTGGCCTCATCGAACCTGTCGAGCGGGATGACGGCCGCAAGCTAAGACCCCCCAATTCGAGAATCTCGCGATTTCTCGCGACTTAAGCCGACCATTTTGGAAGAAAATGTAAGTTAAGGCCCACCGTGATCGCCGGGACGACGAGTGTTGGCCCGATCTCGCGCCCTTGCCGCTCAATCTCGGCCTGCGACCGCCTCAGGAACTCGCCAATGTCTCCGGTCCGGCCGCCACAGCCTGATCCGCCGCGTCCACAAGGAACCGACCGTCTCCCCCTGGGCGCCGAGCGCCTCAAGCGCATACCTACCAAGAAGGCGGTGATCGCCGTCGCAATTACCGGGCGCTCAGCGGGTTCCGGCAAGCTATACGGCGCATCCGGCTCGCCTGCCTCCGGCGGCGAAGCCAGAAAAGCCGATCCATGGCCTAGCAAATCGCCGGCACCGCGGTCAGCGGCGAGGTGCGCAGGATGCGGCGTAGCCCCAGATTGGCGCCGAGCGGATCTTCCGGCGCTGCGCCGGATGCGGCTCCATCCTGCGCACTGCGCGCGAGACCGGCGGGAAAGCTCAGCGGGCCGGGGAGGATCTCGACCGCCAGCACGCTCAGCGATGTCGTGGCCGGCAGGCCGAGCAGCGCGAGACGCCCATCGATGAGCTTTTCGGGGAAGCGGATACCGGCGCGCGGCTCGCGCGAGGAGCCGTGCTGCGGGCTCGAGCCGGGTACGAGCTCGCCCGGCTGGTCGCGCAGGGTCAGGCCGAGAAGGTGAGCGAGCAGAATGTTGCGATACGACGCCGCGTCTGCTTGCAGCACCTGGGCGTAGAGCATGAACCAGATGCGGGTCTGCGGATCTCCCGCCTGGAAATTGTAGAGGCGGTTGCCGTTATAGACGGCTGTGGCGTAAGGCGCTGTGATCCCGATACCGGATTTGGTGCGCTCAACCGCGCAGATCAGATGGGGAGGTGGATGCTGGACTCCACTGACGCGCAGCGGACGGCCGTAGCGTCCCTGGGCGGTCGACCAGAATTTCACATGCCCGACGCGGAACTCGTATGTCCAGAAGCCGAACAGCTCCAGGTCCTCGGACGTGACACCGGGCGGCAGCGGCAGCAGGAAGAAGGTACCGTCCTTGCCCACGCCGACCTTGTCGGCGGGCACCAGCTGGGTCATGGCGTCGAGGCCCGACTCGTCCGCGGATTGGCCGGAAAAGATCCGCCTCACCGGCTCGGGATCGATCGGTAAAGGAGGTTCCGTCGCCTCCGGCAACATCTGCGAGGCTTGAGGCTGGGGAAACAAGGCGCCGGCCAGTAGCGGATCGGGGCCGTAGGCCAAGACGCGCGCGAAATAGGTGTCGTCATCATCCTGGATCGCACGGTCGAACTCGACCCAGAGATACCGGTCGCGCGGTGTCGTCTCCGCGTAATCGGGCGAATGATGATAGGGCGACTCCGCGATGCCGGTAGAGACGATCTTCGGCGTTTGCGCCGGCGGCGTGGTGATGGGCAAACGGATCGGGAATGTGAACTGCTGCGGCGGTGCGGCGGTGAAGTTGGCCGTCACCGTGTAGGTCAGGTGGAGCTCCTGCGGGAAGCTCTCCTGCGCGGGCTGGGGATTGACCGCATCGAAGAAGACGATGCGGGTATGGGCGCGGTCGGGCGTCTGTCCGGGATTGCCCATGGCGCCGGCCGCGACCGCGCGCGGGAACGCGATCACGCCGATGTTCGCGGTGCCGCGCTGGAAGCTGAGCGCCGGCCGTCCGAAGCCGTCCCACGTCCAGTCGCGCTGCAGGTCGAGCACCAATGCCACGATCCATTGGCCCAGCAGCTCGGTTTGATTGGAGAAGGTGAGCGAGCCGCCATCGGCGGATACACTGTGGCGGATTCCGCCGGAAGCGCCAAAGACGGTGCGCTGGCCGGGGCTGCCCGAGAACATGAATCCCTGCGGCGCCAAGCCGAGCTGCTGCGCCAGAAGCTGCGGGATATTCGCGCCCGGCTGGAAGTAGAAGGCCTGCAATTGCAGCTCGGGATTGTCGGGAAAGAGCGCATCCTCCGTGGCCGCTTCCTGACGCACGATGTAGTCGGAGGGCAGGCCCATGGTCGCTCCAGCCGAGCCGTAATAGTTGGGCCGGGCGGCGGCCCTGGGGAACAGGCGCACGCGAATGTCGCGCGAGGTGGGAATGGGAAGGTTGACTGTGCCCGGCACCGGCGCCGATAGGGTGGCGATGTCATCGATGCCATCGGTGTAAACGAGGGTGAGCGTGACGGTGGGATCGAGGCCCGCAGGGAACGGGATCTCCACCGAGTAGATCACGCGAAACATGCCGTCCAAGTCGCCCGGATCCGCGCCCGCGACGCCGTCGTCATGGGCAGGGATGCGCGCTTCGATGCGCACCTCGAAGCGGTCCACATCCGGGTCGGGCACGCTGATGGCGCGGCCGCTCGCCCAGGCGTCCTGGATGAGGGCGCCGAGATTGCTCAGGGTGAAGGTGGCGGGATCCACGCCGGCGAAGACGGCTTCCGGATAATTGATCCGAGGTCGCCGCACGGCGAGGGTCTGGATCGTGCGAGTCGCGGGCGGCTTCGCCGGAAACGGCGGGATCGTCGGCGAGGAGACCACTTCCAGCGACTTCGGGGGGACATGGCGGCGGAATCCCACCTGGGTCACCGGCGCTGGGCCGGGATGAACCGCCTGATCCGTGGCCAGCGGGCCGCCGCCGGTCAGGTCCACGAGCCGCACGCGGAATTCGTAGTCGTTCCCGTAAAGGAGAGCCGGCACGCCCGTGAGATCGGGATTGGGATTGGGCAAGCTCGGCGGCGGCAGCGGCTGCCCGGCCTTGGCGGTATTGGCGGCATTGACGGCGTAGGCCAGAAGCTGCACCACGGGGTCGGGCAGCACCAGGCTCGCCCCCGCCCATTGGGCGAAGTAGAGCGGCAGCCAGGCCGGCTGATCGTTGGTGCTGTTGTCGTCCGCGCTCGGTCGCACCGGCGCTGGAGCCACCCAGAACTCGTTGCCCGTAATGGAGGTCGTCACCGCGCCGCCGAACGAGGTCTGGTCGAACGGCAGGGTACCATTGACCACGCAAAGCGAGCGCCAAGTCGGGGCGCCTTTCTGGCGCACATCCACACGGTATCCTTGCACGCCGAGTGGCGATTCCGGCGTGTTGGTGGTCCCGCCGACGCGGTCCCGCAGCAGGTCGATCTGGCTGTTCAGCCAAACGGTTACTTGCTCGTCGTCCCAGCCGAGCTGAATGCCGGCTTCGGTTCCGGGCGCGATCTGGTCCGCCGCGAGGGTGGCGGTATCGATGGTGGTCGGCTGGTTGGCGTGGACGATCTGCGCAAAGCCGTCATCGTATTCCTCGGCCTCCAGTTGCGCCTGCGCCAGGTTGGAAGGGGGCGTCGCGACGATCGGGAACAGGGTCGCGGCGAAAAGGCTGCGCGCATGGGCGGCGTCCAGTTCGGGAAGCCGCGCGGCATAGGATTTGATCGTGTCGGGGTTGGCCTTGAAGTCGGCCACCCACGGATTGGCGCCCGAGCTGGTATCAAGCGCCGCCCACACATAGCCGCCTTCGGCGAGACGCGCCGCGGGGATCGGGAGCGTCAGCCGGTAGATGAGCCCAAGATCCTCGGCCAGCACCGGCTGGCGCAGGGCATAGGAGATCACCTGGCCCCAGCCGATTTGCGTGTCGGGAGGCGGCAGTGCAGCATTCAGGCCGGGCGCCTGCTCCCGGAGCGCGCAGCCGAAGCCGTCGCCCATGCTGAGGTCGCTGCTGCGTGGCCGCTCGAAGGGGAACGCCGCGGTATAGCTCGCGGGGAGCGATTTCTTGATGCGGGCGCTTGCCGGCGGGGGCGTGGCGAGCTTGTTGCCGGTTACCATGATTCCTTTAGCCACGAGTTGGTTGAAGAGTGTGGAGAACAAGGTGGGCGCGACCGCCGGGGGTTGCGCCACATACGGCACGGTATGGTCGGGAACGGTTCCGCTCGAGGGCAGCGCGTCGAGCCCCGAGACCAGGTTAATGACGAGGGAAACCGCAGTGCCGGCGAATTTCGGCCCGCCGCCGAGCGGCGCCGTGGGATCGCCCACGGGCAGCAGGAGGATATTGAGCGAGAGCATGCCCGACGGGCCATCCCAGCGCTGGGGAAACGCCATGAGGCCGAGCTCGAGATCGTTGAGTGCCAAAACGCGCTCCTTCGCTCACACGTTGACCGTGACCTGCGGCATGGTGACGGTTTGCGAGAACGTCCAGGACCCGTCCCAGCTCACGCTGACGACCCAGCACACGCTGATGTGAATGCCGACCGAGCAGGACGCGATCAGAGTGATGTCCTCGGGACCGATGCTCACCGGGGGCGGCAGCAGATGCACGGGCGGCATCAAGGGATCGAGCCCGACGCCCAGCGCCGCGGAGAGCGTGATGGTGGCACTGGCGAGGCCGTCGAGGACGTCCACCGAGGCCTGCCCGCTCAAGATCGCCATGAGGGTGATGGTGTTGCCGGTGACGTTGAGCTGCATCGCGATGGCGACGGAAGCCGAGCCGGACGCGATGCCCAGGTCGATGGCGAGACCCAGGCCGATGCCGCCCTGGATGGTGAGCGCCGGCTGGTTGGCGCGGACGCCGAAATCCATCAAGCCGTTGCCCGCCAGGGGCGAGACGATCCAGTTGAAGGGGTTGCTCGCGCTGCCGATGCCGACCGCGAAGTCGACCGATAGCGGCGAGAGCCGGATGCCGAGGCCGAGATCGAGGCTGACGTCGGTGATGTCCCCTATGCCAAGGGGCATATCGGCGATCGCGAAGGTGTCGCTGACGGTGAGCCTGCCATCGGAGAGCGCGACATCGAGATTGGCGCCGGCCCCGCCCGGCAGGAACTGCGCCAGCGCCTGCAGATCGCTGAAGACGTTCTTGACCACGCTGAGGGCGTCGCCCATCTGGACGTTGAGGTTGGTCAAGCCCGCCTTGGTGTGCTCGTCGGCGGAGAAGCCGCCGGTGATGGTGAGAATGGGCGTGCTGCCGAAAACCGGCACCGTAACGAGGAAGGAGAGGGGGCCGATGCTCAGGCTCCAGCTCGGCGAAGCCGAGGAGTCCACGGCATAGATCAGCTTGGCTGCCGGCAGGGCGGGATCGGTCGTGTCGGCATACTGGAGTGCGATGTTGATGACGCCGAGATCGACGAGGGTGACGCGCTGGTTGGGATCGAAGCCGTGTGTCTTCGAATAGTGGAACCCCTGGGAGATGGTGTTGATCTGCTCGAGGGCGCCCTGGATCAGGGAGAGGGCGTTGGCAATATCCGGAAACAGGCCAGTGGAATTGAGGATCGAGGCGAGGTCGCCGAGATTGGGCGAGCCGGGGTTGGCGGCCACGGCGCCGGGTTTCGGCGGCCCCGGCGGATTGGGCTTGGGGAATTGCAGGCCGGGAACGGCGGCGGCCGTGGGAATCCGGGGTGACTCGAACAGCACCTTGTGCGTGCCCGTCGCGTGCATCAGGCTGTAGAACGCGTCCGGCTGGGTAAGCTGAAGAACGTCGGCGACGTCCGACAGGTACCAGAAATCGGCAACCCCCGCCGGCTGAACCAGCGGCATGGGGAAATCATCGGGAAGAGCCGAAGGCGCCGGATCGGAGAACTTGCGCCGGCCCAGGCTCCAACCGCCGCCACGCGGAATCTGTGGTGCCCCGCGCAGCGCCACGCCCAGCGCCGGTGTGGGAGCCCCGGTATTCGTCTCGGTAATGATGTCCACTTCGAAGGCCGAGCATCGAAGGGTGGTGCCTGGCAGGTTGTTGGCGCGGCCGGCTTCCACCGTGCAGGCGACGCCCGGGTCGAGAGGTCCGATCCGATCGAGCAGCGCCTTCATGGTGGGCGGGTCGGGCGACTGGCCGTCGGGCGCAATCTGCACATATCCGACCATGTCGCGCGAGGCGACCAGCACTGGCGGATTCGGGATGCCCGCCACGGGTGCTGAAAAGCCGCCCTGCAAGACGTTGAGGCTCGTGGCGATGCCGAGATCCGCATCGAAGAGGACCTTCTTGAATTGGAAGGGCGAGCTGGGAATATCGATGATCTCGGGCTGGTCGCGGATATTGCGAACGTTGAATGCGCCGGCCAGCGCCCCCGCGTGCACACGGTTTGCCCATTGCGCGGCGGTGTCCTGGGGGAACTGGAACTGGCCGGGGGACGCCGCCTGCCAGCCGGTATCGGTGCGCTTCACCCATCCAGCATTCTGACGCTGGATGGTGACGGTGCGGACGACATAGACGCAATACGGATAAATGACGCTTTCGGCCTGGACCACCTCGTAGGCCGTGCGTCCGATGGTCGTATCGAACTGGACCTTGATGATGGCCGGAGGAACCTGATTGGGCTTGCCCCACTCGCTGAAGATGCTGGCGCCGTAGCCGGAGAAGTCGATGCGGCGCACGGGAACGCCCGGCTGCTTGCCCTGGGCGCCGAACTCGCCCTCGAAGATCTCGCCCACGCCGCTGGTGCCGGTGGGCCCGATGACGGTGTAGCCGTAGCCATTGGGCGTGGGCCCGATGAACGGTCCGTGGGCGGCGTCCACCTCCGTCGCGCCGGGGAAGACGGCATCGGGATTTTCGGGATGCTCGGGCATCACGGTGAGCTGCAAGGCGCCCGTGAGCGTAGGCGGCGGAGGGCTGGGGTTCGGTACAAAGGAGTCCGGGAATTGCGGAACATTGGTGCGGAACTGGCCGCCCGCGGCCAGGAACTGCGAGAGCAGGCCGCCGCGCCTGCCTTTCACCAGCCGGTTTGGCTGCAGGATGATCGCGTTCAGCCCGAAGGGCAGGCTGAAGCTCGCGGCGAACGGAAGCCCGGCGGCCACGTTGTGGATGTTGTTGAGCAGGACCGGGCCGGGGCTGAAGCGGACGAGCTGCTGCCGATCGGGAGCCGCGATCAGCAGGGGATTGCCGTCGGAGGCGGGATCGCAGGCGATGGGGCCCGGCTGATCGGCCGCCGTGGACTCCATCGGCTCCCACGAGACTTGAGGCAGGGCGAAGGTCGCGACCAGCGAGCTGTTGAGGGAGAGCCACATGCCGGTCAAGGCGAGGCTGGCGGCTGGATTCGATTCCTGAAGCGCTGGGCCTGGGCTGTTCCGGCCGGCGAGCCGCGCCAGCTCCGGGGCCAGTGCGACGCCAAGCAGGTCGACGCGCGTGGACAGATCCAGCAATGCGGGGTTCGCACCTCGGGACACCGACGCCGCGGCGGCGATCGTGCCGCGCGCGGCGATGGATGACGGGAATGGCGTGCCGGCCGCGCTCGCTCCCTGCGGCGGCGGCAGGAGTTGGAAACCGAGCACGGGCTCGGCGCCGCTGCCGGCCCAGGTGATCGCCGCGAGGAGCGTGGCCAGCGCGTTCTGACCGGCTTCCCTGGGTATGAACGTCAGATCGAAATTGGCGGCGTAGGGGTCCGGAAGCGTGGGCAGCAGCCAGCGCAGATCGAAGTAGAGGCCGATGGCAGCCTTCAGAACGTTATCGCTTTGAAGAACGCCGGCCAACGCCAGAACGGTCGGCGCGTCCACGCCCAGTAAGGCGTTCTCAAGTGCGAGAGGAACGATGGGCGTGCGCATGTCTGGGCGCGAGGCGAGGAGGAAGACGCGATTGGCGGTGCTCGACTGGTCGAGAAGCAGGAGAGCGCTCGCCCGATAGGGAAAGCGCGCGCCGGTGGCCGCGAGTGGCCGGTCCAAATGCGCCGTCGCCTCTCCCGGGGCGAGCAGCAGCTCCTGAGTGACGGTGGAGAAGAAGGCGAAGACGAAGCTCGGCGGCGTGGCGAACTCGACCGAGGTCTTCAGCTTGGAGGGGGCTGCTTCCGGCCAGAGCTGGTAAGTCGTCCTCGTGGGCTTGGCTTTGCCGGTCGCCATCGCGTAGAGGCTGCCCGTTCCGATCTCGATGAGCCCGTTGGCGATGGGTGCGGCGGTGGGCAGGAGCGCGGTCTGAATGGAAGCGCCCGGCGCGAACGCGACCAAGCCCGCGCCGGGCCCTGCCGCCTCAGGTAGGCTGGCGGAGGCGGTGGCCGCGAGCGGCAAGGCCCAGCCGGCCTGAGTGATGGCGCCGACGCCGGAAGGCGTGAACAGCGTCGACCGAACCGTGTCGAACGGGAAATTCGGCGTCGAGACTTCACAAGGAACGAGGAGTGCGGGCAGTCCGGTGACCTGGATCGGGGCTTGCCGGTTCCAATGCAGCTTGACCGTGGAGCCGTAGGCTTGTGCGCTGGAGTCCGCAATGGCCTCGAACGCAGCCCCCGATTGCTGGAAGCGGATGGTGACGTTGGGCGGCGGCGTGAAAATGGCCGCCGCGGCATCCGCCCCGGGGCCACCCGAACTCACCGGCAGCGAAGCAGGCGCGAGGGTCAGGGTGACGGTGAGGGTGGCGTTCGCCGGAACCACATACACGCCGTTCTGGAAACTCAGCGGCGCCGAAGAGTTGAGCGCGCCGCCAGTGATCGCGAGCCCGGTGAAGCTTCCGCCGGGAAAGGCCGGCGAAAGCATGTTGGCCAGAAACCAGGCGCTGCCCGCGCCCAGGGAGAGGCTCGACGGCGTCGGCGGAGGATGCAGGAACTCACGAACGGGGAAGACTGCGAAGGGTGATGCCGGGCTGCCGAAGGCAAACGGCAGCGCGACGGTGCGCAGTACCAGATCAACCCAGTGCGCGACACCCTGGAGATCTTGAAAGGGTCCGTAGCTGTCGATGATCCGCGCGCCTCGGGTCCAGTCGGGACGGCCGGTCGGATTGGATATGCCGGCAGCGAGCGGCGTGCGTATCACGGCGATCGTGCGCGGCCGCGGGGCCGCAATCGCCGCCTCTGCAATCCGTTGCAACTCGATCGAAAGCTGCGGGTTGGCCGGCGGTCTCGCCTTTACCGGCGTAGTTGCCGCGAGCAGATCGTTGATGCCTTTGTTTGCAAGAAGGCTGCAAGCCAGGGCGTGTCGAGCTACGGTCAACGCCTCCGGCGCGACGCCGGCGCCCGGTGTCCATCCCGAGGTGAGCTGCGCCAGCGAGGCGGCGAGCGCGGCGGCATTCGGGATGCCGCCAGGGGTCGCGGGGACGTCGGGATTCACGACACCTCCGCAAGGGGCTCGGTTGTAAGAATTTGAATAGCATACTTCAGATTTGCGCTGCCCAGCGTGACAATAATAGGCCGCGCCGAGCGAACGGCGCCGCTTGACCGGATCGGACGCGACATCCTGAGCCGCGTCATTTTCGGCGCGCGCGTCCCGTTGAGCGTCGCCGGCGCGGCCGGCTCCGGCGGTAAGCATGACGCGTCGGATCTCGTCGCAACGCGACGGCTCGCGCGTCAATTGAATCGGCGCTGAGACGGGTCGCTTTAGCCGCCACGGGTCACTGTCCGGGTTCAGACAGAGATGAGACGGGGCGTTGGATGAAGGAAAGAGGTCTCCGAAGCTGAGGGCTGCGAATCAACCAACGCCTCGCTCACGCTCGTCGTATGGCGCTCCTATTTTCGTGGGCCGTTGCCGGGATGCTCCATGTATTCGAGCAGAGGCGCGGCATAGCCTTCTGCAGCTGCCGGCTTCATGCGCTTGGGTCCATGGAAGACTTGCGAGGGGGTCGCGCTTGACCTAGCTCAAGGAAATTTCACCCCTGATTGCGCAGGCTGGCGGCGTATCCACCGGGGAGGAGGCGCATGGGCTACAGGACTATTCTCGCTGCGATCAGCGGCGGCACCGCGAGTGAGGGGGTTACGGAGCTTTCCTGCCGGCTCGCCCATCGTTTCGGCGCCCATGTCGAAGGCTTTCATGTCCGCATCGATCCGCGAGCGGTCATCGCGGCGGCGGCCGATGGCCTTGGCATGCCGGTCCCGGGCGCGTGGTTCCAGGAGATGCTCGACAGAATGGGAGCAGAAGCCGCCGCCCTGGCTGCCAGGACCCGGGCGAGCTTCGAGGCGGCGGCGGCACGGCACGGCTTGCTCTTCGTCGAGACGCCCGCCGGGAGCGGTGCCTCGGCAGCCTGGAGCGAGGAGAAGGGATATGCGCCCGCGCTCGTGGCGCAGCGCGCGCGGTTTCACGATCTCGCGGTGCTCGGCCGCTCGGAGCGGGTGATCGACCAGCCGTATACCGACACCATTGAGGAGACCCTCTTCCGCTGCGGCCGCCCCATCCTCCTGGCGCCGGCCCGGGGGCCTACGGCCATCGGCGAGACGGTCGCCGTGGGCTGGAGCGACACGCCCGAGACCATCAGGGCCTTGGCCTCGGCGCTTCCGTTTCTCGCGGCCGCGCGGACCGTGTCGATCATCGCGATCGGCGATGGGCATTTGGGAGAAACGGCGCTCGTTGTCGATTATCTCGCCTGGCACGGAATCGCCGCGAGCCGCCGCAGCGTCATGGCAAAGTCCGGAATGGGGATGGGCGAGCACCTTCTTATCGAAGCGCACGACCTCGGTGCGGACCTGCTGGTGATGGGAGGCTACGGCCACAAGCGATGGCGCGAGCTCTTGTTCGGTGGCGCGACCCGAGACGTGATCGGAAAGGGCGCGCTCGCGGTCCTGTTATCTCATTGAGAGCCGGGACACGCCCATATGACAAGAAAGCGAGGCCCCTGGGAAAAGGCCGGCGCCGAGCCGAGGCTCGCCGAACTCCTCTCTGACCCCATCGCTCAACTGCTCATGACGGCCGATGGCCTCATTGTGGAGGACGTTATCGCGGCGATCTGGGGCTCGGCTCGCCCGCGTCGCCGATCTCGGCTCGACCCTGTGAGCAAGACGGACGAGCGACCGCTTTGCGGCGGCACGAGCCAGCGGAAATAACCCTCGATCCATGGCCGCCGCTCAGGACGGCCCGACAGTGCGCCGCCATCACCTACCCCGACGCGGGCCTTGAGCTGGATCAATGCCACCCGGCATGCGTCACGGCAGTCTCGGGAGCCTCCCTGGAGCTCTATGATGAACGAGCAGGTCGGAACGCGGCCTTTATTGCGGCAGGCATCGCCGCCACAGTCCCGAGATGAGCCCTCGGTCCGCCGGTTTTGGGCGAGTATTCCGAGACGGTGGCTGGCCATCACTTTGCTTCTGTCGCTTGCAGCTTCCGGTAGCATCATCTGGTGGAGCATGCGGCGCGCGGCGGTCGTCCATTATACGACCGTATCCGTCGCGCGCGGGGACATCACACGGACGGTGACCGCGACCGGCACGGTAAATCCGGAACTCACGATTATCGTCGGCAGCTATGTGTCGGGTGTCATTCAAAAGCTCTATTGTGATTACAACACCCAGGTAACAGTCGGCCAAGTCTGCGCCAAGATCGATCCGCGGCCGTATCAAACGGTGGTCGATCAAGACGAGGCCAACCTGGCAGTTGCGAAGGCGCAACTCGAGAAGGACAAGGCAAATCTCGCCTACACGAAGCTCGGTTACGAGCGCTACCGCGCGTTGGCGGCGCATAAGTTCGCCTCCCAGGATGCCGCGGACAACGCGAAGAATCTCTATGACCAGGCGCAGGCCCAGATCGGCCTCGATCAAGCGACGATCGAACAGCGTCAGGCCGAGCTCGATGCAGCCCAGGTTAATCTCGACTACACCGATATCACCTCGCCCGTGAATGGCACCGTGGTATCGAGAAACGTGACCCAAGGGCAGACGGTCGCCGCCAGCTTCCAGACGCCCACGCTCTTCCTGATTGCGACCGACCTCACGCGGATGCAGGTCGACACCAATGTCAGCGAAAGCGATATCGGAAGCCTCAGAGAGGGCGATAGGGCGAGCTTTACGGTCGATGCCTTTCCCAGGCGCGTTTTCGAGGGGACGGTGACCCAGGTTCGTCAGTCGCCGCAGACGGTGCAGAATGTGGTGACGTTCGATGCCGTGGTCAGCGTCAACAACCGGGACTTGGCCTTGAAGCCCGGTATGACCGCATCCACACGGATCATCGTCGATCGGAGGAGCAATGTGCTCAGGGTGCCGAATCAGGCGCTGCGCTATACGCCGGGCGGGCTTGCGATCGGCGTCGCCACCGAGGTTCCATCCGGCGGGATCTCGATGAGTGTCGGCTCGGAATCCCGTCTCTGGGTGCTGCGCGACGGCAAGGCGGTTTCCATCCCCGTCGTGCTGGGCCTCGACGATGAGAATTTCACCGAGATCGTCAAAGGGGATCTTCGGGCAGACGACAAGGTCATCGTGGCCGAAGAGGGCAGCCCGGCAAACGGTCAATCGAGGCCGTCGCAGCCGCGCCCCTGAGGCACGTCTCCAATGGTCGAAGGAGTCGGGATGGCGCAGCCGGTTATCAAGATCGAGAACGTGGGTCGGACCTTCGTCACGGGGGATGTGCGCGTGCAGGCGCTTCGCGGCGTCAACCTCGTTGTCGAGCCCGGCGAATTCGTCGCCATCATGGGCTCCTCGGGATCGGGAAAATCGACCCTCATGTCCATTCTTGGCTGCCTCGACAGGCCGACGACCGGGCACTACTACTTCGAAGGCGTGGACGTCGCCAGGCTTCGCGAGCCGGAGCTTGCACGCATCCGGAGCGAGCGCCTCGGCTTTGTCTTTCAGAGCTTCAACCTGCTCGGGCGCACCAGCGCTATCGAGAACGCCGGCCTGCCGCTCTATTACGCGGCTTCGGGCCCGGCGAGCCGGAAGGAGCGCCTTGAGCGTGCGCGCGCGGCATTGGCCTTGCTTGGCCTAAGCGCGCGCGAGCGCAACACGCCGGGCCAGCTTTCGGGCGGCCAGCAGCAGCGCGTCGCCATCGCGCGGGCATTGATCAATGCGCCGAGCCTGCTCTTGGCCGACGAGCCTACCGGGAATCTCGATACGAAGACATCCCATGAAATCATGGAGACGCTGACCTCGCTCAACCGAAATCATGGCGTCACCATCATCGTCGTCACGCACGAGGCCGACATTGCAGCCTATGCGGATCGAATCGTAACCATGCGAGACGGCGAGATCATCGCCGATAAGCGAGTTACGCGCTCCGAACAGCCGTCAGCAGCGCCCACCCCTGCGATGCAGGCGGAGGGCGCGGCCCTCTTCCAGCGTCGAAAGGCGCGCGGGGCGCCGATCATCCCTCCCGGCGGCGTCGGCGCCTTCGGATTGATGATCCTCGCAGCGGCGGCTCAGGCGATTGGGCGCAATAAGATGCGCTCGGCGCTTACCATGCTGGGCGTCTTCATCGGCGTCGCGGCCTTGATCGTAATGGTCGCGGTGGGAGAGGGCGCCAACGAGGCGGTGCGCAAACAGATCGAAAGCCTCGGCACCAACGTCGTCGTCATTGTCCCGGGGGCCACCACAACCGGAGGCGCTCGCGCCGGCTTCGGTAGCGCGACGACCCTGACGGTGGGCGATGCCCAGGCGATCCGCCGCGAGGATCCGGCGATTTCTCAGGTTGGCTACCTCATCCGGCAGCAGGGGCAGGTTCAATACCGCAACCAGAATTGGATGACGAACATTCAGGGCGTCAGCCCCAATTATCCGCCGATCACGAACTGGCGCATCGCCGCGGGCCGGGCGATCACGGCCGAGGATGACATGAAGGCGGATCTCGTCGTTGTCATTGGACAGACCGTCTATCGCCAGCTCTTCAGCCCTTACGAGAATCCGCTGGGCGCCTTCATCCAGGTGCGAAGCGTGCCGCTGCGCGTCATCGGCGTCCTCGCACCCAAGGGCCAATCCGCCTTTGGCCAGGATCAGGACGATCTGATCATGATGCCGTTCACGACAGCCGAGCGAAAAGCGCTGGGCATCGCGGCCCCGAGCCAGCAGCAAGCGCCGCTCAATTGGCCCTATCTTCTGCCGCCCAATCCGTACAACTTGCAGGCACGGTTGACCGGCTTTGCCAACCTGATCTTCATCCAAGCAGCGAGTCAGCGCCAAGTGCAGACGGCCATCCGCCAGGCGACGCAAACCCTGGCGCGCCGTCATCGCATCAAGCCCGGCCAGGTCAAGGATTTCGACGTGCGCAATCTGAGCCAGTTCGTCGAGACCGCGGAAAGCAGCAGTCGCATCATGGCGCTTCTGCTCGCCGCAGTGGCCTCGATCTCGCTGCTGGTGGGCGGCATCGGCATTATGAATATCCTGCTCGTCTCGGTCACGGAGCGGACGCGCGAGATCGGGCTTCGGATGGCAATCGGCGCGCGCCGGCTGCATGTGCTGCTCCAGTTCCTTGCCGAGGCGGTGTTCCTGAGCGTAAGCGGCGGGGTTGCGGGAATTATCGCAGGTGTGGGGATCTCGGCAGCGATCTCGTTCATTTCCGGCTGGCTCGCGCCGTTCTCGGCCGTTGCGATCGCCGGTGGTTTCCTGTTCTCCGCGGCGGTCGGCGTCTTCTTCGGCTATTATCCGGCACGGAAGGCCGCGCATCTCGACCCGATCGAGGCGTTACGCTACGAATGAAGCGCGGGGCGAGCCTCAGTTGGCGCATCCCATCATCGTTGTCTTTATCTTGATCGACCTTCCGTCGAGCCGGCAATGGGCGCGCAGCGTTTGTATCTATCATTCGAGCGAGCGGTAAGGCGAGGACGCCGTCCTCATTCGCGGGCTGAATCGGTCGCGAGAAGCTGGTGCAGCTTGAGCGCGAGGTCGTCGATCGTATAAGGCTTGCCGATCCAGCCCGCATTCCTGATCGCCAATCCTTCGCTGATGATTGCAGGCTCGGCGTAGCCGGATGTGAGCAATATCTTCAGCCCCGGCCGCCGCCGCAGCGCCTCCTGTGCGAGCGCCAAGCCCGTCATGCCGGCCATGACAATGTCGGTGAAGAGCAGGTCAACAGGCTCCGCGCTGTCAAGCACTTGCAGAGCGGCCGGGCCGCTATCGACGTCGAGAACCGTATAGCCGAGCTCCGCGAGTCGATGGCGCGAAATCCGGCGCACCCTCGGATCGTCCTCGACAACCAGCACTCTCTCCCCCGATCCGCGAAGCGTGACCGACGCCGAAGCCTCTTTTCGCTGCGTCTTGGCCTCCTCATCCCGCGCCGGCAAATAAAGCCGGACGGTGGTGCCGTGTCCCGGCTCGCTGTAGAGCTGGATGTGGCCGCCTGACTGCTTCACGAAGCCATAAACCATGCTCAAGCCGAGTCCCGTCCCCGTCCCCGGCGCCTTCGTCGTGAAGAACGGCTCCAAGGCGTGTTGTCGCACTTCCGGCGTCATGCCCGTGCCTGTATCCGTCACCGAGAGGGTGACATATTTGCCGGGGGCCGCGTCGACATAGGCCGCGTAATCCGCATCGATTTCTCCCCATCGCGTCTCGATGATCAATCGCCCGCCCTGGGGCATGGCGTCGCGCGCGTTCACAGCCAGGTTCACGAGGGCATTCTCGATCTGGCTGGGATCCGCCACGATCATGGATAGCCCCGCCGCAAGGCGCGTCTCTATGGCTATCGTCTCGCCAAGGGTTCGCCGCAGAAGGCCGATCACGCCAACGACGAGGCTATTGAGGTCTATTCTCGTCGGGTTGAGGGGCTGGCGCCGGCCGAAAGCGAGCAGTCTTTTCGAAAGGTCCGCGCCGAGCTCCGATGCCTCCTGCGCCTCTTTCAGGTATTCCTTGTCCCGTTCGTCATCGAGACGGCGCTCGAGCATTTCCAAGTTGCCCGATATGACCGTCAAAAGATTGTTGAAGTCATGGGCGACGCCGCCGGTAAGCTGGCCGATCGCCTCCATCTTCTGCGCTTGGTGAAGGGTTTCCTCCATCTTGATGCGATCCGTGAGATCGCGAATGAATCCGGTGAAGATGCGGGTCGACCCAAAATTAACCTCGCCCACCGCTAGCTCGATCGGAAAGACGGCTCCATCCCTGCGCAAGGCATTCACACGCCGGCCGATGCCGATAATCCGCTTTTCGCCCGTCCGAAGATAGCGCTCCAGGTACCTGTCATGATTTTTGCGATCGGGCTGGGGCATCAGAATCTTGACATTACGGCCGACAATCTCCCCAGCCGTGTAACCGAACATCCGCTCTGCCGCATGGCTGAACGACTGGATAATTCCGCGCTCGTCGATCGTAATGATCGCATCGGGGGCAGTTTCGAGGATGAGGCGCAATCGGGCCTCTCGCTCCTCAAGCATCTCCTGCTGCTGCCTCACCGCGGTTAAATCCCAATCGAGTTTCAGGATGGAGATCGGATCGCCATGAGAATTCCGGTGCAATGCCAACTGGCTGATCACCGTCACTTGACTGCCATCCTTGCGGGTATGGGTCAGCTCACCGCGCCATTCGCCTGTCTCGAGAAGCTGGGCGGCAATCGCTTGCCAGGGCTCGGGAAACCTCGTCGCCAAAAGCTCATGGGCAATTCGTCCGACGGCTTCTTCGGGTGGCCAGCCGTAGAGCTCTTGCAACCCGCGCGCCCAATAGAGAATTCTGCCATCGAGTGCACGCACCATCGCAGGTGCCAAATTCAAGGCATGGGTGAATTCCTCAAGCTGCGCGGATTTTGTCCTCAACTCGGCCTCGGCGCGCTTGCGCCCGGTGATATCGCGCGCGATCTTGGATGCGCCTATAATTCGCCCGTTCTCATCGTAGATGGGCGATACGGTAAGGGAGATTTGAATGATGCTTCCGTCTTTTCGGCTTCGCTCGGTCTCATAATGATCGACATGCTCACCGCGTCGAACCCGGGCCAGAATCTCGTCCATTTCCCTCGGGCGGCTCGGCGCCGCGATGATGCTTATCGGCTTGCCGATCATCTCCGCCGCGGTGTAGCCGAACAGACGCTCGGCGCTGGGGTTCCAGCTCGTCACGATGCCGTTCAGGGTCTTGCTGATGATTGCCGCTTCCGATGATTGGACAATCGCCGCTAGGATGTGCTTGGCCTCGTCGCCGAGCTTTCCGACCGGAGAAGACGGCGAGGCTTGCGCTCGGCCGCCCCTCGCCGCTGCTGCTACGCTTGCCGCGCCTTCACCGCGCTTCCGCTCGCTTCCCTTCGCCTTTATCCGCGTCTTGCCTTGCCCCGTCGCCTTGGCGGTCCGTATCGGGCTTTTGCCCTTCCGCTTCCCGCGCTCCTTGCGCAAGCCGCTCTTCGGCTTGGCACGGATGCGCCTCGGTCGGCTGTACATGCTCATTGCGATTCAAACGGAATAATTTTTGATCGTGACTCGGATCGCTTTTCTAGGCCGCTGCCGGGTTCCTTTTGGGTGGATTTGCGCGAAATTTCCCGCAGCAAGCGCGATCCATTCAGCTTCAGCTTACCATCAAATCCTGGGAGTTCATTTGACTTATTTATTCCCCGAGGATTTTTTCAAGAGACGCGCCGCGGACGGCTTGGCCCACCACGTCGTCCGTCGCCGTTTCGGCCGATTGCCGACATTCGGCAGCCCGCAGCTTGCAGACCTCGGCATATCGAGCCGGCATCGCGCACCTTCCGGTCGAGGATGATTCTCACCTTGAGACGATCGTGTCGATGATGGGTTGACGCAATTCGAATGCCCTGACAAGTTTTGACTCATCGCTTAGGAGCATCGCGCCAAGCTCAATTATGGCTATCGCGCGAATACGCCTACCATATGACTTCCGAAATATGATCCTCGTCCTCGACGATCGACTGCTCCCGACCGAAGAAATCGCGGCGTGAAATGATGCCGACGAGTTGCTTCCCGTCCACGACGGGAAGGTGCCTGTAACGACCATCCTGCATCATCCTTAGGGCGTCTATGGCGAGGGTCTCCGGACTCACCATGTCGGGCTTCTCGGTCATGACGCTGACCAGCTTGACCGTCGATGGACTCCGCCTTTCGGCAGCGACGCGCTTAACAAGGTCTCCGGTCGTAAAAATGCCAAGGATCCGCCCCCGCTGGGTGACGACGACCGATTCACAGCCTCGTTTTTTCATGAGGCATGCTGCCTGATATACGCTGGCACTCGGCGGCAGCTGGTAGACCTCGCGCTTCATCAGATCGCCAACTTTGCGCAACATGGCGGCACCTCCGAATGCATCAGCTGCATCGCCGGTCGACCACTCATTCACGCCGTTTCCGACGAATGCGTGTTATCGGTTTCCGGATGTTTGGCAGGGATCCTTCCGTTGCTCATTGACCTGCGTCAAAACCGGCTGGACTGAAGGAGCGGCACGTCCGGGGCATTGAGCTAGATCAATGCCTGAAGCGCTTCGGCATGGCGGAGTAGGTTGCGTTCGTCGGTGTCGCCGGCGCAACCCATCCGGTGGGCGGAGCTGACAGGCGGCCCGTGATCGTTATCAGCGGATTGTCAGCTCAATTGCGCGAAACTGGCCGGCTCAGAGGAGTTCGGCGCATGCGATCACCCTTCCATTCAGCAACATTCGCGGTGCTGGCCGCCGTTGTGATCATGACGATGCCGCTTTTGCCCGCTCGAGCGGGAGACGATGACGCCGACTACAGGGCCATTCGGCAAGCGGTCCAGAACGGTGAAATCCGATCGCTCTCGGACATCCTTGCCGTAACCCGCGGCAAGTTGCCGGGCGATGTGGTCGGCGTTGAAATCGAGCACAAGCACGGTCACTGGCAATACGAGTTCCGGGTGGCCGATAACCAAGGCCGCTTGTTTGAGGTCTATGTCGATGCACATACCGGGGATATCGAGCGGATCAAGGAGAAATAATGCGCGTGCTTCTTGTCGAGGATGATCGCCGAATCGCCGCGGACGTCGTGCGCGCCCTCGAAGCGAGCGGCCATGTGGTTGATGTCGTAAGCGACGGTGAGGAAGCCTGGTTTCGCGGCGACACCGAGGATTATGGGGCAATCATCCTCGATCTCGGCCTGCCGAAAATGGATGGTCTTTCGGTCCTCAAACGCTGGCGCGCCAATAATCGCACGACGCCCGTACTGATCCTGACGGCTCGGGGAAGCTGGGCCGAGCGGGTTGACGGGATTGACGCCGGGGCGGACGATTACCTGCCAAAGCCCTTCCATATCGAAGAGCTGCTCTCGCGCCTGCGGGCGATCGTTCGGCGATCGGCGGGACATGCATCACCAATCGTCAGAATCGGCGACGTCACATTGGATGAGCGTCAGATGAGGGTGAGCGTGAGAGGCATTCCGATTGCACTGTCGCCGTTGGAATACCGGGTCGTCAGCTATTTGTTGCTGCACAGGGGCCGCGTCGTGTCGCAGCAGGAGCTTGATGAGAACGTCTATGGCCATGGCGAGGACCACGACTCCAATGCCCTCGAGGTCTTGATCGGACGCGTGCGCAAGAAGCTCGGCACGAGCCTGATCGAGACGCGGCGCGGATTCGGCTACATCGTATTGGAACCGCTGGCGTGAGCGGCAGCTCTCTTCGCCTGCGACTTCTTATAGGGGGGATTATAGCAATTCTGATTGCCCTCGCAGCCGCAGGCGGAGGCTTCGCAGTGTTATTCGAGCGGCATCTTACCCGCTCAATGGCTGAAGACCTCGAGGTTGATCTCAGTCAGCTTCTGGCCGGCATCGATGTTGATCCCCAGGGAAAGGTCGTCGTCACCCCGCAACCGACGGATCCGCGCTTCGCAAATCCCTTGTCCGGGCTGTACTGGCAGATCACCGACAATAATGGCCAGCTCTTGCAATCGCGCTCGCTGTGGGACTCCGCCCTCGCTCTGCCGACCGACGAGCCCGCGCAAGGAGAGGTCCGCCAGTATGAGATACCGGGTCCTGCCAAGGCCAAGGTGCTGGTTGTCGAGAGACGGATCCTATTGACCATCAACGGCCAGCGCGTACCAATTCGCGTCGCGGTGGCAGCCAACTATGAACGTGTATCCAGGGCTACTGCCGATTTTGCCAAGGACCTCGCTCCGGCCTTGGCTATTCTCGGTCTTGTTCTCGCAGCCGCGACGGCGATCCAGATCAATCTTGGCTTGCGTCCGTTGGATGCGCTCCGCCGCGGTATCGCGGATATTAGAGCTGGCCGCGTCCGTCTTCTGCCGACGAGCGTGCCGACAGAGGTCAAGCCGCTCGCCGAGGAAGTCAATGCCTTGCTTGATAGCCAGGAACGAGAAATCGAGCGCTCACGCGGACGGGCGGCGGATCTCGCTCACGGACTCAAAACGCCGCTTGCCGCGCTTGCCGGGGATGCGCTCCGGCTGCGCGAACAAGGCCAGGAGGCGATCGCTCGCGACATCGAGAGCGTGGTCGACAGCATGAGCCGCCATGTGGATCGCGAATTGGCGCGCGCGCGCGTGCGCGGATCGACCCGCTATAGAGCAAACCTGTCGACGGCGCTTGCTCCGCTCCTGCGCTCCTTGATTGCAACGCTGACCCGAACATCATCGGGGTCACGGGTTATCTTCGATTCTCTTGTCGCCGACGACCTGACGGTTCCGATGGATCGCACCGACCTCGCAGAAGTGCTCGGCAATATCCTGGATAACGCCGCGCGACATGCGATCTCGCGTGTACGCATCACCGCACGGTCCGGATCCGCTGGGCTCGCCATCACAATCGAAGACGATGGCCTCGGAATCGAGCCGTCTGCACGCGAGCGCGTCCTTGAGCGCGGGACCCGTCTTGATGACGGGAAAGAGGGAGCCGGCCTGGGGCTGGCGATCGTTCAGGATGTCCTCGAGGCTTACGGCTGGCAGCTCGACCTCTCCACCTCGTCCCTTCTTGGCGGCCTGATGCTGACGATTTCGACGGGCCCGCAACGGTCGCGCGCGGAATGCCGGGCCGGTCTCCCCGATACAAAAAACCTACCGGACCGTGCAACCTGACAAGTCGTTGATACCCGTCGTTAGCCGAATGAAGGCGGCTCTCTGTTATTGATCACCTCCTAGCTAAAACGGTCGCGTCCGAATTGCGAGAGCGTCAATATGCACAAGATATCCCTTCTTGCCCCAGCCATATCGCTGGGAGGTGTCTCAAGCGTGGCATTCGCCCACGACGTGAAGCGCGATCGCCTCGTCGACCAATACGCGGCCGGCAAGATTTCCCCCAAACTTCCCGATAAGCAGAGTGGCGAGAATCATGCAGCTTCGTAATTCCCCCGAGCGCTACGGCGCAGTCGCACAGGCCTTGCACTGGGCTGTCGTTATTCTGGTGCTTCTGGCCTGGGCGACCGGCACATTCGGTGACGAGCTCCCGCGCGGCGCCGCGCGGACCGCTGGATTGTTCGTGCACATATCAGCTGGGCTCGCCGTTCTCGCGTTTGCGGCCATGCGTCTCTTTTGGCGGGCAGTGGATCCGCCGCCGCCATCGGAAAAGACTGTTCTGGGTCGATGGGCGGAACGTTGCGCCACACTGGCTCATTACGCGCTCTATGCGTTGCTGATTGCCATCCCGATCGTTGGCATCACCATTCAATTTGCGCGCGGCAATCCGTTGCCGGTGTTCGGGTTGTTCGAAGTCGGCTCACCTTGGTCCGCAGATCGCGCGTTCGCACACAGCTTGAAGGAAGTGCACGAGCTGCTCGCAAACGGCCTGCTGGCTCTGGCGGGCCTTCATGCGGCTGCTGCGCTTATCCATCACTGGGTATTGCGGGATCGGACGCTGCTTCGAATGCTTCCCCGCGCGTCGGCCAAGGCTGGCGATCTCATTTATGAGCGTCGTTAGCTTCGACTCCGCCGCGAGGCCGATGTCGGGCGACGCATGTCCCTCCAGCCATTTTCGACTGGCCGTAATCAGAACCAGTCCTGCAACGATCCCGCTGATTGTCGTGGCCGCGCCATCCGCCATTCCCTCGCCGATGAGTTGAAACGTGGCCGCTAGCAGTAGTCCGCCGACAAGGGCGCTGGCTAAACTCATGAACCGCGCCGGAATAGACTTTGAGAAAATCAGGGGGACGACGCCCAGGCCGGTAGTGACCGCCGCTAAAGCCGAAGATAGGATGACCGTCGTGATATCCGGCATAGGCGCCGAAGCTCTCGTTGTGACACCGCCGATCCGACGTCATCGCGGCGTTTGCGAGGCGCCCGAATGCTGAGATAGGTGTTCCTCGAGGACCGACAGGGCGATCAGGGAATGCGCGTAGGCGCCGCCGGCGCGCATTTCGGCGGCGACCCAGATCGCTTCCATGATCTCTTCCGGCGTTGCTCCGTGTTGGATTGCCCCTTTTGTGTGTCCTCGAATGCAATAGGGGCACTGGGTGACGTGCGCGACGGCCACCGCGATGAGCTGCTTCACTTTGGCGGGTAGGGCGCCGTCGCTGAATACCTGCTTGCTGAAGGCCCGAAACGCCGCTTCGGTTGCGGGTGCGAGGCGTTTGCGGGTGTCACTAAGCTCACTGCTCGGATGAGGAAAGATATCCATGATGGCTGCTCCTTTCTGATCTCACGCGACAAGGCCAAGTCCGGCACGGCGGAATTCGTGACACCTCACAACGATTTCTGCCTTAACATAGGTTGTTGCGAAGGCTGCCCGTCGAGCGACGATAGCTAGGCCGCTATGCTTGACCCAACGCGGTCGAGGCTGAATCTGGGCTTTCGCGCAGCGGCAATTGGAGGAGCGACTAACATGCTCGCTTATCTATTCTGGCATCGTGCAAAGGGAGATGCCGACAAGGACACCTACGAGGCCGTGCTTCGACGTTTCCATGAGGCGCTTAATGAACACGCCTATCCGGGGTTTCTAGGCTCCGCCACCTATAGGATCTCGGCGGTACCATGGCTGGGGGATCAAGGCGGCTACGAGGATTGGTACTATCTCCAAGGCTCCTGGGCACTCGACCTCATCAATGCGGAAGCGCCCTATGGACGAATGGAGCGGCCGCACAACGATATCGCAGCGCTCATGGATATCGGGCATGGAGGCCTCTATGCCCTCGTTCGGGGGGAGTCCACCTGTCAGACCGAGCGGTCAACGATCCGCTGGCTGAGCCGTCCGCGCGGCAGCGTTTGGCGGCCTCTTATCGAGTATATCCATAACGGCGCTCATCCGCCGCTTGCCTGCTGGCGCCGACAGATGGTGCTCGGGCCGGCGCCCGAGTTTGCCTTGATTACCCGCGCCGGTCAGCCTGTTCGAGTGCCCGAGGGTTGGAGCGAGGTCGCCGAGGACAGGTCGTGCCTGTGGCCGAAATCGCCAAACGCGAAGGATGAATCGGCGAGCAAAATTAATCCTCAGAACGAGGGTATCGGCGTGCAATTTTGACCCTCGCATGGCGCAGGCCTCTCGGAGGCCATGAGGTTCTGTCCGAGCGCGGGCATCGAGGATAACCTGTGTTATGGCGTCGACATCTGCTCTGCCCTGAAGTGATCTTGGCGAACGCTCGGGTGTGCCATCGCGTTCCGATCCAGCAGATGAGCGGCGATCCTTCGCAGGTCTCCGTGCGAGCCGCCAAATCACCCGCAAATACTTGGCGGAGGAGCAGCCAGCTCCGTGGCGCAAGAAGGTAAAGTCGGTGTGTCGTGATGTCGATCAAAGCATTCGAAGCCTCGGTCGATATAGCGGATCCAAGGCATGCGCAGGTTCTCACCGACGAGATCTCGGCCCTGCTTACATCGCAGAATTTGGCGATGCGCCAGCGCGGCTACGAATTGTTCGAGGAGATCGTTAAAGAATGTCTCTATCAGTCATGCATGAATTACCGCGCCCTTCTCGGAGGATATCGCGATCCCATCAAGGCGATTGTGATGCGGACCGTCGAGGCATAGGCCAGCCGCCGCGATAAAGTGTAAATAGCGTGACGTCGGGGGCACAGACTTCTTAATATCAAGCGCTCGGGCGCCAGCAGAATTTTGATCCAGACGTGGCCGGATTCCGGGGCCTCCCGTGGAAGCGGGCCCCCTGGCGCCGCCGCACCTTGCCGACGTTTATTTCGGCGCGATCTCAAATGGTTGATGAAATGACTGCAGCGAAAATGACGGACGGGTTCCACCTGGTTGTGGATGCTCTCAAGTTGAATGGGATCGATACGATCTATGGCGTCGCCGGCATTCCGATCACGGATTTGCTGCGCCTGGCGCAGGCGGAGGGGATCCGTTACCTGGGCTTTCGGCACGAGCAATCAGCAGGGAACGCCGCCGCAATTGCCGGATATCTGACCCAGAAGCCGGGCGTCTGCATGACGGTCTCGGCTCCCGGGTTCCTGAACGGACTGGTCGCGCTCGCCAATGCCACGACCAATTGCTTTCCGATGATTCAGATCAGCGGGTCGAGCGACCGGGCGATTGTGGATCTCGAGCAGGGCGACTATGAAGAGCTCGATCAGCTGGTGGCCGCCAAGCGTTACGCCAAGGCGGCCTACCGCATCAATCGGCCCCAAGACATCGGCATCGGCATCGCACGGGCTATCCGCGCCGCCGTGTCCGGCCGTCCGGGGGGCGTCTATCTCGACCTCACGGCGGCGGTACTCGGCGCGGCCCTCGACGCGGAGACGGCGAAGGCATCGCTGGTCAAGGTCGTCGATCCAGCGCCGCGACAGGTCCCGGCTCCGGAGGCGATCGCATGCGCCATCGACCTCTTGGCTGCGGCCCAGCGCCCTCTCGCGATTCTCGGCAAAGGCGCGGCCTACGCGCAAGCGGACGAGGAAATTCGGCTGTTCCTCGAGACGACGGGCATGCCGTTCCTGCCCATGTCGATGGCGAAGGGCCTGCTGCCCGACGACCATCCACAATGTGCTGCCGCTGCGCGGTCCTACGCGATCGGCCATGCCGACGTTGTGATGCTGATCGGAGCGCGACTCAATTGGCTACTCTCCCATGGCAAGGCTCCCCTCTGGTCGGAGAGCACGCGCTTCGTTCAGGTCGACATATCGCCAATCGAAATCGACAGCAACCGGCCAATTGCCGCCCCCGTCGTGGGTGACATCAAGTCCGCGCTCTCGGCCTTCAACGCCATCCTTAAATCGAGGCGGATCAAGCCCAGTGCTGAGTGGCTCAGCGGGATCGCGGAGCGAAAGCAGAAGAACGTGGAGCGCATGGCGGCACGTCTCAACGCCGATCCAAGCCCGATGAACTTCCACAGCGCGCTGCGCGCCATCCGTAATGTGCTGTCCGGGAGGCCCGACGTCTATATTGTCAATGAGGGCGCCAATACGCTCGACTTTGCTCGCAACATCATTGACATGCAGAGGCCGCGCCGCCGCCTCGACAGCGGTACCTGGGGGGTGATGGGAATCGGCATGGGTTACGCGATCGGCGCAGCCACAGTGAGCGGGAAGCCCGTGGTCGCCATCGAAGGCGACAGCGCCTTCGGCTTTTGCGGCATGGAGATCGAGACGATCTGTCGCTACCAGCTGCCCATTATTACCATCATCCTCAATAACAATGGGATCTACCGCGGCGATCCGAGCGGTAGCGTCTGCTCGCCGACGGGGCTCATGCGAAACGCACGCTATGACAAGATGATCGAGGCGTTTGGCGGCACCGGCTATCACGTCATCGATACACCGAGCCTCACACAGGCTCTGACGGATGCGCTCGCGGCGGGGAGGCCGGCCCTTATCAATGCCGTTATCGATCCGACAGCAGGCACGGAGAGCGGCCATATCCAAAGCCTGAATCCGAAGAGCGCGCTTGGAGACAAGGGGCGAGCAGTCGATTGATGAAATTCAGGTGAGAGGGAGCAAGATCGGGCTAATCGGAGCGGCGATCAAATCTCCGAGTCGCGTTTGAGCCCGAGCAAAGACCGCAGCTCGCAATCTTGCCATAGTCGCGTCAGACAGAGCGATCTTGGAGCCCTGCATGAATCTGACTTAGGCGCTCGCCTTGGTCTCAGGCTCAGGATACCGGCCGAGACCCTGCGGCGAGACGCCGCCGAAAGGAGGTTGCCATGAGCACCCACGAAAGGCGGGGGGATAGCCGGTCGGCGCTGGCGCCCGAGGCTGTCCATCACGCGGTCCAGAATGCCGATGCGTTCTCCACCGGAGGCTTATCGGCGGGATCGACGGAGAGCCGGAAGGATCTCAAAACAGCCGATCGTTGGGAAGTTCGCGCGGTGATCTACAAGCCGGCGCGCACCGCGATGCAAGCCGGGATGGCGCTTACGCGACAATGGGTGCTCGAGTTCGAGCCGGCGAGCGCGCAGGTCATCGATCCGCTGATGGGCTGGACTGGATCGGCCGATACTCGGCGACAGCTCACCCTTCGTTTCCCAACGCGCATCGCGGCCGAGCAGTATGCGCGGGCAAATAATCTCGCCTATGTCGTGAGAGAGCCCCAGGCGGCGACGCCGAACCGCAGGAGCTATGGGGATAATTTTCGTCGCGACCGGATCGAGCCCTGGTCCCATTAGCGTTGACGGCATAGGAGGCGACCGGCTTTGCCGTATCCGGTTTGCCATGCCAAGCGAAGGAGGTGGCCATGACCTCAGCGAACCCACGCGCGGAACGAGATCGAGCCGGCGAGCACGTGCAGGAATTGCTCGACCAAGCTGGCGAGGAGTCCTTCCCCGCGAGCGACCCGACCGGATGGATCATCCGGCACTTGGGGGCCCCCTGTTCCTGTCGAGACGTTAGGCCTAAGGCGGTCGCGCTCAAAGGCCCCAGCTAAAGACGATCGTAACCGGGGAAAGGCGCCGCCTTTCGAGGGATGCGATGTCGACGGGATGTGGTCTCTGCGGTGTCGAATCGGGGGGCGGCAGATCGACATCGAACGAAGATGGCGAGGAGGCGGCAAACGAAGCCGGCTGAGTTCTCATTCGCGCTCAACGCAACGCCGCCCTTCCGGCTGGACCTGACAGCCTGGGCCCTCCGCCGCAATCCCATCAATCGCGTCGATCGCTGGGACGGAACGGCGTACGCCCGAACGATGCTGGTCAACGCCAGGCCGGTGGAGGTCGTCGTGACGCAGCCCGGCACTCCCGATGCGCCGCGCCTGGTTGCTCGCGTCCGCGGTGCGCGTGCCTCTGCCACCGTTGAGACGGCCGTGACCATGGCCTTGAACCGCTTGCTGAGCCTCGGTGTCGACTTGGCGCCCTTTTACGCCGCGGCCGCCGGCGAGCCGAGATTGAGCGAGCTGGCCGCGCGATTTCGCGGAATGAAGCCGCCCCGATACCTATCGATCTTCGAGACTTTGGTGAACGCCATCTGCTGCCAACAGATCAGCCTGGTGGCGGGCCTCACGCTGCTCAATCGAATAGCCGAGAGATTCGGGAGAGCTTGTCGCGCGTCCCAAACCGTAACTTATGCTTTCCCACGGCCGCGCGATCTCGTCGGGGCCGATTTGGCGTCGTTGCGCGCGCTTGGCCTAAGCCGGCATAAGGGCCTCGCCGTCATCGACCTCGCCAAGCGGCTCCATGAAAAGCGGCTTGATCTCGAGGATCTTCAAAACGTCGATGATGACATGGCGTTCGGCCGGCTGGAGGCGCTGCGCGGGATTGGTCGCTGGTCGGCCGAATACGCGCTGCTTCGAGGCCTGGGTCGGCTCAACGTCTTCCCGGCAGATGATGTTGGGGCTCGTGGTCATCTGGAGGAATGGCTGCGGCTGCGGCGGCCACTGGATTACGATCGCGCGAAAAGGCTCCTTGCGCGGTGGCAGCCCTTCGCCGGCCTTGTATATCTGCATCTCCTGCTCAAGCAACTGGAGGAGACGGGCGCGATCTGACATATCCGATGACCGATAGCGGGCGAGCTACTCGCGACGCCGGGGCGCTCGATCGGCCCCTCTCCATAAGGACGATTTTGATCACGTGCATCGGCTGTCGCAATCATTCCCCTCGAGCACATTTCGTCTAATGTTTGTCCGATATCAAAGAACCGGCAGCGCGAGCGACACATCCTTCCCTCCAATCTTCAAAGTGGGAGACGGATGATGGCGCAAACCGCTTTCGGCAGCTCTTCGGCACGGAGATATTACGCGGGTATGGCCAGGCTCCTCGAGCGTTTGGCCAGCTTGCCCGGCGTCGACGAGGGTGATAGCGAGTTTTCCGGCCAATTGGCCGAGATTGCTCACAGGATCCGTGACGAGATCACGCAAATAAACTGAATCCATCGCGTGACCCCGATCTTGGGGATGACCGCCTGGCGCGGCGTCGGCTTGGCTCGGTCGTTATCCGCACCTCATCTTCCGCGCCTCAGGTTTGATGTATTTCAAGTCCCTGAACAGCCTGAAGGTGATGCTTGCCTCATCCTCCGATACGCCGGCGCGGATCCCTAATGCTTTATCTGAGCTAAGGGCCTTGGCACGATCGTAAGCGCCGTCTGGCGAAAGCATTACATCCTCGCTTCGGTCCGGCAGACTCAATTGCTCCGGGTCTTTGATCCGGATCAAAGACCTGGCAGTCAGGGAGATGCCTATTAAAGTTGCAAGCAACAGGAGCGAATTCCGGGAGAGGGCAAATGTCGGGGACCGTTTCATTGCGACGCGAGAGACCGTCTTCGTCCATCAAGCACGCCGATCCGAAACCCGTCGGAGACACGGTCGGCGCAGATGAATTCAAGACCTCGAGGCCAACCGCGACGCAGGAACGCTTTGCAAAAGGTGTCGATATCATTCGTCAGGGCTATCCGGTGGGATACGTCTTCCTGGTCCTATCCGGTTGGGCGATGCGCTATCGCATCCTGGAGAACGGCGAGCGGCAGATCGTGAATTTCGTTCTGCCGGGTGACGTTGTCGGGATTCCCGGAATGTTCGTCGAAGACGCTTTGTACACGGTCTCTGCGCTGACGGAGATTTCGGCGCTGAGGTTCTCGCAATCGGCGATGGCGACTGCGATCTCCGAGAACTCGAAATTGGCGACGCAGATTCTTGTCCTTAGCGCAAAGGAGAGCCTCACGCTCGCGGAACATCTGACCGAGGTCGGGCGGAGGTCGGCCTACGACCGGATTGGTCACCTCTTCTTGGAGCTGTCATCGCGGTCGAAACCCGCAACACACTCGGATGGGGGACTTCATTGGCTGCCGCTTACCCAGGAGATAATTGGCGACGCGCTGGGCTTGAGCTCCGTCCACATTAGCAGGACGTTGACGAAAATGCGGCGTGAGGGAGTCGTCGAGACGAGACCGGGCGCCGTCGCGGTGCGTGATCCCGATGCGCTCGCCAGACTGACGGGATACGAAAGCGCCTATATTGCCGCCATTGCCGCAATGGAGCCGCTCGCGATTAGCGGCGATGCTCTGATGAGCCAATTGAGCGGGCAAGACGCCACGATAGCACCCGACTCCTCGAGGTCGAAAGCTGTCAACGGGCATGCGGCGCATGCAGGGAGAGCGACAAGATTCCAGGTGATGCGCACGATCGGGTTGCCGGTCGTAATGACTGAAGGCTCCGGACTCCGCTCGTCAGCAGCAAAGCGCGATGTCGTCCTTCGCCTTCTCGCCGGAGAGTCCGCCGTGAGAGTGTCTCAGTGCACCGGAATTTCCATCGAAGACCTGGAAACATGGCGGACGAAGGCCCTGGAGGGCATTGACAAGGCGTTAGACGGCTCGTCAGAAGCCGCAGAGGCTAGGGATCTCGCGGCGGTCAATCGCAGGATGGACGAGCTCGATCGGCGGCTGGTGGCGCTCGAGCGACCTGTTGTCCATTAGCCAACCATGGCAAAGTCTTTTGTCAGACGTGTTGGCTTGCTTGTGCGCGAAAGGAAGGGAAACACGTTCTGAAACGCACTCACAAAAATCAGAATTATCGCTCTCCTGGAATAGGCTGCCGCTGGTGCATGGCAAAATCCACGGCAGGCAGATAATATACGGCGTACCAAAAGCGAGATGGAGGTTGAGCGGACGGTGGATTTCTTTGAGACTGTTCTTGTCTCTTATCGACGCCATGGATGGCACTTTGCCTATAGACCGAACTTGATAAATGAGAGGCTGGAATGCGAAATCTCGGTGTCCTAAAGGCCGGCGCGACTATCGTGCTCGCCTTCGCTTTGCCCCATGTCGCCATAGCTGCCGGCGATGCAGCAAAGGGCGCAAAGGTCTTCAATCAGTGCAAGATCTGTCACACCAATGTCCAAAATAAGAACGCGATCGGGCCAAGCCTGTTTGGCGTGATCGGGCGGAAGGCGGGGACCGAGCCTGGATTCAGCTATTCGCCCGCAATGAAGAAAGCCGGTGAGGGCGGGCTCGTCTGGAGCGCGGAGACCCTCGACAAGTACCTCTCGAACCCGGCGGCAATGATCCCCGGCAACAAGATGACCTTCGCCGGTCTCAAGAAGGAGGATGACCGCGAAGACGTCATTGCCTATCTCGAGACCCTAAAATGAGAATGAACAGGTGAGCTTGGTCATTGCCGACGCAAGCCTTTCGGAGAACGGTCGCGCTGAGGCGCTCCCAGACCAATGGAGGGCTTGAGGAGCTTCCGCGCCGTGGCTGATCAGAGATCAAGCGAAGATCTTGCAGACTTTCTTGCTCATGCCCTGGCGATGGAGGAGGATACGGCGGCGTGCTATCGCGAGCTCGCGAAAGAGATGCGACAGCATGGCAATATACGGGTCGCCAATCTCTTCTCGGAGTTGGCGGAGTTTGAGGCCGAAGACGCGGCGGCAATCCGGGCTCGCGCGAAGGGAATGGTGCTGCCGCGGATCCCCCCGTGGCATGGCGCGGCAAGGCCGGGCGCAACCATCTGCGATCGGCCGCCTCATTTGGTGACAGAGCACGACGTG
Organism: Alphaproteobacteria bacterium; assembly: GCA_035294245.1. Taxonomy (GTDB): domain Bacteria; phylum Pseudomonadota; class Alphaproteobacteria; order JACZXZ01; family JACZXZ01; genus DATGLG01. Next base: position 36,567 of record DATGLG010000003.1, on the reverse strand, counting down.
CTTTCCCTTGCCCTCGAACGCGAGCAACAGGCGAGGCACTTCTTCGACTCCGTCGCGGCCGGCGCGGCCGATCCCGCTATTCGTGATCTGGCCCACGAGCTGGCACTCGAGGAGGCGGGCCATATCGCCCGCGTCCATTGCGCCCTCGCCCAGGATTCGACATTTCCCTCGACCGAGAGCGAGCGCAAAGACCTGCACCGATCCCGGTGAGCGTCGGGGCAATGCCCCAGGCAAGCTCCGGTGCGATGGAGGCGGCTTCGACAAACAGATAGAGGGAGGATGGAAAATGGCAGCCCACAAGCCTGTAACGGTCGATCTTCAAAGAGTGCTGCTCGATCCGGCCTCGTCGTTCCGGCGGCCCGAGGATGTGCTGACCCGTCCGGACCTCCGGCCGCAGGAGAAGATCGAGATTTTATGCCGCTGGGCCTATGACGCAACCGAGCTCGCGGTCGCCGAGGAGGAGGGAATGTGCGGCGGCGAAGCCGGTGACCTGGGAGGTGTCATCAGGGCGCTGGATGCCGTTACGGGTGGCTTCGATACGGAGCATACCGCACCAACCAAGCACCACGGGTTCTGCGTTCGCTGAGCTGTTTCAGGGCGGAGGTGGCCCGGAAGGTGAAAGCCGCTGAAAGGTGGAGCGTAATCGAGACCTTATGTGTGACCCGGCTCAGTGCGGCTTGTTGCGACGGCGGCGGATCGCGAAGAACGGCTATGGCGAGAGGCAACATCGATGATCATCCGATCCTCAAATCAGCTCTCGCGGTTCACACTGATAAAACGATTTCCGGTGCCGAGAAACTTCGGCCTCGGGTCGAAGTCGCGTATCGAGCGGGGCCGGACATGGCCGGCTTCCAATGAGGCCAAGCGCACCAAGGCCTTCGAGATTTACCGCTATGATCCAGACTCCGGTCAAAGCCCAAGGATCGATACGTTTGAAGTCGATCTCGACGAATGCGGGCCGATGGTGCTCGACGCGCTGATCTGGATCAAGAACAACGTCGACTCCACGCTCACCTTTCGCCGCTCGTGCCGCGAAGGCGTCTGCGGCTCCTGCGCCATGAACATCGACGGCACCAATTGGCTGGCATGCACGCGCTTCATCGCCGATACGGGAAGTCCCACGGAGATCTACCCGCTCGCGAACATGCCCGTCATCAAGGACCTTGTCGCCGATCTCAATCACGTCCTTGCGCAGTACGAGGTGATCCAGCCCTGGCTTCAATCGGAAGCGCCACGACCCGAGAAGGAGCGCCTCCAATCGATCGAGGAGCGCGCGCGGCTCGACGGCTATTACGAGTGCATCCTCTGCTTCTGCTGCACGTCGGGCTGCCCGAGCCACTGGTGGAACGGCGATCGCTTTCTTGGGCCGGCCGTGCTTCTCCAGGCTTGGCGCTGGCTCGCCGACAGTCGCGACGAAGCGGTGGAAGAACGGCTGGACCGCTTGGAAGACCCATTTCGGCTCTACCGTTGCCACACCATTTTGAATTGCACCCGCACCTGTCCCAAGGGATTGAACCCAGGCAAGGCCATTGCGGAGATCAAGAAGAGGCTGGTCGAACGCCGCAGCTAAAATGCAGGAATGGAGGGCAACCATGCCGGACCCCATGAACGAGCGGCGGAGACCGCAATCTCCGAACATCCAGATTTATCGCCCCCAACTGACTTCGGTTCTCTCGATCGCGAACCGTATCAGCGGCGTCGTCATGAGCGTCGCCGCGGTCGGACTGGTCCTATGGCTGCTTGCCGTGGCCGCGGGCCCCGAGACTTATGCGATTGCGCACAACCTGTTGACATCCGTGCTCGGCCGGATCGTGCTGCTTGCTGTCACCTTCTCCTTCTTCCTGCATCTCTGCGGTAGTATCCGACACCTGGTCTGGGATGCCGGATACGGCTTCGAGCTCGCGGCGATCTACGCGTCCGGCTGGGCCGTAGTCGCTGCAAGCGTCGTTCTGACGGTCGCGGCCTGGGTCGCGGGTCTCTTCATGGTGGGGTGAGGCCGATGGCTGGAAAGGATATGCGGCCTCGGCTCAGCCAGGCTCGCGGGCTTGGCTCGGCCAAGGAAGGCGTCGAGAATTGGTGGCGGGAGCGCGTGACAGCGGTCGCCCTCGTGCCGCTGACGCTGTGGCTTTCCGTCGCCATCATTGCGCACAGCAAAAGCGACGACTACGCCGCCGTGGTCACCTGGCTCAGGAGCCCGCTATCCGCGCTGATGATGGTGCTTCTGCTGGTCGCTCTCTTCTATCGCGCAGCGCTTGGGTTGCAGGTGATTATCGAGGATTACGTCCATTCGGCGATGAAAATTTCGGCCCTGGTCCTGATGCGGCTTGCCTGCTTCGGGTTGGCCGCCGCCGGCATTCTTGCCGTCTTACGCATCGGCTTCGGCCCTTGAGCCGCCGGTGAGAGGCCGGGGTCATTCTAAGGACAGATGGTAAAGATGTTTGTCAGCGAGCTGTTGGCCGCAGCGCAGAAGCGGCTGAAGACGGTTGGAACCGAATCCCTGCTCATCGATGCGGCGCGGGCACTCTCCGACTCGCAGGCTGAGCTCATTGTGGTTTGCGATCCATCCGGGAAGGCCGTCGGCGTCATCACAAAAGCGGATGTCGTGCGGCGGATCACGCATTGTCAAGGGCAGGCATGCAGGGACACCACAGCGGCGGCCATGACGCAACACGTCATTTCTTGCCGCCCCGACGATCATGTGAGCTCGGTATGGAGCAAGATGAAGCAGTACGGCCTGCGGCACATCCCCATTATTGATAGCCAGTCGCGGCCAGTCGGCATAATCAATGCACGAGATGCCTTGCAGGCTCTTCTGGTAGATACCGCAAATGACGTGGAATTCCTCCGCGACTATGTGATGTGCATAGGATATCACTGATCGGGTGGTGGCTTGCCCCGGGGCCATTCTCAGCATTGCGCCCTCGGTGCCGATGCGTTGGCGACCCTCTCGTACTCTGCGCCGTGGATAAGCGGCGCGATCTCGATGCTTGGCGGACATAAAGGACACCGATGCCCGTTGGCGCGCAGATCGCTCAGCGCAAGGTCGCCGGTCGCGTGCGGAGCCCTAAGGATAGAGCTGATGTTTGCGCCATAACATATGTAATCCTCATCGGTTAGCCTCGAGAGAGGACAATTGGGCGTAACGTCCCGTACGAGCGTCGTGGTAAATTGAAGGGCACGAGAGTGCCACAGCCACGTGGGGGCTACCATATGCAGTATAGTGACCCAGCCTTCTGGCGCGCCGGCGCGGTAAGCACGATCGTCGTGATGAGCATCGTGCTGATCATGCTGACGGTCGACAGCCTTGCGGACATCAGTGTCGGCGGCTCCCACGTCCCGCCATATGCCGTCATCAACAAGAAGATCGGCTATCAGTTCGACGAGAAGCGCGGTATCGACGTGCCGACGATCGGCGGCGACTCGCCGTTATTTGGGCGCGAGGTTACCGAGAAGGAGGCCGCAGCGCTGATCAATAAAGGCAAGCTCGTCATTCAAAGCCGTGCCTGCATGGACTGCCATACCTTCTTCGGGAACGGCGCCTATTATGGGCCGGACTTGACCAAGGCCTGGCTCGATCCTGCGTGGGAAGCGTGGCAGAGCATCACGGGCGCCAGCACGCGCGAGGAGGCCATGGTTCGGTTCCTGATGGATCCCGTGAAGTATCGCACCTGGGCACGCACCATGCCGCAGCTCGACCTCTCTCGAGCGGAAGCAGAGAGCGTGGTGGCCTATCTCAAGTGGATGTCGGCGATCGACGCTAATGGTTTCCCGGCCAACTTCGGCCTGGCCCAGACGCAGCAATAGGAGGCCGCCGCGATGTACCGCTCCCAACGGCTTGCGCTCAAATATTTCGCCGCCGCTGTCACCCTTTTCGGCATCATGATCATCGCCGGACTGATGTCGGCCTACTACTACATCAACCCGGATTTCCTGTTCGGCCTGTTGCATTTCAATATCGCGAAGATCCTGCATATCGATACGCTGGTGATTTGGCTGCTCATGGGCTTCATGGGCGCGATCTATTGGTTCTTGCCGGAGGAGTTCGGCATGGAGCCCGTGGGCATTCCGGCCGCGGAAATATTATTCTGGATCTTCTGTGCCGTGGTCGCGGTGGTCGCGATTGTTTTCATTGTCGTGCAGTATGGCGGCAGTGACACGGCCGGTCTATGGCTCGTCCAGCAGGGACGCAAATATGTCGAGGCGCCCCGATGGGCCGCGGTCGGGGTTGTCGTCGTGATGGCCGTATTTGCATGGAATGTGATCGGAACCGCGCTCAAGGCGAAGAAGATCACCGGAATCATGGTCGTGCTGATTGTCGACCTCGTTCCGCTCATCGTTCTCTACCTCGATGCCTTTCCGGCGATCGACAACATGTCGGTCGATCTCTATTGGTGGTGGTGGCTGGTTCATCTCTGGGTCGAAGCGACCTGGGAGGTTCTCATCGGCTGCATCATGGCCCTTGCGCTCATGCAGCTTCTCGGCACCTCGCGGCGCATCGTCGAGGCCTGGCTTTACATCGAGGTGGCGCTCGTGCTCGGCACGGGCATTCTGGGCCTTGGACACCACTATTTCTGGATCGGGACGCCGAAATACTGGTTGGCAGTCGGTGGCTTCTTCTCCGCCTTCGAGCCGCTGCCGCTCTTGGGCATGGTCGTCCATGCCGTCTATGATGCCGGCACTCATCACATGAAGACGACGAACAAGCCTGCCTTTTACTGGATGATGGCCGAGGCTTTCGGGAATTTTATCGGCGCTGGGGTATGGGGTTTCATGATCACGCTTCCCCAGGTCAACCTTTATGCGCATGGCACGCAGTGGACGGTTTCGCACGGGCACTTCGCCTTTTGGGGTGCCTATGCTTGCGGGGTCATCTCTGTCATCTATCTCGTATTGCAGAAGTCACGGAAGGCGACATTGGTGAACGGCGCGCGTTGGAAATGGGCCTTTGCCGCCCTCAACGTCGGCCTGATCGGCATGGTGGGCACGCTGCTCGTGGCCGGCTTCAGCCAAGCTTTCATAGAGCGGGCCATCGGGGGCTCGACGCTGCAGGCATTCATTTCCGGTCAGGAGAGTCCCTGGTTTGTAGACAGCATGGTCGCCCGCTTCATCTTCGGCCTGATCTTCGCGCTGGGCTATGTTGTCCTCGTCTATGATTTCTTGACCATTGGGAGGCGGGTCGCTGTCGAGACAGGCGCAACGGTAACGGCATGATCGGCGTCGAGCTGCTCGAGACGGCGCTCCTCCTGGGGCTTTTCGTGCTGCTGGCGGGCGCATACGGCATCCTCTATGGGGCCGGCAAGCTGTCGCAACGCCGGGCCATCCTTCATGCGGGGTTTGCCTGCTATGGGATCCAGTGCGCCCTTGCCCTCGTCGTAATCGCCTTCACGCCTCTCGCGATGTTTTGGAAGGCCTTTATCGCGGCAAGCACCTTGGCTTACCTGGGCATCCCGCCTGTGACGTGGCGTTTTCTCGGACGCATGCATTGAGGAATGAGGTGCAGCATGATCGCCAACCTCGTCAATGTCCTGGCCGGGTTGTGGTTGAGCTATATCGCCATCTTTTCGGGCCCCGGCGGCATGGCCGGCCGCTGGTCTCTGATCGCCGTAGGAATCGCCGTGATCGTGCTCGCCATCATCGCGCGACGTGGCGACTTCTCGCGCTGGCAAAGCAGCACGAATGTGGTGCTGGGTGCGATTCTTCTCGCTCTAGCGGTCGCAAACCTGGCTTGGGTGGTTCCTGCGCTTGTCCTTTTCTGGGTCGAGCTTTGGATTGGGCTTGCCGTGGCGATCTTCGCTCTCTGGGCAGTTCTCTATCGTCCCGAGACGAAAAGCCCGGTCGGTGCCGAGCATTGAGCGCCGCAGAGCGCCAATCAATCGGTCCCACGGGATCGTTTTCTGTCCACCAAGTTAATGTGCGGCCCGCAAAGAATGCGTAAGCTGCTAGCCCAGCATCGCCGCAATCGCCACTGGCATCGAGGCCGCAACGGTTTGGGCTAACAACTCACCGCCGGCCTGCAGGTTCGTCAGACGCCGCTCCGATCATTCGGGGCGGGAGAGCAGCTCGCTTATCGTGACGGGGCCTTCATTTCAGCGAGACGCGCTGGAAGATTGTCGAAGGCTAGAGACGCCAGCCGAACCGGAGTGGCGACGGCAAAGGCGCCGCTCTGCCAAGCTTATACGGCCAGTCACACCGGCTCTTTCGCAGGCTTCGGGGAGAAGAACTTCTCGTATTTGCCCGGAACACTCTTCCAGTGATCGGCATCGGCGGGAGGCGTGCCTTTCCGCGTTATGTTCGGCCATTGGTTCGCGTGGTCCCGGTTGAGCTTCGCCCACATTTGCCCCTCAGGGGCATGATCAGGCACGATGGCCTCGGCAGGGCATTCGGGCTCACAGACTCCGCAGTCGATGCACTCGTCAGGATGAATGACGAGCATATTCTCCCCCTCGTAAAAGCAGTCGACGGGGCAGACCTCGACGCAGTCCATGTATTTGCACTTAATGCAGGCCTCGGTGACGATGTAGGGCATGCGAGGCTTCTCCTTGGCGGCAAGCTCAACAGCTCAGATGCATCCGCCCACCGTAAACATCTATACGAAATACATGTTATTCGCCGTGACTCGAAAGTCAAAGCCCCCGCGCAGATTATTTTGTCACAGGTTCGCCCGCTGGATCACATGCGGCCATGTGCAGCGATCCGACACATGAAAGGCGAGCGGCAATCGATGCATGGCAAAGCGTATCAGCGCCGATTGAAATAAAGCTCTCCGATCCTGAAAGGCCCGCGGTTTAGCGGCTGGTCGGCCCATCTTTCGAGCGCTGCCGGCGTAAGGCGTTGACCACCTTCTCCGGCGTGATCGGGAGATCGGAGACCCGCACGCCGATCGCATCCGCCACCGCATTGGCGATGGCGGGGGCCACTGCCGTTAATGCCGGTTCGCCAATGCCTTTGGCGCCGAACGGTCCCAGGCCGCTCCGTGACTCGAGAATGATGCTTCGCACGGGAGGCACGTCCATAGCCGTCGGAATCAGATACTCGCTGAAGGACGGCGTCATGAGGCGACCCTCGCGATAAATCAGCTCTTCGCTCAGAGCATAGCCCTGACCCTGTACGGCGCCGCCTTCGATCTGCCCCTCGACCGCCGCCGGGTTGATCGCCTGACCCACGTCATGGGCACCGACGCTCTTCAGCACCGTGATCTCTCCAGTCTCGGTATCAACCGCGACCTCGACGGCATGCGCGCCAAAGGTATAGTCGGGATGGACTTGGCCGCGGCCGGTCTCTGGATCGATCCTGTCGGTGAAAGGCGCGCGAAACATCGCGAGCTCCGATCGATGGATGCCTTCGGCCGCGCAGAGCTTCACCAGATCGGAAAACGACAGCGATTTGTCGGGATGCTCGGCGATGAAGACTCTCGAGGACATCATCTCGACCTGATCCGGCTCGACGCCGAGCGCCTTGGCGGCACGGGCGACAAGCCGCTCGCGAACTGCCTCGGCCGCGAGCTTGATGGCGTTTCCGGTCATGTAGAGCGCGCGGGTCGCCGTCGTCGTCCCGGCCAAGGGCGTGACCGCCGAATCGCTGTTATAGACGACGACATCCTTGAGCGTGACGCCAAGCACCTCCGCGACGATCTGCGCTAGCGCCGAACCCTGCCCGGCGCCGATATCGGTCACGCCCGAGCGCACGATGACGGTGCCGTCCACCTCGACGCCCACCCAGCCTTCGGACGTGTCGTGCAGCCACGTGATGCGTCCATAGCTCTGCTGATAGGCGGCGATGCCCCGGCCGATCTTGATCGGCCCGGATGCCTTGCTAACCTCTCCGAGGGCGGCCCAGGCCTGCTCTGCGCATCGCTCTGTCCAGACGGCGCTGCGAATCGGAACATCCGTTGAAATCCTATCTCCGGTCCGGAGGTAGTTTCGGCGCCGAAATTCCAAGCGGTCCATGCCCAAGGCTTTGGCCACCTCATCCATCTGCTGCTCGTAGCCGATGCAGGCTTGAGCGGCGCCGAAGCCGCGAAAGGCGCTGGTATACATATTGTTGGTCGCGACCGCCTTGGCGTCCACGAACAGGTTGTCCACACGGTATGGCCCGGGCGCCGCCACCGCCGCGTAAAGAAGCACGTAGGGGCTCAGGAAGACATAGGCGCCGGCATCGGCGATGAACTTGGCTTCGAGCGCGGTGATGCGGCCGTCCTTTCTCACGCCGGTCCGGTAGCTCATGATGAAGGGGTGGCGCTTGCCGTGACCCACCAGCGATTCCTCGCGGGAATACTCAAGCCGCACCGGCCTTCCCGTCGCCCTCGTGAGAAGCGCAAGATAGATCTCGACGGTCACGTCCTCCTTGCCCCCGAAGCCGCCGCCGACCGGCGCACCCATGATCCGCACCCGGTTGTGCGGCACGCCGAGGGCGTCGGCGACATAGCGGAAATGCTCGATGACCTGGGTCGAAACCCGAATGTTGATGACCCGGTTCTCGTCGATCCAGGCCAAGCCGACCTCGGGCTCCAGAAAAGCGTGCTCGATGAATTGCGTTCGAAAGGCATTCTCGATCACGAGGTCGGCCTCGGCAAAACCCTTGGCGAGGTCGCCCTTGCGAATCTTCTGCGCCGCGACCACGTTGTTCTCGCCTTGAACGACCGGCGCGCCCGGCTTCATGGCCTCGATCGGATCGAATACGCCGGCAAGCGGCTCGAGCTCCACCTCGGCAAGCGCCAGCGCCTGCTCTGCCAGGTCGCTCGTCTCGGCGGCGATCAGCGCCAGCGGTTCGCCAAAATAGCGGATGCGGTCACGCGCCAGGATCTGCTGATCGGTCTTCTGTCGCTGCTGGCCCGTCTGGCCGGGAATGTCGGTGGGCGCCAAGCGGTCCGGCAGATCGGCTGCAGTTAGGACGCAAGCGACGCCCGGGAGCGCGCGCGCCTTGCCCATATCCAACCGGCGCAGGGTCGCACTTGCCAATGTGCTGCGCAGGACCTTGGCGTGCAGCATATTCGGCATGGTGTAGTCGCCGGCATATCGTGTCGTCCCCTCGGCCTTGCCCCTGGCATCGGTTCGCTCGAGGGGTTGCCCGATCTGCTTCCAGGCCACGTTTGGCTTGGCGGGCGCCTGCGCCTCAAATTCGCTCATTTCTCGCCCCCGGCGGCGCGCCTGCGAGACACCTCCTTGACCGCCTCGAAGACCTTTGCGTAGCCGGTGCAGCGGCAGAGATTGCCGCTGAGCGCGCGCCGAATGTCGTCGTCGGTCGGGTTTTCGGTTTGGCGCAGCAGCGATTCGCTGGCGATGATGAGGCCCGGCGTGCAGTAGCCACATTGCACGGCCCCGTGGGCCGTGAAGGCCTCCTGCAACGGATGCGGAGCATCGGCGCCGCCGAGCCCGCTCACCGTCATGATGGCCCGTCCCTCCGCGGTCCAGGCGAGCGTCAGACAGCTATCGGCCGCCTCGCCGTCGATCAGGACCGCACAGGCGCCGCAATCGCCCTTCTCGCAGCCGCGCTTGACGTCGATATAGCCGAGCTCGCGAAGCGCCTCGAGCAGCGTCCGATGCGCCGGAAAAGTCCCCCGGCGGCGCTGCCCGTTGATATTGAGAACGATCGTCTTCGCTCGAGGCATCAGGTCTCTCCTGGCTAAGTAAGCCGGGCCCAGGCCTCGCTGATGAGGCGTCGGGTCAGCACCTCGACCGCGTGGCGACGGTAATCGGCCGACGCGCGAATGTCGTCGATCGGACGGCACTCTTGAGCGGCCCTGCGACCCGTCTCCTCGATCAGCGTCGGCGTCAAAGCTTGGCCCTCGATGAGCATCTCCGCAGCGCGAGCCCGCATCACCACCGGCGCAACGGCGCCGAGAGCAATGCGGGCCTTGGAACAGACGCCGTCCCGGACGGCAAGAGCAACGGCGACCCCGGTCACCGTGATGGCATCACCCTTTCGCCGCGCCAGCTTGTAAAATCGGTTCGCGCTGCGGGTGGGCGGTACGATCCAGGAGATCTCGGTGATCAGCTCGTCCGCTCGCCGGACGTCGGTCCTATAGCCGGTGAAATACGAAGCAAGCGGAACGGTTCGCGAGCCGGATGTGCTCGTCAGCACCACCTGGGCGTCGAGGGAGAGCAGCGGCGGCACCAGATCGGCGGCTGGCGAGCCGCAGGCGATATTCCCGGCAACCGTCGCCGCATTGCGCACCATCTGTCCGGCAAAGACGTTCGCCGCCTCGATCAGCGAAGAACCGTGTTGGGCGAGCGGCGCCAACCGCAGGAGATCGCTGATCGTGGTCTGGCCGCCGATGGTGATGCGCCCGTTCATATGGCGGACCCCCCTCAGCCCCTGAAGGCGGGCCAGGCTGACAAGCCGGCGCGGAGCGATCTTGCGGGCGCGGAGATCGGCCACGAGATTTGTGCCCCCTGACAGCGGCAGTGCTGCGTCGACGCCTGTTGCGTCGAGGAGCCGTAGCGCATCGTCCAGCCGGCTTGGAATCTCAAGGTCGAACTCGGCGTACATCCGGCCGCTCTCCCTGTCGCCGCTGGGGCGTCTCGGCCACGCTGGATCGCGCCTGCAAAGAGGACCTCCGGCAGCCGTATGGAGAGTGTAACCCAGCACAAAACCGGGCCATGGGCCTTGTCCTAGATCAATACTTCGGCAAAATCGCGCGACGCGACCGCTCCGCTACCGCGGACGGGGTTCCGCTCACAGCGCGTTGAGGGGGATCTTGAGGTAGGAGATGCCGTTATCCTCCGGCGGTGGAAATTCTCCGGCGCGCATATTCACCTGCACGGCGGGCAGAATAAGGGCCGGCATCTCCAGCGTCTTGTCCCGCGCGCGCCGCATCGCGACGAATTCCGCTTCGCCGACGCCGTCATGGATATGGATGTTCTCGGCGCGCTGCTCGGCGACGCTTGTCTCCCAGCGCGGCGCGCGGCCGCCGGGCATGTAATCGTGGCACATGAAAAGCCGCGTTTCCGGGGGAAAAGCGAGGATGCGCCGGATGGAGCGGTAGAGCACCGCTGCATCCCCTCCGGGGAAGTCGCAGCGCGCCGTGCCGTAATCGGGCATGAAGAGGGTGTCGCCGACAAAGGCAGCGTCGCCGATGACATAAGTTATGCAGGCCGGCGTGTGACCCGGCGTGTGCAGCACCGCACCTTCCAGCCTCCCGAGGGCGAAATGCTCGCCATCCCTGAAGAGATGGTCGAATTGCCGCCCGTCGGTGGCGAAGCCAGGTTCCGCGTTGAAGAGCTTCTTGAAGGTCTCCTGCACCGCGGCGACATGCTCGCCGATCCCCGTGCGGCCGCCGAGCGCCGCCTTGAGATAGGGTATTGCCGAAAGATGGTCGGCATGGAGATGGGTCTCCAGCAGCCATTCGACGGTGAGCCCGTGCTCTTGCACATGAGCGATGATGGCATCCGCGGAGACGGTCCCGGTGCGGCCCGATTTCGGGTCGTAATCGAGCACGGAATCGATGACGGCGGCGCGCTTTGTCGCGGGATCCGCAACAACATAAGAAATCGTGAAGGTCACGCGATCGAAGAAACCAGTGATCTCTGGCTTCGACCCAATGTCCTTGCGGCCCTGATCCATCGATTTCTCCTATTGCGTGGCTTTCCGCGGTCAGGCCCAAGCAGCGGCGCTGCGATAAAGCATGTAAATGGCGACGGCGACAAGCACAGCGCCGAAGATGCGGTTGAGCATCTTGCGCTCTTTTGCAAGACGCGTTGCAAGCCGAGCACCGACCCAGCCGCCGACCGCGCCGCCGAGAAGGTAGGTGGCGGCGATGCGCCAATCGATCAGGCCGGAAGCCGCATAGCTTGCCGCCGTGGTGAAGCCGAAGGCGCTTACCGAGACGAGGGAGGAGCCGATAGCCTCGATGATGGGCACGCCGCCGGCGAGAATGAGACCGGGTACGATGAGGAAGCCGCCGCCGATCCCGAAGAAGCCCGAGAGGCCGCCGGCGCCAAATCCCGCGGCGGCGAGCCTGCCACAGCGCGCAGCCCTGGAGATCGGCTGCACGGCCAAGGTCCGGCGCTCCCGCTGCATCAGCAGCGCGACGACGATCATCAGCCCGGCGAACAGGGCAAGCAGCCTCTGGCCTTCGACGGCTTTGCCCATGCTGGAGCCAACGAGGGCGCCGCCGATGCCTGTAGCGGCAAAAATGGTGGCGCTGCGCCAGCGCACATGGCCGGCGCGAGCATGGGGCAGGAGGTTCGTCATGGCCGTGGCGCCCACGGCGAGCGCGCTGGTACCGATGGCCGTATGGGGGTCGCCGATGCCGACGATGTAGAGGAGAAGCGGCACGGCGAGGATCGAGCCGCCTCCGCCGATGAGCCCGAGCGAGAAGCCGACGAGGGAGCCCGAGCCGACAGCGAGGACATCCTGCAGCAGGACAATGCTCGCCATGCTCAGCCTTCTCGCGCCGAGAGCACCTGATAGAGGCGGTGGAGCGCCATGCCCGCCAGCATGGCGAGGACGAAGATCACCGCTTCGCCATGACCGAGGGCGAGGGAGGTCAGCGCCGGGCCGGGGCAGTAGCCCACGAGGCCCCAGCCGATGCCGAAAGTGATTGCGCCCAACACGAGGCGTCGGTCGATCCGCGACTGCGTCGGCGCGGCGAAGTCTGGTGAGCAAAACGGCACCCGGCGTCGGCGGGCAAGCGCGTAACCCAGCGCCGTCACTGGAACGGCTGCCGCCATCACCAAGGCCAGGCTTGGATCCCAGTCGCCGAAGAGATCGAGGAAGGCGACGACCTTCGCCGGGTTGACCATCTGCGAGACGACGAGTCCCAGCCCGAAAAGCAGGCCGGAAGCGAGGGCGACGGGAATGGCAAGCATCGCGGTCAACCTCCGATGAGGTGACGGGTGACAAAAACCGTGGCAATGGCCGTCGCCATGAAGAGCGTCGTGGCGACGAGGGAGCGCGGCGAGAGCCGCGCCACGCCGCAGACGCCGTGGCCGCTGGTGCAGCCGCTGCCGAGACGCGTCCCGACGCCGACCAGCAATCCAGCCGTAACAATCAATGCCGGCGACGACGGCAGGAGGATGGACGGCGGCGCGCCGCCCGCGAGCACCCAAAGCACTGGCGCCGCAATCAATCCCAATAGGAAGGCGAGGCGCCAGGCGAGGTCGCGCGGCCGAGTTATCCGTAAATTGCCGATGATGCCGCTGATCCCGGCGATGCGGCCGATGCCGAGCCACAGGATTGCGGCTGCGAGGCCGATAAGCGCGCCGCCCACGGCGGAGGAGATTGGCGTGAAATGATCCATGGGTCTTTTCCTCAGAGGGTCGTCGCGTTTGCGCAAAACAGCCGATAAAGCTCGGCGAGAATTGCGCGCACGCGCGGCGAGGCGACGTGATAGTGGATGACGGTGCCTTCACGCCGCGTCGCGACGAGACCCTCTTCGCGCAATGTCGCCAGGTGGCGCGACAGGTTTGATTGCGTGAGGCCAAGACGCTCGCGCAGCTCGCCGACCGACATCTCGTCCCGCTCGACAAGGCTGCACAGGATCATCAGCCGGTGGCGGCTGGCGAGCGAGCGGAGGAACGCCTCGGCCTCGGCGGCGCGCGCCTCCAGATCGGCGATTTTCAGCTCAGCGAGGCCGGCGATTTTGTGTGATTTATATTTCATACATGACTCATATATGATACATGCCATCGGGTTCAAGCAAAAAGTCGTCGCGTGGATCCTTGAGCCTGGCCACGGCCGGCGGCACCCCATCGAATCTTCGTGCGCTCGCGCATCCCCGCTTGCACATCCGAGCCGCGCTGGGGAATCCTCAGGTGAATCGAAATGTCGGAATTGATCCACTGGGAGGGCTCTCTTTGACAAAAGCGCGCCGTCTCCATCGTTGGCTGTTCCGCCCACTCCTCATTCTCGGCTTGTCGCTCGCGGCGATCATCGGTGGCGCGTGGCTCCGGCTCCGTAGCTCGCTGCCCGAGACGGAAGGCGCGATACTGGATCGCGTTCCCCTCATCGGCCGCTTTCTCGACCTCCATCTGCCCGCCGACGGGGGCGACTTCACCGTGAACCGCGGTGCCTTCGACATCGGCAACGAGGCGCAGCCCTTCGCGGATGTGCACGGAGCCGGCTTTCGCGCCATCTATGACCTCGCCGACCTCCGCCATTCCCGCTTCAAGATCGCGGCCGGGCAATCGGGCAATCCCCTCTCGCCCCACTTCACGGATCTCGCCCGGAGATGGCGGGATTTCGGATGGCTTCAGCTCGACAAAAGCCGGGACGAGCTCAAGCATGAGGGCGCCAGCGCGCTGAAGCTTGCGCCGAGATAGCGCCTTCGCCAGCGCCATCTCCAATCAACCGGCCCGGAAGCCTCGTGCAGGCGGCGCAATGCGCATCCGGACACCTCCATCGTCGGCTGTGTGGTCGACCTGTCGCGACGCTCAACGGCCGTCAGGCCAGTCGACGAAGGCAAGGACCCAAAGTGCGATGACGTTGAGGAGCGGAATGAACGCGACAATGCACCAGATCGGCGAGAAGCCGATGCGGTTGAGGATCCTTCCGATCGGATAAAGGAACGCTGCGGCCATCACGATGGCGATCAGCCAATGAGCGAGCCCGTATCCCGCCATATCCCAATTTCCCATCATGTCCACTCTCCCGAGTTCGGTTATACGCCGCACGGGGTTGCAGGAGCAGTCTGCACCGAGATGGCGGTCTCCTACGTTGACCCATGTCAATGGGGCGGCTTCGACGACAGGCCTGAGGTCTCGTATCTTGCGAGAACCCTCGCGTACGCGATATAAAGTAATGGGAATATATGTTTCGCCAACCTGGCCATACAGGGCTCGACCACTACCGAATCTGAGGCGCTCGAATGCGATTGACGCTTTACACCGACTATGCGCTTCGCGTGCTGATGTACGTGGGCGTCAAGGCGCCGGAGCTAGCGACGATCGGCGAAATTGCGGAGCAATTTGACACCTCGAAGAACCATCTCATGAAGGTGGTCCACGAGCTCGGTCAGCGCGGATACCTCGAGACGGTGCGGGGAAAGCACGGCGGAATGCGTCTCGCAAGGAAGCCGCGTCATATAAATATCGGCGCGGTCGTGCGGGATACCGAGGAGGACTTGGCGGTCGTGGGTTGCCTGCAGCAAGAGGGGTATTGTCCTATCGAGCGGGTTTGCGAGCTCCGATTGGCGCTACGAGAGGCCACGCACGCATTTCTTGGCGTCCTCGACCGATATACGCTGGAGGACTTGATTAGGCCGCGGCGACCGCTTTCCAAGCTGCTCGCGATTGAGCTCCCCGAGGCTGGCACGCGGCAGGCCCTGGGCTGAAATTTTTCCGCCGGGGGCGCTGGCAGTCCTCGCGTCGGCCCGGAGGCTTCGCAGGCGGTGCAGGGCGACGAAACCTCGTGTTCTCACCCGATCCTCGTTCGGGTGGACGTCACACACCGAGGTCGGCGCAGCGGGCAGCCGCTCGGATAGCCAAGGGGAAATCACCTTGAAGTCGATCGAGCCACCTGCGCCAGATGGGCGAGGATTGTCGATCAGCCGGCGCCTAGCGCCTACCCAGATCCAGGTGGTGGACCTGCTCGTCTTTCGCGCTGCGATCGCTCGCGAAAGTGAGGCTCATGAGCGTTATGCCAATGGCCACGGTAATGGCAATGCCGAGCACAAGAGCCACCGTGCCCTGTACGCCGATGCCAAGGCCGTTGAAGCCGTTCATGGCCCAGAGCGCGAACAGCACGCCAAAGCATGCAAGCGCGCAGGAAAGTACGAATGTGAACAGCCATTTCCGCATAGCCAACCTCCGAATATCTCTCACGCGTCCGTAACTTCCCGGTTTGTCGCTGCTCGTCATGAGGCTCGAAGCTGCGCGCTCTGCCCGGATACCGTGAGGCATAAATAGCGTAGCTAATCAGCTGGCAGCGAGCTCACGCGGAAAGCCACTTCGCGACACACAGACAATAAGAAGTATGTAATGCACATGTTATAGGCAAGCAAGCACGATAATAGGGCCTTCCCCACGGGAAGGTACCCACCCCTGTCTTTGGCCGCGCCGGAAGTCGTCGGGAATAGGTTAAGCGCGGCCGTCGCGCCAGCGATAGTAAAGGAGCGAGGGGGCGAGGAACCAAGGCGCTCCCGTGTAGAGCGGCCGCGTCGGGAAGCGGAGCCCGTCAAAGGCTGTTCGCCCAGCCGGAAGGCCGAGGACCTGCTGGCCGATGCGCATGCCGAGATAGCTCGCCATCCCGACGCCGGCGCCGCAATACCCCATCGCGAAATACATGCCGTCATGCTTTCCGACGTGCATGAGCTCGTCGAAGGTGTAGGCGATGAAGCCGCACCAGGAATAGGCGATACGTGTCGCGGCGAGCTCGGGGAAGATGCGGACCATATCTGCGTGGAGCCGCGGTCCGCTGACACGCGGATCGGTTTCGTTGAGGGAGACGCGGCCACCGAAGAGGATCCGGGTGCGGTCCGGCGAGGCGCGGTAGTAATAGACGACCTTGCGCGTATCGCTGACGATGCGGTCCCTGGGGATCAGCCGCGCCATCACCTCGGCGGGAAGGGGCTCGGTTGCGATGATGTAGCTGCCGATAGGGATCACGCGGCGGCGCAGCCACCCAGTGATCGGGCCCGTATAGCCGTTCGTCGCGATGACGACCTCGCGTGCCGCGAGCCGGCCCTGCGGCGTCGCAAGGGTGAAGCCCGCTCCATTCCGCTCAATATGCGCAACGGGACAGTACGGGAAAATCCGGGCGCCCGCCGCCTGCGCCCGTACGAGAAGTCCTTGATGATACCGCGCCGGATCAACGGAAGCGTGGCGGGAATATACGACGCCGCCGTGATAGATATCACTGCCGATCTCGCTGCGCTGCTCCCCGCGTGGCACCATATGAGCCTCGACCTCCAGGCCGCGAGGCTGATCGGCAACGCGGCGGGCGAGCGCCTCATATTGCGCCGGCGTATGGGCGGCATGGAAACGGCCGACGACGCGGAAGCTGCAATCGATGCGCTCCGCCGCCACGAACTCCCCGATCCAGGCGAGTGAGTCGTGCCCTTCCCGCAGAATGCGGAATGCAAGATTGGAGCCGTATTTCCGTGCCAGGCTGTCGAAATCGGGCTTGACGCTCGTCGAGATCTGGCCGCCATTGCGGGTGCTGCAACCCCAGCCAGCCGCCTCCGCATCGAGAACCACCGTGTCGCGCCCACCGCGCGCCGTTTGTAGCGCGGCATGAAGGCCGGTATATCCCGAGCCGACGACGGCGACATCCACCCTGGCCGGGAGCGTCGCGGGCTGCATCTCCGGCCGAGGAGCATGCTCCCACCAATAGGGCTCCGGCTTGAAGTCCGGCGCGAATAGCCCTCTATCCATATGTCGCTCCATTCATGCTCTTGCGGCCCGATACGCTTCAGCGCGCGTCTTCCAGAACAAGATCGGCGCCCTTCTCCGCCACCATGATCACGGGCGCATTGGTATTGCCGGAAGTAATCGACGGGAAGACCGAAGCGTCGATGATGCGCAACCCGTCGGTGCCGTGCACCCTCAGACGCGGATCGACGACGGCTTGGCTCGGGTCCGGCCCCATGCGGCAGGTGCCGACGGGATGGAACACCGTCGAGCAGCGCCGCCGGATATCGTCGAGCAGCGCCTCATCGGACTGCACGGCGATGCCCGGCTGCAGCTCCATCTCGATCAAAGCGGCAAAGGACGGTGCTGCGGCGAGCCTGCGGAGAAAGCGTGCGCCCTCCAGCATCTCCCGGAGGTCGTGATCGGTTGCCAGGGAGTTGGGCACGATGGCGGGAGACTCGAAGGGATCCGATGACTTGATCTTCACATAGCCGCGGCTCGTCGGCCGGCAGGGCTGCGCGCTGAGCAGGAATCCCGGATAGGGGTCCGGGCTCATCAGCGGCCGTTTGCCCGGCGGCGCCTTGCTATAGCTGAGCGGCGAGAAATAGAGCTGCATGTTCGGGCGCGCGAGCCCCGGCCGCGAACGGATGAAACCACCGCCCTGGTTGACGCTCAGCGCCAAGGGTCCCCGGCGCAGAGCAAGGTACTCGATGCCGGCGCGCAGCTTCCCCCACCAGGGGCGCAGCTCGTTGTTGAGCGTGGGCCGGCGCGCCCGATAGAGATGGTCGATGCACAAATGGTCCTGGAGCTGCCGCCCGACACTCTCCACACAGCGCAAAACGGGAACGCCGAGCGGATCGAGAACATCCGATGGGCCGATGCCCGAGAGTTGCAGCAGCTGGGGGGAGTTGATTGCACCTGCGGCGAGAATGACTTCGCAGCGTGCCGTGGCCGTGCATTTATCGCGGCGATGGACATATTCGACTCCCAGGGCGCGCAGGCCGTTAAAGAGGATGCGCGTCGCGTGAGCGCCGGTTTCGACGCGCAGATTCTTCCGCGCCATGGCCGGGCGCAGAAAGGCCCGCGACGCGGACATGCGCAGCCCGTTCCGTGCCGTGATGCGGTAGAGTCCAACACCTTCCTGCGCAGCGCCGTTGAAGTCGGGGTTGCGCGGCAGACCGAGCTCCGCCCCTGCCTTGAGGAAGATTTCGCAAAGGGGGTGCAGCTCCTTCGAAACATCGCTCACATAGAGGGGGCCGCCGACGCCATGCCACGCATCGGCAGCGTGATTGCCGTCTTCCGATCTCCTGAAATAGGGCAGCACGTCCCGCCAGCCCCAGCCGGGATTGCCCTGCGCCTGCCAATCGTCGAAGTCATCGGGCTGGCCGCGGATATAGACCATGGCGTTGATCGAGCTCGATCCGCCGAGGACCTTGCCGCGCGGCCAGTAGCCCTGTCGGCCGCCGAGGCCCGGCTCGGGCTCGGTGCGGTACATCCAGTTCACGCGCTTATCGTAGAACGCTTTGCCGTAGCCGATCGGCACCTGGATCCAGAAGCGGCGGTCGCTGCCGCCAGCCTCCAGCAGCAGCACGCTGTAGCGGCCGCACGCCGTCAGCCGGTTGGCGAGCACGCATCCGGCGGACCCGGCCCCGATAATGATGAAATCGAAGATGGGCATCGCGGCTAGGCTCGCCCCGTCCGGGGTGGAGATCTCATGGCAGCGAGATTGCCCGAGAAATTGGATGAGTTTCGAGGTCCAGTCTCAACAATCCACCAGACCAATCGCGTCGGGGGCGAACACAACCAAAAGGCCGGATGCTCACAAGGCCTTGCGCCGTGAGAGACTTTCCATCGCTCCGGCCAGAACATCGATTCCAGCCTTGATCTGGGGCACGCCGACACTGCCAAAGCCGAGCACCAGCCCGCTGACCGAAATGGGGGCGACGGCGAAGCGGGCGATCGGCGAGACGATGACGCCACGCTTATCCGCGATCCTGGCGACCTCGAGCTCCGAGAGATGGGCGGCAAGATGGCCAACCGTATGAAGGCCGCTGCGGGCGGGCACGAGATCGAGAGTCCCGCCGAGCTTCGCGCGCGCGGCCTCGCGCAGCGCCTCGTGCCGCTCCGCATAGACGCGGCGCATGCGGCGCAAATGGGTCGCGAAGTGGCCCTCATCGATGAACTCGGCGACCACGGCCTGAAGATAGGAGGGCACGCCGTGGAGGAAGGCGCCCATGATCTTCTCGAAGATATCCACCAGCGCCGGCGGCGCCAGCAGGTAGCCGAGCCGAAGCGAGGGGAAGAGGGACTTGCTGAAGGTCCCAACATAAAGGACGAGCCCCGTCGTATCCACGCTCTTCAGGGTCGGGAGCGGCTGCCCGCCGAAGAAGAACTCGCCGTCGTAGTCGTCCTCGACGATCCAGGCGCCGGCATCCTCCGCGGCGCGGAGCAGCGCGAAACGGCGGGCCAGGCTCATCACGCTGCCCAGCGGCTGCTGATGGGAGGGCGTCACGAAAGCGAGGCGGAAATCGGCCGCTTGCGCCAAGCCCTTCTCGACGCAAAGACCTTCGTCATCCACCGGCACGGGGACGAGATCGGCGCCGCAGGCGACGAAACCGTTGCGGGCGCCGATCGCACCGGGGTTCTCGAACCACGCCTTGTCGCCGGGATTGAGCAGGACCGACCCGATGAGGTGGAAGGCTTGCTGCGCACCGGCGACGATGAAAATCTGCTCTGGCTCGCAGCCGATCCCACGATTGGCGCGCAGATGGGAGGCGATGGCACGGCGCAGCGGGAGATGGCCGCAAGGCTCGCCATAGCCCATCACCTCGCTGCGATTGCCGCGCCAATGCTTCGCCGAGAGCTGCGCCCATTGCGCCATCGGGAACATGTCGAAATCCGGCAGAGCCGTGGTGAAGGCGCGCGGTCGGTAGGGCAGGCGCTGGCGCTCGCCGAAATGCTCAACCGCCAGATTCATCGCGCATGCCAGCGGCCGCCGGCGGCTCTCTACGCCGATCGCCGAAACACCGGGCAGCGGCTTGGGGCGATCGGCGCTGAGCACGTCGCTGACAAATGTGCCGGAGCCCACGCGCGACTCGATCAGGCCCTCGGCGATCAATCGCTCGAAAGCGTCGATGACGGTGGTGCGCGAGAGCGCGAGGTCTCGAGCCAGCGTGCGGCTCGCGGGGAGACGATCGCCGGCGGCAAAGGCCCCCGACAGGATCAGGTCGCGGAGCGCCATGTAGAGCTGCGTGCTGACTGGCCGCGCTGAATCCCGGTCGATCTCGACCGAGAGCAGAAGCGCTCCGCCCGCCCGTTTGACCATCAGCACCCCCCGCCCGCACTGAAGCATAATGGTATCAGAAAATCTTTAGAGTGGACCTTAAAGCGCCGCCACCTGGAACGGAAGATCCGGCCCCGGTCATTCCCGTTCCCGTGGCGCGCATGAAAATCGAGAGCATCGAGACCTTCTGCAACCAATTCGTCGGCTTCGTGCGCGTGACCGCGGATGACGGCTCGCAGGGCTGGGGCCAGGTGTCGACCTATAACGCCGACATCACCTCCCTCATCATGCATCGGCAGGTGGCGCCCTGGGCGCTCGGCCAGGACGCCCTCGACATCGGCTATCTCATGGAGATCATCCCCGAGCGCGAGCACAAGTTCCCCGGCTCCTACCTGCGGCGCGCCATGGCGGGGCTCGACACGGCGCTCTGGGATCTGCGCGGCAAGCTCGAGGGCAAGAGCGTCTGCGAGCTCTTCGGCGGCAAGCCGCGGCGGCTCCGCGCCTACGCCTCATCGATGAAGCGCGACGTCACGCCACAAGACGAAGCGAGGCGCTTCCTCCTGCTGCGCGACGAATATGGCTTCGACGCTTTCAAATTTCGCGTGGGCGCCGAATACGGCCATGACGTAGACGAGTGGCCGGGACGCACGGAAGAGATCATCCCCTCAATCCGCAAGGCCCTGGGCGACGAGGTTGACTTGCTCGCCGATGCCAATAGCGCCTTCTCGCCGCGGCGGGCGATCGAGGTCGGCCGGATGCTCGAGGATCACGGGGTCAGGCACTACGAGGAGCCCTGCCTTTACTGGGAGCTGGAGCAGACCAAGGAGGTCGCCGACGCCCTCGACATTCCCGTCGCCGGCGGTGAGCAGGACTGCTCCCTCGCGACGTGGCGGCGCATGATCGAGATGCGCGCTGTCGACGTCATCCAGCCGGACGTGTGCTATCTCGGCGGCATTGCTCGCACGCTGCGCGTTGCGCGGATGGGGGCGGAGGCGGGGCTCCCCTGCACGCCCCATAGCGCGAATCTTTCCATGGTCACGCTCTTCACCATGCATCTCTTGGGCGCGATCGCCAATGCAGGGCGTTACCTCGAGCTCTCCATCGAGGGGCCGGACTATTACCCGTGGCAGGAGGGCCTCTTCCGCGCCTCGCCCTATACGGTCAAGGAGGGCCATGTCGTCATCCCGAGCGAGCCCGGCTGGGGCGTCGAGATTTCGCCGAGCTGGCTGGAGAAGGCAACCTACCAGATAAGCATCCGGAGATGACGATGGGAGCCAACCTCGAGGCGCTGGTCGAGGAGGCCGCGACGACGGGGAGGCTCCGGGGCCTGCCCGACAAGCACTTCATCGGCGGCGCCTTCGTCGCCGCGATCGCCGGAGGCCGGATGGAGAGCTTCGATCCCGGACGAGGCGAGGCCTTCATCGAATTCGCAGCGGGCACGGCAGCGGATGTGAATGCCGCCGTAGCCGCCGCACGCACCGCCCTTGAAGGGCCGTGGTCAAGGATGACGCCGGCCGAGCGCGGACGCGTGCTCCATCGCGCGGCCGAGCTCGTTCGTGCCGAAGCCGACCGGCTCGCCGTCGCCGAATGCCTTGATTCGGGCAAGCGCCTCAGCGAGGCGCGAGGCGATGTGGGATCGGCCGCCCGCGCCTTCGAGTACTATGCGGGTGCCGCCGACAAGCTACAGGGCAAGAGCCTGCCTCTCGGACGAGACTATGTCGCCTATACGGTCAACGAGCCGGTCGGCGTGGCGGCACAGATACTGCCCTGGAACTACCCGATCGCGACGACGGCGCGTGGCGTGGCGCCGGCTCTGGCCGCCGGTTGCACCGTCGTCGTCAAGCCTGCGGAGCAAACGCCCATTACAGCGCTCATGCTCGGCGAGATCCTGAACCGCTCGGGCCTCCCTGCCGGCGCCTATAACGTCGTGACCGGAACCGGTGCGGCGGTGGGCGAGCCCCTGGTTGCCCATCCCGGCGTGGATCACGTCACCTTCACCGGCTCCGTTGCAACGGGTAGCCGCGTGATGGCGACCGCTGCGCGCAACGTCACGCGCGTCCTCCTGGAGTTGGGCGGCAAGTCGCCCGTGGTCGTTCTCGCGGATTGCGAGATGGCGCCGGCCATCGATGGGGTGGTCGGCGCCATCTACGAGAATGCCGGCCAGATCTGCTCCGCCGGATCGCGCCTGGTCATCGAGCGTGCGATCCATGACGAGTTCCTCGAGCGCCTCGTCGCGCGCGTGCAAGGGCTCGCCATCGGCCATGGCTTGCGCGATGCGCCCGTCGGGCCCGTCAATTCGCGCGCGCAGTTGCAGAAAATCGCGGGCTATGTCGCGGGTGCCAGGCAGCGCGGCATTCGCGTCGTTGCCGGCGGGAATAGCTGCGCCGATCCGGTGACGTCGAAGGGCTGGTTCTTCCAGCCGACCATTCTCGATGCGGTGCCTGCCGACGATACCATCGCCCAGGAGGAGATCTTCGGGCCGGTTCTCGCCGTCCAGATCATCGACTCCCTCGATCAGGCGGTCGAGATCGCCAATGGCACGCCCTATGGCCTCGTGGCAGGCGTCTATACCCGAGACATCGGCAAGGCCCTTCGCCTCGCGCGCGAGATCGATGCGGGCCAGGTCTATGTCAACGAGTATTTTGCCGGCGGGATCGAGGTGCCGTTCGGCGGGAACAAGAAATCGGGTTTCGGCCGCGAGAAGGGATTCGAGGCCCTTCGCAGCTACTGCAAGATCAAAAGCGTCGTCGCGCGCATTTGAGGGCGAGGCTAGGGAATAATGGTCCGCCCATCTTTTTATAATGGCTCTTTTCTCCCGACCAAATTCCCGCCGTTAATTCCGTGTTGCGGCCGGCCCGGGGCAGGTCCGCGGTAACAAGATCCGGGAGAGGCATCATGGCGAAATATTTTCTCGGCTCGGCTCTGGCCGCGGCCATCCTGTGGAGCGGAGCGCCGCTGATGGCGGCGAATGCCGCCGATAACGAGCTCACGGTTGTGTCGTTCGGCGGCGCCTATCAGGATGCGCAAAGCAAGGCTTTGTTCCAACCGGCGGCGAAGGCGCTGGGGATTACCGTCAAGGAGGAGACCTATACGGGGATCGCCGACCTGCGGCTCAAGGTGAAGGCGGGTGCCGTCACTTGGGATGTCGTGGCGAGCGGTTCGGGCAGCGCTGCCCGCGCGGGCGCCGAAGGGATTCTCGATAAGCTGGATTACAAGGTCATCAACGTCTCGGATTTCTATCCCGGACTAGCGCAGCCCTATTGCGTCGGCGGCGATGTCTTCTCCACGGTGATGGCCTGGAACACCAAGACCTATGGCAACAAGGGTCCGCAAAGCTGGGCGGATTTCTGGGACGTGAAGAAATTCCCGGGCAAGCGCGCCTATCGGAAGTCGGTAGCCGGCGCCCTCGAGC
This sequence comes from Alphaproteobacteria bacterium, assembly GCA_035294245.1. Classification (GTDB taxonomy): domain Bacteria; phylum Pseudomonadota; class Alphaproteobacteria; order JACZXZ01; family JACZXZ01; genus DATGLG01. The sequence continues at coordinate 12,584 of DATGLG010000003.1, read as the reverse complement.
CGGCGCTGATGGCGGACGGCGTGCCGCCCGATAAGGTCTACGAGGTGCTGTCCTCTCCCGGTGGCATCGCGCGCGCGATCAAGAAGATCAAGGAGCTCAAGCCCTATATCGCTGTCTGGTGGTCGTCGGGTGCGGAGCAGGCTCAGCTGATGAAGGACGGCGAAGTCGACATGATCACCGGCTGGAACGGCCGCTTCGACGTGGCGGCGAAGGATGGCGCCAAGGTCGCCTATACCTTCAACCAGGCGCTGCTGGATTATGACTGCTATGCCGTTCCGAAAGGCGCGCCCCACGCAGCGCTTGCCATGAAGTTCCTGGCCGAGATCAGCAAGCCGCAATACCAGGCGGCGCTCACGAAATACATCACCTATGGCCCGTCGAACAAAAAGGCCTATGACGGAGGGATGATCGATCCCGCTTACGCGAGGACCCTGCCTTCCTATCCTGCGAATGAGGCGAAGCAGCTTCGCATCGATCTCGACTGGTATATAAAGCACGAGAAGGAAGCCGCCGAGGCCTACCAGAACATGCTCACCGAATGAGGCGGTCGCCAACACTGTCATTACCGTGTCGCAAGGGCGATGCCGCATGCATCGCCCTTGTCGCTCCCGGGCTCGGGCCGGAGAGCTTCTTGCCATGACGCATGGCGAATCCCTCCCCATCACGATCCGCCAGGTCACCAAGGCCTATGACCGCCTTCTTGCGCTTGACCGGATCGACCTCGACATCAGGAGCGGCGAGTTCTTGACCCTCTTGGGGCCTTCCGGCTCCGGCAAGAGCACCCTGCTCATGGTCCTGGCCGGCTTTGTCCGCCCCGATTGCGGCAGCATCAGCTTCGGCAAGAAAGACGTCACCCGCATTCCGCCCAACAAGCGCGGCGTGGGCATGGTGTTCCAGAACTACGCGCTCTTTCCCCATATGAGCGTCGCCGCCAACGTCGCCTTCCCGTTGAGGCTGCGCTCGATCGGCAAGGCCGAAGCGCGGCGCCGGGTGGAGCGAGCATTGGAGCTCGTCCGGCTCGGCGGCTATGGCTCGCGCCGCATCGACCAGCTTTCCGGCGGCCAACGCCAGCGTGTTGCGCTGGCGCGGGCCATCGTCTTCGAGCCGCACATCCTCCTCATGGACGAGCCGCTCTCGGCCCTCGACAAGCAGCTGCGCGAATATATGCAGATCGAGCTCCGCGAGCTGCACATGAAGCTTGGCATGACGACGGTCTATGTGACCCATGATCAGCGCGAGGCGCTCACCATGTCCGACCGCATCGCCGTGATCAATCATGGCCGAGTCATGCAGCTCGACACACCCCGCGAGATCTATGAGCGGCCGACCAATAAATTCGTCGCATCGTTCATCGGAGAATCGACCTTCGTGACCGTGGAGGTGTCGGGCGGCCGGGCTTTCTTCGCCGGGATGCCCCTCAGAACCCCCGCGCCGCCGCGGGCCGACGGAAAGCCGCTTCTCTTGTTGCGCCCCGAGCGCCTGCGGCTCCTGGATGGGGCGGGCGGACCGGACATGAATCGCCTGGCCGGGCGGATCGTCGATATTGTCTATCAAGGGGACAGCATCCTGCTGCACGTCGTGCTCGCCGAAGGGACGAGGGTCGCCATCCGCAGCACGTCCAGAGCGGAGGTTCCCGCGGCGGGCAGCGAGGTCACCGTCGGACTGAGTCGGGAGGACACCCTCCTGCTTTCAGAGGAAGGGCGCTAGGCCTTGACCGCAATGCGCCGCGAGCGACCGAACGAGAGAGGGCTGCGGCGCGACGCCGTGCGGGAGCGCTTCACTCTGCTCGGGCTTGCCTCGCCGGCGCTGCTGCTGGTCTGCGTCACCATGGCCGTGCCTGTCGCCTGGCTGTTCTGGCTCTCCTTCTTCTCCGACACTGGCAGCCTCAGCCTCGAGAATTACCGCCGCCTCATCGAGCAGCCTTCATATGCCCGCATTTTCGCGACGACCTTCGAGATCAGCCTGATGACGACGGCCATCTGCATCATGCTCGGCTACCCCCTCGCATATTTCCTCTCCCAGCTTCCGCGCCGCGCCGCCAATCTCTGCATGATCGCCGTCCTCCTCCCGCTTTGGACCTCGCTCCTCGTACGCACCTATGCCTGGCTCGTTCTCCTGCAACGCGGCGGGCTGATCAACAAATGGGGCATGGCCCTTGGCCTCTGGGAGAAGCCGCTCGCCCTCGTCTACAACTTCAACGGCACCCTCGTCGGCATGGTGCATATCATGCTGCCGTTCCTGGTGCTGCCCGTCTACGGCACCATGCGCTCGATCGATCGCGACTATCTCCGCGCGGCGGCCAATCTGGGCGCAAGCGCAACCCGCGCCTTCTGGCAGGTCTTCTTCCCGCTCTCGCTTCCGGGGCTCTCGGCCGGCGCGCTCATCGTCTTCATTCTCTGCCTGGGCTTCTACGTGACTCCGGCCGTTCTCGGCGGCGGCAAGGTGATCATGGTGTCCAACAGCATCGCCACCAACATCGAGCTCTTCTTCAACTGGGGTGCTTCGAGCGCGCTTGGCGTCGTGCTGCTCGTTCTGACTCTGCTCATCCTCTACGGCGCCTCGCGAATCGTGCGCTTCGAGAGAATTTTCGGCGGAGGTCACGGCTCGTGAGCTGGCTCACCCGCCCCTGCACGGAAACCCAGATCACCCATGGCGCGCGGCTCTGGCTTTACGCCCTCGCCATTCTGATCATGGTGTTTCTCGTCGTGCCCACCCTCATCGTGATCCCGATGTCGTTTTCCGACTCTCAATATCTCGAGTTCCCGCCTCGTCACTGGTCGATGCGCTGGTACGAGGCCTATTTCAACTCGGTGGCCTGGATGCAGGCAACTGCGACCTCGTTCAAATGCGCCTTCGCGACGGTCCTGGTCGCGACGCCGCTCGGCACGCTGGCAGCCTACGGGCTGTCCCTCTCGCGCATGCGGCTCGCGCGCCTTGCCTTCGTCATGCTGATCACCCCCCTGATCGTGCCCATCATCCTCATCGGGATCGGCGTGTTTTACGCCTATGTGAAGCTCAAGCTCATCAACACGCTCCTCGGCATCGTGCTCGCGCATAGCATGCTGGCATTGCCGCTCGTCCTCATGGTGGTTGCCTCGGCGCTCAAGAGCTACGACGCCAGCCAGGAGATGGTGGCGCGCAGCCTGGGCGCCTCGCGATTCCGCGCCTTCATCTCGGTGACCTTGCCGCAGATCCGCTTCGCGGTGATCACCGGCGCGGCGCTGGCCTTCCTGACCTCGTTCGATGAGGTCATCGTCGCAATGTTCGTCTCGGGCGGGGATAATTCGACGCTCACGCGCAATATGTTCAACGCCCTGCGCGACCAGATCGACCCGACCATCGCGGCGATCTCGACGATCATGATCCTGGTGACCTCGACCCTGCTCGCCCTGTCGCAACTCTTCGGGAAATCACGGCCGGGCTAGCAGATGGCCGCGCGTCCTATTGCGGCAATGGACGCAACGAGACGGCTCCCGCGCCAATTGAATCGGCGCTGACATGGGTCGCCGTCGCCGCCACAGGTCACTTGCTGAATGGCAAGGAGTGGCGCTAGTATCCGCTGCGGTGGGCCGGGAGCGACAGAATAAGCATGGGCCGGAGGCTCGGGCGCGGGTTCGTCGCCCTGAGTCTCGCGGCGTGGGAATAGGGAGGCCGCGTCGTGCCGGAATCGCGTGGCCGCACATCGGAGCCTTGGCGCGTCGGCGTGCTTTTCTCGAAGACGGGCTTCATGGCCGTGATCGAGGAGACGCAGCTGCGCGGGACGCTGCTCGCGATCGAGGAGATCAACGCGGCGGGCGGCATCAATGGCCGCGAGCTCGTGCCGATCGCCTATGATCCGTCCTCCGAGGCGGCCGCCTTCGGGCGTTACGCCAAGCGCCTCATGGTGGAAGACCGCATCACCACGATTTTCGGCTGCTACACCTCGAGCAGCCGCAAGGCCGTGCTGCCGGTCGTCGAGCGGCTCAACGGCCTCCTCTGGTATCCAACTCTTTACGAAGGCTTCGAATTCTCGCCGAACGTCATCTACACGGGGGCGGCACCCAACCAGAACAGCATCGCCCTTTGCCGCTTCCTCATGGACAATTACGGCACCCGCTTCTATTTCGTCGGCTCGGATTACGTCTACCCGCGCGAATCCAACCGCATCATGCGCGAGCTCGTGCGCAACAACGGCGGCGAGGTCGTCGGCGAGGTCTATCTTCGGCTCCGCGCCAAGCATCGCGATTTCGCGCCCGTCATCCGCGACATCAAGGCGCTGCAGCCCAATGTGATCTTCTCGACGGTCGTCGGGGACGCAACCATCCATCTCTATCAATGCTACGCCGACGCCGGATTCGATCCCAAGACAATGCCGATCGCGAGCCTCACGACGACGGAGGCCGAGATCCGCGCCATGGGCTTCGACGTGGGTGAGGGGCACATCACCGCGGCGCCGTATTTCCAGGGTGTTGGCGGCGATTCCAACTCCTCCTTCGTCGCCCATTACAAGAAGCGCTACGGCGAGGACGAGCCCACCAACATGTGCGTCGAGGCGGCCTATTTCCAGGTGCACATCTTCGCGAAGGCGCTTGAGCAGGCAAATTCCCTCGAGACCGACGTGCTGCGCCCCGTCGTCTTGGGAACCGAGTTCGATGCGCCGCAAGGCAAAATCTCGATCAACCCGACCTGCAGCCATACCGATCTTTGGACGCGCATCGGGCGGGTGAATCGCCGTGGGCAGTTCGACGTCATGCAGCAGTCTTTGACGTCCGTTCGTGCAGACCCTTACTTGATCGGCTATGGAAGAACGGTCGCTTTCAGCTGAGCCTTCGCGAGACTCGGCGCAGGTCGAAAGTCGAAGGCGCGCATGACGTGGCAAGTGCGTCCCCTCCCGCCAGAGGTCAGCAATCTCGACATCGTCGTCGCCACGCGGCGGGACGAGGACGGCGAGTTCCTTATCCGCGAGCTGCAGCGGACGCGGGCGCGCGTGCGGCATATCTGGCCGATCCCGGAGGTGCTGCCGGAGGATGCTGACGTCATCTATTGCGATTTGGCACCGGGGCTCTCGGAGCGGATTCCGTGGGTGCCGGGCGAACCGAAAGCGGCCCTCACCATCATCATCCCGCTCGTGCCGCCCCCCGATCTCGACCAGCTCCGCACCTGCGCCGCCGATGCGGTGCTCCATCGCCCGTTCACCAGCCACGCCGTGCTCGTGAGCCTCGTCATGGCCCGCACCCGCTTCACCTATGATCAGCGGCTGCGCTGGCGGATCGACAAGCTGGACGAGAACCTGCGCGCCATCCGCGCGGTGGAGCGCGCCAAGGCGATCCTCATGAGCACGCGCAGCATCGGTGAGGACGAGGCCTATCGCTTCATCCGTCGTCAGGCGATGGACCGCCGCGTCTCGATCAGCGTGGTGGCTGCGGCGATAGTTGACTCCCACGAAATTCTTAGCTAGCGTGTCGGCATAAGTTCCCGGGAAGGGAACGGCGGCAACGGCGCCGCTCCACAACATATCAGGCAAGAAAGCCCTTGTGCCGACCACTTCGGTGGCCGCCACAAGGGTTTTTTGCTTTTGCGCAGATGGAGGCTTGAATGGCTCTGAAGAGACGCGATTTCCTGAAAGGGGCGGCGGCGCTGGGCGCGGGTACGGCCGCCGGCTTCCCTCATATCTGGCTGAAGAGCGCCTCGCTCGCCCAGGCGGCGGGCGGAACGATCAAGGTCGGCGTACTCTATTCGCTGACGGGCACCACCGCGATCATCGAGACCTCGCTCAACCAGGCGACGATCCTCGCGATCGAGGAGATCAACGCCGCAGGCGGCATCAACGGCGCCAAGGTCGAGCCCATCATCGAGGATCCGGCCTCGGATCCCGCCACCTTCGCGCAGAAGGCGCGCAAGCTCGTCGTCGGCGACAAATGCGTGAGCGTCTTCGGCTCCTATACCTCGGCGAGCCGCAAGGCCGTGCTCCCGGTCTTCGAGAAATACAACAATCTCTACTGGTACCCGACCCTCTATGAAGGGCGGGAATGCTCGAAGAACGTGATCTATACCGGCGCCGTCCCGAACCAGCAGCAGAAGGACTTCATTCCCTGGCTAGTCAAGAATTTCGGCAAGCGCTTCTACCTCATCGGGTCGAACTACATCTATCCGAAGGAGGAGAACAACGTCTGCAAGATCCTCCTCAAGAAGCTCGGCGGCGAGGTGGTCGGCGAGGAATACGTGCCGCTCGGCCATTCCGAGTTCAGCTCGGTGATCCAGAAATTCAAGGACACGAGCCCCAACGTCATCTTCTCGACGGTGGTCGGCGACTCCGTGGTGGCGCTGCACCGCCAGTACAAAGCCGCGGGCCTCGATCCCAAGAAGATGCCGATGGCGAGCCTCACGACCTCCGAGGAGGAGATCGCCGCGATGGGCGGCGAGTTCGCCGCGGGGCATTTCACCTCCGCCCCCTATTTCCAATCCTACGACTCGCCGGAGAACCATAAATTCGTCGAGGCGTTCCGCAAGCGCTGGGGCAAGGACAAGGTCACGAACTTCGTCTCCGAGCCCGCATATTTCCAGGTCCATCTCTTCAAGCAGGCCGTCGAGAAGCTGGGCGGCAAGGACATCACGCCGCCCAATATCCGCAAGGCGTCCTGGGGGCAGGAGTATAAGGCGCCCGAAGGGCTGGTGAAGATCGACCCGAAGAACTCCCACACCTATCTCTGGCCGAAGATCGGCGAGGCGCAGTCGAACGGTCAGTTCAAGATCATCGAGGAGTCGAAGGAGTGGGTCGAGCCGCTTCCCTATTGGGCCTATCCCGGCCAGGTCTGCACGCCCGACGGGCTGGAGACGAAGAAGACCTGAGGCCGACGATGCTGCCAAGACGCGTGACGTGGTGCCTTGGCGGGGTGCGCGTGAAGCTCGCGCGCCCCCGGAGGGAAGCGAGGCGATGACAGACGCCATCAATCAGCTCTTCACGGGCCTGAGCATCGCCTCGATCCTTCTGCTCATCTCTTTGGGGCTGGCGATCATCTACGGCACCATGGGCGTGATCAATCTCGCCCATGGCGAGTTCGTGATGCTGGGCGCCTATTCGGTCTGGTTCCTGCAGAAGTTCCTGGGAATCGGATTGATCGCCGGCCTCGTCTTCGTCTTCATCATCGTCGGCGCCATCGGCTGGTTCGTCGAGCGCACCATCATCCGCCATCTCTATCATCGGCCGCTCGACACCATTCTCGCGACCTGGGGCATCGGCGTGATCTTGCAGCAGGCGGTCCGCCTCGGCGCCGGTGCCGAGCTTCGCTACGTGAAGATGCCGGATTCCCTGACCCAGGCGATCCCGATCTTCGGCGTGGATCAGTCGGCCTATCGCATCTTCATTCTGCTGCTGACGATCGCCCTCCTCGTCGCGACCTATTACCTGATCTTCCGCACCCAGTTCGGCATGCGCCTGCGCGCGGTGACTCAGAACCCGGAGATCGCCAAGTGCTTCGGGATCAACACCGCGCGCGTCTATTCCATGACCTTCGCCTATGGCGCCGGGCTGGCGGGGATCGCCGGCGCGCTCGTGGCCCCGTTGAAGAGCGTCGCCCCCGACATGGGGACGAACTTCGTCGTCGACGCCTTCATGGTCGTTGTCGTCGGCGGCGTGCAGAGCCTGCTCGGGACCGTCGCCAGCGCCGCGGTGCTCGGCCAGGTGTCGGGGGTGATCGCCTTCCTTGCCAACGACACGCTCGCCAAGGCGCTGGTGTTCTTCGGGGTCGTCATTCTGATCCGGTTCTGGCCGCAAGGTCTCTTCGCCATGAAGATGCGGCGAGGTTAGCGCGCGATGGGAAAGCACGACGCGACCAGGTGGCGGCTCATCGGCTACGCGATCTTCTGCGTCCTGATCCTGCTCGTGCCGTTGTTCGTGGACAACGCCTACCTGCTGAACAAGTTCTCCCGCTATCTCGTCTTCGGGATCCTGTCGATGGCCCTCTGCCTGTCGTGGGGATATGCGGGAATCCTCAATCTCGGCCAGGCAGTGAGCTTCGGGCTCGGCTCCTATTGCATGGCCATGGCGCTCAAGCTGCGGACCATCCCGATCCAGACCGGTGCGGGCGGCCTTCCCGACTTCATGGTCTGGAACAACGTCAAGGCGCTGCCGTGGTTCTGGGAGCCCTTCCACTCCTATGCCTTTGCGATCGCCGCCGGGATCGCGGTTCCCGCGATCCTCGCCTTCCTCCTCGGCTGGTTCATCTTCCGCGCGAGGGTGACGGGCGTCTATGTCGCCATCATCACGCTCGCGATGCTCGTCGTCGTCAATCTCCTCATCATCGACCAGCAGCGCTTCACCGGCGGCTTCAACGGCCTCACGGATCTCACGACCTTGCAGCTGTTCGGGATCGATTTCGACGCCTACAGCACGGCCACCTATTATCTCGTCGCGATCTCGCTCTCGCTCCTGCTCTTCCTCGGCCTCGCCATCGTGCACAGCAAGGCCGGCCTCGTCCTCCAGGCCATTCGCGACGACGAGACCCGGGTGCGCTATTTCGGCTACGACGTCGCCTCGTATCAGAACTTCGCCTTCTGCCTCTCGGCGGGCATCGCCGGCTATGCCGGCATGCTCTACACGCTGGTGATGGAGTTCGCGTCGCCGACCTTCCTCGGCGTCGAGATCAGCCTGTCGATCGTGATCTGGTGCGCCGTCGGCGGGCGGGCGTCGCTCATCGGCTCGGCCCTGGGCGCGATCGTGGTCACCGGCGTTCAGGGAAGCCTCTCCGAGACCCCGGCCTTCCTCGATACCTGGATGCTCATCATGGGGGCGCTCTTCATCGTCGTCGTCCTCTTCCTGCCCAAGGGCCTGATCAGCCTGATCGACCTGGTCTTCGCCCGTCGCCGCGGCAAGCCGGCGGAGCGCGAGGCGATGGCCGCCGACGCGGCCCCGGCCGCGGCGAGTCCCGAGCCGCAATTGGCGGCCGACAAGGTGAGGGTGGGCTAGCGATGGCGCTGCTCGAGCTTCGCGAGGTGCAGGTCGAGTTCAGCGGCTTCGTCGCCGTCTCCGGCCTCAATCTCGCCGTGCATCAAGGCGAGCTCAGATGCCTGATCGGGCCGAACGGCGCCGGGAAGACCACGGCGCTCGACGTCATCTGCGGCAAGGCCCAAACCTCCGCCGGGCAGGTCCTGTTCGGCGGCAAGGACATCACCCGGATGCAGGAGCACAAGATCGCCCGCCTCGGGGTCGGGCGGAAGTTCCAGGTGCCGAGCGTGTTCCGCGAGCTGACCGTGCGCGAGAATCTCGAGGTCGCCCACAGCAAGCGCGTCGGCGTGCTCGGCAACCTGCTCCGGTTCGGCAGCAGCGCGCGCGGCGAGGGCCTCGAGAAGCTCGCCGAGCTGGTCGGCCTCAAGGACGAGCTCGACGATCTCGCTGGGACCCTCTCTCACGGCCAGACACAATGGCTGGAGGTGGCGCTTCTGCTCGCCCAGGATTCGGCGCTCATCCTGATGGACGAGCCCACCGCCGGGATGACCGCTCTCGAGACGCGCCGCACGGCCGAGCTGCTCAACCGTCTCAAGGGGCTTCATACCCTCATCGTCGTCGAGCACGACATGGGCTTCATCAAGGAGATCGGCGACGTCATCTCCGTGATGCACCAGGGGCGCCTGCTGGCCGAGGGAACCGTCGAGGAGATCGAGCGCCATCCGGAGGTGAAGAAGGCCTATCTCGGATCGGGAGGCATCAGCGGTGCTTGAGCTCGCCAATGTCGATGCCTATTACGGCAATATCCGGGCGCTTCAGAGCGTCAGCTTGAAGGTGGAGTCCGGCGAGCTCCTGAGCGTGCTGGGCCGCAACGGCGTCGGCAAGACCACCTTGCTCCGCGCCATCCTCGGGCTGATGGACCGCACCACCGGCAGCGTTCGGCTGGACGGCGAGGAGATCGGCGCGCGCCGCACCGACGAGCGCGCCAAGGCGGGCATCGGCTACGTGCCCCAGGGGCGGGGCATCCTGCCCAACTTCACGGTGAAGGAGAATCTGCGCCTCGGCCTCTTCGCAAACCCCAAGGGGAACGGCCACATCGACGAGCGCATCTTCGCGCTCTTCCCCGTGCTCAAGGAGCATCTCCATCGCCTGGGCGGCAATCTCTCGGGCGGCCAGCAGCAGCAGCTTGCGATCGCGCGCGCGCTCCTCACCGATCCCAAGGTCATTCTGCTCGACGAGCCGACCGAGGGGATTCAACCGAACATCGTCGAGGAGATCGAGGATGTGATCATTCGGCTCAACCGGCAGCACGGCATGACCGTGATCCTGGTGGAGCAGAACGTCGCCTTCGCCCAGCGCGCCGGTCGCCGCTTCGCGATCATGGAGAAGGGACGGCTCGCGGTGGAGGGGCCGGTCGAGGAGTTATCGGAGTCACTCGTGCAGCGATACATGACGGTCTAGGCGGGGCCTCCTGTCGAGGCGCCCGGGTACGGAAGTCTGGGAAAGGAGAAGGACATGCTTCACGGCGATATATCCAGCAGCACGGATACCATTGGCGTTGCCGTCGTCAACTACAAGATGCCGCGCTTGCACACCCGGAAGGAGGTGCTGGCCAACGCCCGAAACATTGCCGACATGATCGTGGGGATGAAGGTTGGACTCCCCGGCATGGACCTCGTCATCTTCCCGGAATACAGCACCCACGGGATCATGTACGACTCGAAGGAGATGTACGAGACGGCGTCCAAGGTTCCCGGCGAGGAGACGGAGATCTTCGCCGAGGCCTGCCGCAAGGCCAAGGTCTGGGGGGTCTTCTCCCTCACCGGCGAGCAGCACGAGGAGCATCCGAACAAGGCGCCGTACAACACCCTCATCCTGATGAACGACAAGGGCGAGATCGTCCAGAAATACCGCAAGATCATGCCTTGGGTGCCGATCGAAGGCTGGTATCCCGGCAACTGCACCTATGTCTCCGAAGGGCCGAAGGGCTTGAAGGTCAGCCTGATCATTTGCGACGACGGCAACTACCCCGAGATCTGGCGTGATTGCGCGATGAAGGGCGCGGAGCTGATCGTGCGGTGCCAGGGCTATATGTACCCGGCGAAGGAACAGCAGGTGCTGATGGCCAAGGCGATGGCCTGGGCGAACAACGTCTATGTGGCGGTTGCCAATGCCTCCGGCTTCGACGGGGTTTATTCGTATTTCGGCCACTCGGCCATCATCGGCTTTGACGGCCGGACGCTCGGCGAATGCGGCGAGGAGGAGAACGGCATTCAATACGCGCAGCTCTCCAAGTCGCTCATTCGGGACGCGCGGCGCAACATGCAGTCGGAGAACCATCTCTTCAAGCTGCTGCACCGCGGCTATACGGGGAAGATCAATTCGCGCGAGGATGCGCGCGGCGAGGCCGTGTGTCCCTACGACTTTTACAAGAAGTGGGTGACCGATCCGGAAGCGACCCGCGCGATGGTCGAGGCGATCACCCGTCCCACGGTCGGCACCGAGGAATGCCCGATCGAGGGAATTCCAAACCAGAAGACGGCCGCGCATCGCTGATCGGCGCCGCGCGGACTTCGCTTGCCGACCCAAGACGCCGCTGCTTTCGGCCCGCCCCCGCGGGCCGGGGCTGCGGCCGGATTTCTTGCTATTACGGCGGTGCGCATGGATCTTGCCGGATACAGGATTACGACCGAACCCTATTACCGTCCTGTGGGCGATGAAATCGCCCTCTTCGAGGCGGCTTATGCGGCGCGCATGCCGATGATGCTGAAAGGCCCGACCGGCTGCGGCAAGACGCGCTTCATCGAACACATGGCCTGGCGCCTTCAGCGCCCGCTGATCACCGTCGCCTGTCACGAGGACATGACGGCATCCGACCTGGTCGGGCGTTTCCTCCTGGATGCCGAAGGCACGGTTTGGCACGACGGGCCGCTGACGCTGGCGGTGCGGGGCGGCGCGATTTGTTATCTCGATGAAATCGTCGAGGCGCGGCAGGACACGACCGTCGTGATCCACCCGCTGACCGACGACCGCCGCGTGCTGCCGCTGGAAAAGCGCGGCGAGATCATCACCGCGCACCCCGACTTCCAGCTCGTGATTTCCTACAACCCGGGCTACCAGAGTGCGGTGAAGGACCTCAAGGAATCCACCAAGCAGCGCTTCGTCGCGATCGATTTCGGCTACGCCCCGCCGGCGCTGGAAGCCGAGATCGTGATGCGCGAGGGCGGGGTGGCGGCGGCGCAGGCCGGGCTGCTGGTGGACATCGCGCGGCGGTCGCGCAACCTGCGTGGCCACGGGCTGGATGAAGGCGCCTCCACCCGGATGCTGGTGCACGCCGCGCGGCTGATCGGCGGCGGCGTTGCCGTGCCGCAGGCGGTGGAGGCGGCGATCGTGCTGCCGATCACCGATGACGCGGACATGCGCGCCAGCCTGCGCGACGCCATCGCCGCCTGTCTTTGAGCGCTGCGGCGGCCGGGCTGCGCGGGGATGCGGCCGACGCGCCGGCGCGGCTGCGCCAGATGGTGGATGCCCGCCCCGCGCTGCAGCCCGGCTTCGCCGCCGCCTGGGCGCGGATCGCCGATCACGCCACCCATGATGCGGCGGCCGACTGGTGCGCGGCCGGGCTGGAACTGGCGCATGTCAATGTCGGGCCGGCCGGCCT
>DATGLG010000002.1:0-5494 GCA_035294245.1 Alphaproteobacteria bacterium | reverse complement strand
GAGCGGCGTGTCGCGGCGGGCTCGGTGAGGCTGCTGCACGATCGGCGTATGCCGCGCGGGCAGGGCAACATCGACCACCTCGCGATCGCGGCGACTGGCGTGTATGTGATCGACGCGAAGGCACACAAAGGCAAGGTCAGGATCGCGCGGCCGCGCTTCGGCTCAGAGAGGCTCCTGATCAATGGTCGCGACTGGACGAGGTTACTCGACGGGCTCGATCGTCAGGTAGAGGTCGTGCGTCACGTGCTCTCTGGGATCGATTCGATCGAGATTCCGATCCACGGGGCTCTCTGCTTCACCAACGCTGATCTGCCGTGGCTTAGAACCGCGCGGATGCGTGGTCATTTGCTCATCTATGGGCGCGCCCTTGCCAGGAGGCTGAACGCGGCTGGACCGCTGCCTCCCACGATCGTCGACTCGCTAACGCGGACGCTGGCCGCCACGTTGCCGCCCGCGTAACCGGGGACGCTCAGCCGGCCTGCGCGAAGCGCTGAACCTGCCATCGGACCTCCGGGTTTGAGCACCCGCGGGCTGCGGGTAGGGTGGACGAGCGGAAGGAGCGACAGTGGCATCAGCACCAGGACGATCACATGGCGCCTCCGTCGTGCGCAGCACGATCCCAGCGCGAATCGACCGTCTTCCCTGGTCGAGGTTTCACACGCGGATGGTGATGGCGCTCGGGGTCGCGTGGATCCTCGACGGTCTGGAGATCACGGTTGCGGCCAACCTTGCGGCGGCCCTGACCGACAACAACACCCTTCATCTCACCGCTGGCCAGTCCGCGAACATCGCGACTTGGTATCTGATCGGCGAGGTGATCGGCGCGCTGGTCTTCGGACGCCTGTCGGATCGATTGGGCCGCAGGAACCTGTTCATGGTCACGCTCGGCGTCTATCTGATCGGCAGCGGCCTCACCGCCGTGACGATGGCGGGCCATGGCTGGGTGATCTATCTGTATGCCACGCGCGTGCTGGCGGGCAGCGGGATCGGCGGGGAGTATGCTGCGATCAACTCCGCCATCGACGAGATGATCCCGGCTCGCTACCGCGGGCGAATCGACATCGCCGTCAACGGCACCTACTGGGGTGGCGCGATCATCGGCACGCTCGCCACCCTGTACTTCCTGAACAAGCTGCCGGCGAACCTGGGGTGGCGGCTTGCCTTCCTGATCGGGCCGGTGCTCAGCCTGGTGATCATCTACGTGCGCCGAAACCTGCCCGAAAGCCCACGGTGGCTGATCATGCACGGCCGCGAGCGGGAGGCTGAGGAGTGCATTGGCAAGATCGAGCGAGAGGTCGACGCCACCAAGGGTGGCCTGCCAGAGGTTGCTCCCGAGCAGGCGATCGAGATCAGGCCCAGTGAGAGGCTCGGATACGCCACCCTGCTGCGCGTTCTATTCCAGCAGTACCCCGGACGCTCGACACTGGTGGCGCTGCTGATGATAACCCAGTCCTTTCTCTATAACGCGATCTTCTTCACATATGGACTGGTGTTGAAGTTCTTCTTCCACATCGGCTCCAACGATGTCGGCTACTACTTCTTCGCCTTCGCTGCAGGTAACCTGCTTGGCCCGTTGACGATCGGCCGCCTATTTGACACAGTCGGACGCAGGCGGATGATCGCCGGCACCTACATCCTCTCCGGCGGGCTGCTGATCATCAGCGCGATCCTGTTCAAGCAGGGCACGCTCAACGCCACCACGCAGACGATCGCCTGGGCGGTGATCTTCTTCTTCGCCTCCGCGGGCGCCAGCGCGGGCTACCTGACAGCCAGCGAGGTCTTCCCCCTGGAGGTACGGGCCCAGGCGATCGCGGTGTTCTTTGCCATCGCCCAGTGCTTCGGCTTCCTCGGAACCCATCTCTACGGCGATCTGATCGGCAGCGGCAACGACCCAACCAGGCTGTTCATCGGCTATCTGATCGGCGCCGGGGCAATGATCCTCGGCGGCTTGGCGGCCGCTGTCCTGGGCGTCGACGCCGAGCGCAAGGCGCTTGAGGAGATCGCTGCGCCGCTGTCGATGATCCGCACCGCCGCCAGCCGGATCGCCCTGCAGGCAGCGCCACCGGCCCATCGCCCCGCCTAAGCGGGCACAGCCTGCCACGCGCTGGTCGCAGAGCCAAACGGGCCCGCTGCGGAGCGTCTTCGGCGGCCTTGGAGGACAGACATCCCGATGCCGCGGTCCACACCGTGTACCTGAACGGAGACGAGCCGCGCCAGGCGCTGCTCGGCCGCCGGGTGGATACCGTCGTGACCCGCCTGCCGATGCGCACCGAGGGGCTCGAGGTGACCGTCCTCTATGACGAGCCCCACGAGATGCTCGTCTTCTTGGACCATCGCCTGGCAAGCAAGAAGTCGGTCGCCCTCGAGGACCTCGAAGGCGAGCCCTTCCCCCGCCTACGGCATTCCCCAAGGAGCGCGCCGGAGCACCTCGCTCGCTGGCCCGAGGGCGCGCACCTGGCCGAGGGGCCGATCGTCGACACCGTCGAGGACAAGCTGGAGCTCATCGCCGCAGGCCGCGGCATCACCATCATCCGGCCGGTCACCGAGGGAGCTTCCGACCCGACCTCACCACCATCCCCTCGAAGGTGTCGAACCCAGCCACATCGTGATCGAGACCCTGACCGCGACCGCAACCCCCTGGTCGGCGCCTTTCGCAAGGTTGCCCGGAATTGCCTCATCGGTTCTGCCGAGGCCGGCGCTGTTTCCGCCGTGGACGGCGGGACATGAGCCGTCGGGCGCAGCAACCGGACGAGCAGCTGCGAGCGGCACAAGTCGATCGAGGGTGTCCTCAGCCGTCCGCTCGACCATGCCCGTCGCTGACTGGGCGGATGAGCGGCGGCTTGAACCTGGACATCCGCTCGGGTACCACCCATACGCCAAAAGCGACAGCGACAACCCCGATGGCGGCAGCGGCTACCGCTGGGGCGGCTGAGCCAGCGCCGGCCAGGGCGAGGCCGCCCACGCCAGCGCCGATGGCGGTGCCGACGTAGATCGCCGAGCCGTTGATCCCGACAGCGACGGAGGCCAGTGCCGGCACGATGGCGAAGAGCCGGTGCTGTTGAGGGACAATGGTCAGTCCCACCGAGAGGCCGAGCGCGGCCATGGTGACGACGGCGACCGGGAGCGAGGGGCGGGTCGCGGCGAGCACCGCAACAGTGGCCGTGACGCCGACGGCACCGACCACGTAGGTGGTCCTCGCGCTTTGTCGCCGGATGAGACGGGCGACCGCGCTGGTGCCGGTCACCTGCCCGCTTCCGTAGGCGAGCATGGCCACGACGATCCAGTTGCCTCCGGTCTGCAAGATGGCCGGCAGGTAGGCGATCACCACAAAGGCCGGGGTCAAGACGGTGACGGTGCCGACGATGATGCCGAGGACCCGGCGGTCGGTCAGAGCCCGGACCCGTCGGCGCAGCCCCACTACCGGCGCACGGGCCGGAGGCAGGAGGCGCACCGCGAGCGCCGAGACGACCGCGAGGACGACCAGGACCCACATCGCCGACCGCCACCCCCAAGTCTGGCCAACCAGGATCCCGAAGGGCAGGCCGGCGACGAGCGCGGCCGAGCTGCCGCCGGCCACGATGGCGAGCGACCGGGCTCGCTGGTGGTCATCGCTGAGGATTCCGGCCGCGCTGTAGGCAGTGGCCTGGTATCCGGCAGCGCCGAGGGCGGCGAGGACCCGGCCGGCGGCTACGGCGGCGAAGTCAGTGCCTGTGGCCTGGACGATCATCCCGCAGATGAACACGCTCATCCCAGCGACGAGCAGGCTGCGGCGGTCCCAACTGCCAGCGAGGGCGGCGATGCACGGGGAGCCGACGGCGTAGACGAGGGCGAAGAGCGTGGTGAGCTGGCCCACCGTACTGGTCGCGACGTGCAGCGACCTCGCCACCTGCGGCAGGAGGCCGGACAGCACGAACCCGTCGACGCCGAGGGTGAAGGTCCCGATGGACAGCACGACGAGGTCGGCGCCGCGCAGCGTCGGCCGCCCCGCTCCCGAAGGCGCCGTGGCGGGCACAGTCTTGGGTTTTCTGGTCGCGGTCATCACGACGCCTTCTCGACGAAGTGCGCCAGGTCGTCGATCAGCGCCCGATGTGACGGCTCCCAGCCGAGGAGCCGGCGGGTGATCGCGCTCGATGCCGGCGCGTCGGTCGCGACCAGCCCGGCGAGCCAGCCAAAGTGCGCCTCGGCCTGCTCGATGGGAACCGCGCGTACCGGCACGTCGCACAGCGCGCCGATCCTCGCAGCCAACGCCCGAAGCGAGATACCCTCCTCGCCCACTCCGTGCAGGACGCTCCCTGCCGGCGCCTGCTCGAGGGCAAGCCGGTAGAGTGAGGCGGCATCCTGGCGGTGCACGGCAGGCCATCGCTGCGAGCCGTCACCGATATAGCCCGACATGCCCGTGCGCTCGGCGATCTCGACCAGCGTGCC
Source organism: Alphaproteobacteria bacterium (assembly GCA_035294245.1). Lineage (GTDB taxonomy): Bacteria > Pseudomonadota > Alphaproteobacteria > JACZXZ01 > JACZXZ01 > DATGLG01. The sequence continues at coordinate 1,069 of DATGLG010000002.1, read as the reverse complement.
GGCAAAGCCTCGCCGCCTTGCGTCGTGGACCATCGGCGCGAGGCGCACCACCGCCACCCGGACGCCGCGCCCCGCAAGCGCCAGGGCCGCCTTCTCGCTGGCGGCGCGGAGCGCCGCGGGAGCGTCGGGAACCGCCTTGTCGGTCTCGCGACCCACCCGGCCGGGAGAGAGGACCAGGGTGCCCGAGGTGACCACCAGAGGACGACCGGTGCCGGCGAGGGCATCGCCCAGAGCCTCGACCACCTGGAGATCGGTGTCGGCTGCCAACGCGGCTGGCTCCCCATGGCGGAAGGCCAGGTGGGCCACGCCGTCGGACGCCGCCGCTGCTCGCTGCACGACGTCGAGGTCGGCCAGGGAACCTTCGACTACACCGGCGCCGAAGGCCGCAAGTCGGCGAGCGGAGCTGTCGGATCGCGCGAGGCCGACCACCTCGTGTCCCGTCCCCAGCAGCTGAGAGACGACAGCCGAGCCGACGAACCCGGAGGCGCCGGTGACGAGCACCCTCACGGCCGCCCCCGGTTCGGTCGTCCCTGTTTTAGACTGATCATTCTAAAAGACATGCCAGGGACCCTACGACTTTTAGAACGCTAAGTCAAGAAGTCTGGTAGCGTGGTCCCATGGCACGAACCGGCCGGCCTCGGTCCTACGATGAAAAGGAAGTTGTCGAACGCGCCCGCAACCTGTTCTGGTCACGGGGCTATCACGCCACCTCCGTCCAGGACCTGGTGGACGACCTCGCGCTCCAGCGCGCCAGCCTGTACAACGCTTTCGGGGATAAGCACAGTCTCTACCTGCGGGCTTTGTCCCTCTACGTCCGGGAGAACCTGGAGAAGCTCAAGGCCGCCCTGCGAAGCGGTCCCGTCCTCCCGGCGTTGCGTCGCATGCTCGCCAGCCCGCCAAGTGTGACGGGCGTCTCGGGCCGCCACCAGCCTCGGGGCTGCCTAGTCGGCAACACGACGGCCGAGCTCGTCCCCGGCGACGACGCCGCCCAGGCGCTGGTCTCCGCCGCCTACGAGGGGTTCGTCGAAGTGGTGAGCGATGCGCTGCGTCGCGGTCAGGCGAACGGCGA
>DATGLG010000001.1:0-21717 GCA_035294245.1 Alphaproteobacteria bacterium | reverse complement strand
TGGCTAGCTTCATGACTTACGATCTCGGCTACTTCGACGAGGACGCGTGTCGCCTCGAGCCGATCGCTAACCCGTTCGGCAAAAATGTGTTACCTATGCCTCAAGAATAGTCCGTTACCCATGTCTCCGGTACGGACCATTGTCAAATGGTGCCCAGGGGCGGATTTGAACCACCGACACGCGGATTTTCAGTCCGCTGCTCTACCAACTGAGCTACCTGGGCGCGCCTTGGGGGGACCACCGGCGAGGCCGTTTGTATAGTGGCTTTCGCCGGGCCTGTCCAGCCGCGCTGCCGCGCGCGCCGCCGCATTCGTTTCGCCCCCGCCTGGAGGTGCGGCGACCGGCCGGCAGCCCCCACCTCGTCACCCCTTCCTCCCCTCACCCCTGGATCGCATAGCCGCCATCCACGGGAATGGCCGTCCCGGTGATGAAATCCGAGGCCCGGCTGGCGAGGAACACGGCGATGCCCGCATGATCCTCGGGCAGGCCCCAGCGCCCCGCCGGCGTGCGCGCGAGCACCCGCTCGTGCAGGCCCTCGATCTGCCGCCGCGCCGTGCGCGTCAGCTCGGTGTCGATCCAGCCGGGCAGGACGGCATTGACCTGGATGTTGTCCTTGGCCCAGGCGGTGGCAAGGGCCTTGGTGAGCTGGACGATGCCGCCCTTGCTCGCGGCATAAGGCGCGGCGAAGGCGGCCCCGAAGATCGACATCATCGAGCCGATATTGATGATCTTCCCGCCCCCAGCCTGGCGCATCGTCGGATAGGCCGCCTGGGCAAAGACGAAGGCGCTCGTCAGGTTCGTCGCGAGCACCGTATGCCATTCGGCGAGGGCATAGGCCTCGGGCTGCTTGCGGATATTGGTGCCGGCATTGTTGACGAGGATGTCGAGCCGCCCATGGCGCTCGACCGTCGTCGCGACGGCCTTGCGGCACGTCTCTTCCGCGGTGATGTCGGTCTCGATCGCCGCCGCCTTGGCGCCGAGGCTTTCGAGCGCCCTCACCGCCGCCGCATTCTTCGCCTTGTCGCGCCCGACAACCGTGACGGCCGCCCCAGCCTCGGCCAAGCCCTGCGCCATGCCGAGGCCGATGCCCCCGTTGCCGCCGGTGACGAGGGCGACCTTGCCCCTGAGATCGAACAACCTCACGGCCCACCTTCCCTTCTATTGCCCTTCTATTGTCTATTGGTCTTCTTCCGATTCCGCCTTCGCCTTGCCGCCCTCGAGCCCGGCCTCCTCGGGCGTCTCGTCGGTCTCGACGCGATAGACGCCGCCGAGCCAGCGATGGAGGTCGATATCGGCGCAGCGCTTGGAGCAGAACGGGCGATAGGCCGCGGCACTCGGCTTGCCGCAGATGGGGCAGCCCTTCGCCGCCCTCCGCTTCGGCGCAAACTTGGCGATCTTGGCCATGGCTCGCTCCTCGGCCCCGGCATGGTTAGCCGGTCACGATCTCGAATTGCTCGCGTCGGCGCTGCGGATCGGCGCGCAGCGCGATGGACGCGCCGAGACGGGCTTCGAGCGCCCGCCGCGCCGGCCCGGCCTCACCCTCGAGCGCGGCGATCACCGCCGCCGCGGCGATGGCGGTCAGGGCGCGGCCTGGGGTCGCCGCCGCCATCCGCTCGACCGCGCGCAAGAGCTCATAGGCGACCGCTTCGGCGCTCCGCACTCTGCCTCCGCCCTCGCAGGCATCGCAAGGTGCCGTGAGCATGTCGCGCAAGGAGGGGCGGACACGCTTGCGCGTCATCTCGAAAAGCCCAAGGGCCGTCATTCCGCCGAGCCGGACCTGAAGCGGGTCGTCGGCGAAGGCGGCATGCAGGGCCCCAATCACGCGCTTGCGGTAGGCCGGCCGCTCCATATGGACGAAATCAACCACGATGAGGCCGGCAAGGTTGCGCAGCCGCACCTGGCGGGCGATCTCCGCGGCGGCTTCGAGATTGACCGCGAGAACCACGTCCTCGAAGCGCTCGCTCCCCGCGCGGCGTGCCGTGTCGACATCGATCGCGGTGAGCGCCTCGAGGGCGCCGATGACGAGGCGGCCGCCCGAAGGCAGCGCCACGATGGGCTCGAGAGCGGCGGCGATCTGGTCTTCGATATCGTGGCGCGCAAAAAGCGGCGAGGACGGCGGCTCGAGCTGGAGATCGATGCGGCTGTCCGGCAGGCCGGCGAGGCAATCCGCGGCCCGCGCCAGGGCCTCGCGGCTGTCGCAGATCACCCGGCGCAGATCGCGGCCGCCATGGTCGCGCAGCACGCGCGCAACCACATCGGCCTCGGCGTGGATCAGTGCCGGAGGGGTGGCGGCGCGGGCGCGATCGAGGAGCATCGCCCAGGCTCGGCGCAGCCGGGCGAGCTCGTCGAGCAGTGCTGTCTCGGCGACGCCCTCGGCGGCGGTGCGCAAGGTCACGCCTTCGCCCGCCGCCAATTGGGGGGCGAGGATTCGCTCCAGCCGGCGCCGCTCCTCGATGCTGCCGATGCGGCGCGAGACGGAAACGCCGGCACGGGTCGGCGTCAGCACCAGCCAGCGGCCCGGCAGGGCGAGCTGCGCGGAAAGCTGCGGCCCCTTGGCGCCGGTCGCATCCTTGACGACCTGCATCAGCGCCGCCGCCCCTTCGCTCGGGTGTCGCGAGCGGGGCATGGGCGCGCCGAGCCGGTCATGCAGCGCCTTGATCTCGCCGAGCGGAAGGAAGCCCGTGCCACCGCTGCCCAGCTCGACGAAGGCGCCATTGGCGCCGGCGACCACCTTGCCGAGACGCGCCAGATAGATGTTGCCGACGAGGCTCGGCCGCGCCGCGCGCGCGATGGCGAGCTCGACGAGGCGGCCCCGGGAGACGAGGGCCGCGCGCGTCTCTCCGGGCGACAGGTTGAAGAGGATCTCGTCGATCGCGAGCGCCGTCATCGGCAGCCGAGCCCGCGCAAAAGCGCCACGGTCTCATAAAGGGGGAGACCGACGACGTTGGAATAGGAGCCGGAAAGATGCCGGACGAAAGCGGCGGCCCGGCCCTGGATGGCATAGCCGCCGGCCTTGTCGTGCCATTCGCCCGCGGCGAGATAGGCCTCGATCTCGCGCGGCTCGAGCCGGGCGAAGGCGACGATGGACACCACGATCCGGCGCGCCATGCGCCCGTCCGGGGCCAGGAGCACCACGCCGCCGATCACACGGTGACGCCGGCCGGACAAAAGCTCGAGGCAGCGGCGCGCCGTGCGCTCGTCGAGGGCCTTGGGGAGGATGCGCCGGCCGCAGGCGACCACCGTGTCGGCGCCGAGCACAAAGGCGGCCGGATGCCGGGCCGCGACGGCTCTCGCCTTGACCTCGGCCAGACGCAAGGCATGGGCGCGCGGCAATTCCCGTCTCAAGGGCGCCTCGTCGATCGCCGCGGGCTCGACGAGATCGGGTGTGATGCCGATCTGGCGCAGCAGTGCGAGACGCCGGGGCGAGGCCGAGGCCAGGATCAAGCGCGCCGGGGCCTCTCCCATGGCCGTGTCTCTCCCATGGAAGGGCGCCCTCGCACGGGCGCCGGCTATTTGAAGCGGAAGGTGATGCGCCCCTTGGTGAGGTCGTAGGGCGTCATCTCGACATTGACGCGGTCGCCTGCGAGGACCCGGATCCGGTTCTTGCGCATCTTGCCCGAGGTATGGGCCAGGATCTCATGCTCGTTATCGAGCTTCACGCGAAACATCGCGTTCGGCAAAAGCTCCGTCACGGTACCCGAGACTTCGATCAGGTCTTCCTTCGCCATGCCCCTCACCAAGCTGCTTTTTGGCGACGGGAAACATGGGACCAACCCCCCTGGGGGTCAAGCAATTTCGCGGGACGCCGACGCGAGCGCCGGAGCCCGAGAGGCGGGGGTGGCGATCAGCTCGGGCTCTGCTTGCCGTATTGCAGCACCTGCACCTTCTCCATCGTCACCAGGCCACTGCCCATCATGCCGTCGAGCACGGAGAGGAAGCCGTTGATCTTGTCCTCGTCGTCAACGAGCTCGATGACGAGCGGCAGATCCTCGGAGAGGCGCAGGATCTTGGAGGTGTGGAGATGGCTGGAATGGCCGAAGCCCATGGGGCCGCGCAGCACCGTCGCCCCCGCCAGGCCCATCTCGCGGGCCTTGAGCACGATGGCCTCGTAGAGCGGCCGGTGCTTGTGACGATCATTCTCGCCCACGAAGATGCGAAGGAGGACGGCGTTGCGGGGGACCTGCACGAGTCGAGCTCCTTAGCCAGGCGTCAATGCCGCGCCGAGAACGAGGCCGGCATAAACCGCCGCGAGGCATGGCAGCAGCGAGAGTAGCACATTCGCGACCGCATAGCCCCACGCGCCGTCGCGCGCCAGGCTCAAGGTCTGCAAAGAGAAGGACGAGAACGTGGTATAGCCGCCGCAGAAGCCGGTCATGATGAATTGCCGCACCGCCGGGCCGCCGAGGGCGCCGGCCTGCGGCCCGCCGAAGGCGGCGGCGAGGCCGATCACGAAGCAGCCGGTCACGTTGACGACGAGAGTGCCGAGCGGGAAGGTCTCGCCGAAGCGCCGGGCCACCACGCCCGAAAGCCAAAAGCGAGCCACGCCGCCGAGCCCGCTGCCCAGCGCGATCCAGAGATAGGCGTGCATCCGGCCGCCATGCCCTTGTCCTCAACCCCGCGCCCAGCACTATCGGAAGCGGCGGCGGCGGGCAAGAGGCAGACCGGCCGGTATCGCGCCGGATCTGCCTATTCGATCCGGTTCTCCTGGAGAGCCGAGGACGAGCTCTTGTCGAGATCGAGACGGGGACGTTGGGAGCCCGTGCTGACCAGCTTGCGAATGGTCAGGCGATCGCAATCCCGCGCGATGACGGGCGCGCCGCGCGCGTTGCGGATGGTGAGCCCGACAAGGGCGACATCGGCGCTGCTGCGAATGAGGACGGGCGTGCTATCGTCGATCTCGCCGCCGGTCACGGCGACGCCATCGGCGCCGTCGATGAAGAGGGAGTTGAATCCCGCGTTCAAGGCTCCCGAGACGAGGTTGTCGCCGAGCACGGCCTCGCGGGGGCGCCGGGTCTGGAACCCGGGCTCGAAAGCGACGGCGATGCCGTGCGCGGCCGGCGCGATGATCTTGTTGCCGCGAATGCGGCAATGCGCGGCGCCGATGCAGGCGATGCCCCGTCGCCCGGAGCGCTCGCTCACATCGTTGGCGAAGGTGACGTCGTCAGTGAGAGCGCTGCGGGCGAAGGCGACCGCCGCGAAGCCGTCATCCCCGGTATCGATGGCGCGGCTGTCTTCGACGACGATGCGTTGCGCCCCGTCGGCGACGTAGATGCCGTCGCCCCGGCTGCGGCGGATCTCGCTGGCGGCGATGTGAATGTCGCGGCCGCCGGAGACGATGATTCCCGCGCCGGCAGCGCCTTCGATCTCGACGTCGCGGACCGAGCAGCTGCGCGAGTCCTTGAAGAGGATCGCGGCGGCGTTGTTGGCGGTCAGGCGCTTTGCCGCCGTCGCCGTGAGCCTGACGCCCTGCACGCGGCAATCCTCGGCGTCCTGGAAGCGAAGCGCGGCGGCGGCGGGGTCGCTCGCCGCGAGCACGCTCGACGGGCCATTCCCGCGCACAACGATGCGGGATCCGAGCGCGAGCACGCCGCTATGGAGAAAGGTGCCGTTGGGAACGAAAAGAATGCCGCCGCCGGCCTCCCGCGCATCCTCGATCGCGGCCTCGATCGCCTGCTGGCCGTCGCTGATGCCGTCGCCCTTGGCCCCGTATTGGCGGATATCGAAGACAGCGAGAGGCTGGTTCTTGGGCGCTTGCGCCTGGGCCGCCGCGGATATGACGACGAGAAGGCCCGAGGCGAGGACGAGCAGGGAGCAGATGCGCGCTGTCATGGCGCTCGCATCTTGCCCGAGCTTTGCTGCAAAGACCACGGCCGCGGCGCGAATCCTCAAACGACGGGGCTCAGCGGTGTCGGGAAGCGCGCGCGGATGCGGGCCATGAGCTGGTCGCGCACGGCGCGATAGGCGTCGAGCTGCGCATCGCGGCTGCCTTCGACGAGAGTCGGATCGAAGGTGGGCCAGAACTCGACCTCGCAGGCCATCGTGCGGGTGAGCTCGACAGCCGAATGCTGCGCTTCGGGAGAGAGGCTGATGATGAGGTCGAAAGAGCTGTCCTCGAGATCCTCGAAGCTCTTGGGACGATGACGGGCGATCGACATTCCGATCTCCTCCATGACGGCGATGGCAAAGGGATCGGGCTCGCCGGCGCGGACGCCCACGGAATCGACAAAGATGCGCCGGTGGTGAAGGTGGCGCAGCATGGCCTCCGCCATGGGCGAGCGCACCACGTTGCGGCTGCAGGCGAAGAGAACGCTCGACGGAAGCTCCGCCACGACTCCTCACCCCCGAATGTGGAGAACGCATAGCAGGGTGAAGAGCCGCCTTGCGGTATTGATATCGATCTCGATGCGGTCGGCGAGCCGCTCCTTGAGCAGCGCCGAGCCCTCGTCGTGGAGGCTGCGCCGCCCCATGTCGATCGCCTCGATCTGGGACGGCGTCGCAGTGCGAATGGCCTGGTAATAGCTCTCGCAGACGGTGAAGTAGTCCTTGATCAGCTTGCGGAACGGGAGCGTCGACAAGGCGACCTTCGCGAGGGGCGCCTCCGCCTCGTCGCGGATGTCGATCACCAGGCGGCTTTCCTCGATCGAGAGGCGAAGCCCGTAAGGCCCCGAATCGTCGCCGATCAACGCGAAATGATTGTCCTCGAGAAGATCGAAGATCGCGACGGCCCGCTCGTGCTCCACGTCGCGGCTGCGGCGGACGACCGTCCTCTCGTCGAGATGGATCTGAACGATCCGGCGGCGATCCTTGTCGGCTCGTCTCGAGCCCGCCATCATCCGCCTCGGCGGCGCCCCGGCGCGAGGCGGAGCCGCACCGAGAGCGCGTGGGCCTCGAGTCCCTCGGCCTCGGCCAAGGCGACGGCCGCCGGGCCGAGTGCCGCGATGCCGCGCGCACCGCAGCCGAGGACGGAAGTGCGCCGCATGAAGTCGAGGACGCCGAGGCCCGAGGCGAAGCGGGCGCTGCGCGCGGTGGGCAGCACGTGGTTGGGGCCGCCGACGTAATCGCCGATCGCCTCGGGCGTATGGCGGCCGAGGAAGATCGCCCCGGCATTGTGGATGCGGGCCATCAGCGCTTCCGGCCGGGCGACCGCAAGCTCCATATGCTCGGGCGCGACGCGGTCGGCGAGAGGCGCTGCGTCATCGAGGGACCGCACCACGATGATGGCGCCGTTGCGCCGCCAGCTCGCGCGCGCGATCTTGGCGCGCGGAAGTCCGGCGAGGTGGCGCTCGACCGCGCGCGCTACGGCATCGGCCACAGCGGCATCGTCGGTGATGAGGATCGCCTGCGCCGCCTCGTCGTGCTCCGCCTGGGACAGGAGGTCGGCGGCGAGCCAGCGCGGATCGTTGTCCTTGTCGGCGATGACGAGGATCTCGGACGGGCCCGCGATCATGTCGATGCCGACGGTGCCGAAGACCTGTCGCTTCGCCGCCGCCACATAGGCGTTGCCCGGGCCCACGATCTTGTCGACGGGCGCGATCGTGCGGGTGCCGTAAGCGAGGGCCGCGACGGCCTGGGCGCCGCCGATGCGGTAGACCTCGTCGATGCCCATGAGCCGCGCCGCGGCGAGGACGAGCGGGCTGATCTTGCCATCCGGCGCCGGCACCACCATGGCGATCCGCTCGACGCCGGCGACCCGGGCGGGCACCGCGTTCATCAGCACGGTGCTCGGATAGGCGGCGGTGCCGCCGGGTACATAAAGGCCGACGGCGCCGACCGGGCGCCATCGCGCCCCGAGGCGCACCCCGGCGCGATCCCAGTAATCGAGGTCCTTCGGCTTCTGGCGGCGATGATAGGCCTCGATGCGCCGCGCGGCGAGGCGCAGGGCCTCGAGGACACGTCGCTCGCATTGCCGCTCGGCGGCGGCGAGCTCGCACGCCTCGATCCGCAGCGACGACGCCGTCAGCGCCAGCCGATCGAAGCGCCGCGTATAGTCGATGACGGCGCGGTCGCCGCGCTTGCGCACATCGGCGAGGATCGCGGCGACGGCCGCATTTACGTCCGCGGCAGCCTCGCGCTTGGCCCCGAGAAGACGGGCGAAGGCGCGCTCGAACCCCGGTCGGCGCGCGTCGAGCCTAAGCGGCATGGGAGAGATCCTGGGCGGCCGCGCGGAAGCGCTCGATCCAGCGCCCCACCTCCTCCGGCCGCGTCTTGAGAGCGGCCCGGTTGACGATGAGGCGGGACGTCACTTCGGCAATGCGCTCGACCTCGACGAGCCCGTTGGCGCGGAGCGTCCGTCCGGTCGAGACGAGATCGACGATGCGGCGGCAGAGCCCGAGCCGCGGCGCCAGCTCCATGGCGCCGGAGAGCTTGATGCACTCAGCCTGCACCCCGCGCGCGGCGAAATAGCGCCGGGTGATCTCCGGATATTTGGTGGCGACGCGGACATGGCTCCAGCGGCGCGGATCGTCCCGCTTGACCATTTCCGCGGGCTCGGCGACGGCGAGATGGCACTTGCCGATCCCGAGGTCGAGGGGCGCGTAGATTTCGGAGTAGTCGAACTCCATCAGCACGTCCCGGCCGCAGATGCCGAGCTGGGCCGCGTTGAACGCCACGAAGGTCGCCACGTCGAAGCTGCGCACGCGGATGATCGTCAGCCGCGGCTCGTTGGTGCGGAAGCTGAGCTGGCGGGAATCCGGGTCGGCGAAGTCCGCCTCGGGCTCGATGCCGAGGCGCACGAAGAGCGGCGCCAGCTCCCCGGAGATGCGCCCCTTGGGTACCGCGAGCACGATATTGTCGTCGTCTGCCACGTTTCCGTCTCCCGCGCTGCGGATGCTGGAATGCCGCGAGGGCAGCGCTCAGGATTCGATACGATGCCACGGCCGCCACTGGGTCGGCCAGGCTTCGCCGAAATCCTGGATCCGGCAGCGGATGTCGTCGACATCGAGCCGGATGGTTCCGCCCCCGGCGAAGACGAGAAGGATGATCCCCGCATCCGATGCCGCCGCGCCGCCCAGCCTCGCCGCGGCGGCGTCGCCGGTGAGAACCGCGAGGAGCTCGAGAAGCTGGTCTCGTTTCTGCTGATCGATCCCCTGCACGCTCACCTTCCGCACCCCCTCGAAAACGATGCCGCAGGCGATGCGCTCGAAGACGGCCTTGGGTCCCGATCCCGCCTCCGTGCACGGCGCGCAGCCTTCCCAGCGAAAGCGGTTGACCGCGACGATGAACCGCCGCGCCGCGCGCTCGTAGCGCATATCGGCGAGGGGGACGAGCGAGTCCTGGAGGCAGCTCGACACCACCGCCAGATCCTCGGCGTCCTCGGCGCGCAGATGCAAGAGCGACGGCTCGGCCATGTCCAATCCGCGGGCTTGTGCCTCTACATCTAAGACTTCACGACATTTAAGACTTCACGCGCTCAATATCAGCGCCGCAGGCGCCGAGCTTCTCCTCCAGGCGCTCATAGCCGCGGTCGAGGTGGTAGACGCGGTTGAGCTCGGTCTCGCCCTCCGCCGCCAGCCCGGCCAGGACCAGGGAGACCGAGGCGCGAAGATCGGTCGCCATGACCGGGGCACCGGAGAGCCGCGGCACGCCCCGGACGATCGCCGAGGTGCCGTGGAGATTGATATTGGCGCCCATGCGCATGAGCTCGGGGACGTGCATGAAGCGGTTCTCGAAGATGGTCTCGGTGATCATCGAGGCGCCTTCCGCGGTGGTCATCAGGGCCATGATCTGCGCCTGGAGATCGGTCGGGAAGCCGGGGAACGGCTCGGTCATCACGTCGACGCCCTTGACGGCGCCGTTGGCGCGGCCGACCCGCACGCCGCGATTGGTCTCGACGAGAGAGACGCCGGCGGCCCGCAGGATTTCGGCCACCGCGCCGATCATGTCGAGACGGGTGCCCACGAGCTCGATCTCGCCGTCGGTGATGGCGGCGGCGATCGCATAGGTTCCAGTCTCGATGCGGTCGGGGATGATCTCGTGATGGGTGCCATGCAGCCTCGGCCGGCCCGATACGCGCAATGTCTCGGTCCCGATGCCCTCGATCTCCGCTCCCATGGCGACGAGGCAGCGCGCCAGATCGGCCACTTCCGGCTCCCGCGCCGCGTTCTCGATCACCGTCTCGCCGCGGGCGAGCGCTGCCGCCATCAACAGGTTCTCCGTGGCGCCGACGGAGACCATCGGAAAGGTGATCTTGGCGCCGCTCAAGCCCTGCGGCGCCCTTGCGTTGATATAGCCACTGTCGAGCTCGATCTCGGCGCCGAGCTGGGCCAGCGCCTTGAGATGCAGGTCGACGGGCCGGGTGCCGATCGCGCAACCGCCGGGCAGCGAGACCTTGGCCTCGCCGCAACGGGCGAGCAGCGGGCCCAGCACGAGGACCGAAGCGCGCATCTTGCGGACCAGGTCGTAGGGGGCCGTCGTCTCCGTGATGGCGCGCGCGGTCATGGAGAGGGCCCGTCCGGCGTGGCCGCCATTCGGGACATGGCCGTTCATCTCGATCTCGACGCCGAGCTGGCCGAGCAGGCTGGCGAAGGTGGTGATGTCGCTGAGATGCGGCAGGTTGGTGAGCGTCAGGGTCTCGTCCGTGAGCAGGCTCGCGGCGAGGAGCGGCAAGGCGGCGTTCTTGGCGCCGCCGATCTGGATCGCGCCCTTCAGCCTGTTGCCGCCGCGGATGCGGATCTTGTCCATGGATGGGTCTTATCCTCGGGATTGCGGCCCGGCTGGGCGGAACGAGCCACGCCACCGCCCCACGGCGGAGCGCCCCCACATCGGCCGCTGTTCCGCGACCTTATAGCGGGCTCGGGGCGCAGAAAGCTAGGGGTTGCATCGCCCCGATGGGCCATGGGGCGACCTTCTTTTTGCTCACGCCGCCCGCCGCCCATCGGGCTTAGAATGGCGGCCATGCGCCGCTTCGGCGGCGCCTCATGAGCGATCTCAGAATACGGAGGGGATGATGCTGAGAGAATTCAAGGAATTCGCAATGCGGGGCAATGTTGTCGACCTCGCCATCGGCGTGATCATCGGGGCCGCCTTCGGCCGCATCGTGAGCTCGCTGGTGAACGACATCATCATGCCGCCGATCGGATTGCTGCTCGGCAACCTCGATTTTTCCAGCCTGTTCCTCAACCTTTCCAGCACCCACTACCCCACCCTGGCGGCCGCCAAGCAGGCCGGCGCGCCGACCATCAACTACGGCATCTTCATCAATTCGGTGATCGATTTCGTCATTGTCGCGTTCGTCATCTTCATCGTCATGCAACAGGTTAACCGCCTCTTCAAGGTGCAGCCGCCGCCTCCCGCGCCGCCCAGCAAGAGCGAGACGCTGCTAACGGAGATCCGCGATATTCTCAAAGAGAAATAGGCTGTTATGCTAGGTTTCTCGACCGGAGCCCCAGGAGGCGATCAGGCGCATGGACCCATCGAATCGTCTCGTCGGCCAATGGCGCCTGTTGCATTATCAGGAGCGCCGCGCCGAAGGTGAGGTTCTCGACGTCTTCGGCAAGGGCGCTCGGGGCCGGCTCGCCTATTTCGCGGATGGGCGCATGATGGTCGTGATCGCGGGCGACGGCCGGCCTCGCCTGCGCGGGCCCTGGCCGGCCGTGCCCCGGGAGGACAAGGCCGCGGCTTATGACCGGCTCATCGCCTATGCCGGCCGCTACACCGACCGCGGGGACCGGGTGATCCATCACGTGGAGATCTGCTGGATTCCCAATTGGGAAGGCCGGGACGTCGAGCGCCTTGTCATCCCCGACGGAGACGGGCGCATGATTCTCCGCACCCCGCCGGGAAAGCCCGGCGACGAGCACTCGGTCCAGGATCTCCTTTGGGAGCGGGCGGACTGAGGGCGCGGCGCCGGCGTCAGCCTGCAGACTTCGGCGCGCGAGGCGGCCTCCCCGCGCGGCTCCCGGTATCGAGCTTGCGGCGGCGCAGATTGGCGCGCAGGGCCTCGGCCAGCCGCGCCTCGCGCTCGCGCCGGCGCGCCTCGCCTTCGGCGCCGAGGCGCGGGCCGCGGTGGCTTGCACCCCCGGCGCTCTCCTGATCACGGCGATCGGTCGTGTCGCTCATGGGACGATTGTGGCTGCGTCCGGCCCGCCGTCAAGCGGTTGGCCACGCCGAGCTGGGGAATTCTGGAAGTTATGGTGCCGCCGGCCTGGATTGAACAGGCGACCCCGTCCTTACCAAGGACGTGCTCTACCACTGAGCTACGGCGGCGCCGGGCGGCGGGACCATGCCATAGGGGCTCCACCCATGCAAGCGGATCGAGGCCGCTGCGCCGCGGATAGGCGCGAGGGCGTCGCCTCAATTCACCACGACGACGCGGATATCGCCGCTGCGCTCGATGACGTTGACGGCGACGTCGCTCTGGTGCCGGCGCAGCAGCACGTCGACATGAGCCTCGCCGAGGCGCAGGCGGCGGATGCGCACCTCGTCGACGAAGGGCGGCAGCATGGGCCGCTCGAAGCGCACCTCCCGTGCCGCGTCCTCGCATTGCAGGCCGAGACAGGCCTCCAGGAACGCGAGGGGCGAAGCGCTCGCCCAAGCCTGCGGCGAGCAGGCGACGGGATAAAGCGTCGGCGCCTTGTTGCGCCGGCGGCCGAATCCGCAAAAGAGCTCGGGGGGCCGCAGCAGATCCATGTATTGAACGGCCTCGAATTGCCCTTCGAAGACCTTGATCGCCTCCCGCTTGAGCCCGTAGCGCCCGAATCCGAGGGCGATCAGCGCATTGTCGTGCGGCCAGACCGAGCCGTTGTGATAGGACATCGGATTATAGCGGCGCGCCGAGGCGGCGAGCGTCCGGATGCCCCAGCCGGAATAGGAATCGCGGCCGAGCAGGGTGGCGGCGACGCGCACAGCGCGATCCGGAGCGGCGATGCCGGCGAACAGCACATGACCGGCATTCGAGCTGCGCACCCGGCAGGGGCGCTTGGCGCCGTCAAGGGCGATGGCATAGGTGCCGAGATCCTCGCACCAGAACGCCGCCTCGAAGCGCTCGCGCAGGGCTTCCCCCTGCTGCTCCAGCTCCGCGCCCACCGCCGCATGACCGAGCGCCCGGGCGATTGCCGCCGCGTGGCGCTTGGCGGCATAGACATAGGCCTGCACCTCGCAAAGCGCTATGGCGCCCTCCGCAAGCCGCCCGTCGGCATGAGAAATCGAATCACTGGAATCCTTCCAGCCCTGATTGGTGAGGCCCTTGCCCTCGTGCGCCTGATATTCGACGAAGCCGTCGCCGTCCCGGTCGCCATAGGCGTCGATCCAATGCAGGGCCGCCTGGACGTGCGGCCACAAGGCCTGGATCGTTGCCCGATCGCCGGTGCGCTCGAAATAGCGGCCGGCCAGGAGCACGAAGAGCGGCGTCGCGTCCACGCTGCCGTAATAGAGATCGAACGGCACCTCGCCGAGCCGCGCCATCTCGCCGCGGCGGGTCTCGTGGAGGATCTTGCCTGGCTCGGCATCGGCTTCACGGTCAACCCGTTGCGCCTGGGTCGCCGCGAGGTAGCCCAGCACGCCCTTCGCGACCGCCGGATCGAGCCACAGCATCTGTAGCGCCGTGATGATGCCGTCACGGCCGAACGCAGTGCTGAACCATGGGATGCCGGCATAGGGATAAGGCCCTTGAGCCGTATCGGTGAGCAGCATGTAGAGATCGTTCACCGAGCGGCAGAGCACGCGGTTCAACAGAGCGTTCGAGGTCTCGACCGTCGCGAAACGCGAGGTCGCGGCGCGCAGGGCGCGACGCGCGTCGCGCATGCTGACGAAGAAGGCGCCGCGGGGCGCCGGGTCCGGGCTGTCGCAGCGGATCGCGAAGAAAATCGAGGTGCGCGCGTCGGGCGCTAGCGATATGTCGAAGACCGCCTCGTCATCCGTGAGCGCGGTCGGCTCCGGGGTGAACTCGATGCGCGTCGTGCGCTCGACGCCGTCGAGGCCGCAATAGCGGAGGATCACGGCGCCCCGCGTCGGCCGCTCGATGCGGGTCGTCCCCCGGCGGCTGCGCTGGATGCCGCGCACCTCGAAGAGGTCGGCGAAATCCGCGGCGAAGCGCAGGCCGAGCCGAAAGCGATGGGCGCTCAGGTCGAAATTATGGACCGCCAGCCGCTCGTGGCAGCTTCCGTTCCAAAGGAACTTGGAGCGGATCAGGTGCAGCCTCTCGCGCGAGAGCGCGATATGCCCGCCGCGATAGATGTCCGGATTGGCGAGGTCGACCGTGAGGACGGCGTTGTCGTCCTGCAGCGTCGAGCTCAAGAGCAGGAGACGGCGGCCTTCGATCAAGAGCTCCAAGCGGGAGAGATGACGCGTGTCCTCGTGATACAAGCCTTCGGGGCTGCGAGCGGCGTCGACGATATCGCCGTAATGATCGAAGACGGCAAAGGTGTCGCCATGCTTCAGCGTCCGCGGCCGGCGCTCGAGGATTGACGATGTCGCCGGAATATAGAATTGCGGAACCGGATCGAACTCCGCTTCTACCAGGCTGGCTTGCTCGGTCATCGCTGCCCCACTTCCGCTGAGATCGGCTGTTCCTTCGGCGCACGGCGCGGCGCCAAGGACGTCACGCCGCAACCGAACACATCTCTTCCAGCAGGCGTCTATAGATCGACAGATACTGCTTCGTCATCCGCTGGGCGGTGAAGCGCTCCTCGAAGCGCCGCCGGATGCGCCCCCGATCGAGCCTGTCGAGGCGCTCGAGCGCGGCCACCGCACCTTCGACGTCCCGCACGATGAAGCCGGTGAGGCCCTCCTCCACGACTTCCGGCACCGCGCCGCGCGCGAAGGCGATGACGGGCGTCCCGCACGCCATCGCTTCGATCATCACGAGCCCGAAGGGCTCGGGCCAGTCGACGGGAAAGAGGAGCGCGCGGGCATTGCCGAGAAAGTCCTCCTTCCGGGCCTCGCCGATCTCGCCGATGAACTCGACCCACGGGCTGTCGAGCAAAGGCCTGATGCAGTTCTCGAAATAAGCCTGGTCCGCGGCGTCCACCTTGGCGGCGATCTTGAGCGGCATGCCCGCGCGCTCGGCGATGGCGATGGCCTTGTCCGGTCGCTTCTCCGGCGAGATCCGACCGAGGAATGCGAGATACTCCCCCGGGCCCCCATGGAACCGATGGAGCTCGGGGGGCAAGCCGTGCTGCACGGTGCCGAGCCAGCGGACGGGCGGCATCGGCTCGCGCTGGGCATCGGAAATCGAGATTAGCGGCACGTCGGGAAACACGCGGTAGAAGGCGGCAAGCTCGGGAAGATCCAGCCGGCCGTGCAGGGTCGTCACGATCGCCTTGTCCGCGAGGAGGCGCACCACGGGCAGGTGAACGAGATCGATATGAAAATGGAGGATGTCGAACTCCTCCGCCCGCCTCGCGACGCGATCGATCATCATCAGGTGATAGGGCAGATAATCATGCACCGTCGACCCCAGACGCAGCGCCGAGGGGATGACCGCGTCGAGCTCCGCGGCCGTTTGGGAGTCGCCGCTCGCGAAGAGCGTCACATGGTGTCCTTCGCGAACGAGCTCCTCGGTCAAATGGGAGACGACGCGCTCCGTGCCGCCATAGAATTTCGGTGGGACGCTTTCGATCAGGGGAGCTATCTGGGCGATTTTCATACGAACGGGTTCCTCGTCGGTTGGAACGGAAGTGCCGGCCGGGCAAAGAGGCTCAATCGCCGGGGTGAAAGCCGGCCGGCCGCCGGCGGGGATGGAGACCGGTGGAATGCAGCGGAGGACAGTCGGACGGCGATCGCAGCGGCATCTCGGGATCTTGTCGGGTCAGGGGGATCGGGGGCCTCACACCATGGACGAATCTCGGCGCCTCTTATTTCACGGCCGTCCATTTCGCCGCACGGCCCGTGCCGCAAGCCTCCGCCCGTTGCGTGAAAAACGGCTGCGCTCGTGCTGCCATGGGCCAATGAGCCGGTGCCCGCCATGGTCCGCGACCACCTAGCCGGCAAGCCCGTTCGCGGCCAAGCCCTGCGTTTCGGGCATGAAACGCCACACGGCGGTGAAAGCGGCGGCGGCGATCGCGGCGAGGCAGAGGAAGGCAATCGTGCTCCCCAGGCTGTCGGTCAGATAGCCGCCCAGGGTGGAGCTGATCGCGGCACCGATTCCGGCGGCGGTGCCGACGACGCCGAGCGCGGCGTTGAACCGGCCGGTGCCGCGCGTCACGTCGGCGACAACGAGGGGCAGCATCACGCCGAGGACCGCCGCCGAGATGCCGTCGAGCATCTGGACCGCGACGAGCAGATAGGGGTTCACCACCACGACGAACAGGGCGCCGCGGATCGGCAGCGCAACGAAGCCGAGGAGCAATAGACGCCGTCGCCCCCATTTCTCGGCCTGCCGGCCGATCCAGGGCGACAACAGGGCCACCACGATCTGCGGCACGACGATGCAGGCGGCAATCAGCACGGTGGCCCATTGGCTCGAGCGCATCGTCAGGATGCTTCCCATGAGCGGAAGCATCGCGCCATTGGCAAGGTGAAACAGCACGAGGCAGCCGCTGAAGATGAGGAGCGGCGCATTGTCGGCGATGCCGTGGAGCCGACCGACCGGGTTCTCGGTCGGAATCTCGGGCACGCCGCCGCGCGCACGCACCGGATCGATCTCGGCGGGGCGGATCCGCGAGAGAGCAAAGAGCGCCGGTACCGCGAGAAAGGCGGTGAAATAGAACACGGCCCGGCTGGACAGCAGCCGGCCGCAGGCTCCCATCGCCGCGGCGGCGATGCCGTTGCCGATGGAGGCAAAGCGCGCATTGCGGCCGAGGCGCTCGCTGATGAGGGCGCGCTCGACGAGGCCGAGGCTGATCGCCGCGATCACCGGGCTCAAGAGGCAGCTCGCGAGGCCATGCAGCACCTCGGCGAGAAGCACCAGGGGGAAGATGGGCCAGGCCGCAAGGAGGAGCGCGCTCCCCGCCACCGCCGCGACCGCCGCAGTGGCGACCGTGCGCTTCGAGCTTATGGCGTCGACCATGATGCCGCCGGGCACCTGAAAGGCCAGCGCGATGATGCCGCTTACCGTCAGCACGAGGCCGATATCGACCTGGGTCCAGGCTTCCGCCGTCAAATAGACGGAAATGAAGGGGCCGAAGCCGGTCTGAACATTGGCGATGAAGAAGTTGAAACCGTCCAGGCCGCGCAAGCTGCGCTGGGACGGCCGCGACGGGGCGCGGTCCCCCGATGGCCGCGGGACGTCTGTCGGCGTGCCGGCGTCGGCGGATTCGACGCGGCGCTGTGACCATGCGCGGGCCAGCTCGCTACTCCAGTCTCATCGTAGATCGTTTTCGGGCACCGTTTGCGTGCTCCCCGAGGCGCCCAGCACGACGACCGGCTTTCCCTCCTTGTATTCGGGGGCGGCCTTCACCTGGTCCCGTGTGAGATCCAAGGTCACCTGGTCCGTCTTGCCGTCCGGTGCGAAGTGCAATGCGTTCCAGTCGACGGCGATCTTCCGGCTGCCGACGCCGAGAAAGCCGCCGAAATCGATGACGGCGGCGCGCGGCTTTCCGGCGCGGTCGACGATGACGTTGACGATCCGCCCCATGTCCTGCCCGGTCTCGCTTTTCACGTCCTTGCCGAGCACGCCCTGGATATTGTCCTTGCTGAGGACGGTCGTCGGCGTGCCATCCTTGGTCTTCCCGCCGGGGGTTGCCGTTGGCGCCTGCTGCGCGGGTGGCGTCGGCTGCTGCTTCGGTGGCGCAGCGGATGGCGGCGTGGCCTGCGCAGGCGCCGGCGGCGTGGCTTGCGTCGGCTGCGCCGGCGGCACGGCCTGCGCAGGCGCCGGCGTGGATGGCGCTGCTTGCGTTGGCGGGGCGGCTTGAGCAGGCGCTTGCGCGGGTGGCGCCGCCTCGGTGGGTGCCGCGGGTTGAGCGGGGGACTGCGTCGAGGTTGCCGGCGGCGAGCCCTGAGGATTGTCTTCCGCCGCGAGCGACGCGCCGCCTGCGAGCAGGCCGCCGATCAGGATGCCGATGACCAGCCCGCCTCTCCACGCCTTACGCGAGATGCGCTCAGATCCGTGCGGACGAGGCCGGCCCATATCCCGGGCCTCGGCACGCCATATGCGCCGAGGGTGCCGGGCGATCTTGATCACGTCTTGCAACCGGTGAAAGGTCCCGCTCGTCGTTCGCCCACCTTTGCGGCTGAGATCTCGCCGCATCTGCGGCGGAGCGGCAAAATAGCCAAATTGCCGACGCGAAAGCCGTGACAATTCCGTGGCACGGCCGGCGGAGGCATCGCGACGAGAGGGCCAACGCGGCGCTCCCGCCGGCAAGCTGCCGCACCAGGCAAGCCGCGCATTTCTCACGACATTTCCGAGAGTTCCGCAGATTAAATTTTCTTCACATCCGCGGGAGATGCCTTACATCGGCCTTTATTAGGTGTAGGATAATGGCATGGCGATTGCTGCCGTTCTGTCCCTGCCGATGCGCGCGCTGCGGCAGCTCGCAGTAGCGGTTGCGCATGGCAAGAGTCCCCTGCCGGTCGCATCGGGTCGGACCGAGGGCCGCGAGGGGCCGGATTACGCCTATGGCTATAGCTGGTACGGGCAGTGCTGCGGCGGGGGCTGGAGCTGGGGCGCGTGGTTTGGCTTCTCCTGCGGCTTTCCGGCCTATGACTACCATCCCTATGATTACCCCTATTATCACGACCCGAGCTTCGCACAGCCTCTTGTCGCGACGCCGAACCCGCCCGCTTTCATGAGTTGGAGCGCAGCCCGCGTCATCGGCGAATGGCCCGAAGAGGAGGCTTCGAGAATGGGGGACGGCGCTTTCCCCGCGGAGGAGCATCCGCTTTCCGCTCAAGGGCCGCTTCCGCAGCCGAACGGCGCATAGGCGTCAGGGCCGCCGCCGGTCAACGCGCGATCCTGCCGATCACGAGGCCGAGGCAGAAGGCGAGCAAGATACTGGTGATCGGACGCTCCTCGACTTGATGGCGCACCACTTCCGCCGAGCGCCGGCCGCGGGCCGTGAGATCCTCTTGCAGCCGATGGGTTTGCTCGCCGATCGTCTCCACGGCATTCCGGGCAGCGCGGGTGGCGCTGTCGACTCCACTCTTCAAGCTGACATCCATGGTGAGATCCTCCGCTTTGTGTCGCGCCGCTTGGTGCAATGAACGGGAGGGAAGGACTCATGGGCAGCGAGCGTCCCCCGCACCTCGCGGACACCGAGTCTAGAACCCGCGGATATGTAGAAAGTTCCGCGCATGCCATAGAGAGGCGGAGAACGGTAGGGTGGTGCCCTGATGGAATTCATCCGCATCTATTCGCGGACCCTCGGCTTCCTCGCGCCGGAGCGGCGCCGCGCGCTCGAACCGGGGGCGGACCAGGCGGGCGTAGGGGCGCCCGCTTCGGCGCTCTCCCGATGACGAGCCGCCGCGTATTGCCGAAGCTCCGATGCCGGATCGTCGCGGCGCTCGCGGCCGCGGCATTCGCCGGCGGCCTTCTCGGCTGCAGTGCCGGCCTGGTGAATCCCGACATTCCGCCGCCCGGCCCGCCGGATTTCCAGCTCGGCTATCTCGACGGCTGCGCGAGCGGCTATACGGATGCCAACCGGCCCGGCTATCAGCTGGAATATCGGAAGGACGACCGCCGCTACGCCGCCGACCCCGCTTACCATCGCGGCTGGGACCAAGGGCACGACGCTTGCTATGCGGAGGAGATCCGCGTCCCCCATATGTGCGCGGGACCCGAGCTATTATCATGCCCGTGAGGACATGAATGAGCGCCGATACCGCCAAGCGCGCCGCCATGGTCAGGGCTCTCGACTTCGTCGAGGCGGGCATGGTGCTCGGCCTCGGCACCGGCTCGACCGTCGAGGCCGGCCTTCCGACCCTGGCGGAGCGGATCGCGGCGGGGCTCCGCGTCACCTGCGTCCCGTCGTCGCAACGCACCGCCGAGGCCGCGGCACGGCTGGGCTTGCCTCTGGTCGCGCTCAATTCCATCGACCATGTGGATTTGAGCATTGACGGCGCGGACCAAGTCGACCGCGACCTCAACATGATCAAAGGGCATGGCGGCGCCCATCTGCGGGAGAAGGTACTCGCAAGCATCGCGCAGAAGCGCGTCTTCGTGATCGACGGCAGCAAGCTCGTCGAGCGGCTCGGCCAAACCTGGCTGCCCCTCGAGCTCTTGCCCTATGGGGCGAGCTTCGCACTGAAGCGCGCTGCTGCGGTGACGGGCGGCGAGGCGCGGTTCCGCCCGGGCGAGCGCGGCCCGCGCCGCTCCGATAACGGAAACCTGCTGGCCGAATGCCGGCTCGGCGAGGTCGCCGACCCCGCGCTGCTCGACCGGCAGCTGCACGCGATTCCGGGCATTCTGGAGACCGGGCTCTTCATCGGCATGGTCGACATCCTCGTCACCGGCGATGGCGAGAGCGCTTCGGTGAGATATCCGGCGCCGAAGAACGGAGTGTTGCGAGGCTGATCCAGCCACCTTCCAAGCATTCGGCACCCGCGGTATCGTCGCGGGCGCTGCGCCCCTTTTCGCGCGCGGCCGTGCAGCAAGCGGGGAAGGCCATGGCGAAGCCGCAGGTCCCAATCGAGGTCGACGAGGATACCGGCATCTGGAGCGTCGACGGCATGCCCATGATCCTGGTGCCGCGCCATTTCTTCGTGAACCTGCACGACGCCGTGGAGGCCGGCCTCGGCGCGGAGGCGACGCGCCGGCTGTGGTGGGAGTCGGGCCGGCTTTCCGCCTACCAATGGTGCCGGAAGGAGGCGGCGACCCACGGGCTGCACGGCTTCGACGTGTTTCGCCATTACATGAAGCGGCTCAGCCAGCGCGGCTGGGCGCAGTTCACGATCCTCGATCACGACGGCGCGACCGGCCATACGCGCATTGGCGTGCGGCACTCCGTCTTCGTGCTTCATCACCATGGCGAGGGCGAGCGGCGCAAGCTCTGCTATCCGTTCCGCGGCTGGTTCGTGGGCGCCCTCGACCATGTCGGCGAGGCGCTCGGCCGCCCCTTCGGACCCCTCGCCTCCGAGGAAATCCATTGCGCCGCCGAGGGCGAGCACGACGCCTGCCTGTTCGAGGTGCGGCCCGCTTAGAGCGGGCTGATCTCAGATCGGGTTGGAGGGTCGAGCGGAAGCGAGGCCCGGCCGTCGCTTAGTGACAGAAATGTGATGACTTTGGCGGTTGTATCGCCGCGCACGGGCATGGCATGGTCTTTGGCATTCTATAACAACAAGCGAAAGGGAGGATAACGCCCATGCCTTTGGTGACCGGCGGCTGCCTGTGCGGCAAAGTCCGCTATAGCGCCGATGCGGAGCCCGTATTCGTAGGGCTCTGTCATTGTCATGACTGCCAAAAGTTCACCGGCAGCGCCTTTGCGGCGGTGATCGGCTTGCCGAAGTCCGCGGTCACGGTGACGGGAGCTTTGAAAGGCTTCACCAAGCTGGGAGATAGCGGCAAGCCGATCGAGCGGCGTTTCTGCCCCGACTGCGGCGCCTCCGTCATGGACGAGGCGGAGATGATGCCCGGCGTCGTAATGATCGGGATGGGCACGCTCGATGACCCGAGCTGGGCGAAGCCAACAATGCAGATTTACTGCGCCAGTGCCCAGCCCTGGGTGCGGCTCGGCGGAGAGCTGCGGAGCTTCGAGAGGGTGCCAAGCTAGTACTCGGGATCATAAGTCGCTGAGACGGCGGCCCTTGAAAGGGCGCTGCGCGACTTTGCTCTTGGTCCAAACGAAAGGCGTTGCGGACTGGTTGTAGCTTTCGATGAAGGCATCGATGTGTTCCCTGAGCTGCTTC